>NZ_JACBFO010000009.1:2500-5347 GCF_021401135.1 Azonexus sp. R2A61 | reverse complement strand
TTTTGAGTAGACGCACGGAGGCCCGTTACGTATTTGTAACGGGCCTCGAGTGTTATGGGGAGCCTGGCGGTGACCTACTTTCGCGAGCGGAAGCTCACTATCATTGGCGCGTTGCTGTTTCACGGTCCTGTTCGGGAAGGGAAGGGGTGGGTCCAGCAGGCTATTGCCGCCAAGCGTAACTTGTCTGTTTGACGAGGTATTCGTCAAACGCAAAAGGGAAGAAGGTGTTGTGATTGTTTAGGAGTTGCGTGTTGATTCAAGGTTATAGGATCAAGCCGCACGGGCAATTAGTATCGGTTAGCTTAACGCATTACTGCGCTTCCACACCCGACCTATCAACGTCGTGGTCTTCGACGACCCTTAAGGGGGCTCTAGGCCCCGGGAAATCTTATCTTGAGGCGAGTTTCCCGCTTAGATGCTTTCAGCGGTTATCTCTTCCATTCATAGCTACCCGGCGATACGACTGGCGTCATAACCGGTACACCAGAGGAATGTCCACTCCGGTCCTCTCGTACTAGGAGCAGGCCCTCTCAAATTTCCAGCGCCCACGGCAGATAGGGACCAAACTGTCTCACGACGTTTTAAACCCAGCTCACGTACCTCTTTAAATGGCGAACAGCCATACCCTTGGGACCGGCTTCAGCCCCAGGATGAGATGAGCCGACATCGAGGTGCCAAACACCGCCGTCGATATGAACTCTTGGGCGGTATCAGCCTGTTATCCCCAGAGTACCTTTTATCCGTTGAGCGATGGCCCTTCCATACAGAACCACCGGATCACTATGACCTGCTTTCGCACCTGCTCGACTTGTGGGTCTCGCAGTCAAGCACGCTTTTGCCATTGCACTTTATGGGCGATGTCCGACCGCCCTAAGCGTACCTTCGTACTCCTCCGTTACCTTTTGGGAGGAGACCGCCCCAGTCAAACTGCCTACCATGCACGGTCCCCGGTCAGGATTCACTGACCAAGGTTAGAACCTCAAACAAATCAGGGTGGTATTTCAAGGTTGACTCCACCGAAACTAGCGTCCCGGTTTCACAGTCTCCCACCTATCCTACACAAACCGGTTCAAAGTCCAATGCAAAGCTGCAGTAAAGGTTCATGGGGTCTTTCCGTCTTGCCGCGGGGAGATTGCATCTTCACAAACATTTCAACTTCGCTGAGTCTCAGGAGGAGACAGTGTGGCCATCGTTACGCCATTCGTGCAGGTCGGAACTTACCCGACAAGGAATTTCGCTACCTTAGGACCGTTATAGTTACGGCCGCCGTTTACTGGGACTTCGATCAAGAGCTTGCACCCCATCACTTAATCTTCCAGCACCGGGCAGGCGTCACACCCTATACGTCCACTTTCGTGTTTGCAGAGTGCTGTGTTTTTATTAAACAGTCGCAGCCACCATTTCACTGCAACCCCATCGGCCTTCGAGCGCGAGGCTCTACAACCTACCGGGGCACACCTTCTCCCGAAGTTACGGTGTCAATTTGCCGAGTTCCTTCTCCTGAGTTCTCTCAAGCGCCTTAGAATTTTCATCCTGCCCACCTGTGTCGGTTTGCGGTACGGTCGAATCTAGACTGAAGCTTAGTGGCTTTTCCTGGAAGCATGGTATCAATCACTTCAGCACCGTAGTGCCTCGTCATCACGCCTCAGCTAAGCCCCCCGGATTTGCCTAAGGGGCACGCCTACACGCTTAAACCGGGACATCCAACACCCGGCTGACCTAACCTTCTCCGTCCCCACATCGCATCTAGAATCGGTACAGGAATATTGACCTGTTTCCCATCGACTACGCATTTCTGCCTCGCCTTAGGGGCCGACTCACCCTACGCCGATGAACGTTGCGTAGGAAACCTTGGGCTTTCGGCGAGGGAGCTTTTCACTCCCTTTATCGCTACTCATGTCAGCATTCGCACTTCTGATATCTCCAGCATCCTTTACAAGACACCTTCACAGACCTACAGAACGCTCCCCTACCATATCCTTACGGATATCCGCAGCTTCGGTGCACAGTTTGAGCCCCGTTACATCTTCCGCGCAGGACGACTCGACTAGTGAGCTATTACGCTTTCTTTAAAGGGTGGCTGCTTCTAAGCCAACCTCCTAGCTGTCTATGCCTTCCCACCTCGTTTCCCACTTAACTGTGTCTTGGGGACCTTAGCTGGCGGTCTGGGTTGTTTCCCTCTTGACAATGGACGTTAGCACCCACTGTCTGTCTGCCTTACTCGCACTTGACGGTATTCAGAGTTTGCCATGGTTTGGTAAGTCGCGATGACCCCCTAGCCATAACAGTGCTTTACCCCCGTCAGTGATATAAGACGCACTACCTAAATAGTTTTCGGGGAGAACCAGCTATTTCCGGATTTGTTTAGCCTTTCACCCCTATCCACAGCTCATCCCCTAATTTTTCAACATTAGTGGGTTCGGACCTCCAGTACCTGTTACGGCACCTTCATCCTGGCCATGGATAGATCATCCGGTTTCGGGTCTACGCCATGCTACTAAACGCCCTTATCAGACTCGCTTTCGCTACGCCTCCCCTATTCGGTTAAGCTCGCAACATAACGTAAGTCGCTGACCCATTATACAAAAGGTACGCAGTCACCCCACAAGGAGGCTCCCACTGTTTGTATGCATGCGGTTTCAGGTTCTATTTCACTCCCCTCCCGGGGTTCTTTTCGCCTTTCCCTCACGGTACTGGTTCACTATCGGTCGATCACGAGTATTTAGCCTTGGAGGATGGTCCCCCCATGTTCAGACAAGGTTTCACGTGCCCCGCCCTACTTTTCGCTAACTTAGTACCACAGCGATGTTTTCGCATACGGGGCTATCACCCACTACGGCCGGACTT
>NZ_JACBFO010000008.1 GCF_021401135.1 Azonexus sp. R2A61 | reverse complement strand
ATATCTCGATGACGGTCAAGCTGATTGCGCCGATCGCCATGGAAGAAGGTCTGCGTTTCGCCATCCGTGAAGGCGGTCGTACCGTCGGCGCCGGCGTCGTCGCCAAGATCATCGAGTAATTTCGGTAGTCAAGCTTAGAAGGGCGCTCCGGGAGACCGGGGCGCTTTGATGTCTCTGCCGCAGGGGTGTAGCTCAATTGGTAGAGCGCCGGTTTCCAAAACCGAAGGTCGGGGGTTCGATTCCCTCCGCCCCTGCCACTCTTTAAAGATCGCGAACGTCATGGCTGACAAGATCAAGTTTACGCTGGCCCTGGTTATTCTGGCTGCCGGCGTGGCTGGTTTCTACCTGCTCTCTGAGCAGGCAATGATTTTGCGCGTCCTGGCGGTTCTCGTTGGGCTGGCGCTGTCGGGTTTGGTTGCCTGGAAAACCGAGCCTGGGCAGCGCTTTTTTGCCTTTGCCAACGAATCCGTGATTGAGGCAAAGAAGGTTGTTTGGCCTTCCCGCAAGGAAACCACCCAGACGACGGTGATGGTTTTTGCCTTCGTCGTGGTCATGGCTATTTTCCTCTACGTGACCGACAAGAGTCTGGAGTGGGTGTTGTATGACCTCGTTCTGGGCTGGAAGAAATCATGAGTAAACGCTGGTATGTCGTCCACGCCTATTCGGGCTTTGAAAAAAGTGTGATGCGCGCCATTCAGGAGCGCATCAACCGTTTGGGTATGCAGGACAAGTTCGGCCAGATACTGGTGCCGGTCGAAGAAGTTGTCGAGATGAAGGGTGGTCAGAAGGCCATTTCCGAACGCAAGTTCTTTCCCGGCTATGTGCTGGTCGAAATGGACATGGACGATGACAGCTGGCATCTGGTGAAGAATACGCCGAAGGTCACTGGCTTTGTTGGTGGAACGGCCAATAAGCCAACGCCGATTTCCCAGAAGGAAGTCGACAAGATCATGCAGCAGATGCAGGAAGGTGTCGAAAAGCCGCGGCCGAAAATTCTCTTCGAGATCGGCGAAGTTGTCCGGGTCAAGGAAGGTCCGTTTACCGATTTTCATGGTTCGGTCGAGGATGTCAATTACGAAAAGAATCGCTTGCGCGTTTCGGTCACCATTTTCGGGCGTGCGACGCCGGTCGAACTGGAATTCGGTCAGGTCGAGAAGTCTTGAGTTTTAGGGTCTGTCGACAACCCTGATGTCGGCAAGAGGAGCGTCAGTAGCCGTTCTGCGGTCAACGCGCGTTACGACTCATTTTCAAGGAGTGACACATGGCCAAGAAAATTATTGGCTACATCAAGCTGCAGGTGCCGGCTGGTAAAGCAAACCCCTCGCCTCCGATCGGTCCGGCGTTGGGTCAGCGTGGTCTGAACATCATGGAGTTCTGCAAGGCGTTCAATGCCCAGACCCAAGGTGTCGAACCCGGTCTGCCGATCCCGGTTGTTATCACCGCTTTTGCTGACAAGTCTTTCACTTTCGTGATGAAGACGCCGCCGGCAACGATCCTGATCAAAAAGGCTGCCGGTATCAAGTCCGGTTCCGCCAAGCCGCACACCGACAAGGTTGGCAAGATCACCCGTGCCCAGGCTGAAGAAATCGCCAAGACCAAGATGCCGGATCTTACTGCTGCCGATATGGAAGCCGCTGTCCGCACCATCGCCGGTTCCGCACGGTCGATGGGCATCACTGTGGAGGGGCTGTAACATGGCGAAGTTGACCAAGAAGCAAAAAGCCCTCGAGGGCAAGATCGTTGCACAAAAGCTCTATCCTGTTCAGGAGGCGCTGGTGCTCGCCAAGGAAACCGCAACTGCCAAGTTTGACGAGTCGATTGACGTCGCCGTGAACCTGGGTGTCGATGCACGCAAGTCCGACCAAGTCGTTCGCGGCTCCGTTGTGCTGCCTGCCGGTACCGGCAAGAGTGTTCGCGTTGCGGTCTTCGCTCAAGGCGAAAAGGCTGAAGCTGCCAAGGCTGCTGGTGCCGAGATCGTCGGTTTCGATGATCTGGCCGCCGAGATCAAGGGTGGCAATCTGAATTTCGACGTGGTTATCGCCACGCCGGATGCCATGCGGATCGTCGGCCAACTGGGTCAGATTCTCGGTCCTCGTGGCCTGATGCCGAACCCGAAGGTTGGTACCGTAACCATGGATGTTGCCACGGCCGTGAACAACGCCAAGGCAGGTCAGGTTCAATACCGTACCGATAAGGCTGGTATCGTGCATGCCACGATTGGTCGTGCCTCGTTCTCTGTCGAAAACCTGGAGACCAACCTGAAGGCGCTGATCGATGCCTTGAATAAAGCCAAGCCGGCTTCGTCCAAGGGCCAGTACCTGAAAAAGGTGGCGGTGTCCGCCACCATGGGTCCTGGGGTGCGTGTTGATCAGGCTAGCCTGGCTGGCTAATTAAGAACTTTGGGTCGTTGTCGCCGGGTTTCCTGGCGGCAACGAATCGTCAAAGACCGCAGGTGCTCCGCAAGGGGCTTAATCATGAAAACCTGCGCAGACGGTGCTCCCGAAACGGATTTTCTGCCATTCGCAAGGGTGGCGAGCTTCTGGTTCAGGTCGCCGTAAGGGCGACGGGAATGTCTCCTGTCGTGTTATGACTTGAAAGGAGGAAAGACCTGTGGGTCTCAATCTGAATGACAAAAAAGCCGTCGTGGCTGAGGTGTCGGCACAAGTAGCCAACGCCGAGACTATCGCGATCGCCGAATATCGTGGCATTGAGGTCGGTGACCTCACCGTGCTGCGCAAGAAGGCGCGTGAGTCCGGTGTTTACCTGCGCGTGCTGAAGAACACCCTGGTGCGTCGCGCCGTGGAAGGCACGCAGTTTGCCGGCCTGGCCGAACACATGGTTGGCCCGCTGATTTACAGCGTGTCCACCGACCCGGTGGCAGCAGCGAAGGTCCTCAATGACTTCGCCAAGACCAACGACAAGTTGGTGCTCAAGGCCGGTTCCTATGCCGGCAAGGTGCTCGACAAGGCTGGTGTGCAGGCGCTCGCGTCCGTCCCGAGCCGCGAAGAGCTGCTCTCGAAGCTGCTGTACGTCATGCAGGCTCCGGTCGCCGGCTTTGTCCGTGGCCTTGACGCCCTGGCCAAGCAGCGCGAAGGCGCCGCCGCTTGATCCTTACCGCATACGAACTGATTTAGGAGTTTATTGAAATGGCAATTAGCAAAGAAGACATCCTGGAAGCCGTTGGCGCCCTGACCGTTATGGAACTGAATGACCTCGTCAAGGCATTCGAAGAGAAATTCGGCGTTTCCGCCGCTGCTGTCGCCGTTGCCGGCCCGGCTGGTGGTGCTGGTGCCGCTGCTGCTGAAGAGCAGACCGAGTTCACCGTTGTTCTGGCTGCTGCCGGCGACAAGAAGGTTGAAGTCATCAAGGTCGTCCGTGCCGTTACCGGCCTGGGTCTGAAGGAAGCCAAGGACCTCGTCGATGGCGCTCCGAAGCCGGTCAAGGAAGGCGTTTCCAAGGCCGATGCCGAAGCCCTCAAGAAGCAACTCGAAGAAGCTGGCGCCAAGGTCGAAGTCAAGTAATCGACCCGTGTCTGTTGGGCTGGAGGCAAAAATGCCGCCAGCCCTTTTCTGCTTTGTGAAATTCATTCAGCGCGAACAGATATACCGTTGAAACGAGCCAGACGGCAAACGCAAATCATCGAGACCATCGTAGGGAATACGACGGTCGATGACTTGCGTTTGCCTGTTTTCTCAGGTCCGACATCCGATTCCACCCTCACGGAGTTACCATGACTTACTCCTTCACCGAGAAGAAACGCATCCGCAAGAGCTTCGCCAAGCGCGCCAATGTGCTGGAAGTTCCCTTTCTGCTTGCGACCCAGCTCGAATCCTTTTCTGCTTTCCTGCAAGCGGAAGTGCCGAGCGAGCGTCGCAAGAACGAAGGTTTGCAGGCTGCGTTCACTTCCATTTTCCCGATCGTCTCCCATTCCGGAAATGCACGGCTGGAGTACGTCAGCTACGCACTGGGCGAGCCGGCTTTCGACGTCGTCGAGTGCCAGCAGCGGGGATTGACCTTTGCCGCTTCACTGCGTGCCAAGGTCCGTTTGGTGATCATGGACCGTGAAGCTCCGGATACCGTCAAGGAAGTCAAGGAACAGGAAGTCTACATGGGCGAGATTCCGCTGATGACGACCAACGGGTCATTTGTCATCAACGGTACCGAACGCGTCATCGTCTCCCAGCTTCACCGCTCTCCGGGCGTTTTCTTCGAGCATGACCGCGGCAAGACCCATTCCTCCGGCAAACTGTTGTTTTCTGCACGCGTGATCCCCTATCGCGGTTCCTGGCTGGATTTCGAGTTTGATCCCAAGGACACCCTGTTTTTCCGCGTCGACCGTCGCCGCAAAATGCCGGTGACCACGTTGCTCAAGGCTATCGGCATGTCGTCCGAGGAGATCCTGGAGCGCTTCTTCGAGTTTGATCTGTTCCAGATCAACAAGGAAAGTATCGAATTTGCTCTGGTGCCCGAGCGTTTGCGCGGCGAAATGGCGCGTTTCGATTTCGTGGCTCCGGATGGCAAGGTTATTGTTGCCAAGGACAAGCGGATTACCGCCAAACACATCCGCGACATCGGTGTTGCCGGCTTGAAGCAGATCGCTGTTCCGGAGGATTTCCTGATTGGCCGCGTGGTTGCAAAGAACATCATTGATACTTCCACCGGTGAAGTCGTCGCCAACGCCAACGAAGAAATTACCGAAACCCTGCTCGCCAAGCTGCGCGAAGCAGGTATAACGTCGCTCGAAACGCTGTATACCAACGATCTGGACCGTGGGGCTTTCATCTCCAATACCCTGCGTGCCGATGAAACTGCTTCGCGCCAGGCGGCTCGTATTGCCATCTACCGCATGATGCGTCCTGGTGAGCCGCCGACAGAGGAGGCCGTCGAGATTCTGTTCAACGGTCTTTTCTATTCCGACGAGCGCTACGATCTGTCGGGGGTTGGCCGGATGAAGTTCAATCGCCGCCTGGGGCGTCAGGATGTGATCGAACACAAGGTCATGGTCAAGAGCCTGGCCTCGCGTGCCGAAGCTGCACTGAAGAACCTTGCCGAAGCCGCGGGTATGGCGTTGTCGACCATCCAGGATCTGGTGGCTGGTCTGCCTTACGGTCCCCGCTCGCTAAGCGAAAACATGCTGCGCGCGGATGCCGATGCGTTGGCTGCCAAGCTGAAGCCGTTGGGCGCCAATGTTGAAGTCCGCGAGCAACTGACCTTGTCGCCGCGCGACATTGTCGAGGTCATCAAGATTCTTGTCGATCTGCGCAACGGTCGCGGCGATATCGACGACATTGATCACCTTGGCAATCGTCGTGTGCGCTCGGTCGGTGAGTTGGCCGAGAACCAGTTCCGCGCCGGGCTAGTCCGCGTCGAGCGCGCGGTCAAGGAGCGTCTGTCGCAGGCCGAATCCGACAATCTGATGCCGCACGATCTGATCAACGCCAAGCCGATCAGCGCCGCGATCAAGGAGTTCTTCGGTTCCAGCCAGTTGTCGCAGTTCATGGACCAGACCAACCCGCTGTCGGAAATCACCCACAAGCGCCGCGTTTCGGCTCTTGGCCCGGGCGGTCTGACCCGCGAGCGCGCCGGCTTTGAAGTGCGTGACGTGCATCCGACCCATTACGGTCGTGTCTGCCCGATCGAAACGCCGGAAGGTCCGAACATCGGCCTGATCAATTCGTTGGCTCTGTTTGCCCGGGTCAACAGCTATGGCTTCATTGAAACGGCCTATCGCAAGGTTAACGACGGCCAGGTAACTGACCAGATCGAATATCTGTCGGCGATCGAGGAAGGCGCTTATGTGGTGGCTCAGGCCAACGCTGCGCTGGATGCAGAAGGTCGTCTGGCCGATGATCTGGTGACCTGCCGCGAGAAGGGTGAAACCATTCTCGCCGAACCTTCCCGCGTTCAGTACATGGACGTGGCACCGGGTCAGATCGTTTCGGTTGCCGCTTCGCTGATTCCGTTCCTGGAACACGATGACGCGAACCGTGCGCTGATGGGCGCCAACATGCAACGCCAGGCCGTTCCCTGCCTGCGTCCCGAAAAGCCGCTGGTTGGTACGGGTATCGAACGCACCGTTGCGGTCGACTCCGGCACTGCCGTGGTTGCGCTGCGCGGTGGCGTCGTTGATTACGTCGATGCAGGTCGCGTCGTGGTCCGCGTCAACGACAGCGAAACCGTGGCGGGTGAAGTCGGTGTCGACATCTACAATCTGGTCAAATATACCCGCTCGAACCAGAATACGAACATCAACCAGCGTCCGATGGTCAAGATCGGTGACGTCATCGCCAAGGGCGACGTCGTTGCCGATGGTGCTTCCACCGACAAGGGCGAACTCGCGTTGGGCCAGAACATGCTCATCGCCTTCATGCCCTGGAATGGCTACAACTTCGAAGATTCGATCCTGATCTCCGAGCGTGTCGTTGCCGAAGACCGTTACACCTCGATTCACATCGAGGAACTGACCGTTGTCGCCCGTGACACCAAGCTCGGTCCCGAAGAAATCACCCGCGACATTGCCTCGCTGGGCGAAGCACAACTCTCCCGCCTGGATGACTCCGGTATCGTGTATATCGGTGCCGAAGTGGAAGCTGGCGACGTGCTGGTCGGCAAGGTCACGCCAAAGGGCGAAACCCAGCTGACGCCGGAAGAAAAACTGCTGCGCGCGATCTTCGGCGAGAAGGCTTCCGACGTGAAGGATACCTCGCTGCGCGTGCCGTCCGGCATCGCCGGCACGGTCATCGACGTGCAGGTGTTTACCCGCGAAGGAATCGAGCGCGATAAGCGTGCCCAATCGATCATCGATGAGCACCTGCGTCATTACAAGCTGGATCTGGCCGATCAGATGCGTATCGTCGAGCGAGATGCCTTCGCCCGCGTCGAGCGCCTGATCGTGAACAAAAAGGCTAACGGTGGCCCGAAGAAGCTGGCGAAGGGGGCCTTGATCGAGCAGTCCTATCTGGATGGCATGGATCCGCACCACTGGTTCGACATCCGCGTTGCCGACGACGACATCGCGCAGCAGCTCGAACAGGTCAAGGACGGCCTTGAGCAGGCGCGCAAGGATTTTGACATCGCGTTCGAGGCCAAGCGTAAGAAGCTGACGCAGGGCGACGAATTGCCGCCGGGTGTGCAAAAGATGGTCAAGGTCTATGTCGCCGTGAAGCGTCGTCTTCAGCCGGGTGACAAGATGGCTGGTCGTCACGGCAATAAGGGTGTCGTCTCGCGCATTCTGCCGGTGGAAGACATGCCGTATATGGCCGATGGGCGTCCGGTCGACATCGTGTTGAACCCGCTCGGTGTGCCGTCGCGGATGAACGTCGGGCAGATTCTCGAAGTGCACCTTGGCCTTGCTGCCAAGGGCTTGGGCTTCAAAATTGGCGACATGTTGCGCCGCGAGGCATCCGCGAAGGAGGTTCGCGGCTTCCTGGACAAGGTCTATAACTCGAATGGCAAATCCGAAAATCTGGATGAGCTGAACGATGTTGAAATCCTCGAAATGGCTGACAATCTGAAGAGTGGTGTGCCGTTTGCGACGCCGGTTTTCGACGGCGCCAAGGAAGAAGAAATCAAGGCCATGTTGGAACTTGCCGGTATGCCGTCGTCCGGCCAGATGACTTTGTTCGACGGTCGTACCGGTGATGCCTTCGAGCGTCAGGTGACGGTCGGCTACATGCACTATCTGAAGCTGCACCACTTGGTCGACGACAAGATGCACGCCCGTTCGACCGGTCCGTACTCCCTGGTTACCCAGCAGCCGCTGGGCGGCAAGGCGCAGTTCGGTGGTCAGCGTTTCGGGGAAATGGAAGTGTGGGCCCTGGAAGCCTACGGCGCGTCCTACGTGCTGCAGGAAATGCTCACCGTCAAGTCCGACGACGTCAACGGCCGTACCAAGGTTTACGAAAACATCGTCAAGGGCGAGCACAGGATCGATGCCGGCATGCCGGAATCCTTCAACGTGCTGGTCAAGGAAATCCGTTCGCTGGCGATCGATATCGATCTGGAACGTTACTGATAGGGCTCAGGAGTTAAACGATGAAAGCATTGCTCGACCTGTTCAAGCAGGTAACCGCAGAGGAAGAATTCGACGCGATTACCATCGGCCTCGCTTCGCCCGAGAAGATCCGTTCCTGGTCCTACGGCGAAGTCAAAAAGCCTGAAACCATCAACTACCGCACCTTCAAACCGGAGCGCGATGGCCTGTTCTGTGCCAAGATCTTCGGCCCGATCAAGGACTACGAGTGCCTGTGCGGCAAGTACAAGCGCCTCAAACACCGCGGCGTGATCTGCGAGAAGTGCGGCGTTGAAGTGACGCTGGCCAAGGTTCGTCGTGACCGCATGGGTCACATTGAACTTGCCTCGCCGGTTGCCCACATCTGGTTCCTGAAGTCGCTGCCGTCGCGTCTCGGCATGGTGCTGGACATGACGCTGCGCGACATCGAGCGCGTGCTCTACTTTGAAGCCTATGTGGTTACCGATCCTGGCATGGTCGGCAATCTGCAGCGCAGCCAACTGCTGACAGAAGACCAGTATCTCGACATGGTCGAGGAGCATGGCGACGAATTCCAGGCATTGATGGGCGCTGAGGGGATTCGCGAATTGTTGCGCAATCTCGATCTCAATACCGAAGTCGAGAACTTGCACGCCGAACTGGAAGTGACGGGTTCCGAGGCCAAGAACAAGAAATTGGCCAAGCGCCTCAAGGTGCTCGAGGCATTCCAGAAATCCGGCATCAAGCCGGACTGGATGATCCTCGAAGTGCTGCCGGTGCTGCCGCCGGACCTGCGTCCGCTGGTCCCGCTGGACGGCGGACGCTTCGCGACCTCCGACCTGAATGATCTCTATCGTCGCGTCATCAACCGTAACAATCGTTTGAAGCGTCTGCTCGAACTGAAGGCCCCGGAAATCATCGTGCGCAACGAAAAGCGCATGCTGCAGGAAGCCGTCGACAGCCTGCTCGACAACGGTCGTCGCGGCAAGGCCATGACCGGTGCCAACAAGCGCCCGCTGAAGTCGCTGGCCGACATGATCAAGGGCAAGGGCGGCCGTTTCCGTCAGAACCTGCTCGGCAAGCGTGTCGACTACTCCGGCCGTTCGGTCATCGTGGTCGGTCCGCAGCTCAAGCTGCACCAGTGCGGTCTGCCCAAGCTGATGGCGCTGGAGCTGTTCAAGCCCTTCATCTTCCACAAGCTGGAAGTGCTCGGCTACGCCACCACCATCAAACAAGCCAAGAAGATGGTCGAAGGCCAGGAGCCGGTGGTCTGGGACATCCTCGAAGATGTCATCCGCGAACATCCGGTCATGCTGAACCGTGCGCCGACGCTGCACCGTCTGGGTATCCAGGCCTTCGAGCCGACCCTGATCGAAGGCAAGGCCATCCAGTTGCACCCGCTCGTCTGCGCGGCCTTCAACGCCGACTTCGACGGTGACCAGATGGCCGTCCACGTGCCGCTGTCGCTGGAAGCCCAGATGGAAGCGCGTACCCTGATGCTGGCCTCGAACAACGTGCTGTCGCCTGCCAACGGCCAGCCGATCATCGTGCCCTCGCAGGATATCGTTCTCGGTCTGTACTACGCCACCCGCGAGCGGATCAACGCCAAGGGCGAGGGCATGTATTTTGCCGACGTGGCTGAAATCGATCGCGCCATGGCTGCTGGCCAGCTCGACATTCACGCCCGCATTTCGGTTCGTCTGAAGCAATACGAGCCGGCTGCGGTCGACGGCGAATGGACCGAAAAAATGGTCCGTACCGAAACCACCGCCGGTCGTGCGCTGCTCTCGCGCATTCTGCCGAAGGGGCTGCCGTTCAAGGCGATCGACAAGGCGCTGAAAAAGAAGGAAATTTCCAAGCTGATCGACGAATCCTTCCGCCGTTGCGGCCTCAAGGAAACCGTCGTCTTTGCCGACCAGTTGATGCAGAACGGCTACCGTCTGGCTACCCGTGCCGGTATTTCCTTCTGTTCCGACGACATGCTCGTGCCGGCCAAGAAGTACGAGATCATTGCCGCTTCGGAAGCGGAAGTGAAGGAAATCGAGACCCAGTACACCAACGGTCTGGTCACGCAGGGTGAGCGCTACAACAAGGTCGTGGATATCTGGGGCCGGACTGGCGACCAGGTGGCCAAGGTGATGATGGAAGAGCTCGGCCACGAGGAAGTCATCGACCGCCATGGCAAGAAGGTCAAGCAGGATTCGTTCAACTCGATCTACATGATGGCCGACTCGGGCGCCCGCGGCTCCGCCGCCCAGATCCGCCAGCTGGCGGGTATGCGCGGCCTGATGGCGAAGCCGGACGGCTCGATTATCGAGACGCCGATTACGACCAATTTCCGCGAAGGTCTGAACGTTCTCCAGTACTTCATCTCGACCCACGGCGCCCGTAAGGGTCTGGCGGATACCGCGCTGAAGACGGCAAACTCCGGTTACCTGACGCGCCGTCTGGTCGACGTGACGCAGGATCTGGTGATCACCGAAGATGATTGCGGCACGAAGAACGGTTTCGTGGTCAAGGCGCTGGTCGAAGGCGGTGAAGTCATCGAGCCGCTGCGCGAACGTATCCTTGGTCGTGTCACGGTCGACGATCTGGTTGATCCGGAAACCCAGGAAACCGTGATCTTCGCCGGCACCATGCTGGACGAAGACCTGGTCGATCTGATCGACAAGCTCGGTATCGACGAAGTCAAGGTCCGCACCCCGCTGACCTGTGATACCCGCTACGGCCTTTGCGCCAAGTGTTATGGTCGCGACCTTGGTCGTGGCACGATGGTCAATGCCGGCGAATCGGTCGGCGTTATCGCCGCCCAGTCGATCGGCGAGCCGGGTACCCAGCTCACCATGCGGACCTTCCACGTCGGTGGTGCTGCATCGCGTGCTGCCGTCGCGTCGCAGGTAGAGGCCAAGTCGGCTGGTACGGCTCGCTTCACGGCGAACATGCGCTATGTCACCAGCGCCAAGGGTGAAAAGGTCGTCATCTCTCGTTCCGGCGAAGTCTTGATCACCGACGATCATGGCCGTGAGCGCGAGCGTCACAAGGTGCCCTACGGTGCGATGCTGTCGGTTGACGAAGGCAAAAGCGTCAAGGCCGGCACCAAGCTGGCGTCGTGGGATCCGCACACCCGCCCGATCGTTACCGAATATGCCGGTACTGTGAAGTTCGAGAACGTCGAGGAGGGTGTCACGGTCGCCAAGCAGGTTGATGACGTGACCGGTCTTTCGACGCTGGTCGTGATTGACCACAAGCGGGGCGGCAAGGCCGCTGCGAAGGGTGTTCGTCCAGTCGTCAAGTTGATCGACGAAACCGGCCAGGAAGTGAAGATTCACGGCAGCGAACAGTCCGTTTCCATTGCCTTCCAGGTTGGCTCGATCATTTCGGTAACCGATGGTCAACAGGTTGGTGTCGGCGATGTGCTCGCCCGCATGCCGCAGGAATCGGCCAAGACCCGCGACATTACCGGCGGTCTGCCGCGCGTGGCCGAGTTGTTCGAAGCGCGTACGCCGAAGGATGCGTCCGTGCTGGCCGAAACCACCGGTACCATCAGCTTTGGCAAGGATACGAAGGGCAAGCAGCGTCTGATCATTACCGATCTTGATGGCAATCAGCATGAATTCCTGATCCCGAAGGACAAACACGTGCTAGTGCACGATGGTCAGGTGGTAAACAAGGGCGAAAAGATCGTCGAAGGCGAGCCGGATCCGCACGATATCCTGCGTCTGCAGGGTGTCGAGGCGCTGGCGCGTTACATCACCGACGAAGTGCAGGACGTTTATCGTCTGCAGGGCGTGAAGATCAACGACAAACACATCGAGGTCATCGTTCGTCAGATGCTGCGTCGCGTGACCATTGTCGAGCCGGGAGACACCAAGTTCATCAAGTCCGAACAGGTGGAGCGTGCTGAATTGCTCGCCGAGAACGATCGCGCCAATGCCGACGGGAAGCTCCCGGCAACCTATGAACATATGTTGCTGGGTATCACCAAGGCCTCGTTGTCCACCGATTCGTTCATTTCTGCCGCATCCTTCCAGGAAACGACACGGGTGCTTACCGAGGCTGCCATCATGGGCAAGCGCGACGAACTTCGCGGTCTCAAGGAAAACGTCATTGTCGGTCGTCTCATCCCGGCCGGTACCGGTCTGGCCTATCACCGAAGCCGCAAGGCGCAGGCGGCAGGCGAGGATCAGGCTGCCGACCGCCCCTTGGAGGAAGCTCCGGCCGATGTCGTGGCTCAGGATGCTGGTGACGCTCAGTAAGTAATGCGGCCCCCATGTCTCGTTGACATGGGGGTTGATCAACCATAGAATCTATGGTCTTTGTCGGCGGAGGCTAATCATTGTCTCCGCTTTGGATAACAAAATTGCCGTCGTGCCCAATCAGGGCCTGGCTGTTGAAGGAAGTTTGATATGCCGACCATCAACCAGCTCGTGCGCAAGCCGCGTGTCGCCGAAAAGGCTAAGAGCAAGGTTCCTGCGCTGGAAAAGTGCCCGCAGAAGCGTGGCGTCTGCACCCGCGTTTACACCACCACCCCGAAGAAGCCGAACTCCGCGCTCCGTAAGGTTTGCAAGGTTCGCCTGACGAACGGTTTCGAAGTCATTTCGTACATTGGCGGTGAAGGCCACAACCTGCAGGAGCACTCCGTGGTCCTGATTCGCGGTGGTCGTGTCAAGGACTTGCCGGGTGTGCGTTACCACACCGTGCGTGGCTCCCTGGATACGCAGGGCGTCAAGGATCGTAAGCAGGCCCGTTCCAAGTACGGTGCCAAGCGTCCGAAGGCTGCTTGATTCACTAAGTGGCTTGAGTAAGTGGCTGCTCTTTTGGGTAGCCGAGAGGGCCGGGTGGGCTAATACCCCTTCCCGGCTTTTCAACTGAATCGTGTTTAATTGAGGTTAATATGCCCCGTCGTCGCGAAGTACCCAAGCGTGACATTCTGCCGGATCCGAAGTTCGGCAATGTCGAAGTTTCCAAGTTCATCAATGCCATCATGCAAAGCGGCAAGAAGTCTGTTGCCGAGCGTATCGTTTATGGCGCTTTCGACATTATTACCACCAAGTCCGGCAAGGACCCGCTGGAAGTCTTCGGCTCCGCCATGGCCAATGTGAAGCCGATGGTCGAAGTGAAGTCCCGTCGCGTCGGTGGTGCCAACTACCAGGTTCCGGTCGAAGTTCGCCCGGCTCGTCGCGCTGCGCTGGCCATGCGCTGGCTGCGCGAGTCCGCCCGCAAGCGTTCGGAAAAGTCCATGGGTCAGCGTCTCGCGGCCGAAATGATGGAAGCTGCCGAAAACCGCGGCGGTGCCGTGAAGAAGCGTGACGAAGTCCATCGCATGGCCGAAGCCAACAAGGCCTTCGCTCACTTCCGCTTCTAATTTTCCGAGGGCTTTAACGTGGCACGTAAGACTCCCATCGAGCGCTACCGCAATATCGGTATTTCCGCTCACATTGACGCCGGCAAGACCACCACGACCGAGCGTATCCTGTACTACACCGGCGTTAACCACAAAATCGGTGAAGTGCACGACGGCGCGGCCACCATGGACTGGATGGAGCAGGAGCAGGAGCGTGGTATCACCATCACCTCTGCGGCAACCACCTGTTTCTGGAAGGGCATGGACATGCAATTCCCGGAGCATCGTTTCAACATCATCGATACCCCGGGGCACGTTGACTTCACGATCGAAGTCGAGCGCTCGATGCGCGTCCTTGACGGTGCCTGCATGGTCTATTGCGCGGTTGGTGGTGTGCAGCCCCAGTCCGAGACTGTCTGGCGTCAGGCGACCAAGTACAACGTGCCGCGTCTGGCCTTCGTTAACAAAATGGACCGTTCCGGCGCCAACTTCTTCAAGGTCGTTGACCAGATGAAGACGCGCTTGAAGGCCAATCCTGTGCCCATTGTCATTCCCATCGGTGCTGAAGACACCTTTGCCGGTGTTGTTGACTTGATCAAGATGAAGTCGATTGTTTGGGACGAAGCTTCGCAGGGTATGAAGTTCGAGTATCAGGACATCCCGGCTGATCTGGTTGATACCGCCAACGAGTGGCGCGAACAGATGGTCGAGGCGGCGGCTGAAGCCAACGAAGACCTGATGAACGAATATCTGGAAAACGGCGATCTCTCCGAGGAGAAGATCAAGGAAGGCCTGCGGCTTCGTACGCTGGCCTGCGAAATCCAGCCGATGCTTTGCGGTACAGCGTTCAAGAACAAGGGCGTTCAGCGCATGTTGGATGCTGTGATCGAGCTATTGCCTTCGCCGGTTGATATTCCGCCGGTGCAAGGCGTGGATGACCGCGAGCAACCGACTTCCCGCAAGGCTGACGATGGCGAGAAGTTCTCCGCGCTGGCTTTCAAGCTGATGACTGACCCGTTCGTCGGTCAGCTGACCTTTATCCGTGTTTATTCCGGGGTGCTCAACTCTGGTGCCACCGTGCTCAACTCGGTCAAGGAAAAGAAGGAGCGCATTGGTCGTATCCTGCAGATGCACGCCAACAACCGCGAAGAAATCAAGGAAGTTCTGGCGGGCGACATCGCTGCTTGTGTGGGCCTGAAGGAAGTGACGACAGGTGAAACCCTGTGCGACCCGGATGCGCCGATCATTCTTGAGCGGATGGTTTTCCCGGATCCTGTGATCCACGTGGCGGTTGAGCCGAAAACCAAGGCCGACCAAGAAAAGATGGGTATCGCGCTGGGCCGTCTGGCGGCAGAAGATCCGTCCTTCCGTGTTCGTACTGACGAAGAATCTGGCCAGACCATCATTTCGGGTATGGGTGAATTGCACCTCGAAATCATCGTTGACCGCATGAAGCGCGAATTCAACGTTGAGGCCAACGTCGGTGCGCCGCAGGTTGCTTACCGCGAATGCATCAAGAAGGCTGTCGAGCAGGAAGGCAAGTTCGTCAAGCAATCCGGTGGTCGTGGTCAATTCGGTCACGTCTGGCTCAAGATCGAGCCGAACGAGCCGGGTGCAGGCTACACCTTCGTCGACGCCATCAAGGGCGGTGTCGTTCCGCGCGAATACATTCCGGCGGTCGACAAGGGGCTGCAGGATGCCATCGGTAGCGGCGTGCTCGCCGGCTTCCCGGTTGTGGACATCAAGTTCACCCTGTTCGACGGTTCTTACCACGACGTGGACTCCAACGAAAACGCCTTCCGCATGGCGGCTTCGATGGCCTTCAAGGAAGGTATGAAGAAGGCCTCCCCGACGCTGCTTGAGCCGATGATGGCGGTTGTCGTCGAAACGCCGGAAGACTACATGGGTAACGTCATGGGTGACCTTTCGTCCCGCCGTGGCATTGTCCAGGGTATGGAAGACCTGCCTGGCGGCACCAAGGAAGTTCGTGCCGAAGTGCCGCTGTCCGAAATGTTCGGTTATGCCACTTCGCTGCGTTCCCTGTCGCAAGGTCGTGCTACCTACACGATGGAATTCAAGCATTATTCCGAGGCGCCGAAGAACGTCGCCGAGGCAGTCATCAACAAGAAGTAACCCTTTATTGGAGAACCGATAATGGCTAAGGAAAAATTCGAGCGTACGAAGCCGCACGTGAACGTGGGTACGATTGGTCACGTTGACCACGGCAAGACGACGCTGACGGCGGCGATCACGACGGTGTTGTCGGCGAAGTTC
>NZ_JACBFO010000007.1 GCF_021401135.1 Azonexus sp. R2A61 | reverse complement strand
GCACCGGCCCTGGGCCTGCTCGCCGACGCGTCGCCGGCCGTGCGCCGCGAAGCGGTCGGCGTGCTCGCCTATCTCAAGGACGCCCACGCCTTGCCGGGGCTGGCCGAACGCCTGCGCGCCGACGCCGTCGCCGAGGTCCGCCGGGCGGCCGCCGGCGCGCTGGCCTACGCCGGCGACGACGCCGTGCTGCCGGCCCTCGCCGCCGGCCTCGCCGACGCCGACTGGCAGGTTCGCCAGGAAGCCGCGATCACCCTCGGCAAACTGCTGTTACCGGCGTCGGCGCCGGCCTTGGTCGGGGCACTGGCGGACAGCGCCTGGGAGGTCCGCCTGAAGGCCGCCGCCGCGCTCGGCGGCCTGCGGGCGGTCGCGGCGGTGCCCGGGCTGATCGACAACCTGACGCATCCGATCAGCAACCTGCGCAAGGAAGCCGCCGGGGCGCTCGGTCGGATCGGCGATGCGGCGGCGCTCGAGGCCTTGCGCGAACGCACCGTGCAGGACCCCGACATCGAGGTGCGCAAGGCGGCCTTGCGCGCCATCGAGGCGATCGGGAAGGGCGGCGAGGCCGGCGGATGATCGTCCGGCAGGCCGTCGCCGGCTTCGCCGATGCCCGCCTGGAGGCCCTCGGCGACTGGTTGCAGCGCCGGCAGGCCTGGATCCGGGCGCTGCAATGGGCGCTCGTCGTCGTCTACTACGGCTTGCTGTTCGGGCCGGCGCTGCTGCCGCAGCCGGCCGATCGCGCCGCCGCATTGCACGGTATGGCGGGGTTCGCCGAGATTGTCTTCTGGGGGCTCTGGTGGCCCGCCGTGATCCTCGGCACGATGCTATTCGGCCAGTTCTGGTGCGGTGTTTTCTGCCCGGACGGGGCGTTGACCGAATGGGCCAGCAAGCACGGGCGCGGCGGCAAGATTCCCGCCTGGATGCGCTGGTCCGGCTGGCCGCTGCTGGCCTTCTCGTTGGTCGTCTTCTACGAGCACCTGGTCGACGCCTACCAGTCGCCGCGCGCCATCGTCGTCACCCTCGGCGGCGCTTCGCTGGCCGCCGTGCTGTGCGGCTGGCTGATCGGCCGCGGCAAGCGCGTCTGGTGCCGCTACCTGTGTCCGGCCGGCGGTCTGTTCTCGCTGCTGGCGCGCTGCGCCGTGCTGCATTTCCGCGTCGACCGCGCGGCCTGGGACGGCGCGCCGAAACCCTTGCCGCGCGCCGTCGATTGCCCCTTGCTGCTCGACGTGCGCCGTCTGCGCGGCAACGAGAAATGCAGCATGTGCGGGCGCTGCAGCGGCCATCGCGCTGCGGTGCGCCTGGCCTGGCGGTCATCGGCGGAGGAGGTGGCCGGCGCATGGGACCGGCCGGCCAGTATCGGCGGGGCCATTGGCATCATCGTGGTGCTGTTCGGACTGGGCTTCGGCGTCATGCACCCGGCACCGGAGATGGCCGGCATGTGGCGCGCTTCGGGGATCGCCCCGAGCCTGTCACCGCGTTTCGTGCACATCCTGAGCGGTGCCGGCATGCTGACGCTTTGCCTCACCGTCGGCCTGTCGATCGCCGCCATGGGCAACCGGCTGCTGTTCGTACGCCAGGCTTTCATGTTGATTCCGCTCGGTGGCATGACCTGGCTGCTCGGCGCAATGCAGCACGCGTGCCGTCTGGCCGGCGAACTCGGTTTTCCGGTTGGCGGGTTTCAAGCTGGGTTGGCCTGGGGACTGCCGGCGATCGGTTGTGCTTGGTCGCTGTACGTCGGCGGCCGATTCGGGCGGGCACATCCGGTCGGTCGCCTGCCGCGTTTGGCCTTCCCGATGCTGGTCATTGCGCTGGCTGTCCTGTATTCGCCGCTATCGGCGCCATACGCCGTGCGCTGAAATAGCTTATCAATTCAAAATCGTTTTGCCCGGGGGAGCCGACCATTACATTGAGGACTGGCTGCGGCCTTCATGTCATCTCTCTCCATGCGCGTTTGCGTATTTGCCCGCCCCGGATTTCCGCGGCGGGCATTTTTTTGCCTGGAGGATGTTCGCGATCAGATCACGAAAAAACCGTGCGTGCCGTCGCGCCCCAGTTGCTCGACCAGGCCGAACTCCCAGTCGAGATAGGCCTGCATCGCTTCCTTGGCGTTGTCGGTGCCTTCGTAGGGGCGGCGGTAGCGGTCGATGGGCGGCGAGGCGAGGCGGGTCGGGCCGGTTTCCAGCGCCAGGCCGGCGGCCTGCCAGGCGGCGTTGCCGCCGTCGAGCACGACGACCGGCACGTCGACCAGGGCCTGGATCTCGGCGTGGGCGTATAGGGCCAGCCGGCTGCTGGCGCAGGTCAGCACGTAGCGGCGGGCCGGCGGGATCTGCGCCAGCGCGTCGGCGATCTGCGAGCGCAGCGCGTACCAGGCGCCGGGAATGTGGCCGCGCAGGTAGTTGGCGTGCTGCGTCAGGTCGAGCACGGCGACTTCGTCGGGCACATCGAGCAGGGCGGCCAGCTCGGCAGGCGCAATCAGCGGCGCGGCCGGCGTCGGCGGGAAGGGCGTTTGCCACGGGCCGGTTTCGCTGAAGGCCGGCAGGTCGACCGCAGCATCGAGCACATGGACTTCCCAGTTCATCTGGGCCAGCCAGGAGGCGCTCATCTCGGCGCGGACACCGAGGTCGTCGGCGAGCACGAGGCGGGCGCCGCGCACCGGGGCGACCATTTCCGTTTCCTGGACCAGTTGACCGCCGGCCACCGAGCGGAAGCCGGGCAGGTGGCCGGCTTCGTATTCGGCCGGGTCGCGGACGTCGAAGAAGTAGGTGGTGCGCCCCTGCTGCCCTTGCCAGGCCTGGACGTCGGCCCAGCTGGCGCGCCTGACGCCGGCCCGGTCGGCGACCTGACGGGCGGCGGCTGCGGCTTTTTGCGCATTTTTGCGGTCGACCGCAGGAAAGCGGCGATTTTGCCCATGCTGCAGCGTCTGGCCGGCCAGCGTCCAGCCGATGGTGCCGTTGCGCAGTGCGGCGACCGGGTTGGGCAGGCCGGCGTTGACCAGCGACTGGGTGCCGATGATGCTGCGTGTGCGGCCGGCGCAATTGACGATGACCTGCGTCTGCGGATTCGGCGCCAGCGCCGGCACGCGCAGCACCAGTTCGGCACCGGGCACGCTGGTCGAACCGGGGATGTTCATGGTCCGGTATTCGTCGAAGCGGCGCACGTCGACGACGACCACGTCGGCGTTCCGGTCGAGCAGGGCCTGCACTTCCTCGGCCGAGAACGAGGGCGTGTGCCGCCGTGCCTCGACCAGTTCGCCGAAGGCCTTGCTCGGTACGTTCACGTCGCGGAACAGCTCGCCGCCGGCCGCCGCCCAGCCGGCCACGCCGCCGCGAAAGACGGCGACGTCGCTGTAGCCGAGTTCGATGAGTTTGCGGGCGGCAGCTTCGGCGGCCTGCTCGTCGCCGTCGTCGAGCGTGACGATGGGCACGTCGCGGCGCGGCAGCGTCGCCCAGGCGTTGAGCTCGATGCGGCCGAGCGGGAAGTTGGCGGCAAAGAGCGGATGCGACTGGGCGTGCGGGTCTTCCTCGCGCACGTCGAGCAGCGCGATCTCGCGCTTGTCGAGCAGCGCGGCACGGACTTCGGCATAGTCGGCCCGGCGAATCTCAGCGGCCATCGTTCAGCTCCACAGGTTGGGGACAACGGCGCTAGCGTAGCCCGAAACGAAGGATTTTTCGGCACCGGTCGCCGGATCGAAAACGTGGCGCTGGACGCGGCCGATGTTGCGGCCATAGACGTGGATGCTGATCGACACCGCGTCGGCGAGATCGTTGGCGACTTCGTGCACGTCGCCGATGGTCGGCGAGACGGCAGTGGTCTGGCCGGGCGCCAGGTAGGCGGTACCAGTTTCCCGGTAGCTGCCGTCGGCCTGTTTTTCATAGCTGGTTTCCCGCTCGCGGCCGCGCAGGGCGCCGACCAGGCCCCAGGTCAGGTGGTCGTGCACCGGCGTTTTCTGGCCCGGACCCCAGACGAAGCTGACGATCGACAGGCGGTCGAGCGGATCGGCGTAGAGCAGGTACTGCTGGTAGTACTGCGGGTGCGGCTGGGCGAATTGTTCGGGCAGCCAGTCGTCGCTGGCCACCAGTTCGGCGAGCAGCGGCTGGCCCTGGCTGAGGATGGTCGCTTCGTCCGGGTGGCTGTCGAGCAGGCGGGTGATGCCTTGTACGAAAGTCAGGAGTTTTTCGGTGCTCATGGTTGTGGCTCCAGAAGTCAGGGGGAAAGTTGGCCGGCTTCGGCGTACAGCCGGGCCAGCGTGGGGGTGGGTACTGCGCGGCGACGAGCCAGTTCCAGCACGGCGCCGACGATGGGTTCGAGTTCCAGGGCTTTGCCGGCGCGGCGGTCCTGCAGCATCGAGGTGCGGAAATGGCCGCTGGCGGCGACCTGGGCGGTACGCGCCAGCCGTTCTTCCGGCGGGCGGCCGGCCGGCAGACCGTTGGCCAGCGCGACGGCCTGCGCCTCGCGCATGCCGGCAACGATGGTCCGGTAGTGCGCCGGGTCGGCAAGCAGTGCCGCCATGTCGAGGCCGCTGATGGCCGACAACGGATTGAGCACGACGTTGCCGAGCAGCTTGTCCCAGATCGCGCCGGCGATGTCGCCGCCGCTTTCGGCCTTCAGCCCGGCAGCGGAAAATGCCGCGATCAGGCGGTCGACCGCAACATCGGCGGCATTTTCATCGCTGACGAGCGGTCGACCGAAGACGAAGCGGTCGCCGGGCACGGCAAAGGCGCGGACATGGTCGGGCGCGATGCGGTCGACCGACTTGTGGATGACGCAGGCGATCGTCCGGGCCAGGTCGATCCCGCGCAGCAGCCGGCCGTCGGGGTCGGCGGCGCGGAGTACGCTGCCAGCGTCGAGACGATGCAGGAACCACCACGGCAGGCCGTTCTGGGCGACGACCAGTTGCCCGGATTCGCCCAGCCAGGGTCGGATCTGCGGCCAGGCGGCGGGCAGTTCCTGAGCCTTGATCGTGACGATGACGAAATCGTGAACCTTTGGCCGGTCGGCCGCCAGCACCGGAAAATCGGTGTGCACGACCGACCGTTCACCGTCCTCGACGGTGAGCGGCAAAGGCAGGGGGCTGCCCGGGCGGTTGACCAGCGTCACCGGCAGGCCGGCGGCCAGCAGCCGGCTGCTCAGGTAGAGGCCGATGGCGCCGGCACCGAAGACGGCAATGCGGGGCGCCGCAGTGTTCGGCAGTGCGCTCAATTGCGGTAGCCCGGCAATTCGCGGTCGAGCCGGCGCAGCAGCGCGGCCCATTCCCGCTTGCCGGAGGGAAAGAAGCTGGCCTGTGTGCCGTAGATCTGGCGCCCCTGTTCGAGCGTCCGCTCGATCACTTCCGGCGATGGCGTGCGCAGCGGCACGCCGGCCGACTGGGCGGCAAGCTGGAAGCGGCAGGCTCGTTCGAGCCGCCAGATACGGGCGAAAGCTTCGCCCATGTTGCGGCCGACCGCCAGCGTGCCGTGGTTGCGCAGGATCAGGATCGGCTTGTCGCCGACGTCGGCGAGGATGGAGTCGCGCTCCGCCTCGTCGAGAACGACGCCCTGGAAGTCGTGGTAGGCAACGTCGCCGAGCACCATCAGCGCCATCTGGGTCAGCGGCAGCAGGCCGCCTTCCTGGCAGGAGACGGCGACGCCATCGCGGCTGTGCAGATGCACCACCGCCGCGGCATGCTCGACGTTGGCGTGGATGGCGCCGTGGATGACGATGCCGGCCGGGTTGAGGTCGCCGTCGCCGGCCACCACCTGGCCGTCGAGATCGACCTCGAGGATGGACGAGGCGGTGACTTCCTCGAACAGGACGCCGAGCGGGTTGATCAAGTAACGGTCGTGGCGGCCGGGAACGCGGATCGACAGGTGGGTGGCGAGCAGGTCGGTCCAGCCGAACAGCGCGACCAGCCGGCACGCGGCGGCGAGATCGACGCGGGCCTGGTGCAGTGCAGCCTGGTCGACCGCCTGGTCTGCGGGTGCATTCATGACAGTCTCCTCAATCCAGCTTGGCACCGGACGCCTGGACGATCTTGCCCCAGCGGGCGTAGTCGTCGCGGATCGTTTTGGTGAACGCGTCGGGCGTCGTATGCACCGCGTCCAGGCCGCCGCGACTCAAACGCTCGCGGGTTTCCGGCGATTGGGCAATGCGCACCAGTTCCTGGTTCAAGCGCGTCACGATGTCTTTCGGCGTGGCTGCCGGCACCACGATGCCGAACCACGAATTGACGTCGAACTGCGGCAGGCCGGCTTCGCTGGCGCTCGGCACGTCCGGGATCAGCGGCGAGCGCTCCTTGCCGGAAATCACCAGGCCCTTGACCTTGCCGGCCTTGATCTGCGGCGCCAGCACGGTCAGGGTGTCGAAGGCCAGGTCGACCTCGTTGCCGAGCAGGGCGGTGACGGCCGGCGCGCTGCCCTTGTACGGCACGTGCAACAGGTCGGTGCCGGTCAGGTTCTTGAACAGTTCGCCGGACAGGTGGCACAGCGTGCCGTTGCCGCACGAGGAATAGGTCAGCTTGCCCGGCGCCTTCTTGGCGGCGGCGATCAGTTCCTTGACGTTGTGGGCCGGCGTGACGGCGCTGGCGCCGATCACGTAGGGCACCGAGGCAACGATGGAGACCGGCGCGAAATCGCGGAACGGATCGTAGGGAATCGCCTTGTTCAGGTGCGGCAGCACGGTCAACTGCCCGGCCGGCGCCAGCGACAGCGTATAGCCGTCCGGCGCCGCCTTGGCCGCGGCCTCGGCGGCGATGGCAGTGCCGGCGCCCGGCTTGTTCTCGACGACCACCGGTTGCTTGAACACCAGCGACAGCTTCTCCGCGTACAGGCGGCCGACGGTGTCGGCGGCGCCGCCCGGCGGGAAGGGGACGATCAGCTTGAACGGCTTGCTCGGCCACGGATCGGCGGCGAAGGCCGGGGCCGCGGCGAGCAGCGAGCCGACGGCCAGGAAGGCGCCGAGGAGATGGGATAGCGGACGATGGGTCATGGGTTTTCTCCCTGTGATGGTCTTTGGTGAATGGATGATGGAAATTCGGTCAGTTGCGTCAGCAACTGCCGCACGTCTTCGCGTCCGCTGGCGGACAGCGCCTTCTGCGGCGGCAGCGGGTCGCCGACCGCGTAGCCCTGCAGCGCCAGGCCGCCCTTGATGCAGGCGGCGAGGTTGTATTTGGCGAAGGCCTGGTTGAGGCGCCACAGGCGGCGTTGCAGGTCCATCGCCGCGGTCCACTCGCCGCGTCGGCAAAAATCGTAGAGCGCGACGCTCTGCCGCGGCGCCAGGCAGGCTGGACCGGCCATCCAGCCGCGGCCGCCGATCAGCATGACGGCGGCGGGGATGTGCGCGGAGGCGGCGAAGACCTCGATGCGGCCTTCCGTGCGCTCGAGGATGGAAAGCAGCCGGCCGGTGTTCGGCGAAGCGTCCTTGAGGTAGCGCACCGTCGGCAGCCGCGACAGCCGCTCGATGACCGGCAGGCTGAGGTCGGCGCGCTGGAAGGTCGAGTTGGTGTACAGCACGACCGGCAGGTCGGTGGCGCCGGCGATGGCCGCGAAGTAATCGTGGATGGCCTCGTCGTCGAGCGGGAAATAGGCTTCCAGGATGGCCAGGATGCCGGCGCAGCCGAGCGCCGCGAATTCCTTCGCCTGGCGCACCGCGTCGGCGGTCGTGCTGGCGGCGACGCCGGGCACCACCGGCACCCGGCCGGCCGCCGCGTCGACGACGACCTCGACGATGCGTTTCTTCTGCGCCCAGTTCAGGTAGGCGAACTCGCCGGTCGAACCGAGCGGCGACAGGCCGTGTACGCCGGCCGCGATCAGGTCGTCGCACAAGCGGGCGAGGACGGCGCTTTTCACCCGTCCGGCCGCGTCGACCGGCGACACCAGGTAGGGAAAGACGCCGTGGAAGCCGTCGGCGCTCATTCGGCCTTGATCCCGGTCGCCTTGACGACGCGCTGCCACTTGGCGACTTCCTGCTTCAGGTAGGCGCCGAACCTGGCCGGCGAACCGCCGACCGGCTCGTAGCCGATGGCTGCGAGTTGTTCGCGGACTTCCGGGCGGGCGAGGATCTTCTCGATCTCGCCATTCAGCCGCTTGACCGCCTCGGCCGGCGCGCCGGCCGGCAGGAAGAGGCCGACCCAGGTGGCATCCTCGAAACCGGGAAAGCCGGATTCGGCTACCGTCGGCACCTGCGGCAGCACCGGGCTGCGTGTTGCACCGGTAACCGCCAGTGCCACCAGCTTGCCGGCTTTCACGTGCGGCACGGCCGGCGGCAGCGGGATCGACACGAACTCGACTTCGCCGCCAATGCCGGCGATCAGCGCCGGGCCGCCGCCCTTGTACGGCACGTGGGTGACCGTCACGCCGGCCAGCGTCCCGAACAGGTATTCGGCCGACAGGTGAGGTGTGGTGCCGGCGCCCGGCGTGCCGTAGTTGAGTTTGCCCGATCTGGCCTTGGCGATGGCTTCCGGCAGCGTTTTGGCGCCTAGACCGGGTGTCGCCAGCAGGATGTTCGGGCTGGCGGCGACGTTAATTACCGGGGTCAGGTCCTTCTCGGCGTCGTAGCCGGCGGCCGGGTTGAGGCTGGGGCTGACCGCGACGGCGGTCGTCGTCAGCAGCGCGGTGTAGCCGTCGGCGGTGGCGCGGGCGACTGCCAAGGTGCCCACCACGCCGCCTGCACCACCCTTGTTCTCGATCACGACAGGCTGGCCCAGGGCGGCCGACAGGCGTTCGGAAATCAATCTGGCCAGAACGTCGGCGGTGCCGCCTGGCGGAAAGGGGACGACCAGCTTGACGGCTCGTTGCGGATAGCCATCGGCGAAAACCGGTGCTGCCAGCGCCAGTAAACTTGCGGTCAACAGGCTGCGGATGGAAAAAAAGGACATGATTTGTCTCCCGGGGTCAGTGGCCGGAAAACACCGGCGGGCGTTTCTCGGTGAATGCGGTGATGCCCTCGACGAAGTCGGCCGAGGTGTTGATCGTCTCGATCGCGGCGCGGGCGTTGGCGGCGAGTTCGGTCGGTCCCTTGGCCAGGGTCTGGCCGACGAAGCGCTTCAACAGGCTGAGCACCAGCGGCGCGTTGGCGGCGAGTTGCGCGGCCAGGGTGCGGGCCGTCGCCAGTTCCTCGCCGAGCGGGACGACACGATTGACCAGGCCGACCTCGTAGGCGCGCCGGGCATCGATGTTGCCGCCAACCAGCAGCAACTCCATCGCCACCTTGTGCGGGATGCGCGCGGCGAGCGACGAGATCAGGCCGCCGGAGAAGCCGACCTTGGCTTCCGGGTAGGAAAACACGCTGTTGTCGGCGGCGACGGCAAGATCAGCGAACTGCACCAGCACCAGACCGCCGCCGACGACCAGGCCGGCGGTGACGGCGATGATCGGCTTGTCCACCGCAATGCCGGCGCCAGGGATGGCGCGCCACAGGTCATGGGGAATGTCGCGCAGGTTGGCGCCGGCGGTGAAGGCCTTGCTGCCGCTGGCCTTGAGGATGGCGACGCGATCTTCCGGGCTGGCGTTGAAACGTTCCCAGGCCAGGCGCAGTTCGGCGACCACCTCGTGGGTCAGGACGTTGTATTTGTCGGCGCGGTCGATGGTGATTTCGGCGACGCCGTCGCGGGATTCGTAAAGCACTTCGGGCATGGGTTTTCCTGGGGGTCAGAGGCTGCAGAAAGCAGGTTGGTCGGTCTGGCCGAGCGTGGCCTCGCGCTGGGCGCGGGCGGCCAGGCGGGCGGCTTCGGCGTCGTCGCGCAGACGCGCTAGTTGGTCGGCGGCGATGCGCTCGGGGTTGGCGTAATCGAGTTTCCAGTCGGCCGGGCCGGGCCAGCGCAGCGGCGACTGCCAGGTGGTACGCGGCGCCGCGGCCTCGCCCAGCAGGTTCAGCGCGAGCAGCAGCGTCAATTCCTGGGCGGCCGGGTCATGCGGCCTGCCGGCAGCATTGCCGAGCGGGAAATCGGAAAACAGGAAGCGCGGCACGCCGACCCGTTCGACCACGTCGCGGGCGCAGCCGAGGACGACGGTGGCGATGCCGTGGGCTTCGAGATGGCGGGCGGCCAGCGCCAGACTCTGGTGGCAGACCGGGCAGTTGGCGACGAGCAGCGCCGCCTCGACGCCGTCGGCGCGGCAGCGGGCGAGCAGTTCCGGCGCATCGACCTCCATCGTCTGGCGCTGGCTGCGGTTGGTCGGAAAACCGTGGAAGCGCGGCGCCAGTCGCAGCGCGCCGCGCGCCGCCAGTGCCCGCAGCCGGGGCAGCGGGAACCAGCAGGCGCTGTCGCGCATCGTCGTGTGCTGGCGGTCGATGGCGACATGGGCGATGCGCAGGTCGTGGTCGATGGCGCTGTCGCCGGAATAGACCTGCCAGAACTTGGCGGCGGCGTTGTAGGGGGCGCCCGGGCCCTGGTCGCCGTGCTCCGGCCGGTACGGCGCGGCGGTGGTGACCAGGGCGACGGTCGTTGCGGTCAACGGCTTTTTCAGGGCAAAAAACGGCGCGTCGTCGTGCCGGGCCCAGACGTAGGGCTTGTCGTAGCCGAGCGCCAGATACCAGGCGCGGGTGCGCGCCAGGTAGTCGATCGGGGCGTCGTGCTGGCTCACGCTCGGTTTACTCCAGCGTGATGCCGGCCTGGCGGACGACCTTGCCGTACTTGGCGTAGTCGTCGCGGATGCGCTGGGCGAACTGTTCCGGCGTGCCCGGCGAGGCCTGCAGCGCCTGGCCGGCGAGGCGTTCCTTGACCGCCGGCTGGGCCAGGATGGCGGTGATTTCGCCGTTGAGCCGCTTGACGATCTCCTTGGGCAATCCGGCCGGGCCGACCAGGCCGAACCACGACGGCACCTCGAAGCCGGGATAGCCCAGTTCGGCGACGGTGGGCACCTCGGGCAGCAGCGGCGAGCGTTCCTTGGCGGCAATCGCCAGGCCCTTGACCTTGCCGGCCTTGATTTGCGGCGCCAGCACGGTGAGTGTGTCGAACGCCAGGTTGACCTCGCCGCCGAGCAGCGCCGTGACCGCCGGCGCGCTGCCCTTGAACGGCACGTGCAGCAGCTTGACGCCGGCTTCCCCGGCGAAATACTCGCCGGCCAGGTGGATGATCGTCGTGCTGCCCGACGACGAGAACGTCACGTCACCCGGCTTGGCCTTGGCCAGGGCGACGGCTTCCTTCAGCGTGGCGGCCGGGAAATTCGGCGCGGCAGCGATGGCGACGGCGGTGTAGGCGACCTGGGAGATCGGCGTGAACGCGGTCAGCGGCTCCAGCCGGCCGCTTTTCTGCACGTGCGGCAGGATCGTCAGCTGGCCGGTCGGCGCAATCGCCAGCGTGTAGCCGTCGGCCGGCGACTTGGCGACGTAGTCGGCGGCGATGGCCGTGCCGGCGCCCGGCTTGTTCTCGACGATCACCGATTGCTGCAGGCGCTCCGACAGCTTTTCGGCAACGATCCGGCCGACGGCATCGGCGGCGCCGCCGGGCGGGTAGGGAACGACCAGCTTGATCGGCTTGCTCGGCCAATTGTCGGCCTGGGCGGCGAACGGCGTCAGGACGGCGAGGGCAGCGGCGATCAGTGCGGCGCGGCGGGTGAAGCGGGGGAGTTTTACGGTCGACATGGGATTTCCTCGAAAAATGCTCAGGGTTGCGGGGCGACTTCGATCAGCTTGGTCTTGCCGCCGGTGCGCGGCAGGCTGCCGAAGGGCAGCAGGGTGACCGCCGGGCGGAAGGTCAGCAGTTCGCGGATGCGTTGCTCGATGCGTTGGGCGATTTCCGGCCATTGGGCTTCCGGCAGGCCGGCGGCGGCTTCGACGGCCAGGCGCAACTGGCCTTCGACGCGCGGCGGCGGCGCGTCGAGACGGATGCGCAGCTCGCCGGAGATTTCCGGCTGGAACTGCAGGACGACGCTCTGGATCGCCGCCGGATAGACCTTGACCCCCTTGATCGCCAGCATGTCGTCGACCCGGCCGACGATCTGCAGGCGGGTGCCGAAGACGCCGCAGCCCGGGCATTCACCGACGTTGATCCTGATGATGTCGCCGGTGGCATAGCGGAAGGCCGGCGCCGCCTGGTAATCGAGCGCGGTGTGCAGGGCCTCGCCGACGGCGCCGTCGGTCAGCGGAATCGGTTCCTTGGTCACCGGATCGACCAGGTCGTAGCGGAAGCAGCTATCGTCGGTGAGATAGTGCATGCCGTGGTAGTCGCTGCTGGCGCAGGAGATCAGCGCGTTGTGCCAGGCACCGCCCATCATGTCGAAAACCTCAGCACCGAAATGCTCGCGTACCCGCTGGCGGAAGGCCGGCAGGCCGGCCCCCGGCTCGCCGGCGCAGAGGATGCGGCGGATGCCCAGCGCGCCGACCGGCTTGCCGATTTCGCCCGGGGCGCGGTCGATCAGCTGGTTGATCATCGACGGTGTGGCGAACAGCGTCGTCGGTCGGGTGAAGTTGATGTAATTCAGGATCTTCGGCACCCCGGCCTCGGCGCCGAGCGCCACCGGGCGGGCGCCGTAGGCTTCCAGCGCCTGCACGTAGGTGACGCCGGCCAGCCACAGCGACAGGCCGAAGGCGTGGAAAGTCGTCTCGCCCGGCCGGATGCCGGCTTCGGCGAACAGGCGGGCGAGCGTCTGGTGCGAAATCTCCAGATCGCGTTTCGTGAAGGCGTAGAAAGTCGGCTGGCCGGTGGTGCCGGAGGTGCCGGCCAGATGGACGACGCTCTCCAGCGGTGCCGTCAGGTGCAGGCCGAACGGGTGGTTGTAGCGGGCCAGCGAATCTTCCTGCGACTGGCGGTGGCTGACCTTGTCCATGAAGGCCGGCAGGCGGCGGAAATCGTCAATGCTGCGGATGTCGTCCGGCGACGTCAGGCCGGCGGCCAGGAAGCGCGGGCGGAAGTAGTCTTTGTTGGACCACAGGTAGCGGATCTGCTCCCGGAGTTTCCGGAAACGGTGTTCGCCAAGCTGTGCCTGGTATTCGGCGGGATCGCGGGTGGCGATGGCGTAGGGATTGTGCGGGTTGAGGCTCATGGTTCTTGGTGTTTTCTAAAGGCGTTCGAAATCAGTCTTCCTGGAAGGCCACTTCCCGGGTTTTGCGTACCGCTGGCAGGGCGACGACAACGATCAGCAGGACAGCCAGGGCGAGCAGGGTGGCGCTGAGCGGCCGGCTGACGAAGACGGTGGCGTCGCCGCGGGCGAGGAGCAGCGCGCGGCGCAGGTTTTCCTCCATCAGCGGGCCGAGCACGTAGCCGAGCAACAGCGGGGCCGGCTCGCAGCCGATCTTGATGAACAGGTAGCCGAGGGCGCCGAAACCGACCGCGAAGGCAATGTCGACCGCGCTCTGGTTCACGCTGTAGATGCCGATGCCGCAGAACAGCAGAATGGCCGGGTAAAGCAGGCGATAAGGCACCTTCAGCAGGCGCACCCAGATGCCGATCAGCGGCAGGTTGAGCAGCACCAGCAGCGCGTTGCCGATCCACATGCTGGCGATCAGGCCCCAGAACAGTTCCGGGCGCTCGGTCATCACCTGCGGGCCGGGCACGATGCCGTGGATCATCATTGCCCCGACCATCAGCGCCATCACCGCGTTGGACGGGATGCCCAGCGTCAGCATCGGGATGAACGAGGTCTGGGCGCCGGCGTTGTTGGCCGATTCCGGGCCGGCGACGCCTTCCACCGCACCCTGGCCGAAACGCGAAGGATCGTCGGAGAGCTTCTTTTCCAGCGAATACGAGGCGAAGGAACTGAGCACCGCACCGCCGCCCGGCAGCACGCCGAGGATCGAGCCGAGGAAGGTGCCGCGCATGACCGGTTTCCAGCTGCGCCGGAAATCCTCGCGGCCCGGCCACAGGCGGCCGACGTTGCTGGTGAAGATCTGCCGGCTTTCGTTCTTTTCCAGGTTGTGGATGATCTCGGCGATGCCGAACAGCCCCATCGAGACGATGACGAAGTCGAAACCGTCGGAAAGCTCGGGAATACCGAAGCTGAAGCGTTCGATGCCGGAATTGACGTCGGTGCCGACGATGCCGATCAGCAGGCCGAGCAAGGTCATGGCGATGGCCTTGAGCAGCGAACCGGAAGCGAGCACAACGGCGGCGACCAGACCGAGGACCATCAGCGAAAAGTATTCGGCCGGCCCGAATTTCAGGGCGATTTCCGAGAGCGGCGTGGCCAGCACGGCGATCAGCATCGTGGCGAAGGTACCGGCGAAGAAGGAACCGAGGGCGGCAACGCCGAGTGCGGTGCCGGCGCGGCCCTGACGCGCCATCGCATAACCGTCGAGGCAGGTGACCACCGAAGACGATTCGCCGGGCAGGTTGACCAGGATGGCGGTGGTCGAACCGCCGTACTGGGCGCCGTAGTAGATGCCCGACAGCATGATCAGCGCCGACAGCGGCGGCAGGCCGTAGGTCACCGGCAGCAGCATGGCAATCGTCGCCACTGGGCCAAGACCGGGCAGAACGCCGATCAGGGTGCCCAGGGTGACGCCGACCAGGCAGTAGAAAACGTTGCCCAGGGTCAGCGCGGCTTCGAAGCCCTGACCCAGTTGTCCGAGCAGTTCGATCATGCCGGAAATACCTGCAGGGGCAGGCCGAGCGCCCAGGAGAAGACGATCGAGGCAAAGGCGGCCAGCGAGGTGCTCAGGACGCCGATTTCCTTCCAGCAGAATGCCTGGCTGGCAATGCCGGAAACGACGACCAGGCCGACGGTGGCGACGATCAGGCCGAGGCTTTGCAGCGAAAAGGCGAACACCAGCATGGCGACGCCGATCAACAGCAGCGAGCGCAGGCAGGGCTTCTCGATCAACTGGCTTTCTTCGCGGGTCAGGTCGACGCGGGCGTTGCGGGCGGCCAGGAAAAGACCGATCACCGCCAGCAGCGCGCCGAGGACGAGCGGAAAATAACCCGGTCCCATGCGCATGGCGGTGCCGATCTTGTACGACAGCGAGCCCCAGGCGAAGAGGCTGCCGGTGACGAGAAAGAACAAGCCGGTGGTGAAATCCTGTTGGCGGATCAGACGAAGTTTCATGGGACGATCTCCCCGGAAATGAAAAACAGACCAAGCGTCTAGCGATGGATCAAAAATGCGCGGATGCTTTTTCTGGGGATTCCGGAAAACGCGTCCGCGCCTCGATATGGCTGGGACTATAGGCAGCGCGCCGGGTGGGGAGAACGATTTAGACCTGAATAGCTTATTGGGATCGGTTCTATATCGATTCGGCGAATTGCCGGGGTGCCGGCCGGGCATTTCATTGGTCTCGGGATGCCCGGTACGGCAGCCGTTCCGGCGGGGCGGCGAGGTCTCAATCAGGCCCGCGGCAGGCCGGCAAACCAGCCGTCGGCAAAGATCAGCAGCGGGGCGATCTTGCGGACCAGCTTGGCGCGCAGCACGGCGCCTTCCCAGCCGATCCAGAAAAAGGCGGCGAGTTGTTCGCAGTCGGCATCGCTGCGCAGGGCGCCGTCCTGCTGCGCGGCGTGCAGGCAGAGGGCGAGCCGTTGCTGCCAGTCGACAAAGGTCGCTTCCAGCTTGGCGCGGAAGGTTTCCGGCAGCGAGTTCATCTCCTGGCCGAGGTTGCCGATCAGGCAGCCGCGCTGGAAATCGTGTTTTTCCATGCCGCGCCCGGCATCGGCAATGAAGTTGGCGATGCGCTGCAGCGGCGCTACCGTCCGGTCGCTCAACTGGCGGTTGAGCTTGCGGGCGAAATAGGCGGCGTAGCGGTCGATGACCTCGACGCCGAAGGCTTCCTTGCTGTCGAAGTAGTGATAGAAGGAACCTTTCGGTACGTCGAGCCGGTTCAGGATTTCGCCGATGCTGGTCGATGCGAAGCTTTTCTCGGTCAGGATTTCGACGCCGCAGCGGATCAGTGCGTCGCGTGTGTCGAGTCCGTCCTGGTGCTGGCGGGGTGGGCGGCCGGGGCCGCTGCGGGGGGTAGGTTTGCCGGTCATTCGGGGATATTGCGGGGTTCCGGCAAGCGCAGGCGCGGCTGCCGGAAGATCAAGGGCGCGTTTCAGAAAGTGACCCGGTGCATGCGCCGGTAAGCCGGCAGGTAGTCGGCCACGGCGTAGTGCGAGGTAGTCAGGTTGTCCCAGATGGCGACGGTCCCGTATTCCCAGCGCAACCGCGCCTGCGCCTCGGGGCGCTCGTACAGGGCGTGGAGACGGGCGAGCAGCCAGTCGCTCTCGCCGCGCGTCAGGCCGTTGATGCGCTCGACGTACTTGGGATTGGTGAACACGTATTTCTCGCCGGTGACCGGGTGGGTACGGATCAACGGATGGCTGACCGGGACCTGTTCGTTGCGGATCTGGCGGTAGCGGGCTTCGCCGTCGGGCTGGCTGCGCAGGATTTCCGGCCAGCCGCTGTGCTCGATGCTGTGGGTGGCCGTCAGGCCTTCGAGGCGAGCGGCGAGATTGGCGTCCAGCGCCTGGTAGACCGCACGACCGCTGGCCCAGATCGTGTCGCCGCCGGCTTCCGGCAACTCGACCGCCTGCAGCACCGCGCCGGCCGGCAGATCGGCCAGGTAGCTGAGATCCTGGTGCCACTGGTCGGTGGTATAGCGCGGGCCGCCCGGCCGGGTTTCGAGCACCTCGACGATGGGGTTGTCCGCCGAGGTCGGGAAGTAGGCCTTGCCGCCGTCGGCGGTGCCGAAGATCGAGGCGATCTCGACCTGGCGTTGGGCGTCCAGCGTCTGCCGGCGGAAGAAGAGCACGGCGAAATGGGCCAGCGCGGTGCGCAATTCCTGTTGCGCGGTATCGTCGAGCGGCGCCGACAGGTCGAGGTCGTGGATCAGTGCGCCGATGGCCGGCGTATAGCGTTCGGCCCGGAAACGGGTGAAGGTAGGGAGGCTCATGAACGAAAAATCTCGTGTGGATGGGAGGCAGGGGACGGCTTACTTGCCGCTGTCGACGGCGGCCTTGTAACGCCGGCGTTCGTCCAGTTCGCGCTTGATCCGCTCGCCGAAGGCCGGGCCGGAGAGGAACAGGGCCCGCCGTCCGGGACCGTCGGCGACGCCCTTGTACACCGTGCTCTTTACCGATTCGCCGACGGCGCGGGTGAATGCGTCGACGATCTCGCGCGGCGTGCCGGCCGGGGCGAGCAGGCCGTTCCAGATGGTCAGGTCCGGCTCGCGGATGCCCAGTTCCTTGCGCGTCGGCACATTCGGCAGTTCCGGCAGGCGCTCGTTGCCGATCACCAGCAGGGGCACCAGGCGGCCTTCGCGGTAATGGCCGAGGGCGACCGACGGATCGGCGGTACCGATCTGGGTGTGCCCGGCGATCAGGTCGGACAGTTGCGGCGCCGAGCCCTTGTACTGGACCTTGAGCAGGTCGAGCTTGTAATGGCGGGCCAGTTGCTCGACCGACAGCTCGGAAAGCGCGCCGGCTCCGGTGACGCCGAATGCCAGTTGCGGCTTGCTGCGGTCGCGGGCGCGGACCAGGAATTCGTCGAAATTCTTCACGCCGAGCGCCGGGTGGGCCCAGAACACGTAGGCGCTTTCGACGATGGCGGCAATCGGCGTGAAATCGGCCACCGGATCGAATTGCACCGGCTCCAGCGAGGAAACGACGTTGCCGACCACCGATGTGGTGTTGCCGAACAGGAAGGTGTAACCGTCCGGTTTGCTGCGCGCGACATGGCGGATGCCGATGGCGCCGGTGGCGCCGGCACGGTTTTCGACGATCACCGGCTGTTTCAGGCGAACGCTCAGATCCTGGGCCAGTGCCCGGGCGTAAACGTCGGATTCGCCGCCGGCCGGCCAGGGAACGACCAGATGGATTTCCTTGGCCGGCCAGCCGGTCTGGGCGGATACCGGGCTGGCGAAGGGCAGGGCGAGGCTGCCGAGGGCGAGGGCGATGAGCTTGCGGCGGGAAGAATTGGGCATGGGGGGCTCCTGGCGTTGAATCGGCTGAAATGGCGGTTTGTTGCGGTCGACCGCAGGGTTGGCGCAAAAACTGCCGACCGGAATTCCTAGCCGACCGGTTTAGAAAGGAGGCCACCTTAAGACTGGCAGTGCAGCGGCATGAAGGAAATTAAGCCTATAAACAGCGTGCAGCCGCCGGGATAAGGGTCGATGCAATGTGTATAAGCGGCCTGGCTGACGGCTTGGCTTGCTGCGGTCGACGCCGGAAAAACCGGAAATTCCGCAAGGCATGGCCGCGTTGCGAGGGGCGGCGGCTTATCGCGGCAGTGATACTCTGGACAGCCTGAAAGCCACGCAGTAGCATCGCCGCCCCGCCCAAAAAGCCTCCCCATGTCTTCCCAGATTTCAGCCCATGCCTGCGGTATCGATTTCGGTACGTCCAACTCCACCGTCGGCTGGCTGCGGCCGGATCGGCCGGTCCTGCTGACGCTGGAAGACGGCAAGCCGACCCTGCCTTCGGTGGTCTTCTTCAATGCCGAGGAAGACAGCGTCAGCTTCGGTCGGGCCGGCCTGCAGGAGTATCTGGCCGGCTACGAAGGCCGGCTGATGCGCTCGCTGAAAAGCCTGCTCGGCAGCAGCCTGATCGACGGCGTCACCGAAATCCAGGGGCGCAACGTCCGCTTCCGTGACCTGCTCACGCAATTCATCGCCAGCCTCAAGGCGCGCGCCGAGCGTGAAGGGCAGCGCGCATTCGATCAGGCGGTCTTCGGCCGCCCCGTCCATTTCGTCGATGACGACCGCAACGCCGACCAACTGGCCGAAGACACGCTGGCCGCCATCGCCCGTGAGGTTGGTTTCAAGGAGCTGAGCTTCCAGTACGAGCCCATCGCCGCCGCCTTTCACTACGAAACCAGCCTCGCCCGGGAGGAAGTCGTGCTGGTCGCCGACATCGGCGGCGGTACCTCCGACTTCTCCATCGTCCGCCTTTCCCCCGAGCGGGCCAAGGCCGCCGACCGCTGGAGCGACGTGCTGGCCAACGACGGAATCCACACCGGCGGCACCGATTTCGACAAGCAACTCAGCTTGGCGCAGGTCATGCCGCTGCTCGGCCATCGCAGCCAACTGAAAAACGGCCGCGAGATGCCCTCCAGCATCTACTTCAACCTCGCCACCTGGCACACCATCAACTTCGCCTACACGCGCCAGGTGTGGACCGAGCAGCAGCGGCTACAGATCGACGCCGCCGAGCCCGAGCGGCTCGACCGCCTGCTGGCGTTGATTCGCGAGCGCGCCGGCCACTGGCTGGCACATCAGGTCGAAGAAGCGAAGATCCGCCTGTCCAGTGAAGACACCGCCCCGCTGTCGCTGGAGCGCTTCTCGCCCGGCGAGCAGATGGCGCTCAACCGCCTCGACTTCGACCTGTCCGCGCAGGACCTGGTCGGCAAGATCGAAGGCGCCGTCGCCCGGCTGTTACCCGAAGCCGGCATCGCGGCCAGCGGCATCGACACGGTTTTCTTCACCGGCGGTTCGAGCGGCATCCCCGTGCTGCGTCACCGCATCTCGGCGCTGCTGCCGCAGGTGCGCGTGGTGGAGGGGGATTTGTTCGGGAGTATCGGGGCCGGGTTGGCGGTTGAGGCGGCGCGGCGGTATGGGGGGTAGGGCGGGGGTGTGATTTTCGCTACTAAATAGCGCGCTTGTATTGGAGCAATCGGCCAACTGCTGCTGTTCAAAAAAAATTCTGCAAAGCAGACGCTCAACGAGATGTCCGTTGCATGGATGACATCAGTACAATGACAATCTGTCCGGTTTCAGTCTCTCGCCTGCATGCTGCATAAAACACATTTTTCTGAAAAAGCCCAACAGGCAAGGACTGCGGCCTGTCGCGTATTCCAGCTTATCGGACAGAGGTCCAGCTTATTGGACACTTCTGTCGTCGACTACTAGTTGGGCGTCACAAAGATGACATCATGGTTTGCCGAACTTCCTCCGAATCTTCAGGATCTAGTCGCGGTACTTCTGCTCGGCCTTTTCGCATCAGTGTTTTTTGTCTCCGGGCGGCAAGCCCTAAAACCAAAACCTGCGGAATTCAGTGCTTGGCTGGAGTGGGGTTTCGGTGCTCTGGTCATTGGAATTCGGCTTTTCGCTTCCACCGAGAGACCCATTCAGTTCGCAGGTGTCTTAATTATCGGGTTCGCCTACGCCGGGTTAGTGGCAAAAACCTATCTTGCCTATATCGCCAATCGCCCAACACAGGAGGGGGGGCTCAATGATCATTAGTACCATGACCCGCGTAAGCCTTTCTGTTTCCTGGGTAACGCCCAACAATCCAATCCACCGGACCTCCGACAAGCTTCGCTTGCCTGCGTCCGGTGATTTTCAACGTTAGATTACAAGAGGCCACCGCCGTGAAGCACGAGCAGTCATTTGCAGACATATTTCGGAACTTCCTGCAGACCAAGGCGCCGGAATACGGTTGTCGATTTCACTCGTTCTCACTTGATGGGCAGGATCGTGATGCGGGCGCAGACTATGTGCTCACTGACTCTGATCGCTTTGCGATTGTCGAATTTAAGTACTCGCAAAGCGACTTGGTGAGTGAGAAGTTCAAGCGCCGACGGTTAACGCTTTGCCAGGAGCTCCTAAAACGCCACGATATGCGGGAACTCCACGATAGATGTCATTTCGTTTCTTGGACTGAGGGGCCATCAAGGCAGGTCAAGCTCAACATTTATCGAAACGAAGTGTGCACACAAGCAGTTTTCGGGAGCGCCTGCGGTCTTTCAGCATTAATGCCAAATGCCACTACGCAAACGTTAGCCAGCCAATTTTCGCAGGAGTTTTTCAGCCCTAATGGCACCAAGTCGCTTTCACTTGCCGAATTCGAACAGTACATTGTTTGGGTGTTGAAAGAAACCAGCGCTTCGACACGTTCAGCTTTGGAGTTGGTCGCGTACAACCCTACGTCGAATGACCTAGCGCTCGTTCATCTCAACTCTCTTGCTGAAGCTCAGATGTGGGTGCAAGCACACGTTCCCCCACCTCCGCCAGCAAACCGTGCAGGATGGGGCTATGGAGTCTAACCCTGCGGTGCAGCGGACCATCAAAAGCTGCGCTTTTGCTGTCCGCTGACCTTCACGTTAGGCAAATCTCCGTCTGAGTTAGCTGCATCAAAATAAATACGAGGTATAAATTGTCTCCATATGAACTTGTTCTAAAAGAATCCGCCTGCCTCGATTTGTATTCCGATTACGACCACTCAACTCTAGATAGCCTAATAACAGCCGCAGAAAAAGTTGGTCGCTCATGGTCAGGTTCATATCTAGGTTATCAGTCACGTGTTTATTATGAAAACTTTAACCCTCCCCCGCCTGGCGCGCATTTCAGCACTGAGTGGGGCTTGTATAGCGATTTTAGTTCACTAGGCATGTGCAGCGTCGGGGATTGGAGAGAGTATGCTGCTGAGGACGTGATAAAATACATATATGAAATAGCAGGAAGCCCGCAGATTGATAGTCTAATATCTGAAAGTGAAAAGGCGGCCGAAACATTGGAGGAAGTAAAGAGTAATATTTCCTCCATTTTGCACTCGCAAGGCATTCTAGATAAAGATGTTTTTTTGCAGAAGCTGGCCTCGGAGTTGGATGAGTTAACCGTTCCATCAATAAATGATTTCATAAAAAGCTGCCTTCCAAAAGGACAGATATCCACTCGAGACAGACGAGTAGAGCATAAAATTATTGTTCCTCCACACAAGCACGTTGAATGTAATGTATATGGGGTATTGGCTGGTTTCGTGTCCGCAAAAAAAGCAAAGAAAATAACAGAGAGAATGCTAAATCACTTAAAAAATGTTGAGGACAAAATGAACAGAAGCGCTAGAGTTGGAACGAACATCTTTATCGGGCACGGCAAATCAAAGGATTGGCGAGATATAAAAGATTTCTTAAGTGAAAGATTGAATTTGCCATGGGATGAGTTTAATCGAGTCCCAGTTGCTGGGCTGTCCAATGTTACGCGTCTGGCTCAAATGCTTGATCAGTCTTGTATTGCTTTTCTTGTAATGACTGCAGAAGACGAACAATCTGATGGCAACCATCACGCTAGAATGAACGTAATTCACGAAGTAGGCCTTTTCCAAGGGAGGCTAGGATTTGAAAAGGCAATTGTATTACTAGAAGAAGGTTGCGAGGAGTTTAGCAATATTCAAGGGCTTGGCCAGATCAGATATCCAAAAGGAAATATCGGAGCGATTTTTGAAGATGTTCGACGAGTGCTCGAAAGGGAAGGCGTCATCTAACAATTCTGTCGAGTGGGACGCCCAAAAGCTTTGCTTTTGGGTTCCCTCGCTGCGCTCGGCGCCCCTCACGTCAAACGTTGAGGCTGTAGAAAAACCTAGTTCGGCGGGAAATGACAGCGACCCAGAAAAATTCGATTTTCACAATCGCTCCAGAATCGACGATCATCGTCCTCGGAGACATAAATCATCACCAAAAATCGCCCCTCAATTTCCTAAGCGGGGGTTTTCTACAGCGTCGTTAAGTGTCGATAACGGTCCCACAACACCCAAAGCCCGGCCAAGCCGGGCTTTTTGAATCCTCATTCCTCAGTTCCAAACCCCCTGCCGCCTGTCCTCCACCCGCTTCGCCTTGTGCGTCGCTCTCGGCAAGGTATCTGGTGCCAGGATCACCACCTTCGCCGAAACCCCCGTCGCCGACTTGAGGTGCCCGGCGAAGCGATGGGCCAATTCTGCGTCTTTTGAGGCGTCGACCGTGGCACGTTCGACTTCCACGGTGAGGATGTCGAGGTGGTTCTCGCGTTCGACGATCAGCTTGTATTCGCCGCTCAGGTCGTGGTCCTTGCGGGCGATGGCTTCGACGTCGCTGGGGAAGATGTTCACGCCCTTGATGATCAGCATGTCGTCGAGCCGCCCGTGCGTGCCGAGCATGCGTTGCGAGGTGCGGCCGCAGGCGCTGGGTTCGCTGGTGAAGGAGACGATGTCGCCGGTGCGGAAGCGGATCATCGGCCGTGCGGCCTTTTTCAGCGTGGTCAGCACCAGTTCGCCGCGTTCGCCGTCGGCCACCGGCTCGCCGGTTTCCGGGTCGAGCACTTCGACCAGGATGTGGTCCTCGGCCCAGTGCAGGCCGTGCTTTTCCTCGCACATGCCGGCGCAGGAGCCGAAGATGTCGGACAGGCCGTAGTAGTCATAGACCGAGGCGCCCCACAGCGCTTCGATGCGCTGGCGGGTCTCGGGGATGGAGCCGCCGGGTTCGCCGGCGACGAAGATGCGCTTGATGTTCAGATCTTTCTTCGGATCGATGCCTTCCTTGATCGCCGTTTCGCCCAGGTACCAGGCGTAGGACGGCGTGGTCCAGATGGCCGTGGCCTGGAACTGTCTGACGATGGCCTGCATCAGCTCGGCGCAGTCGGCGAACAGCTTTTCGGTGTACTCGCGGGCGTAGCCGGCGGCGCGGATTTCCTTCTGGTCGTGGCCGGCGCAGGGTGTTGATGTCGCTCATGGGCCGGCATGCTAGGGCGACGCTGGGTGGCAACCAACGAAGAAAAGCTTGGAAGCTTATATCTCCAGGCCGCACCGGTAGCCGCGCCGGCTTACTTCGATATCAGCGGCCGGCGCATGAGCTATGCAGGAAAAGCTCGTTGGGATCGGTGTCGCTGGCCATTAGCGTTGCGACCATGCAATCGCGTGAAGGAACAGGGCATGTCGGCATTGATCGTCGGGGGAGACCGGGTAGGCGCCTATCGCGACTATCTGTCCGGTCGCGGCTTTTCGCCGGTGCGGCACTGGAGCGGGCGAAAGCCCGGCGAGTGCCATCGGGCCATTCCGCTGGATACGAAACTGGTCGTCGTCATGGTCGATCAGGTCAATCACGGTCTGGCGCGCAAGATTCGCCGGCTGGCCGAAGGGCGGGCCCTGCCGGTGGTGTTCAGCCGGCGCAGTCTGGGGCAGCTGAGCGAGTCGCTGGCGGCGCTCGGCAACTGAAGCGTACCGCGGGTCGATATAAGCGCACGGCTTATAACCTAGTAAGGATTTATTCGTTCTGGCAATGACGCCGGCTTCCTACATTGGTGGCTACAGACGTCAGCGGACCGCATCAACGGCGGCCGCCCATTTCTTCACTACGAGAGGAGTGCCATGAACGGAATCGTTGCTGAATTCGCGAACAGCCAGGCTGCGCCGGCGTCGCGGGAAACCGGTCGCCAGACCTTGTCGCCGATCCTTGATAAGGCCCGGACGCAGGCTGCTGCCGAAGGCCTGCCCTATGCCGGCAGCGTGTCGCCGCAGGATGCCTGGGCGCTGTTCCAGGCCGGCGACGCGATCCTGGTCGATGTGCGTACCGCCGAGGAGCGCAAGTTCGTCGGCCATGTGCCGGAGTCGAAGCATGTCGCCTGGCTGACCGGCCTGTCGCTGTCGCGCAATCCGCGCTTCGTCAAGGAGCTGGAGAGCAAGGCCGGCAAGGCGCAGGCGATCCTGCTGCTGTGCCGCAGCGGCAAGCGTTCGGCGGCGGCAGCAGAAGCGGCGACCAAGGCCGGTTTTGCCCAGGTGTTCAACGTTCTCGAAGGCTTCGAGGGCGATCTCGACGAACAGCAACGGCGGGGCGGTTTCAACGGCTGGCGGCATGCCGGCCTGCCCTGGGTGCAGGACTGATCACTTTCTTTTTTCAAGGAGCGAACTCGTGGCAAAGATTTTCAAGGACAACGCCGACTCCATCGGCCATACCCCGCTGATCCGGCTGAACCGGATCGTGGACGGTGCCCGGGCAACCGTGCTGGCCAAGATCGAAGGGCGCAATCCGGCCTATTCGGTGAAGTGCCGGATCGGTGCGGCGCTGATCGACGACGCCGAAAAGCGCGGCCTGCTCGGGCCGGGCAAGGAACTGGTCGAGCCGACCTCGGGCAATACCGGCATCGCGCTGGCCTTCGTGGCCGCCGCCCGGGGGATTCCGCTGACCTTGACCATGCCGGAGACGATGAGCCTGGAGCGCCGCAAGCTGCTGACTGCCTACGGCGCCAAGCTGGTACTGACCGAAGGGGCCAGGGGGATGAGCGGTGCTGTGGCCAAGGCCGAGGAAATCGCCACCGCCGATCCGGACAAATACGTGTTGCTGCAGCAGTTCAAGAACCCGGCCAACCCGGCCATTCACGAAGCGACGACCGGCCCGGAAATCTGGGAAGACACCGACGGCGCCGTCGACATCCTGGTCTCCGGCGTCGGCACCGGCGGCACGATCACCGGCGTTTCCCGTTACATCAAGGGGACGCGCGGCAAGGCAATCCAGTCGGTGGCCGTCGAGCCGTCGGCCAGCCCGGTTCTCAGCCAGACCCTGGCCGGCGAGCCGGTGAAACCGGGGCCGCACAAGATTCAGGGGATCGGCGCCGGCTTCGTGCCGGGCGTGCTCGATCTGTCGCTGATCGATGCCGTCGAGCAGGTATCCAACGAGGATGCGGTGACCTACGCCCGTCGCCTGGCCCGCGAAGAAGGCATCATCTCCGGCATTTCCAGCGGCGCCGCCGTCGCCGCCGCGGTCCGGCTGGCGCAGAAAGCCGAGAACGCGGGCAAGACCATCGTCGTCGTGCTGCCCGATTCGGGCGAGCGCTACCTGAGTTCGATCCTGTTCGAAGGCCTCTTCAACGAGGCAGGGTTGCCGGCATGACGATCGGTGCGCCCGGTTCCTCCCCGGCTTACGCGCAGCTCGGCGGCTGGGGCGTCAAGGACATCGTTGCCGAACTGCGTTTGGCGCGCGATAACTGGCGGGCCGCGCAGCAGCGTTCGCGCGAGTTCGCCGTACGTGAGTTTCCGTCGCGCGATGCACTGAAGCAGATTGCCGAGGCGCTGTGCGGCGTGTTGTTCCCGATGCGCCTGGGCCCGGCCGACCTGCATCAGGAAGGCGAGGATTTCTATGTCGGCCATACGCTGGATAGCGCGCTCAACGCGCTGTTCCAGCAAGTGCAGCTGGAACTGGGCTACCACCGGCGCCTGAATTGCGACGAGAAGGAAGGCGTCGAGACGCAGGCGGCGGAAATCGTCAAACGCTTTGCCGGGGAGTTGCCGGCCATCCGGCGGATGCTCGACAGCGATGTCGAGGCGGCCTACCTCGGCGATCCGGCGGCCCGCAGTGTCGATGAGGTGCTGTTGTGCTATCCGGGCATCCTGGCGGTGATCCATTACCGGCTGGCGCATGCGCTGTATGCGCTGGGCGTGCCGCTGATCGCCCGCATCCTGTCCGAAATCGCCCACTCGGCGACCGGCATCGACATCCATCCCGGCGCGACCATCGGCGGCGGCTTTTTCATCGACCACGGCACCGGCGTGGTGATCGGCGAAACCACCGTCATCGGCGAGCGCGTCCGCCTCTACCAGGCGGTCACGCTGGGTGCCAAACGTTTCACGGTCGACGAGAGCGGCGCGCTGGAAAAGGGCGCACCCCGGCACCCGGTACTGGAGGACGACGTGGTGGTCTATGCCGGCGCGACCATCCTCGGACGCATCGTCATCGGCCAGGGCTCCAGCATCGGCGGCAACGTCTGGCTGACCCGCAGCGTGCCGCCGGGCAGCCAGGTGTCGCAGGCCAGCCTGCAACAGGAGCCGGCGCAGCCGAGGAGGGTGGCGTGATGAGCCGACAGATCGACGATTTCGGCGCCTCGGTTCGGCATTTCCGCGAACAGCGCGGCTGGTCCCAGGAGTTGCTGGCGGAGCGTGCCGATCTCAATCGTTCCTATCTCGGCGAGGTCGAGCGCGGCGATGCGATGCCGTCGCTGGCCACCGCCGCGAAGCTGGCTTCGGCGCTGGATCTGCCGCTCTCCGGGCTGCTTGCACATTGCGAGCAACGACCGGCCTGAGCGTCTTTTCAGCCCTTTTGATGGCTATAGCATGTTGAAGGCAGGGCGCCGGCTTTCGACAATCCTTATCCACGATTTTCATAACCATTTCCGATTTTGATCTAAGGAGAGTGTTTCATGGCCCAGACCCCCGAACCCACCGCCCTCGGCGATGCCGCCGCACGGCAGCTAGCCAATGCGACCAAGACGACGGCCCAGCTGTCGACGATCACCCCGCGCTGGCTGGTGCATCTGCTGCAATGGCTGCCGGTTGAAGCTGGTATCTATCGCCTGAATACCGTCAAGAACCCGCGCGACGTGCGGGTTGCGTGCTCGCAGCGCGACGAGTCGGAGCTGCCGCAGACCTATGTTGATTACGACGAGCAACCGCGTGAATACTTCCTCAATGCCGTCACCACCATCCTCGACGTCCATACCCGTGTTTCCGACCTCTATTCCAGCCCGCACGACCAGATCAAGGAACAACTCCGCCTGACCATCGAGACGATCAAGGAGCGCCAGGAATCCGAGCTGATCAACAACCCGGATTACGGCCTCTTGGCCAACGTCGCCGACGACCAGATCATCTCGACGCTGACCGGCGCGCCGATGCCGGACGACCTCGACGAGCTGCTGACCAAGGTCTGGAAGGAGCCGGCTTTCTTCCTCGCCCATCCGCTGGCCATCGCCGCCTTCGGCCGCGAGTGCACCCGCCGCGGCGTGCCGCCGCCGACCGTTTCGCTGTTCGGCGCGCAGTTCCTGACCTGGCGCGGCATTCCGCTGATCCCGTCGGACAAGGTTCCGGTCGACGGCGGAAAAACCAAGATTTTGCTGCTGCGCGTCGGCGAGAAACGCCAGGGCGTGGTCGGCCTGTTCCAGCCGGGCCTCGCCGGCGAGCAGTCGCCGGGCCTGTCGGTACGCTTCATGGGCATCAACCGCAACGCCATCGCGTCCTACCTGATTTCGCTGTATTGCTCGCTGGCCGTGCTGGTTCCGGATGCACTGGCAGTTCTCGATGACGTGGAGATCGGCAAGTACCATGACTATCCCGACACCTACAAGTAAGGGCGTCGAAGGGCTGTCCGGCGCGCCTGTGCCCGGCATCCCGGATGAAGCCACGCTTGGCCGGCTGGCCTCGGAATTCTTCCGCGCCTTGCCGGGGGCCGCGTTGCCGTCTTTCGATCTGCCAAGCTCGCTTGCTGCCGGCAGCACGCCAGCGCCGGAGCCCAGCCTGATCCAGTCTGGCCCGAGCGTGGCACCGGTGCCGGTGGCGCCGGACCCGGTCGATCCGGTCGGTGGTGGCGGTGGCGAACTCGGCGTGCCGGAAGCCTACGCGGCCGCCTTGCCGCCGGTGGCGCCGCCGCAGCCGCCGAGCAGCTTCATCGACAGCCTGCCGCTGACTTTGCCTGTTTCGGTTCCCGGCTCGCCGTACTATTTCCTCGGCGAAGCCAGTCCCTATCAGCAGGCGGCCGCGCCCAAGGTGCCGGAAAACCGCGTTGTCGCGCAGCCATTCGGTTTGCCGGGCGACGGCGAACTGCATGCCTTGCTGGCCGAGATTGCCGGCGAACGGAAAACGGACGATTTCCACGGTCGACCGCAACATTCGGGCAATTTCTATTTCCTCGACGCCACGGCGCGGGAGCCGGAAATTGCACCGAGTGCGCGACCGCCCTTCGACGTCAACGCCGTCCGCCGCGACTTCCCGATCCTGCAGGAGCGGGTGAACGGCAAGCCGCTGGTCTGGTTCGACAACGCCGCGACGACGCAGAAGCCGCAATCCGTCATCGACCGCCTCGCCTACTTCTACGCCCACGAGAATTCCAACATTCACCGAGCGGCGCATGAACTGGCGGCGCGTGCCACCGACGCCTACGAAGCCGCGCGCAACAAGGTGCAACGCTTCCTCGGCGCCGGTTCCAGCGACGAGATCATCTTCGTGCGCGGCGCGACGGAAGCCATCAACCTGGTCGCCAAGACCTGGGGCGTGCAGAACATAGTCGAGGGCGACGAGATCATCGTCTCGCTGCTCGAACACCACGCCAACATCGTCCCCTGGCAGCAACTGGCGGCGCAGGTCGGCGCCAAGATCAAGGTCATCCCGGTCGACGACACCGGCCAGCTGCGTCTGGACGAGTACCAGAAGCTGCTCGGGCCGAAGGTCAAGCTCGTTTCGGTGACGCAGGTCTCGAACGCGCTGGGCACGGTGACGCCGATTAAGCAGGTGATCGACATGGCCCACGCGGCCGGCGCCAAGGTGCTGGTCGACGGCGCGCAGTCGGTGTCGCATCTGCGGGTGAACGTGCAGGCGCTGGACGCGGATTTCTTCGTGTTCTCGGGCCACAAGATTTTCGGCCCGACCGGCATCGGCGTGGTTTACGGCAAGAAGGCGATCCTGGAGCAGATGCCGCCCTGGCAGGGTGGCGGCAACATGATCGCCGACGTGACCTTCGAGAAGACGCTGTTCCAGCCGGCACCGAACAAGTTCGAAGCGGGCACCGGCAACATCGCCGACGCGGTCGGTCTGGGCGCGGCGCTCGATTACGTCGAGCGCATCGGCCTGGAGAACATCGCCCGCTACGAGCACGATCTGCTGGTTTATGCGATGCGCGGGCTGTCTGCGATTCCCGGTGTGCGCCTGATCGGCACGGCGGCGGACAAGGCCAGCGTGGCGTCCTTCGTGCTGGCCGGCTACTCGACCGAGGAAGTCGGCAAGGCGCTCAACGAGGAAGGCATCGCCGTGCGCTCCGGGCATCACTGCGCGCAGCCGATCCTGCGTCGTTTCGGCGTCGAACAGACGGTGCGGCCGTCGCTGGCGTTCTACAACACCTGCGAGGAAATCGACCGCCTGCTGGTCGTCGTCAAACGTTTGGCCAACGGCCGACGCTGAGCGGCCACTGGCGGTTCACCCACGGGCGCTGCGGCGCCCGTTTTTTTGGGGTGCGCGCGGTGGCGCCATAAAAAAGCTTGTTGCCGGACTGCGCGTCTTATCCGGACAATTCGCCCATGCATCCTTTTTCCGACCTTGCCGGCCTCTTTCGGCGCAGCCCGGCATGACGCCGCTGCTGCGTCAAATCGTGGCGATCGGCGTTGCGCAACTGATCGCCTGGGCATCGACGACCTACCTGATCGCCATCGTGGCCCGGCCTCAGGCCGAATCGCTCGGGCTGTCGCCGGCCAGCGTCTATGGTGCGTTCTCGGCGGCCCTGCTGTTGATGGGCGGTGTCGGGCCGCTGCTGGGCAGGCACATCGACCGGGTCGGCGGCCGCGGCGTGTTGTGCGTGTCCAGCCTGATCATTGCCGCCGCACTGTGCGTGCTCGGCAGCGCGCCGGGGCCGGCGACCTTGTTTGCCGGCTGGCTGCTGCTCGGGCTGGGCATGGGCTGCGGGCTGTACGACGCGGCGTTTGCCGCGCTGGTCCGTCTGCACGGAACGGCTGCGCGCGGGCCGATCACCGGCATCACGCTGCTCGGCGGTTTTGCCAGCACGCTGGGCTGGCCGCTGACCGGCTGGCTGGTCGCCGCCTGGGGCTGGCGCGAGGCCTGTTTTGTCTGGGCAGCGATCAATCTTTGCCTGGCCCTGCCGTTGTACTGGCGTTTTGTGCCGCTTGCGGCGTCGACCGCAGCAGTGGCAGCGGTGCCGGCGGCAGCTTCGCCGACGCATCGCGGCAGAACCTTCTGGTTGCTGGTTGCGTTCAGCGCGATGACGGCGTTCGTGACCTCGGCCCTGGCGTCGCATCTGCCCGGTGTGTTGCTGGCGCTGGGGTTGCCGCTGGCCGGGGTGCTCGCCGCGGCGGCCGTCGTCGGCCCGGCGCAGGTGGCCGGGCGGCTGGCCGAATTTGCCGTGGCCCGCAGCGGTCATCTGCCGCCGCTGCGTTCGGGCCGGCTGGCCAGCGCCCTGCATCCGCTCGGCGCGGCGGTGCTTGCGCTGGGTGGCGTCGGTCTGCCGGTGGCGATGGTGTTCGCCGCGCTGCACGGTATCGGCAACGGCATGCTGACCATCGCCAAGGGCGTGATTCCCTTGCATCTGTTCGGTGCGCAGGGCTATGGCGCCTTGCAGGGAAGGCTGGCGCTCGCCCAGCGTCTGGCCCAGGCCGCCGCGCCGCTGCTGTTTGCGCTGCTGCTCGATGCCGGCGGGCCGCTGTCGGCCTTGCTGGTCTCGTCGCTGCTCAGCTTGCTGGCGCTGGCTGCCTTGCTGGCGATCCGCGAACGGCGCGATTGAACGCTGGCGCGGCGGCGCCGAACGACGCCGCTCCCGACCGCCCGTAACGCGGATTGCCGAACGCCGGCGCGATGTTCGAGCGGCTCAGGTCGCTGCCGGAAAACGCGCGTCAAGCGCCTGCAGCGCGGCGGCCAGCCGGCCTTCGACGATCGGACAGGGGACGGCCAGCATCAGGTTGAGCGGCAGGCCGAAATCCTCGACGCCGAGGCCGTCGGCATCGACCGGCCGGCCGTTGTGTCGGGCCAGTTCGCCGCCCTGGCGTTCGGCCAGCTTGACGATCTGCGGCCGCGCGTCGTCGAGATAGCCGATCACCGGCAAGCCGAGCGCCAGCGCGAAGCCGACTTCGAAGGCGGTGCCGGCATCGGGTTCGCTGCCGCGAAACGGATTGAGGTTGGCGAGCACCGCGTCGGCCTGCCGGATCAGGCCGAGGTTGGCGGCGTAGATGCCGCTGGCCGTGGTTTCCTCGTTGTCCAGCGGGACCAGCGCCTGATGGCCGTGGGCGGCGAGCAAGGCGCGAGCATCGGCAAAGTGGGCGAGGGCGTCGGGACGGAAAACGTCGGGGCCGGCGAGATAGATTTTCATGACGTGAACGAGGTGGGCGAAAAGCCGGATTCTAGCGGTCCGAGGCCGTCGACCGCAGGCCGCTTCGCCGGTAAGCTGCGGCGTTTGACGAATTCGCCGGAGTTTCACGATGTCCCATCCTTCCCCCTGGACGCAACTGCCCGATACCGCGGTCTGGCGCCATTTTGCGACGCTCTGTGCGATACCGCGTGCATCCAAGGCCGAAGCCGCACTGCGCGACCGTTTGCGGGCCTGGGCGGAGGAGAAATCCCTGTCTGCCACGGTCGACCGCGCCGGCAACCTGATTTTGAAGAAGCCGGCGACGCCCGGCTGCGAGCACGCGCCGACCGTCGTGCTGCAGGCGCACCTCGACATGGTCTGCCAGAAGAACGCCGACAGCGCGCACGATTTCTCGCGCGACGCCATCGTGCCGGTGCTGCGCGACGGCTGGCTGATCGCCGAGCAGACGACGCTGGGCGCCGACAACGGCATCGGCGTGGCGCTGATCCTCGCCGCGCTGGCGGACGAAACCCTGCGCCACGGGCCGCTGGAAGCGCTGCTCACCGTCGACGAGGAAGCCGGCATGGGCGGCGCGCGCGGCCTCGAAGCGGGCCTGCTCGACGCCAGCCTGATGCTCAACCTCGATACCGAAGCCTGGGGCGAGTTCTATCTCGGCTGCGCCGGCGGGCTGGACGTCGACGTGCGCCGCGACGGCGATGCCGAGCCGCTGCCGGCCGGCTGGACGGTGCGCCGGATCGCGCTGCGCGGTCTGCGCGGCGGCCATTCCGGCGTGAACATCCACGAAGAGCGCGGCAATGCGATCAAGCTGCTGGTCACCGCGCTGCACGATCTGGCCGGCGTCCTGCCGTACCGGCTGGTGTCGCTGCATGGCGGCACGGCGCGCAATGCGCTGCCGCGCGAGGCTTTCGCCGTGCTGGCGCTGCCCGATGCCGGCCCCCTGGATGCCTGGCTGGCCGGCCATCAGGCCGAACTGCGCGAACGCTTGCGCGGTGTCGACGACGGCGTCGAACTGTCGTCCGAAACGGCCGAGGCGCAGACGGTGCTCGGGGCCGAGGAACAGTTCGTCTGGCTGGCCTCGCTGCACGCCGCGCCGCACGGCGTCAAACGGGTCAGCCGGCAGGTGGCGGGCGTCGTCGAAACTTCGAACAATCTCGGCATCGTCGAACTGACGCCGGAAGCCGGCTACTGCAATTTCATGGTCCGTTCGCTGGTCGACCGCGCGGCCGATGCGCTGGCCGACGAGATCGTCAGCCTGTTCGCGCTGTCCGGCACGGTGGCCGAAAAATCCGGCCAGTATCCGGGCTGGGCGCCGAATCCCGGCTCGGCGCTGCTGCAGACCTGTCAGGCGGTGTTCAAGCGCGATTTCGGCGGTGATTCGACGGTCCAGGTGATCCACGCCGGCCTCGAATGCGGGCTGATCGGCGCCAAGTATCCGGGCCTCGACATCGTCTCCTTCGGCCCGACCATCCACGGCGCGCATGCGCCGGGCGAGCGCGTCGAGGTGGCGTCGGTGGGGCATTGCGCAAGGCTGCTGGCGGCAGTCCTGGGGGAAATCGCGGGCGGTTGATCGCGTCGTCCGGCGTGCCGGCAATTCGTCGTCATCCCGAGCCTTTCTTCGGCCAAGGATTGGTCGGGGTTAGCTCGACATGAAGGCGTTCGGCTTCGATAGAATCTTGCGAAAGCCGCCGTTTGGCGGTGATCGTCGAAAAATTGCGCGAAATCGGCCTGCATGCCAATCCAAATTCCATGTTTCCGGACAGGCCCGATTACAAGACCCGTTACCGTTATGAAGCTTTCTTCGACGGCTGCAGATTTTCTGTCGTGTCTGCAAATACCAACATCGTCGATTACGATGCGGTGCATTTCATGGTGTACGACGGATCTCTGGCCGATCTGTCGGATGACCGGTCGAAAAATGCCATCACAACCATCGCTGGTGCCAAAAAGATCACTGCGGCTGGCAAGCGCAGTTTTGACGCTATTCAGGGACCTGTTGTCACAAAAGTGATGAATGGCGATCGAGCGACGATTGCGGCGCTGTTGCCCGAGCAGCGAGAGATCGCCAAGGTCTTCACCTGGATGTTGCAGTTCGATACGCTCGATGAGTCGATGCAATCACGATTGGCCAACGCATTCATTCATGCCGCCAATCTTTGCCGAGCGCAGGAAGCGGCGAACCGTCAGGCGGAATTGGCCAAGTCGGCGAAAAAACCGAACGAACCGTTCTGACCGGTCAACGAGGGAACGATGAAGAAAAGCGGATGGATGTTGCTCTGTCTGGCGATCGGCCTGCTACCCGCGTCGGCCGTTGCCAACACGCTGGCCGACGGCATCGGAGCACTGGGCGCCAAACGATACCCGGAGGCGCTGCGCATCCTGACACCGCTGGCCGATGGCGGTGATGACGAGGCGCAGCGCTTGCTCGGCGAAATGATCTTCAACGGGCAAGGCGTCAAGAAGAATCCTGCTGCCGCAGCGATCTGGACGAAGCTGTCGGCCGAGAATGGCAACCGGGTCGGGCAGTACAACATGGGCTATCTCCACGAGCAGGGAGCCGGCGTGGTGCAATCGCCGCGTGAGGCGGTCGCGTGGTACACGCGCTCGGCCCGACAGCAATACGTGCTGGCCCAGCGTCGTCTGGGCGAGATTTATGAAGCCTCGGACATGAAGCAGGCGCAATACTGGTACGACCAGGCACGGATGAACGGCGACGAGGTTTCGCTGCGTCGTTACGAAGCGCTGACCCGGACCATCGCGGAAATCGAAGCACCGCTCCGGGAAGCCGAACGCGCGGCCGAGCAAGCCGAAAAAGCCGCGCAACGCGCTGCGGCAGAAGAGGAATTTCGCCGCGAGCAGGAGGAAAACCGGGCATCGAACGGCAACTGGGCAGCGCAAGGGATTGCCGAAGGCCTGACTTAATTCCAGCGCAATAGCGCACGCGTATCCAGAATTCATGATCGGGCGATGGCCGACATCCAGACGGAAGCGAATGAGCGGGCGCGCCGGAAACGGGAACAGGAAACTCGCCAGCGTGCGGATGAAGCCCGCGATGCGGCGGAATCCAGGACAAAGCTGGCGATGGCCGAGACCCAGGAACGGATGCGGCGGGCCGCACTGGCTCGGGAGACATCGGCTGCATCTGCGTCTGCCGCCAGCCCGCTGCCGCTGTACCAATGGACTGTCAAATACCGTTTCAGGAGTCAGCCTGGCCGGCCGAGCGAGCAGGAGGCCCGGGACCAGGTGGCGAAAACGCGAGCCCACCAGGAAACGCTGTTCAGGGATGCCGTTGCGCGCCATGCGGCAGGGAAACACGGTAAAGCCTCGTGGCGCGAAGTCAGGCTCGAGCCCGTCGCCTGCCACAACAAATCGAACGACCCCGCTCGGCCTGGCTGGCAGTGCAGTCAGCGCGCCGATTATGCGGTGAGCAGCACCGAAACCTCGATGGGCGATGCGGTTTATACGCTCGACTACGGCCCCGGCCTGAACTGACGGCGTTGCCGGCGACGATGTCGCCCGGCGTTTGCGGCGGCCGATTCGGGTTTGCTCAGGCGCCGGTCGTCGATCGCCGTTCCAGATAACTGGCCAGCGCGCCCAGGCGCTGGGCCGAGGCGCCGTCGCTGTCGACGAACATCTGTGCGAAAAGCTTGCGGATGTTCTCCGGCGTGATCTCGGTTTTCGTCGGATCGAAGCTGCTGCCGTCCGGCAGCGTCACCTGCTGGCCGCCCATGCCCTGGCGGGCGAGCGCGATCAGGTTCATGCCCTGGACGGCGTCGTAGTTGCCGGCGGCAACCATCTCGTCGTAGAGGGCCTTTTCCGAGGCCGACAGGTTGGCCATGGTGTTCACGAAGCCGGCGGCCTTCTGCATGTAGTCGATTTCGTCGGCGGTCAGGGTTTGTGGGTCCTTGGCGTTGATTTCGGCCAGGCGCTTGTCGTTGGTCAGCAGGTATTCGGTATCGGCGGCGCTGCGTTCGAGCGCCGGCTTTGCCTTGATCGCGGCCAGGCGCGGGTCGTTAGCCGCCGATTCGCTGGCGAGCAGGGCACGGGCTGCGTTGGAAATGCTGACCTTGTCGGCCAGCGTTGCCGGGGCGTTGTTCCCGTTGAGTGTTCCGACGGCACGGACCGCGCCGATGGTCGTGCCATGGATGCCGGACGGCAGGCTGCTTCTGTCGACGATCATGCTTGCTCCTTCATGCGGGCGATGTTGTGCGCTAGGCAACCAGGTGTGCTTTGCCCATTCTGGGGAGCAGCGCCATCAGCGCCGGATCGGCCTTGATCCGCTCGAGCATCTGCTGCTGCAGCTTTTCGCTTGCCGCCTGATCGACGATCAGGTTCTGGTAGTGGCTGGCGGTGTCGGTGATGCCGTTGTCCTCCAGTAGCGAGCGGTAATGGCTGTCGATGCCCTGCGCATAGGCCTTGCGGTCGCTCTGCGCGGCGGCGGTGGCTTCCGGATATTTGTCGGCGACCCCGTTGCCGTTGGTGCCAAGCTTGTCATTGAGGGAGACCCCGAAATCGGCGAGCCAGCCCGGAATCGCGTATTGCTCGATGGCACTGCTCGCGCCGTCGGCCGCCAGCGCCTGGCGGGCGGCACTGGAAATGCTGACTGGTTCGGTAAAACTTGCCGCTGCGGCGGCAGCGGTTTGCCGCCCGTTATCGGTGGTTTTGCCGGTATTCCAGGCGGAAAGCGTGGCTTGGGTGCCAGTGACGATCATCGGGAAACTCCGCAGTTGATGGATGTGGAGTCATCGCAAACAGCATGCCAGTTGTGCCGCGTCGGCAAAATTCGCGGAATTTGCGGTCGACCGTGGAATTCCGGCAAAAACCGTTTACCGGCCGCGGATCGCCTCGCGCCGGGCGAAGCCGAGCTTGGCCGAGCGTTCCATCTTCTGCGCGAAGGCCGGGAAGTCGAGACCGAGGCGGGCGCGCAGTTCCTTGGCGTGGTTGTGCAGCCAGCGCCAGCGCGGTTCGAAGTACTTTTCCTTGAAGGCGTAGAGGATGTGGTTGCCGTCGTCGGGCACCGAGATGACGATCACCTGGTCGTCGAAGACGTGCATCGCCTCGCCGATCAGCCCGGCGTAGCTTTCCTTGTCGCCGGCCAGGTTGACCACCAGCACGCCATTGCCGGAGAGCTTGGCGTAGGCGTTTTCGAAGAACTCGCGGTTGGCCAGCGCCGGGGCGAAGCCGGTGCGGTCGAAGGCGTCTACGAGGAGGGCATCGATGCCTTTTTCGGTTTCTTCGATGAAGGCGGCACCGTCGCCTTCGACGATCTGCAGGCGTTCGTCGTCGGCAGGAACAAAGAAGGCGTCGCGCAGCGCGATCACGTCGGGGTCGAGTTCGACGGCGGTGATGTGCACGCCGGGCAGGCGGCGGTGGCAGAACTTGACGATCGAACCGCCGCCCAGGCCGATCAATGCGATGCGCTTGGGCCGCGGATGGAAGAGCAGGAAGCCCATCATCTTCTGCGTGTAGCGCAAGGCGAGGTCGTGCGGCGCCTTCAGCGCCATCTCGCTCTGCATCAGGCGGACATTGAAGTAGAGATAGCGCGACTTGCCGTCGTCGATGATGAAGGGCTTGGGGTAGCTTTCGTCGAGCAACTGGGCGCGCAGTTCGCCGGCCCGCGTCCAGGCCGGTTCGAGCATCAGGACCGTGCCGGTCTCGATCTCGAACGGGCTGGGGAGTTCGTAGAGTTTTTCTGGCAAGGGTCAGCGATTGCTATGGGCAATTGCCTTGGGAGCGGCCTGATCCGACTCGGCGCCGATGAGGCGTAACTCGCCATCTTCCCAGATGACTGCGTACTGACCGAGACGTTGCTTGCGTTCGAGCGTTTCGTGAACTGCCTGGCGCAGCGATTCCAGTATTGCCTTGGCTTGATCGGAAGGCTGTGATGGAACGATGGTCATCGCTTGGTCTCTTGGAGTAGGTTTTGGTAAAGCGCTTGTTTAACGATATAGCGAAAATCGCCGCGTTGTTCAAAAACGAGTTGCGGACAGGGTCCATCGTTCATAAAGCAGCGGCAGTTATCCACGACAGCTGAAAACTCGTTGAAGAGGTTGCTCAAGCTACGCGAAAAACGGCGCTCAATTGCTTTGCTAGGAATGTTATGCCCACCGTGAGCGACTCGCTCTGCGACACGCTGGCGTGATACTTCCAGATTGGGTAAAGCGAGATAGATCAGTTCTACTTGCCATCCGGTTGCTCGCAGGCGTTGTATCAGCCTCAGATAGCTACGTCCGGAAAGCGTGGTTTCAAAGGCAAAGTCTGAGCCGGTGGTAATGTTCTGCTCAATCTCGCTGAGAAAAATTCGACTGGCATTGACCAATTCCTGCTCAGGGGCGAGTGGTGACAAGCCTGCTGCGATCAGATCGGCATTAACAAAGCGCGAGCATTTTGCGACCAAGGGGAGATACTTCAGGGCAAAGGTAGTCTTGCCGGCGCCATTGGGACCGGCAATGATCCAGCAAGTTGGCATCAGCAGACTCCTTTCATCTCCGCTTAGTCCGGCAGATCGGCCGCGTTGAGCATGAACACGTATTCGTCGCCGGCCGCGGTGTCGAGCCAGGTGAAGGGCAGGTCGGGGTAGGCGGCTTCCAGGGCATCGCGGTTGTGGCCGATTTCGACGACGAGGATGCCGTCTTCGCTCAGGTGCTTTTTCGCTTCGGCGAGGATGATGCGCGTGAAGTCGAGGCCGTCGTCACCGGAACCGAGCGCCATTTCCGGCTCGTGCAGGTATTCCGGCGGCAGTGCGGCGACAGCCTGGGCATCGACGTAAGGCGGGTTGGAGATGATCAGGTCGTAGCGACGGCCGGCGAGCGCCGCGAAGGCGTCGGAATGCACCGGATGCACACGCTCGCCCAGGTGGTAGTCGGCGATGTTGCGTTCGGCGACGGCGAGCGCGTCCTTCGACAGGTCGACGGCATCGACCCGGGCGTTGGGGAAGTTGAGCGCCAGCTTGATCGCCAGGCAGCCGGAGCCGGTGCACAGGTCGAGCGCGTTTTCGACCGCCCACGGGTCGGCGACCCACGGCGTCAGCTGCTCGTCGAGCAGTTCGGCGATGAAGGAGCGCGGCACGATGACGCGCTCGTCGACGTAGAAGCGGTCCTCGCCGAGCCAGGCCTCGTGGGTCAGGTAGGCGGCCGGCAGACGGTCCTGGCAGCGGCGGCTGTAGAGGTCGAGCAGGCGGACTCGCTCGTCCGGCAGCAGGCGGGCGTCGAGGAAGGGTTCGAGGCGGTCGAGCGGCAAATGCAGCGCGTGCAGCGTCAGGTAGACCGCTTCGTCCCAGGCGTTGTCGCTGCCGTGGCCGAAGAACAGCTGGGCGGCGTTGAAGCGGCTGACCGCGTGGCGGATGAAGTCGCGGACGGTGATCAGTTCGTGCTGGGCGTGGGCGGTCATGCGAGGAGGATTTTTTCGAGAATCAGGCGGTAGACCGCAGAAAGTTGCGCCGGGGCGTCGACGGCGATGCATTCGTCGATCTTGTGGCTGGTCGCATTGGACGGGCCGATTTCCAGCAGCTGGCCGCAGATCGGCGCGATGAAGCGGCCGTCCGAGGTGCCGCCGGTGGTCGACAGTTCGGTTTCGATGCCACAGGTTTCTCGGATGGCCTCGATCGCCGCGTCGGCGAGCGGGCCGCGGCCGGTCAGGAAGGGGCGGGCGCCGAGCGTCCATTTGATCGCGTATTCCAGGCCGTGCCGGTCGAGGATGGCGCTCAGCCGTTGCTGCAGGCCTTCCGGCGTGCTGGCGGTGGAGAAACGGAAATTGAACTTGATTTCGAGTTGACCGGGAACGACGTTGGTCGCGCCGGTGCCGCCGTGGATGTTGGAGATCTGCCAGGTGGTCGGCGGGAAGTATTCGTTGCCCTGGTCCCACTCGGTCGTGGCCAGTTCGGCGATCGCCGGCGCCGCCTGGTGGATCGGGTTGCGGCCCTTTTCCGGGTAGGCGATGTGGCACTGGATGCCCTTGACCTCGAGCACGCCGGAGAGCGAGCCGCGGCGGCCGTTCTTGATCATGTCGCCGAGCCTGTTGACCGAGGTCGGCTCGCCGATGATGCAGTAGTCGAGATGCTCGCCCCGCGCCTGCAGGGTTTCGGTGACGGCAATCGTGCCGTCGTTGGCGTCGCCTTCCTCGTCGGAGGTGAGCAGGAAGGCGAGCGAGCCGGGATGGTCCGGATGTGCGGCGACGAAGGACTCGACCGCAGTGACGGCGGCGGCGACGCCGGTCTTCATGTCGGCGGCGCCGCGCCCGTAGAGCTTGCCGTCACGGATTTCCGGGGCGAATGGCGGGCTGGTCCATTTGTCCAGCGGGCCGGTCGGGACGACGTCGGTGTGGCCGGCGAAGACGAACAGCGGTGCGGTCGTGCCACGGCGCGCCCAGAGGTTGCGGGTACCGTTGCGGTCCAGCCATTCCAGCGAGAAGCCGATGGCAGCGAGGCGTGCGCCGAGGATGTCCATGCAGCCCGCGTCGTCGGGCGTGACGGACGGGCAGGCCATGATCTGGCGTGCCAGTTCGAGTGTGGGGTCGGTCATCAGGGAGTTGGAGCGGTTTCGTCCTCGTCGTCGGCGAGGCTGATGGTGAATTCCTTGAACGAGGCGCCGCCTTCGTCGGTGGTATCGAATTCCAGCGCGGTATCGATCTTCTTCTCTTCCTTGCCTGCTCCGGCGTTGAATTCGGAGTTGTTGATCAGCCACGACAGGTTGGTCGGCGAATCGGCGTTGGCCAGCGCTTCGTCGAGCGTGATCGTGCCTTCGTGATAGAGGCGGAACAGATCCTGTTCGAAGGTCTGCGAACCCGGCGCCAGTGTCTGCTCCATCGCATCCTTGATGCCCTGGACTTCGCCGCGTTCGATCAGTTCGCTGATGTGGCGCGTGTTGAGCATGATTTCGCAGGTCGGCATGCGCTTGCCGTCGGGTTTGCGCACCAGGCGCTGCGAGATGATCGCCCGCAGGGCGACCGACAGGTCGAGGAACAGCGCCGGCCGGTTCTCGATCGGGAAGAAGCTGATGATGCGGTTCAGTGCATGGTAGGAGTTGTTGGCGTGCAGCGTCGCCAGGCACAGGTGGCCGGTCTGGGCGTAGGAAATGGCGGCCTGCATGGTGTCGCGGTCGCGGATTTCGCCGATCAGGATGCAGTCCGGCGCCTGGCGCATGGCATTTTTCAGTGCAGTACCCCAGTCCTGGGTATCCATACCGATTTCACGCTGGTTGACGATGGATTTCTTGTGCCGGAACAGGAATTCGATCGGATCCTCGACGGTCAGGATATGGCCGGCGCGGGTCGCGTTGCGGTAGTCGAGCATCGACGCGATGGTCGTCGACTTGCCCGAACCGGTGGCGCCGACGATCAGGATCAGGCCGCGTTTTTCCATGATCAGTTCGCCCAGCACCGGCGGCATGCCGAGCGTGTCGAGCGCCGGGATGTTGCCCATGATGAAGCGGACGACGACACCGATCGAACCGCGCTGGCGGAACAGGTTGACGCGGAAGTTGCCGACCTGCGGCACGCCGAACGAGAGATTCATCTCGTTCGTTTCCGCAAAGACCCGGGCCTGATCGGGCGACATCAGTTCCTCGGCGATCTTGTCGATCATGTCCGGCATCATCACCTGCTGATTCACCGGCATGGTGTTGCCCTGAATCTTGATGTGAATCGGCGTGCCGGCGGAAATGAAGATGTCGGAGGCCTGCTTTTCCGACATCAGCTGGAACAGTTTGTCGAGGATCATGGCCCTGGCCTTCGCGGGAAGTGGGGTTAGGGGCGCAGCAGTTCGTTGATGCTGGTCTTCGAGCGGGTCTGGGCATCGACGCGCTTGACGATGATCGCGGCGTACATGCTGTAGGCGCCGTCACCCTTCGGCAGGTTGCCGCTGACCACGACCGAACCGCTGGGTACGCGGCCGTAGCTGATCTCGCCGGTGGCGCGGTCGTAGATCGGGGTGCTCTGGCCGAGATAGACGCCCATGCCGAGCACCGAGTTTTCTTCGACGACAACACCTTCGACGACTTCCGAGCGGGCGCCGATGAAGCAGTTGTCCTCGATGATCACCGGACCGGCCTGGATCGGCTCAAGCACGCCGCCGATGCCGACGCCGCCCGAGAGGTGAACGTTCTTGCCGATCTGCGCGCAGGAACCGACGGTGGCCCAGGTGTCGACCATGGTGCCTTCATCGACGAAGGCGCCGATATTGACGAAGGACGGCATCAGCACGACATTCTTCGCAATGTGCGAACCCTTGCGGGCGAAGGCGCCCGGCACGACGCGGAAGCCGCCGGCCTTGAACTGTTCCTCGCTCCAGCCCTGGAACTTGGTGTCGACCTTGTCGTAGAAGCGCACGTCGCCGGCTTCCTGGACGCGGTTGTCGCGGGTGCGGAAGGACAGCAGCACGGCCTTCTTGGCCCACTGGTTGACCACCCACTGGCCGTCGATCTTCTCGGCGACGCGCAGTTTGCCGCTGTCCAGATCGCCGATCACCGATTCGATGATCTTGATCGCGTCGGCGGATTGGGTGGTGAGTTCGGTACGCTTTTCCCAGAGTTCGTCGATGGTGGCTTGCAGCGGATGCGTCATGTGCTTTCTCTCTTGATGGTGATTGTCAGGCGAGTTTCTTGGCGAACTCGCGGATACGCCGGACCGCTTCGAGGCATTCCCCGAGACCGGCAACCAGCGCGATGCGGATGAAATTTTCTCCCGGATTGACGCCTTGCGACTCGCGTGCCAGGAAGCTGCCGGGCAGAACCACGACATTATAGTGTTCGAGCAGGCCGCGGGCGAAGTCGGTGTCGGCGATCGGCGTCCGGGCCCACAGGTAGAAGCCGGCGTCGGGCATGGCGGTACCGAGCACTTCTGCGGTCAACGGCGTGCAGGCGGCAAATTTCTCGCGGTATTGATTGCGGTTGTCGAGCACGTGCGCCTCGTCGTTCCACGCGGCGACCGACGCGGCCTGGACCGGTGGCGCCATCGCGCAGCCGTGGTAGGTCCGGTAGAGCAGGAAGGCCTTGAGCAGCTTGGCATCGCCGGCGACGAAACCGGAACGCATGCCGGGCACATTGGAGCGTTTCGACAGGCTGGAGAACATCACCAGCCGGTCGAACGAGCGACCGAGCAAGCGGGCGGCCTGCAGTCCGCCGATCGGCGGATTGGCCTCGTCGAAGTAGATTTCCGAATAGCATTCGTCGGAGGCGATGACGAAGCCGTACTTGTCGGACAGTTCGAACAGCGTTTTCCAGTCGTCCAGCGACATCACCTTGCCGGTCGGATTGCCCGGCGAACAGACGTAGAACAGTTGCACGCGCGCCCATTCTTCGGGTGTCAGTTGCTCGTAGTCGAAAGCGAAGCCGTTTTCCGGCAGGTTGTTCAGGAAGCGCGGTTCGGCGCCCGCCAGGTAGGCGGCGCCTTCGTAGATCTGGTAGAACGGATTCGGGCTGGCGACGATGGGCCGCGGGCGGCTGGCGTCGATCACCGACTGGGCGAAGGAGAAAAGTGCCTCGCGCGAGCCGTTGACCGGAAGAATCTCGGTTTCCGGATCCAGCGCGATGCCGTAGCGTCGTCCGCACCATTCGCCGATGGCATGGCGCAGCGCCGGGATGCCCAGTGTCGTCGGGTAATTGGCCAGGCCGATCAGGTTGTGCTGCAGCGCTTCCATGATGAACGGCGGGGTGGCGTGCTGCGGCTCGCCGATCGACAGCTTGATCTCCGCGTAATCCGGATTCGGCGTCACGCCGGCAAACAGCGCGCGCAGTTTTTCGAAGGGGTAGGGCTGGAGTTGGGCGAGATGGGGATTCACGGGGCTACGGACAGTACGGTCGAAAGCCGCGATTATCGCCGAAATCCGCCGGGCCGGCTCGACCGCCGGCGCGATCCCCGGGAATAGGTCGGCGGGGAGACGGCGGGGAGACGGCGGGGAGACGGCGGGGCTGTCGATGCCGCTGGTGCATCACTTCATTGAGCAAGTTTTGGGTGGCATGCGCTTTGCGTGGAACGGGCCTCGTCATTTACCACAGTGAGCTCGGCATGCTTTCGATCAATCCGCTTGGCGGTACCCAAGGACTGGTCTCCTATCTCGCGACAGCCCGCGGTACTGTGCCGGAAACGCCGGTGGCCGCTACCGCAAGCGCCGCTGCGAGCAGCAAAGTTAGTCTGTCGGCGGCGGCGATGGCGGCCCAGAAAGCCGAGGCAGCGGCAAAATCCGCCGGCATGGCTTTGCCGCAGTCGGTCCGTGACTGGTTCGACAAGGATTTCTCCGAGGATGTGTTGAGCGAAGCGCGGTCCCGGCTGGCCGCGATCCGCGAATCCGGCGCGCTCGGTGCCGAAGGTCCGCTCGGGCTGCCGCTGCAGCCGGAAAGCCAGGCGCTGCTCGACGATTTCCGCGCCGAGATGCGCAGCCTGTCGGCAGGCGGCCACGCGAACATGGACGAAACCGCATCGGCCCGCTACAACCTGCTGCTCAACCTGTCGATGCGCGTCCAGATGCAGGGTTGGCAAACGCCGATGGCCAGCGAGGCCGACGCTCAGCACGAGTTCGATGTTGCCAATGCGATGGCGGCGCTGGTTCGTGACGATCCGACGTTGGCGCCGCCGGCCGACACCAAGACGGAGGCCGGCAAGGGGCCAGAGACCCCGCTCGACAGCTGGTCGGAGCGCTGGCAGGCGGCCGGACTGGAGATGCCGTCGTTCAAACCGCTGGCGACGCGTTCGCTGTGGCTGCAGATGGCCGACGCCGCCGGTTTTTCCGAATCCGAATTCATGACCGCGGCGCGCGAGCTGGCCAGTCGTTTTGACGGTCATGCGCTGACCCGCCAGGTCGAGCAATTGATCGCCGGGCGCTACGCGCAGACGCAGGAAGCTGTCGGCTGAGCGTCCGCACGGTGATCGTCGGCGTTTGCCTTGCGCGGGAGTCGCCGATGCCACCGTTTCCCATCCGTTGCCCTGCCTGACGACGGCGTCCGGCCGGCGAGAAGGCGGCGCGCCGGGGCGGCGATGCTATCATTCGCCCCCATTCTTCCGGCATCGGCCGGAACCTCGCCCCGATTCGCGCATGCGTCTGACCAAACTCAAACTCGCCGGCTTCAAGTCCTTCGTCGATCCGACCCAGGTGTCCCTGCCCGGGCAGCTGGTCGGCGTCGTCGGTCCGAACGGCTGCGGCAAGTCAAACATCATGGACGCGGTGCGCTGGGTGCTCGGCGAGTCGAAAGCCTCGGAACTGCGCGGCGAGTCGATGATGGACGTCATCTTCAACGGCTCGACCAACCGCAAGCCGGTGTCGCGCGCCTCGGTCGAGCTGATCTTCGACAACTCGCTCGGCCGGGCCATGGGCCAGTGGTCGCAGTACGCCGAGCTGTCGGTCAAGCGGGTGCTGACGCGGCAGGGCCAGTCGGATTATTTCATCAACAACCTCAAAGTCCGGCGCAAGGACATCACCGATCTCTTCCTCGGTACCGGGCTGGGGCCTCGCGCCTACGCGATCATCGGCCAGGGGATGATCTCGCGCATCATCGAGGCCAAGCCGGACGACCTGCGCGTCTTCCTCGAGGAAGCCGCCGGCGTCACCCGCTACAAGGAGCGGCGCAAGGAAACCCAGGGACGACTGGAAGACACGCGGGAAAACCTGCTGCGCGTCGAGGACATCCGCGAAGAACTCGGCCACCAGATCGAGCGGCTGGCATCGCAGGCCGAGGTCGCCCGCCGCTACCACGCGCTCAACGAACAACTGGTGCAGAAGCAACAGTTGCTGTGGCTGCTCAGGAAGCGCGAAGCCGAGGCCGAACGTCAGCGGCTGGCGCTGGAAGTCGGCAAGGCGACGACCGATCTGGAAGCGCAGAGTGCTGCGCTGCGCGAAACCGAAGCGCGCGCCGAGGAAACCCGCGAGGCGCATTTCGCCGCCGGCGACGCATTGCATGCCGCGCAGAGCGACATGTATGCGGCCAACGCCGAAGTCGCCCGGCTGGAAGCCGAAATCCGCCATCGCCGCGAATCGCGCAGTCAGCTGGAAGCGCGGCTGGTCCAGCTGGAAGACGAACTGGCGCACTGGACGCAAAATGCCGAAAAACTTGCGGTCGACCGCGAACAATGGGAAGAAACGCGGGAACTGACCCGTTTGCGCGTCGACGAAGCCGAGGAAAGGCTGCACGCCCAGATGGATCTGGCGCCGCAGGTCGAGGAAGACCATGCGCAGGCGCTCGACGAACTGCAACGGCTGAAGGCCCGGTCGACCAACGGCGAGCAGAAGCTGGAAGTGGAGCTGACCAACAAGTCGCACGCCCAGCGCGCGCTGCAGGCGATTGCCCAGCGCCGCGAGCGGCTGCGCGACGAAACCTTCGGCGAGGCGCCGGACGAACTCGCGCTGGCCGAGAAGGAAGAAGAACTCGAATTGCTGCGCGAGGAACTGGCCGGCGACCAGGAACATCTGCAGCAACTGCAGGAAGAAATCCCGCAGCTCGATACGCGGCGACGGACGGTGCAGGGCGAACTGCAGCGCCTGGAACGCGAGCTGGCCGCGGCCCAGGCGCGCCGCGCAGCGCTCGAACAGATGCAGGCGAAGACCGCCGGCAGCGGCGAACTGCCGGCCTGGCTGCAACGCCACGGTCTGGCGACGGCGCCGGCGCTGTGGCAGAAAATCCATGTCGACGCCGGCTGGGAAACGGCCGTCGAAGCGGTGCTGCGCGAACGCTTGTCGGCGATTGCCTGCGACGATCCCGGCAAGCTTGCCGAATGGCTGCACGACCGCCCGGCGGCCCGGCTGTCGGTGCTTCTCGGCGATTGTGCGGTCGACGGCCCGTCGACCGCACAAAACCGTCTGGCCGACCGCGTGCGCGCCGACGATCCGGCGGTTCGCGGCGCGCTCGCCGACTGGCTCGCGCCGGTACTTACCGCCGAGACCCTGGCCGACGCACTGGCCCAGCGCCAGACGCTGGCGGCCGGCAGCGTCATCGTCACCCGCGGCGGCGATCTGCTGACCCGCGCCGGCATCACCTTCTTCGCGCCGGACCAGGGCGAGCACGGCCTGCTCGAGCGCCAGCGCGAGATCGAGGCGCTGGCCGACGGTGTCGCACTGGCCGAGGAAAAGGCCGAAACGCTGCGCGAGCAGCTGGCGCTGTTCGACGAGCAATACGCCGACAAGCAGGAAGAACTTGACGAGACGCGCCAGTACGTCAATGACCGCCAACAGCGCGTGCATGCCGTGCAGGTCGAAGTATTGAAGCTGAGCCAGGCGCTGGCCCGCTACAACGAACAGAAGGAACGCGTCGCCGAGCAACTGGCCGAACTGACCGAGGAAGAAGAAGCCGAGCGCGAGCGCGACATGGCCGCCGACGAGCGCATCGCCGAGATTCGCGACGGCCTGAACCGCATCCGCGTGCTGGTCTCCGGCGCCCAGTCGCGGCTCGACGAGTGCGAGCGGGCGGTGCGTGCCGAACGCGAGAAGAATGCCGACTTCGATCGTGCGCTGCGCGAGGCGCAGTTTGCCGCCCGCGAGGCCGAAAGCCGGTTGCAGGACATCTTCGCGCAGCAAGCGGTGGCCCAGCGCGAACTCGGCCGCATCGAACGCGACCGTCTGGCCTGCGCCGAGCAGGTTCAGGCGGCGCCGGCCGATGTCATGGAAGAACAGCTGCAGCAGGCGCTGGAAGCCCGCCAGGTGGCGGAAAAGGCGCTGGCCGGCAAGCGCGATGCGCTGGAAGAAGCCACCCAGGCCTTACGCGCCTTCGAAGAGCAACGACTGAAGATCGAGCAGGGCCTGGAACCGCTGCGTGCGCGGATCGGCGATCTCAAGCTGAAGGAGCAGGCGGCGGCGCTCAACGCCGAGCAGTTCGCCATGCAACTGCTCGAAGCCGGCGCCGACGAAGCGGCGCTGCTGCCGCTGATCGGCGAAGCCTCGGGCAACGCGCTGCGCCCGTCGTCGCTGCAGGGCGAAATCACCCGGCTGACCAACGCCATCGCCGAACTCGGCGCGGTCAACCTGGCGGCGCTGCAGGAACTGGAGACGGCGAGCGAGCGCAAGGGCTACCTCGACATGCAGGCGGCCGACCTGACCGAGGCGATGGAAACGCTGGAAAACGCCATCCGCCGCATCGACCGCGAAACCCGCGACCTGCTGCAGAACACCTTCGATACGGTCAACGGCCATTTCGGCAAGCTTTTCCCGGAACTGTTCGGCGGCGGCCGTGCCGAGCTGGTGATGACCGGCGAGGAAATCCTCGACGCCGGCGTCCAGGTGATCGCGCAGCCGCCGGGCAAGAAGAATTCGACCATCCACCTGCTGTCCGGCGGCGAGAAGGCGTTGACCGCGATCGCGCTGGTCTTCTCGATGTTCCAGCTCAATCCGGCCCCGTTCTGCCTGCTCGACGAGGTCGATGCGCCGCTCGACGATAGCAATACCGAGCGTTTCTGCGGTATGGTCAAGAAAATGTCCGGTGCCACGCAGTTCCTGTTCATTTCCCATAATAAAATCGCCATGGAAATGGCCGAGCAGCTGGTCGGCGTGACGATGCAGGAGAGCGGCGTGTCGCGCGTGGTCGAAGTGGATATCGAAGAAGCCTTGAAGATGAGGGATGCGGCTTAAATGACCGAGCTTCAACTGGGAATGATCGGCCTCGCCGCCGCCGCGGTGGCGGGCGTGGTCGGCTACAACAAATGGCAGGAATACCGGCATCGCAAGGTGGCGGAGTCCGTTCTCAAACCGCAGCACGACGATGTGCTGCTCGAACGCAGCCAGCGCCAGCCGGCGCCCGAGCCGGTGCTGCCGCCGGCCGACGAAACGCCGGCGGCGCCCTGGGAAACGGCGGTCGAGCGGCAGGAACCGATGTTCGCCGAACCGCCTGCGGTCGACGAGGTCGTCGAAGCGGAAATCCCGCCGCCGGTCTATGCCGACCTGCCGGCGCCCGAACCCGAACCTGTGCCCGAACCCGAGCCGGTTGCGGTCGTCCCGCCCGTAGTCGAAACGCCCGCCGCCGAACCGGCACCCGTTGCGCCGCCGCCCGTCCGCGCGACGGCGGTCGAGGAAATCCATATCGACGTGCCGGCCGGCGACGTGCCCAGCGAACTGCTCGACCCGCGTCTCGAATTCATCGTCGCCATGGAACTGGTCGAAGCGGTACCGGCGCGCCAGATCGTGCAGTCGCAACGCGATACGCTGCAACGCCTGCACAAGCCGGTGCATTGGATCGGCTTCAACGAGAAGACGCGCGAATGGGAGCGTCTGCGCTCGGACAGCGAACTGCCGGTGCGCCGGCTGCGCGTCGGCCTGCAACTGGTGAACCGGCTGGGACCGGTATCGGGCGGCGATCTTGCCACCTTCACCGGGGCCATGCAGGCGCTGGCCGACGAACTGACCGCGGTGGCCGACATGCCGCCGTCGCGGGTACTCGACCAGGCGGCCGAGATCGACCGTTTCTGTGCTGCGGTCGACCTGGAAATCGGCCTAAATCTGGTCAGTCGCGGCACCGCCTTCCCCGGCACCAAGATCCGCGCGCTGGCCGAGGCCGCCGGCATGACGCTGGGTCTGGACGGCCTGTTCACCCGGCACGACGATGCCGGCCGCGCCCAGTTCTGCCTGCAGAACTACGAGAGCACGCAGTTCTCGCCGGATAGCCTGCGTTCGCTGAGCACGCACGGGCTGACCTTCCTGCTCGACGTGCCGCGCGTCGATCACGGCGAACGCGTCTTCCAGCAGATGGCCGAACTGGCCCGGCGTTTCGCCGAGACGCTGAACGGCGCGCTGGTCGACGACAACCGCCAGCCGCTCGGCGAAGCGCAGCTCGACCACATCCGCCGCGAATTCATCGGCAAGCCGCAGGCCACGATGCAGTCCTTCGGCCTGCCGGCCGGTTCGCCGCAAGCCCTGCGCCTGTTCTCGTGATGGCCGATTCGCCGCTTGCCGGCCGCGCCGCCTGGCTGCGCGCCGAACTGGCGCGTTACGATCACGCGTACTACGTCCTCGACGAACCGCTGGTGCCGGATGCCGAATACGACCGGCTGTTCCGCGAGCTGGCCGATCTGGAAACCGCGCATCCCGAACTGTCGACCGCGGATTCGCCGACGCGCCGGGTCGGCGGCCGGCCGCTGGCGCAATTCGCGCCGGTACGTCACGACCTGCCGATGCTGTCGATCCAGACCGAAACCGATACCGGGCCGAGCGGGGCGCTCAACTTCGATGCGCGTATCCGGCGCGAACTGGAACTGGCGGCCGACGCGGCTGCGGTCGACTACGCCGCCGAGCTGAAATTCGACGGCCTGGCGATCAGCCTGCGCTACGAGCACGGTGTGCTGGTGCGCGGGGCGACGCGCGGCGACGGCACGACCGGCGAGGACGTCACGCAGAACCTGCGCACGCTGCGCCAGATTCCGCTGCGCCTGACCGGCGACGCCGCCGACATCCCGCCGCTGCTCGAAGTGCGCGGCGAGGTGTACATGCGGCGCGACGATCTGGAGAAATACAACGCGGCGGCTGCCGCGCGCGGCGAAAAGACCCTGGTCAATCCGCGCAACGCCGCTGCCGGCAGCATCCGCCAGCTCGACCCAGCGATTGCCGCCAGCCGGCCGCTGTGTTTCTTCGCCTACGGGCTGGGCGCGGTAGACGGCTGGGATTTGCCGAAAACCCACGCCGGCATCCTCGATGCGCTGGCTGCTTTCGGCCTGCCGGTCTGCGAACATCGTGCCGTGCTGTCGGGCGGCGAGGCGCTGGCCGGTTTCCATCGACGGATTGCCGAGCTGCGCGACAGCCTGCCGTTCGACATCGACGGCGTGGTGTACAAGGTCAACGACCTGGCCTTGCAGCGCCGTCTCGGCTTCCGCTCGCGCGAGCCGCGCTGGGCGGTGGCGCACAAATATCCGCCGCAGGAAGCGTTGACCGTGGTCGAGGCGATCGACATCCAGGTCGGCCGCACCGGCGCGCTGACGCCGGTGGCGCGCTTGCAGCCGGTGTTCGTCGGCGGCGTCACGGTGACCAACGCGACGCTGCACAACGCCGACGAGGTCGAGCGCAAGGGCGGCCTGTGCGTCGGCGACACGGTGATCGTCCGGCGGGCCGGCGACGTCATTCCGGAAGTCCTCGGCGTCGTCGCCGAACGTCGGCCGGCCGACGCCGTGCCGTTCGCCATGCCCGATGCCTGCCCGGTGTGCGGCGCACATACGGTGCGCGAGGAGGGTGAGGCGATCATCCGCTGTTCCGGCGGTTTTTCGTGCCGCGCGCAGCGCACGCAGGCGATCCTGCACTTTGCCGGCCGGCGGATGATGGACATCGAAGGACTGGGCGAGCGTTTCGTCGAGCGTCTGGTCGAATTCGATTACGTGCATGGCGTCGCCGACCTGTACAAGTTGCAGCTCGACGATCTGCTGGCGATGAAGCGGCGTGCCGACGAAAAGGACGGCGTGACGCCCGAAACGGCGAAAGCCGGCAAGATTCCCACGCGCTGGGCCGAGAACCTGCTGGCCGGGATCGAGGCCAGCCGGCAGCCGAGCCTGGCGCGGCTGCTGTTCGCCCTGGGAATTCGTCATGTTGGCGAGTCGACCGCAAGAACGCTGGCCGACTGGCTGGGCAGCATCGAGCGCGTGCGTCGCGCGCCGGCGCCGCTGCTCGCCGTGCTGCCGGACATCGGCACGACGGTGGCGGCGGCCATTGCCGATTTCTTTGCCGAGGAACGCAACGTTGCCGCCGTCGATGCGCTGCTGGCCGCCGGCGTCCAGCCGGCCGACGAGCATGCGCCGAATCCGGCGCTGGCCGAGCGGCTGAACTGGGTCGAACTGTACGCCGCGCTCGGCGTGCCGAAATTGACGCCGGTCCGTGCCCGCCAGCTGGCCGGCGTTGCCGACGGCGCCGCGCTGGCCAACGGCACGGTCGATGCCGCAACGCTGTCGTCGGCCGGCTTGCCGGGCGAGGTCATCGATGCCTTGCTCGACTGGCTGCAACGGCCGGGCATGCGCGGTCTGCTGGCCGGCGTGGCCATGCGTCGCAACGAACTGCTGGCCGCCTTGCCGGCGGCGGTCGACCTGCCGCCAACGCAGGATTCCGCCGTCACCGGCAAAACCTTCGTGCTGACCGGCACGCTGCCGACGTTGAAGCGCGACGACGCTCGCGACATGATCCTCGCCGCCGGCGGCAAGGTGTCCGGCTCGGTGTCGAAGAAAACCGATTTCGTGGTGGCCGGCGAAGAAGCCGGCTCCAAACTCGACAAGGCGGTCGAACTGGGCGTCGCGGTGATCGACGAGGCGATGCTGCTCGAAATGCTGAATACAGGGAGTAATACATGAAAAAAGTCAGGAAAGCGGTGTTTGGTGGTGGCCGCCATGCCAAAGCATGGCTTAACACCGGCTATGCCGGGTTAGCCTGCGCTGAAAACGGCTTTCAAGGGAGTATGAAATGAAAAAAGTCAGGAAAGCCGTTTTCCCGGTTGCCGGCATGGGGACGCGTTTCCTGCCGGCGACCAAGGCCAGCCCGAAGGAAATGCTGCCGATCGTCGACAAGCCGCTGATCCAGTACGCGGTCGAGGAAGCGGTGGCGGCCGGCATCACCGAGATGGTTTTCGTCACCGGTCGTTCGAAGCGGGCGATCGAGGATCATTTCGACAAGGCCTACGAGCTGGAAAGCGAGCTCGCGGCGCGCGGCAAGCAGCAGATGCTGGAATTCGTGCAGAACATGATTCCGAAGAGCATCAACTGCATCTACATCCGTCAGCCTGAAGCCCTTGGTCTCGGCCACGCGGTGCTCTGCGCCAAGCCGGTGATCGGCGATGAGCCGTTCGCGGTGATCCTGGCCGACGATCTGCTCGACGGCACGACGCCGGTGATGAAGCAGATGGCCGACACCTACGATTACTACCGCTGTTCGGTGCTCGGCGTGCAGGACGTGCCGCGCGCCGACACGCGCAGCTACGGCATCGTCGATGCCCGTTCGGTGGCCGAGCGGCTGGAGCAGGTCAACGCCATCGTCGAAAAGCCGAAGCCGGAAGAGGCGCCGTCCACGCTGGCCGTGGTCGGCCGCTACATCCTGACGCCGCGCATCTTCCATCACCTGGAGACGATCAAGCCCGGTTCCGGCGGCGAAATCCAGCTGACCGACGGCATCGCCTCGCTGCTCGCCGAGGAGCAGGTGCTGGCCTATCGCTACGACGGCACGCGCTACGATTGCGGTTCCAAGCTCGGCTACCTGCAGGCGATGGTTACCTTTGGCCGTCGCCATCCCGAAATCGGCGCCGATTTCGACGCTTACCTGAAATCGCTGGAGGCATGATGGATCGACTCGAAGCGCTGGCCATGCGGGCCGATGCCGAAGTGATCTTCGACGAAAAAACCGTCCAGGCGGCGGTCGACCGCGTCGGCGACGAAATCTGCGCGCGGCTGACCGAAGCTTATCCGCTGGTGCTGTGCGTGATGACCGGCGGCGTGGTGTTCTGCGGTCAACTGCTCACCCGGCTGCAATTTCCGCTCGATTTCGACTACCTGCACGCGACGCGCTACGGCGCCGAAAACGAGGGCGGCAAGCTGGCCTGGCGTGCGGCCCCCTGGAAGTCGGTGAAGGGGCGCACGGTGCTGGTGGTTGACGACATTCTCGATGAAGGCATCACGCTGGCCGCCGTTCGCCACAGTCTGCTGCAGCAAGGCGCCAGCGAAGTGCTGGTGGCGGTTCTGGCCGACAAGGCGCACGGCCGCCCGAAGCCGATTGCCGCCGATTTCGTCGGCCTGAGCGTGCCCGACCGTTTCGTGTTCGGCTGCGGCATGGATGCCGGCGGCGCCTGGCGCAACCTGCCGGCGATCTACGCGAAGAAGGAAAGCGCGTGAGCGGTCGGACGGTCGCCGATTTTCTCGCCTACTGGCAGAACGAGGGCGACGCCTACGCACGGCACGGCGATTATGCCTGGATGGCCGCGCAGGTCGCCGGCCGGCGCGTGCTGGAAATCGGCTGCGGACCGGGTTTTGGCACGCAGGCGCTGGTCGACCGCGGCTGTACGGTGCTCGTCGTCGATACCTTGCCCGAATGCCTGGCGGCGGCACGCGAAAGGGCCGGGCAGGGCGTTGCCACGCTGTGTGCCGACGTGGGCGCGCTGAATGCAGCGCAGCACGCGGAAATTCAGGCGTTCGCGCCGGATGCCGCGGTTTGCTGGCTGATGGGTGCGCCAGCCGAAACCACCGGTGCCGGCGGGTCCGATGGCGGCAACGCTGTGGCCGCCTATCGCGAGAAGGTGCATCGTGCGGTCGCCGAGCTGGCCGCCTCGTTGCCCGGCATCGGCCAAGTGCATTTCGTCGACCGCACGGCGATTCCCTGGCAGGCCAAGGATATCGGCCGCGATACGCTGGTCCGCTACCATCTGGACAAGACGCTGCGCGACCTGCCGTTTTCGGCGACGCGCAGCGATGCGCTGTACCGCAAGCTGGACGACAAGGTCGTCGACCTGCGGCGTCCCGGATCGAACCACCCGGCGCTGAAGAGCGTCGCACCCGTGCTGGCCTCGCTGCTGGCGCACAGGAGATACTGAACATGCTGGCCATCATCGGCGGCAGCGGACTGACCACGCTGTCCAATCTCGACGTCTCGCACCGCGAAGTGGTGCGCACCCCCTTTGGCGAACCTTCCGGCGCGCTGGTCTTCGGCCGCATCTGCGATCAGCCGGCGGTTTTCCTGCCCAGGCATGGCTACGGTCACACCATCGCGCCGCACATGGTCAATTACCGCGCCAACCTGTGGGCGCTGCATCAACACGGCGTCAGCGGCATCATTTCGGTGGCTTCGGTCGGCGGCATCCGTGCCGACCTGGGACCCGGCGTGCTGGTGGTGCCGGACCAGATCATCGATTACACCTGGGGCCGCCCGTCGACCTTTTTCGAAGGTCCCGGCAAGCCGGTAACCCACGTCGATTTCACCGAGCCCTACGATGGCGCGCTGCGCGCCCGCATCCTCGAAGCGGCCCGGCAGTTGTCGATCGACATCAAGGAAAATGCCGTCTACGCGGCAACGCAGGGGCCGCGGCTGGAAACGGCCGCCGAGATCAACCGGCTGGCGCGCGACGGGGCCGACATCGTCGGCATGACCGGCATGCCGGAAGCGGTGCTGGCGCGCGAACTGAACATTCCCTATGCGGCGATCAGCCTGGTCGCCAACCATGCGGCCGGGCGGGGCAGCAGCCTGCACGGCATCCAGTTCGCCAGTCTGGAAACGGTGCTGCAGGAGTCGATGGGCCGCGTGCGGGCGATCATCGAAACGGTGGTCGGCTGCCCGCAGGCCTGCCAGCCGCTCGGCTTGTCGGTCTGACCGTGCGGCCCGCCGTTTCGGCGGCAGGCCGCAGCATCAGATCTTCAGACGCTCCATCAGCTCGGTTTCGAGCCGGATGCGATTGGCGGTGTCGCGCAGGTCGCCGCCGCTGATCAGGAAGACGTCCTCGGCCCGCTCGCCCAGCGTGGTGATCTTGGCGGTATGCAGGTTGGCACCGTGCTGGGTCAGCGTGTTGGCGACCGTGTAGAGCATCCCGGGACGGTCGGCGGCGGTCAGGGTCAGGATGAAATGAGCGCCCTTTTCGTCGCCCCGGATGCTGACTTCCGGCTTGATCGGGAAATGCTTCACCTGCCGCGACAGGCGGCCGGACGACGGGGCTTCCGGCGGCGACTGGCGGATCAGCCGTTCCTCCAGTTCATGCTCGATGAAGGGCAGCATGTCGCGTGCGTTGTCGCGGTTTTCGATGTCGAGCAGCACGAAGCTGTCGAGCGCGTAGCCGTGCGCCGTGGTGTGGATCTTGGCATCGACGATGCTGTAGCCGGCGCGGGCAAAGAAGCCGACGATACGGGCAAACAGGTCGGGCTGGTCCTGCGTGTAGACCATCACCTGCAGGCCGACGCCTTCCTGCCACAAGCGGGCGCGGACGACCGGCTGGTTGTTGAAGATGCGGTAGTGCAGCGAACGTGTGTGCCAGGCGATTTCCTCGGCCGAATGGCGCAGGAAATAGACCGTGTCGAGCTGCTTCCACAGGCGTTCGTGAACGGTATCCGACAGCGCGAAGAAGCGCAGCAGGCGCATCGCCTCGGCCTGCCGTTCGGCGATGATGCCGTGCGCCTGCGGGGCTTCGTCCTGGCTGAGGAAATGCAGCGTCTGGAAGTAGAGGTCGGCCAGCAGCTTGCCTTTCCACTGGTTCCAGACCTTGGGGCTGGTGCCGCGGATGTCGGCATGAGTCAGCAGGTAGAGCGCCTGCAGGTGGCGGACGTCGCCGACCAGGGCGGCGAATTTGCCGATGACCTGCGGGTCGGTGAGGTCTTCCTTCTGGGCAACCTGCGACATCGTCAGGTGGTTTTTGACCAGCCAGACGATCAGTTCGGTGTCGGCTGCGGTCAACCCGTGGTTTTCGCAGAATTCCCGGGCGTCGACCGTACCCAGTTCGGAATGGTCGCCGCCGCGCCCCTTGGCGATGTCGTGGAACAGCGATGCGACGTAGAGCAGCCAGGGGTCGCCGAATTCGTTGATGATGCGCGAGCACAGCGGGTACTCGTGGGCGAATTCGCTCATCGTGAAGCGGCGCAGGTTGCGCAAAACCTGAAGGATGTGCTGGTCGACCGTATAGACGTGGAAAAGGTCGTGCTGCATCTGGCCGACGATGCGGCCGAAGGCGGGCAGGTAGGCGCCGAGGATGCCGAGCTGGTTCATCCGCCGGCATTCGTGAACGATGCCGCGCTCGCTCTGCAGCAGGCGCAGGAACATCGCGCGGTTGGCCGGATCGTCGCGGAACGACTGGGTCATCGTGTCGGCGGCGATCCACAGTGCACGCAGCGTGCGCGCCGTCATCCCTTGCAGTTCGTGACTTTCCTGCATGATCAGGAAGGCATCGAAGACCAGCGACGGGTGGTGCTCGAACAGCTGTTCGTCACGGATGTCGAGCAGGCTGCCGATCATCTGGAAATGCTCGTCCAGCGGTTGCGGCACCTGTTCGGCCTCGGGGGCCAGCGCTGCCCCCATGTTCTGCAGCACGATGGTGTTGAGCAGCGTCACGCCCTTGGCGTTCAGGTAGTACTCCTGCATCAACTGCTCCGACGGACGTTTTCCGTCGCAGCCGGTGAACCCGTAGCGCTGCGCCAGCAGGGTCTGGTAGTCGAAGAGCAGGCGATCCTCGCGCCGGCCGACCTGAAAATGCAGGCGGATGCGCAGGTGCTGCAGGTAGCGCTCGAACTGCTTGCCGAAGGTCACGCCTTCCTGGCTCATGATGCCGCTGGTTTCCAGCGCTTCCCAGGTCGAACCGTAACCGGCGGCCTTGGCGATCCAGAAAATGACCTGGATGTCGCGCAGGCCGCCGGGCGCTTCCTTGAAATTCGGTTCCAGGCTGTAAGGGGTTTCGTTGAAACGCAGGTAGCGTTCCTGCTGCTCCAGGCGCTTGGCTTCGTAGAAGGTAAGCGGATCGAGGTTGCCGAACAGGCGCCGACGGAAAGTGGCGAACAGCTTGTCGCTGCCGGTCAGCAGCCGGGCCTCCAGCAACGCCGTCTGCACCGTGATGTCGGCGGCAGCTTCGTTCAGGCATTCGCTGATGGTGCGCACGCTGTGGCCGATTTCCAGACCGATGTCCCAGAAATGCCCGACCAAGCGTTCGAGTTTGGCTTCGGTTGCAGCGCTGGCGGCTTGCGGCAACAGGATCAGCAGATCGATGTCGGACGCCGGGTAGAGTTCGCCGCGCCCGTAGCCGCCGACGGCGGCCAGCGTGATCGAGGTCGGGAAATCGAGCGCCGACCACAGGCGGCACAGGATGTCGTCGACATCGGCGCTGCGCTGGCGCAGCAGGGCAGGGGCGTCGCCGTCGCGTTCGTAGGCTTCGCGCAAGGCAAGCTGGCGTGCCTTGACCTCGGCCCGCAGTGCCGCGACATCGACACTCACGGCGTGATCCAGTCGGGCTTCGGGCGGCTGCCGTCGGAGACCGTCAGTACCTCGTAACCGGTTTCGGTGACCAGCACCGTGTGTTCCCATTGCGCGGACAGGCTGCGATCCTTGGTGACGATCGTCCAGCCGTCGGGCATCTCGCGGATCGCCGCCTTGCCGGCGTTGATCATCGGCTCGATCGTGAAGATCATGCCGGGCTCGAGACGGACACCGGTACCGGTCTTGCCGTAGTGCAGGACCTGCGGGTCTTCGTGGAATTTCTTGCCGATACCGTGACCGCAGAATTCGCGGACCACCGAATAGCCGTTCTTCTCAGCATGCTTCTGGATGATCGCGCCGATATCGCCGAGATGGCCACCCGGACGAACGACCGAAATGCCCAGCCACATGCATTCGAAAGTGATCTCGCACAGCCGCCTGGCCTGGATCGAGCCCTCGCCGACGATGAACATGCGGCTGGTGTCGCCGTGGTAGCCGTCCTTGATCGTCGTGATGTCGAGGTTGATGATGTCCCCGTTCTTCAGCACCCGGTCGCTAGGCACGCCATGGCAGACCTGCTGGTTGATCGAGGTGCAGATCGATTTCGGATAAGGGTCGTAGCCCGACGGCGCGTAGTTCAGCGGTGCCGGGATGCAGCCCTGCACATCGACCATGTAGTCGTGGCAGAGCCGGTCGATCTCTTCGGTGGTGACGCCGGCCTTGACATAGGGTTCGATGTAGTCGAGGACTTCGGCAGCGAGCCGGCAGGCGATGCGCATTTTGGCAACGTCTTCGGCCGTCTTGATCGTGATGCTCATGGGGATTCGGGAGATTTCAAAGCAGCAAGGATAAAGGAAAGGGGTGGGGCGACGCAAAGACCGTCGGGTTCGTCTGCCTCGCCAGGTCTTTGTCCGCGTGGGGCTTCCGGGGTTCCCCGCGGGATCCCGGGAAATACGTCGGAGACTTCTATTCATCGGCCATTCTGCTATAATCCGCAGGTTTTTCCCGGCCTGTCCGGCTGGAAAAAACGGCTGTCCGCGTGTTGCGGGCGGTCAAATCCTCACATCCGCCGATTAAGGGTGTTCGTCGCAATAGGCGTCGGACGTTGGCGGCGGATGGCGGTTCAACCCTTAATAGGAGTTATGCAATGTCCGTTACCATGCGCGAAATGCTGGAAGCCGGTGTCCACTTCGGCCACCAGACCCGTTTCTGGTCCCCCAAGATGGCCCCGTACATCTTCGGTGCCCGCAACAAGATTCACATCGTCAACCTCGAAAAGACCCTGGCCAAGTACAACGAAGCCATGGCTTTCGTGAAGAAGCTGGCCGCCAATCGCGGCAACATCCTGTTTGTCGGCACCAAGCGCCAGGCTCGCGAAATCCTCGCCGAAGAAGCCGCGCGCGCCGGTGCTCCGTATGTTGACCAGCGCTGGCTGGGCGGCATGCTGACCAACTTCAAGACGGTCAAGACCTCGATCAAGCGTCTCAAGGACATGGAACTGGCCGTCGAAGCCGGCGACCTGGAAAAGATGTCCAAGAAGGAAGCCCTGACCTTCCGTCGCGAACTGGAAAAGCTGCAGAAGTCGATCGGCGGCATCAAGGACATGGCTGGTCTGCCGGACGCCATCTTCGTCATCGACGTCGGCTACCACAAGATTGCCATCACCGAAGCCCAGAAGCTGGGTATTCCGGTCATCGGCGTGGTCGATACCAACCACTCTCCGGACGGCGTCGATTACGTCATTCCGGGTAACGACGACTCTTCGCGCGCCATCCAGCTGTACGCCCGCGGTGTGGCCGATGCGATCCTCGAAGGTCGCAGCCAGGTTGTCGCCGACATCGTCGCTGCCGGCGGCGACGACGAATTCGTCGAAGTCGAAGAAGCAGCCGAGTAATCATCTAGTTGTAACGGCGGGAGTTCAGGCTCCCGCCCGTCTCAAAAGCTCAGGAGAAAGAACATGGCGGCAATCACCGCAAGCATGGTGGCGGAACTGCGTGGCAAGACCGACGCCCCGATGATGGAATGCAAGAAGGCGCTGACCGAAGCCGACGGCGACATGGCCAAGGCCGAGGAAATCCTTCGCGTCAAGCTGGGCAACAAGGCTTCCAAGGCCGCTGCCCGCGTTGCCGCTGAAGGCATCGTCGCGATCAGCATTTCAGCCGACGGCAAGACCGGCGCGATCATCGAAGTCAATTCGGAAACCGACTTCGTCGCCAAGAACGACGAATTCATCGCGCTGGCCAACGGCTGTGCCGCACTGGTCGCCGACAAGAACCCGGCTGATGTCGCTGCGTTGTCCGAACTGCCGATGGGCGAGGGTACGGTCGAGTCGACCCGCTCGGCGCTGGTTGGCAAGATCGGCGAGAACATGACGATCCGTCGCTTCGTCCGTTGCGCCGCGCAAGGCAAGCTGGTTTCCTACATCCACGGTGGCGCCAAGGTTGGCGTTCTGGTCGATGTCGTCGGTGGCGACGAGCAACTGGGCAAGGATCTGGCGATGCATATCGCTGCTTCCAAGCCGAAGTCGCTGGATGCCTCGGGCGTTTCCGCTGAACTGCTGGATACCGAGCGCCGCGTTGCCATTGAAAAGGCCCGTGAAGCCGGCAAGCCGGAAGCGATGCTGGAAAAGATCGCCGAAGGTACCGTGCAGAAGTACCTGAAGGACGTCACCTTGCTCGGCCAGGTTTTCGTCAAGGCCGAAGACGGCAAGCAGACGATCGAGCAGTTGCTGAAGGCCAAGGGCGCTTCCGTTGCCGGTTTCACGCTGTACATCGTCGGCGAAGGCATCGAAAAGAAGGTTGACGATTTCGCCGCCGAAGTCGCCGCCCAGGCTGCCGCTGCTGCTGCCAAGAAATAAAAAACATTCCTGGAAAGGAAAGCCGATGACCGCACCCAAGTACAAGCGCATCCTCCTCAAACTCTCCGGCGAGGCCCTGATGGGCAGCGATGCCTACGGGATCAACCCGCAGGTGATCGCGGGAATCTGTGCGGAGATCAAGGCGGTCGCCGACCTGGGTGTGGAAATCGGCGTCGTGATCGGCGGTGGCAACATCTTCCGCGGCATGGCCGGTACGGCTACCGGGATGGATCGCGCCACTGCGGATTACATGGGCATGCTGGCCACGGTGATGAACGCCATGGCGCTATCCGACGCAATGCGTCAATGCGGTCTGAATGCCCGTGTGCAGTCGGCCCTGAATATCGAGCAGGTGATCGAGCCGTACATCCGCGGCAAGGCCATCCGCTACCTTGAAGAAGGCAAGATCGTGATTTTCGGTGCCGGTACCGGCAACCCCTTCTTCACCACCGATACCGCTGCAGCCCTGCGCGGTTCGGAAATCGGCGCGGAGATCGTGCTGAAGGCGACCAAGGTTGACGGTATCTATACCGCCGATCCGAAAAAGGATCCCGCCGCAACCCGCTACGACAAGATCAGCTTCAACGAAGCGATCTCGAAGAATCTCGCGGTCATGGACGCGACGGCTTTTGCGCTGTGCCGCGATCAGAAACTGCCGATCAACGTTTTCTCGATCTTCAAGTCCGGCGCGCTGAAGCGCGTGGTCTGCGGTGAGGACGAGGGGACGCTGGTCTATTGCTGAGGAGAGACAAATGATTGCCGAAACCAAGAAGAGCGCCGAAGGCAAGATGCAGAAGTCTTTGGAAGCCCTGAAGAACGACCTGCTGAAAGTCCGTACCGGCCGCGCGCATACCGGCCTGCTCGATCATGTGATGGTCGATTATTACGGCTCGCCGGTGCCGGTAAATCAGGTTGCCAACATCACCCTGGTCGATGCCCGTACGCTGGGCGTCCAGGCCTGGGAAAAGAACATGGTCCAGAAGGTCGAGAAAGCCATTCGCGATTCCGATCTCGGCCTCAATCCGGCCACCCAGGGTGACCTGATCCGCGTGCCGATGCCGGCGCTGACCGAAGAGCGGCGCAAGGAAATGATCAAGGTCGTCAAGAATGAAGGCGAGGGGGCCAAGGTGGCGATCCGCAATCTTCGTCGCGATGCCAACAATCACCTGAAGGATGCCCTGAAGAAGGGGGAGATCCCCGAGGATGCCGAGCGCAAGGCGCAGGACGATATCCAGAAGCTGACCGACAAGTACGTCGCCGAAGTCGACAAGATGCTCGCCGCCAAAGAGGCCGAGCTGATGCAGATCTGACCCCGGCGCAGCAGAACGCCTGAATGGCCCTCTTTTCGAGTTCGACGCGGGATGTCCCGTCTGTGGCGGAGGTGCCTCGTCACGTCGCCGTGATCATGGATGGCAACGGGCGCTGGGCCAAGAAGCGCTTCCTGCCGCGGGTGGCCGGTCACGTCAAGGGCGTCGAACTGGTTCGCGAGATGGTGCGCAGCTGCCTGGAGCGCGGCATCCGTTACCTGACCTTGTTCGCCTTTTCCTCGGAAAACTGGCGTCGACCGCAGGAAGAGGTCAGCCTGCTGATGCAGTTGTTCGTCAAGGCCCTGCAGCAGGAAGTCGAAAAACTCGATCGCAACGGCGTCCGGTTGCGCGTGATCGGCGATCTCGCGCGTTTCGACGAACCGCTGCAGCAACTGATCCGCCAGGCGGAAGCGCAGACCGCCGGCAATACCGCCCTCGAGCTGACGATTGCCGCCAACTACGGCGGTCGCTGGGACATCATGCAGGCGGTCAACCGCCTGGCGACGGAAAAAGCCGATCAGGCCGGCGGGTGGTCCGAAGCCGATCTTGAAAGCCGTCTGTCGATGCATTTCGCGCCCGAGCCGGACCTCTTCATCCGCACCGGTGGCGAAGAGCGCATCAGCAACTTCCTGCTCTGGCAACTGGCTTATACCGAGTTTTATTTCACGCCGACGCTGTGGCCGGATTTCAACGCGACCGAGTTCGACAAGGCCATTGCCTCCTACCAGCAGCGCGAACGCCGGTTCGGACGGACCAGCGAGCAGTTATCGGACACCCCGAATGCTTAGAACGCGCGTGATCACCGCGCTGGTCATCGCGGCACTGTTGATTCCCGCCATTTTCCTGCTCGATCCCCGAGCCTGGATGCTGCTGACGGCTGCCATCACCGCCGTTGCCGCGTGGGAATTCGCCCGGCTGGCTGCTTTTCCGGTTGTCGGCCAGTGGGGCTTCGGCGTGCTGGTTGCCTTGCTGCTGCTGGTTGCGATACTGGGGCTGACGCCCGGTCAACTGGCGGATGCCGGTCTGTTTTCGATGTTGCTCTCCGCGGCATTCTGGCTCTGTCTGGTGCCGTTCTGGCTGCGTAACCGCTGGCAGGGCCTGTCCGCCTGGCGAATGCTGCCGGTCGGGTTGATCGTCCTCTTGCCGACCTGGTATGCCTTGATTGCCTTGCGGGAAAACTCGCCCGGCTGGCTATTCGCTGCCTTGCTGCTCGTTGCGCTGGCCGATATCGCCGCTTATTTCTTCGGGCGCGCCTTTGGCCGTCGCAAGCTGGCGCCCAACATCAGCCCGGGCAAGACCTGGGAAGGGGCCTGGGGTGCCATGGCCACGGTCACCGTGCTGGCGGTCTCATCCCAGATCGCATTGGTCGGTGTCGATGCTGGGCGAATCCTCATTCTCATGGTCGTCATGCCTTTGCTGACCCTGGTGTCGATCATGGGCGATCTGTTCGAGTCGATGCTCAAGCGCCAGGTCGGGCTGAAGGACAGCAGTCAGCTACTGCCCGGGCACGGCGGGGTGCTCGACCGGATCGACAGCCATACGGCGGCTTTGCCGATGCTGGCGCTGCTGCTCGGGTGGCTGGCATGAGCCGGCGCCAGGGCATCACCATTCTGGGTGCTTCCGGATCGATTGGGCAGTCCACGCTGGATGTCGTGCGTCGTCATCCGGATCGTTACCGGGTTGTCGCGTTGACGGCGCATCGCCAGATCGAGCGGCTGGTCGCCGATTGCCTCGAGTTTTCACCCTTGCTGGCAGTACTCGGCGATGCCGGGTCGGCGGCCGAGGCAAACCGGCTGTTGCGTGAGCAGGGGAGCAAGACCGAGGTCCTGCATGGCGAAGCCGCGCTGGTCGCCGCCGCAACGCTGCCTGAAGCCGACATGGTGATGGCGGCGATCGTCGGGGCCGCGGGTCTGGCGCCGACCTTGGCGGCGGCCGAGTCCGGCCGGCGTATCCTGCTCGCCAACAAGGAAGTGCTGGTGATGGCTGGCGAACTTTTCATGCGCGCAGTACGCGCCCATGGCGCCGTATTGCTTCCGGTTGACAGCGAACATAATGCGATTTTCCAGGCCTTGCCCGCCGATTTTTCCAGAGGGCTGACGGCCGCCGGCGTGCAACGCATCCTGCTGACCGCTTCCGGTGGTCCGTTCCGCAATGCCTCGCTGGCCGATTTACAGTCGGTAACGCCGGCACAGGCCTGTGCCCATCCGAACTGGAGCATGGGACGCAAGATTTCGGTCGATTCGGCGACCATGATGAACAAGGGGCTGGAGGTGATCGAGGCCTGCTGGTTGTTTGACGCACCGCCCGAATTGATCCAGGTGGTCGTTCATCCGCAGAGCGTGGTTCATTCTGCCGTGCAATACAGCGACGGATCGGTGCTCGCCCAACTCGGCAATCCCGATATGCGCACGCCGATCGCCTATGCCATGGCCTGGCCCGAGCGGATCGCCGCCGGCGTCGAGGCGCTGGACCTGTTCAGGATCGGCCGCCTGGATTTTCAGGCACCGGACTTCGAGCGTTTCCGTTGTCTGCAGTTGGCCTATGACGCCATCGCTGCAGGCGGAACCGCGCCGGCCATCCTGAATGCGGCAAACGAAGTGGCGGTTGCGGCCTTCCTGGCCGAACGCCTGCCGTTTCTGGGGATTGCCCGGCTCAACGAAGCCGTGCTCGGCGCCATGCCGGCCTTGCCGGAAAGTTCGCTCGGCGAGGTGGTCGATGCGGACGCAGCGGCTCGTCGACTGGCGGAGCAACTGGTTGCGGAGGCGGCTTTCGCGTGAGCGAGCTGCCGTTCTATCTGGCGGCTTTTGCCGTCGTCCTCGGTGTTCTGATCGTTGTTCACGAGTTCGGGCATTATCTGGCCGCGCGTTGGTGCGGCGTCAAGGTGTTGCGCTTCTCGATCGGTTTCGGACCGGTGGTCTGGCAGAAACGCCTGGGGCGCGACGGCACGGAATGGGCGCTCAGCGCCTTCCCGCTTGGCGGTTACGTCAAGATGCTCGATGAGCAGGAGGGCGAAGTGCCCGTCGAGGAGCGATACCGCGCCTTCAACCGGCAGTCCGTCGGCAAGCGCAGCCTGATCGTCGCTGCCGGGCCATTGGCCAACTTTGTGCTGGCTATCGTCCTTTACTGGGCCATCTTCATGGTTGGCGGCAGCGAACTGCTGCCCATCGTCGGCGACCCGCCGGCACAGTCCCCGGCGGCCATGGCCGGTTTGCGCAACGGCGACCAGGTGCGTGCGCTCGATGGCGAGCCGGTGCGGACCTGGGAAGATTTTCGTTGGTTGTTGCTGAAGAAGGCGGCATCCCGGGATGCCGTCGAGCTGCAGATCGTCGGCGAGAATGGCGAGCCGGCCGCGCGACGTCTGCTTCTCGATGCCGTCGCTGAAGAGGGTTGGGAGGGCGATGGTCTGGAGCGGCTCGGGGTGCGCTTCTATCGTCCGCAGTTGCCGGCGCAAATCGGAAAAGTCGAGCCGGATGGCCCTGCCGCGCGGGCGGGCCTGCAGAGCGGAGACCGTATCGTCGAAGTCGATGGCAAGCCGGTCGCCTGGTGGCACGAGGCGGTGCTTGGCATTCGACAGGCAGCGGAACGCCCGCTGACCCTGGTCGTCGATCGCGCTGGACAGCGTCTTGCGGTCGACGTTGTTCCCGATGCGATTTCCGAGCGCGGGCAGCGTATCGGTCGTATCGGTATTGCGCTGGCCGAGTCGGAGATGCCCCGTCGCGAATTCAGCACCGTCGTTCGTTACAGCTTTTTTGAAGCGGGCGTCAGGGCATTTCGCGAAACCTGGGACAAATCGGTTTTCAGCCTGGTCATGCTAGGCAAGATGCTGGTTGGCGAAGTTTCCTGGAAGAACCTTTCCGGTCCGGTGACGATTGCCGATTACGCCGGTCAGTCGGCCCGCATGGGGATCGACTACTACATCAAGTTCATGGCGCTGGTCAGCATCAGTCTCGGGGTCTTGAACCTGCTTCCCATCCCGGTGCTGGATGGCGGGCATTTGATGTATCATATGATCGAAGTCGTCAGGCGCAAGCCGCTCTCAGAGCGGGCTTTGGCGGTCGCCCAGCAGGTCGGCCTGTCCATCTTGTTCGTGCTGATGGCTTTTGCATTTTTTAATGACTTGAATCGCCTTTTCGGCGGCTGAACGATGAAGAAATCCTTGTTGTCCGTCCTGATTACCGGGCTGTTTTCGCTGCCGGTGATGGCGTTCGAGCCGTTTACCGTCAAGGACATCCGCGTCGAGGGTATCCAGCGTACCGAAGCCGGTACGGTGTTCAGCTATCTGCCGGTCAAGGTCGGCGATACCCTCAACGACGACAAGGCGGCGCAGTCCATCAAATCGCTGTTTGCGACCGGTTTCTTCAAGGATGTCCGGATCGAGGTCGAAAAGGATGTGATGGTTGTCGTCGTCCAGGAACGGCCGGCAATCGCCAATCTGAATTTCGTTGGCCTGAAAGAATTCGACAAGGACGTCATCCTCAAGGCGCTCAAGGAAACCGGCATCGCCGAAGGCCGCATCTTCGACCGTTCGCTGCTCGACAAGGCCGAGCAGGAACTGAAACGGCAGTATCTGTCGCGCGGTAAATATTCGGCAACGATCACGACAACCGTCACGCCGCTTGAGCGCAACCGGGTTGGCATCAATTTCAATATTGAGGAAGGCGACGCCGCCAAAATCAAGCAGATCAACATCGTCGGCGCGAAGGCCTTTTCCGAAAAGGAATTGTTGTCGCGCTTCGAGTTGACGACGCCCGGCTTGCTGACCTGGTACACGAAGAACGATCAGTATTCCCGCCAGAAGCTCTCCGGTGATCTGGAAAAGCTCAAGTCCTTCTATCTGGATCAGGGTTATCTGGAGTTCAATGTCGAATCGACCCAGGTATCCATTTCTCCGGACAAGCGTGACGTGTACATCACGGTCGGCATTACCGAGGGTGAGCGTTACAAGGTTTCGTCAGTCAAGTTGGCCGGCGATTTCAACATTCCGGAAAGCGAACTGAAGAAGCTGGTTCAGGTACGTGCCGGCGACGTCTTTTCCCGCGAGCGCCTCAACGCTTCCACCAAGGCGATCAGCGACCGCCTCGGGCAGGAAGGCTACGCCTTCGCCAACGTCAATGCAGCACCGGAAATCGACAAGGAAAAGCATCTGGTGGCTTTTACCGTGTTCGTTGATCCAGGCAAGCGGGTTTACGTCCGGCGGGTCAATGTTACCGGCAACACGAAAACGCGGGACGAGGTCGTTCGACGCGAAATCCGTCAGATGGAAGGCGGTTGGTACGATGCCGACAAGGTCGCTAATTCGCGCCAGCGTATTGACCGCCTTGGCTTCTTCAGCGAAGTCACGGTGGAGACGCCGCCTGTCCCTGGCACGTCGGATCAACTCGATGTCAATCTGAATGTCGTCGAAAAGCCGACGGGCAATTTGATGCTTGGTGTCGGTACCTCCAGTACCGACAAGTTCATCCTGTCAGGTTCTATTTCCCAGAATAATTTCCTGGGAAGCGGCAATAACGTCTCGATCCAGGTCAATTCGGCGAAAAGTTACCGGACCTACGCCTTTTCCTACACCAATCCGTACTTCACACCGGACGGCGTCAGCCAGGGCTTCGACATCTACCAGCGGACCGTCAATACGCAGAATCTGGCGGTCGCTTACTACAAGTCCGTGTCTACGGGTGCCGGTATCCGCCTGGGCTTTCCGATTGGCGAGAAAGAATCGATCAGCGTAGGCCTGGCGGTGGACTCGACCTCGATTTCTGTCGACCAGACCAGTCCGACACGCTATCAGAACTATGTTCGCGATTATGGCGAAACCAATCTTTCACTGCCGGTCACGGTGAACTGGGTCAGTGACGGCAAGGACAGCTATTTCTTCCCGACCCGCGGCACCTATCAGAAAGCCGGCATCGAGGTGGCTATTCCCGGTGGCGACCTGACTTACTACAAGGCAAATTACCAGCTTCAGCATTACATTCCGCTGAGCAAGCGGTTCACCTTGATGCTTAACGGTGAAGTTGGTTACGGCAATGGTATTGGCAATATGGATTTGCCGTTCTTCAAAAACTATTTTGCCGGTGGCATCACCTCGGTTCGTGGCTACAAGACATCCAGCCTTGGCCGAGTTGAGCCGGATCCCGTGACTGGTACGGAGTACCGGGTTGGCGGTAACAGACGTATCGTTGCCAACACTGAGTTGCTGTGGGGCATGCCTGGAATGGAAAGTGCAGCCCGTATTGGCTTGTTCTTTGATGCCGGGCAGGTATACGCGTCCGGCGAAACCCTGGATCTTGGGCAGTTGAGGTATTCGACGGGTATTTCTGCCGCCTGGTTGTCGCCGGTCGGTCCGCTCAAGTTCAGTATCGGCTTCCCGCTCAACAAGAAGGAAACCGACAAGACAGAGTCCTTCCAGTTCCAGTTGGGTACCGTCTTTTAATCAGGAGTATCGCCTTGAAAGTTAAATCGCTCGTTCTCGTTTCCTTGTTGTCCGCACTGAGCCTGTCGGCCGTGCAGGCCGCCGAACTGAAGGTGGGCTATGTGAATACCCAGCGTATCTTCCGCGATGCGCCGGCTGCCCAGAAGGCAGCCAAGAAGCTGGAAAGCGAGTTTTCCAAGCGCGATCAGGACCTGCAGCGCATGGCCAAGCAGTTGCAGGGCCTGCAGGAAAATCTGGAAAAGAATGCCGTGACCATGTCGGAAAACGAGCGTCGCTCGAAGGAAAAGGAGTTCGGCGAATTGTCGCGCGAATTCCAGCGCCGGCAACGGGAATTCCGTGAAGACCTGAACCTGCGCCAGAACGAGGAAAATGCCGCCGTCATCGAGAAGGCCAATCGTGCCATCAAGCAGATTGCCGAAAGCGACAAGTACGACCTCATCCTGCAGGACGTCGTCTGGGTCAGCCCGCGCCTCGACATTACCGAACGCGTCATCAAGGCGCTGTCCGAAGCCAAGTGATGGCTGTATCCGGGCAGCAGGCATTCTCGCTCGCACAGATCGCCGCCCGCCTGGGCGGCGATGTGCTTGGAGACGGCGAAACGCTAATCCGTCGCATCGCCACGCTGGCCACGGCCGGAGAGGGCGATATTGGCTTTCTTGCCAACCGGAAGTACAAGGGCCAACTGCAGGCGACCGGCGCTGCGGCAGTCATCCTGTCCCCGGACGCAGCGGATGCCTTCGCCGGGCCGCGTATTGTCACCGCCAATCCCTATGTCTATTACGCACGCGTTGCGGCATTGCTTTACCCGGATGAAGCCGGTTTTACCGGCATGCACGCTACTGCGGTCGTTGATTCCGCCGTGCCGGACAGCGTGGCGATCGGCCCGCACGCCGTTGTCGGGCGGAATGTCCGCCTGGGCGACAGGGTCGTCATTCATGCGGGTGCCGTGATCGGTGATGGGGTGGAGATCGGCGAAGGCAGTGTGATTCATCCGAATGTGACGATCTACCATGGCTGCCGGCTGGGCAAGCGGGTCGTCATTCACTCGGGGAGCGTGATCGGGGCTGACGGCTTCGGTTTCGCACCGGAGGGCAAGGCATGGATCAAGATTCCGCAGGTTGGCGCCGTCGTCATTGGCGATGACGTCGAAATTGGTGCGAATACGACGGTCGACCGTGGCGCAATCGAAGATACGGTGATCGGTCAGGGTTGCAAGATCGACAATCTGGTCCAGATTGCGCATAACTGTCGGATCGGCGATCACAGCGTCCTGGCCGGTTGTGTCGGGATCGCCGGCAGTGTCGAACTTGGGGAGCACTGCGTGGTTGGCGGTGCCGGGATGATTGCCGGCCATGTTACGCTGGCCGCCGGGACGATGATCTCGGGCGGGTCGCTGGTCATGAAGAGCATCAGGAAGGCAGGGCATTACACCAGCGTGTTTCCGCTGGACGAGCACGACGAGTGGATCAGGAATGCGGCGCACATCCGCCGCCTTTCCCATCTCGCCGAACGGGTTTCTGAACTTGAGAAAAAACTGAAAGAAAATGACGCAAACTCTTGATTCTATGGAAATCAAGGAGATCATGGAGCATCTCCCGCACCGTTACCCCTTCCTGCTGGTGGATCGGGTCGTCTCGATGGAACTGGGCAAACGCATTCACGCCTACAAGAACGTCAGTTTCAACGAACCGCATTTCACCGGTCACTTTCCGCACCATCCGGTGATGCCGGGCGTACTGATCATGGAGGCTCTGGCCCAGGCGGCCGGCATTCTGGCATTCAAGACGGCCGGCGAAAAACCGACCCAGGATTCGTTATTCATGTTCGCCGGTATCGACGGCGCGCGCTTCAAGCGTCAGGTCATGCCGGGCGACCAGTTGCACCTGCACGTCGAAATCGAGCGCTGGATGCGCAACGTGCTCAAGCTCAAGGCGGAAGCACGCGTCGATGGTGAACTGGCGGCCGAAGCCCAGTTGATCTGCGCCAAGAAGGATGTCTGAGATGATTCATCCCACCGCCATCGTCGATCCCGGTGCGAAGATCGGTGCCAATGTCAGCATCGGGCCGTATACGATCGTTGGCCCGAACGTCGAAATCGGCGATAACACGGAAATCGGCCCGCATGTGGTCATCAACGGCCATACCCGGATCGGTCGCGACAACAAGATTTTCCAGTTCTGCTCGCTGGGCGAGGTACCGCAGGACAAGAAATACGCAGGCGAGCCGACCCGTCTGGAGATTGGCGACCGGAACACGATCCGCGAATTCTGCACCTTCAACCTGGGAACCATCCAGGACGAGGGCGTGACCAGCATCGGCGACGACAACTGGCTGATGGCCTATGTCCATATCGCCCACGACTGCCGTGTCGGCAACAAGACGATTTTCGCCAACGGCGCTTCGCTGGCCGGACACGTGATCGTCGATGACTGGGTGATTTTCGGCGGGTTCACCGGGGTCCACCAGTTCTGCCGGATCGGCGCACATGTGATCACCGCGGCCTCGTCGCTGGTATTGCAGGATGTCCCGCCGTTCCTGATGGCGGCCGGCAATACCGCGCAGCCCTATGGCATCCATGTGGAAGGCCTGAAGCGTCGCGGCTTCTCCAGCGACACCATTCAGGGCCTGAAGCGGGCCTATCGTACGCTGTACAAGTCCGGGCTGATGCTTGAAGAAGCCAAGGCGAAGCTGACCGAGCAGGCGGAGACGGTACCCGAAATCCGGACGATGCTCGACTTTCTGGACGTATCGAAGCGCGGCATCATCCGCTGATGGTCACGCCGCTTCGTATTGCCCTGGTGGCTGGCGAAGCCTCCGGCGATCTGCTGGCCAGCCAGTTGATCGCGGCTTTGCGACAGCGTTTCCCCGATGCTGCCTTTTACGGCATCGGCGGTCCCAAGATGTCGGGGCAGGGCTTCGATGCCTGGTGGCCGATGGACAAGCTGTCCGTCATGGGCTACGCCGACGCCTTGAAGAACTTCCGCGAGATTTACGCCATCCGGCGCCAGTTGAAACGGCGTCTGCTGGAAATGCGCCCGGATATCTTCATCGGCGTCGATGCGCCGGATTTCAATCTCGGCCTCGAACGCGACCTCAAGCACGAGGGCATTCGCACCGTGCATTATGTCAGTCCCTCGATCTGGGCCTGGCGCGGCGGCCGGATCAAGAAGATCGCGCGTGCGGTCGACCGCGTGCTGGCGCTGTTTCCGATGGAACCGCCGATCTACGAAAAGGCCCGTATTCCGGTGAGCTACGTCGGCCATCCGCTGGCCGACAGCATTCCGCTGCATACCGAACGCAAGGCGGTGCGCGAGAAGCTGTCGTTGCCACGCGATCTGCCGATCATCGCCATGCTGCCGGGCAGCCGGCAAGGCGAACTGGCACTGATGGCCGATCTGTTCGTGCAGACGGCGCGCCTGATCCGTGAACGGCATCTTCCCGACGCCCATTTTGTCGTGCCGCTGACCACGCGCGAGACGCGTCTGCAGTTCGAAATGGCGATCTATCGGCAGCAGGCTGCCGACATTCCGTTCCGGCTGCTGTTCGGGCACGCCCAGGATGCGCTTGGCGCCTGCGACGTGGCCCTGGTCAAGAGTGGTACGTCGACGTTGGAAACCGCGCTGGTCAAGCGTCCGATGGTCATTACCTACAAGATCGCCAGACTGTCGGCGTGGCTGATGAAGCGCATGGGCTACCTGCCTTACGTCGGTTTGCCGAATATCCTGTGCGGCCGCTTTGTCGTGCCGGAGTTGCTGCAGGACGACGCAACGCCGGAGAAACTGGCCGAGGCGCTGGTCGCGCTTTACCAGGACAAGGAAGGCGCCAAGGCCATCGAGGAAGCATTCACCGAACTGCACATGAACCTGCGCCAGGGCAATGCCGACAAGGCGGCACAGGCGGTCGTCGAATGCCTGCGCTGATCGTTCCCGACGGTTTGGTCTGCGGCATCGATGAAGCCGGGCGCGGGCCGCTGGCCGGGCCGGTCGTTGCCGCCGCGGTGATCCTGGATCCGACGCGTCCGGTCGACGGTCTGAACGACTCGAAAAAGCTCTCAGAAAAAAAACGCGAAGCCTTGGCCGTCCTGATCCGCGAACGTGCGCTGGCGTGGTGTGTCGCCGAGGCGAACATCGAGGAAATCGACCGCCTGAACATCCTCTGGGCGACCATGCTGGCGATGCAGCGCGCCGTGGCCGGGCTGGCCGTTCGGCCCACCTCGGCGCTGGTCGACGGCAATCGCTGCCCGGATCTCGACCTACCGGTCGAAGCCGTGGTCAAGGGCGATGGCAAGATTGCCTCGATCGCCGCCGCCTCGATTCTGGCCAAGACCGCGCGCGATGCCGGCATGCTGGCGCTGCACGAACATTATCCGCAGTACGGTTTCGCCGAGCATATGGGCTATCCGACGCCCGCTCATCTGGCGGCGCTGGAAGCGCATGGAGCGTCGCCGGTGCATCGACGCAGCTTCGGCCCGGTCGCCCGCCAGTTGTCGTTGCTATGAAGCCGATCCAGTCGCGCGACAATCCCTTCTACAAACAGTTGAAAAAACTGGCCAGCTCCGGGCGCGAGCGGCGCAAGGCCGGACAGACCGTGCTCGACGGCCTGCATCTGCTGAAAGCCTGGGAAGCGGCCCGCGGTTTGGTCGACACGCCGGTGGTCAGCGAATCGGCAATCAAGGGCGGCGAAATCGCCGATTACCTTGCCGGTCGCCACGGCATCGTGCTGACCGACCCGTTGATGCGTGAACTGGGCCTGGTCGATACGCCGAGCGGCGTGCTGGCGGTGGTGACCACGCCATCGTCGCCACTTGCGGTCGACGGCCGGATCGACAGCATTTTGCTCGATGGGGTCCAGGATCCGGGAAACGTTGGCACCTTGCTGCGCACTGCAGCGGCGGCCGGCGTGCGTCAGGCGCTGCTTGGGCCGGGCTGCGCCTCGGCCTGGTCGCCGCGGGTCCTGCGCGCCGGGCAGGGCGCGCATTTCGTGCTGGACGTTCATGAAGACGTCGACCTGCCAGCCTTCGTCCAGAATTACGCCGGAACGGTCGCCGTCACCTGTCTCGACGGCGCCGTGTCGCTTTACGACGCGGTGTGGTCTACGCCGCTGGCCTGGGTGTTCGGCGCCGAAGGCCAGGGTGTTCGCCGCGAGCTGATCGACCTGGCCGATCTTAAGGTCAGGATTCCCATGTCGGGCGCCGTCGAATCGCTCAACGTCTCTGCGGCGGCGGCGGTCTGCCTGTTCGAGGCAGTGCGCCGAAAAACCTGACGATATTCTCCCGGCCAGCCCGCTGCCCCGGGGACGAACAACAGCGTTTGCAGTAGTATGGCGCGGTTATATTTAAATCCCTGGTCATGAAGCTTCGCGTGCTACGATTTTTGCCTTTTCTGCTCGTCATGGCCGGCTGTAGCGCCATTCCGCAGGAATTCGTCAAACCGGGAACCCCCAGTGCCCTGCTGCGCGATTCGTTCTCGAACTCCGGTCTGGCTCCCGGCGTCAAATCCTCCCCGGGAAACGATTTCCCCTCACCATTGAGATCCGGCAAAGCCTTCTTCCTCGTTGCCAAAATCGATGGTGTCGAGATTGAAGACAATAGCGCCAGGCGTTCTCTCACGGCAAGCGAGGGACAAGGTTTATGGATGACTCCTCGGTCCAATGAGATTCGGGTGGCAGCTGGTCGCCATCGCTTGCACTTGCTGGCGACCTATTTTTTTGCGGCGCCGATCGAGGTGCTGCTTCGTATGGGCAAGGAAACTGCGTACCGGGCGGAGGGTGAAATCGTTGTGGATCTTGGCGTCGGCCGGACTTATCAGGTACGCGGAAGGCTGGAACCCTACTATCAGGAAGTCTGGCTGGAAGACGTCGATTCCGGGGAGATCATTGGCCAGAAAATAATCAATCGGGAAGTCGAGCGCTCACGCCAGGAAATATTGGCAGCGTCGTCCTATACCGGCTGCAATTTGCGCTACAAGGATCAGTGGATCAGTGACTCCAATTTCGTCGGACTCCCCTTCATTCCGGCCGGTGCCCGTATTTTGCCCACGGAGGAGGGGGGTAATCGGATCCACGTGCTGATCGATGGTCGCCCGATGACGGTCGGACATGATTACGGTCGTCAGCAGGAAAGCAAGCAGGCGTATCTTGCAAAACTGATGCGCGGGATCGATCCCGGAATCTATATCGAGCGACAGCCGGCGGCCGTTCGCGATGCCATTCGTGCCGGCAAGGTAAGTCTGGGCATGAATCGGGAACAGGTATTGATTGCCCTCGGTTATCCCCGGACCGATCAGACAGCGACCCTCCAGGAAACCCGCTGGAAGTATGAAACCGTCGATGGTGAAGTCTTTGAAATTGAATGGAATAGCCAGGGATTGGTCGACGACGTCCTGGCTGATGAAGAAGCGGTTCTGGAGCAGGTTGTATTCTGAAACAGCGGCGGCGAGCCGCCGCTGTTCGGCCGAGGGCTCAGCGTAAGCCCAGTTCCTGCAGGATGGTCGCCGAAATTTCCTCGATCGATTTGGTCGAGGAATCCAGCCAGCGGATGCCTTCGCGGCGCATCATCTTTTCTGCTTCGGCGATCTCGAAACGGCAGTTGGCCAGCGAAGCATATTTGCTGCCGGAACGCCTTTCCTCGCGAATCTGCGTCAGGCGTTCGGCCTGGATGGTCAGCCCGAAGAGTTTCGGGCGGTGGCGCTCCAGGCTGCTCGGCAGGCGGCCGCGGTCGAAATCCTCGGGAATCAACGGGAAGTTGGCAACCTTCAGACCGAACTGCATGGCCAGGTAAAGCGAGGTCGGCGTCTTGCCGCAACGCGAGACGGCAACCAGGATGATGTCGGCTTCCTCGAGATCGCGGTCGGTGATTCCGTCGTCGTGGGCCAGCGTGTAGTTGATTGCCTCGATCCGCTTCTTGTAGTCGGAGCTGTCGGCGGTACCGTGCGAGCGGCCGACGGTATGGCTGGACTTGATGCCCAGCTCGGCTTCCAGCGGTGCCAGGAAGGTTTCGAAATAGGACAGGCTGAAGGCGTCGGCCTGGTGCACGATGGCCGCCAGTTCGAGGTTGATCAGCGTGGTGAACACGATCGGCCGCAGGCCGTCGGATTCGCCCTGGGCGTTGATCCGGGCTACCGCTTCCTGGGCTTTTTCGACGCTGTCGAGAAAGGGGATGCGGACCTGTTTGAACTCGACGTCCTCGAACTGCGTCAGCAGGCTGTGGCCAAGGGCTTCGGCGGTCAGGCCGGTGCCGTCGGAAATGAAGAAGACGGTGCGTTTGATCGGTTGGGTCATGGGGCGCGATTCTAACCGTTTGCTAGCCGCTGTTGCGCAGGCCGGAGGCGATGCCGTTGATCGTGATGTGGATGCCGCGGGCCACGCGTTCGTCGGTGTCGCCGGCGCGGTGCCGCTTGAGCAGTTCGACCTGCAGGTGGTTGAGCGGATCCATGTAGGGTGCGCGCAGTTGCAGCGAACGCTTCAGCATCGGGTTGTCGGCCAGGAAATCGTCGCGCTCCAGGATGTTCAGCAGGTGACGGCGGGTGAGTTCCCATTCGCCGCAGATGCGGCCGAAAATGTGTTCGCGCAGCGTGGTGTCAGCCACCAGTTCGGCGTAGCGCGAAGCGATGGCGAGATCGGTCTTGGCCAGCACCATGTCCATGTTCGACAGCAGGCTCTGGAAGAAGGGCCACGACCGGACCATCCGGCGCAACGTGGCGAGGCCGTCGGGATTTTCGGCCAGCCAGCCGTCGACCGCAGAACCGAAGCCATACCAGCCGGGCAGCATCAGGCGGCATTGCGCCCACGAGAAAACCCAGGGAATGGCGCGCAGGTCTTCGATGCGATCGGAAGCCTTGCGCGAGGCCGGGCGGCTGCCGATGTTCAAGGCGGCGATTTCGGAAACGACCGTCGATTGGCGGAAATAGGTGCGGAAACCTTCCGTCTCATACACCAGGCCGCGGTAGGCGCGGAAGGCACGGTCCGACAGTTCGTCCAGTACCGGATGGAAGGGCTCGGCCGGTTCGACGCGGTTCTCGTGATCGGTCAGGCTGGCTTCCAGCGTCGCGGCGAGCAGCACTTCGAGGTTGCGGCGGCCGGTATCCGGCGCGCCGTACTTGGTCGAGATCACTTCGCCCTGTTCGGTCAGCCGGATCTGGCCGGATACGGCGCCGGCCGGCTGGGCCAGGATGGCGTGGTAGGACGGGCCGCCACCGCGGCCGACCGAGCCGCCGCGCCCGTGGAACAGGCGCAGCCGCACGCCGTGTTTGCGGAATACGGCAGTCAGCGCGATTTCGGCCTTGTACAGTTCCCAGCCCGAGGTCAGGAAGCCGCCGTCCTTGTTGCTGTCCGAATAGCCGAGCATGACCTCGTGTTCGTCGGCACGGCCGGCGACCAGTTCGCGGTAGCAGGGCAGCGAGAACAGGGTGTCCATCGTCGCCGCGCTCTTCTGCAAATCTTCGATGGTTTCGAACAGCGGGATGATGTTGACGTCCAGCCGCGGCTGGACGCCGGGCAGCAGCAGGCCGGCTTCCTTGAGCAGCAGGGCCAGTTCGAGAAGATCGGAAACGCCGTCGGTCTTCGAGATGATGCAGTTAGGCAGCGCGGCCTCGCCGTATTTTTCGCGCAGTTCGCGGGCGGCGAAGAAGATCGCCAGTTCGCCCTGCGTTTCCTCGTCGTAGGTCAGCCAGGGCGAGTAGAGCGGGCGCGGCGTGGCGATTTCTGCGGTCAACAGCGCAATCCGTTCGTTTTCCGGCAGCGCTTCGTAATCGGGGCAGCGCCCGGCAGCGGCCAGCAGGGCGGCGACGCTGCGCGCATGAACGTCGGAGTTCTGGCGCAGGTCGATCGGCGCCAGGTGGAAGCCGAACACCTGTACCGCGCGCAACAGCCGGCGCAGGCGGCCGCCGGCCAGGTTGGCGGCGCCGTTCAGCTTGAGCGAATTGGCCAGCACCTTGAGATCGGCACGCAGTGCTTCCGGCGTGGCATAAGCGTCGGCCTGGCCGATTTCGTGACGGACCGGCTCGACATGGTCGAGGGCCCGCGCCGTGGCGGCAAGACGGGCGTAGATGCCGGATAGCGCGCGCCGGTAGGGTTCATCGATCCGCTGCGGCGACTGGTCGGGCGATGTCGCGGCCAGCGCGGCCAGTTCCGGCGTCACCTGGACGAGCAGGTCGGACAACGGCAATTCGCCACCCAGCGCATGCACTTCGTCGAGGTAATGGGTTAGCGCGGCGGCCGACTGGAGGCGCAAGGCTTCGCGCAGGATATCGGCGGTGACGAAGGGGTTGCCGTCACGGTCGCCGCCGATCCATGAGCCGACGCGGAAGAACGGCGGCAGTGCCCAGACCGTTTCCGGATGGCGCTTCTGCAGTTGTTGCGTGGCCTGGATGTACAGGCGCGGCAGTTCGGTGAAGAAGGTTTCCTGGAAGTAGGAAATCCCGTTCTTGACCTCGTCGATGACTTTCAGGCGGACCGGGCGCAGCATCCGCGACTGCCACAGCGTGAGGATGGCGTTGGCCAGCGCCAGGCTGTTGTCGGCATCTTCCTCGGGCGTCAGCTGCTGGCGCTCGCGCTGGTCGAGCAGACGGGAGATGTCGCGGTGGTTGCGGATCAGGCTCTGGCGCTGGACTTCGGTCGGGTGCGCGGTGAGCACCGGCGCGACCAGGGCGTGGGCGAAGAAATCGGCCAGGGCTTCCGGCGTCACGCCTGCGGTCGACAGCGCATCGAGGGCAAAAATCAGGCTGCCTTCGCGCGGCGGCGAGCCGGCCAGATCGTGCGCACGGCGCCGGCGGATGTGGTGTTCGTCCTCGGCGATGTTGGCCAGTTGCAGGAAGTAGGAAAAAGCACGGACCACCGACTGCGTGGTGTCGCGCGGCAACGGGTCGAGCAGGGCGGCCAGTTCGGCGCGGCTGTCGGGGTTGCCGTCGCGGGCGAAACGGATGGCCGTCTGGCGGACCTTCTCGACGATCTCGAAAACGGCATCGCCTTCCTGCTCGCGTACGGTGTCGCCGAGCAGGCGGCCGAGCAGGCGGATATCGTTGCGCAGGGGTTCTTCCTTGGCGGTATCGAGCGGAAGGTCGGACATGCAGGGCTCCTGGATCGGGGTCGGGGGACGATTGTCAACGCAAGGGCACCGGTCGGGCAAGACGCTTTTTGAGCAAAGGCTGCGGTCGACCGCAGCCTTTTGCCCGAATCGCGCCGGGAAGCGGCGACGCCCTGGCGTTGAAAATCGCCGGCCGGCGGCGTTCAGCCACCGGCCAGGCGGAATTGCTTAGTGGAAATGCACTTCGTCGTGGCCTTCCACCGGCGCGGCCAGGTTGGCACCCAGCGCCCGCGACAGGAAAGTGACGAAAGCGGCCAGACCGACGAACACGCCCAGCCACATCAGGCCTTCCGGATTGATCGCGGCCTGCACGGCATTGGCGGCTGCCGCAGCGGCGGCGGCCACCGGCTTGACGTAATGCGGCACCATGCCCGGGAAGACATAGGCCCACAGCATGTGCATGCCGCCGACGACGATGGCCATGCCGATCGAGTGCTTGAACGTGAAGCGGAAGATTTCCGATTCGCGGCCGACCATGCCGGTGGCGCCGGTGGCGACCGAGATCGACTGCGGCGAGATCATCTTGCCGCAGACGCCGCCGCAGGTGTTGGCGGACATCGTGATCACCGGGTCGATGCCGATCTTCTCGGCGGTGACGGCCTGCAGCTTGCCGAACAGCGCGTTGGTCGAAGTGTCGGAACCGGTCATGAACACGCCCAGCCAGCCGAGCAGCGCGGCGAAGAAGGGGAAGGCGGCGCCGGTGGTGGCAACCGCGTAACCCAGCGTGATGGCCATGCCGGAGAAGTTCATGATGTAGGCGAAGCCGAGGATGGTGGCGATCGTCACGATCGGCCATTTCAGCGTGTTCAGCGTGTCGCGGGCAACGCCGCCGGCGGTCTTCAGCGAGGCGCCCATGACGACGATGGAGAAGAACCAGGCAAACAGGATGGCGGTACCGGCTGCCGACAGCACGTTGAACTTGTACACCGCAGCCTTGGCCTTGCCGGCCTGGTCGATCACCATCTGGTCGAGACCGGCAATCGGGAAGGCGAAGTTGAAGACGGTCTTGGTGATCTGGTCGAGGGCCTGATTGACCGGCTTGATGCCCCAGGCGCAGACGAACAGCGACAGGATGATGAACGGTGCCCAGGCGCGGAAAATCTGGCCGCCGGAGTAGCGCAGTTCGGCCTTGCCTTCGCGCTTCGGTTCATCCGGGAAGTGCCAGCTTTCCTTCGGATGCCAGATCTTCAGGAAGGCGACCGTGCAGATGATCGACGTGATCGAGGCGATCAGGTCGGGCAGCAGCGGTGCGGTCAACGGCGAATTGGCCGAAAAATACTGGGCGATGGCGAACGAGCCGCCGCTGACCAGGCAGGCCGGCCAGACTTCCAGGCCCTTTTTCCAGCCGGACATCAGGATCACCAGGTAGAGCGGCACCAGGAAGCTGAGGAAAGGCAGCGTGCGGCCGACCATCTGGCTGAGCGCTAGGTCGGGAATGCCGGCCACCTGGCCGCCGACCACGATAGGAATGCCGATGGCGCCCCAGGCGACCGGCGCGGTGTTGGCGATCAGGCAGATCGATGCGGCATACAGCGGGTTGAAGCCGAGGCCGGCGAGCATCGCCGCGGTGATCGCCACCGGCGTACCGAAACCGGCCGCGCCTTCGATGAAGGCGCCGAACGAGAAGGCAATCAGCAGCGCCTGCAGGCGACGGTCGTCGGAAATCGACGCCAGCGAGTTCTTGATCACCTCGAACTGGCCGGTCTTGACCGACATGTTGTAGATGAACAGCGCGGTGATGACGATCCAGCACACCGGGAACAGGCCGAAGGCGCCGCCGTACAGCGTGGCCAGCGCGGCCAGGTCGATCGGCATGCCGTAGACGGTGACGGCGATCAGCACCGCCAGAGCGGTACCGCCGAGCGCGGCGAAGTGCCCCTTCATGCGCTTGATGGCCAGCGCCCAGAACAGGAAGGCAATCGGCAGCGCGGCGACCAGCGCCGAGAGGCCGATGTTGTCGAACGGATCGACATTCATTTGCCAAGTCATACAATGATCCTTATAACAAAAACGAATTGAGTGGCCGGCGTCTGTGTTTTTTGACTGTGCCGGCCTCCTGCGTGCGATGTCTCAAGGCCGGCAGCGAGCTGGAACCTCGCTGCCGGCCGTTTTTTTCGTCCGGTCTCCCCTCAACAGGCCATGTTTTCCTCCTTGCGCGAGCACGCTTCGAGCAGGTAGGCGACCGAGCGGTAGCTGATGCCGGTTTCGGCGGTCAGGCCGATCTCGCAGGTGCGATTGGTGGATACCCCGCAGGCACAGCCGGCGAGTTTCGCTTCGTTGTCCGCGTCATGAACGTGGCGCAGCGCGTGATGGTTCAGTTCCGGTACGGCAAAGCCGCGATCACCGCCGAAGCCGCAGCAGGTCACGCCGCCGGGTTCGACGACCTGTTCTGCGCAGGCGTTGAGCAGGGCACGCAGCTTGCCGTCGGCACCGGTGCGCCGGACGCTGCAATTGACGTGCAGCGCGACCGGCTCACGTTGCTTGACGATGGCCAGGCGCGGCAGCAGTGCGTCGTGGGCGAATTCGTGGAAGTCGTAAACCTTGAGCCGGCCGGCGATGAATTTCTGCATGCGTGCCGAGCAGGCGCTGGCATCCATGACGATCGGCAGGCGCCCGTTGTCCGAGGCCTTCAGCAGCGCCGCTTCGAGACGCGTCGCCATGCGTTCGGCCTCGTCGGCCATGCCCTTGCTGGCCAGCATCTGGCCGCAGCACAGCGTATCGACGTCTGCCGGCAGGATCGGCGCGTAGCCGGCGCGTTCGAGCAGCGTCAGGACGACATCGCCGAGCGGCGCTTCGCCCGCCGTCGTCGGGCCGAAGATGCGGCCGGCGCAGGTCGGAAAATAGACCACCGGATCGCCGTGGGCGGCGCTGGGGGCCGGTGTGCTGCCGGCCTGCGGCATCGGTGCGCGCCAGGCCCCGCCGGACACCCGCTCGACCAGCCCGTCGCCGAACACCGACGCCACGGCATGTCCGGCCTTGAGCCCGAGTCGGGCCAGGCTGCTGAAGCCGGCGAAATGTTCGCCGCTCCAGGTGTGGACCGCACGGGCGCTGCCGCTCAGGCGACGGCCGCGCAGGCGGCGCGTCAGGTCGCCGGTATCGATGCCGACCGGGCAGGCCGTCGAGCACAGGCCGCAGCCGGCGCAGGTGTCGAGGCCCATGTAGGCGTAATCCTCGGCCAGCGTGCCGGGGGTTTCGCCGGCCGCCGTGCGCCGGGCCAGTTCGCGTACGCTGGTGATGCGCTGGCGCGGGCTGAGCGTCAGCCGGTGTGACGGGCACAATGGCTCGCAGAAACCGCATTCGATGCAGCGGTCGACGATGTCCTCGGCCGCCGGCATCGGTTTCAGGTTGGCCAGGTGGGCCTGCGGATCGTCGTTGATGATGACGCCGGGGTTGAGCCGGTTTTCCGGATCGAACAGCGTCTTGATCCGCCGCATCAGGTCGGTTGCCGCCTTGCCCCACTCGAGTTCGACGAAAGGCGCCATGTTGCGGCCGGTGCCGTGCTCGGCCTTCAGCGAGCCGTCGTACTTGTTCACCACCATGTCGCACAGTTCGTCCATGAACCTTGCGTAGCGGTCGATTTCGCTGGGCGTGGCGAAATCCTGGGTGATCACGAAGTGCAGGTTGCCGTCGAGTGCGTGGCCGAAGATGATGCCTTCGTCGTAACCATGCTTTCTCAGCAATACCTGCAGATCGAGCGTGGCGTCGGCCAGCGAGGCGATCGGGAAGGCAACGTCCTCGATCAGCACCGTGGTGCCGGTGCGGCGCACTGCGCCGACCGCCGGGAAGGTGCCTTTGCGCACCTTCCAGTACATCTCGCAGGTCACCGGATCGCTGGAGAACATCGCCGGTTCGACGGTGGCGATGCCGTCGAGCGTACCGAGCGCGGCAGAAATCCGCGTCTGCAGGCCGTCGACCGCAGCAGCCCGGACCTCGATCAGCAGCGCAGCGGCGTCATCGCCCAGCGTGCGGATGACCAGCGGCAGGCCGGGCTTGTCCTCGACCGAGCGCAGCGCCGGGCGGTCGAGCAATTCCACGGCGCTGACGGCGACCTCGGCCGGCAGGTTCTTCAAGCGGATGACCGCTTCGCAAGCGCTGCGGATATCGTGGAAGAAGACCAGCGCCGAGGCCTTGTGCGGGTCTTCGGCGACGGTCTGGTAGGTCACCCGGGAAATGAAGCCGAGCGTGCCTTCGGAGCCGATCATCAGGTGCGCCAGAATGTCGATCGGGTCTTCGAAATCGACCAGTGCGTTGAGGCTGTAGCCGGTCGTGTTCTTGATCTTGAACTTGTGCCGGATGCGTTCGGCCAGCGTCGCATCGGCGCGGGTGTCGCGGCCCATGCGCGCCAGTTCGTCGAGCAGTTCGCCGTGCGTCGCCTTGAATGCGGCGATGCTTGCCGGATCCTCGGTGTCGAGCAGCGTGCCGTCGGCCAGCATGACGCGCATTCCGGCCAGTGTCTTGTAGCTGTTCTGCGAGGTGCCGCAACACATGCCCGACGAGTTGTTGGCGGCGATGCCGCCGATCTTGGCCGCTCCGATCGACGCCGGATCGGGCCCGATCTTGCGGCCGAACGGCGCCAGCCGGCGATTGACTTCGCCACCGATCATGCCCGGGCCGACGCGGACCTGGCTGGCGTCGTCGGCCAGCTCGAAACTGGCGAAACCCTCGCCGATCAGCGCCAGTACGCCGTCCGACAGCGCCTGTCCGGACAAGCTGGTGCCGGCTGCCCGGAATGTCACCGGCGTGGCGTGCTGCCGTGCAGCGGCTAGCACCTTGCGCACCTCGTCCTCGTTTTCGACGATGGCGATGGCCTGCGGTACCAGGCGGTAGAAACTGGCGTCGGTACCGTAGGCGAGTCGGCGCAGATCGTCGGTGATGACCTGTCGGGCGGGCAGACTAGCCTCAAGCGTAGGGATCAGTGCATTCATGTGTCTTATAGATGACTTGAGAGGGCGAACGGATGCGTTGTCGGGTCAGGGCAAAAAAAACCCGATGCCGCCATCGACGGCATCGGGCAAGGAGGGATCAGTGGCGCTGCTTCATCAGGTCACGCAGCCGTTGCGGCGCCGGTTGCAGGGGCGTGCGGACCGAGGTCCAGCCGCCCTGGCGGCGCGGTGTCAGCGCGCGCAGGCGGCTGCCCAGCCAGGAGACGGCGCGATACAGCGCCGGCGTGCTGTAAACCGCCGCCCAGCCACGCCAGATGGCGGCTTGCAGCGGGCTGTAGCCGGCGCCCTGGTCGCGCATCGCCGACGGCTTTCCGGCGTGACCCGGGGGTTCGGCAAAGGCTTCGCTACGCAGCCGGATCAGCAGTTCGGGAATCGGAATCTTCACCGGACAGACTTCACCGCAGGCGCCGCACAGCGACGAGGCGGTGACCAGTCCCGACGTGCCGTCGAGCCCGAGCATGTGCGGCGAAATGATCTTGCCGATCGGCCCGGGATAGGTCGTGCCGTAGGCGTGGCCGCCGATGCGGGTGTAGACCGGGCAGTGGTTCATGCAGGCGCCGCAGCGGATGCACTGCAGCGTCTTGCGCAACTGCTCGTCGGCGTAGGCCTGGCTGCGGCCGTTGTCGAGCAGCACCAGGTGCACTTCCTCGGGGCCGTCCTTCTCGCCGGGTTTTCTCGGCGAGGAAATCATGTTGAAGTAGGTCGAGATGTTCTGGCCGGTCGCCGAGCGGGTCAGCAGCGAGTAGAGCGGCGGTACGTGCTCGAGCTTCTCGACGATCTTCTCGATGCCGGTGATGGCGATGTGGATGCCGGGCGCCGTCGTGCACATGCGGCCGTTGCCTTCGTTTTCGACCAGGCATAGCGTACCGGTCTCGGCGACGGCGAAATTGACGCCGGAAAGGCCGATCTCGGCTTCCAGGAACTTGCGGCGCAGCACGTTGCGGCCGATCTGGATCAGCGCATCGACGTTGTCGGTGTAATCGACGCCGGGCACCTTTTCGGCGAACAGGCGGGCGATTTCTTCCTTGGTCTTGTGGATCGCCGGCATGATGATGTGCGACGGCTTTTCGCCGGCCAGCTGGACGATGTACTCGCCCATGTCGGATTCCAGCGCCTCGATGCCGGCCGCCTCGGCGGCGTGGTTGAGCTCGATTTCCTCGCTGACCATCGACTTGCCCTTGACCATCTTGGTCGCGCCGTGGCCCTGGATGATGCCGAGGATGATCGCGTTGGCGTCGTCCGGCGTCTCGGCCCAATGCACCTTGACGCCATTTGCGGTCAACCGCGTTTCCAGCTGCAAAAGCAGATCGGGCAGGCGGGAAAGGTTGTACTGGCGGATCTGTTCGCCGAGGCTGCGCAGGGTTTCCAGTTCGTCGGCATCCGGGAACTGGGCGGCGCGCTTGCTCATCAGGAAATCCATCGCGCCGCGGAAGCTCTGACGCAGGAAGGGGCTGTCGACGACCGCCTTGGCACGGGCGCGGAAGGCTTCGTCGGGGCGGAAATGCAACGGATGTTCGGTGGTCTGTTCGCTCATTGCGCATCCTCCTTCGCGGTCAGCATCAGCACGATGAGTTCCTTCGGCCCGTGCGCGCCGTAGGCCAGCGTTTGCTGGATGTCGGCCGTCTTCGACGGGCCGGAGATCAGCAGCGCATTGGTCGGCAGGCCGTCTTTCCAGCCTTCGTGGCTCATCGCTTCGAAGAAGGTGTTGTAGATCTTCGTCGCATCGAGCAGCACGACATGAACCGGCGGTACCAGCGACATCAGCCGCGGCTCGTGTTGATCGGGCCACAGGATCAGCGTGCCGGTCTCGGCAATCGCCGCGCGGGCGCCGGTCAGGCTGGCCGGTGTGGCGGTGAACATCTCGGTTTTCCAGGCTTCGATGGCCATGTCGTAGACGCTGCATTCGATGCCGCGCGGTGGCAGCGCATCGAGTGCGGCGTCGCCGTGTGCGGTGTCTTCGGCAACCAGCAGCTTGTCGATGCCGCGGGCTTTCAGGACGCCGTGCAAGGTATCCAGCCAGTTGTCGGCGTCGACCGGATGAACCTCGGCGTGCGCCAGTTCGATGAAGTGGCGGAAGCGCGCGGCTTTGTCGGCCGCCGTCTCGACCGGACGATGATCGGCGAACCAGGCGCCGACATCGGGCAACGGGGTTGCGGTCGACGGCGCATTACGGCGCAATTTGGCCAGGATGCGGTCGCGCGCGCTCATTGCGCACCCCCGGTACGGCGCAGCAGGAAGCTGGCAATGTGTTCGCCGGGCAGGCTGGGCGGGCGACCCGCCTGTTCGTCCTGCCAGGCGGCGTGGCCGAGGATGTTGAGCAGACAGCCGCAATCGGCGCTGACCACGCGTTCGGCGCCGGTCGCCTTGAGCGCCTTGACCTTGTCCTCGACCATCGCCGCGGAAATTTCCGGCTGCTTGACCGAGAAAGTGCCACCGAAACCGCAGCATTCGGATTCGTGATCCTGCTGGGCCACGGTGACATGGCGCAAACCGCCGAGCAACTGGCGGCCGCTCAGATGCACACCCATTTCACGACGGGCCGAACAGGAGGTGTGGAGGACGACCGTGCAGTCGGTGCCGCAGTCTTCCGGCGAGAACGCCAGCACATCGACCAGGAAGCGGGTCAGTTCCCAGACGCGCGACGACAGCGATTCGGCCAGCGGCTTGCGCACCGGATCGTCGGCGAACAGGGTCGGGTAGTGGTGTTTCATCATGCCGGCGCAGGAACCGGACGGCACGACGATCGGCCAGTCGTTCGGGAACAGCGTCAACTGGCGCGCGGCGACCTTGCGGGCCTCGTCCGGAAAACCGCTGCTGTAGGCCGGTTGACCGCAACAGGTCTGATCTTCGGGGAAATGCACGCGGATACCCTGGCGTTCGAGCAGGGTGATGGCGTCAATGCCGGCGGTCGGGAAAAACTGATCGACCACGCAGGTGGCAAAAAAATAGACGTCGGTCGGCCGAGCAACGGAAGGAAGCATCTTGTCTCCTGATTGTTTTGTTGGATCATTGGTAAGACCAATATTCACCGAGGCGAAAATTTACGGCAAATCCAAAACTTGGTCAATAAATCAAGGGAAATCCCTAGGCTTGCATAAAGCCCGGGCGGTGTTTTAGAATTGCCTGGTCTTACCAATCAATTTGGTCATACCAATGCCTAACCGACTGCAGGTACCGCGCATTTCCGACGCCGTTGCGTCGACGCTCGAACGCCGGATTCTCGAAGGTTCCTTGAAACCGGGAGATCGTCTGCCGCCCGAGCGCGAACTGGCGACCGAACTCGGCGTTTCGCGGCCCAGCCTGCGCGAGGCGATCCAGAAGCTGGCCTCGCGCGGCATGGTGCAGAGTCGCCAGGGCGGTGGCACCTATGTGACGGCCGCGCTGGAGAAAAGCTTCTTCGACCCGTGGCAGGACATGATGGGTTCCTACCCGAACTTGCGCGAGGACATGCTGGAATTCCGCCGCATGCTGGAAGGGCAGGCGGCCGAGTGGGCGGCCGAGCGGGCCACCGATGCCGATCTGCAACGCCTGTCGCAGGCATTCAAGACCTTGCAGACCACCTTTGAAACCCACGACACCGAAAAGCGCTCCGACGCCGACATCGCCTTCCATCAGGCAATCGGCGATGCCTCGCACAACGTGCTGATCGGCCATCTGTCGGCCGCCTTGCTGCGCCTGATGCACGACAACATCCGCCTCAACCTCGGCGAACTGAAGAGCGTGCCGGCGGCGGACAACCTGCTGCTGAGCCAGCACACGGCCATCCATAACGCGATCGTCGAACATCGTCCGCAGGCCGCGCGCGCTGCCGCCGAGACGCACATCGACTTCGTCCGCGAGACGCTGGCGCATTCGCTGCGTTCGGTCGCCCGGCGCGAAACCGCCGAACGCCGTCTGAACACCGATTTCTCGACTTCCTGATTTTTCCGTTTTTCTTTTTCAATTTCGACCCCACCGAAAGGACCCCTGATGGAAGCCCTTGTCATCCCCTTCGAAAAACTGCGCATGACCGACGTCGACCAGGTTGGCGGCAAGAACTCGTCGCTCGGCGAAATGATCTCGCAGCTCGCCGACACCGGCGTCCGCGTGCCGGGTGGCTTCGCCACGACGGCGCACGCCTACCGCGAGTTCCTGGCCCAGTCCGGCCTCGATAAGAAGATCAACGACACGCTCGACGCGCTCGATGTCGATGACGTCAACGCCCTGGTCAAGACCGGTGCCGAAATCCGCCAGTGGATCCTCGACACGCCGTTCCCGATGGACCTGACCATCGCCATCACCGAGCAGTACCAGCGCCTGGTCGCCGAATCCAACGCCGACATGTCCTTCGCCGTGCGCTCCTCGGCCACCGCCGAAGACCTGCCGGATGCCTCCTTCGCCGGTCAGCAGGAAACCTTCCTGAACATCGTCGGCCTGGAAAACATCATGCACGCGATCAAGGAAGTCTTCGCCTCGCTGTACAACGACCGCGCCATCTCCTACCGCGTGCACAAGGGCTTCGTGCACGCCGACGTCGCGCTGTCGGCCGGCATCCAGCGCATGGTCCGCTCGGACAAGGGCGCCGCCGGCGTGATGTTCACGCTCGATACCGAATCCGGTTTCCGCGACGCCGTCTTCGTGACGTCTTCCTACGGCCTCGGCGAAACGGTGGTGCAGGGCGCCGTCAATCCGGACGAGTTCTACGTGCACAAGCCGATGCTGGAGCAGGGCAAGAAGGCGGTGATCCGCCGCAACCTCGGCTCGAAGATGATCAAGATGACCTTCGCCGCCGAGAAGGTCGCCGGCAAGTCGACGATCACCGAGGAAGTTGAAGAAAGCCTGCGCCACCAGTTCTCGATCAACGACGAAGAAGTCATGGAACTGGCCCGCTACGCCCAGATCATCGAAAAGCACTACGGTCGTCCGATGGACATCGAGTGGGGCAAGGACGGCGTCGACGGCAAGCTCTACATCCTCCAGGCCCGCCCGGAAACCGTGCAGTCGCAGGCGGCCGCCGGCAAGCAGGAAAAGTTCAAGCTGAAGTCCTTCTCCAAGGTGCTCGCTTCCGGTCGTGCCATCGGTCAGAAGATCGGCGTCGGCCCGGTGCGCATCGTCAAGGACCCGAAGGAAATGGACCAGGTCAAGCCGGGTGACGTGCTCGTCGCCGACATGACCGACCCGAACTGGGAACCGGTGATGAAGCGCGCTTCCGCCATCGTCACCAACCGTGGCGGCCGTACCTGCCACGCCGCGATCATCGCCCGCGAACTGGGCATTCCGGCCATCGTCGGCTGCGGCGACGCGACCGAGACGCTCAACGAAGGCGACACCGTGACGGTTTCCTGCACGGAAGGCGATACCGGCCACGTCTATCGCGGCCGCCTCGACTTCGAAGTCACCACCCGCGACATCTCGGCGATGCCGGACGTCCCGGTCAAGGTCATGATGAACGTCGGCAACCCGGAGCTGGCCTTCGAATTCGCCCAGCTGCCGAACGCCGGCGTCGGTCTGGCCCGCGTCGAGTTCATCATCAATAACGTCATCGGCATCCACCCGAAGGCCATCCTCGACGTCGAGCGCCTGCCGGCTTCGAAGCGCGACGAGATCAAGCGCCGTGCCCGTGGCTACGCCTCGCCGAAGGACTTCTTCGTCGAAAAGCTGGTCGAGGGTGTGTCGACCATCGCCGCCGCTTTCTGGCCGAACCCGGTCATCGTCCGCCTCTCCGACTTCAAGTCCAACGAATACCGCAAGCTGCTCGGCGGCGATCTGTACGAGCCGGAAGAAGAGAATCCGATGCTCGGCTTCCGCGGCGCCTCGCGCTACATCGCGCAAAGCTTCCGCGACTGCTTCGAGATGGAATGCCGCGCCATGAAGCGCGTGCGCGAAGAGATGGGCCTGACCAACGTCCAGCTGATGGTGCCGTTCGTGCGCACCGTCGGCGAAGGCCAGGCGGTCGTCGACCTGCTCGCCGAACACGGCCTGAAGCAGGGCGAGAACGAACTGAAGCTGATCATGATGTGTGAAATCCCGTCGAACGCACTGCTCGCCGACGATTTCCTCAAGATCTTCGACGGCTTCTCGATCGGCTCCAACGACCTGACCCAGCTCAGCCTCGGTCTCGACCGCGACTCCGGCCTGGTCGCCAACCTGTTCGACGAGCGCGATCCGGCCGTCAAGATGCTGCTGGCCATGGCTATCTCCGCCGCCAACAAGGCCGGCAAATACATCGGCATCTGCGGCCAGGGCCCGTCGGACCACCCGGACCTCGCCGAGTGGCTGATGGATCAGGGCATCAGCTCGATCTCGCTGAACCCGGACACGGTGGTGGACACCTGGACGCGCCTGGCGACGCACAAGAAGGGCTGAACGGAAATTGCCCGGATTTGACGGTCGACCGTCAGATTCCGGGAAAAATGAAAAGGCCGGGAGCGATCCCGGCCTTTTTTCTTTCACACGAACATCCCGCCCGAAGCCTCGATGCGCTGGGCGTTGATCCAGCCGCTTTCATCGGCGAGCAGCTGGGCGATGGCGTTGCCGATGTCGTCCGGGCGGCCGACGCGGCCGAGGGCGGTCTGGCTGGCCAGGTAGGCGTTCATTTGCGGGTTGTCGCGGACCTGTCCACCGCCGAAATCGGTTTCGATGGCGCCGGGCGCCAGCACGTTGACGCGGATGCCGCGCGCTCCGAGTTCCCTGGCGAGGTAGCGGGTCAGCACCTCGACGCCGCCCTTCATCGCCGCGTAGGCGGCAAAGCCGGGCTGGGTGAAGCGGGTCAGGCCGGTGGAGATGTTGAGGATGGCGCCGCCGTCGGCGAGCAGTGGCAGCAGGCGCTGGGTCAGGAAGAAGCTGCCCTTGAGGTGGATGTTCATCAGTTCGTCGAACTGCGTTTCGCTGGTTTCGGCGAAGGCGGCGTGGATGCCGATGCCAGCGTTGTTCACCAGGAAGTCGAAGTTGCGGCGTTGCCAGCAGGTGTCCAGACCGGCCTGCAGGCGTTCGGCGAAGTTGGCGAAGCTGGCGCTGTCGCCGACGTCGAGCGGCAGCGCCAGGGCGCGTGCGCCGAGCGCCACGATGGCGGCGACGGTTTCGGCGGCTTCGTCGCCGCGCTGGCGGTAGGTGAGGACGAGGTCGACGCCGCGGGCGGCGAGCTTCAGTGCGGCGTTACGGCCGAGGCCGCGGCTGCCGCCGGTGATCAGGGCGATTTTGCGGGTCATGGTGCACTCCTTTTGGGGTTTGAATGATGGGGGCAGTCTATTGCTGGCATTTCATCGAATAAATCGTGGAATTTTGTTTAGACTGTTCGCTCGTTTTGGATAAAGGTGCGCGATGAGCCCGCTCGATGCGATGCAGATTTTTGTCCGGGTGGCCGAGATGGCCAGCTTCACCCGCGCCGCCGACAGCCTTGGCGTGCCCAAGGCATCGGTCTCGCTGGCCGTGCAGCAACTGGAAAGCCGGGTTGGTGCGCGGCTGTTGCAGCGGACGACGCGGCGTGTCCAGCTGACGCCAGACGGTCAGGCTTTCCTGGCGCGTTGCCAGGACTTGCTGGCCGACATGGACGAGCTGGACCAGATGTTCCGCGACGACGAGACGGGCGTGCACGGACGCCTGCGCGTCGATCTGCCGCTGGCGGTGGCGCGCGACCTGGTGATGCCGCGCTTGCCGGAATTCCTCGAACAGCATCCCGGCATCGCCCTCGAACTGGGCAGCACCGACCGTCGCGTCGACTTGATCGGTGAAGGTTTCGACTGCGTGCTACGGGTCGGGCCGCTGGTCGATTCCTCGCTGGTTGCCCGCCATCTCGGCTATTTCCGCCAGGGCAACTGCGCCAGCCCGGCCTACTTGGCCCGCCACGGCGTGCCGGTGTCGCCCGAGGCGCTGACCGGCCACCGCATCGTCCATTACAGCAGCACGCTGGGCGACAAGCCGGCCGGCTTCGAGTACATCGATCCGGCCAGTGGCGAACTGCGCGTGCAGCGCCTGCCGGCCAGCCTGGTGGTGAATAATTCCGATGCCTATCGCGCCGCCTGTCTGGCCGGGCTCGGGATTATCCAGGCGCCGGTGCATGGCATGCAGCCGTTGCTGGAGAGCGGCCAACTGGTCGAGATACTGCCCGAGCATCGGCCGCCGGCGCTGCCGGTGACGCTGCTCTACGGCAACCGGCGCCACCTGGCCAAGCGCGTGCGGCTGTTCATGAACTGGCTGGCCGAGGTGTTGCAGCCCTGTCTGTACGCGACGCCGCGTTAGTGAGTTGCACGAATCGTCGGACGCGGGGCGAGGGGCGCCGGCCGGGAAGAACCGGGATTAGTCGAACAACAGCGCCGCGGCGACCTTGCGGCCTTCGGCGGCGAGGATGTTGTAGGTCCGGCAGGCGGCCTGCAGGTCCATGACTTCGAGGCCGATGCCGGCCGGTGCGAAGGGGCGCATCAGCGGGCCGGCGGGAAAACGCAGCCGGCGACCGGTGCCGAGCAGAATCACCTCGACGCCCAGCCCGAGCAGTTGCTGCATGTCGCTTTCCTGCAACGTGTCGACGCTGGCAGTCGTCCATGCCTCGATCAGGCTTTCCGGCAGCAGGATCAGGTTTTTCTCGTGTTTCTGGTGGTTGACCGCAACATAACCGTCGCCGTAGGCGGTGAACAGGTTGAGGCCGGCAGTATTGGACAGGTGGAGTTTCACTTTGCGGTGCACCAAGCGTTGATAGTAGGATTATACCTTTGGCCCGGCTGGGCCGATTCGCCGTAGACACGGACCATTTCACACCATGAAGCCGATCAAGAAATCCGCCAAGCTCGCCAACGTTCTTTACGATGTGCGCGGTCCCATCGTGGACGCCGCCAAGCAGATGGAGGACGAAGGGCAGAAGATCATCAAGCTGAACATCGGCAACATGGCCCCGTTCGGCTTCGATGCGCCCGAAGAGATCCAGCAGGACATGATCCGCAATCTCCCCGCGTCGGCCGGTTATTCGGACAGCAAGGGCATCTTCGCCGCGCGCAAGGCGGTGATGCATTACACCCAGCAACTGGGCATCGAAGGCGTCACGCTCGACGACATCTACCTCGGCAACGGCGCCAGCGAACTGATCGTGATGGCGACCAATGCGCTGCTCAACGAGGGCGACGAACTGCTCGTGCCGACGCCGGATTATCCGCTGTGGACGGCGGCCACCTCGCTGTCCGGCGGCTCGCCGGTGCATTACCGCTGCGACGAGGACAACGGCTGGCTGCCCGACCTCGACGACATCCGCGCCAAGATCACCTCGCGTACACGCGGCATCGTCGTCATCAATCCGAACAATCCGACCGGCGTCCTCTATCCCGAATCGCTGCTCCAGGGGATCATCGCCATCGCCCGCGAGCACAGCCTGGTGCTGCTGGTCGACGAGGTGTACGACAAGGTGCTCTACGACGGCGTCAAATTCACCTCGATGGCCAGCCTGAGCACCGACGTGCTGACGCTGACCTTCAATTCGCTGTCCAAGGCCTATCGTTCCTGCGGTTATCGTGCCGGCTGGATGGTGCTGTCCGGGCCGAAGGCCGACGCCGCCGATTACATCGAAGGCCTGAACATGCTCGCCAACCTCAAGCTCGGCTCCAACGTGCCGGGCCAGTGGGCGATCCAGACCGCGCTCGGCGGCTACCAGAGCATCAACGACCTGGTCCGTCCGGGCGGCCGTCTGTGCCGCCAGCGCGATCTGGCCTACGAACTGATCACGGCGATTCCCGGCGTCACCTGCGTCAAGCCGCAGGCCGCGCTGTACATGTTCCCGCGGCTCGATCCGGCCATGTACCCGATTGCCGACGACCGCCAGTTCTTCATGGAAGTGCTGCGCGCAACAAGGGTGATGCTGGTGCAGGGCTCGGGTTTCAACTACCCGGACAACCAGCATTTCCGCATCGTCTTCCTGCCCCACGAGGACGATCTGCGCGAGGCGATTTCCCGCCTGGCCGGATTCCTCGCTCTGTATCGTCAGCGGCACGGTACCGCCTGAGCCCTTTTCCCAATCGCCGTTCGCGTTTCTCCGGCAAGCGCACGGCCCTTTTCATGAGCATGAATCTGATGAAACCCATCAATGTTGGCCTTATCGGCATCGGCACCGTCGGCGGTGGCACCTGGACCGTTTTGCAGCGTAACGCGGAAGAAATTACCCGCCGCGCCGGCCGGCCGATTCAGATCGTCGCCGTGGCCGACAAGAACGTCGAACTGGCCAAGCAGGTCACGGGCGGCGCCGCGCGCGTCACCGATGACGCCTTCGCGCTGGTGAACGACCCGGAAATCGACGTCATCGTCGAACTGATCGGTGGCTACGGCGTGGCCAAGGAAGTGGTCATGCAGTCCATCGCCAACGGCAAGCATGTGGTTACCGCCAACAAGGCGCTGCTCGCCGTGCACGGCACCGAGATTTTCGCGGCGGCGCAGGCCAAGGGCGTCATGGTCGCCTTCGAAGCGGCCGTGGCCGGCGGCATCCCGATCATCAAGGCGTTGCGCGAAGGCCTGTCGGCCAACCGCATCGAGTGGGCCGCCGGCATCATCAACGGCACCACCAACTTCATCCTCTCCGAGATGCGCGACAAGGGCCTGCCCTTCGCCGACGTCCTCGCCGAAGCCCAGCGCCTGGGTTACGCCGAGGCCGATCCGACCTTCGACATCGAAGGCGTGGATGCCGCGCACAAGGCGACGCTGATCTCCGCCATCGCCTTCGGCATCCCGGTGCAGTTCGACAAGGCCTACGTCGAAGGCATCACCAAGCTGGAAGCCTCCGACATCAAGTACGCTGAACAGCTCGGCTACCGCATCAAGCTGCTGGGTATCGCCAAGCGTCGTGACGACGGCGTCGAACTGCGCGTGCATCCGACACTGATCCCGGCCAAGCGCCTGATCGCCAACGTCGAGGGCGCCATGAATGCCGTGCTGGTCAAGGGCGACGCCGTGGGCGCGACGATGTACTACGGCAAGGGCGCCGGCGCCGAGCCGACCGCGTCGGCCGTCATCGCCGATCTGGTCGATGTTGCTCGCCTGGCCACCGCCGATGCCGCGCACCGCGTGCCGCACCTGGCTTTCCAGCCGAACGCCATGTCCGACCTGCCGATCCTGCCGATGAGCGAGATCGAGACCGGCTACTACCTGCGCCTGCGCGTCGAGGACAAGCCGGGCGTGCTGGCCGACATCACGCGCATCCTGGCCGACCAGGGCATCTCCATCGATGCCATGCTGCAACGCGAGCCGGGCGAGGGCGAGGGCGAGACGGACATCATCATCCTGACCCACGTCTGCAAGGAAAGCGCCGCCGACGCCGCGATTGCCAAGATCGAAGGGCTGGCCGCGCAAAAGGGCAAGGTCAAGCGCATCCGTCTGGAAGAGCTGCAATAACACACGGCTGCGGTCGACGGGATTTTTCGCGGAAAATGCCGGTCGACCGCAAGCCGGATTCGCGGGGGCTTCGGCCCCCGTTTTGCATGCAAGGAAACCCATGAACCGCCAGCCCGTCCTGCTCGACAAGGCTTACCTGCTGATGAATCACGGCCCGGTGACGCTGGTTTCCAGCGCGCACGGCGAGCGACGCAACGTGATGGCGGCATCGTGGACCATGCCGGTCGATTTCTCGCCGCCGAAAGTCGCCGTGGTGATCGACGCCACGTCGTTCACCCGCCAACTGGTCGATGCCAGCGGCGCCTTCGTGCTGAATATTCCGTGCCGACGTATCGCCGCCCAGGTGCTGGCGGTCGGCTCGGTCAGCGGGCGCGACGGCGACAAGTTCGCCGCTTGCGACGTGGCGGTCATCGCCGAACCGGCCGCGCCGGCGCCGCTGATCGCCGGCTGTGCCGCCTGGCTGGCCTGCCGTGTCATCGACGAGCCGGACAATCATGCCCGGCACGACCTGTTTGTCGCCGAAGTGACCGCCGCCTGGGCCGACGCCGATATTTTCTCGAACGGCCGCTGGCATTTCCCGGACGACGCCTCGCGCACCGTCCATTACCTGGCCGGTGGCAATTTCCTCGCCTCCGGCGAGGCTTTTGCGGTCGACGCCTGAGTTGACCGCAAAAATGCCGGAGCACGCCGCCACGCCAGCCGACAACCGCCAGGGCAGGGCGATTCTCTACCTGCTCGGGGCCGTGTTGCTGTTTGCCTTGCTGGACTGCTCGGTCAAGCTGCTGTCGCGCGAGATTCCGGTGCCGCTGCTGGTCTGGGGACGCTACACCACGCATTTGCTGGTCATGCTGCTGGTCCTCGGGCCACGGCTCGGACGCGGCCTGGTCCGCGCCGGACAATTGCCGCTGCAGGTGCTGCGCGGCCTGATGCTGCTCGGCTGCACCGGCTTCGGCTTCCTGGCGCTGTCGAAAATGCCGGTGGCCGAGACGACGGCGGTGTTTTTCACGTCGCCGCTGCTGGTCGCGCTGCTGGCCGGGCCGTGGCTCGGCGAACGCCTGTCGCTGGGCCGCTGGCTGGCGGCACTGGCCGGTTTTGCCGGCATTCTGGCCATCGCCCGGCCAGGCAGCGCCATGTCGATGGCCGGCATCGAACTGGCGCTGAGCGGTGCCGTCTGCTACGCGCTCTACCAGTTGCTGACCCGGCAACTGGCAGCGCACACGCCGCCGCTGACGCTGTTGTTCTACACCGCGCTGCTCGGCACCCTCGGCGCCACGGCCGGATTGCCGTGGTTCTGGCCGGAACACTGGCTGACGCCGCTGCAATGGCTGGCGGTCGGCCTGCTCGGCCTGTTCGGCGGCTGCGGGCATTTCCTGCTGATCCATGCGTTCCGCAACGCGCCGGCATCGCTGCTGTCGCCTTTCCTGTACGTCCAGCTGTTGTGGGCGACGCTGCTCGGCGGTCTGGTGTTCGACCACTGGCCGGACGGCTGGTCGCTGGCCGGCATGGCGGTGATCATCGGCAGCGGGCTGTGGCTGGGCGTCGACAGTCGGCGGCGGTGATTGCCGGAAACCCCGCGGATCGCGGGGCCATGGCGATGCAGATCAAGGTTTTTCCGGGCGAAACCGCCGATGATCCGCCTGCCGTCCGTTCCGGCGGCTTTTCGACAAGGAAGACAAGATGCACGCATGTGACCAGCCGACCCCCGAAGCCCTCTATCCCTTCGACGCCCGCGGCGTCGCCAAGCGCTTTCGCCACGCGGCGATCTTCGGAGCGCTCGATTCGCTGATGCCGGGCGAGACGATGCGCTTCTGCAACGACCACGATCCGCTGCCGCTGCTGGCACAACTCGGCCAGCGTTACGGCGAGCGCCTGGGCATCGTCTATCGTCAGCGCGAACCGGGCGCCATCGTGATCGATTTCTCGGTCGTCGGCTGAGGCGGAAAGCGGCCCGGATCGATGCTGCCGGTCGTCGCCATCACGCTCGCCGCCTTGCTGGCGACGCTGGGCTGCAGCGTGGCCGGCGTCGGCACGCCGGCGGCGGTGGCGCATATCGCGCTGGCCATCGGCATCCTGCCGCTGATCATGGCCGCAATGATCCATTTCGTACCGGTCCTGACGCGCAGCGGCGAAGCGCCGGCCGTCATCCGCCGCCTGCCGCTGATCGCCCAGGCGGCCGGCGGGCTGCTGGTCGTCACGCTGTTCGGCAGCCTGCCGTATGCGACCGTCGCGCTGGCTGCTGCGGTCGACGGGCTGGTGGCGGCATTTTTGTTCGGCTGGATCGTCGACCGCGCCCGTCGCGCGCTCGGTCCGGCGCATCCCGGCTGGCGCTGGTACGCGGCGGCGCTGGCCCTGTTGCTGCTGGCGCTGGCCGCTGCCGCCGGCATGGCGCTCGACGGCGCGCGCTGGCCGCTGTGGCGGCTGATCCATCTGCATCTGAACCTGCTCGGGCTGATCGGCCTGGCAGCGCTCGGCACCCTGCCGCTGCTGTTGCCGACGGCCCTCAACCGGCCCGATCCGGGCGTTGCGTTGTGGTTGCGCCGGGCCTGGTGGCCGGCGCTGGCGGCAGTAGTGCTGATCGCCTTCGGCAGCGCTGCTGCGCCCTGGCTGGCGGCCGCCAGCGGAGGGCTGCTGGCGCTGTTCGTCGCCACCTTGCCGTATCGCTGGTTGCGGCAGTACGGCCGGGCCTGTCTGGCCGACGGTGCGGCATTGAAGCTGCTGCTCGCCAGTTTCGGATTGCTGTTCTGTCTGCTGCTTGCACCGCTGCATGCGGACGGGCAGGGCGGCCGACGCCTGCTGGCGGTGTGGGCGATGTTGTTCCTGCTGCCGCTGGTCAGCGGTGCGCTGAGTCAGCTGCTGCCGGTGTGGCGCTGGCCGGGAGCGGGCTTGCCGGTACGCGATAAGCTGCGCGCCTCGCTGAAGAGCGGTGCGCGCGTTCGGGCGGCGCTTTTCGTCGGCGGCGGCGGCCTGATGCTCGCCGGTTTCGACGCCGCCGGCCTGGCGTGTACGGCACTGGCGCTGCTCGACTTTGTGCTGCGCATCGCGAAGGGCATGCGCTTGCCGCGGTCGACACGGTAAAATCGCGGTTTTTCGCTTTCCGGTCTTTCGCCATGCGCTACATCTCGACCCGCGGCCAGTCCGCGCCCCAGGCTTTCTGCGACATTCTCCTCGGCGGCCTGGCCCCGGACGGCGGCCTCTATCTGCCGGAAACCTATCCGCAGGTCACGCGTGCCGAACTCGACGCCTGGCGCAAGCTCTCCTACGCCGACCTGGCCTATGAAATCCTGTCGAAGTTCATCACCGACATTCCGCCCGCCGATCTGAAGGCGCTGGTCGCCAAGACCTACACCGCCGACGTCTACCGCTTCACGCGCAACGGTGGCAAGGCGGCCGAGATCACGCCGCTGACCAAGCTCGAAGATGGCCTTTACACGCAGGAACTGTCGAACGGCCCGACGCTGGCCTTCAAGGACATGGCCATGCAGTTGCTCGGCAACCTGTTCGAATACGTCCTCGACAAGCGCGGCGAATCGATCAACATCCTCGGCGCCACCTCCGGCGACACCGGCTCGGCGGCTGAGTACGCCATGCGCGGCAAGCACAACGTCAAGGTCTTCATGCTGTCGCCGGACGGCAAGATGAGCGCCTTCCAGCGCGCCCAGATGTATTCGCTGACCGACGCCAACATCTTCAACATCGCCGTGCGCGGCATGTTCGACGACGCGCAGGACATCGTGAAGGCCGTCTCCAACGACGCCGCCTTCAAGAAGCAGTACAAGATCGGCGCCGTCAATTCGATCAACTGGGCGCGTGTCGCGGCGCAGATCGTTTATTACTTCCAGGGCTATTTCCTGGCCACCAAGTCGAACGACGAGCAGGTCGCTTTCTGCGTGCCCTCGGGCAACTTCGGCAACATCTGCGCCGGCCACATCGCCCGCCAGATGGGCCTGCCCATCGCCAAGCTGGTGCTGGCGACCAACGAGAACGACGTGCTCGACGAATTCTTCAAGACCGGCGTCTACCGTCCGCGCAGCTCGAAGGAAACCAACGTCACGTCCAGCCCGTCGATGGACATCTCCAAGGCCTCGAACTTCGAGCGCTTCGTGTTCGATCTGGTCGGCCGCGATCCGGCCGTCGTCGCCGAACTGTGGGCCAAGGTAGACAAGGGCGAGGCTTTCGACCTGTCGGCTACGGTCCACTGGCAAAACATGCCGAAATTCGCCTTCGTTTCCGGCCGCAGCACGCACGCCGACCGCCTGGCAACGATCCTCCTGGCGCAGCAGAAATACGGCGTGATGCTCGACACGCACACCGCCGACGGCCTCAAGGTGGCGTTGGAAAACCGCACGCCGGGCCAGACCATGATCGTGCTGGAGACCGCCCAGCCGGCCAAGTTCGAGGAAACCATCCGCGAGGCGCTGAACACCGAGCCGGTGCGCCCGGCCGAGCTGCAGGGCATCGAGAAGCTCGAACAGCACGTCGTGGTGATGGATCCGGACGTCGCGGCGATCAAGCAGTTCGTTGTCGAGCGGGTATGATATAAGCCGATGCTTATTCAAAGGGCAGCCGAGGCTGCCCTTTTTCATTGGAGAATCCTGCACATGAGCACTTCGGACCACGAAGCCTTCTGGTCGGCGCGTTATCGCGATGCCGGCGACGATTACCTGTTCGGTACCGCGCCCAACCAGTTCCTGGCGGCGCAGGAAAGCAGCTTCGGCGCCGGCATGACGGTGCTGTCGGTGGCTGACGGCGAGGGGCGCAATTCGGTGCGGCTGGCCGAGCAGGGCTGTACGGTGACGGCCACCGAAATCTCCGCCGTGGCGCTACAGAAAGCCGCCCGGCTGGCGCATGGCCGGCATGTCGCGGTCGACTTCGTGCAGGCCGACATTCTCGACTGGCAATGGCCGGTCGAGGCTTTCGACGCGGCGGTCGCCATCTTCATCCAGTTCGTCGGCCCGGATGACCGGGATAGGCTGTTCCGAAAGCTGCAGGCCGCCGTTCGGCCGGGTGGCCGGATCTTCCTTCAGGGCTATACGCCGAAACAGCTTGAATTGCGCACCGGCGGGCCTGCTGCGGTCGACAACCTGTATACGGCAGAAATGCTGCGTACGGCCTTTGCCGGCTGGCAGATCGAGCACCTGCGCGAACACGAGGACAGCATTGCCGAAGGGCGCGCCCACGTCGGCCGCTCGGCGCTGATCGACCTGATCGCAAGGAAACCGGCCTGAGGCGTCAGGCGGACGGCATCACCCGGTTGCGGCCGGCGGCCTTGGCGGCGTAGAGCTGGCGGTCGGCTTCGCCGTAGATCGCATCGAGCGTCTCGCCGTTGGCCGGGAATTCGGCAACCCCCAGGCTGAGCGTGACCCGGATCGACACATCGCCGTAAATCAGCGCCTCGTTGCCGACATGCTCGCAGATGCGCCGGGCGGTCACGATCGCATCCTGGCGCTGCGTACCGGGCAGCAGCACCGCGAACTCCTCGCCGCCCAGCCGACCCAGCAGGTCGGAACCGCGCAGCATGCCGTCGATCTGGCGGGCGACGAAGCCGAGTACCGCGTCGCCGGCCTGGTGCCCCCAGGTATCGTTGACGCGCTTGAAATGGTCCAAGTCGATGACGATCAGCGATACTGCCGTGGCATTTCGCCGGCAACGCGCCAGTTCGCTGGCGGCGCGTTCGAGGAAGTGCCGGCGGTTGGCGGTCGAGGTCAGGACGTCGGTGGTGGCCAGCAGCGTCAACTGTTCGTTGGCGCTCTCCAGCTGGCGCATGATCACTTCCTGGCTATAGACGGTGCTGAACGAACGCGTCGTCTGGTAGGCGCGCAACACCCCATAGCTGAGCAGCAGGAAGCCGGCGGCGCTGATTGCGTGGGCCAGCCACCACTGGTGATTCCAGGCACTGGACAGGATGAACGACAGCGAAGACTGGGCGAACATCGCCAGCGACAGCGCATAGATCGCAAACAGCGGCAGGCCGGCGCTGCGCCGCCACATCAGGAACAGGCCGCCGACGGCCAGGCCGAAGGCGCTCCATTCCAGCCCTTGCCTGAGCGCGAGCGCCTGCGCAGCGGGTGAAACGGCGAACCCGCCAAGTACCAGGTCGAGGACGAGAAAGGCCGCCAGCCAGCCCAGCCAGAAGCGGCGGCTGCGCCGTTCGGCCGGCGCATGCGCCGCTTCGCCAAAACTCAGAATGCCGATCAGCAGGAAGGCATTCATGACGATGCGCGACACCGGTCCGTAGATCAGGAACAGGATCGGGTGATGCGCGGCATGACTGGTAAACAGCCCGTGCGGCGCATAAATCACCGAAAAGCCGAGAAAGGCCAGCGTCAGCCAGCGCAGCAGCGGCTCGCCGGATGCCTGGTAACAACGCCAGGTGACGACGGTGATGAACAGGCTGGTGACGATCGCGACGGCAATCGCCAATTCGTGAAAGGCCAGGCTCGCGTAGTGCTGATCGGGATCCTGGAAAAACAGCAGGTAACCGATCCCCACCGACGGCGACAATGCGAACGCCACGCGCAGCAATTGCACATAGGCGTGGGTGAGGCGATCGAATCCTTCCGTGAAAAGATGCATGCAAGCTCAGTCGGGGCTGGTGTGGCGGGCCGGGCTGTTGCACCCGTTGGCGAGCGCATCTTCCGGCAAAAAAACCGCTCGCACAATGCGGGTATTCGCGCAGTCCGGCTCAGCCGACGAAACGCATCGACAGATCGAGCGCCTTGACGTCCTTGGTCAGCGCGCCGACCGAGATGCGGTCGACACCGGTTTCGGCGATATTCCGGATCGTTTCCAGGCTGACGTTGCCGGAGGCTTCGAGGATCGCCCGGCCGGCGTTCAGTGCCACCGCGTCGCGCAGCAGTGCCGGCGTGAAGTTGTCGAGCAGGATCATCGTTGCACCGGCATCGAGCGCCTGATGCAGTTCGTCGAGGTTTTCGACTTCGACCTGGATGAACTTGCAGCGGCCGACCGCCGTGGCAGCCACTTGTTGCGCCGCCGCGAAAGCCTGGGGAATGCCGCCGGCGGCATGGATGTGGTTTTCCTTGATCAGGATCGCGTCCCACAGCGCCAGGCGGTGATTGCCGCCGCCACCGGCCCGTACCGCATATTTCTGCGCGACGCGCAGGCCGGGCAGGGTCTTGCGGGTATCGACCACCTGCGCCCGCGTGCCGGCGATGGTATCGGCGTAGCGGCGCGCCTTGCTGGCCACGGCCGACAGCAGTTGCAGGAAATTCAGCGCGCTGCGCTCGGCAGTCAGCAATGCCCGGCCGTTGCCGTCGATGGTGCACAGCAACTGGTCGGCGACGATGCGTTCGCCGTCCGCCGCCTGCCAGGTCACCGTCGCCGCCGGATCGAGACGGCGCACGCATTCATCGAACCAGGCCGTGCCGCACAGCACGCCGGCTTCGCGCGAGATGACGGTGGCACGGACGCGACGATCGCCGGGCACCAGCGCGGCGGTCAGGTCGCCGGGGCCGACATCCTCGGCCAGCGCGGCATCGACGTTACGGGTGATTTCTTCGGCGAGCGGGTAATCGAACGAGATGGACATATCGGCTTCTGGTCGGCATGCTAGGCGCCGAATTGTACCGTCTGGAGGAAGGGATGTCCGAGCTGCTCGGGGTTTTTCACGTCAGTCTGGGGGTGCTGGTCGTGCTGGTGCTCGGCCTCTGGCTGATCTACTGGTACCTGCGCGACATCACGCAGAAGCGGCACAGCGTGCTGCGCAACTTCCCGATCGTCGGCCACCTGCGCTTCTTCTTCGAACATCTCGGCGAGTACTTCCGGCAATACTTCTTCCTTGGCGACCGCGAGGAAATGCCCTTCAACCGGGCGACCCGCGGCTGGGTCTACCGGCTGGCCAAGAACGAGGGCGGCATGCTCGGTTTCGGGTCAACCTACGACATCACCCAGCCCGGCGCGCTGCTCTTCGTCAACGCCGCTTTTCCGGTTCTCGAAGGCGATCACCAGCCGACGCCGCCGATCGTCATCGGCGAAGGCTGGTGCGCCCAGCCGTTCGCCGCGAAATCGCTGATCAACATCAGCGGCATGAGCTTCGGCGCGATCTCGCGACCGGCGGTCCAGGCCCTGTCGCGCGGCGCAGCGCTGGCCGGCTGCTACATGGATACCGGCGAAGGCGGACTGTCGCCCTATCACCTGGAAGGCGGCTGCGACGTGATCTTTCAGATCGGCACCGCCAAGTACGGCGTGCGCGATGCGCAGGGCCGGCTGTCCGACGAGCGCTTGCGCGAACTGGCCGCGCACGAAACGGTGCGCGCCTTCGAGATCAAGCTGTCGCAGGGCGCCAAGCCGGGCAAGGGCGGGGTGTTGCCGGCGGCCAAGATCACCGGGGAAATCGCCCGGATTCGCGGTATTCCGATGGGCCAGGACTCGCTGTCGCCGAACCGCCATCCGGAAACCGGCAACATGGACGAGTTGCTCGACATGGTCGTGCACGTGCGCCAGGTGACCGGCAAGCCGGTCGGCATCAAGACAGCCATCGGCGGCTGGCAGTTCATGCGCGAACTGGTCGATGCGGTGTGGCGGCGCGGCCTCGACTGCGCACCGGATTTCCTGACCATTGACGGCGGCGAAGGCGGTTCCGGCGCGGCGCCGCAAGCGCTGGCCGACCACATGGCGCTGTCGATCAACGAAGCCCTGCCGCGCGTCATCGACGCGCTGATCGAGGGCGGACTGCGCGAGCGGATCAAGGTGATCGCCTCCGGCAAGCTGCTGACGCCGGCTCGGGTCGCCTGGGCGCTGGCCTGCGGCGCCGATCTGGTCAATTCGGCGCGCGGCTACATGTTCGCGCTGGGCTGCATCCAGGCCTTGCGCTGCCACCAGAACACCTGTCCGACCGGCATCACGACGCACGATCCCAAGCTGCAGCGCGGCCTGGTCGTCGAGGACAAGGCCGAGCGGGTGGCGCACTACACGCGCAACATGAACAAGGAAGTGGACATGATCGCGCATGCCTGCGGCGTCGCCCATGCCCGCGACCTGCGCCGCGAACACGTGCGCATCGTCCAGCCCAACGGCCAGAGCCAGGCGCTGAACATGCTCTATCCGTATCCGGAGACCGCGCCCGGCATCGTGGCCGGCAAAACCTGAAAAGCGGGAACCAGACGGCGCCGGCCTTGCCCAACGGCAAGGCACCGCTTCCCACCATGAAAGGAGCTTTCCATGGAAAACCCGCTGCACGGACTGCCGCAACTCTTCGCCCAGCTCGGTCTGCCGTCCGATCCCCGCGCCATCGATGAATTCATCGCCGCCCACCGGCCGCTGGCCAACGGCGAGCCGCTCTACCGGGCGGCCTTCTGGAGCCCGGCCCAGCGCGAATTCCTGAAACAGGAAATCATCGAGGATGCCGACTGGGCGGCCGTCGTCGAGGAACTCAACGCCCGCCTGCATTGATCCGCAGCGGGCGTTTCAGCGCGCGCCGGCGATCCAGGCGTTGAACAGCGTCCGTGCCGCCTCGGCGATTTCGCCGGCGGTCAGGCCGATCGGACCGCTACCGCCGGCAACCCGGCGGTCGGCCGCCGCGCCGTGCAGATGCACCGCACAGTCCAGCGCCGCCTCGGCCGGCCAGCCTTGCGCCAGCAAGGCGCCGGCCAGGCCACTCAGCACGTCGCCCATGCCGGCCGTCGCCATGCCGGGATTGCCGGTGGTGTTGATCGCCCAGCGCCCGTCGGCCTGCGCGATCACCGTGCCGCAGCCCTTGAGTGCGACGCTGCAGGCGTAACGCCTGGCCAGTTCGCTGGCGGCGGAAATCCGGTCGCGCTGGACGTCGACCGTGGATACGCCGAGCAAACGGGCGGCTTCCGCCGGATGCGGGGTAAGCAGCGCTGGCGCGACGCGATTGACCAAATTGCCTTCCAGGCGGCTGTCGACCGCAAGAATGTTCAGCGCGTCGGCATCGAGCACCAGCGGCAGCGGTGCCTTCAGCGCCTTGTCGACGAACAGGTCGGCGTCGCCGCTGCGGCCGAGGCCGGGACCGCAGACCAGCGCCTGCAGGTCGGCCTGGAACAACTGGTCGGCGCGGCGGATCATCAGTTCCGGCTGCAGCGGGTCGAGCGTCGGCGCATCCGGGTCGAGCAGGCCCAGATAAACGCGGCCGGCCCCCAGCTTCAACGCCGCACGGGCGGCGAGCAAGGCGGCGCCGGCCATGCCGCGGCCGCCACCGAGCACGCCGACGCTGCCGAAGCTTCCCTTGTGCGAGTTGCGCCGGCGCGGCTTCAGCCAGTCGGCGAAAGCGGCCGGCGTGATGATCCGGCCATCGGCCGGCAGGCGGTCGTCGGGTGCCACATCCAGCGTGGCGACATGGATCTCGCCGGCGTGATCCGGGCCGTCTGCGGTCAACAGCCCCGGTTTGCCGGAAATGAAACTGATCGTGTGGCTGGCGACGATGCACGGCGTCAGCGCGACGCCGGTGTCGGCGTCGAGGCCGGACGGATTGTCGAGCGCCAGCAGCGGGCAGGCGTCGCGCCCGACCAGCCGGTTGGCGGCGACGATCCAGTCGGCGTGACGGCCAGCCGGCGCGTGCTTGAGGCCAATGCCGAACAGGCCGTCGACGATCAGCGCCCAGCGCGGGATATCGGGGATGTCGTTGAGCAGCGTGCCGCCGGCGGCCAGGAAACGGGCGCAGGCCTGCGCGGCATCGGCCGGCAGGCGGTCCGGCTCGCCGCCGAAAACCACGCGCACGTCGAAAAAGCGCTCGCGCAGCAGGCGGGCGAGTACCAGTGCGTCGCCGCCGTTGTTGCCGGGACCGGCGAGCACCAGCAGCGGATCGTTGCGTTCGCCGCACAGGCGGACGGCCAGTTCGGCGGCGGCCAGGCCGGCGCGTTCCATCAGCGGCTCGCCGGCATGGCGGGCTTCCAGCCGGCGCAGTGTGGCGCTTTGGCAAAGGGCGGTGACGGGCGGGTTCATCGCGGCATTCTAGTCCCGCCACAGGGCGCGGGCCAGCCGCAGCGTGTTGGCGTGGATGGCCACCGTGTCGTCGATGTTGCGCGCGTAACCGCCGGCCATCGCGATGGCGACCGGCAGCCGCCGCTGGCGGCAGCGGGCGAAGACCCGGCGGTCGCGCTCGCGCAGGCCGTCGATGCTCAGCGCCAGCCGGCCGAGGCGATCGTCGACGTAGGGATCGGCGCCGGCCAGATAGATCACCAGATCGGGCCGGGCCAGGTCGAAAGCGGTGTCCAGGCCGTGATCGAGCTGCAGCAGGTAGGCATCGTCGCCGCAGCGGTCGGGCAGTTCGATGTCGAGGTCGCTGCGTTCCTTGGCGAAGGGATAGTTGCGCGCACCGTGAATCGAGAAGGTGAAGCAGTGTTCGTCGTCGCGCAGGATGGCGGCGGTACCGTTGCCCTGATGCACGTCGCAATCGACGATCAGCACGCGTCCGGCACGGCCTTCGGCCAGCATCGCGCGAGCGGCGACGGCGGCGTCGTTGAACACGCAGAAGCCTTCGCCGTGGTCGGCAAAGGCATGATGGGTGCCGCCGGCCAGGTTGGCGGCGACGCCGTCGCCCGCGGCCAGTGCGGCACGACAGGCGGCCAGCGTGGCGCCGGCCGAACGGCGCGAGCGCTCGACCATCTGTGCGGTCCACGGAAAACCAATGGCTTTTTGCGCGCTTTCGTCGAGTTGACCGCAGCAGACGCGAGCGATGTAGTCGGGATCGTGGGCAAGCGCCAGTTCGGCATCGCTGGCCGCGTCGGGCAGCCGGAAGTCATCCGGGATGAAATCGCCGCCGGCGAGCAGGACTTCGCGCAGCCGGGCGTACTTTTCCATCGGAAAACGATGGCCCGACGGCAGCGGCAGGACGAAGACGTCGGTATAGAACAGCTGCACGGCCGACGTCGGCGGACGATCAGTTGAGCGCGGCGGACAGCTTGCGGCGGAATTCGCGGACCAGGTCGTCGTACGGTTCGCCGGACAGCGCCTCGAAGAACTGCAGCAGCGCCTTGCGGCCGGCTCCTTCGTCGAAGAAGCGGTCGCGGCGGACGACTTCCAGCGCCGCGTCGAGCGCTTCGCGGAAACGGCTTTGCGCGGCGTAGGCGCGGGCCAGTTCGAGGCGCGTCGCGTGATCGTCGGGATCGGCAGCCAGCTTCGCTTCCAGCGGTGCCGTGTCGGCGGCGCCCTGGGCCAGCGCCAGACGGGCGCGCAACGCGTTGGCACGCTCGGCTTCCTGGGTGTATTCGCCGGCCAGCAATTGCTGCGCTTCGTCGTTGTTGCCGAGCTGGATCAGCACGTCGATGGCGTCGAGGCGCAGCGCTTCGTTTTCCGGCGCTTCGCGGGTGGCGGCGACGAGTACGGCCAGCGCATCTTCGAGACGGCCTTCGGCAATCAGCGCGGCGGCATCGGCGCGCGGATCGGCTTCGGCCTGACCGGCCGGCAGCGCGATGCGGTCGAGGAAGGCGCGCACCTGGCCTTCGGGCAGCGCACCGTTGAATTCGTCGACCAGCTGGCCCTGGTACACGACCTTGATCGAGGGAATGCTGCGCACGCCGAAATGGCCGGCCAGTTCGGGGTTTTCGTCGGAATTCACCTTGGCCAGCAGGAAGCGGCCTTTGTATTCCTCGGCGAGCTTTTCCAGCATCGGCTTCAGGGTCTGGCAGGGGCCGCACCACGGTGCCCAGAAATCGACGACCACCGGCGTCTGCAGCGAAGCCTGCAAAACCTGGGCTTCAAAATCCTGGAGGGATACGTCGAAGGCGAACTGGGACATGTCAATTTCCAATGCGGGTTGGGCAACGGACGAATTCTAACGTCCGCGGCGCGGGTTGGGCGGTGGCCAGCGTCAGCCGGCCTTGGGTCGAAGTTGCCAGCCGGGCCGGCAGGTCCGGCGTATCCGGCAGGCCGGGCGTGGCGGCCGGCGGCTGTTCCTGCAGATGGAGACGCCAGGCGGGATTTTCAAGCGGCTCGGCCGACAGCAGCAGCCAGTGGGCGATCAGCCGGTCGTCCCAGGCGTCGAGATGGGCGCACAGGACCTGCCGGCTTTTGCCGCCCGTCAGGCGGTCGACCGCAAGGCCGAGCAGCAGCGACCAGTCGGCCGCATCGCAGCGGTCGAGCGGGCAATGCAGGCTGTGCGTCAGGCCGGGCAGCAACGGCTGCAGCTGGGCGGCGGCTATCGCCGGCTGGGCGGCGAGGAAGTCGAAGGGCATCGGTTCGCCGGCGCCGTCCATTTCGTCGAGCAGGGTCAGCGTTTCGCCGCGCGGGCCGCTGGTCGATTGCCAGAGCAGGGCGGTCGGCCAGTCGCGCCGTTCCGCCGGGATCAACCGCCAGGCGCCGCAGGCGGCCAGCTGGGCGAACCGCGAGGCGCGGCGCAGCGGCTTGCCGAGCAGCGCACGAACCTCGTCGCCGAGCGCGGCCGGCGCCAGTGTCTGGTGAAAGAGAGCGAGATCGATCATGCGCTGCGCTCGATGATCATGGCCGCCAGTCCGCCGCCGAAGCCGATGCCGTTGAGCAGAACGCGGCGGACCGGGCGGTTGCTGCGGTCGACGGCCGGTTGCAGCGAAATTTCCGGATCGGGCGTGACGAAGCCGGCGGTCGGCGGCACGAAACCGGCATCCAGGCAGGCCAGCAGGGCCACCGTTTCGACGACGCCGCTGGCGCCCAGCGCATGGCCGAGACTGCCCTTCAGCGAGCACAGCGGCGGCATGGCATTGCCGAACACGGTACGCAATGCGTTGGCCTCGGCCGGATCGTTGGTCGGCGAACCGGCGGCGTGCAGCTTGACGAGATCGATGTCGGCCGGCGGCAGAGCGGCTTCGGCAAGGCAGGCGGCGAGCAGGGCGGCGATACGGCTGCCGTCGGGCGTCGGGCCGGTCGGCGAAAAGGCGTCGAGCGCGCTGTCGACCGCAGCCAGCCGCCAGCCGGCCGGCCGGGCGCTCAGCTGCAGCGCGGCCACCGCCTCGCCGAGCACCAGCCCGTCGCGGTCGCGGTCGAAAGGCCGGCAGGCGGTCGGCGACAGCAGCCCCATCCCGGCGAAGCCGGCCGCGGTGCTGCGGTTGTACAGTTCGCAGCCGAGCACCAGCGCGTCGTCGATGCTGCCGTCGGCGATCTGCGCGGCGGCCGCCTGGATCGCCTGCTGGCCGGAGATGCAGGCGTTGGAAAAACTGTGGCGTACGCCATCCAGCCCCAGCCTGCCGGCAACCCGGCCGACGAAGGAGGCGCAGGCCGGCGGCAGATCGCGCGGCGCCGGCTGCGCCTCGAAATGACCGATCTGGAACGACGACGAGGCGAAGAACAGCGGCACGTCGCCCGGCAGCGCACCGAGCGGCGCGACGGCACGACGGCAGGCGGCTTCGGCGCGCCGCAGCCAGTCGTCGGCATCCTGCGGCAGTGGGCCGGGCAACGCGGCGTAAGGAAAACGGCGTTCGCCGAGCGACAGTGCGCTAGCGGCCAGCCGCCCCGAGGAGTTGGCCAGTGCTTCGGCCACGGTAGCCGGCGTGCTGCCGGCCGTGCAGCACAGGCCGCCGCCGGCCAGGTAGACCGCGCGCGTCATGCCGGCCGGCTGGCGAGAAAAGCGGCCAGATGCTCGGCCAGGCTGCCGACCGAAGTCATGATCCGGCGCGTTTCCTTGCTGTCCGGCAGGCGCAGGCCGTAGACCTTCTTGATCGCCATCGAGACCTGCAGCGCATCGAGCGAATCGAGCTGCAGCGGCGCTTCCGGGCCGAACAGGAAATCGTCGTCGGCGATGCTTTCGGGCGCCACGTCCTTGTCGCAGGATTCGACGATCAGGCGTTTGAGGGCAAGACGGAGTTCGGCGCTCATGCGGATTTCCGGGAAACGAGGACGGCGAGGAGCAGGGTGCCGCCGGCAAAGGCAAACAGCAGGCCGAGCTGGCCGGCGATCTCGGCGATGCCGCCGTGGCGCAGCACCACCGTGTGCAGGCCGTCGAGGCCCCAGGCCATCGGCGACAGCGCGGCCAGCTGCTGCATCGCCGCCGGCATCATGAACTTGGGCACCATGACACCGCCGATGGCACCCATCAGGATGTTGCCGACGCCGCCGACGACGGTTGCCTGCTGCGGCGTGCGGGTCAGCGTGGCGACCAGCAGCGCCCAGCCGATTGCCGCCAGGCTGACCGCCGCACACAGCAGCCAGGCCAGCGCCAGCGCGCCGCCGTCGGGAATGTGCAGCGCCTCGCCGCCGAACAGCGGCACGACGTAACGGCCGATCAGCACCATCAGCACCGCCTGCAACTGGTTGACGACGAAGAAGGGCAGCAGCTTGCCGAGCAGCACCAGGCCGAACGGCAGGCCGAGCGCGCGCAGCCGCTGCAGCGTGCCCTGCTGGCGCTCGACGATGAAGATCGAGGCAATCGGAATGACCACGAAGAACATCGCGAAAACCAGCCAGGCCGGCACGTTCTGCTGCACCGACGACGGCGGACGGACGTTGCGTTCGTTCTGCACGGCGACGCTGACGATGTCGTCCGGCCAGGCGCGTTCGACCGGCTGGCCGGCGGTCGGCAGGCCGAACAGCTGGCCGGCGCGCTGGCTCAGTTCGTCGGCACGCAGCGTGCCGAGCACCGCCGAGACCTGGGTGCGGAAGGCCAGTTGCAGCGCCGGGTTGAGCACCGGATCGACCAGCAGCTGCAGCGGCGCGGTCGGCTTGCCGTCGATGCCGCCGGGGGCCAGCAGGCGCTCGCCGAAGCCGGCCGGGACGACCAGCGCCAGCGCCTGGCGGCCGGCGCGTACCTGTTGCCGGGCAAGCTCGGCATCGCGCTCGGTGGCGATGCGGCGGAAGGAGCCGGCCTTGTCGAGCCGGGCGACCAGCGCGCGCGACGCCGGGCTGTCATCGAGATCGACCACCGCATAGGCGACGTCGATCGCCGCGCCGGGCATGAAGGCATCGTGCAGCGCCATGGTCATCACGACGATGAAGATCGCCGGCATCAGGAACAGCGCGATCAAGCCGTGACGATCGCGCAGCAGCGCCAGCGTTTCCTTTTGCCACAGGGCGGTCAGGCGGACGAGATGAACACGCTGCATGGTCGGCTCAGTCGCGCAGCGAGCGCCGGGTCAGGCGCATGAACAGTTGTTCGAGGTCGGGCCGGCCGCAGGCGATGCGGCGCAGTTGCGCGACGCCGGCGATCTCGCCGAGCAGACCGGGCAATGCTGCGGTCGACGGCAGTTTCAGCAGATATTCGCGCGGCGCCGGCGACAGCATGGCCCAACGCTCGACCAGCGCCGCCGGCAGCGCGACATCGGTCGCCAGCTCGACTTGTGCGCCGGCCGCGTCGCCGCACAGCGATTCCAGTTCGCCCTCGGCGATCAGCCGGCCGTGGTCGAGGATGGCCAGCCGCCGGCACAGCGTCTGCACTTCTTCCATGTAGTGGCTGGTGTACAGCACCGAGGTACCCTGTGCCGGCAGGCCGGCGATGGCGTCGAGCAAAAAATGCCGCGATTGCGGGTCGACCCCGACCGTCGGCTCGTCGAGCAGCAGCCAGCGCGGTTCGCCGAGCAGGCCGATGGCCAGGTTCAGGCGCCGGCGCAGGCCGCCGGAAAGTTGCTCGGCGCGGCGGTCGACCGCATCGTCGAGCTGCGCGAAGGCGATGCCGGCATCGATCCGGGCCCGCGCGGCGGCCCCGGCAAAGCCGAGGATGCCGGCGAAGAAGGCGAGGTTCTCGCGCACCGTCAGCGTCGGATAGAAAGCGTAGTCCTGCGGCACCAGCGCGACGGCACGCGGTTCGGCGCGGCGCAGTCCGGCCAGCGGCCGGCCGTCCACGCTCAGCGTGCCGGTCGTTGCGGTCGACAGGCCGCAGAGCAGCGAAAGCAGCGTGCTCTTGCCGGCGCCGTTCGGGCCGAGCAGGCCATAGACCTGGCCGGGCGCAATGTTCAGCGAGACGTTGTCGAGCGCCGGCCGGCCGGCGCCGGCGTAGCGGTAGCCGACCGCCTGCAGGTCGATGCCGGTCGCGGCCGCACTCATCGCAGCGCGCGACGCAGGTCGCCGAAGAAGCTTTTCTCGCGCTCGGCCAGCGCGTTCAACAGGCCGGCCAGACGCGGTGGTTCGAGCGGATCGCGGTCGCGGATCATGCGCGCCGTGGCCAGCGCGAATTCGCGCCATTCGTCGCCGATGTCGATCAGCCGGTCGGCCAGTTCGTCGAAAACCGGGCGGTTCAGGCGGGCCGCGCACTCCTGCAGGAAGGCGGCGTAGATGAAACGGAAACCGCCGCCGCCGGTGCCGATTTCTTCCTGCATGCGCACCACCTGGCCGATGAACAGCTTGCTGCGCGCAGCGTCCCGGCTGGCGTCGAGCCGCCCGACCGCCGCCGCCAGCCGGCGGATGCCGCGCACGCCGATGATCGGCAGCGGCGTGTCGAGCATGATCCGGGTGGTCTTGCGCATGGCTTTCGGCAGGACGCTTTCCCAGGCCGGTTCGCGCGGCGTGCCGAGCGGGTAGTAGAGCAGCCCCTTCGGCGCCAGCGCGCCGCGGGCGAAGCGGGCGCGGGCGAGGTCGGCGGCGGCGCAGCGCACCGTTTCCTCGGCCACCGGGTCGGACAGCAGGTAATCGTCGCCATCGCGGCCGTAGGCCAGCACGTTGTGCGCGTTGAAGTGGAAGCGCAGGTCGGGCGGCATGTAGGGCAGCCAGAACACCGAGGTCTGCAGGCCGACGACGCGGCCGGCGGCGAGCAGTTCGTCGAGCCGCCGCTCGCCGCTGTCCGGCGTGCGGAAGGTCTCGAAACGCATTTTCAGGCCGAGCGGCTGCTGGATGCCCTTGAGGATGAAGCGCGGTGGCATCCGGTAGGCGACCAGCGGCAGCCCGTTGATGCGGATGATCGGCAGGTAGGCGAAGGACAGCGCCGACGACAGCCCGAAAGCCATCGGTTCCGACAGGTCAAGGCCGTGGTGGCGCAGCATGTTGGCGACGACGCCGCTTTCGCAGTGCGAGGCATGACGGTGCTCGAAGCTCATGCGTCCACCCGTTGCAGCGCGGCGACCGTCAGCCCCATCGCCTCGCCGTAACGGGCGAGCAGGGCGGGCGACAAGCGGGCGAATACCGCCGGCCGGAAATGGCGGCGGATGCGCCACTGCCACAGGCCGGTGACCTGCGCCAGCAGCGGCACGTCCATGCGCAGCCGGTGCATGTGGTATTCGAGCGGCGAAGTCTGGCCGGCCAGCACGCGGCGGCGGGCATCGTCGGCCAGCCGTTCGAGGTCTTCGACGGCCTGCCGGGTGACGATTTCCTCGACTTCCCAGCCGGCCGAGGCGACCGCCTTCAGCCGGCCGTCGGCGCCGCGCGCGAACACCGTCTTGCGATGGCCGTCCAGCGTGCGGTTGCCTTCCTGCGGGACATCCGATTCACGCATCGCGCACCGCCGTCAGGTGCATCAGCGCGCCGGTGAAGCGGCCGCTTTCCGGGATGAAGCAGAGCAGCCGGTCGCCGTCGCGCAGCCGGCCGCTGTTCAGCAGTTCGTCGAGCATGATGAAAATCGACGCCGAACCGGTATTGCCGCGGCTGGTCAGGTTGGTAAACCACTTGTCGGCCGGAATGGCGAAATCGCGCGCCGCCAGACAGTCGGCGATCGGCTGGCGGAAGTATTCGGAAGACATGTGCGGCAGGAACCAGTCGATTTCCGCCGCCTGCAGGCCGTGCTTGCGCCGGCTTGCATCGAGCGGCTTGCCGAGGGTTTCCTCGACCACCGATTCGTTGAGCAGCCGGACATCCTGCTTGACGGCGAAGATTGAGCGCGCGGCGCGCGCCTCGGCGTCGTAGTTCTGCCAGCCGTGCAGACTGCCGTCGGCCAGCTTTTCCGCCCCGGCATACATGCAGGCCGGCATGTGGCCGGCTTGCGAAACGACGTCGATCCAGTCGATGCGCAGTGCGGTCGACCCGGCGCGCGGCGCATTTTCCACCAGCAAGGCGCCGGCGCCGTCGGACAGCATCCAGCGCAGGAAATCCTTCTCGAAGGCGATTTCCGGCTGGCTCTCCAGCGCCGCCACGCGCTGTGCGCATTCGCCGGCGAAATTGCGCGCATGCAGGCCGCCGGAAGCGGCTTCGGAGCCGGTCGCCACGGCGTGCGCGGCTTGTCCGGTCAACACGCTCAACCAGGCATATTTCAGCGCCAGGATGCCGGCCGCGCAGATGCCTGCGGTCGACACCGCCTCGCAGGAAAAATCGCCCAGTTCGCCATGCACCATCACCGCATGGCCAGGCATCAGCTGGTCGGCGCAGGAAGTGCCGCAGGCCAGCAGGTCGATGTCGGTCAGCGGAAAATCGGAGGAAACCAGCCCGCGCACGGCTTCGGCGGCCAGTTGGGCGTTGCTGTGCGTGGCCAGACCGGTCGCCGGATCGATCGCGTAATGACGGCTGACGATGCCGTTGCTGCGCAGCACGATGCGGCGCGCCCGCGACGGCTTGCCGCCGATCATGCCGAGCACCTTCTCGATGTCGTCGCTGGCGACCGGCGCATTGGGCAGGCAGACGGCGCTGCGGGTGATGTAGGCCTGGCGTTCAGGAGACATATCGGTTCATTCGTTCGCAGCCGCAGCCGGAGGGTTGTTCGTGTTCCGCCTTGAGCCGGGCCAGCCGGCGAGCCAGCAGCGGGGCGAGCAGGGTTTGCAGCAACAGGCTGAGCGGTACGACGGTCAGCACCATCAGGATCAGGTAAACGGCAAACAGGGCAAGAATCGGCCAGCGGCGGCGTTGACCGCGCCGACCGAAGGCGCGGATCAAGCGCGACCAGAGACGGAAGGCCCGCAGACCGGCACGCTCGCTGAGCGCCAGCCGCGGATTGACGGTAACGGCGCCGAGCCCGGCGAGCATCGGCAAGCCGGATTTTTCAATATCGGCATCCAGCGCATCGGCCAGCGCCTTGCCGAAGCGGTCGGCCGCGGCGATTTCCGCCGGCGCCACGCCGGCCGGCGGCAGGCCGAGAAATCCGTCGCGCCGCCCGGTCAGCACCCAGCGCGGCGTGGTGATGAAGGTGGCCAGTGCCGGCCCCCGGTCGACCAGGGCGACATGATCGACCAGTCGGCCGCCGGCGGCAGCGATCAGGCGGCTCATCGTCTGTTGCGCGCTCAGCCACATGTTGCGGCAGGCGACCAGCGTGACCACCGGCTTGCCGCGCAGCAGGGCCTGGCCGGCCGGGCTTTGCAGAAAGGCCGTCATCGGCAAGGCCGGCGCCAGGTACCAGACCTGATAGGCGAGCACGACCAGATCGAAGTCCTCGTCGCCGTTCAGGCGCATCGGTTGTAGCGGCGGCGGATCGAGCTGCACGCATTCCGGAAAGACATCGACGAAATCGACCACCGGCCACGGAAAGGGAAAAGGCGTCCGCGGCTGCAGGGTCTCGACATGGACCGCGTGACCGCCGGCGCGCAACGGCCCGACAACCCGGCCGACGATGTCGGCCAGTTGCCCGGTCTGCGAGAAGGTGACGACGAGGACGCGTTTCACGGAGTTGGCGGCGGATTATTGGGAAAAGCCGTAAATTTTAGCAAAGGAACCCGGAGTTTCGACGTTTCCGACGGTTTGCCGATGCCGGAAGGATTGTCGACGGGCTTGGGGAAGCGATGAATTTTCGGCTATCATTCTGCTTTCCCGCAGCCTGTCTTTCCATGACCAAATACGTTTTTGTTACGGGTGGTGTCGTGTCCTCGCTGGGCAAAGGCATCGCCGCCGCATCGCTGGGGGCCATTCTGGAATCCCGCGGCATCAAGGTTACCCATCTCAAGCTCGACCCCTACATCAACGTCGACCCCGGCACGATGAGCCCCTTCCAGCACGGCGAAGTGTTCGTCACGGAAGACGGCGCCGAGACCGACCTGGATCTCGGCCACTACGAGCGCTTCACCAGCGCCAAGATGAGCAAGCGCAACAACTTCACCACCGGCCAGGTCTATGACTCGGTGCTGAAGAAGGAACGGCGCGGCGAGTATCTCGGCAAGACGGTGCAGGTCATCCCGCACATCACCGACGAGATCAAGGGCAAGGTCAAGGCCGGCGCCGAAGGGGCCGACGTGGCCATCGTCGAGGTCGGCGGCACGGTCGGCGACATCGAGTCACTGCCCTTCCTGGAAGCGATCCGCCAGATGGGCATCGAGGAAGGCCGCAACAACGTCTGCTACATGCACCTGACGCTGCTGCCCTACATCCCGACGGCCGGCGAACTGAAGACCAAGCCGACCCAGCATTCGGTCAAGGAACTGCGCGAAATCGGCATCCAGCCGGACATCCTGCTCTGCCGTGCCGACCGTTCCATGCCGGAAGAAGAACGCCGCAAGATCGCGCTGTTCTGCAACGTCATGCCGGAAGCCGTCATCGAGTGCCTGGACGCCGATTCGATCTACAAGATTCCCGGCATGCTGCACGAGCAGATGCTCGACGAGATCGTCTGCCACAAGCTCGGCATCCTGGCCAAGGCCGCCGACCTGACGGTCTGGGAAAAACTGATCGAGTCGATGGAGCACCCGGACAACGAAGTGCGCATTGCCTTCGTCGGCAAGTACGTCGACCTGACCGAGTCCTACAAGTCGCTGATCGAGGCGATCAAGCACGCCGGCATCCATACCCGCTGCAAGGTCGAAATCGAGTACATCGACTCGGAAAGCATCGAAAAGGATGGTATCGGCATCCTCAAGCGCATGGACGCCATCCTGGTGCCGGGCGGCTTCGGTCGCCGCGGCACCGAGGGCAAGATTGCCGCGATCCGCTACGCCCGCGAGAACAAGGTGCCTTACCTCGGCATCTGCCTCGGCATGCAGATGGCCGTCGTCGAGTTCGCCCGCGACGTCGCCGGCATGAAGGGCGCGCATTCGACCGAATTCGATGCCGACACGCCGTTCCCGGTGATCGGTCTGATCACCGAATGGCTGGATGCGTCCGGCAAGGTCGAGAAGCGCGACGAGGATTCCGACCTCGGCGGCACGATGCGTCTCGGCGGCCAGGTCTGCCAGTTGAAGGAAGGTTCGCTGGCCCGCAAGATCTACGGCGCACCGGAGATCGTCGAGCGCCATCGCCATCGCTACGAAGTGAACAACACGCTGCTCGCCCAGCTCGAGGAAAAGGGCCTGATCGTCGCCGGCCGCGCGCCGGGGACCGATCTGTGCGAAATGATCGAACTGGCGCAGGACGTCCATCCGTGGTTCGTCGCCAGCCAGTTCCATCCCGAATTCACCTCCAACCCGCGTCACGGCCATCCGCTGTTCACGTCCTACGTGCAGGCTGCGCTGACCAGCAAGCAAGGAAAGAAGGCATGAAACTCTGCGGTTTCGAGGCCGGTCTCGACCAGCCGCTTTTTCTGATCGCCGGCCCGTGTACCGCGGAATCCGAGCAACTTTGCGTCGATGTCGCCGGTCGCATGAAGGAAATCTGCGGTCGACTGGGTGTGAACTATATTTTCAAGGCGTCCTACGACAAAGCCAACCGCAGCTCCGGCAAATCGGTCCGCGGCCCCGGCATCGATGGCGGCCTGAAGATCCTGGAAAACGTCCGTGCCCAGGTCGGCGTGCCGGTATTGACCGACGTTCATGACGGCAACGATGTCGCCCAGGTGGCGAGCGTCGTCGACGTGCTGCAGACGCCGGCCTTCCTGTGCCGGCAGACCGATTTCATCCATGCCGTGGCGTCCTGCGGCAAGCCGGTGAACATCAAGAAGGGCCAGTTCCTGGCGCCCGGCGACATGAAGAACGTCGTCGACAAGGCGCGCGAAGTGAACGGCGGCGCCGACAACATCATGGTCTGCGAACGCGGCGCCAGCTTCGGTTACAACAACCTGGTGTCCGACATGCGCTCGCTGGCGATCATGCGCGACACCGGTTGCCCGGTGGTCTTCGACGCCACCCACTCGGTGCAATTGCCGGGCGGGCAGGGGACGGTGTCGGGCGGTCAACGCGAATTCGTCCCGGTTCTGGCCCGCGCCGCCGTGGCCGTCGGCATCGCCGGCCTGTTCATGGAAACCCACCCCTGTCCGGAAAAGGCTTTTTCCGACGGCCCGAATTCCTGGCCACTGGACCGCATGGAAAGCCTGCTGGGCACACTGGTCGCCCTCGACAAGGCCGCCAAGGCCGCCGGTTTCGAAGAACTGAAGTTTTAACAACAAGCTTTAAAAACACCTTTCAACCTTTTGATAACAAGGAAGAAACATGAGTTCCATCGTTGATGTTGTTGCACGGGAGATTCTGGATTCGCGGGGCAACCCGACGGTTGAGGCAGACGTTCTGCTCGAATCCGGCGTGATGGGTCGCGCCGCCGTGCCGTCCGGTGCTTCCACCGGTTCGCGCGAAGCCATCGAACTGCGTGACGGCGACAAGAGCCGCTATCTCGGCAAGGGCGTCATGCAGGCCGTCGAAAACATCAACACCGAAATCTCCGAAGCCATCATCGGCCTCGACGCCCAGGAACAGGCCTTCATCGACCAGACCCTGATCGAACTCGACGGCACCGAAAACAAGTCGCGCCTCGGCGCCAACGCCATCCTGGCCGTCTCGATGGCCGTCGCCAAGGCGGCCGCCGAGGAATCCGGCCTGCCGCTGTACCGCTACTTCGGCGGCATGAGCCCGATGCAGATGCCGGTGCCGATGATGAACATCATCAACGGCGGCGAGCACGCCAACAACAGCCTGGACATCCAGGAATTCATGGTGATGCCGGTTTCCGCCAACACCTTCCGCGAAGCCCTGCGCTGCGGCGCCGAAATCTTCCACGCGCTGAAGAAGTTGCTGGACAGCAAGGGCCACTCCACCGCCGTCGGCGACGAAGGCGGCTTCGCCCCGAACCTGGGCAGCCACGCCGAAGCCCTGCAACTGATCATGCAGGCCATCGAGAACGCCGGCTATGTGCCGGGTCAGGACGTGCTGCTGGCGCTCGACTGCGCCGCTTCCGAGTTCTACAAGGACGGCAAGTACAAGCTGACCGGCGAAGGCCTGGAGCTGACCGCCGCGCAATTCACCGACTACCTGGCCAACCTGGCCGACCAGTTCCCCATCGTTTCCATCGAAGACGGCATGGCCGAAGGCGACTGGGACGGCTGGAAGCTGCTGACCGACCGCCTGGGTGCCAAGGTGCAGATCGTCGGCGACGACCTCTTCGTCACCAACACCAAGATCCTCAAGGAAGGCATCCAGAAGGGCATCGCCAACTCGATCCTGATCAAGATCAACCAGATCGGCACGCTGTCCGAGACCTTCGCCGCCATCGAAATGGCCAAGCGCGCCGGCTACACCGCCGTGATCTCGCACCGTTCGGGCGAAACCGAGGACAGCACCATCGCCGACATCGCCGTCGGCCTGAACGCCGGCCAGATCAAGACCGGTTCGCTGTCGCGCTCGGACCGTATCGCCAAGTACAACCAGTTGATCCGCATCGAGGAAGATCTGGGCGATACCGCTTCCTACCCGGGCCGCGAAACCTTCTACAACCTGCGCTAAGTTGCGATGCGCTGGCTGACGGTCGGCCTGCTGGCCCTTGTCGTTTTCCTGCAGTACCCGCTCTGGCTGGGGAAGGGAGGATGGCTGAAGGTCTGGGAGTACGACCGTCAGTTGAAGACGCAGAAGGAAGAAACCCGTCAGCTGGAAATCCGTAACGCGGGCCTCGATGCCGAAGTCCGCGACCTCAAGCAGGGCTATGACGCCATCGAGGAACGGGCCCGCTTCGAACTGGGGATGATCAAGCAGGACGAAACCTTCGTCCAGATTCCGGAAAAACCGGCGGCCAGGACGCCGTAATAATCGCCGGAAAAAACCGCCAACCCCGGTAGTATTCGGCAAATCGCTCCGCTAGAATCGTTTCCAAAAGGCCCGGTGGGCGCCCAAGGAGAACGGACATGCTGCTCAAGCAAGGCGATAAGGCTCCGAGATTTTCCCTGCCCGATGCCGATCTGGAAACGGTCGACCTCGACCGCTATCTGGGCCGGCAGAATGTGGTGCTGCTGTTTTATCCGAAAGACGGCACACCGGGTTGCACGAAGGAAGTGACCGATTTTTCGGATCACGATGTCGATTTCCGGCAACGCGACTGCGTGCTGTTCGGCATCAACCGGGACGATTACCTGAAGCATCAGGATTTCCGGGACAAGGAGGGCATCGGCATTGCGTTGCTTTCCGATGCGGACGCCAGCGTCTGCAGGCAGTACGGGGTATGGCAGACCCGGGAAGTGGACGGCCAGAAGAAGGAAGGCATCGTCCGCTCCACCTTTGTCATCGATCGCAAGGGCGTCATCCGCCATGCGTTGTACAACGTCAATTACAAGGGCCACGCACAGGAAGTGCTGCGCCTGTTGAAGGAACTCGATTCATGATTCAGCAAGTCGCCAAGAATTCGGTCGTCACGCTCGACTACCACGTTACCGACCCGGACGGCGAAGTCGTCGACGAAGGCCGCGAGGCGCTGGTTTACCTGCACGGTGGCTACGACGACATTTTCCCGAAGATCGAGGAAGCGCTGCAGGGCAAGGGCGTCGGCGAATCGGTGCAGGTCAAGCTGCAGCCGGACGAAGCCTTCGGCGAATACGATGCGCAGCTGGTGCAGATCGAGCCGCGCAAGGACTTCCCGAAGGAACTGCAGGTCGGCATGCAGTTCGAAGGCGGACCGGAAGATGGCGGCGAGGATGATTTCGTGATCTATCGCGTGACCGACGTCACCGACGACAAGGTCGTGCTCGACGGCAATCATCCGCTGGCCGGCCAGGCGCTGGTGTTCACCTGCACGGTGACGGCCATCCGCGCGGCCAGCACCGAAGAAGTCGAGCACGGTCACGTGCACGGCCAGGGCGGCCACGAGCACGACGAAGATTGAGCCCGGCTGCGGTCGACCGCAGCAAACGGTAAAAAAAGCCCGCCAGCCCGGCGGGCTTTTTCATGGGCGGCCGGTCAGGGCGTCGTTTTCGGCGGCCAGGGATGGGTTTCGAAGCGGAACAGCGTCGGCGAACGGCTGTCGATGACGCCGCGCGTCCAGCCCATCACCGGATAGCCGAAGGTTTCGACCCGGGTGAAATTGGCCAGCAGCTTTCCCTGCTCGTCGCGCAAGGGCTGGTCGACGCGCGACATGTGGGTATCGCCATGCACCGCCACGACCTGGCCCGGAAAACGCCGGGTTTCTTCGCGCAGCAGGGCAAGAAATTCGCGGTAACCGCGCGGCGGATAGCCCTGACTCAGGAACTTGAACCCGGGATTGGCCTGGAACAGCAGCACGATACCGGCCAGTTTCTCGCGCCGGGCCAGTGCGAAGCTGTCGCGCAGCCAGTCGAGGACGACCGGGTTGCGGGCCTGGAACTCGGCACGCGGCGTGTCGGTCAGCCCCCAGTTGTTGTTGCCGCCGGGAATGTTCAGCGTCACGAACAGGACGGGACCGAGCCGGAAGCGGGCGTGCTCGGGGTAGGCCCCGGGCTGGCGTTCCAGTTTCAGTTTGCGCTGGCCGAGCGAACGATCGTCCGGCCAGAACAGCGTGCGCAGTCTGGCCAGGCGCTCCAGCGGATCGTAAGCCCCGTTGCTCAAGCGGTCGCAATCGGTCCACTCGTTATCGCCGGGGACCAGCACGAAGGGCATCGGCGTGCCGTCAAACAGCCGGTGACGATCCTCGAACAGCGCATCGTCGCAACGTTCGGCGCCGTGCTTGATGTCGCCGATATGGGCGACGAAATCGACATGCGTAGCGGCAATGGCGTCGAGCATCTTTGGCAGCTCGGCGCGTTCACGGGCGGAGTAGGGCACGTCGCCGATCAGCGCGAAGCGCCAGACCTCGGCCTGCAACAAGGGTGCCGCCAGCAGCAATGCTGCGGTCGACAGGATTTTCAGGAAAAAATGCAGGTCGACCGCAAGCCGGCGTCGACGGCTCATTTCAACAGCCCTTTCAGGGCGTACAGCGCATCCAGCGCTTCACGCGGCGTCAGGCTGTCCGGATCAATGGCGGCGAGATGCTCGACCACCGGATGCGGTTCCGGCGCCTCCTCGGCGGCTGGCTCGGCCGGAAAATCCTGGGCGAAAAGATCGGGTTGCAGCGGGTCGACCGCAGCGCGCTGCTCGAACTCGCGCAGCTGTTTTCTCGCTGCCCGTACGACGGCAGCGGGAATCCCGGCCAGCGCCGCAACCTGGATACCGTAGCTTTGGTTGGCCGGGCCTTCCTCGACGGCGTGCATGAAGACGATGCGGTCGTTGTGCTCGACGGCACCGAGGTGCACGTTGGCCAGTTCGGAATATTCGTGCGACAGCCGCGTCAGCTCGAAATAGTGCGTGGCGAACAGCGTCAGGCTGCGGTTCTTGTCGATCAGGTGGCGCAGGATGGCGAAGGCCAGGGCCATGCCATCAAACGTGGATGTGCCGCGCCCGATCTCGTCCATCAGCACCAGGCTCTGGTGGGTCGCGTGATGCAGGATGGCGGCGGCTTCGGTCATCTCGACCATGAAGGTCGAGCGGCCGGAAGCGAGGTCGTCGGAAGCGCCGATGCGGGTGAAGATGCGGTCGAGCGGGCCGAGCACGCAGCGGTCGGCGGGCACGAAGCTGCCGATGTGGGCGAGCAGGGCGATCAGCGCGACCTGGCGCATGTAGGTCGACTTACCGCCCATGTTCGGACCGGTGATCAGCAGCAGCCGCCGGCTTTCTGCTAACAGGCAGTCGTTGGCGATGAAGGTTTCGGCACTTTGCGCCAGTTCGTTCTCGACCACCGGATGACGGCCGCCTTCCACGGTCAACTGCGTTTCCGAGGCAAATTCAGGCTTGCACCAGTTGCGCTTCAGCGCCGACTCGGCAAAACCGGCCAGCAGGTCGAGCTGGGCAACGGCGCGGGCGATCGTCTGTAGCGTCGGCACGACCGGCAGCAGCGCGTCGAGGATGCCCTCGTAGAGCAGCTTTTCACGCGCCAGCGAACGCTCCTGCGCCGACAGCGCCTTGTCCTCGAAGGCCTTCAGCTCCGGCGTGATGTAGCGCTCGGCGTTCTTCAGCGTCTGCCGGCGGCGATAGTCGTCGGGAATCTTGTCGACGTTGGCGTGCGTGACCTCGATGTAGAAACCATGCACCTTGTTGTACTCGACCTTGAGGCTGGCGATGCCGGTGCGCTCGCGTTCGCGCACTTCCATATCGACCAGGAAGGCGCCGCAGTTGTCGTTGAGCGAGCGCAACTCATCCAGATCGGCGTCGAAGCCCGGCGCGATGACGCCGCCGTCGCGCACCTGGGCGCCCGGCTCGGCGGCGATGGCGCGGACCAGCAGGTCGAGGGCATCGGCCGGCGTTTCGAGTTCGGCGAACGCTTGCTGCAGCAAAGCCGACGGCGTGCCGGCCAGCGGCGCGCGCAGTTCCGGCAGCCGGGCCAGCGATTCGCGCAGGCTGGCGAGGTCGCGCGGCCGGGCGTTGCGCAGCGCGATGCGGCCGGCGATACGCTCGATGTCGGCGATGCCGCGCAGGGCTTTTCTGGTCTCGCCGGCCAGCCGACCGTAATCGTCGAGCAGCGCTTCGACGGCGCCGTGGCGGGCGGCCGGAATCGTGCGGTCGCGCAGCGGGTGGTGCAGCGTGTGGCGCAACAGGCGCGAGCCCATGCTGGTGACGCAGTTGTCGAGCAGCGAGAACAGCGTCGGCGAGGGCTGGCCGCGCAAGGTCTCGGTCAGTTCCAGATTGCGCCGGGTGGCGAGATCGAGGCCGAGATAGGCGCCCTCGATTTCCACGGTCAACCCGCGCAAATGCGGCAATTTGCCCGATTGCGTCGCCTGCGCGTACTGGAGCAGCGCGCCCGCTGCGGCAATCGCCGGCTTCAGGCCCTCGGCGCCGAAACCGGCGAGCGAGGCGACCTCGAACTGCTCGCAGAGCAGGCGTTTGGCCGAGTCGAAATCGAAATACCAGTCCGGCTGGCGCGTGCGCGCCACGTCGATGCCGAAATTGGGAGTCCAGCTTTCCGGATAGAGGATTTCCGCCGGGCGGATGCGCTCCAGCGTCGCCGGAATCTGCTCGGCCGCCACCTCGATCAGGATGAATTCGCCGCTGGCCAGGTTCAGCCGGGCGATACCGGCGGTGTTGCGCAGGGTGGTCACGGCGAGCAGCCAGAGATCCTGCTTGTCGTCGACCAGCGAAGCGTCGGTCAGCGTCCCCGGCGTGACGATGCGCGCCACGGCCCGCTCGACCGGCCCCTTGCTGGTCGCCGGATCGCCGATCTGCTCGCAGATCACCGCCGACTCGCCCAGCTTCACCAGCCGCGCCAGATAAGGCTCCAGCGAGTGGAACGGCACGCCGCACATCTTGATCGGCACCCCGGCCGATTGCCCGCGCGTGGTCAGCGTGATGTCGAGCAGCCGCGCCGCCTTCTCGGCGTCCTCGTAGAACAGCTCGTAGAAGTCGCCCATGCGGTAAAAGAGCAGGGTGTTCGGATGCTTCGCCTTGAGCCCGAGGTACTGGACCATCATGGGCGTGTGTTTGGGGCTGTCGGCGGTTTTGCTCATGGAATTCAGGGCGGCCAAAAGGGACGGATTCTAACAGGCGGTAATTGCCAAGCCCTCAGCCTTGGGACTTGGCTCTGGATGGACCTTACGCGAAGCGGCAGATGTAGTTGCTCGGGCTCATCTGGCAATGCTGTTCGACGACGCCGGGCAGATCGAACAAGCGCGGATTGCGACGAAAATCGAAAAGTCGGTAAAGATGGAATTGCTCGGCGTTCTCCCGGGCAAAACCGACTTCGTTCTGGCTGATGAAGAACGGCGTTTCCTTACCGAACGCGGTGGTTTTGACCTCGATGAAACGCTCGCGACCATCCGTTTCGAAAGAAAGTATGTCGAAACCGAGACCATCGCCCTGGCTTTGGGAGACATGTTCGACCTTGTCGGCCAGTTTGTCCTGCCCGGCAGCACGCAAGCGGAGATGCTCGAAATTCACGACAAAACTTTCGCCAGCCAGCCCCAGCGAGATGTTGCGTGCCTCTCGCTCCAGATAGTCGCGCTGCTGCGGCAAACGGTAAACGGCAGCCGACTCTCTCGCCACCCATTGCCGTTCTGGCGGGGGTCGTCTCAGAAAACGGAAAATAAAGCACGCTAAGCCGGTTGCAATGGTCGTAGCGGCCTGAACTTGCCCGCGCCGATCTTGGCGCTGCTGCGCCAGAGGTAGTCGCCGGTCAGGTTGATGTGTTCCCAGCCGAGCGGCGACAGGTACTGCAACAACGCGTTATCGACAGTATGGCCATTGCCACGTAACGCTTGCGCTGCGCGCTCCAGATAGACCGTGTTCCACAGCACAACGGCCGCCGTCACCAGGTTGAGGCCGCTGGCCCGATAGCGCTGCTGCTCGAAACTGCGGTCGCGGATTTCGCCCAAGCGGTTGAAGAACACGGCCCGGGCCAGTGCGTTGCGGGCTTCGCCCTTGTTCAACCCGGCATGCACACGGCGGCGCAGCTCGACGCTTTGCAGCCAGTCGAGGATGAACAGCGTGCGCTCGATGCGGCCCAACTCGCGCAGGGCGACGGCCAGGCCGTTCTGGCGCGGGTAACTGCCGAGCTTCCTGAGCATCAGCGAGGCCGTCACCGTGCCCTGCTTGATCGAGGTGGCCAGCCGCAAAATTTCGTCCCAATGGGCGCGGACATGCTTGATGTTGAGCGTGCCGCCGATCATCGGCTTGAGCGCGTCATAGGCGGTTTCGCCCTTGGAAATGTAGAGCTTGGTGTCTCCCAAATCGCGGATGCGCGGCGCGAAGCGGAAGCCCAAGAGGTGCATCAGAGCAAAGACATGATCGGTGAAGCCCGCCGTGTCGGTGTAGTGTTCTTCGATGCGCAGGTCGGACTCGTGGTACAGCAGGCCATCGAGCACATAGGTGGAGTCGCGCACGCCGACATTTACCACCTTGGTGTGGAACGGCGCGTACTGGTCGGAGATGTGGGTGTAGAACGTCCGTCCTGGGCTGCTGCCATATTTCGGGTTGATGTGGCCGGTACTCTCGGCCTTGCTGCCGGTGCGGAAGTTCTGGCCGTCCGATGATGACGTGGTGCCGTCGCCCCAATGCTCGGCGAAGGGATGCCGGAATTGGGCGTTCACCAATTCAGCCAGCGCCGTCGAATAGGTTTCGTCGCGGGTATGCCAGGCTTGCAACCAGGCGAGCTTGGCGTAGGTCGTGCCGGGACAGGACTCAGCCATCTTCGTCAGGCCCAGGTTGATTGCGTCGGCCAGGATCGTCGTTAGCAGCAAGTTTTTGTCCTTGGCCAGATCGCCCGATTTCAGGTGCGTGAAGTGGCGGGTGAAGCCCGTCCACTCATCGACTTCGAGCAGCAATTCGGTGATCTTGACGTGTGGCAGGATCATGGCCGTCTGGTCGATCAGCGCCTGCGCGGTGTCGGGCACCGCCGCATCCAGCGGCGTGATTTTCAAGCCGGACTCGGTGATGATGGCATCGGGCAGATCGTTGGCCGCCGCCATGCGGTTGACGGTGGCAAGCTGCGTTTCCAGTAGGGTCAGCCGGTCGTGCAGATATTGGTCGCAGTCGGTGACAACGACCAGCGGCAATGTGCTGGACTGCTTGAGGCTGGTGAACTTATCGGGCGGCACCAGGTAGTCCTCGAAGTCCTTGAACTGGCGCGAACCCTGCACCCAAATGTCGCCCGAGCGAAGGGAGTTCTTGAGTTCCGACAGGGCGCACAGTTCGTAGTAGCGTCTGTCGATACCAGCGTCGGTCATCACCAGTTTCTGCCAGCGCGGCTTGATGAAGTCGGTCGGGGCATCGGTTGGCACCTTGCGGGCGTTGTCGGTGTTCATACCGCGCAGCACCTCGATGGCATCAAGCACACCCTTGGCGGCGGGCGCGGCCCGCAGCTTGAGCACGGCAAGGAATTCCGGCGCGTAGCGGCGCAAGGTGGCGTAACTCTCGCCGATGCGATGCAGGAAGTCGAAGTCATCGGGCTGCGCGAGCTTTTGCGCCTCGGTGACGCTCTCGGCGAAAGCGTCCCAGGACATGACGGCCTCAATGGCCGCGAACGGGTCGCGGCCTGACTGTTTGGCGTCGATCAGCGCCTGACCGATGCGCCCGTACAGTCGCACCTTGGCGTTGATGGCTTTACCAGAAGCCTGGAACTGCTGCTGATGCTTGTTCTTGGCGGCGTTGAACAGCTTCCCCAGGATGCGGTCGTGCAAGTCGATGATTTCGTCGGTGACGGTGGCCATGCCTTCGATGGCCAGCGCCACGAGGGTGGCGTAGCGCCGCCGCGGCTCGAACTTGGCCAGGTCGGCGGGCGTCATCTGGCCGCCCTCGCGGGCGATTTTGAGCAGCCGGTTCTGGTGAACCAGCCGCTCGATGCCAGAAGGCAGGTCGAGGGCCTGCCAGGCTTTGAGGCGCTCAATGTGTTCGAGCATGTGGCGGGAGTTCGGTTTGACAGGCGACTGACGCAGCCAGGCCAGCCAGGTCATCTTGCCGTTGTCGCGGCGTTTCAGCAGATCGTCGAGGCGATGCCGGTGTCCGTTCGACAGCGGCTCGGACAGGGCTTCATAGATGCGTCGGTTGGCGCGAGTGATGGCCTCAGCACTGGCGCGCTCGATGGCGTTGAGCGCGGGCAGGATGATCGACTGCCGCCGCAGTTGCTCAATCAAGGCGCTGGCCAGCACGATGCCTTTGTCGGTCTGCATGGCCAGCTCGGTCAGCGTGTGGACGGCCTGTCGGTAATGGCTCATGGTGAACGGCTGGAAGCCGAACACCGTTTGCAGTTCGACCAGGTGCTCGCGCCGGGTCTGTTCCCGCTGCCCGTAGTCGTTCCAGCTTTCAACACCGACCTTGAGCTGGTCGGCGACCAGTTTCAGCAAGGGCAGGAACAGCGGCTGATCGACGCCAAGGAGAATGCCGGGAAAGCGCAGGTAGCAAAGCTGCACCGCGAAGCCCAACCGGTTCGCAGGCCCGCGCCGCTGCCGGATGATCGAAAGGTCACTATCACTGAGCGAGTAATGCCGGATCAAATCGTCCTTGGTGTCCGGCAACGCCAGCAGGCTTTCCCGCTCGGCGGCGGACAGGATGGAACGACGAGGCATATTTACTGATCCGTTCTCAAGTATTGATACAGGGTCTCCCGACTGACGCCGAACTCGCGCGCCAGTTTCGACTTTTGTTCGCCTGCGTCGGCCCGTTGACGTAACTCGGCCGCACGCTCTGGCGACAGGGCTTTCTTGCGGCCCCGGTAGGCACCGCGCTGCTTAGCCAGCGCAATGCCCTCGCGCTGCCTCTCGCGGATCAGGGCACGCTCGAATTCGGCGAATGCACCCATCACGGACAGCATCAGATTGGCCATCGGCGAATCCTCGCCGGTGAAGGTCAGGCATTCCTTGACGAACTCAATTCGTACGCCGCGCTTGGTGAGCTTTTGCACGAGGCGGCGCAAGTCATCGAGGTTGCGCGCCAGGCGATCCATGCTGTGCACCACCACGGTATCGCCTTCGCGCACGAAGGTCAGCAGCGTGTCGAGCTGCGGGCGCAGCGTATCTTTGCCCGACGCCTTGTCGGTGAATACCTTGTCCACCTGGACCTGCTCAAGCTGGCGATCCGGGTTCTGATCGAAGCTGCTGACCCGCACGTACCCGATGCGTTGACCTTTCAAGGGTGTCTCCTGCACAAATGTGTCAGGAAAGAATTTATAAGCCTTTGCTACATGTGTCAATAAATATTCATTAATACTCTATCCTGACGCATTTCGAGTGCAGCACTTGACGCCAAGTTAGGGTATAGCTTAACCGGACACATCGGCCTCTGTGCCTCTACTGCTTTTCGGTACAACCGTCAAGAACAGGCAGAGCGCTCCGATAGTTATCGCCACATCAGCGAGGTTGAAGGCGGGCCAGTGCACAAGCTGCCAATGGAAGTCGAGGAAATCGACAACCGATCCACGCAGCACACGATCCACGACATTGCCGAGCGCACCACCAAGGATCAGGCTGTAGCCCACCGCTTCAAGGCGTGGCCGCTGCTGGCACAGCATGCGGCCCAGCCAAGCAGAAACGACCAGACCCAGCGCCATGAGAAAGTAACGTTGCCAGCCGCCAGCGTTCGCCAGAAAGCTGAATGCCGCGCCGGGATTCAGGACATGGACAATGTTGAAGAAGGTGCTGACTTCGACCTGTTCACCGTAGGCAAACGTGCGGGTGATGGCGAACTTTGCGAGCTGATCTGTCATGACAGAACTGGCGGCCACTGCGAACCAGACCCAAGTCGATGTGCGGCGAGCCGATTGCCACACAGGGGCGGCCAGCGGCATCAGCCACCCGGCGAGCGCCGTGCAGCTCAATCCAAGTACCCACCCCGCCAGCACATCGGCAGGAAAGTGCATTCCGGCTGCGATGCGTGACCAACCGACCAATGCGGCGTACAACACCAAGCCGATGCGGCCACGACGGCCTATCAAAGGCCAGAGCGCGCCGACCACCAGCGCGGCATAGGTGGCATGCCCGCTGGGCAGGCTGTAGTGTCGTTCGATGCCCCCGATAACGCGCACCATGTCGCCAAAAACGGCAGGCGGGCGTGGAAAGTCGATCCATAGCTTCAAGATGGTGGCGACGAGAAATGCCAACGCAAAGGCCACGCTAAAGACTCTGAGTCTGTACCGGATGGCATCGGCCCGCGTTGGGTCAGGTGCCGACTTTGACCATCCCCACATCGCCAAGAGCATCAGTGGTGCAGTCCAGTAGTTGCCTATCACAAGGTTGAAGAACGATACCGGCGGTTCCAGCGCTGCAGGTGTGCTCATGTTGATGGCTTGGAACAACGCGATGTTTAGACCACCCCAGTCGTAGAGAAAGAATTTCCAGCTCATTTGCGCAACAGCCTCAAGCCATTGCCAACGACGAGCAAGCTGGCCCCCATATCAGCAAACACCGCCATCCACATGGTCGCTTGACCCGTGAAGGTCAGCACCAGAAATACTGCCTTGATGCCAAGGGCCAGCACAATGTTTTGCATCAGCACCTGCGCCGTCGCACGCGACAGGCGCACGAAGGTCGGAATCTTGCCCAGGTTGTCGTCCATCAGGGCCACGTCAGCGGTCTCGATGGCGGTATCGGTGCCAGCCGCTCCCATGGCAAAGCCGATGTCCGCACGCGCCAAGGCCGGGGCATCGTTGATGCCATCACCGACCATGCCGACCTTGCCCTTTATGGCCAGTAGCTCAACTTCGCGCAGTTTGTCGTCTGGGAGCAGATTGCCTTGCGCACTGTCGATCCCGGCTTGTGCGGCAATGGCCTGTGCCGTGTGGGGGTTGTCGCCGGTCAGCATCATGGTGTTGATGCCCAGTGCATGAAGCTCGGCAATGGCGCTCCTGCTGCTTTCCTTGATGGTGTCCGCTACGGCAAATAAGGCATGAACCCCTTTTGCGCTGACCAACATCACGACAGTTTTACCCATGGTTTCCAGCGCCGCGATGCGCTGTTCCAGTTCTGGTGTGCATTGCCCCAGCGCTTCGAGCATCCGCTGGTTGCCAAGATGGTAGGTCTCACCGTTGATTTGGCCTTGCACGCCCCGACCGGGCAGCGCGCTGAACTCGGCTACGTCGAGTAAGGCAACCCCATCCGTCTGCGCGGCTTGTGCCACCGCTTTGGATACAGGGTGGTCGGAACGAGCCGCCAGACTGGCAGCGATGCTGCGGCTGTTTGCGGCGAGTGCATTGCCCCAAGTGACAAAATCGGTCTGTGCGGGCTTGCCGTGCGTGATCGTGCCGGTCTTGTCCAGAGCCAGCCAGCGCAGCTTGCGGCCTTCTTCCAGATAGACGCCGCCCTTGATGAGAATGCCGTGGCGGGCGGCAGCGGCCAGGCCGCTGACGATGCTGACCGGCGTAGAGATCACCAGTGCGCACGGGCAGGCGACCACCAGCAGAACCAATGCACGGTAAATCCAGTCGAGCCATGCCGCACCCATGAACAGCGGTGGCAACAACGCGACGGCGATGGCAACACCGAAAACAATGGGCGTGTACCAGCGGGCGAACTGATCGACAAAGCGCTGAGTCGGCGCACGGCTTCCTTGGGCAGCCTCTACCGCGTGAATGATGCGGGCCAATGTGGAGTTGCTGGCCACGGCGGTGACGCGGTACTCGAATGAACCGGATTCGTTGATCGTGCCCGCAAACACCGGATCACCGGGGGATTTCTCGACCGGAAGGCTTTCACCCGTGATCGGGGCTTGGTTGACGGCAGAGCGGCCTTCCAGCACCTCACCATCCAGGGCGATGCGCTCACCTGGCTTGACCCGGACGCGGCTACCGATGGCAATTTGCTTTGCACCCACCTCGCGCCATGTGCCGTCAGCCTGCTGCACCGTGGCCTGTTCCGGGGTCAGGTCGAGCAGGCCACGGATGGCATTGCGGGCGCGATCCAGCGACTTGGCTTCGATCACCTCGGCCAGCGCGAAAAGCACCATCACCATTGCCGCCTCGGGCCAGTGCCCGATCAACATGGCACCCGTGACGGCAATCGACATCAGGGCGTTCATGTTGAGATTACGGTTCTTGAGCGCAATCCAACCTTTCTTGTAGGTGGACAGACCGCCGGTGAAGACCGCGACGAGCGCCAGAACGACGACCGACCAATGATTGCCGTTGTGGAGCCAGTAGACCGCCTCGGCCGCCGATGCAGTTACAAAGGAGATGCCCAGCGGCCACCAGTTGGTCGGCGTGGTCACAAGGGATGCGGATGGCGATGCGGCCTCTGCGGTGTCCAACACCTGCGCCTCGAATCCAAGCGCTTGCAGTGCCGCGAGCACGTCCGGCAGAACCTGGTCCGCATGGCGTACCGACAGCGTGCGCTGCATCAGGTTGAAATCGAGATCGGCAACTCCGGCCATGGTACCGAGCTTGTTGCGGATCAACGTCTCTTCGGTCGGGCAATCCATTTTGGTAATGGACAGCTTGGTCGTTTGCCCGGTCGATGCCTGATCCATGCGCACGGCTTGCATGCCGATGGCGGTTAGCGCCTGCTCAACGGGAAACAACGAAGGCAGTTCGTGCCGAACGGCCAAAGTACGCTGCATCAGGTTGAACTCAAGACCAACCACCCCCGCCAGCCCGACCAGCTTGCCTCGGATCAGCGCCTCTTCCGTGGGGCAGTCCATGTTCTCGATGCGATACACCGCTTGAGCCGATCCGGTTGTCGCTGGGGCTTGTGTCGTGGGTTGGATGATCGGCCCAGCCGAGCAGCCACACGCCGTGGAAGCGCATTCGCTCATAAATAACTCCTTCAAATCTATACAACTTCCATTACAAACCCTATAGTTACTATAGAGTCAAGTGAAATAAAGGAGATTGATGCATGGAAATCAGAATTGGCGACCTCGCCAAGCGCTCTGGATGCGAGGTTGTGACCATCCGCTACTACGAGAAGGAAGGGCTACTGCCGAAGCCAGCGCGAAGCGGTGGCAACTTCCGGCTGTACGGTGAGGCGCACATTGAGCGCTTGCAATTCATCCGTCATTGCCGTTCGCTCGACATGACGTTGAGCGAGATTCGCGCATTGCTGGGTCTGCGAGACAACCCGATGCAGGACTGTGGGGAGGTCAACACGCTGCTGGAGGCCCATATTCAACAGGTGGAAATGCGTGTGTCCGCGCTGTTGCAGTTAAAGCGGCACTTGGTTGATTTGCGCGAGAAGTGTTCTGGCTCTCGATCTGTAGAGGCGTGCGGCATTTTGCAAGGGTTGGGCAATTGCAATTGCCATGGTGAAAGTGCCACGAAAAGTCAAACATCTGGGTAAGTAAGGGCTTAGCGTGCTTTATTTTCCGTTTTCTGAGGCGACCCCTGGCGGTTCAACCATTGTTTTTGCATGATCGACTAGCAACGGAGTCGTCGCAGGGGATGTCGTTGCGAGACATGCTGCCTGATCGAGCAGGCTATCTTGGCGCAAACGTGCCTCGACAATCTCTTTAAGCATGCTTTGATAGTTGCCCAAACGCTTGTATCCGACGATTGCAGGCCAGCCGTTTTCCAGAAGAATGGCGCTGATGTTCTGGTGTTTGCGCTCAATCGAAGCATCGGATCGGTTGTTGAGTATTTTCTGCAGCGCTCTCCGGTGCGCCGATTTGCTGTAGCTTTGCCCTGACAGTTCCTGGAGCAACATGTGCAGATAGTCTGCAACGATGGCTTCGACTTCAGGTTTACTCCATTCCATGGGATTCGGATGCATATCTGTAAAAAGCAACTCCACAGTATGCCATCAGGTGGATTGGCGTTGTCGATTGCCGCTCGAAACATCGCATGTCGTTTTGTTCATCGCATTCTCCATACTCGTGCTATGATCCGCGCCTCTCGTCGCCTGCCGACGGGAGCCGACGCGGAGTGGTAGTTCAGTCGGTTAGAATACCGGCCTGTCACGCCGGGGGTCGCGGGTTCGAGTCCCGTCCACTCCGCCAGAATCCAGAAAGCCCGAAGCCCTTGTGCTTCGGGCTTTTGCATTGGGGACCTAGGGTAATACCCGGTTCCGCCTGCACGCCTTTGTTCTTAATCTATGACGAGCAAGATCAATAACAAGAAAGTGTTCGCTCATGTCGGATTGTGGCGTACCGGGCCAGGAGAGACAGGTCTGCAACCTCGAGTACCTGCTGGTCAATCTCGGACGTAACCGTGCGGCGGCTCGTCGTCTGGTCGGGCTGTTTCTCGAAAACCACCCCAAACTGATCAATCGTCTGGACGACGCCGTGTCTCGCCAAGACGCGCTGGCGCTGAAGGATGCGGTACATGATATCCGCAGCAGTTGCGTGCTGTTCTCGGCTCAGGATGCCGTGGCGCTCGCCCGCAATATCGAGCAGGAACTTCAGCACCGGTGCGCCGATGCCTCCTGGAGCGAGGATGTCGTCCGTCTCAAGCGGGAAATGGCTCTGGTGGCCGAGGAACTGGCCGGCTATCTGGCCGAAGACGAGCTCTGATCAGTCGAGCAGGCCATTCTGCATGGCGTAGCGGGTCAGCCCGGTAACGTCGTGCACGCCCAGCCGTTCCATCAGCCGCGCCCGATGGAATTCGACGGTTTTCGGGCTGATGCGCAGGTCGCGGGCGATTTCCTTGGTGGTGCTGCCGGAAGCAACGAGCTTCAGCACCTGGAGCTGGCGACCGGTCAGTTGATCCTCCCGGCTTGCGGTCGACTCGACGATCCGCCGGATTTTCGGGGAAAGATAGGTATTGCCGGCGGCCACGGTGCGCAGTGCTTCCTGCAGTTCTTCCAGCAGGAAATCCTTCAAAAGATAGCCGTCGACCCCGCTGGCCAGCGCTTGTTCGACGATGGTCGGCTGTTCGATGCTGGACAGGATCAACAGGCGCGCTTCGGCCTTCCCGGCGCGCAGGGTACGGGCAACATCGATGCCGCTCATGCCGGGCATGGCGATATCGAGCAGCACGATGTCGGGATGATACTGTTGCACCGCCGCAATGGCACTTTGTCCATCGCTGCATTCGGCAATGATCCGGTAACCGGAAAGGCTGTCGAGCAAGGCGCGAATGCCGGCGCGAATCAGCAGTTGGTCGTCGGCGAGAACAATGCGGGCGGTATCCATACGCGCAAAAGGATATGCGAATTGCGATCGATTTTGCCCCCTTCTCCCTCAAAACGAGGGTTTTCCCGAGGGGTCAGGGGCGCGGCCCCAGCGCCGGCAGGGTCAGCCTGAAACGCAGGGCCAGCAGGCGAATCGCCAACACGGTAGCCATCGCCGCCCAGGCGGCGGTTAGCGGACCGATGCCGAATTCCTGCAGGAGAATCAGCACCAAGGCGCCGACCCAGGCAGCGCTGGCGTACAACTCGCCTTTCAGGAAGACGCTGGGGACATCGTTGCACAGGATGTCGCGCAGTACACCGCCGATGACACCGGTGATCACGCCCATCAGGCTAGCAACCAGCCATGGAGTGTGCCACTGCAACGCGGCCTGCGTTCCGAATACGGTGAACAACGCGAGACCGACCGCATCGGGAAACAAGAACCAGCGTGGCGGGATGTCCCGCCGACGAATGGCGAAAAAGGTCAGCAGCCCGGCACCGAGCGCGGCCATCAGGTAGGTCTGGTCGACCACCCAGAAAACGTTCCGGTCGAGTAACAGGTCGCGCACGGTCCCCCCGCCCAGCGCCGTGGCCACCGCCACCAGCAAGGCACCGATCAGATCCATCTGCTTGCGCCCGGCGTCAAGCACACCGGTCAATGCGGCGACGGCGACGGCAGCCATGCCGATCCAGTAGAGCAGGGTGTCCACGCTCATCCGCGCGACAACGGCAGCGCGTTCAGCGCTGGCGCTCCTTCATTGCCCGCTGCGCCTCCCGCTTGCCTTCCTTTTCCTGCTGGTCGGCACGCTTGTCGTGCTGTTTCTTGCCCTTGGCCAGGCCGATTTCCAGTTTGATGCGACCGCGCACGAAATGCAGGTCGAGCGGTACCAGCGCGTACCCGGCGCGCTCGACCTTGCCGATCAGCTTGCCGATCTCGCGCGCATGCAGCAACAGCTTGCGGGTGCGCACCGGATCATGGTGATTGTGCGAAGAAGCGGTCGACAGCGGCGTGATATGCATGCCGATCAGGTATAGCTCGCCCTGACGGATGATCACGTAAGATTCCTTGATATTCATCCGGGCCGCGCGGATCGCCTTGACTTCCCAGCCCTCGAGGACGATGCCGGCCTCGTATTTCTCTTCGATGAAATAGTCGTGGAAGGCCTTTTTGTTGACGGTGATGCTCATTGCTGCCGGATGATCCTTTAAAATCGCCGATTCTACAGGATGATTACGGAACCCCGGCCGACGCATGGCACTGGTTGAAAAGACTGTCTTGATCGAGCATTCCGCCGAGCGCATGTTCGAACTGGTGGACCGCTGCGAGGATTACCCGGCGTTCCTGCCCTGGTGCAACCGCACCGAGCTGAAATCACGCGACGCAACGAAGACCGTGGCGACGCTGTTCATCAATTACCACGCGGTGAAATCGAGCTTCACGACGGAAAACGACAAGGAATTCCCGCGAGTCATGCACATCCGTCTGATCGACGGGCCGTTCCGCCACCTGGAAGGCGCCTGGCACTTCCGTCCGCTGGCCGAGCATGCCTGCAAGATCGAATTCCGCCTCCATTACGAGTTCTCGAGCAAGCTGTTCGAAAAGGTGATCGGGCCGGTGTTCAGCCATATCGCCAACACGTTCGTCGACGCCTTCGTGCGCCGCGCCGCCCAAGTTTATGGAGTTCAGCATGACTGACCCGAAGATTGGCATTGAAGTCGTCTATCCGTTGCCCGACAAGCAGGAGGTCGTGCATCTGCAGCTTGCCGAGGGAAGCACGCTCCAGCAGGCGGTCGAAGCCTCCGGTCTACTCGCCAAGTATCCGGACATCGACCTGAAGAAAAACAAGTTCGGTATCTGGAACAAGCTGGCCAAAACCGATGCCACATTGCGCGATCATGACCGGGTGGAAATCTATCGCCCGCTGATCGCCGATCCGAAGGAAGTGCGCAAGCAGCGCGCCGCGGAAGGCAAGGTCATGAAAAAAGGCGCCGGGGATGCCGACGCCGTGGAGGGCTGAGGCCGCGTATCCGGCCCGCGGTTCGCAGTCCTACTTGCAGGCTTCCTGCATGATGCGCCGGGTCCGCTCGATTTCCGCCTGCCGCTGTCCGGCATCCAGTTCCGTCGCTTCGCCGCGGGCATTGTACTGAGCAACCGAGCCCTGCGATTCGAGCGCTGCGAGATTGGCGCGGGCACGGTCGCAGGTATCCCGCTTTTCCTTGGCCTGGGCATCTTCTTTGGCCTTCTTCTCGGCCTTTTCCCGGGCCTCCTGCTGGCGCTTGCGGAACTCCATGTCCTTCTCGGCCATCGTCTGCGGCCCCTTGGGCGCTTCCTTGGCCTGTTCCGCCTTGGGATCGGCGACCGGTTCGCTGCTCGTCGCCGGACGGCGCTCGCCAAGCGTGCGCTTGTCCTTGACCGAGGAGGGTGGCGGCGTATCCGAAATAACGGTTTTGCCGGTGCTGTCTTTCCACTGGTAAACCTGGGCCTGAGCAGTGACTGCGGTCGACAATGCCAGCAGGGCGAAAACGAGTGCTTTGTTCATGGTCATCGGGGTTTCCGGAGGTTTTCTGTATAATACGGTTTTGTGACCTTGGATCAAAGGCCATGCGACTGCTGCAAAAAGCTCTGACTTTCGACGACGTCCTGCTCGTCCCCGCACATTCCCAAGTTCTGCCCCGCGATGTCAGCCTCGCCACACGACTGACCCGCAACATCACGCTCAACCTGCCGTTGCTCTCCGCCGCCATGGATACCGTGACGGAAGGTCGCCTGGCCATCGCCATGGCTCAGGAAGGCGGCATCGGCATCATCCACAAGAATCTCACGTCCCGCGCCCAGGCTGCCGAAGTGGCCAAGGTCAAGCGCTTCGAGTCGGGCATCCTGCGCGACCCGATCACCGTGACGCCGAACATGACGGTGCGCGACGTGCTCGAGATCACCCGCCAGCACAAGATTTCCGGCCTGCCGGTGATCGACAAGTCGGGCAAGGTGGTCGGCATCGTCACCAACCGCGACCTGCGCTTCGAGACCAATCTCGATCAGCCGGTGAAGTCGATCATGACGCCGCGCAAGCGCCTGGTCACCGTCGGCGAGGATGCCGGCGTCGAGGAAGCCAAGGAACTGATCCGCACGCACCGCCTGGAGCGCGTGCTGGTGGTCAATGATGCCTTCGAACTGCGCGGCCTGATCACCGTCAAGGACATCCTCAAGTCCACCGAACATCCGCTGGCCAACAAGGACGCCAGCGGTCGTCTGCGCGCCGGCGCGGCAGTCGGCGTCGGTGCCGGTACGGAAGAACGCGTTGAGCTGCTGGCGGAAGCCGGCGTCGATGTCGTCGTCGTCGATACCGCCCACGGCCACTCGCAGGGCGTGCTCGACCGCGTCAAGTGGGTCAAGAAGAACTTCCCGCAGATTCAGGTCATCGGCGGCAACATCGCCACTGCCGATGCAGCTTTGGCATTGGTCGATGCCGGCGCCGACGGCGTCAAGGTCGGCATCGGCCCCGGTTCGATCTGCACCACGCGCATCGTCGCCGGTGTCGGCGTGCCGCAGATCACCGCCATCCAGAACGTTTCTGACGCGCTCAAGGGTTCCGGCGTGCCGATGATCGCCGACGGCGGCATCCGCTACTCCGGCGACATCGCCAAGGCGATCGCCGCCGGCGCCGACACGGTGATGCTCGGCGGCCTGTTCGCCGGTACTGAAGAGGCCCCGGGCGAGGTCGAGCTGTTCCAGGGCCGCTCGTACAAGTCCTACCGCGGCATGGGTTCGCTCGGTGCGATGCAGGCCGGTTCCAGCGACCGCTATTTCCAGGAAGCCACCGCCAACGTCGACAAGTTCGTCCCCGAGGGGATTGAAGGCCGCGTCCCCTACAAGGGCTCGGTGCTCGCCGTGATCCACCAGCTGATGGGCGGTCTGCGCTCGTCGATGGGCTATCTGGGTACGCCGACCATCGCCGACATGCACGAGAAGGCCTGTTTTGTCGAAATCACTTCGGCCGGCATCCGCGAATCGCACGTGCACGACGTGCAGATCACCAAGGAAGCACCGAACTATCACCTCGACTGATCGTTCCCGTGTCCAGAAGGGCGGCTAATTCAGCCGCCTTTTTCATTCAAGGTTTGTGAACATGTCCCACCAGAAAATCCTCATCCTCGATTTCGGCTCCCAGGTCACCCAACTGATCGCCCGCCGCGTCCGCGAAGCCAAGGTCTTCTGCGAAATTCATCCCTACGACGTTTCCGAAGACTTCATCCGCAGTTACGGCGCCCAGGGCATCATCCTCTCGGGCGGCCCGAACTCGGTCACCGAAGGCGACACGCCGCGCGCCCCGAACATCGTTTTCGAGCTGGGCATTCCGGTGTTGGGCATCTGCTACGGCATGCAGACCATGGCCCAGCAACTGGGCGGCCAGGTGATGACCGCCGAGGCCGCCGGCAAGGCGCGTGAATTCGGCTACTCAGAAGTCCGGGCGCACGGCCATACGGCGCTGTTCAAGGACATCGCCGACTTCACCACGGCCGAAGGCCACGGCATGCTCAAGGTCTGGATGAGCCACGGCGATTCGGTCATGGAACTGCCGCCCGGCTTCATCAAGATGGCCTCGACGCCGTCCTGTCCGATCGCGGCGATGGCCGACGAGAACCGCAAGTTCTACGCCGTGCAGTTCCATCCGGAAGTCACGCACACCAAGCAGGGCAGGGCGATTCTCGAACGCTTTGTGCATGGCATCTGCGGCTGCGGCACCGACTGGGTGATGGGCGACTACATCGCCGAGGCCGTCGAGGCGATCCGCCAGCAGGTTGGTCAGGAGGAAGTCATTCTCGGCCTGTCCGGCGGCGTCGATTCATCGGTTGCGGCTGCGCTGATCCACCGCGCCATCGGCGACCAGCTGACCTGCGTCTTCGTCGACCACGGCCTCTTGCGCCTCAACGAAGGCGACATGGTCATGGACATGTTTGCGCGCAACCTCGGCGTCAAGGTCATCCGCGTCGATGCCGTCGACGATTTCATGGGCAAGCTGGCCGGTGTTTCCGACCCGGAACAGAAGCGCAAGATCATCGGCAAGGAATTCGTCGAGGTCTTCCAGGCCGAATCGAAGAAACTGTCCGCCGCCAAGTGGCTGGCCCAGGGGACGATCTACCCCGACGTGATCGAGTCGGCCGGCAAGAACAAGAAGGGCGCCCACACGATCAAGAGCCACCACAATGTCGGCGGCCTGCCGGAAGACATGCACTTGAAGCTGCTCGAACCGCTGCGCGAGCTGTTCAAGGACGAAGTCCGCGAACTGGGCGTCGCCCTCGGTCTGCCGCGCGAGATGGTCTATCGCCACCCGTTCCCGGGCCCCGGTCTGGGCGTGCGCATCCTCGGCGAGGTCAAGCGCGAAGCCGCCAGCCTGCTGCAACGTGCCGACGCCATTTTCATCGATGAATTGCGGTCGACCGTGGCAAGTGCTCAGGATGCCGTCGCCGGCCTGTGCAGCGAGGAAGATGTGGGGAAAAGCTGGTACGACCTGACCAGCCAGGCCTTCGCCGTCTTCCTGCCGGTCAAGAGCGTCGGCGTCATGGGCGACGGCCGCACCTACGAGAACGTCGTCGCGCTGCGCGCCGTCGTCACCAGCGACTTCATGACCGCGCACTGGGCGCACCTGCCGTACGAACTGCTTGGCCGCGTGTCCAACCGGATCATCAACGAAGTGCGCGGGCTGAACCGGGTGGTGTACGACGTTTCCGGCAAGCCGCCGGCGACGATCGAGTGGGAATAACCCCGTCATTTCGCGACCATGCCAAAAAAAGCCCTGATTCGTCAGGGCTTTTTTAATCGAGTCAGCAGGGTGACAATAGTCCTGCAACAGAAACGGCGATGAAAAAGAGCGCAACACCGGATCGTCCACCAGACATCCCGGAAGCGACGAATTACCAAGGCCGCGATTCGTGACGGAGGAGCGCACAGAATGGAGAGGGAAGGCACGGAAGAAAGCCTGATCTTCGACACCGCTTTCGGGCAGTCACTGGTAGACCTGCTGGCGGCCGAGCTCGGGTTTGTCTGTAATTTCATGGATGGCAACGGCCGGATCGTCGCGTCCAGCGATATCGGAAGACTCGGCCAGGTACACGAAATCGCCGCCCGCATCATGGCCGGCGACATGGATGAATATGCGGTAACGGCTGCCGAGGCGCAGGCCTCCGGCATCATGCGCGAAGGCGTCAACATGGCGATCGATCACGCCGGCAGACGACTGACCTGCTTCAGCATTGCCGGTCCGCTCGCCGCCGTGCAGCCGATTGCCAGGGTCGTCAAATTCAGCGTGGTTTCCGCCCATAGCGTGCATCGCGCGAAGCGGACCCCGCATCTTGGACAGGCAGAACAGCCGCAGGACCTGAACTGTCTGCTCGGCGCCACCGAACAGAACATCGAAGCCAGCCTGGCCCAGCTGCGGCGGGCCAATGCCGTCGCCGAAGCCAGGGTTCGCGAACAGACGGCCAGATTGCGCGAATTTGCCGAACTGTCGTCCGACTGGTTCTGGGAACAGGACGAGAATTTCCGTTTCATCGAGTTTTCCGGCTCGGCGACCGAACGGCTCGGACGGGAGGTGACGCACTTCATCGGCAAGCAACGCTGGGAGCTGCCGTTGACCGGTGTCTCGCCCGAGGCACTGGCGGCACATATCGCAACCTGCGAAGCGCATCGTCCTTTCCGCGATTTCGAATATCGCATTGCCGCGCAGGACGGAAGCCAGCAGGTATTTCTGGTCAGCGGCGTTCCGGTTTTCGACGAGGCAGGGGCATTCCGCGGTTACCGCGGCACCGGCAGAAACGTCACCGCGCTGCATCGTGCGGAAATGGCGCTGCGCGAGAGCGAGCAGCGCCTGCTGCGCAGCGAGCGCAAATTGTCGCAGATCGTCGACGGCAGCTCGATCGCCACCTTCGTGATCGACGCCGGGCACCGGGTCACCCACTGGAACAAGGCCTGCGCACAATTGACCGGTCACGCCGCCGACGAAATGCTGGGCAAGACCGGCGCCTGGCGTGCTTTCTACGAACGCCAGCGGCCAACCATGGCCGATCTGGTGCTGTCGGCACCGGACGACCGGCTGCTGGAACGGCACTATGCGTGGTTCTCGCGTTCCGCGATGATTGCCGGCGCAATCGATGCCGAAGGCCATTTTCCGGGTACGGCGAACGGCGGACGGGGGCGCTGGCTCTATTTCACCGCGGCGCCGCTGATCGGCGACGACGGCACGCTGATCGGCGCCATCGAAACGATTCAGGACATCAGCGACCGCAAGCGTGCCCAGAACCTCCTGGAGCAGCAGACCGCCGCGCTGCAGCAGGCCAACAGCGAAATGGAAAGGCGGATCGAGGAACGGACCGCCCAGCTATCGGAACAGCTGGACCTGATGAAGCAGCTGTTCGAAGCGATTCCCGGCCCGGTCTTCTACAAGAGCGACAGCGGCCTCTACCTGGGTTGCAATGCCGCGTTCGCCGGCTTCATCGGGCGGCCGACGCAGGAAATCATCGGTCGCAACGTCTTTTCGCTCGCCCCGCGAGCACTGGCCGAGATATACGATGCCGCCGACGCCGAACTGCTGCGCCGCGGCGGTTCGCAAATCTACGAAACCCAGGTTCAGCACGCGGACGGCCAGGTTCGCGACGTGGTGATGCACAAGGCGGCCTTCTATCGCAGCAACGGCACGGTCAGCGGCATGATCGGACTGATGGTCGACATCACCGAACGTCACCGCCTGGAAGACGAGTTGCGCCAGGCAGCCACGGTTTTCGAAAGCAGTACCGAAGGCGTGATGATAACCCGGGCCGACGGCGAGATTCTTGCGGTCAACCGGGCTTTTACCGAAATAACCGGCTATGCGGCGGCGGAAGCGATAACGCGCAATCCGCGCTTCCTGCAGTCCGGCCGGCACGACCGGCACTTCTTTGCCGCGATGTGGGCGCAGATTCTGCAGCAGGGCCGCTGGCAGGGAGAGCTCTGGAACCGGCGCAAAAACGGCGAGATCTACCCGCAGCGCAGTTCGATCGTCGCGGTCAGGGACGGAGAAGGGCGGGTCGGGAACTACGTTGCCACTTTCTCCGACATTACCCGGCAGAAGGCAAACGAGGAACAGATCCAGCGGCTTGCCTTTTCCGACCCGCTGACCGGCCTGGCCAACCGCCGCCTGCTGATCGACCGCCTGCAGGAAGCCATCGGCCGGGCCGGCGAAAGCCATGGCTGCGGCGCCCTGCTGTTCATCGATCTGGATGGCTTCAAGGACATCAACGACACCCGTGGACATGAAATTGGCGACCTGCTGCTGGTCCAGGTCGCCGAGCGTTTGCGGGACTGCGTCGGCGCGCGCGGCACGGTAGCCCGGATCGGCGGCGACGAATTCGTGGTCCTGCTCGAAGGCCTGGACGGCAAAGCCATCCAGGCAAAGGCGCAGGTCGACGCGGTCGGCAGCGAAATCATCCGCCGCCTGAACGAAGTGTTCCCGCTGGCCGGGCTGGATCACCTCTGCACCCCCAGCATCGGCGCCACCTGCTTCGACAGCAACCGCTTTTCGGTGACCGATCTGCTGAAACAGGCCGACATGGCGATGTACGAGGTCAAGAGCGCCGGCCGTAATGCCCTGCGTTTCTACGATCCACAGATGCAGACGGCGATACTGCAGCGAGTCCGGCTGGAAAGCGAATTGCGCGAAGCCATCCGTCAGGCCCAGTTCTTCCTGGATTTCCAGCCGCAAGTCGATGAGCACGGGGCAGTGGTCGGCGTCGAAGCGCTGGTGCGCTGGCTGCATCCCGACAAAGGCATTCTCTCGCCCTGGCATTTCATCGACATCGCCGAACGCACCGGCCTGATCGTGCCCCTCGGCGCACAGATTTTCAGCATGGCCTGCCGGCAATTGCGGGAATGGAGCGACAGCCTGCCGGAGCAGTGCTTCACGCTGGCGATCAATGTCAGTGCGCGACAGTTCCACGAGCCGGATTTCGTCGATTTCGTCTGCCAGTTGATCCGCGACCAGGCGATCGATCCCGCCCGGTTGAAGATCGAACTGACCGAAAGCATCTTCATCGATCAGGTGGACGAAACCATCCGAAAGATGGAACGGTTGCGGGAGGAGGGCATCCGTTTCTCGCTCGACGATTTCGGCACCGGCTACTCGTCGCTCAGCTACCTGCACCGGCTGCCGTTCGAGCAGATCAAGATCGACCAGAGCTTCGTCCGTCATGCACTGGACGACCGGAGCATGGCGGCCATCGTCCGTACCATCGTCGGCCTGGCCGCCAACCTGAACATCTCGGTCATCGCCGAAGGGGTGGAAACGGAGGCGCAGGCGCGTTTCCTGGGTGACAACGGGTGTCGCACCTATCAAGGCTACCTGTACAGCCGGCCGATGTCGGCAAGCAGTTTCGCCGCCTTCGTTCAGGCACGCGAGCAATGCCGAGCTCCCCCGAACGGCCTGTAGCAGGCCGCCGCCTTGCCGGCCGGAGCGCTTGTCGCGGTATCATACGCGGCTTCGTTTGCCCGGCAGCCCTGCGCGCCGGGCCTTCCGCCCACAGGGAGCAGCGCATGAAAATCAGTGCCCGCAACACCTTCTCCGGGGTGATCAGTGCCATCGTCGACGGCACGGTGAATATGGAAGTCGAGGTCGCCATCAGCGCCGACACCCGGCTGATCGCCATCGTCACCCGGGAAAGTGTCGACAGCCTTGACCTGTGCGTGGGCAAGCCGGTGCTCGCCTGCGTCAAGGCGCCGTGGGTCGCCCTGGTGAACCAGACCCAGGAGCGTACGCTGTCGTCGCGCAACCAGTTTTCGGGCCGGGTACGCTCGCTGAGCCGGGCTTCGGTCAACACCGAAGTCGCCATCGAACTGGCCGACGGCACCCTCATCCATTCGGTAATCACGCACGAAGCCGCCATGGAGCTCGGACTCAAGGCCGGCAGCCCGGCCACCGCGCTGATCAAGGCCAGCGACATCATTCTCGGGGTGACGGCATGAGCGACGGCATCGAAATCCTGCCGCTGCCGGAACCGGCCGACAATGCGCCGGCCGACGGGCTGGGCGACGAGTTTTTCATGCGTGAGGCGATGTCGCTGGCGCGCGCCGCCGAATGTCTGGGCGAAGTGCCGGTCGGTGCGGTCGTCGTCCTCGACGGACGGATCGTGGGTCGCGGCTTCAATTCACCGATCGGCGAACATGACCCGACCGCCCATGCCGAAATCGCCGCCTTGCGGGACGCCGCGCGCAATCTCGGCAACTACCGGCTGCCGGGCTGCGAGCTTTATGTCACGCTGGAGCCGTGCGCGATGTGCGCCGGCGCCATCATGCATGCGCGCATCGCCCGCGTCATCTATGGCGCACGCGACGCCAAGACCGGTGTGCACGGCAGCGTCGTGGACCTGTTCGGCGTCGAACGCCTGAACCACCACGCAACGGTCACTGGCGGCGTGCTCGCCGACGAATGCGGCAGCCTGCTCTCGCAATTCTTCGCCGGACGTCGACGCAAGGCGATCCCATGAGAATCGATATCTCGGTCGCCCGCCAGCAGCTGACCCTGTTCGACGACGCGGACAGGGTTTTGCGCCGTTACCCGGTGTCGACCGCAGCCGCCGGTGTCGGCGAGGTTTCGGGCAGTTTCCGGACGCCGCGCGGTCAACACGTGATCCGCGCCAAAATCGGTGACGGCCTGCCGGAAAACACGGTCTTCGTCCGTCGCCGGCCGACCGGCGAAATCTGGACGCCGGCGCTGGATGCCGAATTTCCCGGCCGCGACTGGATTCTCACCCGCATCCTGTGGCTGTCCGGCTGCGAGCCGGGCTTCAACCGGCTCGGCTGCGTCGACACCATGCGGCGCTACGTGTACATCCACGGCAGCCCGGCCCGCGTCGACATGGGGCAACCCGGCTCGCACGGCTGCATCCGCATGCGCAACGACGACCTGATCGATCTCTACGAGCGCGTGCCGTGCTACACGCCGGTCGACATCCGGGAAGACTAGGCCGGAATTTCCAGGTCCACTTCGCCGCTGACGCTGCCGTCGGGTGAAAAGCTGCGTTCGATCAGGCGCTGGCTGCCATCGCTGCGTTGCAGCGCGAGCGTCGATGCGCGCGTTCCGTAATCCGGCGAACACACGAAAATCGCCGACAGCAGGCGCTCCCAGGCCAGGCTGACGCCGGTATCCGGCAGTTCGGCATCGGCCGCCAGACGGCGGTCGGCCAGCAGCGCGAAAGCGGTTTCGCAGGCCGGCAGTTGCTCGAGCGCTGAAGCGAAGGCGGTACGGGCGCGGCGCAGCTTGGGCCAGGGGGTCTGCAGGCGGTGGTTGGACAGCCCGTAGATGCCCGGCGACAGTACGCGCGGGCCGTCAGGATCGCGATTGGAGACATAAGCCAGCGACTGCCCGTCGCCGACCAGCAGGTTGAAGCCGGCGTAATCGCCGGGCACGATATCGGCGCAAAATGCTTCGGGCGATGCGGTTGACCGCAGGAATCCTGCGGTCAACGCGCCTCGCGAGCATTTTCCGGGCACCTTTCCCGGTTCGCGGACGTTGGTCACCGCGGCAAAACGACCTCCGCGCCGCAAACCCAGCCAGGTCCCGCCGGCCGTCAGGTCGCGTCCGCCGAACACGGCCGGATCGTCTGGCCAGGCGGCAGCCGGCAAGCTCGCCCGGCCATGAAACTCATCGCGGTTGGCGGCGACGACCAGCGGGTAATCGGGATGCACCCGCCAACCGACGACGATCAGGCACATGCGGTAGCGCGGATCAGTCCGGATTGACCGCCGCGGCCGCGACCGGTGCGCCGTCGCGCGAACCGAGACGCAGGCTGGCGGCGTAATTCGACTGGACCACGGCCAGCGCGGCAAAACCGCCTGCCGGCGAAGGCGCGGCGCTCATCACCTTGCCGCTGGCTGTTTCCAGGTTATCGGGCGAGAACAGCTCGTCGCCGGCCGCCAGCGGCGAAGCGCTGCTCAGGCGATACAGGTGACGCTTGACCTTGCCCAGATATTGCGTCCGGGCAACGATTTCCTGACCCGGATAGCAGCCCTTGTGGAAGCTGACGCCGCCGATTTTCTCGAAATCGGCCATCTGCGGCACGAACTCTTCCTTGGTGGCCAGCGTCACCAGCGGGAAAGCCGCCTGCACATCCAGCCAGCGCCAGACCGGCAGACCGGCGGGGCGGGCTTTGACCGACAGCGCCTGCCACAGCACCGGTGCTTTGGACACCGGGGCCACCACCCAGAAACGCGTAGCGTCGAGGCGGATCACCGTCACGTCGCCGACAACCGTCGCCGCCAGAGGATCGACGGGTGCGGCCAGGCCGGCATCCGCCAGCGCCTCGACCGCCTGGGCACCGGCCACGCCAAGCACCACCTGATCGCTGCTCGCCGCCAGCTTGACCTTGGCTCGCAGCACGAACATCTGCAGGCGCTTCTGCGTCGCTTCGAGCAAATCGGCCGCCAGCGCCAGCCGGTAGCTGCCGCTTTCCCGCCAGACCAGGAAACTGGCCTGCATCCGCCCCTTGGCGGTGCACCAGCCGGCGTGCTGGGCCTGCTGTTCGGCCAGATGATTGACGTCGCTGGTCAGTTGGCTGTGCAGGAAGGATTTCGCATCCTCTCCGCTGGCTTCGATGATGGCAAGGTGAGTCAGCGGCACGAGTACCGTCGCTTCGGCGGCGGCCTTCAGTTCGCCGGCAGCATCGCCGAAATCGGAAGGTTCGCTGGAAGCACCGACGAAACGGGCGTCGGCGGACTCGAGAAAACTGTGCCAGTTGGGGGTCATGGCGGCGGCTCCTTTATGGGTTTGGGCTATTATATCGCCCATTTTTCCCGGCCTATCCGTTCGACACCGTGCGTTGCCGCACGGTCAGAACCGCTTCGAGACGCATGCGCTTCCTGATCCGCCTGTTCCTGCTCGGCCTTCTCTTGCTCCTGGCGGCTGCCGGCGGGATCTGGTGGTGGTCGACGCAACCTTTCGCACAGCCCGACGAGGGCTTCGAATTCCGCATCCCGCCCGGTAGCGGACTGAACGCCACCGTCCGCCGGATCGGCGAGGCCGGTGTGCCCGTGCATCCGCAACTGTTCGTGCTGCTGGCCCGGATCAATGGCGCCGTCGGCACGATACGCGCCGGCAGCTACCAGACCGAGCCCGGCGAAACACCAAGCTCCTTGCTCGACAAGCTGGTGCAGGGCAGGGTGGCGCAAATCGCCGTGACCCTGGTCGAAGGACGGACCTTCCGGCAGTTCCGCGCCCAGCTCGATGCCCAGCCGGCACTGCTGCATGACACTCGCGGCCTGAGCGAAGGCGAGATCGCCCGGCGTCTGGGACTGCCGTGGCAGCGACTGGAAGGGCGCCTGATGCCGGACACCTACCGGGTCGACAAGCAGTCCAGCGACCTCGAACTGATCGGACGCGCCGTCGACGCGATGCGCCGTCAGGTCGATGCCGTCTGGCAGCAGCGCCAGCCCGGTTTGCCTTATCGCACGCCCGACGAACTGCTGATCATGGCGTCGATCGTCGAAAAGGAAACCGGCCAGGCGGCGGATCGGCCGCTGGTCGCCGCGGTCTTCGTCAACCGGTTGCGTATCGGCATGCGCCTGCAGACCGATCCGACCGTCATCTACGGTCTAGGCGAAAACTTCGACGGCAACCTGCGGCGCAGCCACCTGCAGACCGATCACGAGTTCAATACCTACACCCGGGCCGGCCTGCCGCCGACCCCGATCGCCATGCCCGGACTGGCCTCGTTGCAGGCCGCCGCCGCGCCGGCCGCCAGCGATGCGCTGTATTTCGTCGCCCGTGGCGACGGCAGCAGCCATTTTTCGCGTACGCTGGACGAGCACAATCGTGCGGTCGACAAGTTTCAGAGAGGAAAACCATGAGAGGGCGGTTCATCACGTTCGAAGGCATCGACGGTGCCGGCAAGAGCAGCCACGTCAACTGGCTGGCCGAGCAACTGCGCGAGCGGGGCAAGCAGGTGCTGGTCACGCGCGAACCGGGAGGCACCGCCCTCGGCGAGAAACTGCGCGATCTGCTGCTGAATGAAAAAATGCATCTGGAAACCGAGACGCTGCTGATGTTCGCGGCTCGCCGCGAACATCTGGCCCAGCGCATCGAACCCGCACTGGCCAACGGCGACTGGGTGGTCTGCGACCGTTTCACCGATGCCACCTGGGCCTACCAGGGCGGTGGACGCGGTCTGGACCGGAACAAGTTCCAGCAAATGGAACACTGGGTACACGACCATCTGCAACCGGACCTCACCCTGCTGTTCGACCTGCCGCTGGAGGTCGCCCGCGAACGCATCGTGCTGGCCAACCGCGTCCTCGACAAGTTCGAGCAGGAGCGTGCGGACTTCCACGAACGCGTTCGTCAGGCTTATCTGGAACGGGCGCACGCGAACCCGGCCAGGGTGCGTATCATCGATGCCAACGACAGCCTGGAAAACATTCGAGTAAAACTTGAAAAAATCATTGTAAGCATTTGTTGATGAACATTTGTCAACTCCATGAACCTAGCTGGAAAGCGCTGAGCGCCCGCCGCGAGCGACTGCCGCACGCCTTGTTGCTGATCGGTCAACGCGGCATCGGAAAACAGGCGCTTGCCCAGCAATTCGCCGGCGCGCTTCTCTGCGAATCGCCGACAGCCCAAGGTGAAGCCTGTGGCGCCTGCCTGGCCTGCCATTGGTACAGCCAGGGCAACCATCCGGATTTCCGCCTGCTGCAACCGGAAGCGCTGGCCGGGAATATCGAGACGGAAGAGGGCAAGAAGAAGCCGAGTCAGCAGATCACCATCGACCAGATCCGCCAACTGGACGATTTTCTCGGGGTGGGCAGCCACCGCGGCGGGCTCAGTATCGTTCTGGTCAACCCGGCCGAAACGATGAATCGCAATGCCGCCAACTCAATTCTCAAAACACTTGAAGAACCACCGCCAAATACATTGTTTATATTGGTTTCTGGCGAACCAACCAGACTGTTGCCGACAATCCGCAGTCGTTGCCAGGTGATTCCGGTGGCGACACCGGCCGCGGCACCGGCGGAAGCGTGGCTGGCGGCGCAGGGCGTTGCCGAGCCAGCCCGCTGGCTGGCGCTGGCCGGTGGCGCGCCACGCCTGGCGCTGGAAATTGCCGGCAGCGGTCAGGGGGCGTGGCTGGAAACCCTGACCGGCCGTCTGCTTGCCGGCGAACGCAACGACCCGCTGGCAGCAGCCGGCGAACTCGACAAACTGCTCAAGGACAGCAAAGGAAGCTTGCAGTTGCGACAGATCGTCGAAGCCATACAGAAATGGCTGGTCGACCTGAACCTCCTGGCGCAAGGGCTTTCTGCCAGGTATTTTGTCGCCATGCAGCCCAAAATGCAGGCCTTGACTGCTATCATTCCGCCGAATTGCCTGATGCAACTGTATCGGGACATGAATCGCCACCGCCTTGAGGCAGAACAACCCTTGAACGCGAGATTGTTTCTGGAAGGCCTGTTTTTGGACTATCGAACCCTGTTTCGTCGTTGATCCAGCATGAGCGAAAGCAAATCCGTTCCTCAGCGCCCCAGCGTCCTGTCGCTGAACATCAACTCGAAATCCGCCCTGTATGCGGCTTTCATGCCGCATCTGCGCAATGGCGGCATTTTCATTCCGACCACCCGCGGCTACAACCTGGGCGACGAAGTCTTCATGCTGCTGTCGTTGATGGATGATCCGACCAAACTGCCGATCGCCGGCAGCGTCGTCTGGATCACGCCGCCAGGCGCCCAGAATGGTCGGGCACAGGGGATCGGCGTGCATTTCAAGAATGACGAGAGCGGCCAGGAAGCCAAACGCAAGATCGAAGGCTTGCTGGGCGGCGTGCTGCAATCGGCACGACCGACGCACACGATCTGATCGATGCGGCTGGTCGACTCCCATTGCCACCTGGATTTTCCGGGGCTGGCTGATCGATTGCCCGAACTGCTCGAAAAGATGCAGGCCGCCGATGTCGGCGAAGCCCTGTGCATTGCGGTCAACCTCGAGGATTTCCCGAAAGTCCTGGCGATCGCCGAACAGGGGCCGCAATTCCATGCGACGGTCGGCGTACACCCCGAATACACCGATGTCGAAGAGCCGGACGAGGCGCGACTGCTTTCGCTGGCCGCACATCCCAAGGTCGTTGCGATCGGCGAAACCGGTCTGGACTATTACTGGCACAAGGAAAAGCCGGAATGGCAGCGTGAGCGTTTTCGTACCCACATCCGCGCCGCCCGCCGCTGCGGCAAGCCACTGGTCGTACATACCCGGGAATCGGCGGCCGACACGATCCGGCTGCTGGCCGAGGAGGGCGCAGGGGAAGTCGGTGGCGTCATGCACTGCTTCACCGAAAACTGGGAAATCGCCAGGCAGGCGCTTGATCTGGGGTTTCACCTGTCGTTTTCGGGCATCGTCACCTTCAAGAACGCCGCCGTCGTCAAGGACGTTGCCCAGCGTTGTCCGCTCGACCGTATGCTGATCGAGACCGATTCGCCCTATCTGGCGCCCACGCCTTACCGGGGAAAGCAGAACGAACCTTCCTACGTCCGGCATGTCGCAGAAGAGATCGCCCGTCTGCGCGACTGTCCGCTGGCGGAAATCGCCGACGCCACCACCGAGAATTTCCACCGCCTGTTCCGAATCGCTGACCACGCATGAAAAATCGCCTCCGCATCTGGTTGACCGCAAGTTTTCTCGCCATCGCCCCGACCATCGGCGCCGCAGCCACCTACGACGATTTGATCGGCGACGCCAAACTGGGCGATACCTCGGGCGTTCGCAGCCTGGTCGGCCGCGGGGCTTCGGTCGACACCACCGACATCGACGGCAATACCTTGCTGATGCTCGCCGCCCGCGACGGACATATCGATCTGGTCAATTACCTGATCGGCCAGAAAGCCAAACTCAATGCCCGCAACAGCGCCGGCGACACCGCGCTTGGGCTGGCCGTCTTCCGCGGTTACCCGACGGTGGTTGCCGCCTTGCTCAAGGCCGGGGCCCAGCAATCCATCCCGGGCTGGCCGCCGATCGTGTATGCCGCCTTCGCCAACCATCCGGAAATCGCTAGCATGCTGCTCGATGCCGGCGCGGACGTGGATAGCGCCAGCGATAACGGGATGACGGCACTGATCGCGGCATCGCGCTCGGGCGCCATCGAAATTGTCCGCTTGCTGATCGCACGCAAGGCCGACCCGAACAAAAAGCTCGAATCCGGCGAAACCGCGCTGGATGTCGCATACAAAACCCAGAACACCGATATCGTCGATCTGCTGCGCAAATACGGCGGGGTTTCCGGCAAGAGCATCAGCATCGAATTACGCTGAATGTTCAGGGTTGAAAGGACCGGTCTGATGACCGGTTTTTGTCGATTCAAAATTTCGCATAATTCGTATTATGTTAAATAAACAATATTGACCAAAGCCAGCCAGCAATGGAAAATAGGAATAATAGTCAGGTGACACAAATAAGCCCCCTGGATTGGGATATTTTCAGGCCACAAACTAGCCCCTTCTACCCCAAACTAGCCCCCCGACAGATGTATGGCAGGTTCGCAAACTAGCTCCCCATTC
>NZ_JACBFO010000006.1 GCF_021401135.1 Azonexus sp. R2A61 | reverse complement strand
GAAACAGCAACGCGCCAATGATAGTGAGCTTCCGCTCGCGAAAGTAGGTCACCGCCAGGCTCCCCATAACACTCGAGGCCCGTTACAAATACGTAACGGGCCTCCGTGCGTCTACTCAAAATAAATCACCCAGCTCCCTAGCGCGATGGTCTATAGGGAATTCCTGTAGGTGATCACTTCATCTTCGCTCAGAAAGCACTGTAGATCCCGGATGAAGCGCTCGTGTTGCAGTAGATGGGGGCAGTGATCAGCGCCCTCATAAATATGCAGAATGGCATTAGGAATCTGTGCTGCGACAAACTGGGCGGTTTCGATTCTGTAAAAGTTGCTTTCGCTGCCGTGGATGAGCAGCGAAGGAATATCGATTCTACTGAGTACCGTGCGATAGTCGGCTGCAGTAAGACTGTTCCAGCAACAGATGAGTTCGTCGGATGGCTGGGCTTTCAATGCCGCGCGCAATTTTTTCCAGCCATTCGTGTCGACAAGATATCGTTCTCTGGCGCGCTGATTTAGTCCCAAAGCTGTCAGTTTAAGTACGGCTTCGGCAAAATCCTCACTCAGGGAATGACGCATCGCCGCGGCTCGTGCATCATCGAAGTCTCCGTAGATGCCGTGCGCCCACTCCGGCGTGGTAAGCAGTTTTGGCGATTGGTCGATGAAGCAGGCCCGCCGAAGTCTTTCCGTACCGAAATCTGCGATGTACTGCCAAAGTGTTAGTGCGCCCATGGAGTGTCCGACGACATCAATACTTTCGAGTGCGTGGCGCTCAAACAGGTTTTTCAGGTCGCGGGCCATCCGCGACACGGTAGGGGCTGCGCCCTTTGTCGCCTGAGGATGAATACCGTGGCCGCGTGCATCCCAACGATAAACACAGCTTGATTCGGCAAGCGCGGTGGAGTGCAGCGCCCAGTCCTGGTGGCTACCAGTCCACCCATGAAGAAGGATGAGAGGCCTTCCGTCACCGCTGCGCTCGAAGAATATCCTGGTGCCATCGTCTGCTGTGAAATGGTTCATGCGGAATCGGAAGAGGGAATGTTCCTCAGTATAATCGCCCGTCCGGGATAGCAAGGATGGCTTGAGACATGTTCGATTGGCGAGACTATGGGAACGGCATCGTTGCTTTCGATGCCGGTTATGTACGTCCGATTCTGGCGGCGATCCACATGGTTGTCGAGCGAGGCAGGGTTGCCTTTATCGATACTGGGAGTAATGACTCGCTGGCCAATGCCCTGAGCGCGCTGAAGCGTCTCGGTTTGGGTATAGATGCGGTCGATTACGTAATCCTGACGCATATCCATCTTGATCATGCCGGCGGCGCCGGTGCCATGATGCAGGCGTTCCCCAATGCCCGACTGGTCGTTCATCCGCGTGGTGCGCGCCATATGGCCGCCCCATCGAAACTGGTAGCCGGCGTGACTGCGGTTTACGGCGCGGATTATGTCCAGAAAGTCTATGGCGAGATTCTTCCGGTCGCTGCCGAGCGTATCGTTGAGGCGCCGGACGGACATGTCGTGATGCTTGCCGACAGGAAACTGTCCTGCCTCGATACCCCCGGTCATGCCCGCCACCATATCTGCATTCACGACGAACTGGCCAACGGCATCTTTACCGGTGACATGTTCGGTCTCTCCTATCGGGAACTCGATGTCGAGGGGCGGCAGTTCGTCTTTCCAACGACGACGCCGACCCAGTTCGAACCGGAGGAGATGCGTCGCTCGATTCGGCGGCTGATCGAGCGCAAGCCGGCGGCGGTGTATCTGACACATTACGGGCGAGTACATGACGTCGAGCGCCAGGGAGAGGCGCTGCTGGCACGTCTGGATCGTCTGGTGGAACTGGCCGAACAGGCGCAGCGGGAATGTGCAGCCGGCGACCGCCAGGCCCGGATCAAGCAGTCAATGCAGCAGTATCTGCTGGGCGAGTTGCGGATCCATGGTTGCTCGTTGGCCGAACGGACGATTCTCGATCTGTGGGCAATGGATCTTGAACTCAATGCACAGGGACTGGTGTTCTGGCTCGACAACCGCTGACGGGAATCAGCCGGTGATCAAGCGGATTGCATGACTGGCCGCCACCATGCCGAATACCGAGGTGACACAGACCGATGATCCAAAGCCAGCGCAATTGAGCCCGGTTGCTGCGGTCGACGCATCGCAGGCGGTATTTTTTGCCGGATAGCGTAGCGGTTCCGTCGAGTACACCGCGCTGACGCCGAACTTCCTGCTCCGTGGAAAAGCGTGATCGCGGCGCAGGGCGCTGCGCACCTTGGCGAGCAGCGGGTCCTGAGTCGTTTCGCTGAGATCGGCCAGGCGGATTCGGGTCGGGTCGATTTGACCGCCGGCCGCGCCTGCGACGATGATCGGTAGTTTCGCCCTTGTGCAGTGGGCAATCATTGCCACCTTGACGCGCGCCTGGTCGATGGCGTCGATTACCACCTGCTGACGTCCGTCCAGGAACTGGGCCACATTGTCAGCGCTGACGAAATCCTCGATGCGATTCACCCGGCAGAGCGGGTTGATCGCCAGGATGCGCTCGGCCATCGCGTCGACCTTGGCCTTGCCGTAGATGTCACCCAGTGCATGAATCTGGCGATTGGTGTTGGACTCCGCCACCATGTCGAGATCGATCAGCGTGATTTCACCGACACCGGTCCGGGCCAGCGCTTCCGCACTCCAGGAGCCGACGCCGCCGATGCCGACGACCGTGACATGGGCTTTCGCCAGGGCTTCCTGCCCCGCCACGCCGTAAAGCCTGCCGACGCCGCCAAAGCGGCGGGCCAGATCTGCCGGTGCATTCATCAGTGTTCCAGCGTACGGCGAATGACCGTGTTGAACGGAACGATCCATTCACTGGCAAACTGACGATCGCAGGCATTGATTTCGGCGATCGCTCTCAAGACCGACCGATTTCGCCCGCGGTGGCTGTGCTTGAGCATCACCGCCTCGAACGCGTCGACAATGGACAGTATCTTGGCGCCGTCGCAGATGTCGGGATCGGTCAGCGCTTGCGGATAACCGGCGCCGTCGGGCATCTCGTGATGCTGGGCGATCATTTCGGCGGCGGCTTCCCAGCCATGCATGCGCTGCAGCAAACCTGCCGCGTAGCCGGGGTGGTTGCGCAGCAGGTGCTTGTCTTCCTCGGTCAGGCGGCCGATTTTCAGCCAGGTTGATTCGGGGAGCAGCATCATGCCAAGGTCGTGCAGATAGATCGCCGCTTCGAGTTGCAGCGGATCGACCCGGTTCCCGCCCGCCTTGTTGGTTTCGAGGGCGAGACGAAGGATGCGGGTGGTGCGGCCGCGAAACAGGGTCGAACGGCTTTCCAGTTGCAGGGCCAGCGAACGAAAGAACTGCAGGTCATGGTTGATCTGTTCGTTTTGGGTCGTCGCCGTGCGTTGACCGCGCGGGGGCATTGGCGTGACGACTGGCGGAAAACCGGTGACAGCCTCGATCAGCAAGGCACATTCGGGATCGATGCGGTCGACTGCAGTCAACGCCAGTTTTTCCAGGCCCTGGACAAGATCCAGCAGTCGCAGATTGTCGAGCGGCTTGGCGGCAATCAGGGCGTCGGTGGCTAGTTCCAGCCGATCGACGGCGAGCAGGATGGTTTCCGACAGCAGATCGGAGAAGCCGATTTCTCCGTCGCGAAAACGCGACATCATCGTCTCGATCGGATGCGCGATGGCCACGCCCAGTTCGAATTTGCACAGCGAGGCGTCGCCTTTGATGTTGTGCACGGCCCGGAACAGATCGGCGGTGATTTCGCGATCGCCCGGCGCTTTCTTGAGACGGGCGACATCGCGTTCGATCTGCGGAGCGCGGTCGACCAGCGTATCGGCGAATTCTTCGAGCGCTTCCTTGTCTTGAACGACGGGCGCGATGATGGCGCGGATGTCCATGGTTTTCCCCTCTCCTCCAATTCCGGAAGTTTAACAAACGGAAAGGGCCGGCAAGCCTCTTTCGAAGGTTCTCCGACCTTGACGATGGGGCAGGGGCCCCCTAACATTCCGCGCTTGACTGAATTGGCGCGCATCGTGACTCTGGAACAACTTTATGCCTTGATCGGGCCCGACATGAAGGCGGTGGATGCGGTGATCCGCGACCGTCTGCACTCCGATGTGGTTCTTGTCCGGCAGGTTGCCGAATACATCATCAACAGCGGCGGCAAACGCATGCGACCGGCCTTGGTCCTGCTCGTTGCCGGTGCGCTGGATTACCGGGGCAGCCACCATCACGAACTGGCTGCCGTCGTCGAGTTCATTCATACCGCCACGCTGCTGCACGACGATGTGGTCGACGAATCGGCGTTGCGGCGCGGGCGCGATACCGCCAATGCCGCCTTTGGCAACGCCGCCAGCGTGCTGGTCGGCGATTTCCTCTATTCGCGGGCCTTCCAGATGATGGTGGCAATCGACAACATGCGCGTCATGCAAGTGCTGTCCGATGCCACCAATGTCATCGCGGAAGGCGAGGTACTGCAGTTGATGAACTGTCACGATGCGGATGTCGACGAAGTCCGTTACATGCAGGTCATCCACTACAAGACCGCCAAGCTGTTCGAGGCTGCGGCTCAACTCGGTGCCATCGTCAGCCATGCCGAGCCGCAGATCGAGCGTGCGCTCGCCCTGTACGGCATGCATTTGGGCACCGCCTTCCAGTTGATCGACGACGTGCTCGATTATTCCGGCGAGGAAGCCGATACCGGCAAGCACATCGGTGACGATCTGGCCGAAGGAAAGCCGACCTTGCCACTGATCTACGTCATGCAGCATGGAACGCCGGCGCAGGCTGCGTGCGTGCGGCAAGCGATCGAGAGCGGTGGGCGCGATGACTTCCCGGCCGTGCTGGCTGCCGTGCGCAGCAGCGGTGCGCTCGATCATGCAAGACGCCGCGCCGAACAGGAAGCCGAGTGGGCAAGAGATGCGATTTCTTGCCTTGGGGATTCAAATTACAAAAAAGCTCTGCTACAATTATCCTTCTTTGCAGTTGAGAGAAATCACTGACGTCTCTCGGCCTTCGGAGTGTAGCTCAGCCTGGTAGAGCACTGCGTTCGGGACGCAGGGGTCGCATGTTCGAATCATGTCACTCCGACCAAATCAGAAAAAAAGCTCGGGAATTTCCCGGGCTTTTTTCATTTTGGCGATGGATTTGATAGGCTCGCAAGATGCTGAAATATCTACTCCTGTTCGCGGTACTCCTGGTGTTCTGGCTGGCCTGGTCCGCCCGGCGGCGGGCGCGCGATGATTCGGGCCCGGCCGGAACGCCGCCAGTCTCACGGATGATCCGCTGTGCGCATTGCGGTCTTTATCTGCCCGAAGGCGAGGCGCAGGCCGGTGGCGGCGAGCTCTATTGCAGCGAAGCACATCGCCGGGCCGGTCCCCGGCCGCTCTGACGATGCGCGATTGGTCCTGGCTGTCGTCGACCTGGGAGCCAAACTGGCGCTCGTTCCAGTATTTCAACCTGTATCGCCTGATTCTCGCGTGTCTGCTGCTGCTGGTCCTGCCGTTTCCGAACGAATGGACGAGTCGCCTGCATCTGCTTCCCTCGACATCGCTGTATTCGCTGCTGTTCGTCTATCTGCTTCTGCTGGCCGGCGGTTGGCTGGCATCCCGCTTCTGGCCGCAGCATTTCAATGCGCAACTGTCGCTGCAGGTCTTGTCCGATGTCGTTGCAATCAGTGCGCTGATTTATCTTGCCGGTGGCGTCAGCAGCGGTCTCGGATTGATCCTGCTGGTTTCCCTGGCCGCCGCCAGTCTGGTCGGCCAGGGCCGTCTGGTGCTGTTCTATGCCGCCTTGGCGTCGCTCGGTGCGCTGCTGGTGCAGTGCCTGTGCATCTTGCTGCAGGATGCCGATTTCGGGACGGTGATGCATGCCGGTTTCCTGTCCGCCGGCTATTTTGCGACTGCGGTTCTGGCGCGCCTGCTCGGCCAACGGGTGATGGCCAATGAAGATTTGGCGCGCCGCCGTGGCATTGCGCTGGAAAACCAGATCCGGATCAGTCGGCGCATCGTCGAGCGGATGCAGGACGGGGTCTTGATCGTGACCCGCGACGGCGAGATTCTGCGCCATAACCCGACGGGTGCGCAGTTGCTGTCCTTGCCGGCCGAGGGCGGGCGCTTGCAGGACTGTGCCCCAACGCTGGCGGCAGCGCTTGATCTCTGGTTGCAGGGGGCTTCGGACGATAGTCTCGCGCTGGCTGGCGCCAGTCATGGCGAGTTGAATGCCCGTTTCGAGCCGACGGCCAGCAGCGATGGCGAAGTGTTGATCTTCATCGAGGACATGGGCCGGATCAAGGAGCGGGCCAAGCAGATGAAACTGGCAGCGTTGGGGCGGTTGACCGCAAGCATCGCGCATGAAATCCGCAACCCGTTGTCGGCGATCAGTCATGCCGGGGAACTGCTGCGCGAGGAGCCGCTGGGCGCGGTGCATGACAGGCTGCTGCGCATCATCGGGGACAATACGGTACGCCTGGATCGCATCGTCAAGGATGTGCTCGAGCTTGGGCGACAGCGCATGGCCCAGGTTGAGCATGTCGATCTGCAGGAGTTCTGCGTCAGCTTCATCGAGTCGCTGGCCGCCAGCGAGCATTTGCCGGATGGCGTCATCAGCGCCGAGATCGTGCCGGGCTCTCACATCTGTTTCGACCCGGCGCAGCTCTACCAGGTGCTGTGGAACATCGGTAGCAATGCGCTGCGCCACGCCTCGCGTCAACCGGGCGCGGTGCGTTTTCAGGTCACCCCGGGCAAGCGGGCCGGTTCGGTAGAATTACACGTGTTCGATGATGGTCCCGGGGTGCCGGCTGCCGTTGCCGAGCAGATTTTCGAACCCTTCTTCACGACCCATCACCAGGGAACCGGCCTCGGTCTGTTCATCGCCCGCGAACTGTGCGGTGCCAATGGTGCAGAGCTGTTGCTGGCGCCGGGCGACGGCGGTGGGCATTTCATTGTTAGCGGGAGGAGCGACAGGTGCCTGTTGTCCGAAGCGAAAGACGTCCTCGCAGCGAGCTGAATCGTGTACTCGTGGTCGACGACGAGGCCGATATCCGGGAGTTGATCGACCTCACCCTGTCACGCATGGGCTTGGCCGCCGAATGCGCCGGCACCGTTGCCGAGGCCCGCGCGGCGTTGTCCGCTGGCGATTTCCAGTTGTGCCTGACCGACATGCGTTTGCCGGATGGCGAGGGCCTGGACATCGTGCGCCTGATCGGCGAGCGCTACCCGGAAGTTCCGGTGGCGGTGATCACCGCCTTCGGCAGTGCCGAGAATGCCGTGGCGGCGCTCAAAGCCGGCGCCTTCGATTACCTGGCCAAGCCGGTCGGGCTGGATCAGCTGCGGACGCTGGTCAAGTCGGCCCTGAGTTTGTCCGAGGTCGGTGGTGAAAACGATGCTTCCCGGGCGTTGACCGGAGACTCCGCCGGCATGCAGCAGGTTCGTGCGCTGATCGAGAAAATGGCGCGCAGTCAGGCACCGATCTACATCTCGGGCGAGTCGGGCAGCGGCAAGGAACTGGCGGCGCGCTTGATTCACCAGCGCAGTTCGCGGGCGGGGGGCCCCTTCGTGCCGGTCAATTGCGGTGCGATTCCGGAAAACCTGATGGAGAGCGAGTTTTTTGGTTACCGGAAAGGTGCTTTCACCGGCGCGGATGCCGATCGCGACGGTTTCTTCCAGGCGGCCAGCGGCGGTACGCTCTTTCTCGACGAGGTCGCCGACCTGCCCCTGGCGATGCAGGTCAAGCTGTTACGGGCGATCCAGGAAAAACGTGTCCGCAAGGTCGGTTGCGTGACCGAGGCGCCGGTCGATCTGCGCATCATCTGCGCCACCCACCGCAATCTGCGCGATTGCGTGGACAAAGGCAGTTTCCGCCAGGATCTTTACTACCGCCTGAACGTCATCGAACTGCGCATGCCGCCGCTGCGCGAGCGTCGTGAGGACATTGCGCCGCTGGTCGAAACAATCCTGCACAAGCTGTGCGGCGATGCGCCGCCCCGCCTGTCTGCCGAAGCGCTGGCGGCGCTGGAGCGCTATCCGTTTCCGGGCAATGTCCGGGAATTGGAGAACGTGCTGGAGCGTGCCACGGCGCTGTGTGCGGACGATTGCATCGAGGCCGCCGACCTGCAGATCGAACCCGAGTCTTGCGGCGATGCGCCGGCCGGCGGTTGGGGCAGCGAGACGCTGGACGATTATCTGAACCGGATCGAACGCCAGGCCATCCTCGATGCGTTGCAGAAGACCGACGGTAACCGTACTGCGGCGGCGCGCCTGCTTGGCGTGACTTTCCGTTCGATGCGCTACCGGCTGGAACGGCTGGGCATCGAATGACGGTAGCGGCAGACGAATGGCTGGAAAATGGCTGGCTGGCTGCGGTCGACCGCAAGGAATCGCCGAATTTCGGCGAACGGCCGATCGATGCCGAGGTGTCGTTGATCGTCGTGCATAACATCAGCCTGCCGCCCGGCGAGTTCGGCGGCAACTGGGTCGAGGATTTTTTCCTGAACCGGCTCGATGCTGCGGTCCACCCTTATTTTGCGGAGATTTCCGGACTCGAGGTGTCGGCCCATTTCTACGTTCGGCGCGACGGACGCATCGTTCAGTTCGTCGGCTGCGACCTGCGCGCCTGGCATGCCGGGCGCTCGCAATGGCGTGGCTGCGAGAACTGCAACGACTACTCGGTCGGCATCGAACTGGAAGGTTGCGACGATCGGCCGTTCGAGGCTGCGCAATACGCCGCGCTGGTCCGGCTGATCGACGCCCTGCGTCGGCGCTATCCGATCGCCGCGATTGCCGGGCACAGCGAAATTGCACCAGGGCGCAAGACGGATCCCGGCGATGCTTTCGACTGGGCCTTCGTGGCCGGCCGTTATCCCGGACTGCGCCCGGCCGCCGGGCTCAGCGACCGATGAAGCGGGCGATCCGGTCGACCGCCTCGGCCAGTCGGTCGAGATCGGTGGTGTAGGCGAAGCGCAGGTAGCGTTCCGGCGCATTGCGGCCGAAATCGAGCCCCGGTGTGGCCGCCACGCCGGCCTGTTCGAGCAGTTCGCCGGCAAAGCGGAAACTGTCGGCGGACAAGGCGGAGCAGTCGCAGTACAGGTAGAAGGCTCCCTCCGGACGGGCAACCACGCGCAACCCCAGGTTTTCCAGCGCCGGGGCCAGGAAATCCCGGCGCCGCCGGAACTCGGCCCGGCGTTCTTCGAGCAGGGCGATGGTTTCCGGCCGGAAGGCCGCCAGCGCACCGTACTGGGCCGGCGTCGACGGGCACAGCGTGAGGTTCTGCGCCAGCTTCTCGACATCGCGCACGAAGGCTTCCGGCATGACCAGCCAGCCGAGCCGCCAGCCGGTCATCTGAAAATACTTCGAGAAGCTGTTGATCACCCAGATGTCGTCGCCGGCAGTGCAGGCGGTCGGCGCGTCGGTTTCGTAGGTCAGGCCGTGGTAGATCTCGTCGACCAGGAAATGGCCCTCGCGTTCGCGGCAGACGCCAGCCAGCGCCTGCAGTTCGGCGTGGGTCAGCAAGGTGCCGGTCGGGTTGGCCGGGGAGGCGACCAGCAGGCCGGCCGTATCGCCGTGCCAGGCCGCCGCAACCTGTGCGGGTGTCGGCTGGAAGTTGCTTTCCGGGCCGACCGGGATGGCTTGCGGTCGACCCTCGTAGGCCCGGAAAATGTGCCGGTTGCAAGGGTAGCCGGGATCGGCCAGCAGCCATTCGCTGCCGGGCTCGACCAGGCAGGCGAAGGCGAGGTTCAGCGCGCCGGAGGCGCCGTTGGTCACGGCGATCCGGCGGGGCGGCAGCTCGATGCCGTAGCGTGTGGCGTAAAAACCGGCAATCGCCTCGCGCAACTCAGGCAGGCCGAGGGCCTCGGTGTAGCGGGTTTTTCCCTGGCGGATCGCGTCGACCGCAGCCTCGGCGATCGGCGCCGGCGTCGGAAAATCCGGTTCGCCGACTTCCATGTGGATGATGTCGCGACCTTCGGCTTCCAGCTGACGGGCGCGGGTAAACAATTCGACGACATGGAAAGGTTCGATGTCATCGAGACGGCTGGCGTGGCTGAGCATGTTCCGCTTCCTCAAAACAAAACGGCCACCCGCAGGTGGCCGTCGATCATACCGCTCCGATCGCTCAGGCGGCGTCCTTGAACAGCGACATTTCGAACAGTTCGCGCTTCAGGCTGAATTCCTTCGGCAGCTTTTCGCCCATCTTGTCGAACCATTCCTTGTGGCCGGCCAGTTCGGACTTCCAGGCGTCGGCATCGATGGTCGTCAGCTTGTCGAATTCGGCCTTGCTGATGTTGAGGCCGGTCCAGTCGATATCCTCGAACTTCGGCATCCAGCCCAGCGCCGTTTCCTTGGCGGCGACGGTGCCCTTGCAGCGTTGGACGATCCACTTCAGCACGCGCATGTTGTCGCCGAAGCCCGGCCACATGAAGTTGCCGTTTTCGTCCATGCGGAACCAGTTAACGCAGAAGATCTTCGGCGTTGCGTCGACGGCCTTGCCCATCTTCAGCCAGTGGTTGAAGTAGTCGCCCATGTGGTAGCCGCAGAACGGCAGCATGGCGAACGGGTCGCGACGCACGACACCTTGCTGGCCGAAGGCGGCCGCGGTGGTTTCCGAGCCGAGCGTGGCGGCCATGTAGACGCCGTAGTTCCAGTTGAAGGCCTGGTAGACCAGCGGCACCGTGGTGGCGCGACGGCCGCCGAAGATGAAGGCGGAAATCGGCACGCCGGCGGGATCTTCCCAGGCGGCGTCGACGGACGGGCACTGGTTGGCCGGGGCGGTGAAGCGGGAGTTGGCGTGAGCGGCCTTCTTGCCGGCCTTGCCGTCTTCCGGCGTCCAGTCGTTGCCCTGCCAGTCGATCAGGTGCGCCGGGGCTTCCTTGGTCAGGCCTTCCCACCAGACGTCGCCGTCGTCGGTCAGCGCGACGTTGGTGAAGATGATGTTTTCCTTGAGCGTGGCCAGGGCGTTGTAGTTGGTCTTGGCCGAAGTGCCCGGGGCGACGCCGAAGAAGCCGGCTTCCGGGTTGATGGCGTAGAAGCGGGTGACGCCGTCCTTGTCGACGCGCGGCTTGATCCAGGCGATGTCGTCGCCGATGGTGGTGATCTTCCAGCCGTTGAGCGGCTGGGGCGGGATCAGCATGGCGAAGTTGGTCTTGCCGCAGGCCGACGGGAAGGCGGCGGCAACGTAGGACTTTTCACCTTCCGGCGATTCGACGCCGAGGATCAGCATGTGTTCGGCCAGCCAGCCCTGATCGCGGGCCATCGTGGAGGCGATGCGCAGCGCGAAGCACTTCTTGCCGAGCAGGGCGTTGCCGCCGTAGCCGGAGCCGTAGGACCAGATTTCGCGGGTTTCCGGGTAATGCACGATGTACTTGACGGTCGGGTTGCACGGCCAGGCCACGTCCTTCTGGCCGGCTTCCAGCGGTGCGCCGACGGTATGCACGCAGGGAACGAATTCGCCGTCGGTGCCGAGCACGTCGAACACCTTGGCGCCCATGCGGGTCATCGTGCGCATGTTGACGACGACGTAGGCGGAGTCGGAAATCTCGACGCCGATGTGGGCGATCGGCGAACCGAGCGGGCCCATGGAGAAGGGGATGACGTACATCGTGCGGCCCTTCATGCAGCCCTTGAACAGGCCGTTGAGGGTTGCGCGCATCTTGGCCGGTTCTTCCCAGTTGTTGGTCGGGCCAGCGTCTTCCTTGTTCTCGGAACAGATGTAGGTGCGGTCTTCGACGCGGGCAACGTCGGACGGGTCGGAAAAGGCCAAGTAGGAATTCGGGCGCTTCTGTTCGTTGAGCTTGATCAGCGTGCCGGCTTCGACCATTTCCGCGCACAGGCGGTCATACTCTTCTTGAGATCCGTCGGCCCAGTGGATGCGGTCCGGCTGGGTCAGTGCGGCGATCTCGGCGACCCATTTCTTGAGACCTTCGTGCTTGACGTAGTCGGGGGCGTTCAGCGGTGCGGTCATGGCGGTTGTCTCTCTATAAGTTACTGATAATAGGAAGTTTCTGCGCCAGTCGCCGGAGTTGCCACCAAGACTACGAGCGGCATGGAAGCCGTCGGCTGGGAAGCCCATAATTATGCATGAATGGAAGGGAAATATCTACTTGACTTTCTCGGGCTAAGTGTTATCCGATGGGGGTTTCGGGTGTTGAAATGGTATGATTTCCCGCGATACGGTTGTTGTTTTCACAATATAAAAAGGAGGAAGACATGGATTCTCGTCAATTGCGCGAAGCCGCACTGCATTACCACCGCCAGCCCAAGCCCGGCAAGATCGCGGTGACCCCGATCAAGCAACTGACCAACCAGTACGATCTGTCGATGGCCTATTCGCCGGGCGTTGCTTTTGCCTGCGAGGAGATCGTCGCCGATCCGGGCGAAGCGAGCACGCTGACTGCCCGCGCCAACCTGGTCGGTGTCATCACCAACGGTACCGCCGTGCTCGGTCTCGGTCCGATCGGTCCGCTCGCCGCCAAGCCGGTGATGGAAGGCAAGGGCGTGCTGTTCAAGAAATTCGCCAACATCGACGTCTTCGACCTGGAGATCGACGAGCGCGACCCGGACAAGCTGATCGAGACGATCGCCTCGCTGGAGCCGACTTTCGGCGGTATCAACCTCGAGGACATCAAGGCGCCCGAATGCTTCTACATTGAGAAGAAGCTGCGCGAGCGGATGAAGATCCCCGTTTTCCACGACGATCAGCATGGCACCGCGATCGTGGTCGGTGCGGCCATCCTCAACGGTCTGCACCTGATCGGCAAGGACCTGACCAAGGTCAAGATCGTCACCTCCGGTGCCGGTGCCGCGGCGCTCGCCTGTCTTGATCTGCTGGTCATGCTCGGTGCGCCGGTCGAGAACATCTGGGTGACCGACATCAAGGGCGTGGTCTACGAAGGCCGCGTCGAGGAAATGGACGAGATCAAGGCGCGCTACGCCAAGCAGACCGATGCCCGCAGCCTGGGCGAAGTGATCGCCGATGCCGACGTCTTCCTCGGCCTGTCGGCCGGCGGCGTGCTGAAGCCGGAAATGGTCGCCAAAATGGCGTCGACCCCGGTGATCATGGCGCTCGCCAACCCGACGCCGGAAATCCTGCCCGAGCAGGTCAAGGCGGTGCGCGACGATGCCATCATCTGCACCGGCCGTTCCGATTACCCGAATCAGGTCAACAATGTGCTGTGCTTCCCGTTCATCTTCCGCGGTGCGCTCGACGTCGGTGCGACGACGATCACCGAGGAAATGAAGATGGCGGCGGTCAAGGCGATCGCCGAACTGGCGCGCGCCGAGCAGTCCGAAGTCGTCGCCTCGGCCTATGGCGAAAAGGTGTCCGGTTTCGGTCCGGAATATCTGATTCCGAAGCCTTTCGATCCGCGCCTGATCGTCAAGATCGCGCCGGCGGTGGCGAAGGCCGGCATGGATTCCGGCGTGGCAACGCGTCCGATCCAGGACTGGGATGCCTACCTGCAAGGGCTCAACGAATTCGTCTATCACTCCGGCCTGATCATGAAGCCGGTGTTCTCGCAGGCCCGCCTGACGCCGAAACGCATCGTCTTCGCCGAGGGCGAGGACGAGCGCGTGCTGCGTGCGGTGCAGGTGGTGCGCGATGAAGGGATCGCCTGGCCGGTGCTGATCGGCCGTCACTCGGAAATCAGCCGGCGCATCGAATCGGCCGGCCTGCGCATCCGCGAGGGCGAGGATTTCGAAGTGATCAACGCCGACGACTGCGCATTCTTCGATGCGCATTTCGAGGAGTTCTGGACGACCTATCACCGCTTGATGGAGCGCAAGGGCGTCTCGCCCGATTACGCCCGGCGCGAGGTGAGGCGCCGCAACACGCTGTACGGCGCGCTGATGGTCCGTCTGGGCTACGCCGACGGTCTGATCTGCGGTACTTTCGGTCGCCACGAGACGCATCGCGAATACGTGCAAAGCGTGATCGGCACGCGCGACGGACTGGACCGTTACTACGCGATGAACCTGCTGATGCTGCCGGGCCGCACCGTGTTCATCGGCGATACCTACGTCAACTACGATCCAAGCGCCGAGCAACTGGCCGACATGACACTGATGGCCTGCGAGGAAATCCGCAATTTCGGGATCGTGCCGAAAGTGGCGCTGTTGTCGCATTCGACCTTCGGCACTGAAAACACGCCGACGGCCGTGAAGATGCGTGACGTTCTGGCCGAACTGAACCGGCGAGCGCCGGAACTGGAAGTCGAAGGCGAAATGCACGGCGACGCGGCGCTCGACGAGCAGATCCGCCGGGCGGCCTTCCCGAACTCCCGTCTCAAGGGGCAGGCCAACCTGCTGGTGATGCCGACGCTGGATGCAGCGAACATCTCGTTCAACCTGCTCAAGGTCGCTGCCGGTGACAACCTCACCATCGGTCCGATCCTGCTCGGTGCGGCCAAGCCGGTGAACATATTGACGCCGACGGCCACGGTGCGGCGCATCGTCAATATGACGGCTTTGACGGTGGTCGATGCTTCTTGAATGTTGGCTTTAATTTTTCGCCCTATCCCCATGGTTTAATTGAAAAATATTTTCAGTTTGCTAAACTCGGATAAAATTCGGGCGCGATTCACGGAGGGATGGGGATGCGGCGAAAAATTCTGATTCTGGTGGCTTCTTGCGTCCTCGCAGCGGCCCCGCTGGCGGGGCATGCGGCCAAGACCAAGAGCGATGCCACGGCCAGCAAGAAGACGGCCGGCAAAACGGCCGCCAAGGCGGCGCCGAAAAAAGCCGCCAGCGGCAAGTCGACCGGAAAAACGGCCAGCACCGGCAAGACTGGCAGCAAGACCGTTTCGGCAAAATCGACCGGTGCCCGCAAAGTGGTTGCCGACACCCCTCGCAAGCCGCCGCGCAATGTGGTTTTCGACGACGATCCGGGCCGTCTGGCACTGAATTCGGCTTCCGCGCTGGTGCTCGATCAGGCCAGCGGCAAGGCCATTGTCGAAAAGCAGCCCGACGTGGTGACGCCGATCGCTTCGATCAGCAAGCTGATGACCGCGATGGTCGTGCTCGATGCCCGGCTCGATCTCAATGAAGTGATCGAGATCGGCCACGAGGATGTCGATTCGCTGAAGGGAACGCGCTCCCGCTTGCCGGTGGGCACCACGATGACGCGCGAGACCGCCATGCTGCTGGCGCTGATGTCGTCGGAAAATCGTGCCGCCAGTGCGCTCAGCCGTCATTACCCGGGTGGCCAGCGGGCTTTCGTGCAGGCGATGAATCGCAAGGCGCAGGCTCTCGGCATGTACAACACGCGCTTCGAGGAAGGCACCGGCCTGTCGAGCAATAACGTGTCGACGGCCCATGACCTGGCCCGGATGGTCACCGCGGCGGCGCGTTATCCTGAAATCCGCATGTACTCGACGACGGCCGAAGCCAAGATCGAGCTGAACGGTCGTATCCAGACTTTCGGCAATACCAATGCGCTGGTGCGCAGCGATACCTGGCAGATCGGTCTGTCGAAGACCGGTTACATTTCCGAAGCCGGCCGCTGCCTGGTGATGCAGGCGCGTGTCGCCGACAAGCCGGTGGTCATCGTGCTGCTCGATTCGCAGGGCAAGATGACCCGTGTCGGCGATGCCAACCGGATCAAGCGCTGGATGGAAAGCGCCGGGCTGACCAAGACGATGAAATCGTCCTGAGCAACGCGTGGTTCAGGTGCAATCAGGCCGCCGGCAGGCGGCCTTTTTATTTCCGGGGGCCGGCGTAGCCGAGTGCGTGCGACACTTCGTCGGCCGTTTCGCGTACTTGGCGGGCCCAGTCCGGGTCGTGGCGGTCGGCCGGCGCCGATACCGACAGTGCGGCGACGACATGCCCCTCGTCGTCGTGGATGGGGGCGGCGACGCACTTGAGGCCGAGTTCGGCTTCTTCGTCATCGTAGGCGATGCCGTGGCGACGAACCTTGTCGAGTTCCTTTTCCAGCGCCAGCAAGGTGGTCAGCGAATGCGGCGTCTTGCCCGGCAGGCCGGTGCGTTTGGCGTATTCGCGGACTTTCTGCGGCCCGTCGGCAGCCAGGAAGAGCTTGCCGAGCGAAGTCAGATGCAGCGGCGCGCGGCCGCCGACGAGATAAACGACGCGCACCAGCGAGCGGCCGGAGGATGTCCGTTCGAGATAGACGATCTCGTCGTCGTGGCGGGCACCGAGATTGATCGCTTCGCCGATCTTTTCATGCAGCGTCTGCATGAAGGGCAGCGCGACTTCGCGCAGGTTGATGCGCGATTTGACGATGTTGCCCAGTTCGAGCAGGCGAATGCCGAGACGGTAGCTGCCGGCGTCCTGACGTTCGACGAAGCGCGCGGCGGTCATGGCGGCCAGGATGCGGTGCGCGGTAGACGGGTGCAACTGGGTTTCCTGAGCGAGCTGCTTCAGGCTTGCCGCTTCCGGTGCGGTCGCCAGCGCGTCGAGCAGGGACATCATGCGCTCGATGACCTGGATGGATCCCGGGGATTTGGCGGAAGCGCCGGCAGGCTCGGACAACTGGATTCCTTTATTCTCGCTGTTTCAGTAGCATTCGCCACTGCGTCTTCTTGTGCGGCGCAATATTAGCATGCGCGTTGCCCTCTACGTTACCTGCCTCGTCGACCTGATGCGTCCCGCCATCGGTTTCGCCGCCCTGCGGCTGATCGAGGCCTGCGGCTGCGAGGTCGTCGTGCCGCCGGCCCAGACCTGCTGCGGTCAACCGGCCTGGAACGCCGGAAATCGCCCGCTGGCGATCGAACTGGCCAGGAAGGCGATCGGCGAACTCGAAAACTACGACGCGATCGTCGTGCCGTCCGGCTCGTGTGCCGACCAGATTCGCAACGTCTATCCGCAACTCCTCGCCGACCAGCCAGCCTGGGCCGAACGGGCCCGGCGCGTTGCCGGGAACTGCCGCGAGCTGACGACGTTTTTGCACGAAATGTCGCGGTCGACCGCAGAAATCCCCGATTTCCCCGGTGAATTCGCCGGCAGCGCGACTTACCACGATTCCTGCAAGGGACTGCGCGCGCTCGGCGTCAAGGAACAACCCCGCGAACTGCTGGCCAGGGTGCGCGGGCTGACATTGCGCGAGATGGACGAGTGCGAGGCCTGCTGTGGTTTCGGCGGCGCCTTCTCGGTGCGTTTTGCCGACGTGTCGACGCGTATCGTCGACGACAAGTGTGCGGCCATCGCACGGACCGGCGCCGATGCGGTGATCGGCGGCGACCTCGGTTGCCTGCTCAATATCGAAGGGCGTCTGCGCCGCCTGGGCGACCAGACGACGCGCGTGCTGCACATCGCCGAAGTGCTGGCCGGGGGCGACGGGTCGTGAGCGGCGCCTCGCAGGCGATGCATTTCAAGGCGCGGGCCGGCGACAAGCTGGCCGACCGCATCCTGCAGGGGGCACTGAAGAAGGCGCAGCCGCTGTTTACCGCCAAACGCCGCAAGGGCATGGCCTCGCTGGCCGCCGACGGGCTGGATTTCGCGGCAATGCGCGCGGCGGCACAGGCAATCCGCCAGCGCGTGCTCGACGATCTGGATGTCTGGCTGGAAATCTTCGAGGCGCGGGCTGTCGCTGCCGGCGCCGAAGTCCTGTGGGCGCGCGACGGCGCCGAGGCGGCGCGCCTGATCGTCGAACTGGCGCAGCGCGAGGGCGTGCGCACGGTGACCAAGTCGAAGTCGATGCTGTCCGAGGAAGCCGGCCTCAACGCGGCGCTGACCGCAGCCGGCATCCGGCCGGTGGAGACCGATCTCGGCGAATACATCGTGCAACTGGCGCAGGAGCCGCCGTCGCACATCATCGCGCCGGCGGTGCATAAAACCATCGCCCAGGTCGAAGCATTATTTGCCGAAGCGCACGGTCGACCGCAGCTGGCACGGACTTCCGCCGACATTCCGAAAATGGCCGACGAAGCGCGGCAGGTGCTGCGCCGCGATTTCCTGGCGGCCGACATGGGCATCTCGGGCGCCAATTTCCTGATTGCCGAAACCGGCTCGGCGGCGTTGGTCACCAACGAAGGCAACGGCCGCATGGTGACCACGCTGCCGCGCTTGCACGTGGTGCTGACCGGCATCGAGAAGATCGTGCCGACGCTCGAGGATTTCGCCACGCTGATGCGACTGTTGCCGCGCTCGGCGACCGGCCAGGACATTTCCAACTACGTGTCGCTGTTGACCGGAAGCCGCCGCGACGGCGATCTCGACGGCCCGCAGAAGACTGTCTTCGTGCTCGTCGACAACGGTCGGGCCGGACTACTCGGCGGCGCGTTCGAGCCGATGTTGCGCTGCATCCGCTGCGGCGCCTGCATGAACCATTGCCCGGTCTATTTCGCGCTCGGCGGTCACGCCTACGGCTGGGTCTATCCCGGGCCGATGGGCTCGGTGCTGACGCCGCTGTACACCGGGCTGGAAAATGCGCTCGACCTGCCGCACGCGTCCACCGGCTGCAACCAGTGCGGCAGCGTCTGTCCGGTCGGCATTCCGTTGCCGGACTTGCTGCATGGCCTGCGCGAGGCGCAGAATGCGCGCGGTCTGCGGCCGCCCGGCGAGCGCCTGACGATGCGTCTGTGGGGCTGGTTGGCCCGGCATCCGCGCAGTTATCGCCTGCTCATCCGGCTGGCCGCCCGCTACCTGCACTGGCTGGGCGACGACGATGCCGCCGGCCGGCGCATCCGCATTTTTGGCCTGGCGCCGGCGTGGACCGCAGGACGCGATCTGCCGGTCGGCCCCGGGCGCAGCTTCTTCGAACAATACGCAGCCAGAAAGAGAGACTGAACATGGAACTCGCACACGACGGCCCGATGGCCATTCCGCTGTGGATCGGCGGCCGGGCCTACCTGACGGTGGGCGACAGCTTCTTCGACGTGATCAATCCGGCGACCGGCCGTGCGCTGCGTCGCGTGCCGATGTGCAGCGCCGAGGAAAGTGCCAAGGCCGTGGCCGCCGCCCGCGACGCGCAAGCGGGCTGGCAGGCGGCGAACGGCGAGACGCGACGGGCCGCGCTGAGCGCCCTGGCCGATGCGCTGGAACGCTATGCCGGTCATTTTGCCCGGTTGTTGACCGAGGATCTCGGTCTGGACGAGGTGCGTGCCCAGGCCGAAGTCGGCGAAGCGGTGCACGCCCTGCGTGCGCCGTCGCCGGGCGAGTCCGGCGTGTGCGCCCTGGTGGTCGATGCGACGCGCCCGTTGGCCGGGCTGGCGGCCGCGGCGGCCGGCCCGCTGCTGGCCGGTGCGACGCTGGTCGTCAAGCCGAGCCCGCAGGCGCCATCGGTTGCCTACGCGCTCTGCGAACTGGCGCAACGGGGCGACTGGCCGGCCGGTGTGCTCAACCTGGTGCACGGCGACGGGCCGGCGATCAGCGGCCTGTGCGCGGCCGGCGTCGATCGCCTGATCTACGCCGGCGCACCGGCGCTGGGCGCCCAGGTCGGCCTGCTGGCCGAAGCGGCCGGTGTGCCGTTCGAATTGCGGCTGACCGACTGATGCGCATCGTCCAGCTCGAAGGCGAATCGCTGATTGCCGACCTCCGTCGTCCGGCGTTTGCGCACGAATGGATCGAACATCCGAAGAGCGCGCCGGCCGACGTGATCGAACGGCTGGCCGGCGCCGACATCGCAATCACCAACAAGGTGCCGATTCCGGCGGCTGCGGTCGACGCGCTGCCGCAGCTGAAAATGATCGCCATCTCGGCGACCGGCACCAACAATGTCGACCTCGACGCCTGCCGGCAGCGCGGCATCGTCGTCAGCAACATCCGCGGTTACGCCGAGCACACCGTGCCCGAACACGTCTTCGCACTGCTGCTCGCGCTGTCGCGCAACCTGATCGCCTGGCGCGAGACGCTGCTCGCCGGCGGCTGGCAGCGGGCCGAGCAGTTCTGCCTGTTCGATCACCCGATCCGCGACCTGCACGGCGCGACGCTCGGCCTGATCGGCAGCGGCAGCCTGGGCAACGGCGTGGCGCGCCTGGCCGAAGCCTTCGGCATGCGCGTGCTGCGGGCCGAGCATCGCGGGGCGACGCAGGTTCGCCCCGGTTACACGGCCTTTGCCGAGGTGCTGAAAGCCGCCGACGCGATCAGCCTGCACTGCCCGCTGAACGACGCGACGCGCGGCCTGATCGGCGAGGCCGAATTGCAGGCGATGCAGCGCTCGGCCCTGCTGATCAACACGGCGCGCGGCGGCATCGTCGACGAAACCGCACTGATCCGCGCCTTGCGCGAAGGCTGGATTGCCGGTGCCGGTTTCGACGTGCTGACCGCCGAGCCGCCGCCGGCCGATCATCCGCTGGTCGATCCGGCGCTGCTGGCGCTGCCCAACTTCCTGCTGACCCCGCACGTCGCCTGGGCCAGCCGGCCGGCGATGCAGACCTTGGCCGACCAGTTGATCGCCAATATCGAAGCGTTCGCGGCCGGCCGGCCGCAGAACCGGGTGGCCTGAACATGAGCGACGCCCGCGCGGCGATATTCGGGCAGCTCCGCGCCGGCCTCGGCAAGGGCGACGCAACGGCCCGCCGGGCCGCGCTCGAAGCGGCGTTGGCGCAGCCGCCGCGTGGACCGCAACCGCAACGACCGGCCGATCTGGCCGCGCGTTTCCGCGGGCGTGCCGAAGCCCTGTCCAGCACGGTCGACGCGGTTGCCGCCCGGGCCGACGTGCCGGCCGCCGTGCTGCGTTATCTGGGCGCGCGCGGCTTGCCGCCGCAGGCAGTGGCGACGCCCGAACTGGCCGGTGCCGACTGGGGCGCGCTGAGCCTGCGCTTCGCGGCTGCGGTCGACGCCGATTCGGTGGGAATTTCCGGCTGTTTCTGCGCGATCGCCGAAACCGGCTCGTTGATGCTGCTGTCGGCGCCGGAAACGCCGGCGACGGTCAGCCTGCTGCCGGAAACGCACATCGCGCTGGTCGACGTACACCGCATCGTGCCGACCATGGAAGACGCCTTTGCGTTGCTGCGAACCGAGCGCGGTCGACTGCCGCGGGCGGTCAATTTCGTTTCCGGGCCGTCGCGCACCGGCGATATCGAGCAGACCATCGTGCTCGGTGCGCACGGTCCGCGTCATGTCCATCTGATCCTGATCGGGAGTTAGTCCGCCATGAACCTGACCACGCCGGCCCTGTTGTTTCCGGCCATCTCGCTGCTCTTGCTGGCCTACACCAACCGCTTCCTGACGCTGGCCCAGGTCATCCGTCAGTTGCACCTGTCGCCCGAGCGGGCGGCCGATACCGTACAGCGGCAGTTGCCCGGCCTCAAGCTGCGCATCGCGCTGACCAAGTACATGCAGGGCTTTGGCGTGCTCAGTTTCCTGCTCTGCGCGCTGTCGATGTTCGCGCTGTTCGTCGATGCCCCGTTGCCCGGCCAGTGGCTGTTCGGCATCAGCATCCTGACCCTGGCGCTGTCGCTGGTGCTGTCGTTGATCGAGGTGCTGCTGTCGACCGAAGCGCTGTCGATCGTCCTGAAAGATCTCGAACGGGCCGCGCATGTGCCGGCCGATGAAAGGCCGTCATGAATACCTTGCAGTTCGCCGTCCGCGGCGAGTTCATCCAGCTCGACCAGTTGCTCAAGGCGACCGGCCTGTGCGAATCGGGCGGTGCCGCGCATGCGGCGATCGGCGACGGACTGGTCCGCGTCGATGGTGCGGTCGACACCCGCAAGCGGGCAAAAATCCGGCCCGGCCAGCAGGTCGAATTCGCCGATACCCGGCTCGACCTGGTGGCCGGCGGCTGAATCTCAGCACATCTTGACGACGATGTCGTGCAGCGTGTTGGCGCAGTGCGCCATGCGGTCGGCGGCGTTCGACAGGTGACGGTAGATTTCGCGGCGCTTGAACATGTGGATGTAGTCGTCGCCCTGGAACAGGTCGGCCAGCGCATGCCGGTAGTTTTTCTCGACCCGGCGTTCGGCCTTGCGCGCGTTGTCGGCGTCGTCGGCGGCGGCTGAGGGGGCGCTGGCCAGCTTGCCGTAGCCGGCGGCCAGCGCGTCGGTGCCGAGTTTGATGTGCATCGCCATTTCCAGGCAATGCTTGTCCGGCGATAGGCCGAGCACATCCATCTCGCTGACCGTCGTCTTGCAGTAATTGACGATTTCGTCGAGGTCCATGATGGCGCGGTACAGGTCTTCGCGATCGATCGGCGTCGAAAACGCCTCGTTCAGCGCGTGCAGGTTGCGCACCTTGATCCGGTCGGCCTCGTGCTCGTCGCGGCGTATCTGGCTGCCGATTTCGGGATTGCCGGTTTCCATGAAGTCGACCAGCAGGCCGGTGGTGTGCGTCACCTGGTGACACTGATCGGCGAGCATGACGAAGAAGTCCGGCGTTTTCGGAAAGACGCGGTCGATCAGCCGGCGCAATGCCGACGCCTGGTCCTGGCTCATGGTGGTTCTCCGAGAAACAGATGCAGCAGGGCGTAGGCCTGGATGGCGACCAGGGCGGCGCCCGGGATGGTGACCAGCCAGGTCGTCGCGATGTCGCGCGCCTTGGCCCAGCGCACGGCCCGCGGTCGCTCCGAGGCGCCGATGCCCATGATCGACGTGGCGACCACATGGGTGGTCGAGACCGGTGCGCCGCCCAGCGATGCAGCCATGATCACCAGGCCGGCGGTCAATTGCGAACCGAGCGCGTGGATCGGCCGCACGCGGTAGATGGCGAACCCCAGCGTGCGGACGATGCGCCAGCCGCCGGACAGGATGCCCAGGGTCATCGATACGGCGCAGGCCAGCATCACCCAGAAGGGGACCTCGAAATGCGGAATGAAACCGCCGAGCAGCAGCACCAGGGTCAGGATGCCCATGCTTTTCTGGGCATCGTTGGCGCCGTGCGAGAAAGCCAGGCCGGCGGCTGTGAGGAACTGGGCCAGGCGCAGCCGGGCATTGGCGGCCGGGCTGGCGGCCCGGAGTAGCAAGGCGAGCAGGCGGTGCAGCGCGAAACCGGCCCAGAAGCCGATCAGCGGTGACAGGATCAGTGCGGCCAGTACCTTGATGATGCCGGTGAGGTGGCCGTCGGCCAGTTCGCGCAGGCCCCAGACGATGTGCTCGGCGCCGACCGCAACGCCGACCGCGCCGATCAGTCCGCCGACCAGGGCGTGCGACGACGACGAGGGAATGCCCAGATACCAGGTGCCGAGGTTCCAGACGATGGCACCGATCAGGCCGCACAACAGGATGGATAGCGACAGCGTCGGCAATACGCCGTCGAGCGCGACAAAGCTGCCGATGGTGTTGGCGACGGCGGTGCCGCCGAGCAGCGGGCCGAGGAATTCGAAACCGGCGACGACGATCACCGCCTGCACCGGCGTCATTGCGCGCGACGCGATGACCGTGGCCACGATGTTGGCCGCGTCATGGAAACCGTTGGTGTAATCGAACAGCAGGATGACGACGACCGTCGCGAGCGCCAGCATGAACAAGGTATCCATGTCTCCCCCGCGGGCCTTTCCCGCGTTGTCGTTATCGTTCGAGCCAGTATAGCGCCGCCTGCGACCGCTCGCGCAAGCCTGCGGTCGACCGTCGTCAACCGGGATTTTTGTCCCGTTTCTCCAGCCAGCGGAGCAGGGTGGCATAGAGGCGCTCCGGATCGACCGGTTTGCCGATGAAATCGTTCATGCCCGCCGCCAGGCAGCGTTCACGGTCTTCTGCGAAGGTGTTGGCGGTCATCGCCAGAATCGGTATCCGGCGGCCGTTGGACAGTTCGCGAATGCAGCGCGTCGCCCCGAGGCCGTCCAGCCCCGGCATCTGCATGTCCATCAGGATCAGGTCGTATGCCTGCTGGCTGGCGAATTGCACGGCTTCCCGGCCGTCGACCGCGCAATCGACACGCAACCCGGCGTCGCTGAGCAGGTCGCGGGCGATTTCGCGGTTGACCGGTTCGTCTTCGGCGAGCAGCAGGCGGCTGCCGCCGTGTTGATTGATCAGCTTGTCGAGCGCGCTGCTCGCCAGTATCCGGACCGGTTCCGGCGCGGCCAGGGCGCGCCCGAGCCTCGCCGTGAACCAGAACGTGCTGCCGGCGCCGGGCTCGCTGTCGACGCCCGTCTCGCCCTGCATCAGCGCGGCCAGCTTGCGGGTGATTGCCAGTCCCAGGCCGCTGCCGCCGTAGCGCCGGGTGGTCGAGTTGTCGGCCTGTTCGAAGACTTGGAACAGGCGACCGGCGATCTCGGGAGCGATGCCGATGCCGGTGTCGCGTACCCAGAAACGGAGCAGGACATCGTCGGCGCCTTCCTCGATCAGTTCGCAACCCATGCGAACGCAGCCCTCGCTGGTGAACTTGATGGCGTTCGACAGATAGTTGAGCAGGCCCTGTTGCAGGCGCGTGACATCGCCACGCAGACGCAGCGCCGGCAATGGCGCGACTTCCAGCGGCAGTTGCTTGGCGGCGGCGCGATCGCTCATCATCGACGCGACGTTGGCGAAAAGTTCCTCCAGGGCGAAGTCGACCGTATCGAGCGAGAGTTTCCGGGCTTCGATCTTCGACAGGTCGAGGACGTCGTTGATCACCGACAGCAGGTGCTGGCCGGCATGATCGATCTTGTCCAGGCGCTCGGCCTGGTTCGGCGGCAGCCCTTCGCGCCGCATCACATAGGCGAGGCCGGTGATGGCGTTGAGCGGGGTGCGTATCTCGTGGCTCATGTTGGCCAGGAAAGCGCTCTTCGCCTGATTGGCGGCTTCGGCCTGGGCCAGCGCCGTCTGCAGTTCGGCGGTGCGCTGGTTGACCAGTTCTTCGAGTTGTTCCTGATGCCGGCGCAGGGCTTCTTCGGCGCGCACGCGCTCGGTGATGTCATGGCCGACCCCGAGCACCCCGATCAGCCGGCCGTCGTCGAGATACATCGGTGTCTTGGTGGTTTCCAGCAGGATTTTCCCGCCGTCATTGGCCAGCGTGATCCATTCTTCGTTGATGTGCGGCTTGCTGGCGGCAATCGCCGCCAGGTCGTTGGCCCGGAAGGCGTCGGCGATTTCCGGCGAGACGAAGTCGTAGTCGGTCTTGCCGAGGATGCGCTTTTCCGGGGCGCCGAAAAATAGCTCGAAGGCCGGGTTGCACGCCAGGTAGGCGCCTTCCGGATTCTTGAGCCAGACCAGGTCGGGCAGCGTCTGGATCAGGGTTTTCAGGACCTGTCTGTCGTGTTCCAGGCGGGCCGCGTAATCGGCTTCGTTGCGGCGCGCCTGGGCGAGGCGGCGGTTGCTCAGGCTGAGCTGGATGGCCAGGGCAATGATTGCCGCGCTGGCCAGGATGGCCGGCAGCAGAACGTTGCGGTAACGGTCCCAGACGTCCTGCCAGGTAAAGTGCGGCAAGCGGTCGAAAGGCGCCTGTCGCAATTCGCGCATGGCTTGCTCGACCGGCGTGTAGTCGGCGGCAGGGTTGAATCCCTGGATGCCGGCCTGACGGGCAGCCGGGTGCTCGGCGTCCAGCGACATCAGGGCGACGAGCACCTGACGGGCAAGCTTGCGGTCGACATGGGGCAGGGCGATGAAAGGCGATTCGGGATAGAGATGCGTGGATAGCTGGTAGGGATAGCCCGCGAGATGCTGGGCGTTGATGATCTTCAGGTCGTCGGGGCGCAGGCGCCCTTCGGCGATCATCGCCTCGATGACGCCGGTACGGACGAATCCGGCGTCGCTCCTGCCTTGCACGACGGCCTCGACGACCCGGTCGTGCGGTTGGCCGGTAAACAGGAAATCGATGTTGCGGGCGGCTATGCCGGCATGCTCGAGTTCGAGCCGCGGTGCCACATAGCTGCCGAGGTAGCCGGTGCCGGTCGAGGCGATCCGCAGGCCGCGCAGGTCGGCCAGCGATTCGATGTCGCTGCGCCCGCGTCGCGCGATGATGACGCCGCCCAGCCCCGGTGCGGGCAGGCCGTTTTCCAGGCGGGACAGTGTGGCGAGTGCGCTGGTCAGGACGCTGTTCTCGCGGATCTGGATGAAGTGCGTCGGATTGGTGAGCAGGAAATCGAGTTGGTTGTTGTGCAGTGCGGCATCGATTTCGTCCTGGCTGAGGACGCTCAACGCCACTTTCTGGCCGCCCAGCGCCTGGCTCAGGTAATCGGCCAGCGGTTGCCATTCCTGTTCGGTGATTTCTTTGGGACGGAAGGCGTAGATGCCGAGATGCAGCGGCGGCTCGGCGGTCCAGGCGGGGACGGTGGCGAGTGCCAGCAAGAGGGCGACGAGGCGGGGGCAGAGAAGGTTCATGATGCTTCGCTCGGCGGAAGATAGCCGGCGTCGACCAGCCCGCGCAGATTGTCGTTGCTGCCGATCAGGCCGTGGCGCTGGAGGATCTCGGCGATCGCCGGTGCGCTCCGCGCGATGCCGCCGTCGGCCGAGAGCAGCAGCCGGTTGTGTGGAATCCCGGGGAAATTCAGGCCGCGCAGGCTTTCCGGCACGGCGTCCACGGCCAGGCCGAAACGTTTGGCCAGGCGGTACGCGCTGTCCACGGGGTTGGCCTGCAGTTGCCTGAGTGCCCGGAAGTGGGCGGCGATCAGGCGACGCAGCGATTCCTGTTGCCCGGGGGTGATATCCGTCCGGACGGCCAGGACGTCGAAAATGCGTTCGGGGAAATCCCGGCTGTCGAGCAGCCGGATGGCGCCGGCCTTGCGCAACAGGCTGGCCGTCGGCTCGTAGGTGACGATCGCGTCCAGGTGACCGGCCTGCCATGTCAGCAGGTGGTCGTCGATGGTCAGCGGGACCTGGATCACGTCGCTCGGTGTCAGTCCGGCACGTTCGAGCAGCAGGGCGAGCATCAGGGCGCCGACGGCGGTTTTTTCCACGCCGATGCGTTGACCGCGCAATTCTGACGGTGCCGTGAGGGGGCGGCGCGTCAGTACGGCATCGGCACCGGCCGAGATGTCGAAGACCAGGACGATTTCCAGCGGAATGCCTTCGCTCCGGACCCGAAGGACCTCGTCCAGGGTCAGTGCCGCCCCCTGGATTTGACCGCGGCGCAAGGCATCGATCGATTCGGTGGCCGAACGGGTTTCCCGGAGCACGATCTCATCCGGCAGCCAGCCTTCGTCGCGGGCCATGAACATCAGTTCGTAACCCGGCCAGAGCTGGCTGGCGATACTTAGCCGCGCTGGAGAGGTGCAGGCGGTGACGAGGTTCAGCAACAAGGCGCCGCTGCCAGTGATCAGACGGCGGCGCGCGAATGACTGGGGAAATGATCGCGGCATCGTTTGTCCGGGTTTTATCTCCCGATGACTATAGAGCAAATCGATCCGATTTGCAGGCCAGTGGCGCGACGGTGAACGAAAAAAGGGCGGGAGTGGAACTCCCGCCCAAGCGGAGTCTGCCCCGGAGTTTCAGGGCAGGAGGAAAGAAGCCTTTTCACGCAGCGTAATGCTGCTGTTCTGCTCGGCGGTGATCGTGAAATGAATCGGGTTCGAGCCTTTCTTGCCCGATTCGGGCGGGGCGCTGACCACGGCGTTGAACGAGGTAAGTCCCGCCGCCTTGGCGTCGACTTCGTCGGGCCCGCTGATTTTCACTCCGTCCAGGCCGTCGACCGCAATCTTGTAACGATGGGGCTGTTCATCCGTATTCATGATCTGCAGCATGTAGACGTTTTCGATGCTGCCATCGTCCGCCTCTCGGGCCAGCACCGCCCGGTCGCGGATGATGTCCACCTTCAGCGGAATCCGGTGAATCAGGAACCAGCCGGCAATACAGGTGATCAGGATCAGGATGGCGGTATAGATCAGGATGCGCGGGCGAACGACGTGGCGCACGATGTCGGTCTGCGGCAGCTTCTGCTGCATGGCATTTTCGGTCGAGTAGCGGACCAGTCCGCGGGGCAGGCCGACCTTGTCCATCACCTGGTCGCAGACATCGACGCAGGCGGCGCAGCCGATGCACTCGTACTGCAAGCCATTGCGGATGTCGATGCCGGTCGGGCATACCACCACGCACTGACCGCAATCGACGCAGTCGCCGAGCTGGCGGGTATCGCTCCCTTTCTTGCGGGCGCCGCGCGGTTCGCCGCGTTCCGGGTCGTAGGTGATGATCAGGGTGTCGGGATCGAACATCACGCTCTGGAAGCGGGCGTACGGGCACATGTACTTGCACACCTGCTCGCGCATGAAACCGGCCATCAGGAAAGTGAAGCCGCCATAGAAGAAGATCCAGAAGGTTTCCCAGGGCCCCAGGGTGTTGGTGATGACGTTGTTGATCAGCTCGTGGACCGGCGTGAAATAGCCGACCAGCGTGAAGCCCGTCCATAGGGCGAGAATCCCCCAGAGCAGGAACTTGGTGGTCTTGATGCGGAACTTGCGCGCCGTCATCGGGCCCTTGTCCAGTTTCATGCGGGCATTGCGATCGCCTTCGACCCGGTTCTCGATCCACATGAACAGTTGGGTGTAGACCGTTTGCGGACATGCGTAACCGCAGAACAAGCGCCCGGCGACGGCCGTGACCAGAAACAGGGCATAGGCCGAGATGATCAACAGGATGGCCAGGTAGATGACATCCTGCGGCCAGAAGACCAGGCCGAAAATGTAGAACTTGCGTTCGACGAGATGGAACAGTAGCGCCTGTCGGCCATTCCACTCCAGCCAGAGACCACCGTAGAACAGCGCCTGGGTCAGGATGACCAGCACGATCCGCCAGTTGTCGAAATAACCGCGGACGCCCTTGGCGTAGATTTTTTTGCGTTTCTCGTATAACGAGACCTGGGGGGCAGTCGTTTCCTGACTGCTGCTGGCTTCCGGCTGGCTCATTGTTCCTCTGTCGATAAAAAGTCAATGGCGGAAACCGGGCCCGAGTACGAACGACGTCATCAAGCAAGCCTGCGGGGCGAACTAAAGGGGGAAATGCCGCCGCTCGGTGACTCCGGTGCGGAACATCACGTTCTGCGGGAGAGGCCCGGTATCCGTTCAATGTATTAACAAGATGCGTGCCTGTTGTCGTGATTCGGTTTTCGATCTTTGAATCAACGACTTGATTTTTGTTGTCATAAAAAAACGAGGGGTGTTTCGCTGTTTGTGCCAAAATTGGCGCCAGTTTTGTCATCACAGACGGAGTTGTCGTGGCCACGCATGCACTGGAAGAATTGATTTCCTTTCTCGAAGGCTTGCCGGAGCCTCGTATCCTGATGGATGCCGATTACCGGATCATGGCCGCCAATGCGGCTTATCACCGGGAGTTTGGCGGCGGGGATGTGCTTGTCGGCAGGCGCTGTTACGAAGTTTCGCATCACTTTCAGGTGCCCTGCGATCAGGCCGGGGAGTCTTGCCCCCTGCGCCGAAGCCTGGAGTCGGCCGAGTCGCAGACCGTATTGCATCTTCACCACACCCCGCGGGGCGAGGAACACGTGCTGGTGGAGACGGCGCCCGTACGCGACGAGAACGGCAAGGTTGCCTACTTCGTCGAAACCATGCACACCTTGCGCCAGGCGAGTACCCGACCGGTGGCCCAGGGGCTGGTCGGCCGGTCGCCGGCGTTCATGGGAATGCTGGAGAGGGTCCTCCGGGTCGCCAAGTCGAATGCTTCCGTACTGTTGCTGGGCGAGACCGGGACGGGCAAGGAATTGATCGCGCATGCCATCCATGAAGCGAGCGATCGGGCGGAGCGCCCTTTTGTTGCGGTCGACTGTGCCGGAATGACCGAAACGCTGTTCGAGGCAGAACTCTTCGGGTACGAAAAAGGGGCTTTTACCGGAGCGACATATCGCAAGGCCGGTCTGGTCGAAGTGGCTGCCGGCGGAACCCTGTTCCTCGATGAAATCGGAGAACTGCCGCTGGCCTTGCAGGTCAAGCTGCTGCGCCTGCTGGAAACGGGAACCTATCGGCGCGTCGGTGGGCTCGAATGGTTGCCTGCCGATTTCCGGCTGGTTTGCGCAACTCACCGCAACCTGAAGGAAATGGTGCGTAACGAAGTGTTCCGGCGGGATCTTTATTTCCGGATCAATGCCTTCCCCATCCATGTGCCGGCGCTGCATGAGCGGCCGGAAGACATTCCTTTGCTGGCCGAGTCGTTGCTGGCTCGTGTAGACCGGCGCAGTGGCCGGCGGTTCACGCCTGCGGCCCTGTCCTGGCTGGCCGGGCGTCGCTTTACCGGGAACATTCGGGAATTGCGCAATCTGATCGAACGGGCCTCGCTGCTGGCCGACGCCGAGCGGCTCGATGTCGGCCACGTCCGTGCCGGCGCCGATGACGACGATGAGGATATGGCGGCGCTGCCCGGCGACAAGGATTTCAGGATTTCCAGCCCGGTTTCGCTGAACGAACTGGAGCGGCGCTATCTCGCGTGGGTCACGGCAAACTGGCAAGGCGGGCATGACGAACTATCGATGACGCTTGGCGTCAGCGGGCGCACGCTTTATCGAAAACTGCCGAAGGGGTGATTTGTTTTTCTTGACATTGTTTCGGATTTAATGAAATTTATGCCGGTCCGTGTTGTTTGTTTTACCAAACCTTACAAAGTGCTCAGGAACTTGTTCTAGAATCCCGCTGGAATGCCGTTTTCTGATCCGTTAGGCGTCTTTTCTCGACACCCGATGCGGATTGTCACCCAACAATAAATCCTTGAGTTATATCCCATGAGACAGAAAATCCTGCCCCTGCTGCTGGCAACAATCGTGATTCCTGCATTTGCGCAGGAGACCGCAAAATCTCCCGATCTTCATTCCACGCTCAAACAGGTTGCCCAACAGGCCGTCCTGCAGAGCCCGGAAGTCACCACCAAGTGGCGTAACTACCGGGCGGCCGAGGAAGAAATCGGGGTTGCTCGCGGTGGATTCTTCCCGCGTGTCGATCTGACCGCCGGAAAAGGCCGTGAAAATCTGCAACAGGATCCGACCGCCAAGGAAAAATACACGCGTACCGGTTATGCCGTGACGCTGAATCAGATGCTGTTCGATGGCTTTGCAACCCGTAACGAGGTCCGTCGTCTGAACAAGGCGATGCTGGTCCGCTACTACGAGTTGCTGGAAGCCTCCGAAAACACTTCGCTGGAAGCGGCCAGGGCATATCTCGATGTGCTGCGCTACCGTTTCCTGTTGGACCTGGCTGAAGACAACTACGTCCAGCACAAGGCAACCTACGAGCAATTGCTGCGCAAGACCCAGTCCGGCGTCGGTCGCCGGGTCGATCTGGAGCAGGCGGGAAGCCGTCTGGCCCTGGCCGAAATCAACCTGGCTACCGAGTCCGCCAACCTGCATGATGTTTCGGCTCGCTACCAGCGTCTGGTCGGTACCCAGGCGCCCGATGTCATCTTCCCGCCGGCCCAGGCAAGCGCAGCTTTCCCGGAAAATGCCAAATCCGCGCTGGATATGCTGCACAAGAAGAACCCGACGCTGCATGCCGCCATCGAGAATATCGAGGCCGCCCAGTACGATCTTTACGTCAAGCGTGCGGCGTATTCTCCGAAGCTTGACCTGAGAGGACGCACCGAGAGCACCGAAAACTATCTCGGCAATCCGGGTGATCGCGATTACAACGTGGCGGAAGTCGTCGTTACGTGGAACTTGTTCAATGGCGGCTCCGATCGTGCGCGCGAAAAGCAGTTCATGGAACGCAAGCATCTTGCGATCGAAATGCGTGAAAAAGCCTGTCGCGATACGCGTCAAACCCTGTTGATCGCCTATAACGACGTCCTGCGCCTGCGCGAACAGTCGAATTACCTGGCGCAGCAGGTCAGCCTGCTGGAGAAGACCCGCGATGCCTATCGCGATCAGTTCAACGTTGGCCAACGCACCCTGCTCGACTTGCTGGATACCGAGAACGAACTGCTGTCGGCTCGTCGGGCCGCGGTCAACGCGGACAGCGACCTGACCCTGGCCTATCTGCGTACCTATGCCGGCATGGGGACCTTGCTTGAATTCCTGGGCCTGCAACGTCTAGATTCGCCGACGCCGGGTACCGACGAATTGGCCGAGGTCGATCCGAAGGATTTGTGTCCGGCGGATCCGGTTGCCGTGCTGCAACCGAACCGCGAAGCGCTCGACAGCAAGGCAATGGCGTCGCTGGAAGCACCCAAGGCCCCGGTCATTCTCCCTGCCACGGCACCTGCTGCATTGCCGGCTAGCGATGAAAGTGAAATTGCCGCCCGCATGAAGTCCTGGGCGGCAGCCTGGTCGGCCAAGGATTACTCCGCTTACAGCAGCTTCTATGCCCCGACGTTCACGCCGGACGGCGGCCTGTCGCGCGAGGACTGGGACCAGTTGCGTCGTGCCCGTATTTCGCCGCGTGAGCGGATTTCCGTCGAAGTCGAGGACATCCGCGTCCGCATGGATGGCACGGACCGTGCATTTGCCGAATTCCGCCAGACGTACCGCTCGAACATTTTCAACGATACGGTTTCCAAGACGCTGGAAATGATCAAGGTCAATGGCAAGTGGCTGATCAATCGTGAAAGCTCCGTGCCTTGCGCCGGGAATACCGTTGGTGGCTGCAAGGGCGGTGCAAAATGATGCGGCGCTTCCTGTCCGCCTTGTGCGGGATGCTCGCAGCCTGTGCCTGCCTTTCCGTGCAGGCGCAGGAAGTGCAATCCAGCCAGACTTTCGAGCGAGTCGCCAGGACAGGAACCATCTTTCTGGCGTATAGCGAAGGGGCGCCGCCGTTCTCATACGCATTGCCCGGGCAGGACAGGCCGCTCGGCTACAGTTGGGATGTCTGTTTGAGCATCGTCAAGCAGATCGAGGCTCGCATCGGCAAGTCGCTGACGGTGGTGCCGGTTGTTACCGGTACCAACAGCCGTTTCCTGACCGTCAAGGCGGGTATGGCCGAGTTGGAATGCGGGGCGACCACCAATACGGTCGCCCGTCAGAAGCTGGCCAATTTCTCCAATACGATCTACGTTGCCGAGACTCGTATCCTGGCCAAGTCGGATCTGGGAGCCAGAGGCTTTGCCGATCTGGCGGGCAAGCGGGTGGCAACCGTCAATGGATCGACCGCCGAGCGCCTCGTCCAGTTGGCCATGCTGCAGAGAGGTCTGGCGCTGACACTGGTGTCGACCCGTACCCAGGCGGAAGCGGTGCGCATGCTGGAGGCCGGCGAGGTCGATGCGATTGCCGGTGTCGATGCCGCGCTGGCATTGGCTCGGGCAAACAGCAAGCTGGCCGCGCAATTGACCTTGTTGCCGGAGAGCATGTCTGTCGAGCCTTACGGTCTGATGCTGCCGGTCAAGGATGCGGTGTTCAAGAAGTTCGTGGATGAGACTCTGGTCGGCATGATGAAGTCGGGCGAGCTCGCCGCGATCTACGACAAGTGGTTCGTTCAGCCGATCGCCCCGTGGGGTGTTTCATTGGGCTTGCCGCTCTCGGAATTGAACAAGGGAACGTTTGCCTATCCCAACGACCGACCGGCCAATTGACTCAGTTAGTCTGTCGCTTGCAGAAGGGGCCCGTCGGGCCCCTTTTTTCATCAGGGCAGAATGTCTACCGGCGCGATGAAGACATAGCCCTGAGAGCGCAATGTCTTGATGAATGCTCCGCCGTCCGCCTGTTTTCCAAGGATGCGCCGGATCTGGCTGACATGCACATCGATGATCCGGTCATAGGGCACGTATTCACGCTTCAGGACACGCGAGAGCTTTTCACGGGACAGCGGTTCGAACGGGTGAGCCAGGAAAGCATTGAGCAACGCGTAGCCCGATACGCCGAGCGGTGCCGGGCTGCCGTCGGCATGGTGCAACTCGCGGGAAGCGGTATCCAGCGTCCAGTCGCCGAAGCGTAAGCGACGGGCATCCACTTTGCTGTGCGAGTCGTTACGAATCTGGCTGCGGCGCAACAGGCTCCGGGTGCGTGCCAGCAGTTCCCGCATGTTGCAGGGTTTGGGCAGAAAGTCGTCGGCGCCGATTTCGATGCCGATGATCCGTTCGATCTCGTCCGAACGCGTCGAGTGGATCAGGACCGGGATCTCGGAATTCTGGCGCAGCTGCCGCAAGAGCTCCAGGCCGTCGGCATCGGGCAGGCTGAGGTCAAGAATCAGTACATCCGGCTTCGTCTCCAGCAGCTTCCACATGTCGGCGCCGGTTTCGGCAAAGGTGCTTTCAATACCGGCTGTAGCAAGTGTTGCGCTGATGACGTGGCGCGTGCCGGGGTCGTCTTCAACGATGAGAGCAGTCTGTGACATGGCCAGTGAGGGATATTCCGTGATGGTAGGCGAACGGATTGTAATCCAATGTAAAAGCTCTCGACCATTGTTGTCTTGCAGGCAGCGTGCTATTTACCTTTCTTAATCCTTCCCGTGCGCCAAGTAAGCGAAAATTCCCACTCTCTGCCAACCGGTTTCCCGCCATGATGTTCATTCCCCTGCAACTTGAAGGTTTCGATGTTCCGGATGCCGTTGCTCGCATGCTGGACCGGCCCGAGTTGTGGTGGCAGTCAGTCGGATTGTTCCTCGGGCACTTTGCCGATTGGAATGTTCGCTGGGCGGAGTCGCTCGGTGATCGCTCCGCCGAGCGGCGGTGCGTGCATGCGATACGCAGTGCTGCCACCAATATCGGCGCCATTGCGTTGGCCGAGCGGGCGGCGCGCCTGGAGTGCTGGTTGAACGATGAAACGGCAGATCCCGGTGGCGTGAAGGAATTGCGAGGCGAACTGGCTGAGGCGTTTGCAAGAACCTGGCAAGTCTGCAGCGAGGCCTGGCAGCAGTCCGGTGGCGAATTCGGCACGGTCGCCTGAGTGATGGAGCTGCCGTCGCTGCGACAACGTCTGGCCCGGATCAATTTCCGGGTGATGCTGCCGGCCTTTGTCGGGTTGTCGCTGCTGATTGCTGCAACGGGCACGTGGATCAGTCTGGTGGCGTTGAAGGACCGCGGGTTTGCCCGCCTGACGCTGCTCCAGGGCGTGATTGCAACGCAGGCGGATGGACTCGGCGTCGAGCTGCCCCCGCTGCTTGGCGCGATGCTCGATGCGATGCCGGAAAGCGTTGCCTTCGGCGTGCTTCGTCCGGATGGCGAACTGCTTGCCGTGTATGGCGATAGCGCCTTGCTGGCGGTGGATCGGATACCGCAGCAGCCGGTTAAGACCCAGGTGTTTGCCGGCGACCACATCATGCTCTACCAGCCGCTGTTCGATGCGGAAACGTTCCATGCCTGGGCGATCATGCGGCTGGATACGCTGCCGCTGTATCAGCGTCTGGCCTGGTTCATTGCCGCATTGTTGGTGCAGGTGGCGCTTGTCCTGCTGATCATCCTGCGACAGCAGCGCAAGCAGGTCGCTCAACTGATGCAGCCGTTCGATGAACTGGCGGCGCACATGAACGAAGTGCGCCTCGGCTATTCGGGAATCCGGGCGACACAAGGCGGTTTTGCCGAGGTCGACAAACTGGCCGACGGCTTCAATCAGATGGTCGCCCAGATCGAGGAGCGCGACCACTGGCTGAAGGTGCACCTCGGCAATCTAGAACAGATCGTCGAGCAGCGAACCCGCGAATTGCGTCAGGCCAAGGAAGCGGCGGAGGCTGGAAGCCGGGCGAAAAGCGAGTTTCTGGCAACGATGAGCCATGAGATCAGGACGCCGATGAACGGGGTGCTCGGCATGGCCGAATTGCTCCAGGAAACCGAGTTGACCGCAACACAGCAGCAGTTTGTCGACGCCGTGGCGCGGTCCGGCTATCACTTGCTGGGCATCATCAACGACATCCTCGATTTTTCGAAGATCGAATCGGGGCACCTGACGCTGGAGCAGGCGCCGTTCGACATGAGCAGCCTGCTCAAGGACTCGGCCGAGCTGTTTGCCGTTGCGGCGCGCCGCAAGGGCGTCGCGGTATTGCTCGAACTGCCTGCGGAACCGGTTCCTGCGTTTGTCGGCGATGCCTTGCGCGTCCGGCAGGTCGTGACCAATCTGCTGAACAATGCGATCAAATTCACCGATCAGGGCGAAATCCGCCTGACGCTGACGCTCGGTGCGCCCGGTGATGGTGCCCGGGCGATGAGCATTGCGGTCAGCGATACCGGGATCGGGATTCCGGCAGAGGCGCAGCAGAAGATTTTCGAGCATTTTGCGCAAGCCGACGGCGCAACCAGCCGCAAGTACGGCGGAACCGGTCTGGGGCTGGCGATCTGCCGCCAGCTGGTCGACATGATGGGTGGCTCGATCGCGGTCGATAGCCAGCCGGGCCAGGGTGCGCGGTTTACCGTCAGCCTCTCCCTGCCGGTGACGACGGCGCCGGTTTCGGGGGAGGGCGGGGATCTGCCGGTGCCCAGGCTGGATCCCGGCGTGCCGCCGTTCCGGTTGTGGGGGCGGGTGCTGGTCGTCGAGGACAACGAAAGCAACCAGATCGTTGCCCGTGCCCATCTCGAACGTTTCGGACTGCAGGTCGAGATGGTCGGCGACGGCCAGTTGGCACTCGACCGTCTGGCGCAGGAAAGCTTCGACCTGATCCTGCTCGATTGTCAGATGCCGGTGGTCGATGGCTTTGCCGTCTGCAGCGAAATCCGGCGACGGGAAGGTGACGGTCCGCACGTTCCAATCGTCGCGCTGACGGCCAATGCAATGCTGGACGACCGGCAGCGCTGCCTCGCTGCCGGGATGTCCGATTATCTGGCCAAACCCTACAGCGGCGCTGAAATAGCCAGCGTACTGGCGCGCTGGCTGCGGCCGGAGCGCCGCAAGGATCGTGCGGCCGGCGAGGCAGTCGAAGTCGTCGAGGTGACCGGCGGCGCGCACGAGTCGACACCGGGAATTGCCGGCCTTGCGGCGGTCGACCGCAGCGTTCTGGACCAGATGCGTGCGCTGTCCCCGGACGACGACAGCCTGGTGCAACAACTGCTGGGGGCCTTCCTCAACGGTGCTCGGGGCTATGTCGAAACGCTGGGCGCGCCGGCCGCCGAGTGCGACGAGATCGCGCGGGCGGCGCACGCGCTCAAGTCCGGCTGCTTCAACGTTGGTGCACTCGATCTTGCCGAACGTTGCAAGGTGGTCGAGGCGTGGGCCCGCGCCGGCGACGAAACCGCCGTCCGTGCCGCGCAGCCGGCACTGTTGCGCGCCTGGCTGCGGGCCGAGGCCGAACTGCAGGCCATGCTGGACGATATTGCGGCATGAATCCCGTCCTCTGTCGCGTCCTGGCGGCCGACGATGACCCGACGGTCGCCCTGTTGCTGCGCGCGACCCTGAAGGCGCCGGCCTTTGCTTTGACGGTGTTCGATAACGGCCTGGCTGCGGTCGACGCCTGCCGTCGGCAAATATTCGACATCGTCCTGCTCGACGTCGAAATGCCGGGCTTGGACGGCTTGGCGGCGGCGGCAGAAATCCGTGCGATGCGCGGCGCCGGTTTGCCCCTGGTGCTGGTGAGCGGGCGGGAAGATGCCCCTTTCATCGCCGAGTGCGAGCGGCTCGCTGCGCGCAGGCTGGCCAAGCCGGTCGACTGGCGGACCCTGGCGGAACGGCTGCGTGCCTGGTCCGGACAAGGCTGAAGCGGCTGCCATCATCGGCGAACTCGGGTTAGACTGAATCCCGGCCGTGATTGGCCGGCTACATCATCGGAGGGGAGAATGAAAAAACTGGTTGCCTTGGCAATGGGCTTGCTTCTGTTCGGCGGCGTGCACGCCTCGGAAGAATTGGCCAAAAGCAAGAACTGCATGACCTGCCACAATCCCGAACGCAAGATCGTCGGGCCGTCGTACAAGGAAATCACCGCCAAGCGCGGGGCGGACAAGGGCGCGGTGGCGGCGCTGGCCGGCAAGATCAAGAACGGCAGCAAGAATGAATGGGGCGCTGTCCCGATGCCGCCGAACGCGGTGAGCGATGCCGAAGCGACGACGCTGGCCAAATGGGTGCTGTCGCATAAATGATCGGTGATGCGGTGCCGGGTGATTTGCCCGGCACCGCGTGACAAGCGATCCCGGGCACACGATGCGGCTTGATGCAGCAACGTAAATCAGCGTATTCTTATATACATGATTGCCCAAGAAATCCGTTCCCTTTTCCCCTGGCTCTGGCTGCTGCTTGGCACTGCGCATGCCGCCGACGGCGGGCTTGCCGTGTTGACCGTGAAACCGCATCCGGTCGATCTGAGCTTTCCGGCGGAGTCGATCGTTGAAGCGGTGCAGCAGAGCACGGTTGGGGCGCAGCTTGCCGGTCGTGTCCTGGAGGTTCGTGCCGACGCCGGTCAGCCGGTGCGCAAGGGGGAGTTGCTGATGCGCATCGACGGCCGCGAGGCCGCCGAAGCGGCGCGTGCGGCGGAGGCGCAGTATGCGGTCGCCAAACTCAACTACGAACGACAGCGCCAGCTCAAGGCGCAGAAGTTCGTCAGCCAGGCGGCGGAGGACAAGGCCAAGGCCGATTTCGATGCGGCGGCGGCCAATCGTGCGGCGGCCGGCGCCAGCCAGAGCCATGCGGCGATCCTGTCGCCGATCGATGGCATCGTCGCGCGCCGCCATGCCGAACTGGGCGACATGGCGATGCCCGGCGTGCCGCTGTTCACCATCTACCAGCCGGGCGCCCTGCGCGTCACGGCCAGCGTGTCGCAGTTCCGGCTGCCGGCCATGCGTGCGGTCAACACGGCCAGGATCGAATTTCCCGATCTGGGTAAATGGGTCGATGCAACGTCGGTGCAGGTGCTGCCGACGGTCGATGCGGCGACGCACGTGGTGCAAGTGCGGGTCAATCTGCCGGCGGTGCCGGCGCTGGCGCCGGGCATGTTCGCCCGCGTGCATTTTGTCGTCGGCCGGGCCGACAAGCTGACCGTACCGGCCGGCGCCGTGTTGCGGCGCGGCGAGGTGACGGCCGTTTACGTCCAGACGGCCGACGGGCGTCTGGCCCTCCGCCAGTTGCGTCTCGGCGAAGGCGTCGGGGCCGGCGAAATCGAGGTGCTGGCCGGGTTGACCGCAGGCGACAAGGTGGTCGCCGATCCGGTCAAGGCCGCCATCCAGCTGAAATCGGGAAAGTAAGCCATGCGCGACGAAGCGAAGGGGCTCGGGATTTCCGGGCGCATCGCGGCCGCCTTCCAGGCCTCGCGGATGACGCCGCTGCTGGCGCTGGTCGCCTTGCTGATGGGGCTGTTCGCAACGCTGGTCACGCCGCGCGAGGAAGAGCCGCAGATCGACGTGACGATGGCCGACGTGCTGGTTGCCTGGCCCGGCGCTTCCGCCAAGGACGTCGAGAGCCTGATCGCCACGCCGGCCGAGCAGGTGTTGTCGCGCATGCACGGCGTCGAGCATGTCTTCTCGATGGCACGTAGCGGCCTGGCGATGATCACCGTGCAGTTCGAAGTCGGCGTCAAATACAACGACGCGGTGCTGCGTCTGCACGACACGGTGATGTCGCATCGCGACTGGCTGCCGCCCAATCTCGGCGTCCAGGCGCCGGTGATCAAGCCGCGCGGCATCGACGACGTGCCGATCCTGTCGCTGACCTTCCATACCGCCGATCCGGCGCGCTCGGCCTACGACCTGCAGCAGGTCGCCCATGCCGTCGAGATCGAGTTGAAACGGATTCCGGGAACGCGCGACGTGTCCACGCTGGGCGGGCCCGAACGGGCCGTCCGCGTGCTGCTCGATGCCGAGCGGATGAACGCCTGGGGCGTCACACCGCAGGATGTGGCCGTCGTGTTGCAGGGGGCGAACGCCCTGCAGTCTTCCGGCGCGCTGACCGCCGGCAATCGCGAGCTGCTGGTTGAGACCGGTACCTGGCTGGCGTCGGCGGCCGATGTCCGGCAGGTGGTGGTGGCCGTGCGCGACGGCAAGCCGGTGTTCGTCGGCGATATCGCCGGCGTCGAAGACGGCCCGGAGCAGCCGGTGCGCTACGCCTGGTTCGGCACCCGCGATGGGGAATTCCCGGCGGTGACGGTCCAGTTGTCGAAACAGCCCGGCGTCAATGCGGCGGATGTGGCGAATGCTGCGGTCGACCGCATCGAAGGCCTGAAAAACGTCGTCATTCCCGAAGGCGTCGAGGTTGCGGTCACGCGCAACTACGGCGAGACGGCGACCGAAAAGGCGCAGAAACTGATCGGCAAGCTGATCTTCGCCACGGCCTTCGTCGTCGCCCTGGTCTTCTTCGCGCTCGGCCGGCGCGAGGCGGTGATCGTCGGTGTCGCCGTCACGCTGACCCTGGCCGCGACGCTGTTCGCCTCCTGGGCCTGGGGCTTCACGCTGAACCGGGTGTCGCTGTTCGCGCTGATCTTCTCGATCGGCATTCTGGTTGACGACGCCATCGTCGTCGTTGAAAACATCCACCGCTGGCAGGGCTTGCATCCGGACAAGGGGCTGCTTGAGATCATTCCGCATGCGGTCGACGAAGTCGGCGGGCCGACCATCCTGGCCACCTTGACGGTGATCGCCGCGCTACTGCCGATGGCCTTCGTGTCCGGCCTGATGGGGCCGTACATGAGCCCGATCCCGATCAACTCGTCGATGGGCATGGCGATTTCGCTGGCCATCGCTTTCGTCGTCACGCCCTGGCTGGCGGCGAAACTGCTGAAGCCGCCTGCCGGCAGCCATGCCGAACACCCGCCGTCGACGCTGGATGCCCGGCTCGACAGCACCTTCCGCCGCCTGCTGACGTCCTTCCTCGATCCGGTCAGCGGCGGCGCGGCGCGGGTCAGGCTGGCCATCGCCATCGGCGTGCTGATCCTCGGTTCGGTGTCGCTGGCGTATTTCCAGTGGGTCGTGCTGAAGATGCTGCCGTTCGACAACAAGAGCGAATTTCAGGTCGTCGTCGACATGCCGGTCGGCACGCCGGTCGAAGAGACCGCGCGCGTGCTGCAGGAAATCGGCAGCGAACTGGCCAAGGTGCCGGAAGTGATCAACTACCAGGCCTACGCCGGAACCGCCAGCCCGATCAACTTCAACGGCCTGGTGCGCCAGTACTATCTGCGGTCGACGCCGGAAAAGGGCGATATTCAGGTCAATCTGGCGGACAAGCACCAGCGCAGCCGGAAGAGCCACGAGATCGCCGTTTCGGTCCGCGACGCGGTCGAGGCCATCGGCAAGCGCAACGGCGGCGTTGCCAAGGTCGTCGAAGTGCCGCCGGGGCCGCCGGTGATGTCGCCGATCGTCGCCGAAGTTTACGGGCCGGACGAGGCCGGGCGGATCGCTGTCGGCAAGCGCGTGCGCGAGGCCTTTGCGGCGACGCCGGACATCGTCGCGGTCGACGACACCATCGATGCCGATTCGCGCAAGCTGGTGTTGCGCGTGCTGCAGAACAAGGCGGCGCAACTGGGCGTGGCGCAGAGCGACATCGTCGCCGTGGTCAGCATGGGTCTGGCCGGCCAGGACGTGACGCCGCTGCGCAATACCGGCGCCAAATACGAAGTGCCGGTGCGCATCGTGCTGCCGGCCGAGCGCCGATCCTCGCCGGACACGCTGCTCAAGTTGCGGGTGCGCGCCGGCGACGGGCGCCTGGTGCCGATTTCGGAAGTCGTCGAAGTCCACGAGCAGTGGCGCGACAAGGCGATTTACCACAAGGACCTGCTGCCGGTCGTCTATGTGGTCGGCGACATGGGCGGCAAGCTCGATTCGCCGCTCTACGGCATGTTCGACATCCGTGCCAGGATCAATGGCATGGCGCTGCCGGAAGGCGGCACGCTCGGCGAACGTTTCATCCGCCCGCCCGACGATCCTTACGCCGGCTACAGCGTCAAGTGGGACGGCGAATGGCAGGTTACCTACGAAACCTTCCGCGACATGGGCATCGCCTACGCGGTCGGCCTGATCCTGATCTACCTGCTGGTCGTCGCCCATTTCGGCTCGTATCTGGTGCCGCTGATCATCATGGCGCCGATCCCGCTGACCCTCATCGGCGTGATGCCGGGGCATGCGCTGTTCGGCGCACAATTCACGGCGACCTCGATGATCGGCATGATCGCGCTGGCCGGCATCATCGTCCGCAACTCGATCCTGCTGGTCGATTTCATCCGGCAGCAAGTGGCTGCCGGCATGAATTTCCACGACGCGGTGATCCAGTCCGCCGCCGTGCGCGCCAAGCCGATCGCGCTGACTGCGCTGGCTGCGATGCTGGGCGCGCTGTTCATCCTCGACGACCCGATCTTCAACGGTCTGGCGCTGGCCTTGATCTTCGGCATCCTGGTGTCCACGCTGCTCACCCTGGTCGTCATTCCGGTACTTTATTACGCAGCCTTCAGGAGGGAACACCCATGACCATCGAACGCATGATCCGCATCCTCGCCGGCTTTTTCGTCCTGCTGTCGCTGGCGCTCGGCTGGCACGGCAGCCTGCTGTTCGTCTCCGAATGGTTTCTGGCGTTTACCGCCTTCGTCGGGCTGAACCTGCTGCAGAGCGGCATCACCGGTTTTTGCCCACCGGAAAAACTGTTCGCCAGGCTCGGTTTCAAACGCGGCGACGGTCCGGCCTGCGGGCGTTGATCCGCCGCTGAGCGGCGCACCGCTATAATTTCCGGACTTCGTTCCGGGAATCCGCCGCATGAAACCGCTTTCGCTCCCCGCTGCCGCGCTCTGTCTGCTTGCGCTGTCGGCAGCCGTTCCGGCCATCGCCGGCCAGCCGGCGCCGGTCAGCCGCGTCGTCCTTTATCCCGGTAGCGCGCTGGTCGAACGCACGGCGCTCGTCCGCGCCGGCGACGGGCAACTGGAGATCGAGGGCCTGCCGGCCAATTTCGACGTCGATAGCGTGCAGGTCGATGCCGATGCCGGTATCGAGATCGGCGAACTGAGCTGGCGCGACAGTGCCCGCAGCGCGCCGCTCAACGCCGAGGAGGCGCGCCTGGAAAAACTGGTCCGGACGCTGGTCGACCGCAGCGATGCGCTGAATGCCGAACGCCAGGCCGCCGAACGTTCGCTGAAATACCTCGATGCGCTGGCTTCGACCAGCGACAGCATCCATGCCGGCAATCCGGCCAGGTTGCTCGACACCATCCGCCAGGGCAGCCTGCAGGCGCAGCGCCGCATCCTCGAAATCGATGCCGGTAAGCGCGACCTGGAGCGCGAACTGGAAGCCCGCCGCCAGGATCTGGAGCGCGTGCGGCCGAGTGTGAGCAGCGTGCGCCAACTGTTGGTCCGCCTTAATGCCCGCAAGGACGGGCAGGTCCGCATCCGCTACCTCTTCGCCGACGCCGGCTGGCGGCCGGCCTACCGGGCGACGCTGGACAGCGAGGGGCGCCAGGTCGCGTTCGAGCGCATCGCACAGATCGCCCAGCGCAGCGGCGAGGACTGGCGCAATGTCGCACTGACCTTGTCGACCGGCCAGCCACGTCAGCGCGTCGCCGGGCCGCTGCCGAATGCCTGGAACCTGTCGTTGCGTCCGGAACGTCGCGCCGAAGCGATGCCGATGCTGGCCGCTGCGCCGGCGCCGCTGGCGATGCGCGCCAAGTCGGCCGAGGCCGTGGCCGACAAGCCGCTGTTCGAGGTGGCGGTCAGCGAAAACACCTTCGCGACCGAATACGCCATGCCCGGCCGTTTCAGCCTGCCGGCCGACGGCAGCAAACTGGCCGTCTCGCTCGGCCGGCAAGCGTTGCCGGTGGACCTGCAGGTCCAGGTCGCCCCGCGTCAGGAGGCAGCGGCCTATCTGGTTGCCCGCGGCAAGCTGCCGGAGGGCGTCTGGCCGGCCGGCGACATGCAGTTCTATCGCGATGGCGCCTATGTCGGCCGGACCTTGTGGAATCCGGCGCAGGCCACCGAGCTCGAACTGCCTTTCGGTCGCGACGAGCGGATCAAGGTCGTCGTGCGCAATCTGGCTGCCGACAGCGCCAGCGCCGGCTTCGTCGGGCAGCGCGCCGAGCGGCGCATCGCCGATGTGTTTACCGTCACCAGCCAGCACAAGCGGCCGGTGAGGCTGCTCGTGCTCGATGCCAGCCCGGTCGCGCGCGACAGCCAGATCGAGGTCGATGCCGGATTCACGCCGCCGGTGACGGTGCGCGACTGGCAAGGCCGGCCCGGTGTCGTAGCCTGGACGCAGACGCTGGAGGCGGGCGCGGTGCGCGAGTTCACCGCCGATTACCGGATCCGCTGGCCGAAGGAACGCAGCGTCGTCGGCTTGCCCTGAATCAGGCCGGCGGCGCCGGCATATCAACGAAACACGGAGTATTCGCATGAAGATTGGATTTATCGGCCTGGGCATCATGGGTCGTCCGATGGCCCTCAACCTGATCAAGGGCGGGCATCAAGTCAGCGTCTGGGCGCGTCGCGCCGAATCGATGCAGCCGCTGCTCGACGCCGGCGCCGTCGGTGCCGCGTCGCCGGCACAAGTGGCCAAAGGCCAGGATCTGGTGATCTCGATGGTCGCCGATGCGCCGGACGTCGCCGACGTCATGCGCGGCGTCGCCAGCGCCGGCAACCGCGGGCTGGTCGCTGTCGACATGAGCACCATCGCGCCGGCGGCGGCGCGCGCCATCCACGCCGAGCTGGCGGCGGCCGGCGTCGATTTCATCGACGCGCCGGTGTCCGGCGGCGAAGTCGGCGCCATCGCCGGCAGCTTGTCGATCATGGCCGGCGGTTCCGAGGCCGCCTTTGCCCGGGCCCTGCCGGCTTTTGCCTGCATGGGCAAGAATGTCGTCCACGTCGGCGGCCCCGGCGCCGGGCAGGTGACCAAGGCGGCCAACCAAATCGTCACCGGCATGGGCGTGCTGGCGGTCGCCGAGGCGATGGCTTTTGCCTCGAAAAACGGTGTCGACCGTGGCAAGGTGCGCGAGGCGCTGCTCGGCGGCTTCGCCTACTCGAAGATCCTCGAGAATCACGGTCAACGCATGCTCGACCGCAATTTCCAGCCGGGTTTCAAGAGCTGGATGCACGAGAAGGACCTCAACATCGTGATGCAGACGGCGCACGAGCTCGGGCTGTGCCTGCCCGGCTCGGCGGCGACCGCGCAGATGTTCAACGCGATGGTCGGCTCGGGCCTCGGCGAGGAGGATTCGATCGCCGTGCTCAAACTCCTGGAAAATCTCTCGGGACAGGCATGAAGGTCGGCTTCATCGGTCTGGGCGCGATGGGGCGCCCGATGGCCCTGCACCTGCACGCGGCCGGCCAGGAATTGCACGTCTGGGCGCGTCGACCGCAAACTTGCGCCGGCCTGCCGGCCACCGTCCATGCCACCCCGGCGGCGCTCGGCGCCGCCTGCGAGGTGGTGTTCACGATCATCACATCGAGCGCCGACGTCGCAGGCGTTGCCCTCGGCGAAGATGGCCTGATCCACGGCATGGCGCCGGGCAGCGTGCTCGTCGATTGCTCGACCATTGCGCCCGACGTTGCCCGGCGCATCGCCGGCCAACTGGCCGAAAAAGGCATCCACATGCTCGACGCGCCGGTCTCCGGCGGCGAGCAGGGGGCGAAAGACGCGACGCTGGCGATCATGGCCGGCGGCGACGCCGCGGTCCTCGAACGGGTACGCCCGCTGCTCGAGACGCTCGGCCAGCGCATCGTCCATGTCGGCCCGAACGGCGCCGGTCAGGTCGCCAAGGCCTGCAACCAGATGATCATGGTCGCCGCCATCGAGGCGGTCGCCGAAGCGATGCACCTGGCGAGGGCTGCCGGCGTCGATCCGGCGAAAGTGAAACAGGCGCTGGCCGGCGGCTCGGCCGGCTCGCGCGTGCTGGAAATCATGGGCCGGCGCATGGTTGACCGTGACTTTGCCGCCGGCATCGAGGCCCGCCTGCATCACAAGGATTTCGGGCTGGTCCTCGCCGCGGCGCGCCAGAGTGGCGTGCCGGTGGCGTTGACGGCGAGCGTCGCCCAGCAGCTCAACGCGCTGATGGCGCTGGGTTTCGGCAAGGACGATACGAGCTCGCTGCTGCGCGTGCTGGAGGCGGCATGACGCAGATCGCGACGATGTCGGAAAGCGAGTTCGAGGATCGTTTCCTGATCACCGGCCCGCGGGCGATCGCCTTCACCCTGGCGGCGCTGGCCAGGGAGGCGACGCCGTTCTCGGTCCATTTCGGGGGCGAACTGTTCGTCACCCGGCTGCTCGATGCTTCGCCGGAGGATGGGTGCCTGTATTTCGACTACAGCGGCGTCGAGCGGCTGAACAAGCGCTTGCTCGGCGAGGGGCGCTGCAGCTTTGCCGGCAGTCCGAACGGTATTCAGGTGCAATTTGCGGTCGACCGCGTCAGCGAGACGGTTTTCCAGGGCGGGCGGGCATTTTCGGCCCCCTTGCCGGCGCGTATCCTGCGCCTGCAGCGCCGGGAGAGCTTCCGGATCGCCACGCCGCGCGGCCGCCCTTTCCCGTTTTTCGGCCGGCTGGCCGAAGGTGCCTTGTGGGAAAGCAGCGTGCACGACCTCTCGGTGGCCGGCATCGGCCTGCAGGTCGGCAGCTTGCCCGAGGCGCTGGCGGTCGGCGAGCGCCTGTGGCGCTGCCATTTTCATCTGGCCGAGGAAGCGCACGAGCTGTATTGCAATGCGACGATCCGTCACCTGACCGAGCAGGAAGCGCGTGCCGGCAACCGTCTGTGGCGCGTCGGCCTGGCCTTCGAGGACCTGCCGATGAACGACCAGAACCGGATCCAGCGCTACATCGCCCATGTCGAGCGGGAGCGCAAGGAGATGGGCGTCTGAGGCCGTCCGGGAACCTTGCGGCGCGGTGGCTGTCATTTGGTGCCCTGTCGCGAAAGGTATAACATCGCGCATCTTTTTCCGGGCCCGTGCCCGGCATTCTAGGAATTCCCAGCAATGACCACATTAGGCATGATCCTGCTCGCCTGCCTGGCGGGCGGCCTGATCAGCATGGCGGCGGCCGCCGCCGTGGTTTTCCGCCTGTCCCGGCAGTCGACCGCAGTCCTCGTCGCTTTCGCCGCCGGGGTCATGCTGTCGTCGGCCTTCCTGCACATCCTGCCGGAAGCCTTCGCCACGCTGCCGGCGGCGGAGGTGCATGCCCACGCCGCGGCGGCGTTGCCGGAAGGGCACCACGAGAACGACGGTCACGATCATCACGAGCACGCGGCCGCCCATGTCGGCCACGATCATGGTGCGACCGGTCCGGCGACGACGCTGTTCGGCATCATGCTGCTCAGCCTTTTTGTCTTTTTCTCGCTCGAACGGCTGGCGCTGTGGCGCCATTCGCACGGCGACTGCGCATCGCACGAGGGGCACCACGCGACGGTGACTGCGCCGCTGCTGATCCTGGTCGGCGACGCCTTCCACAATTTTGTCGACGGCCTGCTGCTGGCGGCGGCCTTCCTGGCTGATCCGATGCTCGGCGTGACCACCACGGTGGCGATCATCGCCCACGAAATCCCGCAGGAAATCGGCGATTTCGTGCTGCTGCGCAACGGCGGCTGGAGCAATGCCAAGGCCTTCCTGGCCAATGCCGGTTCCAGCCTGAGTTCGTTGCTCGGCGGCGTGCTCGGTTACTTCACGCTGAGCTCGGCCAGCGCGGCGTTGCCCTACGTGCTGGTGATCGCCGCATCGAGTTTCATCTACGTGGCGCTGGCCGACCTGCTGCCCTTGCTGCACAAGCAGCGCGACAGTTTCGTCCGGCAGAGCCTGCTGATTGCCGCCGGCGTTGCCGTCGTGCCGCTGGTTGGCCTGTTCACGCACTGATCCGCGGCAGTTCGATGGTCACCCGCAGGCCGCCCGTCGGGCGGTTTTTTGCCGAAATCCGGCCGTCGACCGCATGCAGCGCACGCCGGGCGATGGTCAGGCCCAGGCCGTAACCGCCGGGTTTGCCGTCGAGCCGGCGGAACGGCGCAAAGATGTTTTCCAGTTCCTGTTCCGGCACGCCGGGCCCGTCGTCGTCGATCAGCATGCGGCAGTGCGTGGCGTCCGCCGTGACCCGGATGGCGACGGTGCCGCCGACAGGCGAATGGCGCAGGGCGTTGCGCACGACGTTTTCGACGGCGCGCAGCAGCAGTTCCGGCGCGGCCCGGGTCAGCAGTTCGGGCGGCGTGTCCAGCGTCACCGCAATGCCGTGCTGGTCGGCTTCGAAGCGGGCATCCTCGACCAGTTCGGCGAGCAGTTCGCTGAGATCGACGATTTCCGCCGTGCCACCGGTGCCGGCATCGATCCGCGACAGGGTCAGCAGTTCGCCGACCAGACGATCCATTCGCTCGCCCTCGCGTTCCAGCCGCTCCAGCGTTTCCGGCGTTCGCGCCGGTTGCTGCCGGGCCAGGCCGATCGCCGCGTGCATGCGGGCCAGCGGCGAGCGCATTTCGTGCGAAACGTCGTGCAGCAGGCGTTGCTGCGTATCGAGCACGCCAGCCAGGCGGGTGGTCATGCGGTCGAATTCGCGGCCGAGCTCGGCCAGTTCGTCGCGCCGGCGACCCAGCGTGGGGCCGATCCGCACCGACAGATCGCCGCTGCCGGCGGCGACGAAGGCGGCTTTCAGTCGGGCCACCGGGCGGCTGACCATCCAGGCGATTGCCGCCGCCGACAGCAGGCTGGCGACGATGCCGGCCAGGATGTGCATGAGGGCCGGCGGCGGGATGTCCGGCGGCGGTTCGCCGGCGGGTCCGGCGAACGGCGGTGGCGGTCTCGCTCCGGCGTCGGGCGGCGGCCCGGGCGGGGCGAACGGCGGGAACGGACGGGGCGGCGGTGCTTGCCATCCTTCGGCCTGCAGACGGCTGGCGAATCGTGCCTCGATCGCCTGGCGGTCCGTCCAGAAATAAAGGCTGGTACCGAGCGCCGCGGCGAGCTGGGCCAGCCAGACGATCAGGAAGAACTTCCAGAACAGGCGGCCCATGTCAGCAGGGAATCATCTGGTAGCCCTGACGGAATACCGTCTGGATGCACGAGCGGCCGTCGGGCAGCGGGCCGAGCTTGTGGCGGATGCTCGACAGGTGGACGTCGATGCTGCGGTCGAAGCGGTTGAGCGGCCGGCCGAGGGCGTGCTCGGAGAGCTCCGCCTTGCTGACGGTGCGGCCGGCATTGCGGGCGAGGACTTCGAGCAGGTTGAATTCGGTGCTGGTCAGATCGATCGCCTGCCCCTGCCATTCCGCCGTGCGTTGGCGCGGGCGCAGACAGAGCGGGCCGACCGTGACGTCGTCGTCGTTGCTCGGCGCATCGCTGCTGCGGCGCAGGATGGCGCGCAGCCGGGCGGCCAGTTCGCGCGGCAGGCAGGGTTTCGGGACGTAGTCGTCGGCGCCCAGTTCGAGACCGACGATGCGGTCCATGCCGTCGCCCCGCGCCGTCAGCATCAGGATCGGTATCCGGCTCTGGGCGCGGATCCGGCGCAACACTTCGACGCCCGACAGGCCGGGCATCATGACGTCGAGCACGGCGATCGCATAGCTGCCGCTCAGGGCTTCCCGCACGCCGCTTTCCCCGTCCGCCACGTGGCGGACGACGAAGCCTTCGTTCCGCAGGTAATCGCCGAGCAACTCGGCGAGTTCCTGGTCGTCATCAATCAGTAGTACCGCTGCCATGTCCCGTTTTCCTTTGCCGCCGCCCTGTCCTTGCAGGCGGAAACCCGCGTCATTCCACGTTTTCCGGATGCCGGCAAGTTTTTGCCGGGCGGCGAATTTTGCCGATCTGGCGTGATTTTCGACGATTTTTCGACGTTGACCGCAGGTTTTCCGTGGGTTCTTAACCGACTTTTACCTGCTTTAACCCGTTTCGCCGCAAATTTTGGCCGGCCTTGGTCGATAAATTGCTCAAACAGGGCAACCGGACGCGTCTCCGGCTTCAATCATTGCATTCAAGGAGTTCATCATGGTCACCAGTGTCAGCGGCAGTTCCTCCCTCAGCCAGTTATTTTCAAAGATCGACAGCAAGAGCCAGGGTTACATTGAAAAGAGTGACCTGGCCTCCATCTTTCAGTCCATTTCCGGCAGCGGGGACGACAGTTCGGTTGAAGACCTGTTTTCGATGCTCGACAGCGACAGCGACGGCAAGGTCACCGAGCGCGAGTTCTCGACCACGCTGAGCAAGCTGCAGCAGCAACTGGAAGACCAGTTCGGTCAGATGCGGATGCAGCAGGGCATGCAAGGCATGCCGCCACCGCCGCCGCCGCAAAATGACGAGGGCTTCACGCAGGACGAGTTGCAGGCGCAACTCGAGGAAATCGGCGATACCGACAGCCAGCGTGCCAGTCTGATTTCGAACATCGTGTCGAATTTCGAGGCGGCCGACAGCGATGGCGACGGCAAGGTCAGCTTTGCCGAGGCGATGGCTTACGACAAGTCGCAGCAGGGCGGGGGCAGCGATAGCGCAACGACGAGCGCATCGACGACGGCCAGCGGCGAGAGCAGTCAGTACGATGCGGTGAGCCGGATACTGCAACTGCTCCAGGCTTACAGCCGTCCGGACGACAACAACATCAGCAGCCTGCTCGATACGCTGGCGTGAATGGGGTTCAGTCCGGGCACTCGTCGCAGCGGTGGATTTCCACGGTGACGTGGACCAGTTCCTCGTGGATGGCGAGCGCCTGGCGGACGGCCAGCGGGGTGAGGGCGGGATCGTGCGTCAGCAGCGACAGCGCGCAGGCGTAGGCGCCGTTGCTGACGCGCCAGACGTGCAGATCGGTCAGGTGCGTGCCGGCCGGCAGGCTGGCGATCACCTCGCGCACTTCCTCGACCACCGGGTGATCCATTTCGCGGTCGAGCAGCACGCGGCCGGTGTCGCGCAGCAGGTTCTTTGCCCAGAGCGCGACCAGCCCGGCGCCGACCAGCGCGCAGACCGGGTCCAGCCAGTCCCAGCCCCACAGCCAGCCGCCGGCCAGTGCGGCAATGGCCAGCACCGAGGTCAGCGCATCGGTGATCACGTGGATGTAGGCGGCCTTCAGGTTCAGGTCGTGATGGCCGTGCGGCGCATGGTCGTGCCCGTGGCCGTGGCCGTGCGAATGCCCGTGGTCGCCGGCGCGGTGCAGAATTGCCGCGCAACCGAGGTTGACCGCAAGACCGATGGCGGCGACCAGCATCGCTTCCAGGTAGTGGATCGGTGCCGGTTCGATCAGGCGCTCGACGGCGCCGAACACCATCAGTCCGGCGACGACGAGCAGGAACAGCGCGCTGGTGTAGCCGGCCAGCACTTCGATCTTCCAGGTGCCGAAAGTGAAGCCCGGGTCGCCGGCGTACTTGCGTGCCGCGGCGTAGGCAAAGGAAGCCAGGCCGATGGCCAGGGCGTGCGAGCTCATGTGCCAGCCGTCGGCCAGCAGCGCCATCGAGTTGAACCACCAGCCGGCGGCGATCTCGACCACCATCATCGCCAGCGTGATCCACAGTACCCAGCGTGTGCCGGCTTCGGCGCGGGCGTTGCCGGCGCCGAAATCGTGCGATTGTTCCCAGCGGCTCAGGTCGTGTTCGGCGTTCATTTCTGTCCGTATCCCTTGAATTTCTCGATGACTTCGGCCATCTCGGCGGCGTCGAGCAGCACCGGGTCGCCGAGCTGGCAGGCCCGCCAGTATTGTTCGCAAAGTTCTTCCAGTTCGACCGCCAGCGCGAAAGCTTCGTCGAGATCGCGACCGGCGACCAGCAGGCCGTGGTTGGCCAGCAGGCAGCCCTTGCGCTCCGTCATCGCGGCCATTGCTGCGGTCGACAGCGCCGGCGAACCGAAAATCGCGTAATCGGCGCAACGGATCGTCGCCCCGCCGAAGCGGGCGATCATGTAGTGGAAGGGCGGAATGTCGCGACGCAGGCAGGCCAGCGTGACGGCGAACGGCGAGTGGGCATGCAGCACGGCGCCGACTTCCGGTCGGGCGGCGTACAGGTCGCGGTGGAAGCGCCATTCGGACGACGGCTTGCGGCGGCCGGTCCAGCTTGCGTCGGCGCTGTCGTGTGCATTTTTGTCCGCCGGGGTGTCGATGCGCATGTGCGGAATGTCGTCGGCGCTCAGCGCGTCGTAGGCCAGGCCGGTCGGCGTGATCAGGAAGCCGTCGCCGTCGCGCACGCTGAGGTTGCCGGCGGTGCCGCGGTTCAGCCCGGCCGGGCGCATGGCGCGGGCGGCGGCGATCAGTGCGGCGCGCGGATCAGTCATCAGCGGTCTCCGGATAGAGCGTGCGCAGACCGTCGCGGCTGGCCGGGCAGGCGCCGCGTTCGGTGACGATGGCCGTCACCAGCCGGGCCGGTGTCACGTCGAAGGCCGGGTTGCCGACCGCCTGCGCTGCCGGCAACTGGCGCACGACGGCCGGCGTGCCGTCTTCGGCGAGGCCGTGCACCAGCCGGAATTCGTCGCCGTCGCGTTCCTCGATCGGGATACCGGCACCGTCCGGGCAGGCAAAATCGAGCGTCGAGCGCGGCGCGGCGACGTAGAAGGGAATCCCGTTGTCGGCGCAGGCCAGGCCCTTGAGGTAAGTGCCCACTTTGTTGGCGACGTCGCCGTTGGCGGCAATGCGGTCGGCGCCGACGATCACCGCATCGACCTTGCCCTGACGCAGCAGGATGCCGGCCGCGTTGTCGGCGACGACGGTGTGCGGCACACCGTGCTGGGCCAGTTCCCAGGCGGTCAGCAGGCCCTGGTTGCGCGGCCGCGTCTCGGATACCCAGACGTGCACCGGCAACCCGGCATCGTGCGCGGCATAGACCGGCGACAGCGCGGTGCCGTGGTCGACGGTGGCCAGCCAGCCGGCGTTGCAGTGCGTCATCACGTTGAGCACGCGGCCATGGCGGCGCGGCAGGCGGCGCAACAGGTCGAGCCCGTGCCGGCCGATGGCGGCATTCTGCGCGACGTCTTCCTCGGCGATGGCGGCGGCTTCGGCCCAGGCGGCGGTGCCGCGTTCTGCGGTCGACAGGCCGCGCAACGCATTTTCCATGCGGGCCAGCGCCCAGTGCAGATTGACCGCCGTCGGCCGCGTCGACCGCAGCAGCGCCGCGGCCTCGTGCAGGCGCGCGTCGGAGGCGTCGTCGCCCTCTTGGCCACTGAGCGCCACCGCCAGCCCGTAGGCCGCCGTGGCGCCGATCAGCGGCGCGCCGCGCACCTGCATGGCGCGGATCGCATGTGCCGCTTGCGCCAGCGTGGCGACGGGCAGCCAGTGCAGCGCGTGCGGCAGGCGGGTCTGGTCGATGATCTCGAAAGTGCGCCGGGCCGGGTCGGCGCGCAGCGTGCGGGTGGGGATGCCGTCGATGTTCATGGTCGGCATTGTGGCATAGTGAAAGTCTTCGAAAAACCTTGCCAGACCATGGAAACCCCGATCCGCATCGCCTCCCGCTTTCCCGACATGGGCACGACGATCTTCACGGTGATGTCCAAGCTCGCCGCCGATTGCGGCGCCGTCAACCTGTCGCAGGGCTTTCCCGATTTTCAGGCCGAGCCCGAACTGTTCGACGCGCTGCACCGACACATGAAGGCCGGCCGCAACCAGTACGCGCCGATGGCCGGCATGCCGGAACTGCGCGCCGCCATCGCCGACAAGGTCGCCGCGCTGTACGGCACGCGTTTCGATGCCGACAGCGAGGTCACCGTAACGGCCGGCGCCACCCAGGCGATCTTCACGGCGGTTGCCGCCTTCGTCCGGCCGGGCGACGAGGTGATCGTCTTCGAGCCGGTCTACGACTCGTACGGGCCGGCGATCGAAGCGGTCGGCGGTACGGTCGTCCGGGCCCGGCTGCAGTTTCCCAATTACGCGCCGGACTGGGCGCAGGTGCGTGCGCTGGTCAGCGAACGGACGCGGATGATCATCCTCAATTCGCCGCACAATCCGACCGGCGCCGTGCTGTCTGCGGTCGACCTGGGCGAACTGGCAAAAATCGTCGCCGGTACCGACATCGTGCTGCTGTCCGACGAAGTCTACGAGCACATCCTGTTCGACGGCCGACCGCACCTGAGCCTGTGCGGCCATCCCGAACTGGCGCCGCGCAGCCTGGTGGTCAGCAGTTTCGGCAAGACCTATCACATCACCGGCTGGAAGATCGGCTATGTGGTCGGGCCGGCGGCGCTCTGCGCCGAGTTCCGCAAGATCCACCAGTTCAACGTGTTCACCGTGCATGGACCGTCGCAGCTGGCGCTGGCCGACTACATGCAGGACGCGTCGCGCCATCTCGGGCTGGCCGCCTTCTATCAGGAAAAGCGCGATGCCTTCCGCGCCCTGCTGGCGGCGACGCCCCTCGAATTGCTGCCCTGTGCCGGCACCTATTTCCAGCTTGCCCGCTACACGGCGATCTCCGGGCTGCCGGACCGCGCCTTTGCCGACTGGCTGACCCGCGAGGTCGGCGTCGCGGTGATCCCGGTCTCGGCCTTCCACGCCGACGGTCACGATGAGCGGGTGGTCCGCTTCTGCTTTGCAAAACGGCCGGAAACGCTCGAAGCGGCGGCCGGGCGCCTGTGTAAAGGCTTTGCGAAACAATGTTGAATAATGCAAAGCGGCTTGACGCTGTTTCGGCCGCGCAAGAATAATGCCCCACCCATAAACCATCATTCCCCGAGGAAAACAGCATGAGCATGATGCAGGAATTTCGTGAATTCGCCGTCAAGGGCAACGCCGTCGATCTCGCCGTCGGTGTCATCATCGGCGGCGCTTTCGGCAAGATCGTCGATTCCATCGTCGGCGACCTGATCATGCCGCTGGTCGGCAAGGTGGTCGGCAATCTCGACTTCTCCAACCTGTTCGTCGTGCTCGGCGACAACCCGAACAACCTGAGCACGCTGGCCGACCTGAAGAAGGCCGGTATCGCCGTGTTCGCCTACGGCAGTTTCCTGACCATCCTGGTCAATTTCGTCATCCTGGCCTTCATCATCTTCTTGATGGTCAAGCAGATGAACCGGCTGCGCAAACCGGAAGCGCCGGTCGTCGAAGAAGCCCCGGCTACGCCGGAAGACATCGTGCTGCTGCGCGAAATCCGCGACTCGCTGCAGAAGTGATCCGGCTCGGCGCCCGTCGCGGCGCCGATTGCAACAGTTCGTAAATCCGGTCGGCCGCGCGTCGGCCGGTGCGTTATTCCGGCATTGGCGTCTCCCCGATGGAGGAACAAGGAATGCGCAAGCTGTTGCTGGTGATGTCTGCAAGTCTCGCCCTGGGCGGCTGTGTCGTCGCCCCGGCTTACGATGAGGCGGTGGTGGTGGCACCGCCGCCGCCGCGCGTCGAATATCCGGGCTATCCGCCGGTCACCGGCTATGTCTGGATGGGCGGCTACTGGAACTGGATCGGTACGCGTTACGAATGGGTCGGCGGCCGCTGGTCGCCGCCGCGTCCCGGTTATCGCTGGGTCGAACCGCGCTGGGTCAACGACGGTTCCTACTGGCGTCATCAGGGCGGTCGCTGGGAAACGGACCGCTACGGGCCGCCACCATCCCGGGTCGTGACTCCGCCACCGCCACCGCCACCGCCGCCGCGCAGGGCTTGGGAAGAACCGCCGCGCAGCGAACCTCGGCGTGGCGAACCGCCGCGACCGGAATACCGTGAACCGCCGCGTCCCGCACCTCCGCCGGAGCGTGGCGAGATGCGCCGTCCCGATTTTCGTCCCGCACCGCCGCGCGACATGCCGCAGGCCGCGCCGCCGGCGGGCTGGGAAGGCCGTCCCGAAGGGCGCCGCCCGGACGGCGAACGGCGGGGCGGTGACGATGGCCGCCATCGCGACGGCCCCAGGGGCGGTCCGCCGCGCGGCGACGACCGCTGAGTGTCAGTCGCCGAAAACGGCCTGCCAGAGGGTGTCGACCGCAAGAATGTGCTTTTCCACTTCCTCGCGCGGCACCGGCGCCTTCGGTGTGGCCGACAGCCGGCGGGCATGCTGCAGCCGGCGGAATTCGCGGTAGGCGTCGCCGGCCGCCCGGGCCTGCGCCGGATCGATCAGGCCCAGTTCGCCGGCGATCCTCAGCAGCGCGATGTTGCCGAGGTTGCCGGTGAGTTCGGCATGGCGGTGGGCGTGGCCGAGGACCAGATACTGCACGATGAACTCGACGTCGATGATGCCGCCCTTGTCGTGCTTCAGGCCGAAATGGGTGGCGCTGTGGCCGGCGTGCGCGTCGTACATCTTGCGGCGCATGGCGACGACTTCGTCCTTCAGCGTCGCCAGGTCGCGCGGCAGGCGCAGGATTTCGCAGCGGATTTCTTCGAAGCGCTGGCCGACCGCCGGATCGCCGGCGCAGAAGCGGGCGCGGGTCAGCGCCTGGTGTTCCCAGGTCCAGGCGTTCTTCAGTTCGTAATCGCGGAAGGCATCGACGGTCACCGCCAGCAGGCCGGAATCGCCGTTCGGGCGCAGCCGCAGGTCGGTCTCGAACAGGATGCCGGCCGGCGTCTGGCTGGACAGCCAGGTACCCAGGCGCTGGCCGAGCCGGGTGTAGTTTTCCTGGGCGTCCTGGTCGGCATCGTCGTAGAGGTAAACCAGATCGAGGTCGGAGGCGTAGCCGAGTTCCTTGCCGCCCATCTTGCCGTAGCCGATGACGGCGAATTTCGGGGTGTCGCAGTGCCGGTTGCGGATCTTGCCCCAGACCAGCGGCAGCGTTTCCCGGACGATGGTGTCGGCCAGTTCGGTCAGATGGTCGGACAGCGATTCGATGGTCTGCAGCCCGGCCAGGTCCTGGGCCAGCAGCCGGAAGACCTGGGCGTGGTGCATCTCGCGCAGGATGTCCATCTCGCGCTCGGTGTCGCCGGCATGGGTGGCGAGGTTGACGCGCAACTGCTCGCGGAAACCGGTCCAGTCGGTGGCGCCGTCGTACAGGCGCTGGTCGAGCAGTTCGTCGAGCAGCAGCGGGTGGCGGTTCAGGTAGTCGGCAGCCCAGGCCGAGGCGCAGATCATGTCGGCGACGCGGCGCAAGGCCATCGGGTATTGCTGCAACAGCGCCAGATAGGAACCGCGGCGGGCGATGTTCTCGAGGAAGCCGATGCCGCGTTGCAGCGTCGTGTCCGGTTCCGGCGTGGCGCCGGCCGCTTCGATCAGGCGCGGGCCGACCGCGTCGAGCCGCTGGCGGTTGCTGGCCGGCAACTGCTGGTAGCGGCTCGATTCGCGCAGCGCGGTCAGACTGGCGATGGCCTCCTGCGGACGGCGAAAGCCGAGGTTGCCGAAGGCTTCGAAAGCGGTGTCCTCGTCGAGCTGGCCGAGCCACAGGCCGGTCAGCGGGTGTTCGCCCGATTCCGGGTCGGAGAAGACTTCGTCGAAATGCCGGCTGACCCGCGTGCGGTGCGCGTCGAGCACGGCGAGCATGGCCGGCCAATCCGGGAAATCCATGCTGCGGGCGATTTTTTCCCGTTCGCCGGCGTCGACCGGCAGCATGTGCGTCTGCTGGTCGCCGACGTATTGCAGGCGGTGTTCGAGGCGGCGCAGGAAAACGTAGGCCTCGCGCAGTTCGCGCTCGCTGTCGGCCGGCAGCAACTGGCGTTCGACGAGCAGCGCCAGCACATCGAGCGTGGCGCGGATCTGCAGTCCGGCATCGCGGCCGCCGCGGATCAGCTGGAACACCTGGGCGATGAACTCGATCTCGCGGATGCCGCCGGGGCCGAGCTTGACGTGGTCGGCCATGTCCTTGCGCGCCACCTCGCGGCGGATCTGCGCGTGCAGGTCGCGCATCGCGTTGATCGCGCCGAAGTCGAGGTACTTGCGGAAGACGAAGGGGCGGGCGATCTTCTGCATCGCATCGACCCAGGCCGGCTGCAGGTTGTCGCCGGCGTTCATCGTCCGGCCCTTGATCCAGGCATAGCGTTCCCACTCGCGGCCCTGGGTGATGAAATAGTTTTCCAGCGAGTCGAGCGAGCAGACCAGCGGCCCGGAATCGCCGTGCGGGCGCAGCCGCATGTCGACGCGGAAGACCTGGCCGTCGGCGGTGATGTCGCCGAGCGCCTGGATGATCTTCTTGCCCAGCCGGTTGAAGAAATCGTGGTTTTCGATCGACTTCGGCCCGGCGGTGTCGCCTTCCTCGGGGTACACGAAGATGTAATCGACGTCGGACGACACGTTCAGCTCGCGGCCGCCCAGCTTGCCCATGCCGATCACCAGCAGGCGCTGCGGATTGCCGGCCGCGTCGAGCGGTTCGCCGTAGGTGGCGACCAGTTGCCGGTGATAGTGGGTCAGCGCGAAGTTGGTCGTCACGTCGGCCAGCAGCGTCATGCTTTCGACGACTTCGGCGAGCGGCGCCAGGCCGCACAGGTCGCGCAGCATGATGTGCGCCATCGCCCGCTGGCGCAGCCGGCGCAAGGCCCGGCGCAGTGCTTCGTCGTCGGCGAATTCGCCGGCCAGCGGTGCCTGCAGCAGTGCTTCGTCGAGCGGCGTGTGCCAGCTGGCCTGCAGTTCGGGAATCAGTTCGGGGCGGGCCTGCAGCAGCGTGCTCAGGTAACGGCTGTGGGCCAGCGCGTCATGCCAGCGGGGATCGGGGGATTGGGCCATGGATTCGGGCGGCGTCGAGCCGGCAAGGTAGAATGCGTAGCAAACCACCGATTGTAGTGACCTCCTTCCGTTTCTGGCAAAGCGCAGCCCGTTTGACCGATTCCCGACCGCCTTCTCTCACGCCGCCCAGCCCGGAACATGCCGCGCTCTATTACCGCCTGCGCGGCCCGCGCGCCTGGCTGGCCCGGCCGCCGGTCCGGCGCGCGTTGCGCCTGCTGGGCTGGGCGACTTTCGCCGGCTGGCTGGCCTTCGTCGCGCTGCTGCTGGTGCTGCGCTACCTGGTGCTGCCCGGCGTCGCCGATTACCGGGGCGACATCGAACGACTGAGCAGCGAGGCGCTCGGTCAACCGATCGCCATCGGGCGGCTGGCCGCCGACTGGCATGGGCTGAATCCCGAACTGGTGCTCGACGAGGTGTCGGTGCTCGACCGCGAAGCCAACCCGGCACTGACCCTGGCCCAGGTGCGGGTGGTGCTGTCGTGGCACAGCCTGTGGCGGCTGCGACCGATCTTTTCGCTGCTCGCCATCGAACAGCCGGTACTGCAGATCCGGCGCGGCGAGGACGGGCGGATCAGCGTCGCCGGCATCGAACCGAGCGGCAACGACGATCCGGCCGCGCTCGAATGGCTGCTCGAACAGAAGCGCATCCGCATCCGCGACGCCACCGTGGTCTGGGAAGATGCGCTGCGCGGCGCGCCGCCGCTGATTCTCGAAGACTTGCAGTTCGGCCTCGACAACAGCGGCCGGCGCCACCGTTTCGGCCTGTCGGCGGCGCCGCCGGCGGCGCTGGCGGCGCGCATCGACCTGCGCGGCGAAGTCCATGGCGATCTGCACGACGCTTTCGAGCACTACGCCGGCAAGCTTTTCCTCGAACTCGGTTACGCCGATCTCGCCGGCTGGCGGGCCTGGATCGACTACCCCGTTGATCTGCCGCAAGGCCGCGGTGCGCTGCGCGTGTGGGGCGATCTCGACGACGGCCAGGGCCAGTTGACCGCCGACGTGGCGCTGGAAGATGTCCACCTGCGCCTGGGCAAGCGCCTGCCGATGCTCGATCTGCTGAACCTGCGCGGCCGTCTGGAAGGGCGTTACCGGGCCAACGACTGGAGCGTCGCCGGCCAGCGCCTCGAACTGTCGGCGCGCGACGGTACCCGGCTGGTGCCGACCGATTTCCGGCTTGACTGGCAGCAGCGCGGCGCTGCGGTCGACGGCAAGGCGCAGGCAAATTTGCTCGATCTCGGCGTGCTGGCCAGGCTCGCCGCCTATCTGCCGCTCGATGACGGGACCCGGCAACGACTGGCGACGCATGCGCCGGAAGGGCGCCTGAGCGACCTGCGCGCCAGCTGGTCCTACGCCGACCAGCAACTGGGCCGTTATGCGCTGAACGCCGGTTTCATGCGTCTCGGCCTGCGCGCCGACGGCGCCGTGCCGGGCGGCAGCGGCCTCAGCGGCAGCATCGAGGCGACCGAGAAGGGCGGCCGCCTGAAGCTGGACAGCGAGCAGGCCGACCTTTCGTTGCCCTCGGTCTTTCCCGAGCCGAACATGAGCTTCGACACGCTGAACGGCAGCATCCGCTGGCAGCACGAAGCCGGCGGCAGCGGCGCCTGGCAGGTGGACATCGAGCGCCTGGCCTTCGCCGGCGACGACGCCACCGGCGAAACCTCGGGCAGCTATCGCTACGACGGCAACGGCCCCGGCGTCATCGACCTGCGGGCCAGCATCGACAAGGCGCGCGGCGATGCGGTCTGGCGCTACATGCCGCACGCGGTCAACGTCGATGCCCGGATGTGGCTCAAGCACGGCATCGTCAGCGGCACGGCGCGCGATGCCCGGCTGGTGCTCAAGGGCGACCTGCGGCATTTTCCGTTCCGCGACCCGTCGACCGGACAATTCCTGGTGACCGCCCGCGCCGTCGACACGCGGATCGATTACGCCGAAGGCTGGCCGCTGATCGACCAGGTCGATGCCGACATGCGTTTCGGCGTCGGCATGGAAGTCCGCGCCCACAAGGGGCGCATCCTGGGTGCGCAGCTGGGCGAGGTCAAGGTCGTCATCCCCGATTTCGAGTCCGACGAGGAAATGCTGCTCGTCCGCGGCGGCGCGCACGGGCCGACCGCCGAATTCCTGAAGTTCGTCGAGCGCAGCCCGGTCGCCGCCAGCATCGATCACTTCACCGAAGGCATGAAGGCCAACGGCAACGGCAAGCTCGACCTCGATCTGGACATTCCGCTGCGCCACGCGCTCGACACCAAGGTCGTCGGCACCTTCCACTTCCTCGACAACCAGTTGATGCCGATCGACGGCCTGCCCTTCCTGACCCAGGTCAACGGCCGGCTGCACATCACCGAACAGACGGTCAGCGCCGACAACATCACCGGCCGCGGTTTCGGCGGGCCGTTCCGCGTCGACGTGAAGAGCCAGGGCAACCAGGTTGCCATCCTGGCAACCGGCACCGCCAGCATCGGCGAGGTCAATCGCCACTTCGGCTGGCCGCTGCTCGGCCAGCTCAGCGGTTCGACGCCGTGGAAGGCGGAAATCGGCGTCCAGAAGCGCAACGCCTCGGTGGTCATCACCTCCGATCTGCTGGGCATTTCGTCGCCCTTGCCCGATGCCTTGAACAAGTCGGCCACGGCGCGCCTGCCGCTGCGCATCGAACGGCAGGCGCCGGCAGCCAACGTCGAACAGTACCGGATCACGCTCGGCAAGGTCGCCCAGGGGCTGATGGTGCGCCGCGACGGGCGTTGGGCGCAGGGCGTCTTCTCGGTCGGCGACAGCGACATGTCGTTGCCGGCGCGCGGGCTGGCGGTGCGCATCCAGCAACCGGTGGTCGACGTTGACGCCTGGCGTCCCTACCTGGACAGCGCCACGCCTGCCGGTGCGGCGCCCGCCGCCGCTACCGACGGCGACGGCATGGCGTTTGCCGAAGCGCGCATCCGCACGCCGCGTTTGCGGCTGCTCGGCCAGGATTACAGCGATGTCGATACGCTGGTCCGGCCCAGCGGCGCCGGTTGGCAGATCACCCTGGAATCCCGCCAGGCCGCCGGCGAACTGTTCTGGCGCGGCGCCGGCGACGGCTGGCTGGAAGGCCGCTTCCGCCGCCTGCTGCTGAACCGGGCGATGACCGAAGGCAAGCGCGACAACGTGATCGACAGCCTGCCCGGCATGAACCTGGTCGTCGACCAGTTGCGGCTGGACGACAAGACGCTCGGCCGGCTCGAACTGCAGGCGCGCAATCAGGGCGGCAACTGGCTGCTCGACAAGCTGCGCCTGGCCAATCCGGACGGCGAACTGAAAGGCAAGGGGCGCTGGCAGCGCGGCGCGCAGCAGCAGACCCAGCTCGATTTCGAGCTCGACGTTGCCGACATCGGCAAACTGCTGACCCGGCTCGGTTACGCCGATGCGGTGCGGGCCGGCAAGGCGACGCTGAACGGCAATCTGCGCTGGAACGGCGCGTTGACCGCCATCCACTACCCGTCGCTGGCCGGCAATCTCGGCGTGCATGCCGAGAAGGGGCAGTTCAACAAGCTCGAACCCGGCGTCGGCCGGCTGCTCGGGCTGATCTCGCTGCAATCGATCCCGCGCCGGCTGAGTCTCGATTTCCGCGATCTGTTCAGCGACGGCCTGGCCTTCGACAGCATCGACGCCAAGCTGCGCGTCGAAGGCGGCGTGATGCGCACGGTCGAGGACATGAAGATGAACGGCCCGGCGGTCCAGGTGCTGATCGCCGGCCACACCGACCTGCAACGCGAGACGCAGGACCTGCAGGTCACCGTCCGGCCGGAAATCTCCAACCTGGCGGCGGTCGGCGTCGCGGTGATCAATCCGGTGGCCGGCGCTGCCGCGCTGGTGGCCAGCACGGTGTTGCAGAATCCGCTGAATCGCTTGTTCGCCTACCGTTATCATGTGACCGGCAGCTGGGACGATCCGCAAGTGGACAAGAGCGCCCAGGACAATGCCGCCCCGCCGTCCGCCCAGGAAAAACCATGAATTTGCCCCGTCGACCGCAGAACTGCCGCATCGCCGCCCTGCAGATGGTGTCCGGACCGCGTGTCGCGGACAACCTGACGGCCGCCGGCCGGCTGGTCGACGAAGCCGTCGCCCAGGGCGCGCAACTGGTCGTGCTGCCCGAATACTTTCCGATCATCGGCGCCGCCGATGCCGACCGCGTGCGCGCCCGCGAGGATTTCGGCCGCGGCCCGGTGCAGGACTGGCTGGCGCAGACCGCGCAGCGCCACGGTCTGTGGATTTTTGCCGGTTCGATCCCGTTGACCGCAGGATCGCCGGACAAGATGAAGAACAGCAGCCTGGTCTTCAATCCGCAGGGCGAATGCGTTGCCCGTTACGACAAGATTCACCTGTTCGGCTTCCGGAAAGGCGACGAAGCCTACGACGAATCCGCCTTCATCGAGCCGGGCGACACGCCGGTCGCGGTCGACACGCCGTTCGGCCGGATCGCCCTGTCGATCTGCTACGACCTGCGCTTTCCCGAACTGTACCGGGCGCTCGGCCCGGTCGACCTGATCCTGATGCCGGCCGCGTTTACCGAGACCACCGGCCGCGCGCACTGGGAAATCCTGTTGCGCGCCCGCGCCATCGAGAACCAATGCTACCTGCTCGCGGTCGGACAGGGCGGGCGCCACGAAAACGGCCGGCTGACGCACGGCAACAGCATGATCGTCGACCCCTGGGGCGAGATCCTCGACCGCAAGCTGAAAGGGCCGGGCGTGGTCATCGCCGACCTCGACCACCAGCGCATCACCGACATCCGCGAGAGCCTGCCGGCACTCGCCCACCGCAAGATACAAGCACTTTGACGAGCTACCCGATGAATCCGACGAATCTCCTGGCGCAAGCCGAATCCCTGTTGCTGACCCCGTTCTCGCTGTCCGAATCCGACCTGAGCCGGACCTTCGGGCAGATCCTGACGCACGATGTCGATTACGCCGACCTGTATTTCCAGTATTCGCGCAATGAAGCCTGGAGCCTGGACGAAGGCATCGTCAAGGCCGGCAGTTTCAGTATCGATCAGGGCGTCGGCGTGCGCGCCATCGCCGGCGAGAAAACCGCCTTCGCCTACTCCGACGACATCAGCGCGCTGGCGCTGTCCGATGCCGCCAGCGCCGTGCGCGCCATCGCCGCCGCCGGGCAGAACGGCAAATTGTCGGCGTTGCAGGCGTCGACCGCAGCCCGCTCGCTGTACCTGCCGAACGACCCGATCGCCTCGCTGCCGGCCGATGCCAAGGTCAAGCTGCTCGAACGCCTGGAGGGTTTTGCCAAGGCTGCCGATCCGCGCGTCGTCCAGGTCATGGCCTCGCTGGCCGGCGAATACGAGGTGATCCTGGTCGCCGGCTCGGATGGTCGGCTGGCCGCCGACATCCGGCCGCTGGTGCGTTGCTCGATCTCGGTCATCGTCGAAGAGAATGGCAAGCGCGAGCAGGGCGCCTCGGGCGGCGGCGGGCGTTTCGATTTCGGCTATTTCGATGACGAAATCCTGCAGCGCTACGCCAGGGAAGCGGTGCACCAGGCCGTTACCAACCTGCACGCCGACGCGGCGCCGGCCGGCCAGATGACCGTCGTGCTCGGCGCCGGCTGGCCCGGCATCCTGCTGCACGAGGCGGTTGGCCACGGGCTCGAAGGCGACTTCAACCGCAAGGGCAGTTCGGCCTTTTCCGGCCGTATCGGCGAGCGCGTTGCCGCCAAGGGCGTCACCGTCATCGACGACGGCACGATCGACGACCGCCGCGGCTCGCTGAACATCGACGACGAAGGCAACGTCACCCAGCGCACCGTGCTGATCGAGGACGGCATCCTCAAGGGCTACATGCAGGACAGCCTGAATGCCCGCCTGATGGGCGTCGCGCCGACCGGCAACGGGCGCCGCGAATCCTTCGCCCACCTGCCGCTGCCGCGCATGACCAACACCATGATGCTGGCCGGCGAGCACGATCCGCAGGAAATCATCGGCTCGGTGAAGAAGGGCATCTACGCCGCCAATTTCGGCGGCGGCCAGGTCGACATCACCAGCGGCAAGTTCGTCTTCTCGATGAGCGAGGCCTACCTGATCGAGGACGGCAAGGTGACGCGGCCGATCAAGGGCGCGACGCTGATCGGCAACGGCCCGGATGCGCTGACCCGCGTCTCGATGATCGGCAACGACCTGAAACTCGATCCCGGCGTCGGCACCTGCGGCAAGGACGGCCAGAGCGTGCCGGTCGGCGTAGGCCAGCCAACGCTGCGTATCGATGGACTGACGGTGGGCGGAACGGCATAATCCCTCTTTTCCGTAAGGGGAATCGAATGCGTGCCCTGATCCTTGGCGCCCTGATGTCGGCCGTTGCCGCCGGCGCTTTTGCCCAGACTTCTGCGGTCGACCGGCTGAAAACCCTGGAATCCGATCCCGTCGCGATGCGCGCGGCGATCGATGCCGGCAAGAAGATCACTTTTTTCTGCGCCAACTGCCACGGCGAGAACGGCATCAGCAAGACGCCGGAAGTGCCCAATCTGGCCGGCCAGAACGCCGCCTACCTGCTCGAACAGATCCGCAAGTTCGGCGCCGGCGAGCGCAAGGATGCCTTCATGCAAGGGCTGATCAAGGTCCTCAAGGACGACGAGCGTGCCCAGGCCGCCGCCTACTATGCCAGCCTGCCGGTGCCGCCTTCCAAGGGCGACCCGGCCCAGGTGGCGCGCGGCAAGGCCCTGTTCGAAAAGCAGTGCGTGCGCTGCCACGGGCCACAGGCGCACGGGCACGAAACCTACCCGCGCCTGGCCGGTCAGAAAATGCCCTACCTGCAAACCTCGATCACCCGCTACCGCGACGGTACCGGCATCCGCAACAACCAGCTGATGTCGATCGCCACCGCAGCGCTGAAGAACGAAGACATCGTCGCCATCACCCATTACCTGACGCAGCTGCCCTGAGCCCGGCGGGGCAGCCTCGTCGGTTAGAATCGCCGGTTTCCGGCATTCTTGAATGGGTTGGGCCATGAACACGCAACAGACGAAACCGAACACCGACGACCTGCGCATCCTCGGCATCAAGGAACTGGTGCCGCCCTCGCTGATCAACCGCGAATACCCGGTCTCGCTGCGCGCCGCCCACACCACCTTCAACGCCCGCCAGGCCATCCACCGCATCCTGCATGGCGCCGACGACCGCCTGCTGGTCGTCATCGGCCCCTGCTCGATCCACGACTACGACCTGGCGATGGATTACGCCGGTCGACTGGCCAAGGAGGCCGAAAAGCACCAGGACGACCTCGTCGTCGTCATGCGCGTCTACTTTGAAAAGCCGCGCACGACGGTCGGCTGGAAGGGCCTGATCAACGACCCGCGCCTGGACAACACCTTCCGCATCAACGAAGGCCTGCGCCTGGCGCGCAAGATCCTGCTCGACGTCAACGAGCTGGACCTGCCCTGTGCCACCGAATTCCTCGACACCATCACGCCGCAATACACTGCCGACCTGATCGCCTGGGGCGCCATCGGCGCGCGCACCACCGAATCGCAGGTGCACCGCGAACTGGCCTCCGGCCTGTCCTGCCCGGTCGGCTTCAAGAACGGCACCGACGGCAACATGAAGATTGCGGTCGACGCCATCCGCGCCGCCAATTCCCCGCACCATTTCCTGTCGGTCACCAAGAGCGGCCACACCGCCATCGTGTCCACCGCCGGCAACGAGGATTGCCACGTCATCCTGCGCGGCGGCAAGGAACCGAACTTCGACGCCGCCAGCGTCGACGCCGCCTGCAACGAAATCGCCAAGGCCGGCCTCGCCGCCAAGGTGATGGTCGACTTCTCCCACGGCAACAGCCGCAAACAGTTCAAGCTGCAACTGGAAGTCGCCGACAGCGTCGCCGCCCAGATCGCTGCCGGCGACGAACGGATCAGCGGCGTGATGATCGAATCCCACCTCGTCGAAGGCCGCCAGGACCTGCAACCCGGCGTCCCGCTCACCTACGGACAGAGCATCACCGACGCCTGTATCCACTGGGACGACAGCTTGCGAGTGCTGGAGCAACTGGCGGCGGCGGTGCGGGCAAGAAGGCTGATTGAAGCGGCCGAGTGATTTTGTTGTCGGGCGGCGTTGACCGCGGGAGTGGCCGGCAAACATAGCGGGTTGCTGCTGGCTTTGTTCTTTCAGCCTATTACGTCGCCTGCCTTGGCCCCGATTGGCTGGCGTGGCGCAGCGTGTCTGAGCCAGGCTTAGAACTTTGCTTCCCTGTGTGACCGCACCAGCGGTTACAACCGGGATCGCCTGATCAACTGCTCTCCACGCATATTTTGAACCATCTGCCACTGCCGGTCAGGGGCTCTGCGAGCTCTTGAAACCGATGAGGGAGGGTGCGCGGCTCTTCTTCGAAATCCCTTTCTGAGCTGCCTATCCGGCAGTGAAGTCGTGTAGATCGGCGCCATCGTTGTACTGCCATTTCTGAGCTGCCTATCCGGCAGTGAAGAGGCAGCGCCTGCAGAATTCGCGCGCCTGGAATTTCTGAGCTGCCTATCCGGCAGTGAAGCCGGCGGCGGCGGAAGCGGTGACCGGCAGTTCTTTCTGAGCTGCCTATCCGGCAGTGAAGGGAAGGCTTCCCGCTCCCGCTTCGGGCCGTCCCTTTCTGAGCTGCCTATCCGGCAGTGAAGGCTGTCGTCCGTGCGCCGCCCGGTCTTCTCCATTTCTGAGCTGCTTATCCGGCAGTGAAGGAATGACGCGGCCAGGCGAAGCTTTTCTTCACTTTCTGAGCTGCCTATCAGGCAGTGAAGGGTCGCAAGGGACCACGGACGCCAACTACATTTTTCTGAGCTGCCTATCCGGCAGTGAAGTCGATCTCGGCCGGCGGAATGTTCTCGAGGTCTTTCTGAGCTGCCTATCCGGCAGTGAAGTTCAGCGCCGTCGACGCCCAGCCGTCGAGGTCTTTCTGAGCTGCCTATCCGGCAGTGAAGAGGACACCGGCTACCAGTTCGCCAACGGTTCCTTTCTGAGCTGCCTATCCGGCAGTGAAGTTCGGCGAATACATCCGCGACCTGATCCGCAATTTCTGAGCTGCCTATCCGGCAGTGAAGGCGGTATTCAACGCAAACAACAAGTACATCGATTTCTGAGCTGCCTATCCGGCAGTGAAGGGTCGCCGGCCGCATTTGTCGCAGCGCCGAGCTTTCTGAGCTGCCTATCCGGCAGTGAAGGCGCACTTCCTCACCGCCGCTTCGAAGTTGCCTTTCTGAGCTGCCTATCCGGCAGTGAAGGTCGTTGCGTAGTCGAAAGTTTCGTGGGCAATTTTCTGAGCTGCCTATCCGGCAGTGAAGTCGGTGACGGCGGGGCGCTGGACTTCGACGGCTTTCTGAGCTGCCTATCCGGCAGTGAAGGAGGTCATCGATTACGTGACCGCTGCTTCGGATTTCTGAGCTGCCTATCCGGCAGTGAAGGCCGCGATGCGCTCCTGGTAACCGTCCCGGCATTTCTGAGCTGCCTATCCGGCAGTGAAGTTGCCGATGACCGGCAGTGGGGGCGCTTTCGATTTCTGAGCTGCCTATCCGGCAGTGAAGCGCGGAACGGCTGGATCGACCGGATCGCCAGTTTTCTGAGCTGCCTATCCGGCAGTGAAGGCGAACCAGCAGGCGGAAAGTCGACAGCATCATTTCTGAGCTGCCTATCCGGCAGTGAAGACCTCATATGACGCAAACGTCAAGGCGACCGATTTCTGAGCTGCCTATCCGGCAGTGAAGCGCTCTCCAACGTCCCGGTCCAGGGCGTCACCTTTCTGAGCTGCCTATCCGGCAGTGAAGCGCACCGTCGCCACCGCCGTCATCGGCCTGGTTTTCTGAGCTGCCTATCCGGCAGTGAAGGACGGTGAGGGCGGCGGTGTCCATCTGCATCATTTCTGAGCTGCCTATCCGGCAGTGAAGAACGAGCTCCGCGCTCGTGCCGTCCGCAGATTTTTCTGAGCTGCCTATCCGGCAGTGAAGGACTGCTCAGCTCACGACCGGTGAACTGGTCTTTTCTGAGCTGCCTATCCGGCAGTGAAGCCCGCTAATCTAAAGCGGGCCGAGCTGCATCGTTTCTGAGCTGCCTATCCGGCAGTGAAGGCTGTTCCAGCGCCTCGTAGCCAGTCAGTTCCTTTCTGAGCTGCCTATCCGGCAGTGAAGATACTGCCGGCAGGCGGAAAATCGACAGCATCTTTTCTGAGCTGCCTATCCGGCAGTGAAGCCTTGGCTTCTGGGATCGAATTGCCGTCGCCTTTTCTGAGCTGCCTATCCGGCAGTGAAGTTGTCACAGACAGCGGCAGCGTCGCGCGGAACTTTCTGAGCTGCCTATCCGGCAGTGAAGGATGATCAGATCACGCTGCGGGTGACGGATGCTTTCTGAGCTGCCTATCCGGCAGTGAAGATGGCCACCCATACCCATCTTCCCATCTACAATTTCTGAGCTGCCTATCCGGCAGTGAAGCCGGATCGTATTCATCAATTCTCGGCACTGCTTTTCTGAGCTGCCTATCCGGCAGTGAAGTGCTCGACGTGGAGATAGCTGTCCCACACGTCTTTCTGAGCTGCCTATCCGGCAGTGAAGCAGCCGGCACGGACGGACTCGCCAGGATCAGTTTTCTGAGCTGCCTATCCGGCAGTGAAGGCGCTTGCCGGCCGGCGGCGCAATGTGCAGGCTTTCTGAGCTGCCTATCCGGCAGTGAAGCGCGGTCGCGGGGTGGTGTGTCGGTTACGCCATTTCTGAGCTGCCTATCCGGCAGTGAAGCGCAGTCCGCACAGCTAAGCGTTGTGCGTCTTTTTCTGAGCTGCCTATCCGGCAGTGAAGCGCCGGTGCCGGAGCCCTTGGCCGTCCCACCTTTTCTGAGCTGCCTATCCGGCAGTGAAGTCGCCCGGCGCGCGTGCCGGCTAGCATCGACTTTTCTGAGCTGCCTATCCGGCAGTGAAGTGCAGCAGGCCATCGGTCGTCGGCTCGCAGTGTTTCTGAGCTGCCTATCCGGCAGTGAAGGAGGCCTTCGCGGAAGCGCTTGCTCTGCATGTTTTTCTGAGCTGCCTATCCGGCAGTGAAGTGACGGTCGACTACCTGGCATGAGCGACGATTTTTCTGAGCTGCCTATCCGGCAGTGAAGCATCAAACGAAGTGCCGGCTAGGTTTCATCAATTTCTGAGCTGCCTATCCGGCAGTGAAGCTGTTGCGCTTGGTGCGGCGGCAGTCGAAGTATTTCTGAGCTGCCTATCCGGCAGTGAAGCAGCAGCTTCTGCCAGGATCTCCTCTGCAGATTTTTCTGAGCTGCCTATCCGGCAGTGAAGACGGTGTGCCGCTGCATTTGATGATGGACCCGTTTCTGAGCTGCCTATCCGGCAGTGAAGATCGCGTGCTGATCGCCGGTGTCCGCGCGCCGTTTCTGAGCTGCCTATCCGGCAGTGAAGGTTGGCCAGCGCGTGAGCAAGGCGCTGCGCTTTTTTCTGAGCTGCCTATCCGGCAGTGAAGACGGCGCGGGGGTCGATGCCGGGAGAGTGATCGTTTCTGAGCTGCCTATCCGGCAGTGAAGGAGGTTGAGGCGATGCGTGTCGCCGGCGCGACTTTCTGAGCTGCCTATCCGGCAGTGAAGAACTCAAGGTCGAGGTGAAGTCGGTCGTATCATTTCTGAGCTGCCTATCCGGCAGTGAAGAGCTCGCCGCCGGGGAAAGCGCTGAGCGCGATTTTCTGAGCTGCCTATCCGGCAGTGAAGTTGTCGGACTTCTCGCCGGCGTCGCAGGACCTTTTCTGAGCTGCCTATCCGGCAGTGAAGAACGCGCTCCGCGCGCGTGCCGTCCGCAGATTTTTCTGAGCTGCCTATCCGGCAGTGAAGCTGCCTGGCTGATTCTTGTGCTGATCGCTGACTTTCTGAGCTGCCTATCCGGCAGTGAAGGTCTGGGCTGACGGGTGCGGCAGGGGCCGCATTTTCTGAGCTGCCTATCCGGCAGTGAAGCGGCCGACGAGGGTGGTTATTCGCGGCTGTATTTTCTGAGCTGCCTATCCGGCAGTGAAGAAGTCATCACCGGCTGCCCGTATGGCGACCCTTTTCTGAGCTGCCTATCCGGCAGTGAAGCCCCGACAATCCCGCCCAGGTCGAAGGCTCGCTTTCTGAGCTGCCTATCCGGCAGTGAAGCGATATTTGCTGGTGCAAAACAAAAGTCTGGCTTTCTGAGCTGCCTATCCGGCAGTGAAGCTGAACGACGTGATCGCAGGCAACTTCGAGGCTTTCTGAGCTGCCTATCCGGCAGTGAAGGAGATCACGGGACTGACCTGGTCGCGTGTCATTTTCTGAGCTGCCTATCCGGCAGTGAAGACGATTGAACATGCCGCGCTTGATATTGCTGCTTTCTGAGCTGCCTATCCGGCAGTGAAGCGGGAATGGAAATGGATAACTATTAATCCGCTTTTCTGAGCTGCCTATCCGGCAGTGAAGCCGTTTCAATTGCCGTCCAACTGGTTCATCGATTTCTGAGCTGCCTATCCGGCAGTGAAGGTATCAATCGGCGCAGAGCGCGGCCTACTGATTTTCTGAGCTGCCTATCCGGCAGTGAAGGATAACGCCGGCCATGAGGCGACGCCCGTCAGTTTCTGAGCTGCCTATCCGGCAGTGAAGGATCGATGGTGATGAGGTGCCGCTGCACACCTTTTCTGAGCTGCCTATCCGGCAGTGAAGATGGAGGCCATCCGCAACGATGACGTGGGCCTTTTCTGAGCTGCCTATCCGGCAGTGAAGAAATGATGGGCGCGCCGGTGTTGATGATCGATTTTCTGAGCTGCCTATCCGGCAGTGAAGGAATACTTCAACGACGGAACGTCGGGCGTAGCTTTCTGAGCTGCCTATCCGGCAGTGAAGCCAATAAAAAGCATCGGGCGGCCGCCTGGCTGTTTCTGAGCTGCCTATCCGGCAGTGAAGCCTCAACAGCAACGAAGTCACCACCCTGATCCTTTCTGAGCTGCCTATCCGGCAGTGAAGGGGAGGGACGGTTCATGCTGCTTTCTCCTCGGTTTCTGAGCTGCCTATCCGGCAGTGAAGACGGGCCTTGATTTGTCTGGGCTGACGGGTGCTTTCTGAGCTGCCTATCCGGCAGTGAAGACCGCGCCGCCGTAGATATGGCGGATCTTGTATTTCTGAGCTGCCTATCCGGCAGTGAAGGTACGGCTGCAGCAGCGTATCCCGCGCCGGCTTTTCTGAGCTGCCTATCCGGCAGTGAAGGAAACCGCCATGCTGGGCGTCGCCCGGCAAATTTTCTGAGCTGCCTATCCGGCAGTGAAGGTCATGAAGCGCATCGCCGGCACCGCCGACATTTTCTGAGCTGCCTATCCGGCAGTGAAGGCCGTGATCGAACCCTGCGACCTGCTCAAGATTTTCTGAGCTGCCTATCCGGCAGTGAAGCAATCCCAGTGTGTCCATCGAAAACTTGAGCATTTTCTGAGCTGCCTATCCGGCAGTGAAGGCACCGCCAACGACATCGCCAAGATCGTCGAATTTCTGAGCTGCCTATCCGGCAGTGAAGAGCACCCAACTGGCTACCACGGCCTTCGTCCATTTCTGAGCTGCCTATCCGGCAGTGAAGCGTACGAGCTGATCTTTTTCCCGACCGGGTTCTTTCTGAGCTGCCTATCCGGCAGTGAAGCTCGCAATGAGAGTGGAAAATCACGCTTTCGCTTTCTGAGCTGCCTATCCGGCAGTGAAGGGCTGCAAATGAACGCACTGAACTGGAAAATATTTCTGAGCTGCCTATCCGGCAGTGAAGCCGGCATGAAGACGCATAACGCTTAGGTGATGTTTCTGAGCTGCCTATCCGGCAGTGAAGACCATTGGCGGCACTGACAAGAAACGCCTCTTTTTCTGAGCTGCCTATCCGGCAGTGAAGTACAAAAAAATTTACCTATCAATCGAATTTTTAAAGAAAAAACCCAATTCCTGCCACAAAACCAAAATCCCACGCCACCAAACAACCCATTGATTTTTCAGGGGGATATTTCACCCCCTGAAAAAGGGTCTAAAACCACGGCACAGTCGCGGTTGAACTCAGCCCGTAAGCGCTAAACGCTCCCCCCACAGCTTCTTTCTGCACAGGAAGATGCTCGATAAACAAGCGGAACTGCTGTTCCGTGCTTTGGCTGGTGAGTAGTACGTAAGGCAAGCGAAGCATCTCGGCGGCGCTATCAGGAATCGCCTGAACTGCTGCCTCGGCGCTGATTCCCTTACGTGCAATCAAGCGCCGCCGCTCCCGTTCCGGGCTGCTTTTGGCCTGCACGCGCCGCACTATTCGGTAGGCTGCGTTCGCAGGGACCAGACTGACCGGGCTACAGGAAAGATGATCGCGCATCCCTTGCAGCCAGTTCGCCGCCATCAAATGCTCAAGATCAGGCGCCGTCCCATGCAGGCGCAGTCGCGCTCCCAGACCGACACCTTTATGCTCGACATCGGGAAAACTGACCCCGACCCGCCCTTCCCCGCTGCTGACCAAACCCCGGTGCAGCTTGGCGAACAACGCATTCATCAGCATGTTGGCGGGAAACTCCGGGTCCGGCAAAAGTTGGAGTTCGATATAGGAATCCATGCCTTAGTCCTTTTCGCCGAAGACACCGCCACGGATCAGGGTTGCCATCACGTAATGCTGGTTGCCCGCTTCCGGCGCCCGGTCTTTCAGGACCCATTCGTCGAGCAGATTGTAGAAATCGGCCTTCTGTTTCGGCTGGCGGTAGGCCTTGCCTTGCGACGTCACCGAGCCATACGGTTCCACCGCAATCGGGCCGATGCTCCCGTTCTCTTCATCCGCCGGATACCAGGTATCGATGGTGCGCAAGGCGTTACCGATCTTCTGGCTATGGATGCCAGCCACGTTTCCCACCACATAAAGCGTCTTGCTCTTTTGGCCTTTCTTGTCGCCCCGGTCGAGAATCAGCTCCTGCGAGGGATAGACCTCCTGGCCGTCGCCCATCCGCACATAGGCAACGACTTCCAGCAAGGCGTGCGCTTGCCCGGCCAGTCCCAGCTCGATCACCTTGGCCAGTTCACCCAAGGCCGGGCTATCGGAGGAAAAATCGCGCAGCGAAAAATTCAGCGCGTCGAAAGACCAGCTTTGCGCAGCTTCGCCCTGTGCCAGTTGGCGAACCTGGACTTCGATCTGTTCCGCCCCCATCCGGTTGCGCCAAAGGAAACGGCCGTTGGTCAGATTGCTGGCGTAACGCCGCGCCAGTTCGGCAAAGCCGACCTCCTTGGCGTATTGCTGCACCGTACCTTGCAGCTTGATCTGGTAATCGGCGTTGTTGCAGGCGGAGGGCGTACCGGCGCCGCCCAGGATGCGCAGGGTGAAGCGCACGCGCAGCGTATCGGCGTCGTTGGGCAAGGTGGCCACATCAACCGTCTGCAAATTCGGCGACTGGATCGAAGCATCAAGCTTGGCCGGGTCCTGGTCCTTGGTAGCAAGCCGATTGGAGATCGTGCCGCGCACGGATTTTTCGCGCACGGTGACAGGCACCCATTTTTCTCCCGTACTACGGTCAACCCATTTTCCAGCACTGAAAAGCGCGTCGGAAGGATCGAGCTTGCGTTCAAAAGCGAGGACGGAAGCGGTTTTCAGGTCGGTTTTAGCCATTTTGTTGCTCCTTGAAATTATCAAGCGATTCGGAATAGCGATTGATGCAGCGATAAATGCCGTTGGCTGCGTCGGTCTCCTGCGTCCACAGCAATTGGCTCAAATCATCGAGCCGATGCGGACTGACCCACTCACCCAGCGAGTAAAGACTTTCGACAAAACGGAAAGGCGTGGCGCCATCGCGGGCATTTTCCACCTCGCCCGGCGCATAGAGCGGTGAAATGCCGGCGTAGCCGATGGGCAATGGCACCAGCCAGCCGGGCTTGCGGCGGATTTCCCATTTCACTGGCGCACCAGCCTCGTCCGCTTGGCTGACAACCGGCTCGATGTTGAGCCGCGAAAGATCGAGCAAAGCGTCAAGGGCGTTGCTATCCGGCTGTGTCGCCCGCATTTCCGCCAGATGACCAGCCAGCAAGTCGTCCCGCTGAACCAGGGCAAAACCCGGCAACAGGCGACGGCGCAGGCGGCGGAATATCCTGGCGTCGCCCTCGATATCGCCGGCCAGCGGCCACCATTGGGCCTGATAGCGTTTCCCCTCCTGATGCAGCAGACTGCCGCCAGCTAGGCGCATGCCCTGGGCGGCGTGGTGCAGCCGCTCGGCCAGTTCTTTGCCGTCGCCTTCGGACTTGTAGTCTCTGACGGCAATAACCAGGCTGACTTCCATGTGGGCGCGGCCTTCTTCGACCAAAGCCTGCGTGCCGCCGTCTTTGCCGACCGGATTGCGGGTCAAGCGGAACACCTGGGTACGACGCCCCGGCGGTTGAAAGACCTGCGGTTCGAAATGGTGGCAGATGATCCCCACCCCGGCAAAGCCTTCATTCAGCTCCGCCGCGAACTTGCGTTCCAGCGCATGCGCAAACCCGGCAAAGGCAGTCGGCGAAGGGAAACCCCAGGTCAACGGCCCGGAGATGGCGTTGGCATTCTGCACCCTGAGATGCGGCAACAGAACCAAAGCAAAGACATCACTCATCGTCGGCCACCTCATCGCGCATCAAGCGCATTTCCTCGTCCAGAACATCGCGCCAATGCGCCGCTTCAATCGCGCCCATCGGTGTGTTAGGAGTGGTCAGGCGGGCATTCAGCCAGTTGCCGAAGCGCCGGCAGATTTCGTCCTGCCAATCGCCACGTTGCCGCAGGCTGGCGAAATCGGCGTCCAGCTCGGTACGCTCCGGGTCCAGCCAGCATTGCTCGGCGCTATTGAGCAGGCATTCGGGCGACGCGCTCCAGCCCGGTTCCAGTTGCCGCAACTCGGCGGCGTATTGCAACGCCTCGTCGCGGATCAAGCCGGCCAGCTCGGCCCGCTTGTCGCGGATGCGGATGTTGGTCCCGGCATGCTCGACGCTGACTAGAAATTTCTGTAGGGCTATAACAAGTTCATCAACCTGTTTCCGCCCACCGAAAATGCCATCAAAAACGCTGTTCACCGCCAGCGGTGCGCGAACCTCGGCTGATATCCAACTCGGCGGCAGCGAAGGCAGGAGGTAGTTCTCCCCATAGCGCTCACTGTTCAGTTGGCTGATGTTCTGCGGTTTGGTGCCCCCGAAGTTCTGAATCGCCACATTCGGGTATTCGCAATAACCGTGCGGATGGGCAAGCCCGTTGCGTCTCGCCTCCCGCGCCGCCTTGGCCTCGTCAGAAAAGCGATCCTCGCGGATTCGCTTCCACAAGCCGTGCACCAGCGAGGTCGGGAACAAGGGGGCGAGTAGATGGTAGTTTTGGCCTTCAATCGGCCAATACACCTGCTTGGCGAGCTTGTTGGAAGCCGGCTGTCCCTTGGCTTCGGTCAGCGATGCGAATGCCGCCATCCAGGTTTTCGCCAGATCGGCATCATCGGAAAACGCAGCAGCCAGAGCAGGATCAGCCGTTGCAGCAAGCTCCAGAATGGTTTTTCCGCCCACCGAAAGGCGGAGAAATTTATACACATCCAGCGCCGCAGCATTGCCAACCACATCCGGCGCCAAGCGCTGGGCCACCGTATGCGTGCCGACGATTTCCTCACCGACCGCCGGATTGCCGGCAACGCTCAGACTGGAACCGCGCGCATCGGGATGGGTAAATTTGAGGGCATGGGTGACTTGCTGAATCTGCCCAACCCGCCGGGCGGCATCGGGAATCCAGTTTGCCGGCAGGTAATCCTGCAGCAATGCTTGCCGCTGCTCATCCTCTTCCGGCTTGAGCTTTTCCAGCTTGGGCAGGAGGCGCTCTTGCAGAAATGAAAGGATTACCTGTTTGACACTATCCGCACCTGGCGGGCTATTGGAAGTCATGTTCACAAGCGCGTTCTCCTTCATGGGATAAAAACAAGGACTGCCGTACAATGCCCCCCAGCAAAAATCACTGGGGGGCCGGAACGCCTAATAAGGCGTGATGGTTGCTACGCACCGAATTCCCCTCCTTAACGCAACTGACCCTGCGATTGGGCTCGACCAAGAGATGGTTTTTGCACCGAGTTGGGGACGACTGGCAGGTCGTCCCCAACTCACCCAAATCGCAATGTAGAAGAAACCGCCACAGATGTAAACCAAGTAGTTTTCAATTTATGGCTAACATAATTTCTTTAGGCTAAATCCTTTACAACCTGAGACAATCCGCACACTGCTGAACAAGCAGCTTAGAAAAAGTAGTTTCCAAATTAGGGCTACGCACACTGCCGGATAGGCAGTTTTTTACGGGGCCAAGCGCCCCGTTTTTATTTCTCCCGCCAAAGTCCCAAGACTGCGTGATACCCCCACTCTTCGTCCACGCGCTGCCCATCCTCAACAGACTTCAACGGCAAGTCGAGTCCGCCGAATTTCTCCGCGCATTCGCGCAGTTCCATATCTCGGCGCTCGGCCAGACTCGCCAGCGCTGCCGCGTAATCCTCCTCTCCCCAAAAACTGACGCCAGACCCTGGCTCCAAGAAAACTCGATGCAGGAGGTGGTCGACCGCAACCGGCTTGCCGTCATCGCCAAAGCGATAGAAACCAATCTCCCCGTCCTCGTCCGGGAGCAGGCCGTAGCGTTGTCGGCCCAGCTTGTCCTGGCGGAAGGGATCGCGGCGCTGCAGGTAGCCGCTGAGATGCGCACCGGTCGTCCACCACAAGGGCACAGGCAGGCTGAGCGGCGTTTGTCCGGACGCCGCCGCCTGCATCAGTTCGCACAAGCGGGCATGTTCAAGATCGACCAGATTTCCGGTCGGGTTAAGCGCATCGCGCTCGCGAATACGGCTGGAAGCGTCGATGTTTTTCAGTTGCTCCGGCGTCAGCAGTTCGGCCAGACGATGGCTCAGAAGGCGGAAGTTCTTGGCCGCGGGATTGGACGATTCAAAGCCGGGGCGCAGGAAGGCCGGCTGGCTCATGCCGGTGGTCAGGTGCTGGATGTTGGCGTCGAGCAGCAACAAGTTGGTGGGCGTGTAGGCTTCCGGCCGGTGCCGGCGCACCCGTCCGGCCAACTGGATGATCGAGCGCATCGACGAGGGTTCGACAATCGCCCAGTCATAGTCATGATCGCGCCCGACTTCGGCAACGGCGGTGGCGAGAACGATGAAGAGGTGGTCGGCTTCCGGGCCGGCGGCAAGCGCCTGCTGGATTTCCGGCGCGGCAAAGACGGCTTGCGGCTGTTTTCGGTTGAGCAGGCGATCCAGTCGATTTTCGATGGCCGAGCGCACCAGCAGCGGGTGCCGCGAGTGGTAGACGCACAGGTGGATACGCTGATCGTTCTCGGCACCGAGGCGGATCAACTCCCGCGCCACGGCAACCAGCGGATTGATGTTGGCGAAGCGCACCAGGCCAAAACTGATTTTCTTGCCGCTGGCCAGGTCGACCGTGCCATTCAACTGGTGCAAGCGGCTCATTTGCGGCCGCAGGGCTTGCGCCAATTCGGCACAGACGATTTCGCGCTTGGCCTGGGCAATCGGCAACGGCAGGATTTCGGCGTGTCGCCGCGCGTCGGCGCGCACCAGCCGAGCCAGGCGTTTCTGCACGAAATTCTGGTGCTCGGCACGGTAAGTTTCGGCAGCACCGTGCTCGGAAGCCACCGCCGAGAATTCATCAAACCAGGCGCAGCAGACATTGAGCGGCTGGCCGGGCCGACCACGATGCTGTTGAAACTGTTGCCGTCCGGCCAGATAGGCCTGAAACAGGCCTTCGATCAGCGCTGGCGGCAAGGTGGCCGAAGAGAGCAAGACCCGGCTGCCCAGCATGCCGGCCCAATGCACCAGACGGCTGAGCGCCGGCAGGTCCTCCATGCCGAAATCGTCCGGCTCGTCGAGCACCAAATCGGAACTCATCAGGCGCAGCATGGGCGGAATCTGGTGACCGCCGCGCGTGCCTTCGGTGGCGGGCATCAGGTGGTCGATGGTGCACACCAGGATGGGCGCGTTGAGCAATTTGCTGGCTGGCTGGTTTTCGCCCAGCCAGCGGTTCAGCGGGCCATCCTCCAGGCTGCCGTCGTAGAAAACCTGGTTGTATTCGGGCAGCAGTTCGGCGCTGGATTCCGAGCCCTTGGCCTGCAGACGGGCTTCGGCCTGTTGCTGCTCATGCAGCGCCCGCACGGCGGCACCGCCGACCAGCACGGCCATTTCGTCGCTACCGAGACGCAGGCGGTCGCGATAGGCATCGCCGGTTTGCAAGGTCAGCGTGCGCAAACCGAGGGCAACGGTGAACCGCGCCCCGCGCCCCGAATCCGCCAATGCATAGAGAATGCGGCCGTTCGCCAGCGTCTTGCCGCAGCCGGTCGACGCCATGTTGATGCCGAAAAAGCCCTGCTCCGCTGAACGAGCGCGCAGGCCTTCGGCCAGGTCGAAGGCGCGGTTCTGCCAGGCAAAGGCGTCCTTGCTGCGTTCGCGAAACCCCTTGTGACGGGCCAGGCGCGGCAGTTGTGCTGCCAAGCGGGGCAAAGTCCGCACGACTCGGCTGGCGTTCACCTCTACGCCGATCAGGTGTTCGTCGAGGCGTTGTTTGAGTTGGCCGGTTTTGCGGTCGGTGTTGGCGTAGACCGCATCCTTCTTGCCGACCTTGTCGCCGTAGCGCTCGTGGCTCGGTTCGCTGGAATAGTAGTGATCGGACAACATCAGCGCCATGCGGGAAAGGTGCAAGACGTAAGCCTCCCGGCGCCAGTCGCGCGGCTCACGCTCCAGTTGTTGCAGCAAGGCCGACGCCACTCTGCCCGCATGCTTGCGCCAGTGCTTGCTGGTCAGCGGCAAGCCCTTGGGGAAATGCCAGCAGGCGGCAATCTCCTTTTGACTGACGCCTTCGCGAGCGCCGCACCAGTTGGCTTCGATATTGGCGGGCAGATGAACCAGCGCCTTGTGATGCAGGGTTTCCGGCGTCGGCATGCGGTGATGGCTGACGATGAGCCAGCCGACGACCTGCGCCAGGGGCGGCAAGGTGGCAAACGGCGTCTTGATGTTGCTGATGCTGAGGCCGTCCTTGAGCAGGCGGGACTCGACTTCCTTGGCCGCGCCATCAGGAAGATCGACCAGCCGCGCCAACCAGTCGGCATCGTCATCGCCATTTACGAAGGCTTCGAACAGGCGCAGCGAAACCCATTCATGGCGATAGGCATCGGCCAGGGGTTTGCTGCTTTTTAGTTTGGCCTGAAAAGCTTCGCTGGCCTTGCCGAAGTCGTGGAACAGCGCGGCAATACTCGCGAGCAGGCGGATCACTTCGGCGCTGTGCCAGTCGTTTTCATCGTTGGCGCGCAGGATGTCGCGGCTGGTGGTATTGGTCGGCGTGGCACCGCGTTCGTTGAATTGGCGGGCATCGCCGACGATCCAGATCAGTTCGCTGTGGTCCTTGCCGCGTATCCAGTGGCAGGCTACCGCCGTGTTCTTGCGGGCGGTCTGGCGCAGCAGACGGCGCAAGGTATCCAGGCCATTTTGGGTAATCGCCGTCTGCCACGTCCGTTCGCCGCGCCGCTCGGCGAACTGGTCGAGAATGCGCCGGGTTTCGACCAGCGCATTCTTGCTGCACTGGGAAATCAGCATGATGTTCATGACTCGGCTGCCCCCGTATTGAGGGCAACGACCTTGATCGTATCGATGGCGAAATCGAGCGCCTCGGTCTGGGTAAAGCGTTCGATGCAACCCTGGCGGAAAGTCTGCTCATCGTCGCCGCGCATGGCCGAGATGAAGGCTTGCGGCAGAACCAGCGCATCCTTGATCAAATCGGCGACATCGAAGACCAGTCCGCCACGCCGCGTCTTGCCGTGCAGGATCGCCAGCCCGTGCGGCAGACCGAGCACCCAGGTCGCCGTCGCCCCGAGGCCGTAGGCGAGATAGTTGCCGTGATCGAGGAAACGATTGGCCGGATCGGTGCCGCCACCGCGCTTGGCGCGCGTGAATTCACCGTAGCCGACGGCGTTGACCGCCAGCTTGAAGAGATGCTTGGTCAGCCGCGCCTCTTCGGTCAGCAAGGCGGTATTGTCGATTGCGGCTTCAACGTGCTGGCGCGACGAGTCCAATGCATTGAGCAAGACATGAGCATCGACCTGAAAACCGGCATCAGACAACTGCCGATTGTTGGTCCACTGTTTGGCGATAAAGTCGAGACGAACCTGTTGAAAGGCTTTGGCAGCTTCGAGACGCTTTGCATTGTCAAACCAGAAACGAACCCAAGCCTGTAGATATTCAGTTGGGCGATATTCGCTCTGCGGTGAAAACCAGGCCACTTCGACATCGATTTCGTTGGCGCTGAACAAGGGCGTCCCGCCGCCCCCGCAGAAGCCAACCATCACGCCCGCCTTGGCCAATTCGCGCATGGCGGCCTGCGTGATGGAGGTACCCGTGCCGAGCATGATCGACGTGGTGTTGGCGATGGGGATGTTCCAATACATGGAACGCGACCCTTCGTCGGTCACGTATTCGACGCGACCGCCATTGACCAGAACCCGACAGTGCTCAAGGTAATAGAGATTGGCCCGTTTGGAATGCAGGATGGTTTTCAAGTCTGAGGGAGTGAACTCGGTCATCGTTGCACGCGACATGATGGGATTTTTGTCGTAAAGACTCTCATCTTAAGTGCATATTCCGATGGCAATCCACTCCCCCCGAGCGCGGATGCATCGGGTTAACCCAAAAGGCCTCGTCGAATGCGAGGCCAGTTTAGGGGGCGTCAGTCTCAGGGAGTGAGATTCAGGGGGCGGTTTTCACCGGCAGCAAGCGGATCAGTTTGCCGTCCGGGCTGTCGGTCAGCACGTAGAGATAGCCGTCCGGGCCCTGGCGTACGTCGCGGATGCGTTCGCCCAGCGACGCCAGCAGGCGGGTTTCGCGGACGACCTTGCCGGCGTAGGGGCGTTCGAGTTCGAGGCGGGCGAGGTAGGTGAATTTCAGCGAGCCGACCAGCAGGTTGCCGACCCAGGCCTGGCCGTAGCGCTCGCTGGTGACGAAAGTCATGCCGGCGGGGGCGATGGAGGGGGTCCAGGTGTGCAGCGGTGGTTCGGTGCCGGGCTTGCTCTGCTGGCCGTCGCCGACGGCGGTGAGGTCGTAGTTGCGGCCGTGGCTGACCAGCGGCCAGCCATAGTTGGCGCCGGGTCGCGGCAGGTTGATTTCGTCGCCGCCGCGCGGCCCGTGTTCGTGCAGCCACAACGTGCCGTCCGGCGCGAGCGTGGCGCCTTGCGGGTTGCGGTGGCCGTAGCTCCAGATTTCGGGCAAGGCACCCGGTCGACCGCGGAAAGGGTTGTCGGCCGGTATGCTGCCATCCTTGTTGATGCGGATGACCTTGCCGTGGTGGTTGTCCAGCGTCTGCGCGTCGTCGCGCCGGTGATAGCGTTCGCCCAGCGTCAGGAACAGCTTGCCGTCGGGTTGCCCGCCGGCGTTGCGGCTTTCGACGATGCGGCAGCCGAAGTGCAGCTCGCTGGCGACTTTCGGGCGTTGCGAGAACAGAATGCGCAGGTCTTCGAGCCGGCGCCGGTCCTCGGACAGTCGGGCGCTGGCCAGTGCGGTGCTGTTGCCGCGGCCGAAGGCGGCGGGTTCGGCAAAGCAGAAGTAGAGCCGGCGGTTGCTGGCGAAGTCGCTGTCCAGCACCAGGTCGAGCAGCCCGCCCTGGCCGCCGGTGGCGATGGCCGGCAGGCCGGCGACGGGCGGGCGGACCTTGCCGTCGCGGCCGATCACGCGCAGCGCGCCGGTGCGTTCGCTGACCAGATAATCCTGGTTCGGCAGAAAGGCCACGGCCCAGGGATGGTTGAGGCCGCGGGCGACGGTTTCCGGGACCTGGGCGTGGCTCGGGGCAACCAGGCAGGCGAGGCAGAGCAGCGGGAGCAAGCGTTTCGGCATGGCGCTTCCTTGCGGTTCGGAAAGCGCATGGTAAACCGGAACGCCGGCTGTGCTCCGTTCAGGCGGCGACGGTCTCGCGGTAGCGGGCGTTGGCGTCGGCCCAGTCGATCCGTACCGGTTGTGCCTTGGTCGTGCGGCGGTTGATCATGCGGATCGACATGGCTTCGAGCCAGGTCCAGTATTCCTCGCGCAGTTCGAGCGGAAAGCCGGTTTCTTCCATGGCGTGGAACAGGTTTTCCATCCACACCTCGCGGCCGCGCTCGTCGATGGTGAACGGGAAGTGGCGGGTACGCATGCAGCCGGCGCCGCGTTCTTCGGTGAATTTCTGCGGGCCGCCGCAGGTTTCGACGACGTAGTCGGCAATGTGGCCGACCAGTTTGGCGAATTGCGTGTCGTCCATCGCGAACAGGTGGCCGATTTCACTCTGGCGCAGGCGCTCGTGATGGCGGAAGACCAGCTTGCGCAAGCTGGCGGCGCCGGCGGTGGCGAGCACGCGGGCGGTCGGGAACGGCACTTCGGGGTAGTCCATGTCATGCGCTTCGGGCACCCGGCGGCCGACCTCGGGGCGGCTGCCGTGCGTGCTGCAGCCGCAGGCATGCGGCGCCGGGGCGGCGGGTTGCGGGTGGGCGTTCTGGGATTGGCACATGGCGGTTCTCCTGGTCAGTCGTGGGTGGGCAAGGCAGGGCGGATGCGTTCGGCGAACAGGGTCAGCGAACGGCGGTTGGTGTCGGGGTCGTAGGCGGCCGGCTTGAGCAGCAGGATGTGCGGGCCGATGGCTTCGCGCAGCGCCAGGCATTGCTCGATGCAGGCCGCCGGGTCGCCGACGATGGCCTTGGCCAGCAGGCTGTCGTCGGCGAATTCCTCGGCGGCCTGGCCGAACGGGCGCATCGCCGGCGAATTCGGGTAGTCGCGGTAGATCGTCCGCATGTTGCTGCCGAAGTCGCGGATGAAGGGCGAGGCTTCGCGGCGGGCGGCGGCGTGGTCGTCGGCACACAGGAAGTAGCGGGCGACGACGAAGGGTAGAGCCGGGCGGTCGGCGTAAGCGGCGAAGGCGGCCAGCGCTTCGCGCAGCTTTTCGACCGGCGCGGCGGATGGCCCCATCAGCCCGTAACCGCGTTGCGCGGCGAGGCGCAGGCTGTCGTCGTTGAGGCTGGCCAGCCAGGTCGGCAGGCGTGGGCGCAAGGGGCGCGGGAAGACGGCGAGGTTGTCGTAGCGGTAATGCCCGCTGCTGCGGTCGACCGGTGTTTTTTGCAGAATTTCCTCGATCAGGTCGAGCGCGTCGAACAGCCGGGCGCGGCTGTCTTCGGGGGCGATGCCGAAGTGCTTGAACTGTTCGGGAAACGGCCCGCCGCGGCCGACGCCGAGCAGCAGGCGGCCGTCGGCCAGCGCGTCGATGGTCGCCAGGTCTTCGGCGATCCGCACCGGATCGTGGAACGGCAGCAACAGCGCGCCGGCGCCGAGCTTGATACGCGTCGTGCGCGCCGTCAGGTAGGCGAGCAGCGGCAACAGCGCGGCGCTGATGCTGAACGGGTTGAAGTGGTGTTCGGTCAGCCAGACCTGTTCGAAGCCGAGCGCTTCGGCATGGACGATGGTGTCCACCGATTCGCGCAGGGCGCGCGGGGCGTCGTCGAAGGGATTCTCGACGTTGGCGAACAGGGCGTATTCGACTGGCGTGTTCATCGATCTTCCTCCGGCAGGCGCGGGGCGACGATCAGTCGCCCGTCGGGCAGCCGCACCGGCGCGACGGCGACGCCGTAGAGTTCGCTCAGGCGCTGGCCGGTGAGCACCTCGGCGGGTTTGCCGTCGGCAACGATGCGGCCATCGCGCAGCAGCGCGACGCGGTCGGCGCCGGCCAGCACGTGGTCGGGGTGGTGGGTGGTTTTGAGAATGCCGTAGCCGTCGACCGCAAGCGAGCGCAGCAGGGCGAGCAGCGCAATCTGGTTGCCGTAGTCCAGGCCGCTGGCCGGCTCGTCCATCACCAGCAGGCGGCTGCCCTGGGCCAGCGCGCGGGCGATCAGCGCCAGCTGTCGTTCGCCGCCGGAAATTTCGGTATAGGGCGTGTCGGCCAGATGGGCGATGCCCAGGCGTTCGATGGCTTGCTCGACGGCCGTACGGTCGTCGGCCGACGGGGCGGCGAACAGGCCGCTGGCCGGCAGCCGGCCCATGCCGACGATCTGCCGCACGGTATAGGGAAAGGGCGTCGAATGGACCTGCGGCACGTAGGCGATCAGTCCGGCCAGTCGGCGGCGCGGGTAGCCGGCGAGCGGGATGCCGGACAGCGTGACCTGGCCGGCGGTCGGCCGCAGCAGGCCGAGCAGGATGCGCAGCAAGGTGCTCTTGCCGGCGCCGTTGGCGCCGAGCAGGGCGACTACTTCGCCGGGGCGCAGCGTCAGGCCGGCGCCCTGCAGCACGACGCGGCCGCGATAGGCGTGGCGGATGTCGTGGGCGACGAGTCTGGGCGTGTCGCTCACAGCCATCCCTTGCGCACGCGCCCGAGGACGAGCACGAAGGCGATCACGCCGATCAGTTCGGTGACGATGCCGATCGGGATTTCGGTCGTCGCCACGGTTCGGCTGATCCCGTCGGCGGCCAGCAGGAAGCCGGCGCCGAGGGCGGCACTGGTCGGCAGCAGCGCAGCGTTGCCGGGGCCGACCAGCAGGCGGGCGATGTGCGGCACGATCAGCCCGACCCAGCCGATGATGCCGGCCAGCGACACGGTCAGCGCCGAGATCAGCGTCGCCAGGGCGACGATCAGGATGCGCAGGGCCTGCACCGGCATGCCGAGGGCCCGCGCCTCGTCGTCGCCCATGGTCAGCGCGTCGAGCGCCCGGCCGAGCGTACATAGCAGTGTCACGCCGATCCCGATCGGGATGATCAGCACGCCGATCTGGTCGAGGTCGGCCAGGGCCAGGCTGCCCATCAGCCAATGCACGATGGCCGGCAACTGGTTGTACGGATCGGCGACGTATTTGACCATCGACAGCAGCGAGGTGAACAGCGCACCGGAAATGACCCCGCCGAGCACCATCATGATCACGCTGCCGTTGCCGAACAGCGTCGCGATGCCGACGCCGACGGTGACCGCCGCAACGCCCATCAGGAAGGCGAGCAACTGGACCATCGCCCAGGGCAGGTCGAGGACGATGCCGAGGGCGGCGCCGAAAGCGGCTCCGGCGAGCACGCCGAGCAGGCCGGGCGAGACCAGCGGATTGCGGAAAACGCCCTGAAAGGCGGCGCCGGCGGTGGCCAGCGACATGCCGACGAGCACCGCGGCGAGCACGCGCGGCAGGCGGATGCGCACGATCAGGTTGAACAGCGTGTCGAATTCCCGCGTCGGCATCTCCCAAAGGCCGGCGGCGGCGCCGAGGAAACGCAGGATGTCGGCCAGGGGCAGTGGATATCGGCCGACGCACAGCGCGGCCAGCATGGCGGCGGCGACGCCGAGCAGCAGTGCCGGACCGAGGCGCAGCCAGGCCGGCATCAGGCCGTTTTCTCCGGCTCGGGCAAAAAATGCCCGCGACCGCCGGCCGGCAGTCGCGGGAAAAGCCCAACGTGGAGAGAAAACGTCGGCTGACCGGCGCGGGGGCGTTTCGGGCAGCAGAGAGGGTGGGCCGCCTGCATCATGGTGCGGCCTTACTCGAACAGCCGGTCGATCTGGGCGTCGTCCGGCGCAACCTTGAAGAACAGCTGGTAGAAGGCGCGGGTGTCGGCGTGACGATCGAAGCGGTAGCTTGTCGGATAGAAAACGCTGGCCAGCCATTGCGCGCCGAGTGCGCGCATCAGCGACGGCGGGCGATCCATCCAGTTGTGCGGCCATTTCGGCACGAGATGGATGCGGCCCTGGCGGACGGCACGGATCGCCTGCCAGCGCGGATCGTTGCGTACGCTGGCGAAGAACTGGCGCTCGTGGGTGACGATGACTTCCGGATCGAAGGCGATCACCTGCTCCAGGCTGATCCGCTCCATGCCGGTGTGGCTCTTCGGTTCGCAGCGGTAAACGTTGTAGCCGCCGGCCAGTTCGATGGCCTCGGTGTGGAAGGAACGGTGGCAGTCGGTAGCCAGTCCGTCCGGGCCTTCGGCGTAATAGACGCGCGGCCGCCGCCGTTCCGGCACCGCGGCGACGAATTTCCGGAGTTTGCGCAGGCTGTTCTCGATGTAGGCGGCCTGCGCTTCCACCGCTTTCTCGCGGCCCAGCAAGCGGCCCAGGAAACGCAGGCCGGCCGGCCAGTCGGCGAGTTCGTCGAGCTTGATGAAAATGACCGGGACGCCGGTTTTGGCAAAGGCGCTTTCGACGCGGGCGGCATCGGTGAACGGGCTTTGCCAGGCGAGGGCGATGTCCGGTTGCATGCCGAGCACGGCTTCGGCATTCATCTGCTGGCCCATGCCGAAAATCCCGCCGCCCACCGGCAGGCCCAGCAGGCGGGGCGGGAAATAGGGCTTGCCGTCGTCGGTCACCGCAAAACTCAGGGCGACCATCTTGTCCGGGGCGACGGCGTGCAGCATCACGTTGAGCGGCGGCGCCGAACCGAAGACGCGTTCGATGCGCTCCGGGACTTCAACCTTGCGGCCGATCATGTCGACGATCTCGCGGGCCTGGACGGCCGTCTGGACGAGGCAGGCGGCCAGCAGCAGGAGGAGTTTGCGGGCGTTGGCGTGGGACATGCGTTTTTCCTTAAAAACCGAGGTTGACCGCAGCAAAGACGGTACGCGGCGCCCCCGGGTAGAGCACGCGGTTGCCGGCGCCGGTGCTGATTTCGCTGACGCTGATCTGGCCGATGTAGGCGCGGTCGAACAGGTTCATCACGCCGACCGTGGCCGACCAGCGGCCCCACGAGGTCTTCTGCGCGTAGCCGGCGGTCAGGTCGGTGACCCAGTAGCCGGATACCTGATAGGCGTAGTCGCTGGTTACCCAGCGCGGCCCGACGTACTGGACCATCGGCGATACCGTGAAGCCCTGGTGGCGCCAGATGGCGCCGACGTTGCCCATCCAGCGCGGAACGTCGGGCAATTGCTTGCCCTCGACGTCGAGCGTCGTGCCGGCTGCGGTCTGGACGTTCTCGGTAAATGTCGAGCGGCTGTACGACAGGGCGGAGACCAGTTGCAGCGACTGGCTGAGCGACCAGCCGCCGGCCAACTGGAAGCCCAGCGCGGCGGTCTTGCCGACGTTCTGGCTGTAGGTCTGGCCGAGCGCCGGGTCGTAGACCGAGACGCCCTTGTTCTTCGACCGGCTGTAGTAGAAGGTCGGATCGAGGTAAGCGTTGCTCAGGCGGATGCGGGCGCCGATGTCGATACCGGTCGCCAGTTCCGGCTCGATGCTGTTCCAGCCGGGGCGGACGACGCTGGCGGCGGAGCTCTGGAAAACGTCGAGCGACGGGTTGCCGACGGTCCGCCCGACATTCACGCGCAGTTCGACGGCCAGGTTGAGCTTGTAGCTGGCGCCGAGGTTGGGCAGCCAGCGGGTCAGCGTCCGGGCGTCGACGCTGCGTGTCGGGTCCTCGCTGGCTCGGGCGGCGGCCTCTTCCGCCGAGACGTCCCAGCTGGCGCCGTTCGTCGCCGCCGCGTTGTAGGCGATGATGCCGGGCAGCGTTTCGCGGAAATGGCGGATGCCGCCGCTCAGCGTCAGGGCGTCGAATTCGTGCTGGGCGGTCAGGTAGGTGTTGTGGAATTCGTGGCGGTCGGTCAATCGCGACAGGCGCGCCCAGCGGGTGAACACCATCTCGCCGCTGGCGACGTTGTACATCTTCTGGTTGGTCGGCGGCCCCGGCGGCGCATAGGTGGACCAGGCGTGACCCAGCTTGAATTCGGTGCCGGCCAGCCGGGTCCGCAGCTCGCCGGTGGCGCCCCAGGATTGGTGGTCGATCAGCCACTGCATGACCTGAGTCGCCGCCGAGCCCTGATAGGTGTAGCTGCCTTCTTCGCGGGCGTAGAAGGGTTTGAAGGTGAACACGGTGTCCGGCGTGAAGGCGTAGCTGATTTCGCCGAGCAGCGCCTGGTTGCGGAACTCCTGGCGGTTGTAGTTGTAGTAGTCGGCGCTCTGGCGATTGTCGCTGTAGTCGAAATTGCGGTAATGGTCGAGGTCCGAGGCCTCGGCGTAGGTCAGGCCGCGGTAGCTGTGCTGTTTCTGCTGGTTGTTGGCGTAGATCAGGTTGATCTTGAGCGCGCCGAGCGCCTGGCTGAAGCCGATTTCGACGTTGTTGCGGTCGCCGGGGGCGTCGCCGGTGCCGCGCCATTTCTCGGCCTGCGTTTTCGAGGCGGAAACGAAGAAGGCGCTGCCGGTGGCCAGGCGTCCGCTGTCGGCGCGCACGAAACCGCGCCGGAAGTCGGATTGCCCCATGGCCAGGCCGATTTCACCGCCGGCCACGGCTTCCGGCCAGCGCAGCTTGGTGTCGAGCGAGCCGAAATTGTTGAACAGACCGCCGCGGTCGGCATTGACCGGTCCCTGGGCGATATCCACCTGGCGGATGTTTTCCTTGTCGAACAGGAACAGATAGCCGGGGCCGGGGCCCGGCCCGCCGAGCGCCAGGCCTTCGACGGTGCCGTAGGCGCCGTGGGTGACCACCTCGCCGCGCACGCGCATGCCCTTCTGGCCGCCCTGCGAGTTGTTCAGACCGTAGGCGTCGAGCGTCGTGACCTTGACGCCGGGCACTTCGGCCACCGCCGTGTAGGGATTGCTGCCGCCGGGTGTGTCGAACTGGCGCATAGCCTCGCGATCGACCTTGTACAGCGTGGCTGCGGTCGACGCGTCGGGCTGGACGATTTCGGCGTCGGGATTTCCCCTGGCCGTCACTTCGATACTGTCGAGCAGCGTGTCGGCGGCCTGGCTCAGGCCCGACGACAGTGCGCCGGCCAGCATGACGGCCAGGCGTCGGCGCGCGAAGATGGAATTCCCCGGTGTTTGCATGTTGCTGATCCCCTTTTTTGTGACCTTGGCGACGGTCCTTGTTTTGTTATGTATGAAAATACATAACGATATGTTCGGGTCAGCAAGCGTTGTGCCAGCTTTTATGGCGGTTTTTGCGTGTCTTGGCTGTCTTCTTTGCTGCGTTGTGTATAAAAGTAGACAACGATGTCGGAAGGTCGACATCGTGCCTGGTACTACGCTTTGGGGTGAGGGAAGCGCCTCAGGCCATGCTGGCCAGCGCGCTCATCAGGTCGCCGTTGTCGTCGCCCGCAACGCCGCCGCCGACGTCGATCATGCCGCTCTGCGATTCGACGGATACCGCGTAACCGTGCACGCGCAGCGTCTCGGCCCAGTCTTCGGCAATTTTGCGCGAAGGGTGCCACGGCCCGCGTTCGACGACGGGGCGGGTGCTGCCATTGCGGTAGGTGGTGACGACGCGGTACACGTGGCTGTCCTGGTTGCAGTCGATCAATTATCCGAAGCCGGGCCTCGGCAGACAAGTCTCAGTGAGCGTTCTTGCCCTTCTGCCATAGTACGTCACCCTGGCCGCCGCTGCGGTTCAGGCTGCGCCCGAAAATGAACAGCAGGTCGGACAGCCGGTTGATGTAGCGGCGGGCGGCATCGGACAGCGGCTCGGCATGGTGCAGGCGAACCATCGCCCGTTCGGCGCGGCGGCAGACGGTGCGTGCCAGATGGGCGAGGGCCGCCGGCCGGGTGCCGCCGGGCAGGATGAATTCCTTGAGCATCGGCAATTCGGCATTGAACGCTTCGGCGATCGTTTCGATGCGTTCGACCTGGGCATCCTTAATGACGGCCATGCCGGGCAGGCAGAGTTCGCCGCCGAGGTCGAACAGGTCGTGCTGGATGCCGAGCAGGGCGTCGCGCACGGCGTCGGGCAGCGTTTCGCAGAGCAGCACGCCGAGCATCGAGTTGAGTTCGTCGACTTCGCCGATGGCATCGATGCGCAGGCTGTCCTTGGTCGTCCGGCTGCCGTCGCCGAGGCCGGTCGAGCCGGCGTCGCCGGTGCGGGTGACGATCTTCGACAGGCGGTTGCCCTTGCGTTCTGCAGGCTGGGTCACGGTGTTCTCTCCTCGATGAGCGGGCCATTATACTTTCCGCCCCAGCACAGACCGTCGCCGCCATGCCGAAGTTCGCCGCCAACCTGAGTTTTTTGTTTACCGACGCGCCTTTCCCGGCGCGTTTCGCGCGTGCTGCCGCCGCCGGTTTTGCCGGTGTCGAATATCTGTTTCCCTACGACTGGCCGGCTGCGGACATTGCCGGCTGGTTGCGTGCCGCCGGCGTCGAGCAGGTGCTGTTCAACCTGCCGCCGGGCGACTGGGCGGCCGGCGAACGCGGTCTGGCCTGTCTGCCGCAGCGTCGGGCCGAATTCGCCGCAGGGGTGGAAACGGCGCTGGCCTACGCCGAAGCGCTCGGCTGCCGGCGCGTCCATTGCATGGCCGGGCTGCGTCCGGCCGGGATAGCCGAAGCCGAACTGCGCGCCACCTATGTCGCCAACCTGCGCCATGCCGCCGAGCGCTTCGCCGGGATCGGCGCCACGGTGCTGATCGAACCGATCAACAGCCGCATCGACATGCCCGGTTACTGGCTGGACGATGTCGCCAAGGCTTTTTCGCTGTGCGCCGAGGTTGACCGCAGCAATGTCGGCGTGCAACTCGACCTCTATCACGCGCAGATCATCCAGGGCGATCTGGCGCGCACGCTGAGCGACAACCTGAGCCGCATCGGCCATGTGCAGATCGCCGACAACCCCGGCCGCCATGAGCCGGGCAGCGGCGAAATCCACTATCCCTTCCTGTTCGCGCTGCTCGACCGGCTGGGCTATACCGGCTGGGTCGGTTGCGAGTACAAACCGCTGGCCGGTAGCGAGGAGGGCCTGTCATGGATGCGCCAGTGAGTACTGACTTCGATAATCCGCGCCGGCTGCTTCGGCAGTTGTTCGATGCCGCGCTGGCGGCGGCCGACCCGGCGCGCTGCGTGCCGCCGGCGCTGGCCGGACTCGAACCGCCGGGGCCGGGCGGCCGGCTGATCGTGATCGGCGCCGGCAAGGCTTCGGCGGCCATGGCGCGGGCGGTGGAAATGCATTGGCCGGGGCCGTTGACCGGGCTGGTCGTGACCCGTTACGGGCACGGTGTGCCGTGCGAGCGCATCACGATCGTCGAGGCCGCGCATCCGGTGCCGGATGCCGCCGGCGAAGCGGCGGCCGGACGCATGCTCGGGCTGTTGCACGGGTTGACCGCGGCCGACCGCGTACTGGCATTGATCTCCGGCGGCGGCTCGGCATTGCTGGCGGCGCCCGCCGCGGGCGTGACGCTGGCGCAGAAGCGGGCGCTCACCTCCGCCCTGCTGGCCAGCGGCGCGAGCATTGCCGAGATCAACTGCGTGCGCAAGCACCTGTCGGCGATCAAGGGCGGTCGGCTGGCCGCTGCCGCCTGGCCGGCGCCGGTGCTGACGCTGGCGATTTCCGATGTGCCCGGCGACGATCCGGCGGTCATCGCTTCCGGCCCGACGGTCGGCGATCCCGGGACGGCCGCCGATGCGTTGGCGGTGCTGGATGCCTACCGCATTGCGCTCGATCCGGCGCTACGCGAACGCTTGGCCGGTGGTGAACTGGAGACGCCGAAACCGGGCGATCCGCGGCTGGCCGGCAGCGACTTCCGGCTGGTCGCCTCGCCGCGCCAGATGCTCGAGGCCGCGGCGGCCGAAGCGCGCCGGCTGGGGGTTGCGCCGCTGATCCTCGGTGACGCGCTGGAGGGCGAGGCGCGCGAAGTCGGGAAATTGCTCGCCGGGATCGCCCAATCCTGCGGTCGACATGGTTTTCCGGCAAAAAAGCCCTGCGTGCTGCTGTCCGGCGGCGAGACGACGGTCACGCTCGGGACGGCCGGCGGTCGTGGCGGCCGCAATAGCGAATTCCTGCTCGGCTTGGCGCTGGCGCTCGATGGTGCGCCAGGAATTTACGCGCTGGCGGCCGACACCGACGGCATCGACGGCAGCGAGGACAATGCCGGGGCCTTCGTCGATGCCGGCACCCGTCAGCGCGGCCGGCTGGCCGGTCTGGAGCTGCCGGCCGCCCTGGCCGCCCACGATGCCTGGGGCTTTTTTGCCGGGACCGGCGATCTGCTGGTCACCGGGCCGACGCTGACCAACGTCAACGACTTCCGGGCGATCCTGGTCGTCTGATGGCCGGCGGCGTCAGACGACGCGGTTGCGGCCGGCGTGCTTGGCCGCGTAAAGGTGGGCGTCGCAATCGGCGATGACGTCGTGCACCTGGCGGGCATCGACCACCTGGTAGCTGTCCGGCGAGACTTCGATGACGCCGAAACTGGCGCTCAGCGATACCTGCGGGGCGCTCGGCAGCGGTGTGGCGGCGATCCGCTCGCGCAGGCGTTCGGCCAGCGCGCGGGCGGGCAATAGCGCGGTCGACGGTGCGATGAGCAGGAATTCCTCGCCGCCGAAACGGAAGATCAGGTCCGACTGGCGCAAGGTGTCGCGGACGATGGCGGCGATGTGTTCGAGCGCCCGGTCGCCGGTCTGGTGACCGTGTTCGTCGTTGAGCCGCTTGAAGTGGTCGAGGTCGAACATGATCACGCTGAACGGCACTTCGGTGGCCTTGGCGATTTCCAGCTGGTTGATCAGCACGCGGTCGAGAAAGCGGCGGTTCAGGAAACCGGTCAGCGGATCCTTGTTGTAGACGCTCATGATGATCACGCTGTTGAGCAGCGAGATTTCGTTGCCGAGTTCGAGCGAGAAAGTTTCCGCTTTCTTCAGGAGCGCGTAGATCGGGCCGCTGGCCCGTTCGTGCTCGAGCAGGTTGCCGACTTCGCCGACCACGTTGTGCATCGATTCGTGCAGTTGGCGGATCTGCGCGATGTGGCTGCGGTCGCGGATCAGTCGGCCGCCGTCGCCGTTCAGCCAGCCGCCGAACTGGCAGGCATTCGGGTCCAGCTCCGGCAGTGCGCCGGTCTGCCGGCGGGCGACGGCTTCGACCAGCCGGGCGATCCATTCGAGATGGCTTTCGAAATAGGTCAGGATGTTCTTGTCGCTGAGCGAGCGGATGTGCCCGAGCCGCAGGTGGTTGCGGGTGCCCAGCCGATTCAGGAAGACCTCGAGATAGGTGGCGGCAAAGTTCTCCTCCATCATCTCGAACAGCGTGATCGCCTGGCGGGCCAGCGCGATGTCGCCGGTTTCCAGGGCTTCCTTGACCAGCAGGTTGCGCAGGATGCCGAACTGGTGGGCAAACAGCAGGAAGGGCGTGTCGCTGTCGGCCAGTTGCCGGATCATCGTCCGGCAGCGCGATTCGTCGCCGCAGTTGATGGCCTCGGCCAGGCAATCCTTGATGTGCGACCAGGCAACGTTGATGTTTTCCACCATGAACGTGTCGTCGGGCGGGGCGTCCTTCAGGCGGGCGTTCAGTGCCGTCAGCAGGCGGCCGAGCAGGGCGCGGTTGGCCGGCTCGTTCCAGTAAGGCATGCGGTTCTCCTTGATTCCGGTCGTCTGGCGCGACGGTCGGGCGATTATAGGTCGCGGGTTTTTGTGACAAGGTTAAATTTCGTAGCCGCCGGGGTATGGTTTTCCCGGCTGACGACAACGGAAGCCGGCGTTTAGAATGTGCCGCATGTCTTCCGAATCCCCCGTCGTGGCGGATCGCGCCACCCTGCTTCGCCGTCTGCGCCAAGTGCTGCCGACGCATTGCCTGCTGGTCGAGGACGAGGACCTGCGTCCCTACGAATGCGACGGGCTGACCGCTTACCGGGAAATGCCGCTGGCCGTCTGCCTGCCGGAAAACGAGGGCCAGGTGGTCGATGTGCTGCGTACCTGCCACCAGCTCGGCGTGCCGGTGGTCGCGCGTGGCGCCGGCACCGGCCTGTCCGGTGGGGCGATGCCGCACGCCGCGGGTGTGGTCCTGTCGCTGGCCCGTTTCAACCGGATTCTGGCGGTCGACCGTGACAGCCGCACCGCCGTCGTCCAGCCCGGCGTGCGTAACCTCGCCGTCTCGGAAGCGGCGGCGCCCTACGGCCTCTACTACGCGCCCGATCCCTCGTCGCAGATCGCCTGCACCATCGGCGGCAACGTCGCCGAGAACTCGGGTGGCGTGCATTGCCTGAAGTACGGGCTGACCGTGCATAACGTGCTGCGCATCCGCATGGTCAGCATCGAGGGTGAGATTTTCGAGATCGGTAGCGCCGCGCCGGATGCGCCCGGCTACGACCTGTTGGCGCTGTGCATCGGCTCCGAGGGGCTGCTCGGCGTGGTTACCGAAGTGACGGTGAAGCTGGTGCCGAAACCGGAGCTGGCGCAGGTGGTGATGGCCTCCTTCGACGACGTCGCCAAGGCCGGCGACGCGGTCGCCGCGATCATCGCCGCCGGCATCATCCCGGCCGGGCTGGAGATGATGGACAAGCCGGCGACAGCCGCCGTCGAGCCCTTCGTCAAGGCCGGCTACGACCTCGACGCGGCGGCCATCCTGCTCTGCGAGTCGGACGGCACGCCCGAGGAAGTCGCCGAGGAAATCGCCCGCGTGCGTGCCGTACTGACGGCCAGCGGCGCGCGCGACCTGCGTGTGTCGCAGTCGGAAGCCGAGCGCCTGCGCTTCTGGGCCGGGCGCAAGGCGGCGTTTCCGGCGGTCGGCCGGATCACGCCGGACTACTACTGCATGGACGGCACCATTCCGCGCAAGCGCCTGGCCGAGATGCTGGCGGCCATCGCCGCGATGGAGCGGAAATACGGCCTGCGCTGCGCCAACGTCTTCCACGCCGGCGACGGCAACCTGCATCCGCTGATCATGTACGACATGTCGCTGCCCGGCGACTGGGAGAAAGCCGAAGCCTTCGGCGCCGAGATCCTCGAGCTGTCGGTGGCGCTCGGCGGTTCGATCACCGGCGAGCACGGCGTCGGCATCGAGAAGATCAAGCAGATGTGCGTGCAGTACGCGACGCCCGAGCTGGAAACCTTCCACGCGGTCAAGGCGGCCTTCGACGACAAACGCCTGCTCAACCCGGAGAAGGCGGTTCCCAGCCTGCACCGCTGCGCCGAATACGGGCGCATGCACGTGCATCGCGGCGAACTCAAGTTCCCCGACCTGGAGCGCTTCTGATGACGCGGGACGAGATCGTCGCGGCGATCCGCGCCGCCCACGCCGGACGCACGCCGCTGCGCCTGCGCGGTGCCGGCAGCAAGGATTTCTACGGCGGTCTGCTGGCCGGCGAGGTGCTCGACCTGAGCGGCCATCGCGGCATCGTCGCCTACGAGCCGACCGAGCTTTACCTGACCGCGAAATGCGGCACGCCGCTCGCCGAGATCGAGGCGACGCTGGCCGAGCATGGCCAGATGCTGGCCTTCGAGCCGCCGCATTTTTCGGCGAATCTGACGGTCGACCGTGATATTTCGGCAAAAACCGGGGCCACGCTCGGCGGCTGCCTGGCCGCCGGGCTGGCCGGGCCGCGCCGGATGCAGGCGGGCGCGGTGCGCGATTTCGTGCTCGGCGTGACGCTGGTCGATGGCCGCGGCCAGGTCCTCGACTTCGGCGGCCGGGTGATGAAGAACGTCGCCGGCTACGACGTCTCGCGGCTGATCGCCGGCAGCCTGGGCACGCTCGGCGCGATTGCCGAGGCGACGCTGAAGGTGCTGCCGAAACCGGTCGCCGAGACGACGCTGGCCTTCGCCTGCGCCGCCGACGAGGCGGTGCGCCGCCTGAACGACTGGGGCGCGCAGCCGTTGCCGCTGTCGGCGGCGTTCTGGCACGACGGACGTTTGCTGCTGCGCCTGTCGGGGGCGGCGGCAGCGGTCGATGCGGCGCGCCGGCGGCTGGGCGGCGAGTTGACGGTCGACGCCGAAAAAACCTGGATTTCGGTCCGTGAGCAGACGCATCCGGCCTTCGCCGCGACGCCGCTGTGGCGCGTCGCGTTGCCATCGACGGCGCCGGCCCTGGCGGTCGACGGCCTGGCCGCGATCGAATGGGGCGGCGCGTTGCGCTGGTACGCCGGCGACATCGACGCGGCGACCATCCGCGCCGCGGCGACGGCGGCCGGCGGCCACGCGACGCTGTACCGGGCGCCGGAATCGCTGCGCTGCCGCGTCGATCCGTTCACACCGCTGGCGCCGGCGCTGCTTGCGCTGCACCGGCGGCTGAAGAAGGTCTTCGATCCGGCCGGCATCCTCAACCCCGGCCGACTTTACGCGGAGTTCTGATGGATAGCCGGCTCACCGACGAATACCGCGCCACGCGCGCCGGCCAGGTCGCCGCCGAGATCCTCGGCAAGTGCGTGCATTGCGGCTTCTGCACCGCCACCTGCCCGACCTACCAGCTGCTCGGCGACGAGCTCGACGGGCCGCGCGGCCGCATCTACCTGATCAAGCAGGTGCTCGAAGGCCAGCCGGTGACGGCGAGGACCCGCCTGCACCTCGACCGCTGCCTGACCTGTCGTGCCTGCGAGACGACCTGTCCGTCCGGCGTCGACTACGGTCATCTGCTCGACATCGGCCGCCAGGTCGTCGCGGCCAAGCTGCAGCGGCCGCTCCGTGAGGCCCTGCCGCGCGCCCTGCTCAAGGCGGTGCTGCCGCGACCGGCGCTGTTCGGGCCGGCGGTGGCGCTCGGTCGCGCGCTCAAGCCGCTGCTGCCGTCGGCGCTCGCCGACAAGCTGCCGCCAGTCGCCGAGCGCCGGCCGTGGCCGGAAAACGACCGCCACCCGCGGCGCATGCTGGCGCTGGCCGGCTGCGTCCAGCCGTCGCTGGCGCCGAACATCAACGCGGCGACGGCGCGCGTGCTCGACCGTCTCGGCATCGCCTTGTTCGAGGAAAAGAAGGCCGGCTGTTGCGGCGCGGTGCGCCAGCATCTCGACGATCCGGCAGCGGCCCGCGACGACATCCGGCGCAACATCGACGCCTGGTGGCCGCATGTCGCAGCCGGGGTCGAGGCGATTGTCGTCACCGCCTCCGGCTGCGGCGTCGAGGTCCGCGACTACGGCCACCTGCTCGCCGACGATGCCGACTACGCCGCCAGGGCGCAAACGATCAGCGCGCTGTGCCGCGATCCCTCCGAAGTCGTCGCCGGCGAGGCCGCCCGCCTGGGCGAATTGCTGGTCCCGGCCGAACGCGGGCGGCTGGCTTTCCATTCTCCGTGTACACTGCAGCATGGGCTGAAGATCCGCGGCGTCGTCGAGCCGCTGCTGCAGGCCGCCGGCTACACGCTGACGCCGGTGGCCGAGGCTCACCTGTGCTGCGGCTCGGCCGGCACCTACGCGCTGTTGCAGCCGGCGCTGGCGAAAAAGCTGCGCGACAACAAGTTGACCGCACTGAACGCGGGGGCGCCCGAACGGATCGCCACCGCCAACATCGGTTGTCTGACACATCTGCAGGCCGGCGTTGCGACGCCGGTCCGCCACTGGATCGAATTGATCGACGAGGCATTGTCATGAAGCGCAGCGGATCGCTGCTCGAACTGATCGGGACGTTGGACGAGGAAAATGCCGCGCGCGTGCGCCGGGTGCTGGAAGGCGGCGTGAAGATTCCGCCGCAGCCGCGGGTGATTCAGGAATTGCGCAAGCTGGTGGCGCAACGCCGGCTCGATGTACGCCTGTTGGCGGAGACCATCCAGCGCGATCCGGGGCTCGCCGCCATGCTGTTCAAGGTGGTTGGCAACGCGGCGTATCGGGCGCATCAGCCTTTCGATTCCGTCGAGCGCATCATCCATGCCGTCGGCGTCGATCAGACGCTGAACCTGGCCCTGGCCGTGTCGTTGAGCTCGGCGCTCAGCGTGCGCAAGGAATGGCAGGTGTACGAAGCGTTCTGGGCGCGTTCGCAGGCGGTGGGGCATCTGGCGATGCTGATCGCCGACGAGCGTATCGCGGTTTGCAACGTCTTCCCGGATCAGGCTTATCTGGCCGGTATCTTCCACGCTTGCGGCGTGCCGCTGTTGCTGCAGCGTTTCCCGACCTATTGCCAGGAAATGCGCCTGGGCGTGCCGGGGCACTGGACCGACTGGCGCGAGGAAGACCGCAAGTTCAATACCGATCACGCAGTGGTCGGCTATCTGGTCGCCCGGCACTGGCACCTGCCGGAATTCATTTGCGCCGCGATCCGCTACCAGTACGCAATGGCCGAATTGGGCGAGCACGAAGCGCGCAGCCTGGTGGCCATCCTGGCGCTGGCCCAGGAAATCCACGCCCGCGCCCAACGCCAGCCGAATCCGGAATGGCCGGCCGCCCGCGCCGCGGCACTGCCGGAAATCGGCCTGAACGACGACGCACTGCCCGAGTTCGTCGACGTCGTGCTCGAGCGCTACAACAGCGCCGCCTGATTCCCGGCGGCTCCGCCTTTCGTGATAACCTCCCCGGATACAGAGGAGGAAGAATGGCTTTAGCCGTCGACGCGTGCGTCGCCCAGCATCAAGGCGATCGCCGCGAACAACAGGATCGGGTCGCCATCCTGCCGCATCCCCGCAAGAAGGGCGTTGCGCTGGCGGTCGTCGCCGACGGTATGGGCGGTCATACCGGCGGCGCGCTGGCGGCCGAGCAGGTGCTGCACACGGCCAAGACCAATTTCGAGCATTTCGCGCCCGGCGACGAAAGCGGCCGCTGGCTGCTGGAAAACAGCATGCGCGAGGCGCATACGATGATCAAGGCTTCGCGGTTCATGAACGAAATGGATCCGCACAGCACCGGCGTCATGCTGCTGCTGCAGCCGGGCCTGGCCAGCTGGGGGCATTGTGGCGACAGCCGGCTCTATCATTTCCGCAATGGCACGCCGGTGACGCATACGGTCGACCACTCGCTGGTCGAACATTTGCTGGCCAGCGGCAAGATCACTGCGGCGCAGGCCGCGGTGCATCCGCATCGCAATGTGTTGCTGACTTCGCTCGGTGGCCAGGACGAGCCGCGTTTCGATTTTGCCGAAACCCGGCTGGCCGCGGGCGACAGCTTTGTGCTTTGCTCCGACGGGGTCTGGGCCTATTTCGAGGATGCCGAGATGGGCGCCATCGTGGCCGGCAATTCGGCGCGTCTTGCCTGTCAGAAGCTCATCGAACTGGCGCGTGCCCGGGCGGGGGGCAGTGGCGACAATCTGTCGCTGGCCATCGTGCGGCTGGTCGAAATCGAGGTGCCCAAGCCAAAACCGCCGGCCGGCTTCGTGCCGCGGTCGACACGCTGAGCCGGCGAAAAAACCTCAGTCCTTGCGGCCCAGTCCGCCCAGCAGCGCGGCGACGATACGTTTCGGCTTGTGCGGATCCGGCTTGACGCCGGGCATCGGCGAATCCGGTACCTCGCCGCGCGGCGAGTCGACGGCTTCGTAAGGCTTGCTGAAATCGAATCCGTCGGCGGCAATCATCGGATTGCGCTTGGGCCGGCGGTCGTGGCGTTCCTGACGTTCCGGCTTGTGCGCCAGCGGCGCCTTGGCCGGCGCGGCCGGGCGTTTCTTCTTGTTGCCCGGCGGGTATTCGTATTCGGGTTCCGGTTCGAAACCGGCCACCTCGACCTGTTCGATCGGGCGCTTGATCAGCTTCTCGATATCGACCAGATAGCCGACTTCGTGCGCACTGACCAGCGAGATGGCGTTGCCCGACTTGCCGGCCCGGCCGGTGCGGCCGATGCGGTGCACGTAGTCTTCCGGCGTATGCGGCAGTTCGTAGTTGATGACGTAGGGCAGGTCGTCCACGTCGAGGCCGCGGGCGGCGACATCGGTGGCGATCAGGGCGTCGGTTTCGCCGCCTTTGAAGGATTCCAGTGCCTTGATACGTTCCAGCTGGCTCTTGTCGCCGTGAATCGCGTCGGCCTTGATGCCGGCGCGCTGCAGTTCGCGGGTCAGGCGCGAGCAACCCTGCTTGGTGCGCATGAAGACGATGCACTGGCGGATGTCGCCGGATTTCAGCAGCTTGATCAGCAGGCCGCGCTTGCCGTATTCGGAAACCGGGTGCACGCGGTGCGTGATGGTCTCGGAAACCTGGTTGCGGCGGGCGACTTCGACCAGCACCGGCGACTGCAGCATGGTGTCGGCGAGCTTCTTGATCTCTTCCGAGAAGGTGGCCGAGAAGAGCAGGCTCTGCCGTTGCGCCGGCAGCATCTTGAGGATGCGGGTGACGTCGGGGATGAAGCCCATGTCGAGCATGCGGTCGGCTTCGTCGAGGACCAGCGCCTGTACCGAGTTGAAGCTGACGCTCTTCGATTCGACATGGTCGAGCAGGCGTCCCGGCGTGGCGACGAGGATTTCGACGCCCTTCTTCAGTTCGGCGATCTGCGGCTTGATGTCGACGCCGCCGTAGGCGCACAGGGCGCGGATCGGCGTGTGCTTGCTGTAGGCCTTGACCGATTCGAACACCTGCATCGCCAGTTCGCGTGTCGGGGCCAGGATCAGGGCGCGTACCGGGTGCTTTGCCGGCGACGGGCTGCTGCTGGCGAAGGGCAGGATGCGCTGCAGAATGGGCAGCGTGAACGCGGCGGTCTTGCCGGTACCGGTCTGGGCGCCGCCCATGATGTCCTTGCCGCTGATGACGAGCGGGATCGCCTGGGCCTGGATCGGCGTCGGCTTGCTGTAGCCCATGTCGTTCAGGGCGCGTAGCAGTTCAGGCGCGAGGCCGAGGTCGGCAAAGGTGGTTTCGGGGGCGGCTTCGGCCGCCGGGGCGCCGATCGCGGGATCGGCTGCAGGGTTGATGTCGGACATGGGCCGGCATTATACCCCCTCGCCGGACTCCGGTTCAGCTTCTGCGATCCAGCCAGTGCAGCAGCGTGATGAACAGGCGATCCGGGTCGACCGGCTTGGCCAGGTGGTCGTCCATGCCGGCCAGCGCACAGCTGGCGCGCTCCTCGGGGCCGACGTTGGCCGTCATCGCGATGATCGGCACGCCGACGTTCGCCGGTTGGCGCCGGATGCTTCGGGCCGCTTCGGTGCCGTCGAGCCTGGGCATCTGGATGTCGAGCAGGATCAGGTCGTAGCGGTTGTCGGCGGCCAGTTCGACGGCTTCGAGCCCATCGTTGGCGGTGGTCACGATCAGGCCGGCGCTTTCCAGCAGTTCGAGGGCGACTTCGCGGTTGATCGGGTTGTCTTCGGCCAGCAGCAGCGATTTGCCGCGGTGTCGTGCCAGGATGAGCCGCTCCGCCTCGAGCCCGTTTTCCGGCGTGGCGGTCATTTCCTTGCTGTCGGCCGCCGGCAGCACGGTGGAGAAGTGGAAGCGGCTGCCCTGACCGGGAGCGCTGTCCACGCTCATGTCGCCGCCCATCAGTTCGACCAGGCGTCGGCTGATGGCCAGGCCGAGACCGGTGCCGCCGAAGCGCCGGGTGGTCGAATTGTCGGCCTGTTCGAAAGGTTCGAAGATGCGCGTCAGCTGTTCCTCGGTCATGCCGATGCCGGTGTCGCTGACCGAAAAACGGTAGCGGTCCTCGCCGAGTGCTTCGGCGCCGACGGCGATGCGGCCGCGTTCGGTGAACTTGAGTGCATTGCCGACCAGGTTGTACAGCACCTGCATCAGGCGCATTGCATCGCCGTGCAGGAACTCGGGCAGGCGCGACAGGTCGATGCTCAGCTCGACGCCCTTCTGCCTGGCCTGTTCCCCGAACATCGAAGACAGCCCGCCGGAAATCTTGTCGCGCGGGAAGTCGACCGCAGAAAGCTGGACTTTTTCCGCTTCCATCTTCGAGTAGTCGAGGATGTCGTTCAGAATGCCCGACAGGTGTTCCGCCGCGGCGGTGATCTTGTCCAGGCGCTCGGCCTGTTCCGGTCGCGGCAGGTCGCGGCGCAGCAGATGGGTCAGGCCGATGATCGCATTCATCGGCGTGCGGATTTCGTGGCTCATGTTGGCGATGAAAGCGCTTTTTGCCCGGCTGGCGCCTTCGGCAATCTCCTTGGCCTGCCGGAGCTCGCCGGTGCGTTGGGCGACCGTGGCCTCGAGTTCGTCGCGATGGCCGGCCAGGTCGTCGGCCAGGCGCGTGCGGTCGAGCAGTGCGCGCATCAGGGCCAGCGTCAGCCCGGCGAGCAACAGGCCGACCAGCCATCCGCCGAGGCGGGCGGCGAGATGGCGCTCGGTGGTCGGCTGGTTGGTGGCGACGGTCATTTCCCAGCTTCCTCCCGGGATGCCGATCGACAGCCGGGGGGTGTCCGCAGAGAACAGTTCTCCGTCGCCGAAGAAGACTTCGCCGTCGGCGCCGTGGCCGTCGCCGTCGCGCCCGCGCAATGCCATGCGGACATCCTTGTCGACCAGCAACGGCGTGATGGCGCTCATCAGCTTGTCGTAATCGATCACCGTGCTGATCAGGCCCCAGTAGGCGCCGTCGATGAAGATCGGGGTACGGTAGATCAGCCCGGTACCGCCCTGCAGCAGGTTGACCGGGCCGGCCAGGCGCCCCTTGCCCTCCTCGATGACCTGCCGTACTGCGGGCCACTGGGTCGGAATCTGTGCGTAATCGACGCCGATGGCCTTTTCGTTTCCTGCCTTGGGGAAGACGTACTGCAAGCGGTTGTCCGGGGCGATGCCGAGGTTGCGGAAATAGCGGCCGCGCTGGTAAAGCAGGTGCAGCATGGCTTCGATTTCATGCGCGTTAACCTGGCCCCGGCGGGCGACGACGTAGGACTCGATCCCGTTGGCCAGGAAGGCGGTGGCGTTCAGCTCGGATTCGAGTACGGCGCGAATGGCGGTCGCCTTGCGCAGGGTTTCCTGGCGAAGCTCGCTCTGCGTACGGCGGTCCAGTTCGTGCACCGCGAACTCGGTGGCGGCGCCAATGATCAGCAGGACCAGCAGCGGTAGCGCAAAAAGGCCAATGGCCAGGCGGCCGGCGTGGCGTCGGAAAGGCTTGCGGGGAATCGGCATCGGGTGGCCGCCGTTCAGGCGGGCAGGACTTCCTGGAGCTGCTGCCGGCTGATCGGTTTGACCAGGATGTCGTCGAAACCGGCGCTCAGGAAGCGCTGCCGTTCTTCGGGAAAGGCATGGGCGGTGTAGGCGACGATGCGTGCGTCGGCCCCCAGGCGGGCGCGCAGTTCGGGGTAGATGTCCTCGCCCGAGGCGCCGGGCATGCTGATGTCGAGCAGGACGAAGCGGAACGGCCGGGTCGCCGCCAGGGCCAGGGCCTGTTCCCCGGTTTCGGCCTCGCTCGCCGTCCAGCCCAGTTTTCCGAGCAATGCGGTTGCCAGAATGCGATTGGTCGGATGGTCGTCGACAACCAGGGCCAGGCAATCATTCATGGGCTTGCTCCACGGGCAGGAATACGGTGAATGTCGCGCCGGCGCCGGGGGTGGAATCCAGCGTCACGCGACCGCCCATATTCTCCGCCAATTGCCGGACCAGCGACAGCCCCAGGCCGGTGCCGCCGTGTTCGCGGGTCAGGAAATGCTCCAGTTGCTTGAATTTTTCGAACACCGTTTCATGGAACTCCGGCGCGATGCCCGGGCCGGTGTCGCGTACGGCAAAGGCGATCATGTCGTCGACCGGGAAGGCCTTGAGTTCGATTTCGCCGGCAATCGTGAACTTGATCGCGTTGCTCAGCAGATTGTTCAGGATCTGGCGCAGACGTGTCGGATCGGTATGGAGCGTCGTCGGCAGTGCATCGTCGAGGAGCAGGCGCAGCGGCAGTCCCTTGGCTTCGGCGGCGCTGCGATAGACGGCGGATGTTTCATCGAGGAAGCTGCGCAGGTCCACGTCGATGCGGTTGTAGGTCATCTCACCGGCTTCGATCTTGGTCAGATCGAGAATCTCGCTGACCAGGTTCAGCAGGTGTTCGCCACTCTGCTGGATGATGCGGGCGTATTCCTGATGGCTCGGATCGGTGAGATCGGACTTGAGCAGTTCGGAAAAGCCCAGGATGCCGTTCAGCGGCGTCCGCAATTCGTGCGATACGGTCGCCAGGAAGGCGGATTTTGCATGGCTGGCCTGCTCGGCCTTTTCGCGGGCTTCGTCGAGCCGCTTGAACGATTCCTCGACCGAGTCGGCCATGGCATTGAAGGAGCGTGTCAGTTCACCCATCTCGTCTCGCGATGTGACCTCGAGGCGGTGATCCAGCCGGCCTTCGCGGAATTTCCGGATGCCGCCGATCATCGAGGTGATGCGGCCGGTCAGCAGGTTGGCCATCCAGATCGCGATGCCGATGACGACGGCGATCATCAGCAGCGTCGAGGTCCACAGGCCGACGGCTGTCGTCGTCAGGCTCTGTTCGATGCCGTCGAGCAGGTCCTGGCGCTGCGCCTTGAACTCGAGATCCTTGAGGGCGATCAGGCGGTTGATCTTGGTGGCGGTGTCGGTGGCCGCTTTGTGAAAGTCGTCCACGTTGGCGCCGATCGTCACGAAGCCGAAGCCCTGTGGCGTGGCGCCGTACTGTCCGGTGTGATAGGGGATGGCTGCGGCCGTGGTGAGTTTCCAGAGACCGGAAAAGAAGATCACGAAGGAACCGGAGCCGCCGTGCTCGGTGACCGCATTCCAGCCGTCGCACTGCGGCGAGAAATTCAGGTAGCGGCAATCCAGTCCCAGCGTGCCGGCCTTGATCAGTTCCTTGGCCGGCTTGCGTGCCAGCTTCTGGTCGCGGAACGGCGGAACGGTGGCCAGGAATTCGTGGGAAGGCTTGCCGCTGGCCTGCCATTCCGCGTAAAGCTCGGTGTCCATCCACGGGGTGGCGGGGTGGCCGGTCGCCGGGTCGTAGCCGACGATCATGTAGTCGCGCGGGTGCGAGATCGAGCGGCTCTTGTAATCCCAGAGGAAGGCATAGTTGCCATTGATCGCATCGGCGATCGGCGTGTAGCGATCCTCGGTGGGCATCAGGCGGTCGGAAAACTGGCGGATGTGGTCGTGGTCGAGGGCCAGTGTCACGTAGCCGGTGATCCGGCCATTGGCGACGACCGGCGTCGCCCAGCGGACGATGCCGCGAAAATGCCTGCCGACCGGGTTTTCGGTGCCGGCATAGGCCGATTGCTCGGGATGGAAGGGTTTGCCGGCCTTTTCCAGCGCGGTCGGCAGATAGGGGCCGATGACATCGGTCGGGACATAGGCGCCGATCACGTCGGAGACATAGATTTCGCCGGGTTTGAGTTTTTTCAGTTCGGTGAAGTAGGTTTCGGCGCGGACGAAGGTGTTGTTGCGGTCGACGACGTTTTTCAGCGATTTTTGCGTCAGGTCGCCGGTGGTCACCTTGATCTTTTCGTTGCCGTCGAGGTCGACGTAGGTCATTTCGACGAATAGCGGACGCATCGACTTTTCGCCGAGGTATTCGGGCGGCCGGGCATGAAAGTCCTTGGCGTTGTCCGGCAGGATCGGGCGGGTGACCAGGGCTTCTTCGGCGTGTTCCTTTTCCGGCTCCCAGGATTTTCCATCCTCGGCCAGGCGCCAGGTGCCGTGCTGGAAGAGCGCGCGTTTGCGCTCGCTCAGGAAACGCCGGTAAGCGCCTTCGCTGGGCTCGACATGGCTGGCCTGCAGGATGTCGGCGTCCCGGTCGTAGAGAAAGTCGGCGATCTTGCGCGCGGTGTCGGTGGTCAGCGCCTCGATGGCCTCGCGCGAACGCAGGTCCAATGCGCGGATCGAGTCGTCGGTAACGGTCTTGCCGATGGACTGGATGGTCTCGAGCGTGGCATCGGCCATGCCACCGGCCTTGTCCGAGACGTCGTCGCCGAGGCTTTGCGCGGCATGCCAGGCGAACCATGCCAGCAGCAATAGCGGGACGACCTTGATCAGGACGAAGATCAGGATCAGCTTGCCGCGAATCCCGTCGAGGAACGGAGGGCGTTTCATCGTGGGGAGGTTCGTCTGCGCTGATCCGTGGCGGTCAATGCTTGGCCGCCGGCTCGGCCGGTTTTTCGGCGCTTTCCTCGCGCTGTCCGGCCGGCTTTTCCTGGTCAGGTTTGCCTTCCGTTTCGCTTTCGCTTGGCGGTGCGACCTTTTTCTTCTTGCCGCGGACCGAACTGGGCGGTTCCGGGGGCGGCAGTTGCGGGACGATCGTTTCGATCTTGTTGTCGCGCATGTATTCGTCCATCTCGCGCCAGCCGGCGAAGATGCTCGCCTTGGGCAGCCAGCTGTAGATCGAATAACAATCCTCGATGGCCCGGCCGGACTGGCGGCAGGCACTGCCGACGGCCTTGCCTTCGTCTTCCTGCTTGGCTTCCTTGGCCGCCGGGTTTTCCAGCCCCAGTCGGGCCGTGACCTGGTCACAGCCGGCGAGCGTGGCAAGGGCGAGAAGGGCGATCGGTAGGCGCTTGATCATGATGGTGGCGATTCTGCCATATTTGAAACATGGCTGTCGAAATTCGCGTCGGCCGCCAAGCGTATAATCCGCGCTTTCTCATCGCCGTGAAGTCGCAAATGTACCGATTCCGTCCTTTCCTCGTGGCCGCCTGCGTCAGTGTGGCCTTCTCGTCGACGGCCGCGCTGGCGGCCAAGGCTCCGGCCAAGGCATCGCCCAAGAAGGAAAGCGTTGCTGCAACCGTCGAGCCGACCCTGGCCCATAACCTGAGTCCGGCCAACGAAGCCAGGCTGCAGGCGATGGTCGAGCGTTACCAGCGGGATACCGGCAGCGCCATCAAGCTGGTGCGCCTTGAAAAAGGGGCTGCGCCGGCCACCCTGAACCTGTTCAGCCGTTATGAGACGAGCGATGTGCTCAGTCAGGGCAAGAGCTTCGTGCCGCTCCATGCGATGATGCAGAAGGCCGGTTCGCCGCTCAAGCTGAACCTGGCGCCGCAACTGAAAGCGGGTGTCATCGATGGTCGCGGTCGTCTGGTTGCCCTGCCGGTGCTTTATTCGACGCCGGTGCTCTTCTACAACCGCAATGCTTTCCGCAAGGCTGGCCTGGATCCGGAAAAGGCGCCGAAGACCTGGTTCGAGATGCAGGGCATGCTCGACAAGTTGCAGGATGCCGGTTATGCCTGCCCCTACACCTCGTCGTGGCCGGTCTGGGTGCACATCGACAACGTCAGTGCGATTTCCGGCGTGCCGGCCACCGACGCCAAGGGCGGCTTGATCTTCAATGCGCTGCCGCAGGTCAAGCATGTCGCGATGATGGCAACGTGGGCCAAGGCCAACTATTTCAAGCTCTACGGTCGACTGGGTGAAGCCAGCGAAAAGTTCCGCGCCGGCGAGTGCGCGATCATTTCGACCGATTCCCGCGAGTACGCCGATTTTGAAGATGCCAAGGGCGTTGAACTGGGCGTGGCCCCGTTGCCCTATCACGACGACGTCTACGGCGGTCGCAAGGGTTCGCTGGCCGACGGCCCGTCGCTGTGGGTCGGTGCCGGCAAGTCGGCCGCCGAATACAAGGCGGCTGCCAAGTTCGTCGATTTCCTGCTCAGCCCGGAAATCCAGATTGAACTGGTACGCACCTACGGTGGCCTGCCGCTGACCGACGCCGCGCGCGCGGCGGTTCGCAGCCGTTTGCTGAAGGACGGCAACCAGGCGCTGGAAGCCGCCTATCAGTCGCTGCAGGGCAACGGTTTCGCGCCGTCGCTGCGGGTGGCCGATGTCGATCGGGTTCGCCTGATCGCCGACGAGGAACTGGAGGCTGTCTGGGGCGACAAGAAGCCGGCGAAGGCTGCGCTGGATACCGCCGTGACCCGGGGCAATGCCGTGCTGGCTGCCCAACCCCTGCTGAAGAAGTCGCAACCGTTCTGATCGTTGCGCAAGTCAGGGATTGAATGTCGGGCCGGGAGGTTTCCCGGCCCGAATTGTTTCCGGGGTGTTTCCGGCGGACATCTCCGCTTACAAAAGCTTGCATCCCGAGGGGTGATTTCGCTGGCCGGTCGCGCTTTAATCGCTTTCAGGCGATTTGCCAGCGATCCAGGAGACCGAAAATGTCCAGCAATACCGTGAAACACGCCGTCGCGCTTTCCCTTTCCCTGTTGATGCACGGCCTGGTCATGGCCCAGGAAACGCCGCGCGTCGATCAGCGCAGCATCCATCAGGAGCAACGTATCGAACAGGGCGTCGCTTCCGGCAGCTTGACCGCACCGGAAGCCAACCGCCTGGAGCGTGGTCAGCAGCATGTTGACAACATGGAAGCCCGGGCCAAGTCCGATGGCGTCGTTACCCGTCAGGAACGCCTCCGTCTGCACGAAGCGCAGAACGTCCAGAGCCGTCGTATCGACCGGCAGAAGCATGACCGCCAGCACGATTTCAACCATAACGGCCGGGTTGACCGCAGGCGCGGTTGAATTGGCGCACGGCCTCCGCGGCACAAACCCGCCTGATGGTGGGTTTTTCTTTTAAAATCACGGGTTCCGTATTCTTCGAGCCCGCCGGGCTGATCCTTCATGAAAAGCGCCGAAATCCGCCAGAAATTCCTCGACTTCTTCGCCGCCAAGGGCCACCAGATCGTCGCTTCGTCGTCTCTTGTGCCGCACGACGATCCGACGCTGCTGTTTACCAACGCCGGCATGAACCAGTTCAAGGACGTTTTCCTCGGCTTCGACAAGCGGCCCTACACGCGCGCCACCACCTCGCAGAAGTGCGTGCGCGCCGGCGGCAAGCACAACGACCTGGAAAATGTCGGCTATACGGCGCGCCACCACACCTTCTTCGAGATGCTGGGCAACTTCAGCTTCGGCGACTACTTCAAGCGCGACGCGATCACCTACGCCTGGGAACTGCTGACCGAGGTCTACAAGCTGCCCAAGGACAAGCTGATGGTCACGGTCTATGCCGAGGACGACGAGGCCTACGACATCTGGCACAAGGAAGTCGGCGTGCCTGCCGACAAGATCGTGCGCATCGGCGACAACAAGGGCGCCCGCTACGCTTCCGACAACTTCTGGATGATGGGCGACACCGGCCCCTGCGGCCCCTGCACCGAAATCTTCTACGACCACGGTCCGCAGCACTGGGGCGGCCCTCCGGGATCGCCGGAGGAAGACGGCGACCGCTTCATCGAAATCTGGAACAACGTCTTCATGCAGTTCAACCGCGATGAGGCCGGCGTGATGCATCCGCTGCCCAAGCCGTCCGTCGACACCGGCATGGGCCTGGAGCGCATCTCCGCCGTGCTGCAGGGCGTGCATGCCAACTACGAGATCGACCTGTTCCAGGTGCTGATCGCCGCTGCCGCCCGCGAAACCAGCGACGCCGACATGAACTCGCCGTCGCTCAAGGTGCTCGCCGACCACATCCGCGCCTGCGCCTTCCTGATCGCCGACGGCGTCATTCCCGGTAACGAAGGCCGCGGCTACGTGCTGCGCCGCATCATCCGCCGCGCCATCCGCCACGGCTACAAGCTCGGCGCCCGCGCTGCCTTCTTTCATCGCATCGTCCCCGACCTGGTCGGCGAGATGGGCGAAGCCTATCCGGAACTCAAGGAAAACCAGGCCAAGATCGTCGCCACGCTGAAGCAGGAAGAAGACCGCTTCTTTGCGACCATCGAGAACGGCATGGAAATCCTCGAAGGCGAACTGGCCGCGATGGCCGACAAGGGCGTCACGGTGTTCGACGGCGAAACCGCGTTCAAGCTGCACGACACCTACGGCTTCCCGCTCGACCTGACCGCCGACATCTGCCGCGAGCGCAACGTCACCGTCGACGCCGCCGCCTTCGACGCCGCGATGGCCCGCCAGAAGGAGCAGGCGCGTGCCGCCGGCAAGTTCAAGATGGCCGCCAACCTCGAATATGCCGGCGCCGAAACGACCTTCCACGGCTACGAATCGCTTGAAGCCAAGGGCAAGGTGCTGGCGCTGTACAAGGATGGCGCAGCGGTCGATGAACTGCACGAGGGCGACCTCGGTGTCGTCGTTCTCGACCACACCCCGTTCTACGCCGAATCCGGCGGCCAGTGCGGCGACCGCGGCGAGCTCAAGGGCGTCGGCGGCATCTTCGCGGTCGAGGACACGCTGAAGATCCAGGCTGCGGTGTTCGGCCACCACGGCATCCTCAAGACCGGCAAGCTGGCCGTCGGCCAGGAAGTGGCTGCCCGCGTCGATGCCGTCGCCCGCGCCGCCACTGCCCGCAACCATTCGGTCACCCACCTGATGCACAAGGCGCTGCGCGAAGTGCTCGGCGCCCACGTCCAGCAGAAGGGTTCGCAGGTCGATCCGGACAAGACCCGTTTCGATTTTGCCCATAATTCGCCGTTGACCGCGGAAGAGCTGCGCGAGGTCGAGGAAATCGTCAATGCCGAGATTCTTGCCAACGCCGCTACCGACAGCCGGGTGATGGGGCTCGAAGACGCCCAGAAGTCGGGCGCGATGATGCTCTTCGGCGAGAAGTACGGCGATGAAGTGCGCGTCGTCGCCATCGGTTCTTCCAAGGAACTGTGCGGCGGCACGCACGTGAGCCGCAGCGGCGATATCGGCCTGTTCAAGATCGTCTCGGAAGCCGGCGTCGCCGCCGGCGTGCGTCGCGTCGAGGCAATTACAGGTACCAACGCGCTGGCCTGGGTGCAGGAGCAGGCGACGCGCGTCGCCGGCATCTCGGCGCTGCTCAAGACGCAGCCGGACGACATCGCCGAGCGCATCGCCGGCATGCTCGACAACGTCCGTTCGCTGGAAAAGGAACTGGCCCGCCTGAAGTCCAAGCTGGCCGCCGCGCAGGGCGACGACCTGGCTGCCGGCGCGGTCGAGGTCAAGGGGGCGAAAGTCCTGGCGGCAACGCTGGAAGGCGCCGACGTGGCGACGCTGCGCGAGACCATGGACAAGCTCAAGGACAAGCTGAAGTCGGCGGCGATCCTGCTCGCTTCGGTGGCCGACGGCAAGGTGACGCTGATCGCCGGCGTCACCGCCGACCTGACCGCCAAGGTCAAGGCCGGCGAACTGGTCAACATGGTCGCCCAGCAGGTCGGTGGCAAGGGCGGCGGGCGTCCGGACATGGCGCAGGCCGGCGGCACGCAGCCGGAAAACCTGCCGGCGGCGCTGGCTTCGGTTCAGGCCTGGGTGGAGGGCAAGCTGTGAAACGCCTGCTGTTGATCGCTGCGCTGGCCGCCGCGCCGGCGCTGGCCGCCGATCTCGACCGCACGCCGCTGGATGCGACGACGCTCGACGGTCAGAAAGTGCGACTTTTCCCCAACGGCCGCTGGGAATACGTCGATGCCGCAAAAGCCGCCGAGGCGCAGAAGGTGGCGGCCGAATTCCCGGAAAACAAGACCCGGCCGGTCGAATCGCAAGGGCTGGTGATCGGCGGTTTCGGGCGCTACGTGATGCCGGGCGACAAGGATTACAACCGGGGTTCGCTCAACCCGAAAATGCGCTGATCAGCGCGGTCGACCGGGCGAATCGTCGCTTTCTCTGACGAATTCGCCCTCGATCACGGCGGGATCGGCTGCACTTGCCGGGCGGCCGGGGCTTTCCGCCGAGGGCTGCCCGCGCTCGCTTGCGGCGTCGCGCATCGCCTTGCGCAGTGCCCGCGTCTTCCACCAGAACCAGCCGGCCAGCGCCACCGCGATCACCGCTGCGATGGCCAGCGCGACGACCGAGAACATCACGCCGAGCACGAGCAGCGCAGCGCTGATCAGGAAGGCGATGATGCGTGCCGGCAACGATGCCTGACGGCCGTTCGGTTGCGGGTTGAAGCCGATGTAGTGTTCGTTCATGGCGCGATCTGTCGTTGGGGATAGTGCCCATTGTGCCGGATCGTCGGCGACATTCGGTATTCCGCCTGTCGCCGTCGTGTCTTGCTTTTGTAACTGCCGAAGGTCAGCCGGCGCGCTCCCGGCCGATCTGGCCGGCCCATTGCAGGGCGTCCGCCTGGGCGCGGTTGAGCGCCTTGGGGCCGATTCCCGGCAGCCTGTCCAGTACGTCGCTCAGTCCGGACAGGTCGCCATCCTCGCTGCTTTCGGCCAGTGCGAGCAGCGCCCCGAGTTCGCCGTCGCCGTTGCACAAGGCTTCTTTCAGGTCGTCGCCGATACCCAGGGGGGCAACGATTTCCTCGATCGGCAGCCCGACCAGTGCCGGCATCAAGGACATGATGCCGACCATGAAGGCCTGGTCGGAGAACGCATGGTCGCCGGCATGCAGCTCGCCGGCCAGCAATTCCATCAGCCGGCCACGGGTGGCGGCCAGCAGCAGCAGCGGACTGCCGGTGCCGTTCTGGTTGCCGGACGAGAAAACCAGCAGTTGCAGCCAGCGTTGCAACTGCCGGCGGCCGAGCACGGTGATGGCGTGGCCCAGCGAAGTGATCGTCTCGCTGGTGCCGGCGCCGACCGAATTGGTCATGCGCAGCAGGTTGACCGTAAGACCGGGCTCCGGCTTCAGTGCCTTCTCGATCTCGCCGGTGTCGGCATCCGATAGCAGCAGGCCCATCAGCTTCATCAGCGACATCTGGGAATGGTCGAGCTTCCTGCCGGCGATGATCGTCGGCTTGGCGAAGTAATAGCCCTGAAACAGCGAAAAACCGAGTTTCAGACACTGCTCCATCTGTTCCCGCGAATCGACCTTTTCGGCCAGCAGCAGTTTGCCGGTGGGTTTCAGTTTCATCGCCAGTTGCATCAGCTGGATGCGGCTGAGCGGCTGGATATCGACCTTGACCACGTCTACCTGGGCGAGCAGTTCGGCGTATTGCGGCTCGAGCTGGATCACATCGTCCAGCGCCAGCGTGAAGCCGGCGGCCTTGAGCGCCTTGCAGCGCTCGATGACGGCCGGCGTCGGCGGTACGGTTTCCAGGATTTCGAGAACGACCGACTGGCGTGGCAGCAATTCAAGCAGATCGCTGAACAGGAACTGCTCGTCGACATTGATGAAGCCACGGCAGTCGCCGAGCGCGGCTTCGACGCCGAGTTCGGCAAAGGCGTTGGCGATCACGGTCGCCGTCGCCTGCACGCCGTCGGTCACTTCCGCCGCGTTGGTGCTGCCGTTGCGGAAGAGAAGTTCATAAGCATAAAGCCGCTGATCGCGATCGAGGATGGGTTGGCGTCCCAGATATAGCTGATCGGCGGCGTTGCTCACGATTTCTCCTTAAAAAGGCAACTGTATCCCCGGCCACACTGAGTTCAGGGCCGAACGGAAACCGGCCTGGATGCGCGTCAGGGCTTCGGCGTTGTCCGCCTCGAAACGCAGTACCACGACCGGCGTCGTATTCGACGGCCGGGCCAGGCCGAAACCGTCTTTATATTCTACGCGCACGCCGTCGATGGTAATGATTTGTTCCGCGCCGTCGAAGCGGCCTTCGGCCTTTAGTTTGTCGATCAGCGCGAAGGGTTCTCCCTCGGCCATCTTGATGTTGAGTTCCGGGGTCGACGGCGAGTTCGGCAGGGTTTTCAGCGGCGCATTGACGTCGGCCGAGCGGCTGAGAATCTCCAGCAGGCGGGCGCCGGTGTACAGACCGTCGTCGAAGCCGTACCAGCGTTCCTTGAAGAAGGTGTGGCCGGACATCTCGCCCGCCAGCGGCGCACCGGTTTCCTTCAGCTTGGCCTTGACCAGCGCGTGGCCGGTGTTCCACATCAGCGGTACGCCGCCGTGCTGCGTGATCCACGGCCCCAGCAGACGCGTGCATTTGACGTCGTAGATGATGGTGCCGCCGGGGACGCGCGACAGCACGTCGGCGGCGAACAGCATCAACTGGCGGTCGGGGTAGATGATCTCGCCGTCCTTGGTGACGACGCCGAGGCGGTCGCCGTCGCCGTCGAAGGCGATGCCGATTTCGGCGTCGCTGTCCTTGAGCGCCTGGACGACGTCGGCGAGGTTTTCCGGCTTCGACGGGTCCGGGTGATGGTTCGGGAAGTTGCCGTCGACGTCGCAGTACAGCGGCAGGATCTCGCAGCCCAGACGCTTGAAGAGTTCGGGGGCGATCGCACCGGCGACGCCGTTGCCGCAATCCATGACGATCTTCAGCGGGCGGGCCAGCTTGACGTCGCCGACGATCTTGTCGACGTAGGCGTCGAGCACGTCGGCGCTGCGCTTCTGGCCATTGCCGGTTTTCAGGTTGCCGGCTTCGATGCGCTTCTTCAGGTCCTGAATCGCGTCGAGGGCCAGCGTGGTGCCGCCGATCACCATCTTCAGGCCGTTGTAGTCGGGCGGGTTGTGGCTGCCGGTGACCGAGACGCAGGAGTGGCAGCCGAGTTCGTAGGCGGCAAAGTAGGTGACCGGCGTCGGCACGCAACCGACGTCGATGGCGTCACAGCCGGTGGACACGATGCCGTCCATCAGCGCACCGGCCAGCTCCGGGCCGGACAGGCGACCATCGCGGCCGACGGCGATCGCCGTCTGGCCCTGTTCCAGCGCCAGCGAACCGAGCGCCTGGCCGACCTGCCGGACGACATCGGCGGTCAGCGATTTGTTGACGATCCCACGAATGTCGTAGGCCTTGAAGATTTCTGCGGGGAGTTGGCTCATGATGGGGGCTTATGACGTTTCAAATCTGAAGAAGTGTAAAAGCCTTTGGGGGAGCCAGTCCAGTGTTCCCGGCAGCGAACCGCCGACGAAACCGACGTGGCCGCCGCCGGCCGGTTGCTCCAGGCGGACGCTGGCCGCCACCTGGCTGGCATCCGGCAGATGGCTGGCCGGCAAAAACGGGTCGTTTTTCGGGTTGACCGCAAGCGCCGGTACGGCGACGGATTTCAGCCAGGCCTTGGCTGAACTTTGCTGCCAGTAGTCGTCGGCGCCGGCGAAACCGTGGATCGGCCCGGTCACCGCATCGTCGAAATCCCACAAGGTACGCGCCTGGCGCATCCGGCTTTCGTCGAACAGGCCGGGAAAGCGTTGCAGCCGCTCGCCGGCGCCGCGTTTCAGGGTGTTCAGGAAATGTTGCGTGTAGATGCGATTGAAGCCGCGTGCCAGGTGATGGCCGCAGGCGGCCAGATCGAGCGGAGCGCAGAAGGCGGCGACGCCGCTGACCACATTGGCTGCCGCCGCGCCTTGTTCACCGGCCCATTTGAGCAGCGCATTACCGCCGAGCGAGACACCGGCAGCGTGTATCCGGCCACCGGCGACATTGTCCCGGGTGCGCCGCAGAATCCAGTCGATTTCCGCACTGTCGCCGGAATGGTAGGCGCGCGGCCGACGGTTCAGTTCGCCGGAGCAGCCGCGGAAATGCGGCAGCAGCAGGCGCCAGCCGAGGGCTTGGCAAGCGAGCGCGACGGAGATCGCGTAATGGCTGCGCGACGAGCCTTCCAGGCCGTGGAAAAGTACCAGGGTCGGGGCGTCGACCGTAGCATCGACGAAGTCGACATCGATGAAATCGTCGTCCGGCGTCGTCCAGCGCTCGCGGCGCAGCGGCAGCGGCCGAGGCTTGATCAGCAGCGGCCACAGCGTCTGCGCGTGGCCGCCGGGCAACCAGCCGGGGGCGCGATAGTCCGGCGGCGGCTGCATGTCAGTGCAGGGTGTGCGGAATCGCTTCGTCCATCGCGTGCTGGCCGTCGTCGGCGGCCGATGCATGGCGGCAGACCAGCCGCCAGCCGTGCGGGCCGCGCATGTACACGTGGGTGACGTACAACGGGCCGTGCGGGCTCGGGTCGTCGCCGACGAACAGGATTTCGGTCAGGTGGTGGACGGCCATGATGCTGCCCTGCCAGTGGCCGACCAATTCCGGCTCCACGCGCAGCCTGGCGCTGGCGAAGATGGCTTGCCAGCTCTCGCGGATCGGTGAGGTGCCGCTCAGTCGGACGCCGGTCGGATGCACGCAGACGGTTTCCTCGTCTTCGCACCACAGCGGCATCAGCAGGTCGGCATCGCCGTGGGAGAGGGCGTCGTAGAAGGCTCGTTCGACGTCTTCCGGGGTCGCGAGATTGAGCGTCAGGGGCATGGTGGCATCCATTGCCGGCAGGCGGCGAGTACGCTGGCCGGCGTCAGTTGGTTCAGACAATCGAGATGGCCCAGCGGGCACTCGCGCTTGAAGCACGGGCTGCAGTCGAGTTGCAGGCTGAGGATGCTGGCCCGCTCGGACAGCGGCGGCGTGAAGCCGGGCGACGACGAGCCGTAAAGCGCGACGATCGGCCGGTCGACCGCAGCCGCGACGTGCATCAGCCCGGAATCGTTGCAGACCACGAGATCGGCCAGTGCCAGCAGGTCGACCGCCTGGTCGAGGCGCGTGCTGCCGCACAGGTTGGTGCAGCAACCGGGCGCCAGACGGGCGATTTCCTCTGCGACGGCATGATCCTTCGGCGAGCCGAACAGCCAGATGGCGCAGCCTTCGCCGGCCAGGCGGCGGGCCAGTTCGGCAAAGTGGGTGGCCGGCCAGCGTTTGGCCGGGCCGTATTCGGCGCCGGGGCAGAAGGCGACGATCCGCGCGGGCGGCGTCATGCCGAGTTCGTCCAGGGTTTTTTGCCGGGTTGCCGCGGTCGACCGCAGGATCGGGTGGGAAACCGGGCGGAGCAGGGGCTCGCCCGGTGTCTGCGCCAGTTGCGCGAAGCGCTCGACCATCAACGGCAGCGCGTTTTCATCCAGATGGTGACGGACGTTGAGCAGGCCGTAGCGGGCCTCTCCCTTGAAGCCGATGCGCGTCGGAATGCCGGCCAGAAAGGGAATCAGCGCCGATTTCAGCGAATTGGGCAGGACCCAGACCGCCTCGTAACCGCGCATCGTCAGCGTGCGGGCCAGGCGCCAGCGGGCGGCCAGCTGCAACTGGCCGTGGCCGAAGGGATTGTCGATGACCTCGCCGATCTCGTCCATGCGCTGCAGCACCGGGGCGACCCAGCGCGGTGCCAGCGCGTCGAGGCGCAGTCCGGGGTATCTGGCGTGCAGTCGTGCGAACAGCGGCTGCGCCATGATGGTGTCGCCGATCCACGAGGGCGCGACGATCAGGGCTTTTTTCATGGGGAAGAGGCGGACCCTGCGGTCCGCCGCCAGTCAGGCCGGCCGGTGCCGGGTCAGTGATGGCCCTTGGGCGCTTCGCCCTTGAACACGTACTTGGTGCTGCAGTACGGACAGACGACTTCGCCGGTCTTCAGCACGTCGAGGAAGACGCGCGGGTGCTGGCTCCACAGCGGCGCGTTCGGCGTCGGGCAGTGCAGCGGCAGGTCGTCGGCGGTGATTTCGACGGTTGGCTGGTCGGACATCTTGATCTCCCTGTGGGTGGTTCAGACGTGGGCCAGCCAGTCGGCGTGTGCCGCCGAGCGACCGTAGACCACGTCGAAATACTTTTCCTGCAGCGCCTTGGTGATCGGGCCGCGGTGGCCGGGGCCGATCTGCCGGTTGTCGAGTTCGCGGATCGGCGTCACTTCGGCGGCGGTGCCGGTGAAGAAGGCTTCGTCGGCGCAATAGACTTCGTCGCGGGTGATGCGCTTCTCGACGACCTTGATGCCGAGTTCGCCGGCCAGTTGCATGACGGTGGCGCGGGTGATGCCTTCCAGGCAGGCGGTCAGGTCCGGCGTGAACAGCGTGCCGTTCTTGACGATGAACAGGTTTTCGCCGGCGCCTTCGCAGGCGTAGCCTTCCGGATCGAGCAGTAGCGCTTCGTCGTAGCCGTCGGCCGTCGCCTCGTTGTTGGCGAGGATGGAATTCATGTAGTTGCCGGAGGCCTTGGCGCGCACCATCGTGATGTTCACGTGGTGGCGGGTGTAGGACGAGGTCTTGATGCGGATGCCGCGCTGCATGCCGTCTTCGCCCAGGTAGGCGCCCCACGGCCAGGCGGCGATGATCACGTGCACCTTGGCGCCCTTCGGCGAGACGCCCATCTTTTCCGAGCCGTAGAAGGCCAGCGGACGCAGGTAGCCGGATTCGAGATTGTTGGCGCGGATGACTTCCTTCTGCGCTTCGTTCAGTTCTTCCTGCGAGTACGGCATCTGCATCTGGAAGATGTGCGCCGAACGGAACAGCCGCTGGGTGTGTTCCTTGAGCCGGAAGATCGCCGTGCCGGATTCGGTCTTGTAGGCACGAACGCCCTCGAATACGCCCATGCCGTAGTGCAGGGAATGGGTGAGGACGTGGGTGGTCGCTTCGCGCCAGGGCACGAGCTTGCCATCCTGCCAAATGAAACCGTCGCGATCCGACATGGACATGGTGGAAATCTCCGTGATGCTCTCGTGAAAGCTGGCAATTTTAGCCCAAATCACCGGGTAAAATACGGCTTTTGCGCAGGATGCAGCAGATGATCTGGAAGCCAAACGTTACTGTCGCCGCCGTCGTTCAGCGCGATGGCAAGTTCCTGCTGGTCGAGGAGGAAACCGACGCCGGGCTGGCCTTCAATCAGCCGGCCGGGCATCTGGAAGAGGGCGAGTCGCTGGTCGATGCGGTGGTCCGCGAGGCACTCGAGGAAACCGCCTACCATTTCAGGCCGACGCATCTGGTCGGCATCTACCAGTGGAAGCATCCGGTCAAGGCGTTGACCTACCTGCGTTTTGCGTTCGGCGGCGAACTGCGCGGCTACGAGGCCGGCCGGCCGCTCGACGACGGTATCGTCGGTGCCCGCTGGCTGACGCTCGACGAAGTGAAGGCGACGCAGGCGCGCCATCGCAGCCCGCTGATCCTGCGCTGTTGCGAAGATCTGCTGGCCGGCCGGCACTATCCGCTCGACTTGCTGGTGCATTACGACTGATGCTGCGGTCGACGGCCCTTTTCGGCCTTTTTCTGTGGTCGACCGTGGCGGTCGCCGATGAGACGGTCCTGGTCTGTCACGGCTACGGTTGCCTCGGGCAAAGCGAAATCCACTATTCGGAAGGTCAGCTCGGCGACGTGCGGCGTTTGCTGCGGGCTGCGGTCGACCCCGTCGATGAGCGAAAAAGGCTGGCCGAGGCGGTTGGGCTGCTGTATCGCTGGGCCGGCGAACAATCGGACGTACGCAACGACCGCGCCGGCAATTTCAACGACGGGCACGTGCCCGGCAAGATGGATTGCATCGACCATTCGACGTCGACCACGCGTTTGCTCGAGGTGCTGGCCGGCCGCGGCTATCTGCGCTGGCATCGGGTGCTGGCGCCCGAAGGCCGGTATTTTCTCGGCCTGTTCGTCAATCACTGGTCAGCGACGATCGAGGAAACCGGCGGGCCGCAGGCCGGCGCGCGTTTCGTCGTCGACAGCTGGTTCGTCAACAATGGAGAAGCAGCGGTGATCCTGCCGCTGGATGACTGGAAGAAAGGGGCTGGGCCCGATGTCTAAGGGAACCGTGGTGGTGGGATTGTCGGGCGGCGTCGATTCGTCGGTCGCGGCGTTGCTGTTGAAGCGCCAGGGCTGGAAGGTGATCGGCCTGTTCATGAAGAACTGGGAGGACGACGACAACGACGAGTATTGCTCGTCGCGCCAGGACCTGGTCGATGTGATGAGCGTCGCCGACGTCATCGGCATCGACGTCGAGGTGGTCAATTTCGCCGCCGAGTACCGCGAGCGGGTGTTTGCCGAGTTCCTGCGCGAGTACCAGGCCGGCCGCACGCCGAATCCGGACATCCTGTGCAACTCGGAAATCAAGTTCAAGGCCTTCCTCGACCACGCCATGCAGCTTGGTGCCGACAAGATCGCCACCGGCCACTACGCCGGCGTGCGCGAGTTCGACGGCAAGTTCCAGTTGCTCAAGGCCGAGGATGGGACCAAGGACCAGAGCTATTTCCTCTATCGCCTGAACCAGGCGCAGCTGTCGAAGACGCTGTTTCCGCTGGCCGACATCTACAAGCGCGAAGTGCGCAAGATCGCCGAAAGCGAGGGCCTGCACGTCGCTGCCAAGAAGGATTCGACCGGCATCTGTTTCATCGGTGAGCGGCCGTTCAAGGACTTCCTCAGCCGCTACCTGCCGCCGAAGCAGGGCGAAATCCGCCGCCTCGACGACGGCAAGGTGCTGGGCAGCCACGACGGCCTGATGTACCACACCATCGGCCAGCGCAAGGGGCTGCACATCGGCGGCCTGAAGGAGAAGGGCCAGCCCGGCGGCGGCGATCACGACGCCTGGTTCGTCGCCGGCAAGGACATGGAGAAGAACGTGCTCTACGTCGTCCAGGGCCACGACCATCCGGCGCTGCTGCGCGACGACCTGATTGCCGAACAGCTGAGCTGGGTGTCCGGGCAGGCACCACATACCAACTGGGTGTATACCGCCAAGCCGCGCTACCGGACCAGCGACCAGCCCTGCCATGTCGAGGCGGTCGACGGCGAAGCCTGCACGATCCGCTTCGCCGAGCCGCAGTGGGCGCTGACGCCCGGCCAGTCGGTGGTGCTTTACGAAAGCCGGGTTTGCCTCGGTGGCGGGGTGATCCGCTGAGCGTCGCCGCGCTCAGGCCGCACGCAGCGGCGAACGTTCGATGAGGTGACGGAAGGCGTGCAGCAGGTCCGGATCGAATTTCCGCGACTCGCTGTCCAGGATGCTGATGATGTCGCGATGGCTGCGGCCGCCATGGTAGGGGCGGCTGACCGCCATCGCGTCGTAGTTGTCGACCAGTGCGATGATCCGCGCGGCAAGCGGAATGTCTTCGCCGGCCAGTTGGTCGGGATAGCCGCTGCCGTCGAAGTTTTCGTGGTGATGGCGGACGATGCGACCGAGTTCGACCGCCTGTTCGTCGGCGATCGATAGCACGATCTGCTGGCCGATCGCCGGGTGAGCCTGCATTGCCGCCCGTTCATCCGGATCGAAGGGCGCCGCCTTGTGCAGGATGCGGTCCGGGATGCCGATCTTGCCGATATCGTGGCATTGGGCACCGAGTTTCAGCATGTCCAGCTCGCGCTGGCTCAGCTCGAGGTGGATGCCGAGTTCCTGCGACAGCTCGACGACGCGGTCGCAATGCTGGCGGGTGCCGCGATCGCGGGCGCACAGGGCGCTGCTCAGGGAACGGGTGATGTCGTGCATGGGAAGGATTCCGGCCGGTGTCGACCGGGTGGACAGCGCCGGGCCCCGATTGGTTCGCCCGGCGTGTGCGGCGGTTCAGTCGTGCGGCACGCTTTCGGCGAACGACGGACGTGCCATCAGCTTGTCGTAGAGCTTGGCCAGGTTCGGATGGCTTTCCTGCCAGTGGATGTCCGGAAAACGGAAACACAGGTAACCGAGCGCAGCGCCGACGGCAATGTCGGCCAGCGAGAAATGAGTGCCCATGCAGAAGGGCTTTTCCGCCAGCTGGCGCGCCATGAACCCGAGCGCGCGCTCGACCTTGTCGTGCTGGCGAGCGATCCAGGTGGCGCTTTGTTCCTTCTTCGGTCGCTTGGATTCCAGCAACGCGCTGACGGCGGCGTCGAGCAGGCCGTCGGCCAGGGCTTCCCAGCGCTTGACTTCGGTCCGCTCGCGGTTGGGGGCCGGGAAAAGCTTGTTGTTCGGCGTTACGTTGTCGATGTGCTCGACGATCACCCGCGAATCGAACAACGGCGTTTCGTCGTCCAGCACCAGAACGGGAATCTTGCCGAGCGGATTGAAATCCGGCACGCCGGTTTCGTCCTGCCAGGGCGAGTCGATCACCAGTTCGTAGTCCATCTTCTTTTCGGCCAGCACGATGCGGACCTTGCGGACGAACGGGCTGGTATGGGAGCCGATCAGCTTCATCGCATGCTCTTGGATTGGGGAAAGCGGATTATAGCGTATCGCCGGGCGAGGTATGGCGCGTCGATGCCGCCGACAGGGTAAAATGTCGGGCTCGACTGACAAGGAAGTTTTTTATGGAATTCAATCCGTTGACCGCACTGTCCCCGCTCGATGGCCGTTATGCCGGCAAGGTCGATGCGCTGCGCGAACATTTCTCCGAATTCGGCCTGATCCGCGCCCGCCTCAAAGTCGAGATCGAGTGGCTGAAAGCCCTGTCGGCTGAACCGCATTTTGCGGAAATTGCCGCTTTTTCCCCGTCGACCGTGGCAGAGCTCGACGCCCTCGTCGCCAGCTTCGGTCCGGCCCAGGCGGCCGAGGTCAAGGCCATCGAGGCGACCACCAACCACGACGTCAAGGCGCTCGAATACTGGATCAAGGACAAGACCAAGGGCAACGCCGAAGTGGTCAAGGTCAGCGAGTTCATCCACTTCGCCTGCACCTCGGAAGACATCAACAACCTGTCGCACGCGCTGATGTGCCAGGGTGCCCGCGAACAGGCCATGCTGCCGACGCTCGACAAGGTCATCGCCAAGCTGGTCGAGCTGGCCCACGCCTACGCCGACATCCCGATGATGAGCCGTACGCACGGCCAGCCGGCGACGCCGTCGACGATGGGCAAGGAAATGGCCAACGTCGCCTACCGTCTGCAGCGCGCCCGCGCCCGCATCGCCCAGGTCGAACTGCTCGGCAAGATCAACGGCGCGGTCGGCAACTACAACGCCCACCTGGCCGCCTATCCGGGCTATGACTGGGAAGGCTTCGCCAAGCGCTTCGTCGAGTCGCTTGGCCTGACTTTCAATCCCTACACCATCCAGATCGAGCCGCACGATGCGCTGGCCGAGCTGTTCGACGCCTTCGCCCGTGCCAACAGCATTCTGGTCGACCTCGACCGCGACGTCTGGGGCTACATCTCGCTGGGCTTCTTCAAGCAGAAGGTCAAGGCTGGCGAAATCGGTTCCTCGACCATGCCGCACAAGGTCAATCCGATCGACTTCGAGAATTCCGAAGGCAACCTCGGCCTGGCCAACGCCATGCTCAAGTTCCTTGCCGAGAAGCTGCCGGTCTCGCGCTGGCAGCGCGACCTGACCGACTCGACGGTGCTCCGCAACATGGGCGTCGGCCTCGGCTACACGCTGCTCGGCTACGACTCGCTGCTGAAGGGCCTGGGCAAGCTGGAAATCAACGCCGACCTGATGAAGGCCGACCTCGACGCCAACTGGGAACTGCTCGCCGAGCCGATCCAGACGGTGATGCGCCGCTACGCCGTGGCCAACGCCTACGAAAAGCTCAAGGAGCTGACCCGCGGCACCCGCGTCTCGCGTGAAGGCATGCAGGCCTTCGTCTCGACGCTGGACATCCCGGAAGCCGCCAAGGCCGAGCTGCTCAAGCTGACGCCCTGGGATTACACCGGCAAGGCCGCCGAACTGGCCAAGCGCATCTGATGTCGTCGCAGGCGCTCAATGCCGCCCTCAAGGGCGGTGCGCTGGGCCTGGCATTCGGGCTGCTGGTGCTGACCGGCGCGTTGCTGGCCGGCGATGCCGGATCCCTGCCGGTGCCGCTGTTGCTGCTGCCGCTGGCCAGCTTTGCCGGCGGCGTGGGCTTCGGCCTGTTCCTGAACAAACGCAAGACTCATTGATCATGTCATTTGCTGAAAACCTGAAGAAACTTCCCGGCATTTCCCACCTTGCCGCCATCAACCTGCTCGACGCCGACGGCAATATCGTTGCGTCGATCGAGAACAAGGCCGGCAGCCAGGGTTCGCTCGCCGTGTATAACCACCTTGCCCAGACCTATGGTTCGATCAATGTCGAGGCGGCGAAGAAGGGCCTGGAAATCTTTGCCGAGCATACCGAGGACGAGCGCGCCAACCCCGGCAAGCATCCGAACATCGCTCGCCTGCTGCAGATCGAAGCCGGCTCGCCGGCCTTGCGCGTCAAGCATCTGTTCGCGGTCTGAAGTCCGGCCTTTTTACAATTGCTTTCGATATCGCCGCGCATCCTGTGCGGCGGGTGTCATATTAGCGGGCTATAATTTTCGTGCTCGTCCCGCTCGGATGGAGCGTTTTGCCAATACAACGGAGAACATGATGAAAAGCAAGCTGACTCTCGCACTGGTCGCCGCCACCCTGGCCGCTTCCGCGCAGGCCCAGGTCAAGGTCGAAGACGCCATCAAGTGGCGTCAGGCGAACTACGCCACGATGGGCTGGAATATGGGCCGCATCAAAGCCAGCCTCGACGGTGCCTATAACAAGGACGAAGTGATCCAGGCGGCCAACGTGATCCAGGCGATCGCCAATTCCGGCATGGGCAAGCTCTATGTGCCGGGCAGCGACAAGGGCAGTGGTTTCCATGAAACCAAGGTCAAGCCGGAACTGTTCACCGAGGGCGCCAAGGTCGGCAAGATCGCCGGCGATTTCAACGCGGCCGCCAACGATCTGGCCAAGGTTGCCGCCACCGGCGACGCCGCGGCAGTCAAGGCCGCGTTCGGCAAGCTGGGCGGCACCTGCAAGTCCTGTCACGACGATTTCCGCAACAAGTGAGCGGAATCAGGCGCAGTGCTTGAGCCGGGGCGCCGCTAGGCGCCCTTTTTGTTTCAAACAACCATAACAACGAGGTCTAGGATGAACAGTCAACGCATCTATCTCTGGGACTTGCCGACGCGTCTTTTTCACTGGTTGCTGGCCTTGTCCATCGTGGCGGCAGTGATCACCGGGCAGGTCGGCGGCAACTGGATCGAATGGCATGCCAAGCTCGGCCTGCTGATCGTCGGTCTGCTCGTCTTTCGCGTGGTCTGGGGCTTTATCGGCTCGACCTATGCGCGTTTTGGCGAGTTCTTCCCGACGCCGGCCAAGATTTCGACCTACCTGAAAGGGGCCTGGCGGCGTCCCGGGCACAATCCGTTGGGCGCGCTATCGGTGTTCGGTCTGCTGGCGGTTTGTGCGCTGCAGGTGACGAGCGGTCTGTTTGCCAATGACGACATCGCCTTCAACGGCCCCTTGCTTGATCTGGTCGGCAAGGCGGTCAGCGACCGCCTGACCGGCTTCCATCATCTGCTGGTCAATCTGCTGATCCTGCTGGTGGCGTTGCATCTGGCGGCCATCGTGTTCTATGCCCATGTCCGCAAGGACAACCTGGTCAAGCCGATGGTTGTCGGCTGGAAGGAAACCGAAGGGCCGGCGGAGTCGGCGAAAGGCGGCGGTTTTGTTGCGCTGCTGGTCGCGCTGATACTTGCCGCAGCAGCGGTCTATGGCGCCAGCGGGGCCTGGATGCCGGCCCCGCCGCCGCCGGCCCCTGCCGCGACGACACCGTCCTGGTGAAATCCGGGCGGCGGTGAAACGCCGGCCGGAAAAACAAAAAAGCCACCGGATCCGGTGGCTTTTTCATGTCGACCGCAGGACGCCTCAGACGCAGGCGCCATCGTCGGTGACGCCTTCGGCGACCGCCTTTTTCGGCTTGACGAACTGTTCGCGCGAAACGCCCAGCCACATCACCAGCGGGCTGGCGACCAGCACCGACGAGTAGATGCCGAAGCAGATGCCGATGGTCAGCGCCAGCGAGAAGTAGTACAGCGTTTCGCCGCCGAAGATCAGCATCGACAGGACCATGATCTGCGTCGAACCGTGGGTGATGATGGTCCGGCTGATCGTGCTGGTGATCGCGTGGTCGAGGACTTGCGGCGTGTTCAGGCCGCGCACCTTCTTGAAGGTTTCGCGGACGCGGTCGAAGACCACCACCGATTCGTTCACCGAGTAGCCGAGCACGGCCAGCACCGCCGCCAGCACCGACAGCGAGAACTCCCACTGGAAGGCGGCGAAGAAGCCGAGGATGATGATCACGTCGTGCAGGTTGGCTATGATCGCCGAGACCGAGAAGCGCCATTCGAAGCGGAAAGCCAGGTAGACGACGATGCCGATGATCACCAGTAGCAGCGCCAGCGCGCCGTTCTCGGCCAGTTCGCGGCCGACCTGCGGGCCGACGAATTCGACGCGCTTGAGATCGGCGCCCGGCGCCTCGGCCGTCAGCGCCTGCATGACCGCCTCGCCCTGTTGCGCGCTGTCCTGGGCGCCGCGCAGCGGCAGGCGGATCAGCACGTCCTGCGACGAACCGAAGTTCTGCACCGCGTAGTCGGAGAAGCCGCTCTTGCCGAGCGCGCCGCGGATCTTCTCGAGATCGGCGGCCTGTTCGTACTTGACCTCGATCAGCGTGCCGCCGGTGAATTCCACCGACAGGTGCAGGCCCTTGGTGACCAGGAAGAAGACGGCGAGCAGGAAGGTGATGAAGGAGATGATGTTGAACTTCAGCGCATGGCGCATGAAGGGGATGTCGTTCTTGATGCGGAAGAATTCCATGACCGTTTTTCCTCAGTTCTTGCGGTCGACCGCAACATTGCCCGGTTTCCAGATGGCGCCGATCGACACCTTGGCGAGCTTCTTCTGGCGACCGTAGATCAGGTTGACCAGCGAACGCGAGATCAGCACCGCCGAGAAGATCGAGGTCATGATGCCCAGGCAGTGCACCACGGCAAAGCCGCGCACCGGGCCGGAGCCGAAGATGAGCAGGGCCAGGCCGGCGATCAGCGTGGTGATGTTGGAGTCCAGGATGGTGCCGAAGGCGCGTTCGTAGCCTTCGGCGATGGCGGCCTGCGGCGGCATGCCGGCGCGCAGTTCCTCGCGGATGCGTTCGTTGATCAGCACGTTGGCGTCGATCGCCATGCCCAGCGTCAGCGCGATGGCGGCGATGCCGGGCAGCGTCAGCGTGGCCTGCAGCAAGGACAGCAGCGCGACCAGCAGCAGCAGGTTGGAAGCCAGCGCGACGACCGAGATGAAACCGAACATCTGGTAGTAGAGGATCATGAATACGGCGATCGCCACGAAGCCCCACAGCGTCGAGTGGAAGCCGCGCTTGATGTTCTCGGCGCCGAGCGTCGGGCCGATCGTGCGTTCCTCGACGATGTCCATCGGCGCCGCCAGCGAACCGGCGCGCAGCAGCAGCGCGACGTCGTTGGCCTCGCTGGTCGTCATGCGGCCGGAAATCTGCACGCGGCCGCCGCCGATCTCGGTACGGATGACCGGCGCGGTGACCACTTCGCCCTTGCCCTTCTCGATCAGCAGGATGGCCATCCGCTTGCCGACGTTGTCGCGCGTGATGTCCTTGAAGATGCGCGCACCGGCCGAATCCAGCGTCAGGTGCACGGCCGGTTCGTGGTTCTGGCCGTCGAAGCCCGGCTGGGCGTCGGTCAGCCGGTCGCCGGTCAGTACGACCTGCTTCTTGACCAGCAGCGGCGAGCCGCCGCGTTCAACGTAGGCTTCGGTGCCGAACGGCGGGTTGCCGGCCAGTGCGGCGTCGAGCGCGCCCGGCGTGTCGTCGACCATGCGGATTTCCAGGGTCGCGGTACGGCCGAGGATGTCCTTGGCCTTGGCGGTGTCCTGTACGCCGGGCAACTGGACGACGATGCGGTCGGCGCCCTGCTGCTGGATCACCGGCTCGGCGACGCCGAGTTCGTTGATCCGGTTGTGCAGCGTGTTGATGTTCTGCTTGATGGCGAATTCGCCGATCTTCTTCAGCGCTTCCGGCTTCAGCGTGGCGATCAGGCGCAGGTCATCGCCGGCGCCGGCTTCGGCGACGAGCAGGTCGGGCGCGTTGTTCGACAGTTGCAGGCGGGCGCCGTCGCGGGTCTCGGCATCGCGGAACTTGATGACGATGCGGTCGCCGTCGCGGTTGATGCCGCCGTGCCGCAGGTTCTTGTCGCGCAGCAGGCTGCGCAGGTCGGCAGCAGTCGAGTCCAGGCGTTTTTCAAGCGCGCCCTTCATGTCGACCTGCAGCAGGAAGTGCACGCCACCGCGCAGGTCCAGGCCGAGATACATCGGCAGCGCGTGCATGGCGGTCAACCAGCGCGGCGAGGCGGAAAGCAGGTTCAACGCGACGACGTACTGGGCGTCGGCGGGGTCCGGGTTGAAGGCGCGCTCGATGGCGTCCTTGGCCTTCAACTGGGTGTCGGTATCCTTGAAGCGTACCTTGACGCCGACATTGTCCAGCTGGATGCCGTCATGGGCGATGCCGGCGGTGCGCAGGATGTCTTCGACACGCGACTGGGTGGCGGTGTCGACCTTGAGCGTGACCTTGGCGCTGGAAACCTGGACGGCCGGCGATTCGCCGAAGAAATTGGGCAGGGTGAAGACGAAGCCGAAGATCAACGCCAGGGCGACGACGACGTACTTCCAGAGAGGGTATCGGTTCATGGCAGCTTTGAAGCGAAAAAGGCGGCCGCAGCCGCCTTTCGGGATCGGATTACAGCGATTTCAGCGTGCCCTTGGGCAGCACGATGGCGACGGCGGGCTTCTGGACCACGACTTCGGTGCCTTCGGCGATCTCGACCTTGACGTAACTGTCGTCGACCTTGGTGACCTTGCCGACCAGGCCGCCGCCGGTGACGACTTCGTCGCCCTTCTGCAGTGCGGCGAGCAGCGCCTTGTGTTCCTTGGCCTTCTTCATTTGCGGGCGGATCATCAGGAACCACAGCACGACGAACATCAGGATCATCGGCAGCAGTTGCATGAAACCCCCCGTCGGGTCGGCTGCGCCAGCGGTCTGGGCATGGGCAAGACTGATCATTCGGTTGTCTCCGGATAAGAAATTTGCAGAACGGGCGATTCTATCATTGGCCGGAAGATCGGTCGTGCGCGAAGGCGACTGACCATGCTTCCAGTTTTCCCGATTCGATGGCGGCGCGCATCTCGGCCATGATCGTCTGGTAGAAATGCAGGTTGTGGATGGTGTTGAGCATGCCGCCGAGAATCTCGCCGCAGCGGAACAGGTGGTGCAGGTAGGCGCGGCTGAAATTCCGGCAGGTATAGCAGGTGCAGGACGAATCGAGCGGGCCGGTGTCGGTCTTGTGCCGGGCGTTCTTGATCTTGATGTCGCCGAAGCGGGTGAACAGGTGGCCGTTGCGCGCGTTGCGCGTCGGCATCACGCAGTCGAACATGTCGATGCCGTTCTTGACGCCGTTGACCAGGTCTTCCGGCGTGCCGACGCCCATCAGGTAGCGCGGCTTGTGCGTCGGCAGGCGCGGTGCGACGTGGGCCAGCACGCGCTGCATGTCTTCCTTGGGCTCGCCGACCGACAGGCCGCCGATCGCCATGCCGTGGAAACCGATGTCGTCGAGGCCGGCCAGCGACTCGTCGCGCAGGTCCTCGTACATCCCGCCCTGGACGATGCCGAACAGCGCGTTGGGATTTTCCAGGCGGTCGAATTCGTCGCGTGAGCGTCTGGCCCAGCGCATGCTCAAGCGCATCGACTTCGCCGCCTCGTCGCGCGTCGCCGGGTAGGGCGTGCATTCGTCGAAGATCATCGCGATGTCCGAGTTGAGTACCTTCTGGATCTGCATCGAGATTTCCGGCGACAGGAACAGCTTGGCGCCATCGATCGGCGAACTGAACTTGACGCCTTCCTCGGTAATCTTGCGCAGCGCACCGAGCGAAAACACCTGAAAGCCGCCGGAGTCGGTCAGGATCGGCTTCTGCCACTGCATGAAGTCGTGCAGGCCCTGATGCGCGTCGATGACGTCCAGCCCCGGCCGCAGCCACAGGTGGAAGGTGTTGCCCAGGCAGATCTGCGCGCCGATGTCGGCGAGCGCGGCCGGCGTCATCGCCTTGACCGTGCCGTAGGTGCCGACCGGCATGAACACCGGCGTCTGGACGACGCCGTGGTTGAGCGTCAGCGTGCCACGGCGGGCGCCACCGTCGGTTTTCAGGAGTTCAAACTGCATGGTCGTTTCTTTCGAGCAGCATCGCGTCGCCGTAGCTGAAAAAACGATAGCGTTCGGCGACGGCATGGGCGTAGGCGGCGCGGATTGCGTCGTAGCCGGCAAAGGCCGAGACGAGCATGAGCAGCGTCGATTTCGGTAGGTGGAAGTTGGTGATCAGCCGGTCGACGACCTGGAAGCGGTAGCCGGGGGTGATGAAGATGTCGGTTTCGGCGGCGCCGGTGCGTACCGTGCCGTCGGCGTTGCCGGCCGATTCCAGGGCGCGCAGGCTGGTCGTGCCGACGGCGATGACGCGGCCGCCGGCAGCGCGGGTGGCGGCAATGGCGGCGGCGGTTTCCGGGGGCACGACAAAGCGCTCGCTGTGCATGCGGTGATCGGCAATCCTGTCCACGCGCACCGGCTGATAGGTGCCGGCGCCGACGTGCAGGGTCAGGAAGGCGGTGGCGATGCCCTGCGCGCGCAGCGTGGCCAGCATCGTGTCGTCGAAATGCAGGCCGGCGGTCGGGGCGGCGACGGCGCCGGGTTCGCGGGCATAGACCGTCTGGTAACGGCTTTCGTCGGCGGCGTCGGCCGGGTGTTCGATATAGGGCGGTAGCGGCAGTCGACCGTGGCTCTCGGCCATTTCCCACCAATTGGCGCGGTCGACCGTACGCAGCGCGAAAAATTCGCCGGCGGCGCCGGCCCGGCCGGTCACCTCGACTTCGAAGGCGTCGGCCAGGCGCAGCCGGCTGCCGGGTTTCGGCGACTTGCTGGCGCGTACTTGGGCGACGGCGTTTTCCGCGTCGACGATGCGTTCGAGCAGGACTTCGACCTGTCCGCCGGTTTCCTTGCTGCCGAAGAAGCGCGCCTTGATCACGCGCGTGTCGTTGAAGACCAGCAGGTCGCCGGCCGACAGCAGCGCGGGCAGGTCGGCAAATTTGCGGTCGACCGGTCGTTGACCGCACAAATGCAGCAGCCGGCTACCGCCGCGTTCGGCGGCGGGGTGCTGGGCGATCAGGTCCGGGGGGAGCGGGAAATCGAAATCGTCGACGGTGAGCGACGTCATGGCGGAAATGGCTCGAAGGGCGGAGGCCGGAAAACGGCGAAGGGCGGAATGATACGGGCTGGAAGCAAGGAAAATCAATTGCTTGCTGTTGTAATTGCCCACCCCGCTGCCAGACGTTATGATCAGCTCATCAAAGTATCTGCAAACGTGCTGTCGCTACGCTGGCGACCGCCTTCCTGCCTGATCGGGTTTCCGTGCGCCGTTTTCTCGCTCCCTTCCTGTCCCTCCTGTTTGCCGGCCTGGCCATTGCCGGCGTTCTGCGCACGGAGTCGTCGGACGCTGCGGCTCCCGAGCCCGCGGCGCAGGTGTCCCGGATGGTGTCCGGCATCATCGGCTACGCGCGCTGGCCGCAGACGCCGGAAAGCTATCGTTTCTGCGTTGCCGGCAAGCCGGTCTATCTGAGCGGGAATGCCGGCGAACTGGCGGCTGCGCTCGATGTGCCGCTGACCTTGCAGAGCGTCGGCGGCGGCGATGCCGGTGCGCTGTCCGGTTGTGACGTGCTCTATCTGGCCGGGCTGAGCGCTGCCCAGCGTGCCGCCTTGCTGGCGGCGGCTATCGGGCGGCCGGTGCTGACCCTGGTCGAAAATGACCCGCTGTGCGCCGATCCCGCCATGTTCTGCCTGAGCGTGAAAGCCGGCGAGGTTGGCCTGCTGGTCAACGTCGATGCAATCTCGCGCAGCGCCGTGCGCGTCAATCCCAAGGTCCTGCAACTGGTTCGCCGCCGGCAGGAGGCTCAGTGAGTACGGCGAAGGCATCGCCGGACCGACTGCCGACGCTGGCCGACGTGCTGCACGTGACCAACATGCGGCTGGCGTTGATCGCCGTACTGCTGGTTGGCGCGTCGTTGTTCGTGCTCGGCCTGATCGCCCTGCGTTTCTACATGCTCGACAACCTGGCGCTTTCCGCCCGTTCGGTCGCTTATGCAGTCGAAGCGCCGGTGGTGTTCGGCGATCGCGATGCGGCGTTCGAGGCGTTGGAGCAGATGACCCAAAGCCGGCCGGTGTCGGTGGCTTACGTCACCGACCGGGATGGCTCGGAAGTCGCCCGCTGGCAGGCCCCCGTGCCGCGCGGCTGGGGATTCCTGGAAAGCCTGCTGGCCCGGGCCTTTCTGCCCGACCCGGCGGTCGAGGCGATCCGTCACAATGGCCGGGATGTCGGCATGGTCAAACTGTTCGGCTCGGGCCGGGATCTGGCCATGTTCCTGTTGATCGCCGGCGTTTGCGGTGCGTTGTCGTTGCTGTTGTGCGGCAGCGTCGCGGTCCGACTGTCGCGACGGGCCAGCCGCGACATTGCGGCGCCCCTGCAGAATCTGGCGACAGTGGCGGCCGGTGCGCGCCGCGAGCGGCGCTTCGAGCGGCGGGTCGCGCCGGCGGCGATCGCCGAGCTGCGCGATCTGGGAGACGATTTCAACGCCCTGCTGGCGGAACTCGAACGCTGGCAGGAGCAGATGCGCAGTCACCATGAAGTGCTTGCCTACCGTGCCAGCCATGACCCGCTGACCGGCCTGGCCAATCGCGCCGGTTTCGAGGATCGCCTGGGCAAGGTGCTGGCGGCGGCGAACCGGGACGGAGGGCATGCCGCGCTGTTCTTCATCGATGCCGATCGATTCAAGTCGATCAACGACGAGTTGGGGCACGAGGTCGGCGATGTGGTGTTGTGCGCCATCGCCCGGCGTCTGCGCGCCCGTGTGCGCGAGAGCGATCTGGTGGCGCGCCTGGGGGGCGACGAATTCGCCGTGCTGCTGTCGCCGCTGAGCGATCTGTCGCAGGCCGCGCGCATCGCGGGCGGCATGCTGGAGAGCATGGTCGAACCGATCGAGTTGCCGTCCGGGCGGATGCTCAATGTGTCGCTCAGCATCGGCATCGCCTTTTACCCCGATCGTGCGGTCGACGCCGCCGGTTTGCTGAAAAAGGCCGACGAAGCCATGTATGAGTCGAAGCGGGCGGGCCGCGGCGTGTATTCGGTCGCGCCGCCGCCGCGCGGCACGATCAGAGGAAAGGAGTCTTCCTGATGCGCAAGTTGTCGATGGGGTTGTTCATGTTCTGCGGCGTGTTGCTGCTGGGGTGTCAGAGTGCGCCGGAAACCCGGCGTGGCCTGAGCGAGGCGCAGATTGCCGCGCTCAAGCAGCAAGGCTTTGTCGAATCCGACGAGGGTTGGGAGTTCAGCGCTTCCGAGAAACTGCTGTTCGGTTCCAACGAATCCGTCCTGACACCGGAAGCCCGGCTGGCGGTCGGCAAGATCAGCGCTTTGCTGACCAAGCTGGAAATTCCCAGCGTTCGGGTCGATGGTCACACCGATGCCACGGGCAGCGTCGCACACAACGAGCAGTTGTCGCTGAAACGGGCGCAGGCTGTTGCCGATGTCCTGATTGCCAGCGGCTTGCCGGCGGTCGGGGTCAAAGTGCGCGGCGTCGGCAGTCGAGCGCCGGTGGCCAGCAATCAGAGCGTCGAAGGACGGATGCAGAACCGCCGTGTCGTGCTGGTGATTCCTGGCGGCTGAAAACGGAAAAGCCTGCATTGCGCAGGCTTTTCTTCACATCCTTGGTGCCCCGGGCCAGACTCGAACTGGCACGCCGTTAAGCGGCGGATTTTGAATCCGCTGCGTCTACCGATTCCGCCACCGGGGCGCGTGGAGGCCGGATTATCCCCGAATCACTTCTTCGATTCAAGTGAATCCGGACAAGGGAAGGCTTTGGCCAGTGCGCCGGCCACCAGCGTGGCGGTAGTTGCGGTGGTACTCGGTGGCACGCGCTCGACATGGATCACCACCGCGCGGACCAGTCGCATCGACAGATCGTCGTCATTGGGCAGGCAGAAAGCGTTGATCTTCATGCCGATTTTGCCGGCCAGGTAGTCACTGACGGCGTAACCGTCGGCAAAGCCGGCGACATAGGAAATACAGCGGCCGCTGCGCATTGCAAAGATCGGATCGCTGTTCTTCTCGCCGCCGTACATCCGTTCGGCCTGGCGGCAGTCCTCCAGCAATTCCTGGGCGGTATAGGCGTGGGCGCTGCCGGCAAGCAGGGCGCTGCACAGTATCAGGAGTTTGATCATCGGTTTTCGAACCAGGAAAGTTTTTCGTGCAGGCCGACCACGCTGCCGACCACGATCAGTGCCGGCGGCTTGATGCCGGACTCGGCGATCCGTTGCGGCAATTCACCCAGCGACGACAGCAGCGTCTGCTGATCGGCCAGTGTCCCCCGGCGGACAACGGCCGCCGGCGTCGATCGTGGCAAGCCATGGGCGATCATCTGGCGGCAGATTTCCGGTGCGCCGCCGATGCCCATGTAGAAAACGACGGTTTGGCCGGGACGCGCCAGAGCGGGCCAGTCCAGGTTGACCGAGTGATCCTTCAGGTGACCCGTGACGAATACGACTGACTGCGCATGATCGCGATGGGTCAGCGGAAAACCTGCGTAGGCGGCGCAGCCGGCGGCGGCAGTGACGCCGGGAACGACTTCGAAGGGAATGCCCGCGGCGTGCAGCGTTTCAAGCTCCTCGCCGCCCCGGCCGAAGATAAAGGGGTCGCCACCTTTCAGGCGGATGACGCGCATGCCCTGGCGGGCCAGATCGACCAGCAATGCGTTGATTTCTTCCTGCTTCAGCGTGTGTTTGGCCGCTTTTTTGCCGACGTATTCCAGCCTGGCCCGGGTGGGGAAAAGCTGGCGAACGCCTTCGCCGACCAAATGGTCGTAGACGATTGCCTGGGCCGATTCGATCAGCCGTGCGGCCTTGACGGTCAGCAACTCGGCGTCGCCGGGCCCGGCGCCGACCAGCCAGACCTTGCCGGTCGTTGCCGGGGCTGCGTCGTTCATGCGGTGCCGGCCTCGACGATGCGTCGCTGGAGGTGCGCCAGCGCTTCTTCCACCTGATCGATCAGGATCAGGCACAGGTCGCCTTTACCCAGTCGGGCGAGCGCAGTGTCGATGGCGACGAATTCGCCGGTGATTTCCTCGACATGACGCACGCGTGACGATTTGGCCAGGCCGGCGCGCAACAGTGCGATGACTTCGCCGTCGGCACGGCCGCGTTGGCAGGCGTCCTGGTAGAGGATGACTTCGTCGAAGGCTTCACCGAGGATCTCCGTCTGTTGCCGGATATCCTCGTCGCGGCGGTCGCCGGCCCCGCTGATGACCACCGAACGGGTGGCCGCCGGCATGTTCTCGACGGCCTTGACCAATGCCGTCATGGCGTCCGGGTTGTGGCCGTAATCGGCAATCAGCGTCGCACCTCGGTAATCGAAGACGTTGAATCGTCCGGGGGCGGTGGCGCTGTCGCTGACAAAGCCGGAAATGGCTTGCTCGATGCTCGTCCACTCGTAGCCGAGTGCCCAGGCGGTGGCGACAGCGGCCATCACGTTCTCGACCTGGAAGCCGATCGTGCCGTTGCGGGTCAGCGGAATGCCGGCCAGCGGAATGCGATGCTTCTTGCGGCCCTCGCTGCAGACGATCTCGTCCTTTTCGACGTAGAGCACGCGCTTGCCCTGGGCGCGGTGGGTGGACAACACCGGATTGTTCGCATCGAGCGCGAAGAAGGTGACGTTGCCCGGGCAGTGCCGTGCCATGGCGGCAACCACCGGATCGGCGGCATTGAGCACGGCGGTGCCGCTCGGCGCGACGTTCTCGACGATGACCCGCTTGATCACCGCCAGATCGTGCACGGTGGTGATGTAGTTGAGGCCGAGGTGATCACCCAGGCCGATGTTGGTGACCACGGCGACGTCGCACATGTCGAAGCCGAGGCCTTCGCGCAACAGACCGCCGCGTGCCGTTTCAAGTACGGCGGCATCGACATCCGGGTGTGCCAGCACGTTGCGTGCGCTGCGTGGGCCGGAGCAGTCGCCGTCGTCGATCCGCTGGTTCTGGACGTAGATGCCGTCGGTACTGGTCATGCCGACGCGCAAGCCGTTTTGTTCGAAGATGCGGCCGATCAGGCGGCTGGTTGTTGTCTTGCCGTTGGTACCGGTGACCGCGACGACCGGGATGCGGCCGTTGTCGGCTTTGCCGTCGGGGCCGTCCGGATACATCATGCCGATGATCGCCTCGCCGACCGGGCGGCCCTTGCCGAAGGACGGGGCAAGGTGCATGCGCAGGCCGGGCGCGGCATTCACTTCGACGATGCCGCCGCCCTGGTCTTCGAGCGGCTTGAGCATGGTGTCGCAGACCACATCGATGCCGGCGATGTCGAGCCCGACCGTCTGGGCGGCGGCAACGGCGGCAGCCGCCAGATCGGGATGGACGTCGTTGGTGACATCGGTGGCGGTACCGCCGGTCGACAGATTGGCGTTGTTGCGCAGGACGACGCGGACGCCGCGTTCAGGCACCGAGTCGGCGGTGTAGCCCTGTTCGGCGAGGCGGGCCAGCGCGATTTCATCGAAGCGGATCTTGGTCAGTGAGGTGGCGTGACCGTCCGAGCGGCGCGGATCGCTGTTGACGATGTCGACCAGTTCGCGGACGGTGTGCGTACCGTCGCCGACGACCAGCGGCGGATCGCGGCGAGCGGCGGCGATCAGCTTGTCGCCGATGACCAGCAGGCGCCAGTCGTGGCCCGGCAGGTACTTCTCGACCATGATGTCGTCGAAGAAACCGACGGCGACGCGGTAGGCGTGACGCACCTGTTCCTCGCTCGTCAGGTTGACCGAGATGCCCTTGCCCTGGTTGCCGTCCTGCGGCTTGACGACGACCGGCAGGCCGATTTCCTGGGCGGCGGCCCAGGCATCGTCCTCGTCTTCCACCGGACGGCCGATCGGTACGGCGACGCCGGCGGCGTGCAGCAACTGCTTGGTCAGTTCCTTGTCCTGCGCGATCGATTCGGCAATCGCGCTGGTGAAGCTGGTTTCGGCGGCCTGGATGCGCTTCTGCTTGCTGCCCCAGCCGAGCTGGACCAGGCTGCCCTGCGTCAGGCGGCGGAACGGGATGCCGCGAGCGACGGCGGCGGTGACGATGGCGCCGGTCGACGGGCCGAGGCGGATGTCTTCGTCGAGCTCACGCAGTTCCTTCAAGGTCGCCTCGAGGTCGAACGGCGTGTCGTTCAGCGCGGCCAGGCAGAGTTGCTCGGCGCGTTCGAACGCGAGCCGGCCGACTTCTTCCTCGGTGTATTCGACGACGACCTGGTAGACCCCCTTGTCGACCGTCTGTGCGGTGCGGCTGAAGGTCACCGGACAGCCGGCCTGCGCCTGCAGGCCGAGTGCGGCGAATTCGAGCGCATGGGCCATCGACACGGTGTCGAGATGGTCGGTCGGGATCAGTTCGCCGAGTTCGGGAAAACGGGCGCGCAGGCGCGGCTCGAAACCGGGCAGGTCGGCAATCGCGCATTCGGCACCGTCGCAGGTGACGATGGCCTGGATGGCGGTGTGGCGGCTCCAGAGGTTGGGGCCGCGCAGGGCTCGGATACGGGAAACGTCCATGAGCGGAAAATCCTGGGATCAGATTTGACTGGCCGAGGCGGCCGGTTTGCGGGCACGACGGGGCAGCAGTGCGAAGGGGTCGGCCAGTTCGAGGCCGTAGGTCTTCAGGCCGGTGACGATGACGTCCTGGGTCAGACCCAGCGCCCACCCGGCAGCGACCGCCGCCAGCACGTTGGCGATGGTCTCCGGCGATTTCTGCTTGCCGATGGCGGGAATATCGCCCAGTCGGCACAGGCGGATTTCGTCCTGTCCGGTGCCCAGGAAAATCCGGCTTTCGCTGATGTAGACCGCACGCTTGCCGGCATCCAGATGCGCATTGAGCACCGCCGATTCGGCGTCGCTGGAGAACAGCACGACTTCGCCGTCGCACAGCTCGGCAAAGTCGGCCACCTGCGCATCGTCGGCGTTGAGGACGGCGTAACCGGACTTGAGCACGACATCGACCTGGGTACGGTAGGTCGAGCGCCAGGTCGTGTAGTACTCGCCGCCGGTCGGGTGGATGTCCCAGCGCGACAGGTCTTCGACGTCGGGCAGCACGTTGGTGACGATGCCGACCTGGCAGCGGTCGTAGGCCAGCCCCTCGCCGAGGATGACCCGGCCGCCATTTTCGATGACGGCGGCGTCGACCGCACGATTGAGCAGCAGCCGGCGACCGCCGGCCCAGTTGGCGGCATCGCTCTTCTGTACCTGGCGGCGGCCGAGGAACAGGCCTTCGCTGCTGGCCAGGCCGACGCGTTTGCCGGACAGGTGCAGGAAATGGGCGACCAGCCGGGCGACCGGGGTCTTGCCGCGTGAGCCGGAAACGCCGACCACCGGAATGCGGCCGGTGTCCTTTTCGCCGAACAGATTGTCGACAATCGCCTGGCCGACCGGACGCGGCTTGCCGATGCCCGGTTTGATGTGCATCAGCAGGCTCGGGCCGGCGTTGACCTCGACGATGGCGCCGCCCTGGCCGGCCAGCGGCTGCGAGATGTCCTGGCAGACCAGATCGATACCGGCAATGTCGAGGCCGACGACGCGGGCGGCTAGCGCGGCGACGGCGGCAGTATCGGGATGGACCTCGTCGGTGCAGTCGAAGGCGTGGTTGGCGTTGCGCTGGATCAGCACCTCGCGGCCGGCGGCCGGCACGCTGTCGCCGGTCAGGCCCTGACGTTCGAGTTCCATGCGGGCCGCGGTGTCGATGCGGATGATCGACAGCGGGTGCAATTCGGTCTCGCCGCGTCGCGGATCGGTGTTGATCTGCGTGTCGATCAGTTGCTGCACCGTCGCCTGGCCATTGCCCTGCACGGTGATCAGGTCGCTGCGGTTGGCGGCGACCAGCTTGCCGCCGACGATCAGCAGGCGGTGTTCGATGCCCTGGATCGAGCGTTCGACGAGCACGCCGGAGCCTTCCTCGGCGGCGATCGGGTAGGCCTTGCGGACGGCTTCCGGCGTGACCAGATCGATGAACACGCCGCGGCCGTGATTGCCGTCGGTCGGCTTGACGACCACCGGGTAGCCGATGTCCTCGGCGGCGGCGACGGCATCGTCGGCATCGTCGACCTCGCGGCCTTCGGGGACCGGCACGCCGACCGAGGAGATCAGTTCCTTGGTCAGGTCCTTGTCGCGCGAGATGGTTTCGGCGATGGCGCTGGTGGCATCGGTTTCGGCGGTCCAGATGCGGCGCATCGCGGCGCCGTAGCCGAGCTGCACCAGGTTGCCGTCGTCGAGCAGGCGGATGTGCGGGATCTTGCGCGCTTCGGCGGCGTCGACGATGGCGGCGGTGGAGGGGCCGAGATACTTGCGGTCAACCTTGCGGCGCAGGGTTTTTATTGCCGCTTCGACATCGAAGGCTTCGTCGTGAATCGCTGCCAGCAGCAGTTCGCGGCCGAGTTGCAGCGCCAGCCGGGTGCATTCCTCGTGGAAGTTGCTGACCACCAGTTTGTACACGCCGCGTTTGGTCATCTCGCGGGTGCGGCCGAAGCCGTCGGGCAGGCCGGCGAGCGCCATCAGTTCGATGGTGATGTGCTCGAGGATGTGGCCGGCCCAGGTGCCTTCCTTGAGCCGGCGCAGGAAACCGCCGTGCTCGTCGTAGTTGCAGCGGTGCTCGACCAGGCTGGGCAGCCAGGCGGACAGCCGTTCGTACAGGCCGGGAATCTTGTTGGACGGGAAGTCTTCGAGTTCGCCGAGGTCGATCCAGGTTTCGATGACCGGCGGATAGGTCCAGATGCTGGGACCGCGCAGCGCGAAGCTGTCGAGAAATACGATGTCTTTTTTGCTCATTCGTGTGTCGCCGTGGAGGGGCTTTCGCGATTATTAACGCTTTCCGCCGGGCTTGGATGACCCGCGTCAAAAAAATTCACGGGCTGCTACGCGGCGTTACAGGAAACGGTCGAGCAGCTTGCGGCTTTGCCGGTCGAGCGCCGTCAGGTCGCGCACCAGGAACTGGATGCCGTGGCTGTCGGCGATCAGCAGCCGGGTGGCGCCGAGACGGCGGATGTCTTCCTCGCCCTTGAGGATCAGTTCGCAGGCGCCGCGGTCGGTGTCCACTGTCCAGGTACTCGGACAGGCGAAGCTGGAGACGGCGGCGATGCGGCGGATTTCCGGCACGAAGTCGCGGCTGGCCAGTTCGGCTTCGATCAGGCTGCGCATGGCGTCGGGCAGGTCGGCCAGGCGCGCGATCCAGACCAGTTCGCGGCCTTCGCTGCCGAGCAGGGAGATGCCTTCGCCCGGGGCGCCGATCGGAAAGGCGCAGACCGGGACGACGGCATCGTGCCGTTCGCCGTTTTCGTCGGTCAGGACGAGTCGACCGTAGGCGTCGCGTTCGAGTTGAAAGCTGGGTATCGGCATGGCGGCTCAGGGGTGGCTGGTTTTCGGCAGGTCGGGCGCGACCGGCTCGGGGGCTTCGTTATCGACGTTGCGGGCCTGCGCCATGTACAGCTTGTGGTAGTGGCCTTCGGCTGCCATCAGCTGGTCGTGGTTGCCGATCTCGACGATGCGGCCGCGATCCATCACCACCAGGCGGTCGGCCTTGCGCAGCGTGGAGAGGCGGTGGGCGATGGCGATCGTCGTGCGGCCCTTGACCAGATTGTCGAGCGCCTTCTGGATTTCCTTCTCGGTTTCGGTGTCGACCGCAGAAGTCGCCTCGTCGAGGATCAGGATGCGCGGGTCGATGAGCAGCGCGCGGGCGATCGAGATGCGCTGGCGCTCGCCACCGGACAGGCCCTGGCCGCGCTCGCCGACCAGCGAGTCGTAACCGTGCGGCAGGCGCAGGATGAATTCGTGGGCATGCGCGGCGCGGGCGGCGGCGACGATTTCCTCGCGCGTCGCGTCGGGCTTGCCGTAGGCGATGTTGTCGGCGATGGTGCCGAAGAACAGGAAGGGCTCCTGCAGCACCAGCCCGATGTGGCTGCGGAATTCGGCGACCGGCACCGAGCGCACGTCGACGCCGTCGATCAGCACCTGGCCTTCGGAAACGTCGTAGAAACGGCAGATCAGGTTGACCAGCGTCGATTTGCCGGAGCCGCTGTGCCCGACCAGACCGATCATCTCGCCCGGCTGGATGACCAGATCGACATCGCGGGTGACGGCCCGGGTGCCATAGCGGAAACCGGCCTGCTTGAGTTCGATGCGGCCGCTGACCTTGGCCAGATGCACCGGCTTGCTTGGTTCCGGCACGCTGGAAACATGGTCGAGGATGTCGAAGATGCGCTTGGTCGACGAGGCGGCGCGCTGGGTTGCCGAGACGATGCGGCTCATCGAATCGAGGCGAGTGTAGAAACGGCCGATGTAGGCGAGGAAGGCGGTCAGCGTGCCGACCGTCGAATCGCCGTGGGCGATCTGCCAGATGCCGAAGACCCAGACGACGAGCAGGCCGATTTCGGTGAGCAGCGTCACTGTCGGCGTGAACAGCGACCAGGTCTTGTTCAGCTTGTCGTTCATCGCCAGGTTGTGCTCGTTGGCGGCGCGGAAACGTTCGGCCTCGCGCTTTTCCTGGGCGAAGGCTTTGACCACGCGGATGCCGGGGATGGTGTCGGCGAGCACGTTGGTCACTTCGGCCCAGACGCGGTCGATCTTCTCGAAACCGGTGCGCAGCTTCTCGCGCACGAAGTGGATCATCCAGCCGATGATCGGCAAGGGCAGCAGCGTCACCAGCGCCAGCCACGGGTTGATGGTGAACAGGATGATCGCGGTCATGGCGATCATCAGCACGTCGGTGGCGAAGTTGAGCAGGTCGAGCGACAGGAAGATGTTGATGCGGTCGGTCTCGTTGCCGATGCGCGCCATCAGGTCGCCGGTGCGCTTGCCGCCGAAATACTCCAGAGACAGACCCAGCAGGTGGCGGTAGGTGGTGGTGCGCAGGTCGCGGCCCATCCGTTCCGACACCTTGGCCAGAATCCAGGTCCGCGCCCAGCCGAGCAGCCAGGCCAGCAAGGCGGCGCCGAGCAGGCCGCCGAGGTACAGGGCGACCAGGTCCCAGGCCAGCGGCTGGCCGTTCTGGAACGGGATCAGCACGTTGTCCATCAGCGGCATCGTCAGGTAGGGCGGCACCAGCGTTGCTGCGGTCGACGCCAGCGTCAGCAGAAAACCGGTGAGCAACTGCCAGCGGTAGGGGCGGGCGAAGCGCCACAGCCGGAACAGGGTCCAGGTCGACGGGGCGACCGTCGATTCGCGGTTGCAGACCGGGCATTCTTCTTCGCCGGGCGGGATCGGCGCCTTGCATTTCGGGCAGCAATCGTCGGTCGACCGCGTCAATGGATGGCCGGCGACCCGGCTGTCGCGTTGCAGGCCGAACTCGTCGATCAGGCGCAGCGCGGCGAGGTTGCGGCCCAGCGTGTAGCGCCAGACGGCAAGCCGGCGCCGGTCGTCGACCAGTTCCAGCGTGCCGACGCCGGCGTGATCGTGATGCTGCAACTGCAGTGCCGCGGCCAGCGGCCATTCGCGCACGGCCTGTCCGGCATCGAGCGCAAGCAGCCGGTCTTCGGTGAGCAGCAGCAGGCCGGGCGAGAACTGCAGGCGTTCGTCGAGATCGATTTCCAGCCAGGCCAGCACGGTTTCGGCAGGATGCAGCGCGCTGGCGGCGGGGGCGGACCAACGGTCCGGCAGGGTCGGCACGTTGCCGGCAAGGCTAGGCAGGGAGGAGGGCATCCGGAAAGTATAGCGGAGGGCGGTGGGCAACTAACGCGGCGGCGGCGCCCCGGTTGACCGCGCCTGCCGTAGAATCGCGCCTTTCATCCGGTTCTGCGGTCGACGTGGCGAAAATCGTCCTTTTCAACAAGCCTTACGGCGTGCTCAGCCAGTTTACGGCTGAGGGACGCTGGCGCGGGCTGGCCGGGCTGATTCCGGTCAAGGACGTCTATGTCGCCGGTCGGCTGGATGCCGACAGCGAAGGTTTGCTGATCCTCACCGACGACGGCCGGTTGCAGGCGCGCATCGCCAATCCGCAGCACAAGCTGGTGAAAACCTATTGGGCGCAGGTCGAGGGCGAGCCGTCGGAGGACGATCTCGAACCGCTGCGGCGCGGCGTCAAGCTGTCCGACTTCACCGCCAGACCGGCGCAGGTCCGGCGCATCGCCGAACCGCCGGGGCTGTGGCAGCGCGATCCGCCGATCCGCTACCGGGCGGCGATCCCGACCAGCTGGCTGGAAATCCGCATCGCGGAAGGCAAGAACCGGCAGGTCCGGCGGATGGGCGCGGCGATCGGCTATCCTGTGCTGCGCCTGGTGCGGGCGGCGATCGGCGCGCTGACGGTGGACGGCCTGGCGCTGGGCGAATGGCGCCAGCTCGAGGGCGATTTCAACGTGTTTCAGGGGAAAGTCTGATGTTCAAGTTCGTGTTGGCGGCACTGCTGGCGGTGAATGCGCTGGTCGCGCAGGCCCAGGAAAATCTTCCGCTGGTCGAGTTGACCGCAGGATTCCATCGCATCGAGGCCGAAGTGGCGGCCAACGACCGGACGCGGCAGGTCGGCCTGATGAACCGGCGGACGATGCCGCCGCAGCGCGGCATGCTGTTCGTCTTCGACCAGCCGAATACCCACTGCATGTGGATGCGCAACACCCTGATCCCGCTGTCGGTGGCCTTCATGGATGAAGACGGGCGGATCATCAACATCGAGGACATGCAGCCGCAGACCGAGAACAATCACTGCGCCCGCCGTCCGGCGCGCTACGCGCTGGAAATGAATCTCGGCTGGTTCGCCCAGCGCGGCATTGCCGCCGGCGCCAGTTTGCGCGGTCTGGAACGCGCGTCCCGGCGCTGATGGCGCTGCGCGAAACGCGCTGGCATCGCCGGCCGGCCGGCCGGATCGACCGCCTGCTGCGCGACTGGCTGACCGAGCCCGGATCGCTGACGGCGCGCTGCCGGCGCCATTGCACGCGCTTTGCCGTCCGTCGTCTGGATCAGTCGCGGCAAGCGGTCGGTGGCGGCGTTCTGCCGGTGCGCGACGTGTTGCTGGAATGCGATGGCCAGCCGGTGATTTTTGCCCGCAGCAGCCTGTCGACCGCAAGAGCGGGACGACTGGGCGCCTGGTTCGGGCAGCTCGGCAATCGTTCGCTGGGGTCGTTGCTGTTTGCCCATCCGGGCTTTCGGCGCCAGGGCATCGAATATTGCCGGCTGGGCCCGCGCGACGCGCTTCATCGCCGGGTGAGCGGCTTGCTTGGCGAGCAGCCCGATGCGCTGTGGGTACGCCGTTCGCGCCATCGTCTCGGCGCGTACAGCGTTCTGGTGATCGAAGTGTTTCTGCCGGCGATAATGCAGTTGCGCTGACGTTCAGCGGGGCTGGCCGGCGGCGTCGTGTTCGGGGCGGCGCTGGAGAAATCCGGGAAGTTTCATCGGGTGTGCCTGACGGCTCAGCGCAAAGCTGAGGAAGATCTTGCACCAGATCGTCGAGCCGGCAATCGCAATCCAGGTCTGATAGTCGAGTTCGCCGGCCAGGACGCCGGCAATGACGGCCAGCGACACGCTGCCGGCCACCAGGTTGATCGCCGCTTCGAAGGGGGCGTAGCGTTCCGGGTTGGCCGGCGCTTCGCCGCGCTTGAGCGCGACTTCGGAGAAATCCTTGTTGATCGCGATGCGCCAGGCCCGGCGCAGCCAGATGAAAGTCATCGGGAACAGGGCCAGGAACAGGATCCAGGTCATTGCGATGTGCACATTGAATTCCATGAGGAACCTCGTTACGGCTGCGGTCGACCAGCGACCTTGAAGAAAAACCCCGACGCGAGCGGGTCGCGCCGGGGACTGGAGGTTTCCCGCCCGGTCAGGCGGGAAACCCGGTTGGCCGGCGCTTAGTGGGCGCCATCGACAGCCTTGGCGCCGCGCGGGATGCGGACGTCTTCGACCATCTTCTGGATGTGGGCAGGCGGTTCGCCGGTCATCTTGTCGACCGCGAAGGCCACCGCGAAGTTCACCAGGGCACCGATGGCACCGAAGGCTTCCGGCGTGATGCCGAAGAAGGCGTTCGGGCCGCCGATCAGGCCGACGAAGTCGGTTCCCTTGATGAAGAAGATGCCCTTGTGTGCGAACACGTAGAACAGGGTGATGAACAGGCCAGCCAGCATGCCGGCGATCGCGCCTTCCTTGTTCATCTTCTTGGAGAAGATGCCCAGCATGATTGCCGGGAACAGCGAGGAAGCAGCGATACCGAAGGCCAGTGCCACCGTGCCGGCAGCGAAGCCCGGCGGGTTGAGACCCAGCCAGCCGGCGATGACGATGGCCACGGCCATGGCGATCTTGCCGGCGCGCAGTTCGGCCTGTTCGGAGATGTTCGGCATGAACACACCCTTGACCAGGTCATGCGATACGGCCGCGGAGATCGCCATCAGCAGGCCGGCGGCGGTCGACAGTGCGGCAGCCAGACCACCGGCAGCAACCAGCGCGATGACCCAGTTCGGCAGCAGCGCGATTTCCGGGTTGGCGAGCACGATGATGTCGGCGTTGACCGTCAGTTCGTTGCCCTTCCAGCCGGCGGCATCAGCCTTGGCCTTGAAGTCGGCGTTCTTGGACTTGTCGTTGTAGTACTGGATGCGGCCGTCGCCGTTCTTGTCCTCGAACTTCAGCAGACCGGTCTTTTCCCAGCGCTTCATCCATTCCGGGCGTTGCTCGTACTGCAGCGAGGCTTCGGTGGCGAAGACGTCGGTGTGGGCCTTGATCGTTGTCGGATTGACCTTCATCGAACCGTCGGCCGCCGTTTCCAGGCCGACTGCGTTGTTCACCGTGCCATGCAGGTTCAGCTTCGCCATGGCGCCGACGGCCGGTGCCGTGGTGTACAGGATGGCGATGAAAACCAGTGCCCAGCCGGCGGACGCGCGGGCGTCAGAGACCTTGGCTACCGTGAAGAAGCGCATGATGACGTGCGGCAGACCGGCGGTGCCGATCATCAGCGACATCGTGTAGACGAACATGTTCAGCTTGTCGCCCGGCAGTTGCGTCGTGTATTGGCTGAAGCCGAGGTCGGTGACGACCTGGTCGAGCTTCTGCAGCAGCGACATGTCGGTGCCGACGATGTTCGAGCCCAGGCCCAGTTGCGGCAGCGGGTTGCCGGTCAGTTGCAGCGAGATGAAGATGGCCGGCACCGTGTAGGCCAGGATCAGCACGATGTACTGCGCAACCTGGGTATAGGTGATGCCCTTCATGCCGCCGAACACGGCGTAGGCGAACACGATGGCCATGCCGATGTAGATGCCGGTGTCGCTCGAAACGCCGAGGAAGCGCGAGAAGGCGACGCCGACGCCGGTCATCTGGCCGATGATGTAGGTGATCGATGCGGTCAGCAGGCAGATCACGGCGATCGTCGATGCGCTCTTCGAGTAGAAGCGGTCACCGATGAACTGCGGCACCGTGAACTTGCCGAACTTGCGCAGGTACGGGGCGAGCAGACAGGCCAGCAGAACGTAGCCGCCGGTCCAGCCCATCAGGAACAGGCCGCCGCCGTAACCCATGTTGGCGATCAGGCCGGCCATCGAGATGAACGAGGCGGCGGACATCCAGTCGGCGGCGGTGGCCATGCCGTTGGTGATCGGGTGAACGCTGCCGCCGGCGGCGTAGAACTCGGACGTGCTGCCAGCGCGCGCCCAGATGGCGATCCCGATGTACAGCGCAAAGGATGCGCCGACCACCAGGTAAGTCATTGTTTGCAGATCCATGGTGGCTCCTTAGTCTTCGTGCACGTCGAACTTGCGGTCGATGTTGCCCATTGCCTTGGCGTAGTAAAAGATCAGGGCAATGAAGATGTAGATCGACCCTTGGTGGGCAAAGAAGAAGCCCAGCGGGTAACCCCCGAGTTTGATGCTGTTCAGTGCGTCGGCGAAGATGATGCCCGCGCCGAACGAGATCAGGAACCAGATCGCCAGGATTTTCCCCAGCAGTCCGAGTGTGGCGGACCAGTAGGCCTTGCCTTGATCGTCCATTGTTGTCTCCTCCAGAAAAATTAGGGTCGTCCCACCTGAGTGTGGTACGGCCGCGTCGTCAGTCTGGAATGTGAAACTTACAGAAAACTGACGTTTCTTTCGAAATACTTACGGCGGTGCTTGCCGCCATTTCGTCCCGTAAAAAGTCGTCCGGAAAGCGTGAGAAGCCTGTTAACGGAGTTTTCACGGTGTGCTGTAACAGTGTTTCCCCTGGCGGGAGTGGGGACTCCCGAAACATCCATCGGGGGCGCTGTGAAAGCGGGAAAAATCGAAGTCAGGCGGCTATTCGGCTGCCTTGGGTGCAGTCTGGTTCTGGCGATCGTCGCGAGCCCGACGGTCAATGCGCAAACGCCCGCCGTCATCGAGGCGGCGCGGCAAGCCGAGATTTTGCAGAAACAGCAACGCGAACTGCTGCTCCAGGAGCAGGAGCGCGCCCGGGGCAGCGTTCCCGGCGTCGGCGGTCAGGATTTGCGGCAACCGGCGGTCCCGAGCGGCGGACGGGATGACGGGCGTTGCCGGCAGATCGATGAACTGGTGATCGACGGGGGCGAGCTGCTGCGTCGGCGGGTTGCCGAGACACTGGCGGAAAAATATGTCGGCCGCTGTCTCGGGGTCGGCGACATCGAGGCGATCCTGGCCAGCATTACCGCCGATTACATCGAACAGGGCTATATCACGGCCCGCGCCTATCTGCCGGCGCAGGATCTGGTGTCCGGCCGGCTGACGATCGTCGTCGTCGAGGGGGAAATCGAGGCCTACCGCCTGGATGGCGAGGGCGCCGGACGAATCTTCGTGCCCGGCGCTTTTCCGGGAGCCGCGGGCGACAAGTTGAATCTGCGTGACCTGGAGCAGGGCATCGACCAGCTCAACCGCCTGGCTTCCAACCGGGCGAGCATGGAAATCCTGCCCGGGAGTGCGCCGGGCAAGAGCATCGTGGTGATCCGCAATGCCCGCAGCCTGCCGGCGCATGCCTATCTCGGCTACGACAATCTGGGCAGCCGGTCCACCGGCAAACGTGCCTATACCCTGACGGCGACGCTGGATGCGCCCCTTGGACTCAACGAACGCTGGATGTTTACCCGGCGTGACGCCTTGCCGGACGATCCCGAGCACAATTCGCTCAGCAATTCGTTCGACTTCTGGATGCCGGCGGGCAAATGGTCGGTTGGCTTCAACATCAGCCGCTCGACCTATGTGAACGTGCTGACCCTGGCTTCCGGTGCGCCGATGCATACCAATGGCAGCACGCTGACCCAGGCTTTCACGCTGGATCGCCTGGTCTACCGCGACCAGGCAACCAAAATCAATGCATTTGCCCGTCTGACGGCTCAGGATTCCCGCAATTACATCCTTGGCCAGTTGATGGGGGTCAGCAGCCGAAAACTGTCGTATGCCGAATTGGGCGGGAATGCCTTTTTCCTGGTTGCCGGGGGCGTGCTGACCAGCCAGATGACCTATGCGCACGGCTTGCGGCTGTTCGGTGCGCTCGATGATCCACAGGACATCGCCCAGGAGGCGCCGCGCGCGCAGTTTTCGAAATTCAACCTCGACCTGGGCTTCTCGCGGAATTTCTCGTTGCTCGGCCTGACCCTGGGCTGGTCCAGCCAGTTGGCCTATCAGTTCGCCCGCACCCCGCTGTATGGCTCGCAGCAGATGTTGATCGGCAGCACCTCCTCGGTGCGCGGCCATACACGGAATGCGTTGAGCGGCGATCGCGGTTACTACTGGCGCAACGAGCTTTCCGCGCCTTGGCGTCTGGCACTCGGCGGCGAAATGTTGAGCGGGCGCTTTTTTGCCGGTTACGACACTGGACAGGTGCGCAGCTGGGTCCAGGGGGCCAGCGAAGGGCGGCTGACCGGCCGAACCCTGGGCCTTGCCGCGCAATGGCGCGGCGGCAATTGGGAAATCTACAACAGCCGTGGCATCGACCAGCCGTCCTTCATGCTGAAGGAGCCATCCCAGACCTGGTTCCGGGTCTCTTACGCATTTTGAGGATTGAATCGCCATGAATCGTATCTATCGAGTCGTATGGAATGCCAGCCGCTGTGTCTGGGTCGCTGTTGCCGAATGCGCCAGGAGCCATGGCAAGACCAAGTCCGCCGTCGTCGCCGTGCTGTCGGCGCCGGCGCTGCTGTCGGCGCAGACGCCGAGCGTCGTCCCGGTTGGCAGTGCTACCGGTAGCTATGTCGCGCCCAATGGGGTGACGGTGGTCAATATCGCCAGCGCCAACGCCGCGGGTCTGTCGCATAACCAATACACGCAGTACAACGTCGATCTGAAGGGGCTGGTGCTGAACAATGCCATGGCCAACGAGTTGTCCGTCAACTCGCAACTGGCCGGCCAGATATTGACCAATGTCGGTATGACCCGTCAGGCGTCGGTGATCCTCAATGAAGTGGTTAGCGCCAACCGCTCGGTGTTGAACGGGTTTACCGAAGTCGTCGGCGCCAAGGCCGACGTGGTCGTCGCCAATCCCTACGGAATTACCTGTAACGGTTGCGGTTTCATCAATACCGACCGGGCCACCCTGTCGACGGGCGTGCCTTTCCTCAACGGCGACGGTTCGCTCGGCGGTTTCGACGTCCGCCAGGGAGATATCCTGATCAGCGGCAGCGGCATGAATGCCACGGCTCAGCAGATTCTCGATCTGGTCGGCCGCAGCATCCGCCTGGAAGGCAATGTGAATGCGCGCGACGTTTCGGTAACGGCCGGCGCGAATCGCTGGGACTACGGGGACCGTCAGGTCACCGGGGCGCTGGTCGGCAGCGGGACTGTGTCCTACGCCATCGACAGTTCGCTGCTCGGGGGCATGTATGCGGAGCGCATCCGGCTGCTGGCCACCGAAAACGGGGTTGGCGTGCAGATGCGCGGCGACATGGCCGCAACGGCCGGTGACTTCTCGCTGACGGCGGCCGGCCGCATTGAAATCCGCGGCAAGCTTTCCGCGGAAAACGATCTGAAGTTGACGACGACCGCGGTTGGCAGCGACGCACTGACATTGCAGCAAAGCGCATTGACCGCCCGGCGGGATTTGTCGCTGAGCGCCGCCGGTGGCGTTGAACTCTTGGATGGCTCGCTGTATGCGGGCCGCGATCTTGCGTTGTCGGCCAGCCGCTTGAGCGATCGCTCTGGCAACGTCGGAGAAAGCCAGCGATATGCCGGTGCCACCCTGAATCTGGCGGTGGCCGGTGCGGCGGGCATCGATGGCAGCGTCTGGCGCAGCGTGAGCGATTGGCAAGGCAGTTTCATCACCTTGACCGTCGCCAGCGGCGCCTTTGACAGCGGCGGCAAGCTGACGTTGAGCGCCGGCGGTGCGCTCGATCTTGGTAGCGCCCAGGTTCGGGCGCAGGGTGACGTCGTCGTCGGTGCCGAAGGCAACCTGGCCGTTGCCGGCAAGCTGCAAAGCCGCAGCGGCAATGTCGACCTGAATGCCGGAGGCAGCCTGAACAACGCCGGGACGGTTTCGGCCGATGCCGGCCAACTGAAAATCCGGGCGAACGGTACGGAGAACGCGGGGACGCTGTATGGCAAGACGCGGATCGACATGGCTGATGCGGCGGGTAGCGGCAATTTTGCCTTTACCAACACGTCGACCGGCGCCGTGCTGAGCGACGGCGACCTGCTGTTGCGTGCGGCAGCGGCCGACAACCGGGGCGGAGGCTGGATTCAGTCGGCAACGGGCAGCACGGTGATGGTGGCGAGTCTGGGTAATGCCGGGACGTGGTTGCTGTCGACGACAAATGGCGGCGGCACGGACAACGTGACCTCGGATGGCGCGTTGCACAACGATGGCCTGTTGCAGTCGGCGCAATCGCTGACGATGACGGCGAGCGGAACCGAAAACGCCGGCAAGCTGCTCGCCGCTGGCGCTTTCGCGCTGAACGGCGGCAATTTCACGAATACCGCGGGCGGCGTGCTCCAGGGCGGCACTCTGGCGCTGATGGCGGCCCGCGTCGACAACCAGGCCGGCGCGACGATCGAGGGCGACAGCGTCGCCCTGAGCGCGAGTGCCGGGCTCGACAACGCCGGCACCTTGAGCGCCGGGAACGGCGCGCTAACCATCCGCGCCGCCGGCACCAGCAACCGCGGCACGGCCTACGGCAAGACCGCCGTCGACATCGCCGACGCCGCCGGCAACGGCAGCGCCGCCTTCGTCAACCGCGGCACGCTGATCAGCGACGGGACGCTGGCCTTGCTTGCCAGCAGCGCCGAGAACCAGAGCGCCGATCCCCTGCAGCCCGACAGCGCCTGGATTCAGGCGGCGAGTGGCAGCACGGTTTCGGTCGCCAGCCTGAGCAATTTCGGCAGCTGGCTGCTGTCGACCGTAAGCGTCGGCCGCGACCGGGTGACGGTAGCCGACGCTCTCGCCAACCGCGGCCTGCTGCAGTCGGGGCGCGCGCTCGAGCTGAGCGCCGGCAGTGTCGACAACGCCGGCAAGCTGCTCACCGCCGGGGCTTTCGACCTGGGCACCGGCAATTTCACGAATACCTCGGGCGGCGTGCTCCAGGGCGGCGCGCTGGCGCTGACGGCGGCCCGCGTCGACAACCAGGCCGGCGCCACGATCAAGGGCGACAGCGTCGCCCTGAGCGCGAGCGCCGGGCTGGCCAACGCCGGTACCTTGAGCGCCGAGAGTGGCGCGCTGACCATCCGCGCCGCCGGCACCAGCAACAGCGGCACGGTCTACGGCAAGACCGCTGTCGACATTGCCGACGCCGCCGGCAACGGCAGCGCTGCCTTCGTCAACCGCGGTACGCTGATCAGCGACGGGACGCTGGCCTTGCTTGCCAGCAGCGCCGAGAACCAGAGCGCCGATGCCCAGCAGCCGAATCAAGCCTGGATCCAGGCGGCGACCGGCAGCACCGTGTCAGTCGCCAGCCTGAGCAATTTTGGCACCTGGCTGCTGTCGACCGTAGGCATCGGCAGCGACCGGGTGACGGTGTCCAACGCCCTCGCCAACCACGGTCTGCTGCAGTCCCGGCGCGGCCTGGACCTCGCGGCGGCGAGCGTGGACAACGCCGGCAAGCTGCTCGCCAGCGGTGCCTTCAACCTGAACAGCGGCAATTTCACGAATACCTCGGGCGGCGTGCTCCAGGGCGGCGCGCTGGCGCTGACGGCAGCCCGTGTCGACAACCAGGGCGGGGCGACGATCAAGGGCGACAGCGTCGCCCTGACGGCGAGCGCCGGGCTCGCCAATGCCGGCACGCTCAGCGCCGAAAAAGACGCACTGACCATTCGCGCCGCCGGTACCACCAACAGCGGCACGATCTACGGCAAGACCGCGGTGGACATTGCCGACGCCGCCGGCGACGACAGCGCCGCCTTCGTCAACCGCGGCACGCTGATCAGCGCCGGCAGTTTCAAGCTGCTCGCCAGCAGCGCCGAGAACAAGAGCAGCGACGCCCAGCAGCCGGACAAGGCCTGGATCCAGGCGCGGAGCGGCAGCATCGTCAAGGTCGCCAGCTTGAGCAATTTTGGCACTTGGCTGCTGTCGACCGTCAGTGTCGCCGGCAACGAAGACCAACTGAACGTCGGTAATACCCTGGACAACGCCGGCAAGCTGCTGGGGGCGAACGACCTGACGCTGGTCGCCGGCGCACTGAACAACAGCCAGTCGCTGGCTGCCGGTGGCACCCTGTCGATCGCCGGCGACAACCTCGACATCGACAATGCCAAGGACGCGGCGATCCAGGCCGAGCGGCTGGTTTTCAGCGGCAATCGCCTAGTCAACAAGGGCACCATCCAGGGCGGCGCGGCGGCCGACAGCGTCCTCAGCTTCGATACGCTGGAAAACGCCGCCGACGCCACGCTGACGCTGGCCGACGCGGCAACCGGCGGTGGCAGCATCAACATCCGCCGGCTCGACAACGACGGCACGCTGCAGTCCTACGGCAGCCTGACGGTCAATTACAGCGCGGCGATCGACAACACCAGGACGCTGCTCAGCGGCGGCGCGATGACGCTGCGCAGCACCTCGGCCGGCGGCCGCATCGACGTCGGCGATGGCAGTACCATCCAGGCCGGCGGTGTGCTCGACATCGACGCCGCCGACGGCGGTCGCGGTGTCGTCCTCGACATCGCCAAGGGCGGCCTGGTTCTCGGCGACACCGTCGATATCGCCGTCGGCACGCTGGCGTTGGCCGACGAGGCTCGCCTGTCGTCGACGCGCAACATGCAGGTTTACGCCAACACGCTGACGCTGGCCGGTGCCAACAGCCAGATCCTCGCCGTCACCGGCGGCAGTGGCTGGGCCAAAATCGATTTGATCAACGATTTCGCCAACAACGGCCTGGTCTATTCGGCCGGCCAACTGGATTTCATCACTGACGGCAAGCTCGACAACAACCAGAACGGCGCCTTCGCTGCGCAGAAGGACCTGCTCGTCAAGACGCGCGGCGGGAATGTGACCAACCGCGGCGCCATCTGGAGCGGCAAGACAGCCTCGGTGACGGCGTCGAACACGCTGATCAACGTCGGCACGCGCAGCGGCGCCATCGGTACCATCGACGCCGACGAGGCGGTCAAGCTGGTGGCCAACGAAATCGTCAACAACAGCACGATCAGCAGCCTGGGCAACATCACGTTGCAGGCCGGGACGATCCGCAACGAGATTCAGGGCGGGGATGACCGGGTCTGGGGCGGCGCGACGTCGAAGGTGACCAAGGAACTGTCCAACCCGCAACAGAAATCCGATCCGGAATACAAGGAAGGTATCCTGACCTACGTCTTTCCGGACAACTGGTACGAGCATTTCTACAAGGACGAGTGGTCGCGCGACCAGTATTACAGCGGCGGCAAGCCGACCTTCAAGCCCCAGATCGTCGGTGCCGAAACGGTCAAGCTGGCGGGCTTTTCCTATGCCGCGAATCTGGGCGGAGTGATCTCCGGGAAGAACGTCGAGATCACCGGCAACGGCGGTAGCAAGTTCTTCAACGACGACCTGGCGCTGCAGCGGGAATACATTGTCGACCGTTACTCGACGCTGACGCACTACATCGGTTTGGTCCATGCGAGCCTGGGGACGTATGAAGACGATTACGACCCGCATCACAATTCGGTCGTTACAAAAACCACCGCCACCATCGACAGCATCGGTGCCGGCGTCTATGCGACGAACACGCTGAAGATCACCGCCGAGGAGGTCGGGCAGAAGTCGTCGGTTTCGGGTTCCACGCCCTATGCTGCGCAACAGCACTCGAAGTCGGCAACCGCCCCGACCGGCACCTCGACGACGGGAACAACCGATATCGGGGTCGGCGCCGGCCGCAACTACGACGGCGGCGAAGACGCCGGCGGCGAGCAGGCCGCCGCCTATACCAGCAGCGGCAAGGTCGATTCCCGCACCGGTACCGCGGTCGCGCCGTCGACACCGGCGACGCCGCAGGGACCGGTCAGTTTCGGCGGTGTCACGATCAACCTGCCGAGCAGCCCGAACGGTTATTTCGTCATCGCCACCGCGCCGAATGCGCGCTACCTGGTCGAGAGCAATCCGCGCTACCTGTCGGCCGGCAATTTCGCCGGCTCCGACCTGCTCGCCAAGCAGCTCGGCTACGATCCGGACACGCTGGCCAAGCGCCTCGGCGACGGTGCCTACGAGGCCTACCTGATCCGCCAGGAACTGGTCGCCCAGGTCGGCCGGGCGATGCTCGCCGGCTTCTCCAGCGAGAGTAGCCAGATGCAGTACCTGATGGACAACGCCGCCAAGGAAGCCAAGCAGCTTGGCCTGGAATGGGGCAAGGCGCCGAGTGCGGCGCAGGTGGCGGCGCTGAAGAGCGATGTCGTGTGGATGGTCGAGCAGGAAGTGTCCGGGCAGCGCGTGCTGGTCCCGGTCGTCTACCTGTCGGCCGAGACCCGCGCCAGCATCGAAACCGGTGCGGTGATTGCCGCTGCCGATGTGAACATCGATGCTGGCCGCTTCGACAACGTTGGCGGCACCGTCGCTGGCGCCAAGACGCTGACCGTCGTCGCCAGGCAGGACATCACCAACCTCTCGGGCACGATCAAGGGCGGCGACGTCAACCTGACCTCGACCGAGGGTAGTGTCGTCAATCGCACCTATAGCAGCGGCTCGGGCAACGACGAGTTTTACACCACCGATATCGGCCGTACCGCGCAGATTATTTCGACCGGCGATCTGACCATCGACGCCAAGCGCAGCATCGACGTCGTCGGCGCCCAGGTCAATGCCGGCGGCAACGCGACGCTGAACGCCGGCGACGGAGTCAATTTCGACAGCCTCGAGAAGCGTACGACGACCTCCACCAGCACCGGCTCGCAAGGGCTTTTCGGTAGCAGCAGTAAGAGTTCGACGACGACCACCGTCGAGCAGCTGAAGTCCGGGCTGACCGTCGGCGGCAACCTGGCCGCCAAGTCGGGCAAGGACATCACCTTTGCCGCCACCGACGTCAAGGTCGGCGGCGATGCGGCGCTCGACGCGGCGGGTGCGGTCAACATCGTCAGCAAGGCAAATACCACCAAGACCACCGAGACCAGCAAGGAGAGCGGTCTCGGCGTCGGCGGCGGGCTCTGGGGCGAAACCACGACGACCAAGACGCAGACGGTCAGCAAGAACGTCGCCAGCAGCTTCGCGGTCGGCGGCGACGCCAGCATCAAGGCCAGCAAGGACGTCACGCTGCAGGGTTCCAGCCTCGATGTTGGCGGCGATGCCGACATCAAGGCGAGCAATATCAACGTGCTGGCCGGGCTGGACAAGGTCGAGACGCATACCGAGACGACGACCACGACCTTCCTCCGGGTGACCGACGGCAAGGGCTCGGCCGATGCCTCGGCCGGGGCGGTGGCCAAGGGCGACGCCGGCAAGACCGGCCTGAGCGGCAACGTCGGCGCCAGCGCGCAGGCCTCGGCCGAAGGCAGCGGCGGCCTCGAACTGATGGCCAACGAAAAGACGGTGACCGACAGCCTGTCGGCGCGCAATGTCGCATCGACGATCAAGGTCGGCGGCAATACCCGCCTGAGCGCCGACGGTACCGTCAAGGTCCAGGGGTCGAGCATCGACACCGCCGGCAACACGACGATCCAGGCGCGCGATGTCGAGGTGCTCGCCGGGCGCGACGTCGACATCTCGGTGACGACCAGCGACAAGACCTCGATCGGCCTGATGGCCAGCTCGAACAACAGCGCCGGTGCCGGGGCGTCGGCCAACGGCAGCGTCGGGGTCGGCGGCGTTGCCGTCGGTGCCGGCGTCGGCGCCAGTGCTCGCAGCGAGAGCAGCGTCAACTTCCTCGAATCGACGCAGAGCAAGGAAACCAGCCTGGAGATCCGCAACCAGGCCGCCGGCATCAAGAGCGGCGGCAACATGAGCGTCGATGCCAAGAACAAGGTCGTGCTCGAAGGCAGCCAGCTGGCTGCCGGCGGCAACATGGACCTGCGCGCGGCGAGTGTCGATGTGCGGACCTCGGAAGATGTCTCGCTGAAGACCACCGAAACCACCAAGACCAGCGTCGGCCTGATGCTCGGCAGCAACAACGAGGCCGGCGCCGGCGGTTCGGCGGCGGCCGGGGGTGCAGCCCTGCTGCCGTCGGCCAAGGTGGCGGCGAACGCCGGTTCCGACAACACTCTCGATGTACTGCGGGTCGAGACCGGCAAGACCAGCACGCTCGAGACACGCAACAACAAATCCGGGATCAGCGCCGGCGGCAATCTGTCGCTGACGGCCAATGATCTCACCGTCAAGGGCTCGGACATCGCCGCCGGCGGCGACGTCGCGCTGAAGGCCGAGAACATGCGCTTCCTGGCCGCCGACGACCGCAAGGAAACGAGCAGCAGCAAGAACACCACCTCGGTCGGCCTCTACGCCGGTGCCAACGCCGGCGCCAACGCCGAGGCGCAGTTGAACGCCAAGGCCGGCGCCTCGGCCGAGATCAGCATGGGTTACCGCGTCAACAACGTCGACGAGAAGTCGGTCAGCGGCAGCACGACGGCCGTGGTGTCGACGATCAAGGCCGGCGGCGATCTCACCCGCGACGCCGGCGGCGGCACCATCCGCGATGTCGGCACGCAGATCGACGTCGGCGGTTCGATGAGCCAGCGCGCCGGCACCATCGAATCGCTGGCGGCCCGCGATACTACCTACGAATCCTCGACCAAGCTCGACAACACCGCCAAGGTCGGCATGTACGCCGGCGCCTCGGCGCAGGCCGGGGTCACTTCCGGGGCCGGCTACGATGCCTCGGTCGGCGGCCGCGTCAGCGCCAGTTCGTCGTACGAGAAGACCAGTGCCGACACCTCGACCGCGATCGCGTCGACGATCCGCGTCGGCAAGGGCTTCAGCAGCGAGTCGTCGGGCAAGACGACACTCGAGGGGACGCACATCGCGGCCGGCGGCGACGTCGCCATCCAGGCCGCCTCGCTCGACTACAAGGCGGCGCAGAACACCGCCAGCAGCCATTCCGAGAAAATCGACGCCGGCGCGGTGTTGACCGTCAACGTCAATGCCCAGAGCGTCGTTGGCGGCAGCCTCAGCGTCAGCGCCTCGGGCGAGACGGCCGACAAGTCGCGCGTCCAGGAAGTCGGCGGTTCGATCCAGTCGGGCGGCAACGTCCGCATCAAGACCAGCGGCGACACCACGCTCAAGGGCACCAGCATCGAGTCGGCCGGCAGCACGACGCTCGACGCCGGCGGCAAGCTCAACCTGCTGGCGGCGGAAGACCGGACGACGGCGAGCAGCCGCGGTGCCGACGCCTCGGTCAATATTGGCATGAGCACCGGCGGCAAGGCCGGCAGCGGCGGCCAGTCGCAGACCGGCGGCATGCTCGAAGTCAGCGCCGGCTACAACCAGTCGGACAGCAGCAGCTCGACCAAGAGCGGCGTGAACATCCGCAGCGGCGGCGACACTGCGTTGCGCAGCGGCGGCGACATGGACCTCGAAGGGACCAAGATCGCCAGCGCCGGCGATACCACGCTCAATGCCGGCGGCAATGTCCAGCTGCGGGCGGCGCAGAACACCAGCAGCTCGACAGCCTTCGGTCTCAGCGCCGGTGTCGGCGTCAGCCAGGAGACCTCGCGCGGCGCCACGGAAACGAGCACGACGCGCAAGGCCGACCTGAGCGGCGCCGCCAACCTCGATATCGAGCGCAGCACCAGCTACGACGCGGTCTCGATCAACAGCGGCGGCCGTTCGCAGGTCAGCGCCGGCAAGGATCTGCGCAACGAAGGCGCCGCCGTGCGCGGGACATCGACGTCGGTCACCGCCGCCGGCAAGGTCACCGATGTCGTCCAGAAGGACTCGTCGATGGCGCTCTCGCTCGGCATCCAGGCCGACGTCACCTTGAGCAAGACGACCACCAAGCCGAACAGTCCGGCTGCCGGGGGCAGTGGCGATCAGGGCAAGGGCGCCGCGCCGGAGGACAAATCGGCGCCGCCCAAGGACGACAAGACGCCGCCGGCCGGCGACGACGCCGGCAAGGCCGCTCCGCCGGCCCCGGCCGATGACGGCAAGGGCCCGGGCAACAAGGGCGACGACGATGGCAAGGGCGCACCGGCGCCCCAGAGCCCGCCGGCACCGGGCGGTGGCGACAGTGATTCCGATGCTGGCAAGGGCGGTGCAGATGATGGCAAGGGAGCCCCGGCTCCGCAGCCGGCGCCGATCGACGGCGGCAAGGGTTCGGACGCCGGCAAGGGCGGTGCCGATGATGGCCAGGGAGCTCCGGCTCCGCTGCCGCAACCGGCGCCGATCGATGGCGGCAAGGGTTCGGATGCCGGCAAGGGCGGTGCGGATGATGGCAAGGGAGCGCCGGCTCCGCTGCCGCAACCGGCGCCGATCGACGGTGGCAAGGGTTCGGACGCCGGCAAGGGTGGTACCGACGATGGCAAGGGGGCACCGGCCCCTCTGCCGCAACCAGCGCCGATCGACGGTGGCAAGGGTTCGGACGCCGGCAAGGGTGGTACCGACGATGGCAAGGGGGCACCGGCCCCTCTGCCGCAACCAGCGCCGATCGACGGCGGTAAGGGGTCGGGCGCTGGCAAGGGCGGTGCGGATGATGGCAAGGGAGCGCCAGCCCCGCTGCCGCAACCGGCGCCGATCGGTGGCAGCAAGGGTTCGGACGCCGGCAAGGGTGGTACCGACGATGGCAAGGGAGCGCCGGCTCCGCTGCCGCAACCTGCACCGATCGACGGCGGCAAGGGCTCGGATGCCGGCAAAGGCGGTGCGAATGTCGCACCGATCGACCTGAAGATTCCGCTACCGCCGCCGATCGACAGCGGCAAGGGCTCGGATGCCGGCAAAGGCGGTGCGAATGTTGCGCCGATCGACCTGAAGATTCCGCTACCGCCGCCGATCGACAGCGGCAAGGGCTCGGATGCCGGTAAAGGTGGTGCGAATGTCGCACCGATCGACCTGAAGATTCCGCTACCGCCGCCGGTCGACGGCGGCAAGGGCTCGGATGCTGGCAAAGGCGGTGCGAATGTCGCACCGATCGACCTGAGGATTCCGCTACCGCCGCCGATCGATGGCGGCAAGGGCGCGGTACGTCCGGGGGCGGCCTGAGGCGAGGGGGCGGTTATTCTTGCCGCAGCCAGTCCGTCTGGCCCTTATCCGGGCTGCCTGCGGTAGGCAGCCCGGGGTTGCGTATTTTTGCGGAGTTCTTGCGTGAAAAAAGTTTTGCCACCGTCGATCCACGTGGCCCTGACCGGGACCGCCAGGGGGCGTGGAGTCTTTGCCGGGAAGGTATTCCTGCCGGGCGAACTGGTCGAGGTGTCGCCGGTCGTGCTGGTCGATTGCAAGCATTTCGATCTGCCGGTGGAAATCACCCACTATGCCTTCAGCTGGCAAGGCCTGACCGGCGGCGCATCGCTGCAGGCCCTGGCCCTTGGCTACGGCAGTCTGTACAACCATGCCAATCCGGCGAACATGGTTTACCGTGGCGATGTCGAGAACAACGCCATCGTTTTTCTGGCCGCACGTCGGATCGAGGCCGGCGAGGAATTGACGATCAACTACAGCGCACCCGGTGGCGGCGCCGCCTGCGAGGGCGAGCGCTGGTTTGCCCAGCACGATGTGCAGCCTTGCCCGGATACGCCTGCCGACAACTGAGCAGCGGTCAGTGGGGCATTTGGTCGAGCAGGGCCTTTGCCTCGACCAGGTCGGGAATGTCGATTTCCTGATCGCAGCGGGACAGCCAGTGGCGCAGGATTGCCTGGTTGTCCGGCGAAGGACTGTGGCGGACCAGACTGCTGGCGGCGCGCAGCGCCAGTATCGTCGCACCCTGTTCGCGGGCCTGTTCCAGGGCTTCGCCAAATAGCGCGAGTGCCGTCGGGCGGCCGGCGCTGCCACGGGCGAGCTGGATTTCGCCCTGAATGCGGCGTATTTCCGGAATCAGGTAGTTGTCCTGGGTGTGGACGATGACGCTCATGCAGCGGGCCGCCAGTTGCTCGGCTTCGTCAAGGCGTCCGAGCAGGTGCAGGGCGTCGAGCCAGAAGGCCAGAAAGGTCGCCTCGACCGCGGACATCGCCCGGTGCGCCGCCTCGGCAGCCTGTTCGATGAAGGCCAGGCCGCTGTCGTCGCCGGTGGCGCAACGGACCCAGCCGGTGACCAGGGCGGCGGTTGCCTGCCAGAGCTGCAGGCCGTTGCTTTGTGCCAGTTCGGCGAGTTCGGCGAGGTGTTGGCCGGCCAGCTCGGGACGGCGCAGGTGCTTGCCGAGCACGGCGGCAAAGGTCAGGGCGAAGGCCAGCGTGTGCGCGTGCTTGCAGGCGCGGGCCTCGGCAATGGCGGCGTTGGCTTGCGCCAGGGCCAGTGCCGGACGTCCTTCGATCCACTCGATCCAGGACAGGAAGGCGCGGGCCGGCACGGCGCTGTTTTCACCGAAGCGTTCAATCTGCTGGGCGCAGTTGCATGTCTGGCCGAGTTGGATGGCGGTTTCCAGATGGGCTCTGGCCTCGGCGTAACGGGCCAGCCAGAAAAAGTTGTTGCCGTAGGCGTAACTGACTTGCAGCCTGACACCGGGGTCGTCATTACCACGGGCTGCCTGTTCGAGGTGCCGGGCTAGCGCCAGGGGGTGTTCGATCGAGCCGGTTGAACGGCCGCCGAGCCATAGACCCCAAAGCACGCGGATGACTTCGATGTCGCTGCCCAGTTGCTTCGATAGCGAGAGCGCGCTGGCAAGCAACTCGCGGCTTTCGGCGTTGCCATAACCCTGGGTGGCGAGCAACGCACTACCGAGACCGACACGAAGATGAAACTCGGCTTCCTGCGATTGTCCGGCGTCAGCCAGAAAGCGGAGTGCAGCCAGCCCGTTGCGGTAGAAATGTGCTGCCTGTTGCTGCATCGATGCGCCGGCGGCCCGCTGGCCTGCATTAAGCCAGCAGGTCGCCGTCTCCGGGGCCTCTGCTTCATGGAGATGGGTGGCCAAAAGTTCGGGATGCTGACTGATCCGTTCGGCAAATTGCGAGCGCAATACTCGCGCCAGTCTCTGGTGAATACGTCGCCGTTCCGCAGAGGGAATCGATTGCAGCGCGGCATCCCGGATCAGGGCGTGGCGAAAAGAGGGAAGTGTCTGCGTGCCGGTGATCAGACCGTTGTTGCGCAATGCCGCGAGGCCGGCCCGTAGTTCTTCCTCGCTGTCGTCCCAGAGCGCGGCGAGCAACTGCAGTTCAAATTCGCGGCCGATCACGGCGGCGCACTGGGCCAGCTTGCGATGGCGTCCCTGGGCGTCGATCCGCGCGGCAAGCAGATCGTGCAGGTTTTCCGGGATGCCGGTCTGCGGCAGGCCCTGGTCGAGCGCGAAAAGCAGTTGCTCGACATAGAGCGGGACGCCGTCGGAACGACTGACGACATCCCTGATGCGCGCTTCGTCGAAGCCTTCGTCCACCAGGCTGCGGGCCAGTGCTGTTGTTTCCTCGTCGGGGAGTGTGCCCAGCGGCAACTGAGGGGCGTAATCGCCGATGTGTTCGGGGCTGCGCGAGGTGGTGACGATCAATAGCGGTTGCAGGCGGCGGCGAGAGCGCTCGCTGGCCAGGCGGCGCAACAGGGCGAGCGTTTCGCTGTCGCTCCAGTGGATGTCCTCGAGGACGAGCAGCCAGGGGGCCGTTTCGGTCAGGGCATCCAGCAAACTCACGATGGCCGCTTCGAGGCGGGAAAGCTGCTGCTGGGGGTCGCTGATGGCGTCCAGGGGCGAGGGCAGGCCGAGCAGCCGGTGAATGATGTCGCCATGGGCGGCAAGGAAAGCGTGGTGGCTTTCCAGCCGATGCTTCAGTCGTGTCAGCCGTAGCGATTGAGACAGGTTGGCATCGTCGCGCAACAGGTTGCCGATCGCCGCAGCGATCGGTCGATAGGGCGCATGCTGGGTTTCCGGCAGACAATGCAAGGTGCTGCTGCGGGCGCCAAGGCTGCGCAACTGGCGGACAAAAGCCTGCAATAGCCTTGATTTTCCGATGCCGGGTTCGCCGGTTATCTGGACGAATGAAATGCCGAGTTTGGCGGTGTCGCGCCAGCATTCGATCAGAAAGTGCATCTCTCGGCGCCTGCCGATCAGCGGGTGCGCCAGTGCCCGTCGTCGTTTCAAGGGGCGTTCGCGCCGTTCGCTGATGCGGACGCTGCCGTCGTCGACAGGCTGGCCGCCGATATGCTCGCGGATCTGTTCGTACATGCCGGGGGAAACATGGATGTCGTTGCGTAGTACCCGGTCGAGCATGGCAATGGTCGCCTGGCTGACTTCTCCACTGACGTCCGGGAAGGTATAGCGTTCGTCGACCAGGCTCAGGCCTCGGTGCAGCGCCTGCCGGCAATCGATGCGGGAGAATCCGGAAATGCAGGAACGGGTCTCCAATGCTGCGTTGATGGCTTCGCGGGCGGCTTGTTCCCGTGATTTTGGAAAACCGAAATAACCGATCAGCAGGTTGGCGTGAATGGCGGCGAAGCGGCCGTTATGCCGCTGGACGATGTCACGCACGCTGCCGGCAGCGGCGGCAAGTTCGGAAAAACAGTCTTCGGTCGATGCATCGTCGGGCGGCGATAGCCGGCAGGCGAGGACGGTCAGCGGGCTGCGCAACTGGGTGCGGGCCGGTTGTCTGGCCGGAATGGCCTGCTCGCGGCAGAGGCGCTGGGCCAGTTCGGTGGTCCGGCTTTCCGGTGCCAGCCCCATTTCTCGTTCCAGGTAACGCTGGCAGTCGAGGTAGGTCTGCCAGATTTGACCGTAATGTCCGTCCTCGGCCAGCAGTTCCATCAATTGGCAGTAATTGGCTTCGATCCAGGGAGTCAGTTCGAGCTTGCGCCGAACGTGACGGATGGCGGCTTCGCGTTGTCCTTGTCCGGCATGCCAGACCGCCAGGCGATCGAGCATCCCGATGGCGCGCTGTAACAGGGCTTCGCGCTTGATCTGCAGCCAGTGATCGAACTCTGCGGAGTCGGCGACTTCGACCCCTTCCAGGAAGCTGCCCCAGTAGAGTGCCGCCTTCCTGGACAGGGCTTGCATGGTGGCGGTTGCCGGCAGATCGCCGGGCAGGTCGCTGGTGAATTCGACGAGGTCGATGCGAATCCGCTGGTCCGGAAAAAGACCGATCGAGTTGCGGTTCGCCTGCAGCGGATCGATGCCGATGCCTTCGAACAGCTGGCGCAGTTCGTAGAGTGCCCGGCGCAGGCTGATGCGTGCCGCCTCGGCACTGGCGTTGGGCCACAACAGTTCGGCCAGTGCGTCACGCCGAATCCATTGGCCCGGTGCTGCAGCGAGATAGCCGAGCAGCGCCCGGATCTTGTCGTAGGCGAAATTGCCGTATTCGACGCCGCCATGGCTGATCGACACCTTGCCGAGCAGATGGAGGCGAAGTGGCGGGTCGTCGCTGGCTGCGGCCTGGGGATTCATGGTTTCCGGTGAACGGAGCGTGGGTGCCCGGCGACAAGCGGTCGTTCGGGGCGAAAAAAGGGGGAGTGCCTGACTCCCCCCGGATTACCTTCGTGCGGTCGACTGACTCAAGCGCCGAGATTCGCCTGAACGAAATCCCAGTTGACCAGGTTGTTCAGGAAGGTCTCGACGAACTTCGGACGCAGGTTGCGGTAGTCGATGTAGTAGGCGTGTTCCCAGACGTCAACGCAGAGCAGGGCCTTGTCGCCGGTGGTCAGCGGGGTGCCGGCGGCACCCATGTTGACGATCTCCAGGGAACCGTCGGCCTTCTTGACCAGCCAGGTCCAGCCGGAGCCGAAGTTGCCGACGGCGGAGGTCTGGAAGGCGGTCTTGAAGGCGTCGAACGAGCCCCACTTGGCGTCGATGGCAGCAGCCAGGGCGCCGGTCGGGGCGCCGCCGCCGTTCGGCTTCATGCAGTTCCAGAAGAAGGTGTGGTTCCAGACCTGGGCGGCGTTGTTGTAGATGCCGCCGGCTGGCGCCTTATTGACGATGGCTTCGAGGTCGAGGGCTTCGTATTCGGTGCCCTTGATCAGGTTGTTCAGGTTAACCACGTAGGCATTGTGGTGCTTGCTGTAGTGGTAGTCGAAGGTCTCGGCCGACATGTGCGGGGCGAGGGCGTCCTTGGCGTACGGCAGGGCGGGCAGTTGATGTTCCATTATTTTCTCCGTTGTTTGAGGGGTGGCGAAATTCTAGTCAGCTTCGACCGGCGGGACAACCTGAATCACGCTGGCATCGAGCTGTCCGCGGGCCAGGGCGATTTTTATCGGTTGCCCCGCGTCGACCGCAGCAGCATCGCGCAGCGTACGGCCGTCCGGCAGCGAGACCAGCGCATAGCCCCGCGCCAGTACCGCATGCGGATCGAGTTGTCTCAGACCGCGATCGAGTGCGCTTAGTTTCATCCGGAGTGCGTTCCGCCGTTGCCGGTCGGCCAGTTCGATGCGCCGTTGCGCAGCCGCCAGGCGTTCCAGACGAGGGCCGGTGGCCGGCCGGGCGATCCCCTGTCGTCGCGCCAGGTTGCCGAGCAGCATCCGCCAGCGTGCCAGGCGGGCGCCCTGCGCCAGCGACAGGCGTTGTGTCAGCTGGCTCAGCATCTGCCGTTGGCGGGCGATCCGTTCCGCGGGATGGATGAGCCGGCTGGCGGCCCAGTCGAGTGCCTGCAGTCGACGGTTCTGGTGGTCGTGCCAATGCCGCTGCAGGCGTTGCGCCAGACCGGTCAGGCCGGCGCGCAGCGCGTCGCGTTCGGGGGCGATCAGTTCGGCGGCGGCGGTTGGCGTCGGCGCGCGCAGGTCGGCGGCAAAATCGGCGATGGTGAAATCGGTTTCGTGGCCGACGCCGCAGACCACCGGCTTGGCGCAGGCGGCGATGGCGCGTGCCACGCATTCTTCGTTGAATGCCCACAGGTCTTCGATACTGCCGCCGCCACGGCACAGCAACACGCTATCGGCGGTGGTCTTGCCCGCCGCAACGATGGCGGCCGCGATGCGCGGCCCGGCGGCTTCGCCCTGGACCGGTGTGGGCAGCAGGGTCAGCTGCAGATGCGGCGCCCGCCGGTGCAGGGTGCTCAGGACGTCGCGCAAGGCCGCTGCCTGCGGGCTGGTGACGATGGCAACGTGGCGCGGGAACTTCGGTAACGCACGCTTGCGGTCGACGGCGAACAATCCCTCTTTTTCGAGTTGGGCCTTGAGCCGCAGGAATCGCTCGAACAGGTCGCCCTGACCGGCTCGCCGGACGGCTTCGACGTTGAGCTGGAACTCGCCGCGCGGTTCGTAGAACGAAACCAGGGCACGGATTTCGATCTGCTGGCCGTTTTCCAGGCGCCAGCCCAGCGTCTGCGCGCGGCTGCGCCACATCACGCAGCGGACCTGGGCACTGGCATCCTTCAGCGAAAAATAGACGTGTCCGGAAGCGGCGTAGGTCAGGTTCGAGATTTCGCCACCGACCCAGCACAGGGGAAAGGTCGATTCCAGGCAGTTGCGTACCTGTCGGTTCAGTGTGCTGACCGTCAGGACCTCGTTGATCGATTGGTTGGCTGGCATCCCGGCATTCTAGCCGCGGAGTGGCAAGTGCGATAGGCGCTTGACATGGCTTTGAAAACCCAGGTTGTTGATTTTAAAGTGCATTAATTCGATGCCTCGTTTTTTGGCAGAGCAAGGCCGGGCCTTATTCGGCGCGGCTTCCGGCTGAGTGTCTACAGCTCATCCACAGAGTTATCCACAGCTTCTGGGGATAAGCCGGAAAATCGCCGATCTCTGCGTACTTGCCGGGGATGGCTGGGGGAGGCAGAATTGCAGGCTGCATTTGCTCAAGGACAAGCGCTCGTGTTCGAAATCGTCAAAGCCGCCGGCTGGCCGATCTGGCCTCTTTTGCTGGCTTCCGTCATTTCCGTTGCATTGATCATCGAACGTCTGGTTGCGCTGCGCCGCAGCAAGATCGTTCCACCCGGGCTGTTGCAGCGCGCGGTAGGCGAATTCAAGCGGGGCTCGGACAACAGCCGGCTGATCGACGAGCTGGATCGTCATTCGCCGCTCGGTCGCGTGCTTTCGGCGGGGCTGCGCAATGTGAATACGTCGCGCGAAGTGATGAAGGAATCGATCGAAGAGGCCGGTTCCGCCGTCGCCCACGAACTGAACCGCTACCTGACGACGCTGGGGACGATCGCTTCGATCAGCCCGCTGATGGGTTTGTTCGGCACCGTGGTCGGGATGATCGAGATCTTCGGTTCGCAGGCGCCGGGTACCGGCAGCCCGCAACAGCTGGCGCACGGCATTTCGATTGCGCTGTACAACACCGGGTTCGGCATCTTCATCGCGATCCCCAGCCTGATCTTCTGGCGCCATTTCCGGGCGCTGGTCGACGGTTTCGTCGTCGAGATGGAGCAGCAGGCCGTACGCCTGGTCGAAATCATGCACGGCGAGCGGAAGTAAGGCGATGAAGTTCCAGCGTCAAGGGCGCGAAGAGCCGGAGATCAACCTGATTCCGATGATCGACGTGCTGCTGGTGATCATCATCTTCCTGATGCTGACCACGACCTATTCGAAGTTTGCCGGGCTCGAGATCAACCTGCCGACCGCCGATGCTTCGCAGCAGAACGAGCAGCCGAACGAGATCGACGTTGCGGTCACCGCCAGCGGCCAGATCCTGATCAACAAGTCGCCGCTGCCCGGCGGCGAGGTGGCGGCGATTTCCGATGCCCTGCGTCGTGCTGCCGGCGGCCGTGCCGATCCGGTGATCGTCATCAACGCGGACGCCAAGGCGACCCATCAGCGGGTTGTCGATGTGATGCAGGCGGCGCAAGCGGCCGGTTATCCGCACATTTCCTTCGCGACGCAGACCACGCAGTGATCGTCTGGTTGCAGCGGCAGATTTTCCAACGCCGGCTGACGCCGGCGTTGTGGCTTTTGTCGCCGCTGCTGTGGCCGCTGTCGCTGCTGTTCCGCACGCTGGCCGCGATTCGTCGACGCTATCTGGCCCGGACGCGTTTGCCGGTGCCGGTGATCGTCGTCGGCAATCTGGTGGCCGGCGGCGCAGGAAAAACGCCGCTCACCCTGTGCTTGGCACAAGCGCTGCGTCAGCGCGGCTGGCGGCCCGGCATCGTCAGTCGCGGCTATGGCGGAAAGGCAACGGCGCCGCGCGCGGTTTTGCCCGGTGCGCTTGCGGTCGACGTCGGCGACGAGCCGATTTTGCTGGCATCCCGCAGCGGCGTGCCGGTCTGGGTGTGCCGTGACCGGGTGGCTGCCGGCCGGGCCTTGCTGGCGGCGCATGCCGACGTCGATGTCCTGCTTTGCGACGATGGCTTGCAGCACTATCGGCTGGCCCGCGACATCGAACTGGCGGTTTTTGACCGACGCGGTGCCGGGAATGGGCACTGCCTGCCTTTCGGTCCGTTGCGCGAACCGCTGGCGCGTCTTGCTGCGGTCGACGCGGTGATCGGCAACGATTTCGATGCCTCGACGCTGGCCAAGGGAAGGCCGCATTTCACGATGCAGCTGCGCCCCGGGGCTTTCCGTCGCCTCGACGATCCCGATGTTACCTGCGCTGCCGACGATCTGGCCGGACGCTCCCTGCATGCGCTGGCCGGCATCGGCGATCCGGGGCGTTTCTTCCGGACCTTGGCCGGCTTGGGTTTGCGTTTCGTCGAACATCCTTTTCCGGATCATCACGCCTATGTGGCCGGTGATCTGGCGTTCGGTCCGCAAGCGGTGCTGCTGATGACCGAGAAGGATGCAGTAAAATGCGCGGGATTGTGCACCGGCGAAGCCTGGGTGCTGCCCGTCGACGCCGAGCTGTCGCCGGCCCTGATCGATCTGATAACGGAGAAATGCCTTGGACGCCAGGCTGCTTGAAATCCTCGTCTGCCCCATTTGCAAGGGGCCGCTCGACCATCGCAAGAACGAACAGGAACTGGTTTGCAAGCCCTGCAAGCTGGCTTTTCCGATTCGCGACGACATCCCGGTGATGCTTGAGGACGAAGCTCGTCCGCTGGGCCCTGAAGAAGCGTGAGCGGCCCGGATTTCAAGGTCGTCATCCCGGCGCGCTTCGCGTCGACCCGGTTGCCCGGAAAACCCCTGCTCGATCTCGGCGGCAAGCCGATGGTGGTGCGGGTTGCCGAGCGTGCCCGGCTGTCCGGTGCCGCCGAGGTCTGGGTGGCCACCGATCACCCGGAGGTTCGCGCCGTTTGCGAGGCGCATGAAGTCGCTGCATTGATGACGCGCAGCGATCATTCGACCGGTACCGATCGCCTGGCCGAAGTCGTGGCGCAACGCGGCTGGGGGCGGGATGCGATCGTCGTCAACGTTCAGGGTGACGAACCGCTGATCGAGCCGGCGGTAATCGCGCAGACCGCGCGGCAACTGGCGAGCAGCGGTGCGGATATCGCCACGGTGGCGCATCCGATTGTCGAGGCGAGCGATTTTTTCAACCCGAATGTCGTCAAGGTGGTTTGTCGGGCGGATGGCGATGCGGTGTATTTTTCCCGCGCGCCGATTCCCTATGCACGTGACCATTTTGCCCGCGACGGTGGCATGGCGACGCTGCCGACCGGTTTTCCGGCACTGCGGCATGTCGGTCTGTACGCCTATCGGGCCGGCTTTTTGCAGGCTTACGCCGGGTTGACCGTGGCACCGACCGAACACTTCGAAGCGCTCGAACAACTGCGCGCCCTGTGGCACGGTTACCGGATCAGCGTTGCCCTGATCGACGCTGCGCCGGCGCCCGGCGTGGATACGCCCGAGGATGCCGAGCGGGTGCGCAAACTGTTTGACCATGCCTGAATAAGCAGGTAATTTCGGGCGCCTAGAGAACGGCGCCGACAGCCGACAACAAGAATTTTCAAACGTAACCAGAGGGACACATTTCATGAAACTGATTCTTTTGGGCGCACCCGGCGCCGGCAAGGGTACGCAAGCCAAGTACATTTGCGAAAAGTTCGGTATTCCGCAGATTTCCACCGGCGACATGCTGCGCGCCCAGGTCAAGGCGGGCACGCCGCTTGGACTGGAAGCCAAGAAGCACATGGACGCCGGCGGCCTGGTGCCGGACGCCGTGATCATCGGCATGGTCAAGGACCGCCTGCAGCAGGACGATTGCAAGAACGGCTACCTGTTCGACGGTTTTCCGCGCACCATTCCGCAGGCGCAGGCGATGAAGGATGCCGGCGTGCCGATCGAGTTCGTGCTTGAGATTGACGTGCCCGACAGCGACATCATCGAACGCATGGCCGGCCGCCGTGCCCACCTGGCCTCGGGCCGCACCTACCACGTCAAGTTCAACCCGCCCAAGGTCGAAGGTAAGGATGACGTCACCGGCGAGGACCTGGTGCAGCGCGATGACGACAAGGAAGAAACGGTCAAGAAGCGGCTCGACGTCTATCACTCGCAGACCAAGCCGCTGGTCGATTTCTACGGCCAGTGGGCGGCAGCGGGCGATGCCGCGGCGCCGAAGGTGCGCAAGATCGCCGGCGTCGGCAGCGTCGACAGCATCACGGCAGCGGTTTTCAACGCGCTGAAATAAACGCGTGACGGCAAGGAACGCCCTCTACGCGCAATCGGGAGGCGTCACCGCCGTCATCAACGCAACGGCGTGCGGCCTGATCGAGGCTGCACGCCGTTTGCATTTCGAGTCTCCGGATCGCTTCGGCAAGGTGTTTGCCGGCCACGATGGCATCATCGGGGCCCTGACCGAAGATTTGATCGATACGAGTCTCGAATCCGACGAGGATATTGCCCGGCTGCGCTATGCCCCCGGCGGTGCCTTCGGCTCCAGTCGCTACCGCCTGGGTCCGCTGGCGACGCATCGGGCGGATTATGAGCGCTTGGTCGAGGTTTTCCGGGCGCACGATATCGGCTATTTTTTCTTCAACGGTGGCGATGGCACGATGGGGGCCGCGCTGCATCTGTCGCAAATCATGGAAGCGCTGGGTTATCCGTTGCAGGTGATCGGCATTCCGAAGACGGTCGATAACGATCTGGCCTTGACCGATACCTGCCCGGGTTTCGGTTCGGTAGCGAAATACGTGGCGACTTCGATGCGCGAGGCCGGCCTGGACGTGGCATCGATGGCACGTAGTTCGACCCGTGTCTTCATCCTTGAGGCGATGGGCCGTCACGCCGGCTGGATTGCTGCCGCAGCCGGTCTGGCCAGTGAGCGGGATGGCGATCCTCCGCATATCCTGCTGTTCCCGGAGGTCCCTTTCGATGCCGGGCGTTTTCTGGCCCGGGTCCGGGCGTGCGTCGAGCGCCATGGATATTGTGCGATCTGTGCTGCCGAAGGCATGTGCGATGGCGGGGGATGCCGTATCGACAGCGCCGACAATACCCGGCCGGGGTCCGTCGGACGCTATCTGGCCGATTTGATCGAGAGCCATCTGGGCTACAAGCATCACCTGGCGCTGGCCGATTATCTGCAGCGGGCCGCCCGACATCTGGCCTCGCGCACCGATGTCGAGCAGGCATATGCCCTGGGGGCGGCTGCGGTCGACCTGGCTTTTCAGGGAAAAACCAGGGTGCTGCCGATCATCCTCAGGGTGTCGGATCGCCCCTATCGATGGGAAATCGGAGAGGTTCCACTGTCTGCCGTCGCCAACGTTGAACGGCGGATGCCGGCCGATTTCATTGCGGCCGACGGGTTTCATATTACCCAGTCGTGTCGGGACTACCTGTTGCCGTTGATCGAGGGCGAAGACCCGCCGCCCTTCGTTCGCGGTTTGCCGGATTATGTGCGTTTACGCGCTCAGCGCGTCGCCCGGAAACTGCCGCCCTACGGGCTGTAAATGCAGTTGGGGCAAGCTTCTTTGCATTTTTTTGCGATATCCCCACGAAACCGACGTTAGAATCAAAGAAAACTCATTCAGGGAAGAAGGAAGTCGATGAGCGCGTCCGGCCAGACGGAGAGCCTCCCGGGCATCCGTGACGATCTATTGCATCATGATCCGCTGCTCGACTGTCTGGTCGAGCTGACGCGGATTTACGGCCGCCCCAGTACGCGGGCGGCACTGGTGGCCGGTCTGCCGCTGGAGCGCGGGCTATTAACGCCTTCCCTCTTCTGGCGTGCAGCGGGGCGTGCCGGCCTGTCGGCCAAGCTGGGCAAGCGGGCGCTGGATCGCATCGACGATCTCCTGTTGCCGGCCGTGTTGCTGCTGAAGGACGAGGAAGCCTGTGTCCTGCTCGGCTGGGATGAGGCGCGGGAAAATGCGCGCGTGCTCTTTCCGGAAAGCGGTCAGGGATCGGTCACGCTGCCTCGCGAACAATTGCTTGCCCGATATACCGGTGTCGCCATCTTTTCCCGGCCGCACTTCCGTTTCGACAAACGGACGCCGCAGGTCGGTGATGTCAAGTTGCGTCACTGGTTCTGGGGGGCGCTGGCCGATCAGTGGATGGTCTATCGGGATGTGCTCGGTGCTGCTTTACTGATCAACGTGCTGGCGCTCAGCATGCCGTTGTTCACGATGAATGTTTACGATCGCGTGGTGCCCAATCATGCGATGGAGACCTTGTGGGTTCTCGCGCTGGGGATCGTCATCGTGATTGGGGTCGATTTTGTGATGCGCCTGCTGCGCGGGTATTTCATCGACCTCGCCAGCGCGCGGATCGACATGCAGCTATCGTCCAAGATCATGGAGCGCGTGCTGGGCATGCGCATGGAGGCGCGTCCGGCCGCCGTCGGTTCATTTGCCTCCAACCTGCGCTCTTTCGAGTCGGTGCGTGATTTCATCACCTCGGCGTCGGTGACGGCCTTCATCGATCTGCCGTTTGCACTGGTTTTCGTGCTGGTCATCGCCTTGATTGCCTGGCCGCTGGTTCTGCCGGTTCTGCTGGCGATCGTGACGGTGATCGTTTACGCCTACATCCTGCAGCACAAGATGCACGAATTGTCGGAAACCACCTACCGCGCCGGGGCCTTGCGCAATGCAACCCTGGTCGAGAGCCTGTCGGCGCTGGAGACCATCAAGACGCAGGGGGCCGAAGGCATCATGCAGTCGAAGTGGGAAAAATCGGTGGCTTTCGTTGCCCGCGTCAACAATCAGACCCGTTTCCTGTCGGCTGCGGCGACCAACGGTGCTGCCGAAATCCAGCAGCTGGTCAACGTTACCGTGGTGGTTGCCGGCGTATACCTGATTGCCGAAGGGATGCTCAGCATGGGCGGTTTGATTGCCTGCACGATGCTGTCCTCGCGTGCGGTGGCGCCGCTCGGTCAGATGGTCGGTATGCTGCTGCAGTATCAGAATGCCAAGGTCGCATTGACCTCGCTTGAACAGATCATGCGCAATCCCGTCGAGCGTCCGGCCGACGCGAACTTCGTTCATCGCCCCGAGTTGCGCGGCAATATCGAGTTCAGGGATGTTCATTTCAGCTATCCGAACACTCAGGTATCGGCCCTGAAAGGGGTGACGGCCAGGATTCCCCAGGGCGAGAAGGTCGTCATCATCGGCCGAGTGGGCAGCGGCAAGACGACCCTGCAGAAATTGCTGCTGGGTTTGTACATGCCCAGTGAAGGGGCCGTCAGCATTGACGGTGTCGATGTCAGGCAACTGGATCCTGCCGATCTGCGCCGCAATATCGGGTATGTCCCTCAGGATGTCACCCTGTTCTACGGCACCTTGCGTGACAACATTGCGATCGGTGCTCCATATGCCGACGACGCGGCAATCCTGGCGGCGGCCGAGGCGGGGGGCTTGAGCGAGTTTGTCAATCGGCATCCGGACGGCTTCGACATGATGATCGGCGAGCGTGGTGAGTCCCTGTCCGGCGGTCAGCGCCAGGGCGTGGCGATTGCCCGGGCGTTTCTGATGGATCCCCCCATACTGTTGCTCGACGAACCGACCAGTGCGATGGATTTTTCCTCGGAACAGCAGTTCAAGCAGCGCTTGCAGACCATTGCTGCCCACAAGACGGTGTTGATCGTCACGCATCGCAACAGTTTGCTCGATCTGGCGACCCGGGTAATCGTCGTCGATGATGGCAAGGTCGTGGCCGATGGACCGCGGGATCAGGTCATTCAGGCGCTGCAAAGCGGACGGATCGGGAGAGCGGCATGAATCGCCTGATGTCCTTGGTTAAACGATTGAACGCCTGGCTTGAAGCCCTTGCGCTGCGGAACAAGCCGTTTGTCGAGCGCCTGCTCGGAAAATTGCCCAATCGTGAAGACGTCGATGCGGTCGACTTTGCGACCGATGCGGATTTGGCGATGCTTCGCCAGGAGCCCTTGCGGGCCAAGGTCCTGCTGCGCGCCATTGGCCTGGTGTTTCTGGTTTTCATCGTGTGGGCGGCGATTGCCAGGCTCGATGAAGTCACTCGCGGGGAAGGAAAGGTCATCCCTTCGAAGCAGTTGCAGGTGCTGCAGAGCATCGACGGCGGTCTGGTCTCCGAGATACTGGTTCGCGAAGGCGATGTCGTCCAGCCTGATCAACTGCTGGTCAAGATCGATGAAACGCGCTTTCAGTCTTCGGTCAACGAGAGCCGGGCGCAATATTTGAGTTTGCTGGCCAGGGCTGCCCGTTTGAAGGCGATCGCCGAAGGCAAGGCGTTCGTGCCGCCGCCCGAAGCAGAAAAGGAAAGTCCGGAGACCGTTGAGCAGGAACGGCAGTTCTACGAGGCGCGACGCAATGAGCTGGCTGCCACCCTGTCTATCGCACAGCAGCAACTCGCCCAGCGCCGTCAGGAACTGAACGAGGCGCAGGCGCGTCGCGAACAGGCCTCCCATGGCTATGAGCTGACTTCCAAGGAATTGACGCAAACCCGTCCGTTGATCAATTCGGGAGCGGTTTCCGAAGTCGAATTGCTGCGTTTGGAGCGCGATGTTTCGAGGTATCGCGGCGAGCGGGACATGGCGGGTGCCCAGATTGTCCGGGTGCAGGCCGCAATTGCCGAAGCACAGCGAAAGATCGAGGAAGTCGAGTTGAGTTTTCGCAATGATGCCGGCAAAGAGCTTTCCGAGACGATGGCCAAGTTGAACAGTCTGGCTGAGGGGAGCGTGGCCTTGTCGGACCGCGTCAAGCAGTCGTCGATCCGGTCGCCGGTCAAGGGCGTGGTCCAGCGCCTGCTGGTGAACACCGTTGGCGGTGTGGTTCAGCCGGGCAAGGACATGATCGAAATCGTGCCGCTGGAAGATACCCTGCTCGTTGAAGCCCGGGTCCTGCCCCGCGATGTGGCTTTCCTGCGTCCCGGGCAGCCTGCGATGGTCAAGTTCACTGCCTACGATTTCTCGATTTACGGCGGCCTGGAAGGAACGCTCGAGCACATCAGTGCCGATACGGTAATGGACGAAAAGGGGAATTCCTACTACGTCGTTCGCGTCAGGACCGTCAAGTCGGGATTCGGCGATGCCAATTTGCCCATCATCCCCGGGATGATTGCCGAAGTGGATATCCTGACCGGCAAGAAGAGTGTGCTCTCCTACCTGCTTAAACCTGTTCTGCGCGCCAAGAGCGTGGCTTTGACGGAGCGCTGATGAAACATCTGATCATTGATGACGCAATGCGTCTTTTGCCCAACTGGCAGGAGGCATTTCCGGAGGTGGGTGTGGTCAGCCGTCAGCAGGCGATGCATGACGAGCCGCAGGTAAATGCCATGTACTGGCTACGGCTTGGTGTCGAGGAATTTCCGGCGCAGGTGATTTCGTCCTTGCCTCAGCCTGGAAAACTGGTGGTCCTGGCAGATGAGCCGCGGGAAGTGAATGTGCTCGAGTCCCTGACTGCAGGAGCGCTTGGCTGCTGCAACACGCATGCGGCACCCGAGGTCCTGCGGCAGGTTGAAATCGTTGTGGGCAATGGCGGTTTATGGGTCGGCCAGTCCTTGTTGCAACAGGTGCTGGTGAGCACATCCAGGGTTTTGGAGAGCAAGGCTCGAGATCTGCCAGGCGAAGACTGGAAAAGCCAGCTTTCCGAACGCGAAGTCGGGGTTGCGAGGCTGGTGGCGGCAGGGGAAAGCAACAAGGAAATTGCCGCCGAGCTGGCTATCACCGAGCGGACTGTCAAAGCTCACCTGACGGCGATCTTCGACAAGCTTCAAGTGCGTGACCGATTGCAGCTCTCTCTCAGGGTCAACGGCCTGAAATTGTAAAGAATTCTTGGGTTGTACTTTGGTGCAATAGCCACTGCCAATGACAACTCCTACACTGGCAACATCGCTAACAGTGTCTGGAGTAATGTCATGGCCCAAGCCGCAGTGATTGCCAAAGTCTCGTCGATCAACGGAGAAGCGTTCGCACGGGATCAGTCCGGTAATTTGCGCCGATTGAAGGTCGGTGATGCCGTTCGTGAAGGAGAGACCGTCGTTGCCGGTAACGGTGCCGAAGTCGTGCTCAAGCTTGCGGATGGGCGTGACATGGTGGTTGGCCAGCGTGAGTCGGTGACGCTTGATGCTGAGGTTGCTGCTCAGGTCAAACCCGATGCAACGGACAGCGCAGTTTCTTCCAATGAAAAAGGTTTCCAGAAGATCGCCAGTGCGTTGACGGACGGCGGAAACCTGGATGATCTTCTCGAGGATCCGGCGGCCGGTGGTGCCGGTCCTGGTGGCAACGAAGGCCACACCTTTGTCGAATTCCTCCGTGTGGTGGAATCGGTCGATCCCCTTGCCTATCAGTTCGGTACTGATCGCGGGCGTCCCCTGGATACCATTCAGGGCGCGCCGCTCACGCGTCCCGAAGACATTCAGATCACGGTTGGCGATGCTGACGTGGCGGAAGGTCAGGATCTGGTGTTCGATGTGACGTTCAGCACGACGTCGGCAAATCCGGTGGAGTTGAATTTCACGGTGACGCCGAGTGGTGCGAATCCGATCGAAGCGAACGACATCGGGACGATGGTGGTTCGCGACAGTTTCGGGAATGTGTTGACGGCGAATGCGAACGGCAGCTACACGGTGCCGGCGAACGCCACCGGGGTGACGGTGACGATTCCGTCGATCCAGGACAATGTCTATGAAGGCCGTGAAACCTTCACGCTGGGAGTAACCAGCCCGACGACCGGCGTAACGACGGGTGATACGGGTCAGGGGACGATCCGTGACGATGGCACGGGTGGTCCGCCGCCGGATGACGACCGTCCGACGGTGACGGTGAATGACGTGACGGTAGCGGAAGGTCAGGAAGCGGTGTTCACGGTGACGCTGAGCAATCCGTCGGAAGCTTCGACGACGGTGACGCTGAACCTTGGGAACACGGTTGATCCGACGGACCAGGATGCGACGCTGGGGACGGACCTGTCGACGGACCTGAAGGTGACGTTCGACAACGGTGTGACGTGGTCGCCGGTGGTGGGCGGTCAGGTTGAAGTGCCGGCTGGCGTGACGACGTTCTACGTTGCGGTAGCGACGACGGCGGACGAGCCGAACCCGGTGTATGAAGGTCCGGAGAAGTTCACGCTGACGGCGGGAACGGTGCGCGGGACGGACGTTGGTGTTGGGACGATTGTTGACGACGGCACGTCGGTGCCGCCGCCGGTGACGCCACCGACGACGCCGCCGACGCCGCCGGTGGACGACCGTCCGACGGTGACGG
>NZ_JACBFO010000005.1 GCF_021401135.1 Azonexus sp. R2A61 | reverse complement strand
ACCTCAGCAAAATTTCTTTCACCTCACCGCTTGCCTCGCTTCGCCGAAAACCCCGGCACCGCAAGGAAGGTGCGCATTCTACACACCCCAAAAAAACCGTCAACCCCATTCAGCAAATATTTCAGTCGACCGGCTGATAACGCACTTCAAGGATGTCGATGTCGCGCAGGCCGACCGGACTCTGGAAGCGGATACTGTCTCCTTCCCTCGCCTTGATCAGCGCTCTGGCCAGCGGCGAGATCCAACTGATCCGACCACGCGAGGCATCGGCTTCGTCGATACCGACGATGGTATAGGTGTTTTCCGTTCCGTCCGGCTCGCCGATCGTCACCGTCGCACCAAAGAAGATCTGATCGTTCTCCCCCTGGCGCAAAGGATCGACCACTTCGGCGATATCCAGCCGCTTGCCGAGGAAACGTATGCGTCGGTCGATTTCACGCAGTCGGCGCTTGCCATATATATAGTCACCATTTTCCGAGCGGTCTCCGTTGGACGCTGCCCAGGCGACGATTTCAACGACATGCGGACGTTCGCGCTTGACCAGGTGTTCAAGTTCGCTTTTCAAACGCGCGTGGCCGGCCGGCGTGATGTAGTTTTTCGCGCCGGCGGGAATCTGCAGACCGGGCTGCAGCTCCTCTTCATCGTCGCCATCGCTTTCGCGGACGAAAGCCTTGTTCATCAGTAGCCGATGCAATAGTGTTCGACATCGACGCGAATCAGTTCGCGGCCGAGCAACGCGGCGGTATGGCGGGCAAACTGCTCGGCCCAGCCGGTCGCATCCTGGAAGCGCGCTTCGCCGGCATACCTGGCGACACTGAGGATGCGGTCGACAGCGAGTATCTTGCCGGTCGGCGTCACAACATCACAGTTCAGCGCCACAAACTCGTGATCGAACCACTTGCGGGCCTCTTCTGCCGAAACGCCAGCCGCGAACTTGAATTCATACTCCCGGCTTTTGCCGAAGGTCACAATGACATGGTGCAGCATAGTTTTCTCCTCCCTGCAGCGGTTGAGGTATTCTAGCAAAACCCGGAAAGCCCCCAGGAGTCACGCATGGCAGTTCATCCGCTGACCGAGCAGGAGATCAGCGACATTCGCATCCAGCTGCATGAATTGCAGGTGGAACATCGCGATCTGGACCAGGTCATTCTGCACCTGATCGAAAACCCGCCCCCCGATGACCTGCTGATTCGCCGCCTGAAAAAGCGCAAGCTGTCGCTCAAGGACCGCATCCTGCAACTTGAACTGATGCTGACTCCCGACATTCCGGCATGAGCCTGCCTGCCGATGCCTTCGGCGACCGTTTCGACATCGAACGCCTGCCCTTGCCCCGTCCGGCCTGCGGCTACGCCGTACAGAAGCTCGATACCGACCAGGTACTGGATCGCCGTACCGGCCACCTGAAACCGCTGCGTTCGCCCGGCCTCGATGCCTTGTTCGACACGTTCGACGACGCCCACGAAGCGGCGGTTGCCTGGACTTCCCGACACGACATCGACGCCGAAGACCAACCGCTGGCCATCGTGCCCGCCGGCTTCGACGACGTGCTGGACCGCCCCATCCTGATTTATGGCGTGCTCTGCGGTCGACCGTAGCCATTCGCCACTTTCCGGAGATTCCATCATGAGCCTGTTCAAACGCCATACGCTCGGCCGCAGCGCCCTGAGCATTCCTGATATCTGCCTGGGCACGATGACCTTCGGCGAACAGACCGATGAAACCGATGCCCATGCCCAGCTCGATTACGCCCTGGAACATGGTGTCAATTTCATCGACACCGCCGAAATGTACGCCGTACCGCCGCGTCAGGAGACCTGTGGCGCCTCGGAAAGCATCGTCGGCCGCTGGCTGAAGCGGCAGGCGCGGGAAAAGATCGTCGTCGCCACCAAAGTCGCCGGCCCCAGCCGAAATCTCGACTGGATCCGCGGCGGCCCGCTGGCGATCGACCATGCCAACATCCGCGCCGCCGTCGAAGGCTCGCTGCGGCGCCTGCAAACCGACTACATCGACCTCTATCAATTGCACTGGCCGGAGCGCAACCAGCCGATGTTCGGGCAATGGCAGTACGAACCGGCCAAGGAACGCGAGTGCACTCCGATCCGCGCCCAATTGGCCGCGCTGGCCGAACTGGTCGAGCAAGACAAGGTCCGCCATGTTGGAGTCTCCAACGAACATCCCTGGGGAATCATGGAATTCACCCGGCTGGCCGACGAATTCGGCCTGCCGCGCATCGTGTCGACGCAAAATGCCTACAGCCTGCTCAACCGGACATTCGAAACGGCGCTGACCGAAACCTGCCATCGTCAGGAAGTCGGCCTGCTCGCTTATTCGCCGCTGGCCTTCGGCCACCTGACCGGCAAATACCTGAGCGACCCGACAGCCCCCGGCCGACTGAGCCAATGGCCGAGCTTCGGCCAGCGGTATACCAAGCCCAACGTTGCCCCGGCCGTTGCCGCCTATGTCGAACTGGCGCGCAGCCACGACCTGACGCCGACGCAACTGGCGCTCGGCTTCGTCCGCTCGCGCTGGTTCGTTGCCAGCACCATCATCGGCGCCTCGTCGCTGGCCCAGCTCAAGGAAACCCTGCCGGCAACACTGACGCCAATGCATGCCGAACTGCTGGCGGCAATCGACGCGATCCATCTCCGCTACACCAATCCGGCACCATGAGCGAATCGCTGTTCGTGCGGCTGGCGCAAGCCCTGGCCGCCACCGAAATCGACGAAAAACTCGTGTTGACCGCAAGTATCGAGGCCGACTGGCGCGCCGACCGGCTCGACTGGCGAGACACGACACCGCTCGAACTGTACTGCGGCAAGCCGGCACAGCCCGAGATCGTGCCGCCGAAAGCCGTGCCGCAGCGCAGCCCGACGACGGCGGAAGGGCGTGCCCGGCTGCTGCACGCGATCGTCCATATCGAATTCACCGCGATCAACCTGGCACTCGACCACGCCGCCCGCTTCCGCGGCCTGCCGCAAGCCTACTACGCCGACTGGATCGGCGTCGCCGCCGAAGAGGCAGCGCATTTCTCGCTGCTGCGCGAACGGCTGGCCAGCTACGGCCACGACTACGGCGACTTCCCGGCCCATGCCGGCCTCTGGGAAATGGCCGAGAAGACCGCCGACGACCCGCTCGCCCGCATGGCGCTGGTACCGCGCCTGCTCGAAGCGCGCGGCCTCGACGCGACGCCGCCGATCCAGCGCCGTCTGGCCGAAAACGGCGACGAGGCAAGCGCCCGCGCACTCGACATCATCCTGCGCGACGAAATCGGCCACGTCGGCCTCGGCGACCGCTGGTTCCGCGAATTTTGCGGTCAACGCGGCGTCGACCCCGAAAATGCCTACCGCGAACTACTGATCGCCTACAAGGCGCCGCGTCCGCCGACACCGATGAACGAAGCGGCCCGCCTGCAAGCCGGCTTCAGCGCCGCCGAACTGGCGGCGTTGGCCAGAAAAATGTAGAATAATCAGTTCAATGCGTTGATGCATCGCCCGCAGTAACTTCGAGCAGCCCCGGTTTTACAGGTACTAGTGCAGGTTTCACCCCATTGATTCATTCCCCCGGCATGGCTGCGTCGGGGTCACTCAGAGGACGCCCGCAACGGGCGACAGGCGCTTTTCCCTACGGACGGGACGGCGCGGAAAGGAACATCATCATGACGTCCACCGTGGACAGCTTCGCCGATCTCGGCCTGAGCGAATCCCTGCTCAAAACGCTCTCGGAAATCGGCTACGAAACCCCCTCCCCGATCCAGGCCCAGTGCATTCCCATCCTGCTCGACGGCCACGACATCCTCGGCATGGCGCAGACCGGCACCGGCAAGACCGCCGCCTTCGCGCTCCCGCTGATGGAAACCATCGACATCAAGGTCGCCAAGCCGCAGGCGCTGATCCTGACGCCGACGCGGGAGCTGGCAATCCAGGTCGCCGAGGCGCTGCAGAGCTACGCCAAGAACCTGCCCGGTTTCCACGTACTGCCGATCTACGGTGGCCAGAGCTACACCATCCAGCTCAAGCAGCTGTCGCGCGGCGCCCACGTCATCGTCGGCACGCCGGGCCGGGTCATGGACCACCTGGAGCGCAAGACGCTCAACCTCGACCACCTGAAGACCATGGTCCTCGACGAAGCCGACGAAATGCTGCGCATGGGCTTCATCGACGACGTCGAATGGATCCTCGAACACACGCCGGAACAGCACCAGACCGCGCTGTTCTCGGCGACGATGCCGGAGCAGATCCGCCGCGTCGCGCAAAAATACCTGGTCGAACCGAAGGAAGTGAAGATCAAGGCGGCCACCGCCACGGTCGCCGCCATCCGCCAGGTGTACTGGCAGGTTTCCGGCATGCACAAGCTCGACGCGCTGACCCGCATCCTCGAAGTTGAAGAAGACTTCGACGCCGCCATCATCTTCGTCCGCACCAAGACCGCCACCGTCGAACTGGCCGACAAGCTGAACGCCCGCGGCTACGCCGCCGCCGCGCTGAACGGCGACCTCAACCAGCAGATGCGCGAACGCGTCATCGACCAGCTGAAGTCGGGCGCGCTCGACATCGTCATCGCCACCGACGTCGCCGCCCGCGGCATCGACGTGCCGCGTGTCAGCCACGTCGTCAACTACGACATTCCGTACGACACCGAAGCCTACGTGCACCGCATCGGCCGCACCGGCCGCGCCGGCCGCACCGGCAACGCCATCCTGTTCGTCGCCCCGCGCGAAATCCGCATGCTGCGCACCATCGAACGCGCCACCCGCCAGCCGATCGCGCCGCTGACGCTGCCCAGCCGCGCCGACGTGACCAACAAGCGCGTCGCCGATTTCAAGAGCAAGGTCGCCGAGGTAATGGAAGCCGAAGGCCTCGACTTCTTCGCCAACATCGTCTCGCAGATCTGCGAGGAAAAGGATGTCGGCGCCGAGGAAGTCGCCGCCGCGCTGGCGATGATGGCGCAGGAAGGCAAGCCGCTGCAGATCGCCGGCGAAGATCCCGCGCCCCGCGCTTTCCGCGAGGACCGTGGCGATGACCGCCGTCCGGCCAGCTTTGGCGACCGTGAGCGCAAGCCGCGCTTCGAGGATCGCGGCGAACGCCCGCGCTTTGAAGACCGTGGCGAACGCAGCGAACGCCCGCGCTTCGAGGACCGTCCGCCGCGCAGCGAGCGTCCGGCCCGCCCGGCACCGGCCGGCGACATGGTGCGCTACCGCATCGATGTCGGCCGCGACCACGGTGTCGAAGTCCGCGACATCGTCGGCGCAATCGCCAACGAAGCCGGTCTCGACAGCCGCTTCATCGGCCGCATCGGCCTTTACGACGAATCGAGCACGGTCGAATTGCCGGCCGGCATGCCCAAGGAGGCCGGCAACGCGCTGAAGCGCACGCGCATCCGCGGCGTGCCGATCAACCTGCGTCCCGACGAAGGCCGCCCGGGCGGCGGCTTCAGTGGCGAGCGCAAGCCGGATGGCGAGCGCAAGTTCAAGAAGAAGCCGTTCGCCGACCGCTGAACGATCTTCCCGCCAGAAAGCCACGGCCATCCGCCGTGGCTTTTTTCATGCTGGACGGCGTCGACCGCAAGACCACTGCCGGACAGCGCCGCCGCAGATCGGCAACAGCAGGCCGAGCCAGAACAACGCGGCCGGCAGGTTTTGCGCCACCGGCTGACGCACCAGCCGCTGGCCGCTAACCTGACGATAGACCGGGACGTCGGGAGCCGCATCGCCGGCCGCTTCGGGCGCAGCGACGACCGGTGCCGGCACGGCGCCCGCCGCCAGCCGGACGACAGCCGGCGTCGACTGCTTGCCGCCGGTCTCGCCCAGCATCTTGTCGGCCCATTCGCCGGCGGCGCGCGAGGCATTGGCCGGCGGCGACTCGCGACGCAGCTCGCGATACAGGCTGGCCAGTTCTTTTCGGGTCGCCGCATCGGGTTGCCAATGGCCGTGCCGGACCGCCTGAATCAGGCGCTCCAGCGTCTGGGCATACGCTTGCGGATTGTTGCCGCGCAACCAGTCGGGGACACCTTTCTGGTAACGGTCGCGGACATAAACGTCGTAGAAACCCTGCCAGTGGTCGGCCCGCACCGCGTCGTCGACGACGCTTTGCCAGCCCCAGGCGAACTGCGCCGCCTTCAGCACCTGCAAGGTGCCGGCATAGCCTTCCTGCTGCATCGCCTCGACCCAGCCGGGGTGCAGGTAGCGCGACTGCATCTCGGCGGCGATGCTCTGCTGCGCACGCTGCGCATAAGGCTCGTCGGCGTGCTGCAGCTGGCTGACGTAAAGATCGAGCGGCGCCTCGCGCCCGGCGCTGCGCGCGGCGGCGGCCAGTCCGCCGAGATACTGGAAGGGATCGTCGGAACTGACCATGCCGTACAGGTTGGAGGTGCGCGACAGCAGCGCCGCGTCGGTGCGTCGCAATTGGGCGCCGAGCGCCTGCGCGGAAATGCCCGGCGGCAGGTCGTCGACCGCAACACCGTCGACGTAGGGCTGGCTCATGCGTTGCAGGAACATTCCGCCGAGCCGCGCGTCGCGCGTCTGCAGCCGGTCGTCCAGCGTCGCCTCGGCGATGCCGGTGCCGTAGTCGCCCGGCGCATTGCCGAACACGCGCACGCGGCCCAGTCGTTCGGCCAGTGCCGCCGGCGCGCCGTGCCGACGCAACTCGTCGGCAACGTCGCGGCTGTGCCGGGCAATCACGCCATCCGGCTCGCCTTTCGCCGCCTCGGCGACAGCGCTATCGACCAGCGCCATCAGCGCCGGGAACTGATCACGGTAGGAGCCGGTGACGCTGAGCAGGACATCCACCCGCGGTCGACCGAGTTCGGCCGGCGGAATCCGCTGCACGCCGCGCGGCCGACCGGCCTCGTCCCAGAGCGGTCGGACGCCGAGCGCGACCAAGGCCTGCGCTTCCATGACGCCCTGGTGACGCAGGGTTTCGCCGGCCCACAGCGACAGCGCCAGGCGCTCCGGCATGGCGCCGCCATGCGCCTTGCGCCAGTCCTCCAGCCACTGCTCGAACAGCAGTTGGGCAACCGTATAGGCCTGTTGCGTCGGCAAGCGGGCCGGATCGAGGCCGATCAGGTTGCGGCCGGTCGGCAAGCTGTCCGGATTGCGGATCGGATCGCCGCCATAGGCGGCCGGCACGAAGCGCCCGTCGAGCGCGGCAAGCAGGCCGGGCATCTCGTTGTCTACCGCGAACAGGCGGTCCAGCGCCTGCGCCCGTTCGGCCAGCGCACGCAGCGCTTCCTGGTCGATCCGCCGTTCGGCGGCACGGTTCGGTACGGCGCCGGTACGTTGCGGCCGCAGGTCGAGCCGGGCGGCGGCATCGGCATCGTCGAGGGCCACTTTCAGCCAGCGCATCGGCCGCGATTCCTCGATCTTCCGGTAATCCATCAGAAAGGTTTCGTCGACGTCTTCACCGAGGGCATCGAGCAAGGGCATGCGCAGGCTTTGCAGGATCAGCTGCCGGCGCAATCCGGCCTCCGGCACCTTGCCGAACACGGCCAGGCCGCGCGGCTGGCTGGCGTTGGCAACCTGGTCCAGCCAGGGATGCAGCGCATCGAGGAAAGCGTCGAGTTCCCTGCGCACACGTTCGAGCGGCCACTTGAGGTCGTTATGCAGGCCGTTTTCGACGATCAGTGCGGTCAACCGCTCGCCGACGGCATTTTTGGTCGGCCCCTGGTCGGCAATCGCCCATTCGTGCATCAGTTCGTGCAATTGCCCCATGCCGTCGCTCAAGCCGCCGGTGGCCAGTACCGGCGTACGGTGACTGAGCAGCAGCGCCCGACCGCGCCGTTTGGCGGTCAACGCTTCGCCCAGGTTGTCGACGATGTAGGGATAGATCACCGGCAGATCGCCGAGCGGCAGCAATGCGTCGTCCTGCACGTCCAGCCCGCGCGCCTTGCCGTCGGCCCATTCCTGCGTGCCGTGAGTGCCGAAATGGATCAGTGCGTCGGCCCGGCGCGCCCACAGGTAAACCGCCAGATAGTGGTGCGACAGCGGCACGCCGCTCTTGTGCATGAACGGGTTCTGGCCGCGATGCAGCGTTTCTTCGCGCGGCGGTTGCGGCAATACCGAAACGTTGCCGAGCTGTAGCCGGGGAATCACGAAAACCGGCTCGCCCTGCCAGTCGACGACATAGCGGCTTTTCTCGGGATTTCCCCAGTGCGCCGCGATACGCTGGCGAACCTGCTGCGGCAGGGTTTTCCACCAGGCCAGGTAATCGCGCAGCGGCAAGGCGGCCGCCCGGTCCGTGGCAAGCAACGCCGACAGATCGGCACCGTCGTAATAGGCACCGAGCAGCGGCTGCAGGTTATCCACCCAGGCTGCCTCGGGCAGGGATTGGGTGCGATAGCCGGCATGGATCAATCCGGCGGTGACGTTCTCCAGGCTGCGCGGCACATTCAGGAAAGAGGCGCCGAAGTTGCTGCCGCCGGCCGGATAGTTGTACGCCATCATGACGATGCGCTTGTCGGCCGCCGCCTTGCGTTGCAGCGCGACCAGCCGACCGGCCTTGGCGGCCAGTGCCCCGGCTTGCCGGTCGATCAATTCGATGGCACCGCCGTCGCCGGGATGGGCGGCGATAATCAGCGGATCGATCGCGCCGGCCGCTTCCGGCTGGAACAGGTAGAACGGCGCATCGGACTGGCGCAAGCCGGTCCGGTCGGCCTCCCAGGCCGCGACCCCGCCATGCCGGTAAGGCAGCGCCGACAATACCGGACGCTGCCAGCGCGAGAACAGCGCCTGCAATTCGGTGCCTTTGGAGGCCAGTTGGTGCAGCACCAGCACATCGGCCAGGGGCGTTTCCGGACCATCGTCGCGCCGGGCACCCCGGCGCACCAGCAGTTCGCGCAGCCCCTTGCCATCGAGCTGCTGGCCGAAAACCGCGTAGGCGAACAATCCGCGGGCGGCAAAAATATTCAGCCAGCGGTCGAGCCAGCCGGTATCGCCATCGACGAAATGATGCCGATGGACGAGGATGGCCACCGCCGGCTGCGCCGCCGCCGACGGATGCGCGTCCAGCCAGGCAGCCAGCGCATCGGCATCGGGCAGAAAATCCGGTGCGCCCGGCAGATAGATGCCCTGGCGCGGCCAGGCTCGCGGCGGCGGCAGCCCGACCAGCGCGTCGGCCGGCGCAAGACCGTCGAGACGGCGCGCAGCCAGCGTCAACGCCGCCTGCACGTTCGCTTCGCCACCGTGACGCAGATAATCGACCAGCGGATCGCCACCCGGTTCGGGCGTGATCCAGACTTGCGGCGGACCGCCGCGGATTTCGCCGAACAGGTCGGCCAGCAGCGCCTGCGGCGTCGCATGCGGCGCATCGATCCAGACCATGTCGGCCGTACCGACCGCTTCGGCCAGACGCTGCCGGGCGAGCGCTCGCTCACCGGCCGGCAGCGTCAACGCGTGATCGACATGCCGGAACTGCCAGCCGGCTGCCTGGGCCAGTCTGGCAACCAGTGCCGTCCGTGCCGCCGGCGTGATGTCGGCGGTCACCCATAGCAGTTGCCGGGCCTGCGCGCTGGCGAGCAGCCCGACGGCGAGCAACAGCCCGCCGATCCAGCGTTGCCAGTTCATGGTTTTGCGGTCGACGCCGCTTCCGGTACGTAAATGATGCTGCCATCGCGCAGACGGTAGGCGACGCCGGCCCGGATGCCCTCGCCTTCGCCGTTGCTGCCGCTGCCCTGGTAGCGGATTTCCTTGCCGTCCTCGGGAATCGTCAGTTCGACCGGCGTGCCGCTTTCTGCCTGCGAGGACAGGTTGACCGCAGCCAGCAGCGCAACGACGAGTACCAGAAAGACATCGACCAGATTGACCGACGACAGCATCGGATCGTCGTCATCTTCGGCAAAGATGCTGAAATGGCTGAGTCCGCCGCCCTGTCGGCGAGCGACATGCTCGGCACAGGAAACGGCGGCGGCCGCGTCATCCCGCGCACTCACGCCCGCCCCTCCCGGGTCCGCCGGATGGCCAGCAGTTCGCCGAGCAACCAGCGACGGCGCACCGAATACAGCACCAGCCCGATGGCGGCGGCGGCCAGCGCCAGCACGACGCCGGCAAAGGCGTCCGAAAACACCGCCAGCGCAGCATTGCCGCGACCGCTGGCGACGCCCTGCAGCGCCGGGCCGAGCGGAATCATCGTGGCGATCAGGCCGAGCATCGGCGTCACCCGGCTGAGCAGCCGCAAAGGTTCGATGCGGCGCAGCGCGAGCAGCTCGATTTCATCCATGTCCAGCGCGTCGACCGCAAGCAGGCTGCGAAAGCCCGGCTGGCGACGCTGCCAGGCTTCGACCAGCACGATGCCGCTCATCCAGAGTGCATAGAGCAGCGCGGCGGCCAGCAGCCACAGGATGGGCGTCAGCAGGTACTGGCTGATCTGCGTAAAACCGGCTTCCAGCATGTGCGGGCCTCAGAAGATCAGGGCAGGGAAACGCGGGCGCACGGTCAGCGACTTGCGCGCTGCGCCATTCGTCGCCTGCACGCGCAGCTGCTTGAGTCCGGGATGATCGCGGAAGGCAGAGAAGACGACCGACTTGAGCGCTTCCGGTTTGCGGCAGGTGAAACGCACCTCGTACACCAGGTTGGCGACATCGCCGCCCGGATCGTCGCCGCTCAGGTCCGGCTTGCTGGTCGTGCCGGCCGGTGTGCATTCGCCCTCGGCGGCCGGTTCGACGAAACGCAGCGGCTCGGCCAGCCGGGCCTTGAGCGCCTGCCAGGTTTGCGTCTGGGCCTCGCCCTTCGGCGGGTAATCGAAACCGAGAAAGCTCTCCAGCGGAACATCGAGGCTGACGGTCAGTGTCTGGCCGTCGACGACGACGCGGGCGCTACCCTGGCCGTGGGTGTGGTCACCGTGTGCCAGGGCGGACGAGATGACGAAAAAGGACGCAACGACACCCGGCAGCAGACGGCTGGCCATAGGCGGAAAAATGAAGGACATGTGAGGATTCCACAACAGTGCTCCGCCGACTTCCCCGTCGGCAGGCGAGCCTTACGGTCCGTCCAGGACGAACCACCCTGTTGGCCGGTATCCGGGCTGGTGGACACGACCCTCATCGCCTTCCCGGCGAGATCGCCAGTGGCAGAGAGATGAGCGCGGGACGCAAGCGTCCGTCCACTTACCGTTGCGGGGGCAGCGCTGGTTCGGTCGCCTTGCCGACGTCCTCCAGCTTCCCGTTTAACCGCGGCGGACAAGACACCGCCGCGAGCACCAACGGCCGGCATCCTAACACAGCCCGAACATCGGGAGAGTTGACGAGGGGCGATTTATTGACAACAATTCTCATTTCCAAGCCAGCCACACGGTCAACACCGCGAGCCAGCCAGTTTCCCAACCACTGGAGCGCTCGATGGAACAGACCGACATGCCTCTCGAATTACGGCTGGCCGCCGTCATCCACCTGCTTTCGTCTTCCGCACTGCGCGGCGCCACCTTTCACAAGACCGAAGCGCTGCGCGCCCACCTGCGCAGCGTTGCCGGCCAGGATGGCCTCAACCCCTATCTGAAGAGCACCCTGCAGGAAGTCCTCGGCGGCTGGGAGGCGGTCGACTGCCATCCGGCATCGATTTCCGTCGATTGCCTGTCGTTGACCGCACCAGGTGCTCACGTCCACTAACCGAACTTGCCACGAGAGAACCCCATGTCCCGTTATACCGGTCCCCGCCTCAAAGTCCTGCGCGCCCTCGGTGTCGATCTGCCCGGCCTGTCGCGCAAGTCGATGCAGGAACGCAACCAGCCGCCGGGCCAGCACGGCGCCCGCAAGCTGGCGTCGCGCAAATCCGAATTCGGCCTGCAATTGATGGAAAAGCAGAAGCTGCGCTACAACTACGGCCTCAGCGAACGGCAATTGCGCCGAGCCGTCGCCGACGCCAAGAAACACCGCGGCGCAACCGGCGACAAGCTGGTCGAACTGCTTGAACGCCGTCTCGACAACCTGGTGTTCCGCGCCGGTTTCGCCCCGACCATTCCCGCCGCGCGCCAACTCGTCGCGCACGGCCACTTCCAGCTCAACGGCCGCCGGGTGACCATTCCGTCGATCCGGCTGCGCGTCGGCGATGCCTTCGGCCCGACCGAAACGGGCGGCAAGATCGACCTGGTCCGCTTCACGCTCGAAGCGCCGGCGCTCGAACGCCCGGAATGGATCGCCTACGACGGCACGACGCGAACCGCCCGTCTTGCCCATCTGCCGGATCGCGACGCGGCACCGTTCCCGCTCGATCTGCAGCGCGTCGTCGAGTACTACGCGACGCGTATCTGAGCCCGCTTTCATCGAGCAGTCGGGAAGCGGGTCGCTGACCCCGTCCGCTTCCGGAAGGGCGATGCTTCGGCATCGCCCTTCTTTCATTTGATACCAAACGAGTTTTTAATAACAATTCTTGTTTACAAAACTCAAATACGGCGATACATTGAGAACCGTTCTCATCAAATGGAGTTCGCCATGCACACACTGCTGATCCATACCGCCATTGCCGGTCTGCTGCTGTGGCTTTCGATCGTCCATGCGAGTTTCTGAGGAGCCGACGATGATCGCCAACGAACTCTGGGCCGGCGCACTCAGCCTGGTCCTGTTGCACGAAGAAACCGGCTGCCGCCATTCGGCGCTGCACGCCGCCCGTCTGCTCGACGAACTCAGCGAACAGGACGATCTCGACACCGACACCCGGGAACTGTGCGAACGCGCCAGCATCCGCCTGGGCCGCCAGGAGGAAAGCCATGCTTGCACCGCTTGAAAACCGCTCGCTGATCGAACGCGAGCCGGCAGGCGCCGAACGCGTCGTTCAACTGGAAGCGGAAAACCTGGCGCTCAAGCAGGCGCTCCGTCAGGCCAGGCAACGCCAGAAGCGCAGCACGACGCTGCACGCCAGGAAACTGGGCGAACAGCGCAGCGAAATCGCCCGCCTCGAAACCTTGTGCCGCCAGTACCGCAACCGCATCGACGAACTCGAATCCGGCCAGGCGATCGTCGAGCTCGGCCAGCAGTTGATGACACTCAAGCATGCTAACGAACAATTGCTCGCCGCCGCCCAGCGCGTCTGGTATCTCGACAAGACGATCTGTGCCGCGCATCGCGAATGCGAACGACTGGCCCGCGAACGCGACACGCTCGCCCGCCGCCTGTGCGACGACGCGAGCGCGCTGCACAACTGATTTCATCACCCATCCTCGCTTACAGGTCAGCCAGCCCTCGCCAGCCAGCCACTTTTTTGAGGACCGCGACCCATGCCCGATTTTCCCTTCCATGTCGTCGGCGGACGTTTTGAGTTGACGCGCAAGCCGCTCAATCCGTTTGACGCCCCCCTCGCCAGCGAGTCCTCCGGCGGCGACAGGCCGCTGTCGGGCTCACGCCGCCGCAAATTGTGGGAAGTGGCACACAAGTGTCACTGTCCCATCGTCGGCACCTGTTTCGAAGTGGGCGAGTTGCGCGCGTTGATGCGCAAGGTCCTGCACCTGCCGCACGACACCACCGATTTCGTGCTGCATACCACGGCCGTGGGTGCCTGCGAAAATCGCAGCCAGTTGGCCGAACTATTGCAGAAACAACTGGAAAAGCGCTTTCAGGCAACGATCCGACGCTTCGCCAGCGCCAAGCGAAGTGACGCGCTGCTGGCGCTCTGGCAGGAAGCCTGTCGCGACGGTACTGATATTCCCGGCGCCCTGTGGGCGACCTGGAGTCATCCGGCTTGCGACAAGCTGCTGGAGCAGACGGTTTACGGCGACATCCACATGATTCAGCACCAGGTGGGTACCGGTACCCGGGCCGATCTGAAAACCCTGAACGCCTTGCGCAGCGAACGAAGCAGCCTGCGCGAAGAAATCGCCCGGCTGCGCGACGAAAACGAAGCCTTGCGCAGCGAACGCGCCCAGGAAAACCTCGTGCTCACGCAACGCACCACCGAATTGCGGGCCGATGTCGTCGGCAGGGACGCAAAAATTGCCGAACTGACCAGCCAGCTGTCACGTTTGCGCGACAGCCTGCCCGATCTGAGCGATCGCCAGACACTGATCCGTCGAGCCAGCGATGCCGAAGCGCGATGCGCCGCGCTCAGCGCTCACGCCGCGGCACGGGAAAAGGAAACGGAACGGCTGCGCGCGCTGCTGCAGCACGCGGAAACCATGATTGAGCAGTATGCCCGCACCTGTCAGGAGAGCACGAACGACGCAGAACCGGACAGCGCCCCGCCCATGACGCAACTGGGCGGCAAAAGCGTACTGTGCGTCGGCGGTCGTTCCGGCGCGATCGACGCCTACCGCCAACTGGTTGAACGCATGGGTGGCCGCTTCCTGCACCACGACGGCGGACTCGAGGAAAGCCTGCACCGGATCGACGGCGCCCTGGCAGCGGCCGATCTGGTGATCTGCCAGGCCGGCTGCATCAGCCACAACGCCTATTGGCGGGTCAAGGAGCAATGCAAACGTACCGGCAAAACCTGTCTGTTCCTGCGTGGCGCCGGCGTAACCAGTTTCGGTCGGGTGGTCAGCCAGGCTTGTACGGTCGACCACGAAATAACCACAAATATGAATCTTGTTGACAATAATTCTCAATAATTAAATAATGACTCCGTCGATGATTGCATTGCCCGAAACCCTCATGAACAGCCAGACAAAACCCGTGCCGCCCACCGCTTCGAACGCTGCTGCCGGTGCATTGCCCCGCATTGCCAGTGAGGACATACTGCGCGGTTCGAATACGGTGGAAATCGCCCACGCCGGCCAGCGTTACCTGCTGCGCGTGACCCGTGAAAACAAACTGATCCTGACCAAGTAAAACTTTCTCTCCGTTGTAAATCTCGTTCCCGTAGCCAGCGAGCAGACGCCAGCAAGCCAGGGGTTTTTTCGGGCTGCAGCACGGGACACACCTGAAAAGAGTCATGAGTTACGCAATGTCCCGCCCCTCTTCGACGCAGCGCAGCAGCCTGCTCGGCATCGTGATCGGACTGCATGTCGGCATCTTCCTGCTGATCGTGGCCGCCAAGACGATCGCCCCCCAGATCATGGAACTGCCGATGATCGTTGACCTGATCCCGGCCCAGGAAGAACAGCCGCCACAGGCCAAGCCATTGCCGATGGCCAAGCCGCAACCGGTACACAAACCGACGCCGGCCCCCAAGACCCCGGCACCGAAACTCGAGACAACGACCAGCGACGTTCCGGCCCCGTCGGCACCGGTCGCCCCGCCGCCGGAACCGGCCCCGCCGGCCCCTGCCGCCCCTGCGGCACCGGCGGTCAGTCAGGCCCGTTTCGACGCCGATTACCTGCGCAACCCCGCGCCGTCCTACCCCGCCCTGTCGCGGCGCATGGGCGAAGAAGGCAAGGTCATTCTCCGCGTCTCCGTCAACCCGCAAGGTACGGCCGACAGCGTCGAAATCCGCACCTCTTCCGGCAGTCCGCGCCTCGACGAATCGGCGCTGAAGACGGTGCGCAACTGGAAATTCATCCCGGCCAAGCGGGGAGACACCGCGATCCAGAGCTGGGTACTGGTCCCCATTATTTTCAAATTGGAGCAATAGCATGCAGGAAACCGTCCAAGAAAACGCCTTCGGCTTCGCCCACCTCTGGGCCCAGGGCGATGCCATTTCCCATACCGTGGCCATCCTCATCGCCGTGATGTCGATCGCCAGCTGGTACCTGATCCTGGCCAAGGGCTGGGACTGGTGGCGCCTGCGCAAGGCCGCCAAGGCGGTTCCGAGCTTCTGGGCGGCCGGCAGTGTTGCCGAAGGCATCGAGCGCCTGCGCGAAGCCGGCGAAGACAGCCCTTATGCCCAACTGGCCACCCAGGCCAACTGCTGCAATCATGACTGCGAAACGGTGACCGGCCGCCTGGCTTCGCGCTTCGACCCGTCGGAGCAGATGGAACGCGCGCTGCGTCAGCAACTGTCGGTGACCCAGGCCGACATGGAAAACGGTCTGACCTTCCTCGCCACGACCGGCGCCACCGCCCCCTTCGTCGGCCTGTTCGGTACCGTCTGGGGCATTTACCACGCACTGGTGGCAATCGGCATGACCGGCCAGGCCGCACTCGAAAAGATCGCCGGCCCGGTCGGCGAAGCGCTGATCATGACCGCCGCCGGTCTGGCCGTTGCGCTGCCCGCCGTGTTCGCCTATAACACCTTCACTCGCGTCAATCGCGTGATCCTCGCCGATCTCGACGCCTTCGCCCACGATCTGCACGCCTTCTTCACCGTCGGCAAGCCGCTGGTTGCCAACAGCGCCCAGATCCACCCGATGCGCGCCCGCGCCAGCGCCGAGGTCTGATCATGGCAATGGGCAGCTTCAACGGCACCGGCAGCCAGATGCCGACCGCAGAGATCAACATGACGCCGCTGGTCGACGTGATGCTGGTCCTGTTGATCATCTTCATGATCACCGCTCCGCTGATGACCCATTCGGTCAAGGTCGACCTGCCGCGGGCGTCGAGCACGCCGACGCCGGAGAAGCCGATGACCCTGCAGCTGTCGATCACCGCCGACAACGTCATCCATGTCGGCGCCGATGCCATCAGCGGCAGCGCGCTGGAAGCCCGCTTCCGGGACGCAGTGGCGCAGGACGCCAATGTCGAACTGCACCTGAAGGCCGACAAGGTCACCCGCTACGAAACGGTCGCCGAAACGATGAGCGCCGCCCGACGGGCCGGCATCAGCAAGATCGGTTTCGTCACGCAGCCAGGCGAGACGAACTGATCCGGAGGGCCGCCGTGAGGCGGCCTTGGCATTTTTGATGAAAAGCCATTCAACAAAAATTTGATGACGGGACAAACGATCACCAGACTGGCAGTGCTCATCGCCATCGCCTTTGCCGGCCCCGCCCGGGCCGACAAGCTGCTGGGCGAAGTCACGGTCGGCGCCGGCAAGGGGGTAGGCAGCAAACCGGTGCTGCGCGACGAGATCATTGCCACCGAATCGCTCGGTGCCGCCGAACTGGAAAAAACCGGTGCGACGATGTTGACCGAAGCGCTCGACAAGCGGCCGGGGATTTCGGTACAGACCGAATGCTCGATCTGCAACGTACGCAACGTGGTGCTCAACAACCTGCCCGGCCGCTACACAACGCTGCTGATCGATGGCATTCCGATCTTTTCGTCGGTCTCCACCGCCTACGGCCTGGACAGCGTCAGCCTTGGCGGCGTCGAACGCATCGACATCTCGCGCGGCGCCGGGAGCAGCCTGATCGCCCCCGAAGCGCTGGCCGGTTCGGTCAACATCGTCACCCGCCGGCCGACCAGGGACGAATTCATTGCTGTCCAGCAACTCGGCTCCTACGGACACTGGAATACCGACCTGTTCGGTGCCAAAACCTTCGCGTTCGGCGCGTTGACCGCAAACTTCAACCGCAACGCCCACGACACCGTCGATGGCGACGGTAACGGCGTATCGGAATACTCCGGTTACAAGCGCAATCTCGGCGGCATCGGCTTTTTCCTCGACGACATCGGCGGCTTCCACATCAAGGGGCGACTCGACATCGTCAGCGAAAAGCGGATGGGCGGTGCGATGGGCGACGACTACAGCGCCGTCAAAGCCAACGAAACGGGCAACCCATTCGACTGGCGCGGCGGCCGGAACGGCTCGCCGGACAGCCGCGGCTGGATACGCCCCGACGGCAATTTCGCCCAGGCCGCAGCCGACGGCCAGAACCCCATCCTGCTGCCCGGCGGCCAGGTGCTGATCCCCTACAACGACGGCCGGGGCGGCATGTCGGAAATCATCTTCACCGACCGCAGCCAGTTCGTTTCCAGCGCCACCCGCAAGCTGGGCCAGGGCAACCTGCGCTTTGCGCTCGGTGTCGCCCGACACAAGCAGGACTCCTACTACGAAAAAGCCCTGTACAAGGCGGAGCAGAGCCAGTACTACCTCGAAGCCAGCAGCCAGCAACCGCTCGGCGAAATGCTGCTGACCACCGGCATCACCTACCGCTACGAAGACCTGAGCAGTACCGGCCGGATGGCCGACGGCACGCCGAACGACGGGATCGACAACTACGTATACCGCACGCCCGGCGTCTTCGTTCAAGCCTATCAGGCCTTCCTCGACGGCACCGTGGAGGTGAACGGTTCCATCCGCTACGACGATCACAATGTCTTTGGCGGCATCACCAGCCCGCGCCTGAATGTCCTGTGGAACCACAACCACGAACTGAACAGCCGTTTCGCCGTCGGTCGCGGCTTCCGGGCACCGACCTCGTTCTTCGAACAGGATCACGGCATTCTCGATACCTCGCGCATCGTGCGCCAGATCAGCAAGGCCGAAGTGTCCGACAACGCCTCGTACGCACTTTCGTACGCCGGCGACCGTCTGGCCTGGGTCGGCTCGTTGAACTACAACAAGATTCGCAACATGGCGATGATCGATGCCGGAGCCACCGATCCGGGCACCGGCGCGCCGATCACGTTATTCACATCGGCCCGCGAACCGGTCACGGTTATCGGCGGCGACCTGACCATGACCTACAAGCTGACGCCCGAGCTGACCGGCACGCTGGCCGGCGAGCGTCACAACTACCGCTTCTTCGAACCGGGCACGCTGGCCTTCGCCCGGCCGGAAACCCGTGCCTACGTCCGTCTCGATTACGAAAGCGGCGCCTGGACCGGGATGCTCCGCGGCACCTGGACCGGTCCGATGGACCTGGCCCGTTTCTACGATTACGACAACCACCAGCGTTACAACTTCGACGGTACCGAAAAGCGGCGCATGAGCCCGTCCTACTGGGTCTTCGACCTGCGCGGCGAATACCGCTTCGACAAACGCTGGTCGGCCTTCCTCGGCGCCGACAACCTGTTCGACTTCAAGCAGTCCGACGTCGAAAGCATGCTCTGGGTCGATAGCGCCGGCAATTACGATGTCACCCATATCTGGGGCCCGAATCGCGGCCGCTTCGTTTATGGAGGCGTCAAGTTCATCCTGTAAAGCGCCGCCTGCGCTACCTCCTGCTCGGCAGCGGCCTGATCGCCGCCCCGGTTTTTGCGGTCGACCTGCCGTCGACCGCAAAAACGCCGCTCGATTTCGAACTGTCCGACGGCAAGCGTTTTGTCAGACTCTCCGAATTGCCGGCGCAACCGACCGTCGTCAACTTCTGGCGTGCCGACTGCCCGCCCTGCCTGCGCGAGATGCCGGCCCTGGCTGAGCTGGCCCGCAGCGGCAAAGCGCGCGTGATCACCGTCGCGCTGCAGCGGCCATCAGAAACGACCGCCGCTCCGGACGCCATTCTCGGCGCACTGCAGCCACCGGTCGTCGTGCTGCACGGACCGGTCGAAGCACGCGGCCTGCTCGCCCGTTTCGGCAACCGCAGCGGCGCCCTGCCCCATACCGTCGTGCTCGACCCGCAACGTCGACGCTGTGCCGGACGAACCGGAGAAATCGACCGGCCGTGGCTACACGACCGCCTGCAAGAATGTCTCACCTGAAGCTGCAAACATGACTACAACAAATCTCGATGCCGTCCTGCTGGTCGGCCACCCCAACGTCGGCAAATCCGTGCTCTTCCACCGCCTCACCGGCGCCTACGTCAATGTCTCGAACTATCCGGGCACGACGGTCGAAGTGACGCGGGCCAGCGCCCGTTTCGATCCCCAGCTGACGCTGCTCGACACCCCGGGCGTCCTCGCGCTGCCGTCGCGCAGCGACGACGAACGGGCCACGGTCCGTGCCTTGCTCAACGAGTCGACGCGCACGCTGGTCCAGGTCGGCGACGCCAAGAACCTGCGCCGCACGCTGACCCTGACCGCGCTGCTCGCCGAGCTCGGCGTGCCGATGGTGCTGGCGCTCAACATGCACGACGAAGCCACTGCCCGTGGCGTTACCGTCGACATCGACGCGTTGCGCGAAGAACTCGCCATCCCGGTACTGGCCACCGTCGCCACCGGCGGCGAAGGCATCGGCGACCTGACCGGCGGCATCACCCGCGCTGCAGTGCCCGACCGCCTGCTCCAGTACGATGCCGATCTGGAAGCCGACATCGTCGCCACCGCCGCGGCCATCGCCCGTCTGGCGCCGCACCCGACCCTGGCGGCACGCGGCCTGGCCATTCTCTTCCTGGGCGACGACGACGAAGTTGCCGCCTGGCTGAAGAATGCCGCCGGCGAACAGTTCGCCGAATTGTCTGCTCTGCGCGACAACGCCCGACAACACGCCGACGGCCCGCTGCCGGCGCTGCTTGCCCGCGAACGCACCGAGGCCGCCGATGCCCTGTCGGCCAGCGTCACCCAAAGGGCGGTACGCAGCAGCCCGCTGCTGTCGCAGCGTATTGGCCAGGCCGTGGTGCATCCGCTGTGGGGTTGGCCGATCCTGCTCGGCGTGCTCTATGCGGTCTACGAATTCGTCGGCGTATTCGGCGCAACCACGCTGGTCGGCCTGCTCGAGGAAGACCTCTTCGAAGGGGTGCTCAACCCCGCCTTCACGCACTTCGTCGAATCTGCGGTCAACCTGCCCTGGCTGCAAGAAATGCTGGTCGGCCAGTACGGCTTGTGGACGATGGGCATGACCTACGCCCTGGCGCTGATCCTGCCGATCGTCACCACCTTTTTCATCGCCTTCGGCATCCTTGAGGATTCCGGCTATCTGCCGCGGTTGACCGTGATTGCCAACCGGCTGTTCGCGATGATCGGCCTCAACGGTCGCGCGGTGCTGCCGATGGTGCTCGGCCTGGGCTGCGTGACGATGGCCACGCTGACCACGCGGATCCTGCATTCACCGCGCGAGCGGCTGATCAGCATCTTCCTGCTGGCCTTGGCGATTCCCTGCTCGGCACAGCTCGGCGTCGTCCTCGGTATGCTCGGCGGCGTCTCGTTTACCGCCGTGCTGGTCTGGGCCATGGCCATGGTCGGCGTGCTGCTGCTGGCCGGTTTCCTGGCTGCCCGACTGATTCCCGGCCGGCGCATCCCGCTGGTCACCGAACTGCCGCCGATGCGCCTGCCGATCGTCGGCAACGTGCTGAAGAAGACCGGCGGCCGCCTGAAGTGGTACCTGATCGAAGTGATTCCGCTGTTCCTGATCGGCACCTTCATCATGTTCTCGCTGGACAAGTTCGGCGTACTGCCAGCCATCATCCAGGCCGGCGAGCCGCTGGTCTCCGGCTGGCTTGGCCTGCCGAAGGAAGCCTCGGCCGCCTTCGTGATGGGCTTCCTGCGCCGCGACTTCGGCGCCACCGGCCTGTTCGCGATGGCCCAGAACCTGGATCCGATCCAGGCCGTCGTCGGCATGATCACGATCACGCTGTTCATCCCCTGCTTTGCCAGCCTGATGATGATGGTCAAGGAACAGGGCATGAAAACGGCCGCGGCAATGGTTGCCGTCATCGTTCCGTTCGCCTTTCTGGTCGGCGGTCTGTTCAACATCCTGCTGCGTGCCCTCTGGTAAGGAAAATCCCATGACTCCGACACACGACGCCCGCCTGCCGCTGGCCTTCATTGCCCCCGGCAAGGAGGTTCGGCTGGCTTCGCTGGGCCAGGAAATCGATGCCCACCAGCGCGAGCAACTGATCGCTTACGGCCTGGCCGAATCCCGGCCGCTCAAGGTCCTGCAGCAAAGACCGATGACCGTCATCCTGGCCGACGAGGTCGAACTGGCGCTCGAACACAGTGTGGCTCGCCACATCTGGGTCACGGCCTGAAGTGCCTGCGCTGCTCGGGCAAGCAAAAAACACAAATGAGAACGGTTCGTAATTCATTGTAATTAAAGAACTTTTTTCACAACCGCCCTTCTAATCGCTGACGTAACCCCCTACAATCCGGGCCTGGGCCAGCCAGCCGCATCAGCCAGCCAGCCGTCCCGAAACTCCAGGAGAAAAGCCATGAAGGGCGACAAGAAAATCATCGAGATCCTCAACGGTCTCCTCGCCGGCGAACTAACCGCCGTCGACCAATACCTGATCCACGGCGAGATGTACGCCGACATGGGCCTCAACGAACTGGCGCAAAAAGCCATCCACGAATCCGATCACGAGCGCCAGCATGCCCGTGCGCTGATTCAGCGCATCCTCTTCCTCGAAGGCAAGCCGGACCTCTCCAAGCGCGAAGCGCTGAAGATCGGCAAGAATGTTCCCGAGATGCTGAAGTCCGACCTCGAGGTCGAATACAAGGTCGTCGGCGAGCTGAAGAAGGCCATGACGGCGGCCGAAAAGGCCCAGGATTACGTGACCCGCGACATGCTGAAGGTCCAGCTCGAAGATACCGAGATGGATCACGCCTACTATCTGGAAAAGCAGATTCGCCTGATCGGCCTGGTCGGCGTCGAAAACTACCTGCAGAGCCAGATGGGCTCCGGAACCCCGGCCTGAGGAGCGCGCCATGAAAGGTGACAAGAAGATCGTCGACATCCTCAACAAGGTGTTGAAGAACGAGCTGACCTCGATCAACCAGTATTTCCTGCATGCCCGCATGTTCCGCAACTGGGGCCTGGAAAAGCTCAACGACTACCAGTACAAGCAGTCGATCCGCGTCATGAAGGAAGCCGACGAACTGATCGAGCGCATCCTCTTCCTCGAAGGCCTGCCCAACCTGCAGAACCTGGGCAAGCTGCTGATCGGCGAGAACGTCGTCGAATGCCTGGCCGGCGACCTCAAGTACGAAAGGGACATCCAGCGCCCGCTGCTGATCGAAGCCATCGCACTCGCCGAAGAACTCCAGGATTACGTCAGCCGCGAACTGTTCGAGGAACTGCTCGAACATTGCGAAGGCGCCATCGACTGGCTGGAAACCCAGCAGAGCCTGATCGAGGACGTCACGCTGCCGAACTACCTGCAAGCGCACATGGAGCCTGGCGAAGGCTGACCCTGCACCTTGCCGGCGCTGAAAAAGCCGCGGATTTCCGCGGCTTTTTCATTGGCTCCGCCGGAAAGACGGACTGGCATTTTCCTTGCTGAAATACGGTCGACCGCGACGATTTGTCGACATGTCGACAGCCGACCAAGCGCTATTGACATTCATTCTCAAGTCGATAGAATGCAAATTGTTCGCATTAATCTTCTCCACGGAGAACCCAATGTACGTTTGCGTGTGCCAGGCTGTGACCGATCGCCAGATTCGCGAAGCTGCGGAGGGTGGCGCCCGTACCCTGAAGGACCTGCGACGCGATCTCGGCGTCACCAGCGAATGCGGGCGCTGCGCCACCTGCGCCCACGAGTGCCTGAAGGAAGTTCACGGTACCCCGCGCAAGCCGGCCAAACTGATTCGCATGGCCGCCTGAGCCGCAAAAATCAGGGCTGCGTCGCGCCGAGCTGCGGTGCGGCTTCGGTCAACGTCGTTTCGCGGAAACGCGACACCCAGTTGCGCCGCATCAAACCTGGCGAAACCTCGTCGGGCACTTTTTCCAGAATTTCCAGCCGCAGGTAACGAACTGCATCGGCCGGCGCATCGAAGTGATAGCCGAACCTGCCGAATGCCCAGCGGCTGCCTTCCCCATCGCCGGCAACGACCGCGATGTCGCCGGCCGGTACCACAACGCGCAGCACGCCGCCCCAGGGCAAGGTGCCCTGCGCCTTGCCGTTCACCACGATCAGCGGCTGCTCGGCCAGCGGCATCGTTCCGGCAAATGCGGCTTGTCGTTCTCGATACAGGTACAGCGTGACTTGGCCGGGCGCCGCCACCGGCACGAAAACCGGTTGCGGCGCATTGCCGACACAGCCACCCAGGCAAGCCATAGCGGCCAAGCAGCCGCCGGCAGCCAGCCGGCGGACGAAAACGCGCCGGCCGTTCACCAGCGGGCCTCCAGCGTCACCATGTACATCGCGTAACCCTGCGAACGATCGCTTTCGGTACGCAGCAGATTGCCTGCGCCGTCGGTCTCCTCAAGCCAGCCGCTGCGTGCTTCGCGGGTCACGTTCTGTGCCGAAAAGCGCAACGCATACTGGCGGTCGATCTTGTACAGGGCATACAGGTCGAGATTGCGCCGGGCGGCCTGCTGCTGTCGCACCGTGGCACTGCTTTCGCGGTCGAGCGCCGACAGGTAGCTGAAATTGCCGCCCACAGTCAGGCGCATCGACGGAATCTCGTAGTCCACGCCGATATTCGCGCTCTTGCGCGGCCCTTCGCCGGCACCCAAGCCATCGACCTTTTCCAGCATCGTGATGTCGGTATAGGCCAGGTTGCCGCGCAAGGTCAGCGTCGGCAGGTTGAAGGTCGTCAGCTTGCTCTTGAAGTCGAACAACGCGCCACGCAACTGTGCGGTGCCGACGTTGTACGGCCGTTCGATCCAGCGGCCGCTGCCGCCGTCGAAACTCACCAGGCGTTGCGTGTAGTTCTCGATGCGCCGGTCGAAGGCCGACAAGCCGATCGTGCCGGCCCGCTCGCCGAGGAAATGTTCGACACCGACCTCGATGCTGCGCAGGGTTTCCGGTTCCAGATTCGGATTGCCGCCGCGGTCCGGGTTGCTCGACGAGTTGATGCCGTTCGCCGTACGCGCATAGGGCGTGAGTTCGCGGGTATTCGGCGCCTTGGTGTTGCGGGCGATGCTGGCCCGCAGGTTCCATTGCGGCGTGACCTGCCACAGGTAGTGCAGCGAGGGATCGAGCGAACGATGCGAACGCTCGATGTTGCCCGACTGGCTATCCTCGATTTCAGTGTTCAACATCTGCCAGCGCAACCCCGGGGTCAGCACGTGCTGTTCGGCCAACTGCCATTCATCCTGGATCCAGGCCACCTTGCGCCGTTCGTCCAGGGTTGCCCGGTTGTCCGAAACCACGCTGCCGGCACGGCGTTGCTCGTCCTCGGAATTCTCGCTGCGATATTCCAGCGCGCCGGTCAGCAAATGGCTGTCGAAGAACAATTGCTTGCGCTTCAGATCGACCATCCAGCCCTGCTCGCGGCGCGTGGTCTTTTCATCGGTCGCCGAGGTCAGCACGCCGGCGCCGTCGTAGCGCCGGGTGCGCCGGTCGGCATCTTCGTACTCCCCCTGCAACATCAGGCGGGCCGTCGTTTCGATCCCGCCGGGCGCGGTGTTTTTCCATTCCGTGGACAGTCGACCGGAACTGCGGCGCGTCGTCGAGTCGTCCTGATCGCGGCTGGAAACGCCGCTCTGGTTGCGGTCGACCGCACTATCCATCTCATTTTCGGTAAACGTCAGGAACGGCGAGATGGTCAGTTTCTGCGTCTCGCCCAGGCGCCAGCTCAGACGCGGACTGAGCGTGATGTTGGTGTCGCGCCCCGTGCGTTCGGCATGCTCGTTCAACGTACCGGTCGGCACACCGCCGGCGTAGGTGGTCGAATCGCGATCGTTGATGCCCTTGTTGCTGCGGCTGTTGATCGCCCCGGACAGCAGATAGCCGAAACGGCCGCCGTCCGGCTCGCCATACTGACCTTCCAGGCGCAGGCTGGGTTCGCCGTTGCTGACGCCGACACCGGCCTTGGCGCTGCGTACCTGCTTGTTCGGCACATCGCGCAGGATCAGGTTGATCACGCCACCGGGGCTGAGCACCGGGAATTCGGCAGTGCTGTTGCGAATGATTTCGACGCGCTCGATCAGTTCCACCGGCAAACGCAGCGCTGCGCCGGGATTGCGCCCGCCGCCCGGCAAGGCCTGGCCGTCGACCATGATCTGCGGCATGTTGCGATCCGGGCCGCGCCCGCGGCCACGCGGGCTGTTGTCCGGATCGGCGAACATCCCGGTTCCCGGCAGCTTGCCGAGCAATTCGCCGAGACTGGCGGCATCGAGCGTTTCCAAGTCTTCACGACCATAAACGATTTTTCCGGCAGACGCATTGCGCCGGATTTCCTGCGCCGTTTCGGCCTTTGCCGTTACCTTGACCTCGGACAGTTCGAGCACTTCCTGCGCCGCCGCCGGGCCGACCAGCAGCCAGCACGCACACGCGCCCGCCAGGCGCTGCCCGGCCGCCGCGCGCGATTTCCCCAAACCCGCCATGGGACCCCCAGTATTAGGATTGATTATTGATTGGAGCGAATGCTAGCAGCGGCCCGGGGCTGCCGAACCTTGCCGTTACAAATGGAAATAGGTTTTACATTTGGCCAACGGCAAGGCTGGTTTTCACGCGCTCAGCACATGCGCCGGCGTGATGTCGGCGAGCGTCCGGCAACCGCACAGCGCCATCGTCACTTCCAGCTCCTCGCGCAAGATGCGGATCAGGTGGGCAACGCCCAGTGCGCCGGCAACGGCCAGCGCATGCACGTAGGGACGCCCGACCAGCACCGCCGACGCCCCCAGCGCAATCGCCTTGAACACATCGCTGCCGCGCCGGATGCCGCCATCGAGCAGCAACGGGAAACCGGCGCCGACCGTAGCCCGGATCGCCGGCAAGGCGTCGATCGACGTCGGCACGGTATCAAGTACGCGACCGCCATGATTGGAGACGATCAGACCATGCACGCCAAGCCCGACGGCTTGCCGCGCATCGGCCGGATGCAGCAGGCCCTTCAGCAACACCGGCAGACGCGTCTCGCCGAGCAGCCAGGCGACGTCGTCCCAACGCGGCGCGATGGCCATCATGCCGTCGAATACCGGACTGGCGCCGGGACCGGGCGGCGGGATTTTTGCCGGCTGCGGCACGTTGACCGCAGCCAGCCCCGACGGCAACGCAAAACCGGCGCGCTGCTCGCGGTTGCGGATGCCGGCCAGCGGCGCATCGACGGTCAGCACCAGGGCCCGGTAACCGGCCGCTTCGGCACGCCGGACCAACGCCAGCGACGCCTGACGGTCGCCCTGCCAGTACAGCTGGAACCACTTCGGCCCCTGGCCGGCCGCGGCCACCGCTTCCAGCGTCGTCGTCGCCAGCGAACTGAGCAGCATCGTCGTCTCGAGTGCGCCGGCGGCGAGCGCCGTGGCTTTCTCGCCGTCGGCATGGAACAGCTTCTGGTAGGCGACCGGCGCCAGCAGGACCGGATGCGCCAGCGTCTCGCCGAACAGCGAACAGCGCGTGTGACCGCCGCGAACGTCGGCCAGCATGCGCGGCAGCAAGGGCAGCGCGGCCAAGGCATCGACATTGGCGGCGGCCGTCAGCTCGTCGGCCGCGGCGCCTTGCAGATAGGCCCAGGCGTTGTCGTCGAGATGCTGACGGGCGACGCGTTCGTAGTCGCAGGCGGCAACGATGTCGCGCGGGATTGCGGTCAACGGCGTTTTTAGCGGATTTTTCATGTCGACCGCAGGATTCACTCGGCCCAGAGTTGCAGCAGCTTGTGGTAATGACCGGTCAGGGTCACCACCTCCGGCGTGTCGCCCTGCTCGCTGCGCAGCTTCAGGATGGTCATGTCGAGCTCGAACAGCATCGCCCGCTTCCACGGATCGCGCACCAGGCTTTGCGTCCACAGAAAGGAAGCGATACGCGCCCCCCGGGTCACCGGTTCGACGCGGTGCAGGCTGGTCGATGGATAGACGATCGCATCGCCGGCCGCCAGCTTCACCTCGTGGCAGCCGTAGCTATCTTCGGCAATCAGCTCGCCGCCCTCGTATTCCTCCGGCTCGCTGAGAAAGACGGTGGTCGACACGTCGGTACGAATCTGCTGGCCGCTGAAACGGTCGGTCTGGATCGCGTTGTCGATGTGATTGCCGTAATGGCCGCCGTTCTCGTAACGATTGAACATCGGCGGCAGGATGTATTTGGGCAGCGCCGCCGAAACGAACATCGGGTGACGCCGCAAGGCATCGGCGACTTTTTTCGACAGCGCGCCGTACACCGGCGATTCGACCGACAACTGCTGGTTCTGCTTGACGTTGGCCGCCTGCGCGCCGGAGGTCTGCAGACCGCTGACCCAGCCTTCGCGCGCCAGCGTGTCGCGAATCTCCGCCACTTCCTCCCGGGACAACACGCCGGGTATGTGCAACAGCATATCGACTCCTTTCAAATGCGCACGGCCCGCGCGCTGGCGGGCCGTGTTTTATCGGATACCGGTCCGACCCCGCTCAGAACTGGAAGTTGGCGGACAGGATCGCCGTCCGCGGCGCGCCCAGCGTGGCCCGTGCGCCGCTGTTGTTCAAGGTGCTGATGTACTCCTTGTCGAACAGGTTATACACGTTCAGGCGCAGGTTGAGGTTCTTGCTCACCTTGTAGGCGGCCATCAGGTCGGTGACCCAGTAGGACGGAATCTTCGGCATGTTCTCGGTGGCCAGGTTGGTGCCGTCGGTAACCACTCGCTTCTGCTCCGACACATAACGCACGCCGCCGCCGAGCGTGAAATCGCCCAGCGTGTAGGAGGACCACAAGGTTGCCGTCAGGTCCGGCGCCCAACGCACACCGGAACTTTGAACACCGGCGGTGCCGTACTGGCTCAATTGCTTGGTCCACATGCGGGCGACGCCGGCCGAAACCTGCCAGAAATTGGTCAGTTGGCCGACCGCCGACAGTTCGATGCCGTCGACGCGGGTCTTGCCTTGCTGCGCGTAGGTGTTGGTCACCGCGTCGACCAGCGAAACCTGGTTTTCGTTCTCGGTACGGTAGATCGCCGAACTGACGTTGAGACGCTTGTCGAGCAGTTCCCACTTGGTACCGAGTTCCATGTTCACCGTTTCCTGCGCCTTCATGTCGGTGCCGTTGGCACTGCTCGCCGAGCTCGACAGCGCGAAACTGGCGCTGCCCGGCGGCGTCAGGGATTTGGCATAGGCAGCGTAGATGCTGCCGTTGGTCGCCGGCTTGTAGACCGCGCCGAGCTTCCAGCTGAACAGGTTGTCGGAAACGCGCAGATTGTCGTTCTGGACCAGCGCACCGGCCGCCGTCACGGTGGCGCTCTCGGTGCTCGTGCGGTAACGCTCGAAACGCACGCCGCCACTGAGCATCCAGCGCTCCGACAGTTTCAGCGTGTCGAAGGCGTACAGCGCCGCGGTCGTGGTATTGCCGTCGGTATAGGCGCCGGTTTTCTGCAACTCGCTCAGTTCGACAGCCGGATTCGGCGCATACAGGTTGATGGTGGGCGCGACCAGGGTCTGCGCCGTCAGACAGTTGTTGCGGGTACCGCCCTTGGTCGTACAGAAGTTGTCGTCGCGCTGCCGCTCGTACATGAACTCCAGACCGGTCACCAGCGTGTGGGTGATCGCACCGGTATTGAACTCCATGTTCAGGCTGGTCTGGTTGGCAGCGATCTCGTTGAGCCGGTCGATCCCCTGGCGCGTCTGGGCCACCACCCAGCTCGAAGGGTCGGCCGGATTGGCGGCGGTGATGGCGTTGATGCCGGTCAGACGGCGATCCATCTTGGTCCGGCCGTAACGCGTGACGTTGCGCAACACCGTGCCGCCGCCGAAATCATGTTCGACCTTGGCCGTCACCATGTCGGCGTCGACCTTTTCGTAATCGCGGTGATTGCCGTAGAAATTCTCGCGATCGACCTTCGGCGCACCGCGCACCTCGTCGATCGCATTGTAGAACCCGGGCATGCCGACGGTCGGAATGCCGCCGTCCGGCACGTTGTCCTGTCGGACGTGCTGCGAGAACAGGTAGAAGCGGGTCGGCGAGTTCAGGCCCCAGGCCAGCGACGGCGCGACGCCGAAACTGCGGTTGTGGACGTAATCCCGCCCGGCAACGTCGGCATCCTGACCCATGACGTTGAGCCGGAACGCCAGGTTGTCGCCGACCTGCTTGTTCAGGTCGGCAGTGATCCGCTTGTATTCGTCAGTGCCCACGGCCACCGAGGCACTATTGATGTCACCGGCCTGCGGCAGCTTGGAAATCAGGTTGATGTAACCGGACTGCGAACCGCGACCGATATCGCTGCCGGCCGGCCCCTTGACCACTTCGACCTGCTCGACGTTGAACACGTCGCGCGTCACCGCACCGAGATCGCGGATGCCATCGACGAAGGTCGCACCTTCGGTCGAGAAACCGCGCATGCTGAATGCGTCGCCCGCCGCGGTATTGCCGTTTTCACCCAGTTGCATGGTGATGCCCGGGGTATTGCGCAACGCTTCCATCAGCGTCGCCGCGCCCTGCTCCTGCAGGATTTCCTTCTTGATCACCTGAACCGTCTGCGGCGTATCGAGCAGCGGCTGCGTGAACTTGGTGTTTGCCGACTTCTCGGCCTTGAAGGGAACATCGACATCGGCGGTGACGGTCATCGCCGGCAGGGTTTTTTCCGCTTCCTGGGCGTGGACCGCAACCGGCATCGCCGCGGCCATCAGGGCCAGTAGATGCGACGGAGCAGGGTGTTTGCGACTGCGAATGTGGGCCATGGAAAACTCATCCTCGTTACAGGTCATTATCTTTAACGTTGGCTGGCTTTCCGGTTGGCTGGCCGCTTTCCAGATGGCTGGCTACAAGTTGTTGCAATTGCACATGATATTGACTCTCAACACGGATTACAACATTGGGGCACAAAAACCGGGAACTCGGCCCGCCCGGACGTTGCATGGATGCAACCCGTACACGGAAAACGGCCCGCCAGGGGCGGGCCGTTCCTGCGGGAAAGCGAGCTCAGAACTGGAAATTGGCCGACAGGACAGCAGTTCGCGGTGCGCCCAAAGTGATCCGGGCGCCGCCGTTGTTCAAAGTATTGATGTATTCCTTGTCGAACAGGTTGTAGACGTTCAGTCGCAGATTGACGAACTTGTTGACCTTGTAAGCGGCCATCATGTCCGCCACCCAGTAGGACGGAATCTTCGGCATGGCTTGCGTGGCCAGCGGCGTCGCCGGGTTGATCACGCGCTTCTGTTCCGAGACGTAACGAACGCCGCCACCGAGCGTGAAATCACCCAGCGTGTAGGACGTCCACAAGGTTGCCGTCAGATCGGGCGACCAGCGCACCGCATCGGCATTGCTCATGCTGAGCTGCTTGGTCTTCATCTTGGCGACACCGGCCGAAATCTGCCAGAAATTGGTGATCTGGCCAACCGCCGAAAGCTCGATGCCATCGACCCGGGTCTTGCCGACCTGCGCATAGGTATTGGTCACCGCATCGACCAGCGTCACCTGCTTGTCGTTCTCGGTGCGATAAAGCGCCGTGCTGACGTTCAAGCGCTTTTCCAGCAGTTCCCACTTGGTACCGAGTTCGATATTGACCGTTTCCTGCGGATCCATCGCCGCGTTGCTTTGATTGCTGCTCGAAGCCGCCAGCTGGAAATTGCTGCTGCCCGGCGGCGTCAGCGATCTGGCGTAGGCGGCATAGAGGCTGCCGTTGCTGGCCGGCTTGTACACCGCGCCCAGCTTCCAGCTGAACAGGTTGTCGGACGCCTCGATGTTGTCCGGTGCCAGTTGGCCGACCGCGTAGCCCGGGTAAATCGCCTGGTTGCCGTTGGCTCCGCCAGTCACCAGCGTCCGCCCGTCGGTGGAGACCCGATAACGCTCGAAGCGCAAACCGCCGTTGAGCATGAAGCGTTCGGAAAACTTCAGATTGTCGAACAGATACAAGGCCGTGGTCAGCGACTTGCCGTCGACATAGGCGCCGGTCGCATAGGGGATGCCCAGATCGTCGTCGGCATTCGGCGAATAGAGATTGGCCACCGGGTTGTTGATCGCCGCATACGCCACGCCGTTGATCGTCTGCGCCATCGTGGCGAAAGTCCGCGACTTCTGGCGTTCGTACATCAGTTCCAGGCCGGCGACCAGCGAATGCTTGATGAAACCGGTCGAGAACTCGCTGTTCAGGCTGGTCTGGTTGGCCAGGATCTCGTTTTCCTGATCGACCCGCTGACGGGAACGACTCAGGGTCCAGGTCGACGGATCGGCAGGAGTCGGGGTGGCAATCGTCATCACGCCGGTCAGTACGCGATCGATCTTGTTGCGGCCGTAGCGGGTGATGTTGCGCACGGTGCTGCCGCCGCCCAGATCGTGCTCGAACTTGGCGGTAACCATGTCGGCATCGATTTTTTCGTAGTCGTTCTTGCTACCGTAGTAGTTTTCGCGATTGACTTTCGCACCGTCACGAACCTCCGCAATCGCATGGAAGTAACCCGGCATGCCGATCGACGGGATGCCGCCGTCCGGCACGTTGTCCTGGCGCAAGTGTTGCGAGTACAGGTAGAAGCGGGTGGGCGAGTTGAGCCCCAGGGCGATGGCCGGCGCAATGCCGTAGCCCTTGTTCTTCACGTAATCGCGGCCGGCCACGTCGGCATCCTGCCCCATGACATTCAGGCGCAGGGCCACGCCATCGCCGATCTGCTTGTTCAGATCGGCGGTCAGGCGCTTGTAGTTGTCGGTACCGACCGACACCGACGCACTGTTGATGTCGCCGGCCTGCGGCAATTTGGAAATCAGGTTGATGTAGCCGGACTGCGAACCGCGGCCGATATCGCTGCCGGCCGGCCCCTTGACCACTTCGACCTGTTCCAGGTTGAACACGTCGCGGGTCACCGCGCCGAGATCGCGGATACCGTCGACAAAAGTCGAGGTCTGGGTCGAGAAGCCGCGCATCTGGAAAGTATCGCCCGCCGCGGTATTGCCGTTCTCGCCGAGTTGCATGGTGATGCCCGGCGTGTTGCGCAGCGCTTCCATCAACGTCGCCGCCCCCTGCTCCTGCAGGATTTCCTTGCGGATGACCTGCACCGTCTGCGGCGTGTCGACCAGCGGTTGCGTGAACTTGGTATTCGCCGATTTCTCGGCCTTGTACGGCACGTCGGCATCGGCCTTGACGGTCATCGCCGGCAGGGTTTTTTCCGCTTCCTGGGCGTGGACCGCAACAGGGATGGCGGCGGCCATCAAGGCCAGCAGATGCGAGGGAGCGGGGTGTTTACGGCTACGGATATGGGCCATGGGAACGTTATCCTTATTTCGGTGAAGAAAACTGGCTGGCGTTCCACGTCGCCGTCGCGGAGACGGTGCAGATGGCTGGCTACATGAACTTACACACGAATGATAACAATTCTCAAAAGCATTGCAATAATTTGCAACAGTCCGTCACAAAACCTGTTGCAGATTTGCGACAGCAGGAACGATCAGAAAACGTCGCGGCGATAGCGGCCGGCGTCGGCCAGTTCGTCCAGGCCCTGACGGCCGAGAATGTCGGCCAGCGTCCGATCGACGGCTTCGCCCATGCCGGCGCGGCTGCCGCAGACGTAGATCGCGGCCCCTCGCCCGATCCACTCCCGGAGGGCTTCGGCCTCGTGCCGGAGCACGTCCTGCACATAGCGCAACGCACCACCGTCGCGCGAAAACACCGTGGTGCAACGCAGTTGCCCGGCGCGTTGCCAGGCCTCCAGTTCATCGGCCAGCAAGGCATCGTGTGCCGCATTGCGCTCGCCGAAAATCAGCCAGTTGTCGTGTCGACCGCAGGCCACGCGTTCGGCGAGCAGCGCACGCAGACCGGCTAGCCCGACACCGTTGCCGATCAGGATCAGCGGCCTTTCCCCGTTGGCGCCGAGACGGAAGCCCGGGTGCGGCCGGATGCGCAGTTCGACGCTTTCGCCCGGTTGCAGGTAGCGGCAGAGATGGCTCGACAGCAGCCCTTCGCTGCCGTCTTCGCGGACATGCTGGCGCACCAGCAATGCGATGCCGCCATCGGCCGGCAACGACGCGATGGAATACTCGCGCGGCCGTTCCGGCTCGGCCGGCAGCACGATCTGGGCGAGATCGCCGGCCGCCCAGTCCGGCAGTCCGGCGGAGGGCCGCAGGTGCAGACGATGCACCGGCCGGCCCTGGCTGCCGGGATTGAGCTGCTTGCGGTCGACCAGCGTCCACGGCGAAAAATCAGCCGTTTCCCAGGCCACGAAGGCGGTCGTGCCGGCCAGCCGGAGTAGCTGATGCTGCCAGTGCGCCAGTCCCTCGGCGTCGCAGCCGTCGAGCTCGATGCGGTCGAAACGCCGACGGGCGCCGGCCGCTTCCAGCCAGTCGTCGAGCCGTCGGCCGAAAGCGTTGAAATGGGCGTAGTTGCGGTCGCCCAGCGCCAGCAGCCCGTAGTCGACCCGCGCCAGGGCCAGCGATTCGGGCAGGCAGTCGCGGGCGAAACGGGCGGCGTTGTCCGGCGCATCGCCTTCGCCGGCCGTACTGACGACGAACAGGAAGCAGCCGCCGGCAACCAGTCGCTCGTCGTCGAGCTGGTTGAGCGGATAGCAACAGGCGGCGATGCCGGCCTTTTGCAGCGCGGCCGCCGATTGCAGGGCAATCGTTTCGGCGTTGCCGGTCTGGCTGGCGAAAACGATCTGCCAGCAGTCGTCGACCGCAGCAACGGCCACCGTGTGCCGCCGCGCGGCACGCCAGGCGATCAGGCAGACGGCCGCGTAAGCCGCGAGCGCCAGCCCGACCGCCAGCCAGCGGGAAGGATCCAGGGACAGCACGAAAACAGGAGGCGTCCGCTTACTCCGGCAGGACTTCGAAAGTCGCCGAGTAGCTGAACCGCTCCTTGGCCGGCGCCGGCCGCGGCTGGCCTTCGGCCGGGGCCGGGGCGCGCGGCGGGTAGCTGGTGTTCAGCCAGTACATTTCCGCCATCGGCCAGGTCACGGTGAATTCGCCTTTGGCATCCGACGTCACGGCAAACTCCTTCAACACGCCGCGATAGCGCACGCCGCCGGGCACCACGCCAACCGTCAGGCCGGGCAAGGGTTTGCCGTCGAGCAAGGCGCGGAAACGCGTCTTCTGGCCGGTCATCAGACCGGTCGGGTGATCCAGCGGCAGGATTTCCAGCCCCTTGCCGACCGGCTTGAGCACGGCATCGCTGGCGTCGTTGGCCGTCACGTAGGTTTCCATCCGGCCGTAGGTCGTCGTCACCTGCAGGTCTTCGGCACCGGCCGGAATCTCCTTGGCCATCGCCTCCGGCGAACCGCGCCAGCGCTTCGTCTCGCCCTTCAGCTTGTAGCTGGCCATCGCCGATTCGCTGAGCAGCGAAATCTTGTAGGTACCGGGCTGGACGAGTTTCAGGTCGGCACTGGCCAGTTGCTGGCCGGCGCGCAGGTTTTCCGGCTTCAGGGTCTTGCCGTCCGGGCCGAGCACGATCAGCTTGTCCAGCGCCAGCGCGCGATGATCGGCCACGAACAGGTCTTCTGAGATCGCGCCGTGTATGGTCACCCACGGCTCCTTGCCCTCGACTTCGGCGACGTTGGGGGCCATCCAGCCTCGATGGGCGTGGGCGGAAAGCGGCAGACAAGCGGCCAGCGCGATGGCGGCCAGGGTCAGGTTGAAACGCTTCACGGTGTCTCTCCTCGGATCAGGGCTTCAATTGAACGGTAACCGTACCCAGCTCTTCCTGCCCCTTGGCAGAAGCGCTTTGCGCAGCCTTCGGCGGCCAGCTCAGCGGCACGCGGACCACTTCGCGACCACCGGCTTCGCGGGAAGCTTCGACCATCAGCAGGTATTCGCCGGCAGCCAGGTTGCCGAGCGGTGCCTTGCCGGCGGTGAAGCTCAGGTTGTGCACGCCCGGCGCCCGCGTGGCCGCGGTCACCGCATCCAGCGGCGTCTGCATGTCGCGGCCGCCCTTGCGCCACCATTGGCGCATGTCCTTCAGCCACTTGGTGCCGCCGTTGTCCTTCTTCTTCTGGTCGTACCAGACGTTCAAGGGAGTGATCGGCGCCGACTGGTCGGTACGCTCGAGCCACATCGCGATGTATGGCCGATGGTATTCGGCGACCTGCAGCTGCGGCAGTTCAAGACGGACGGACAGCTCGGCGGCGGCCGCGGGCAAGGCGGTCAGCGCAAGCGCCATGACAAGACCGGAACGACACTTCATCGGATTTATCCCCCAAAAATCAGTGAATGAACAACAAGGCAATCAGGACGGGTATCAGCACGCCGAGGCCGACCAGCGGCCAGGTGCTGTGCCGGCGCGCCGCGTGAATCTTCAGCACCCACAGACCGGACAGCGAGAAGAGCAGACAGGCAACGGCAAAGATATCGATGAACCACGACCACACGGCGCCGGTATGGCGGCCCTTGTGCAGATCGTTCAGCCAGGAAATCCAGCCGCGGTCGGTCACTTCGAATTCGGCTTCGGCGTCTTCCAGCGCAAAGCGCAGCCAGGCATCGCCGCCCGGTCTGGGCAACGCGACATAGACCTCGTCGGCGGACCATTCGGCATTTACGCCATCGAGGCGGGCACGGAAACTGTCGGCGGCCCAGCGCACCACCGCGGCGGGCAGCGGCCCCTCCTTGCCGTCCTGCACCAGCGACTGCGCGGTCAGCTCCGCCAGCAAAGGCGCCGGAACGGCCAGCGTCCGGCGCTCAATCTTTGGCGTCGATTCGATCTGGCTGGCGTGATTGAGCGTGATGCCGGTCACGCTGAACAGCAGCATGCCGAGCAGGCACAGCGCCGAACTGATCCAGTGGATCTTCAGCAGCAGTTTGAGGGTCGCCGAGCGGTCGGCAACGACCGGGCGCGCAACGTCGGCAAGCGGGAGAGAGTGGGATTTCGCCATGGCTCAAAAAAGGGGAACGATCTTGGCTGCGCCCCGGGCATCATCGATTCGCAGGAGGGAATCGGCGCACCGGAACGGCTGGCTGATGCTGAGTATAACTGATAATGGTTCGCAATCGCCGCGTAACAAAATGTAATTCCGGTCGCTGCGGTCAACTGCCGCGCGCCCATGAAAAAGGGCGCGGACCTTGCGGCACGCGCCCTGAAGGAATTTCGGCAAGCCTCAGCTAGCGTCGAATCCGGCATCCTCGATCGCCGACATCAGCGCCTCACGCGTCAGGCTGGCCGGATCGTAAACCACCTTGGCCTCGCCCGGCTCCAGCGTCACTTCTGCCGAAGTCACACCGGCCAGTGCGCTCAGCACGCCGGTCACATTCTTGACGCAGCCCTGGCAACTCATGCCATCGATCCTGATTCGGGTTTCTTCCATGATTCGATTCCATACAGAAAAGGTTGATCTCGCAGCAATTCGGTCATCCGTGCAGCGTCGACCGGACGACTGAAATGATACCCCTGGGCCATCTGGCAATTCATCGTCCGCAACAACTCGAGCTGTTCGGCGGATTCGACCCCCTCGGCCAACACCTTCAGACGCAGGTTGCGCCCCATGCTGACGATGGTCGACGCGATCGCCCGGTCGTCGGCATCGATTTCCAGGTCGCGGATGAACGAGCGGTCGATCTTCAGCTTGCCGACCGGAAAACGCTTCAGATAGGCCAGCGAGGAATAGCCCGTGCCGAAATCGTCGAGCGCCAGGCACACGCCCATCCGGTGCAGCGCGGACAAGGTGCCCAGCGTCACTTCGGCATCGTGCATCACGGTACGCTCGGTCAGTTCCAGCTCCAGCCGGCCGGCCGCCAGCCCGGACGCCCCCAGCGCCCCGGCAACGACCTCGACGAACCCGGCCTGACGGAACTGCACCGGCGCCACATTGACCGCCATCGTCTGCAGCGACAAGCCCTCGTCGATCCAGGCCTGCGCCTGCCGGCAGGCTTCGCACAGGACCCAGTCGCCGATCGGGTTGATCATCCCGGTATCCTCTGCGACGGGAATGAAACGATCCGGCATGATCAGCCCGAGATCCTTGTGCCGCCAACGGATCAAGGCTTCGACACCGACGATCTCGCCACTCGGCAGATCGATCAGCGGCTGGTAGTGCAATTCGAATTCGTCGTCGGTCAATGCCCGCCGCAGGCTGCTTTCCATCATCAAGCGCTCGAGCGTCGCGGTGTTCATCTCGGCCGCGTAGAACTGGAAACTGTTGCGTCCCAGTTCCTTGGCCTTGTACATCGCCGTATCCGCATTCTTCAGCAGCGTGTCGATGTCCTTGCCGTCCTGCGGATAGAGCGCGATGCCGACCGACGGTGTCACGGTCAACGCGTGTCCGGCGACCGAAAACGGTTGCGCCGACACTTCGAGCAGACGGCGGGCGACATCGGCCGCCGCCGGCGTGGAGATTTCCGGCAGCAGCACGATGAACTCGTCGCCACCCAGGCGCGCCAGCGTATCGACCTTGCGCACGACGGTCTGGAAACGCTGCGCGACGGCGCACAGCAGATCGTCGCCGACACTGTGGCCGAGCGAATCGTTGACCCGCTTGAAGTGGTCCAGATCGATGAACAGCAGGGCCGAATTGCCCTGGCAGCGCTCGGCGACGGCAATCATCTGGTTGATCCGGTCGTGCAACAGCCGGCGGTTGGGCAAGCCGGTCAATGCATCGAAATCGGCAAGTTCGCGAATCTTGCGTTCGGCGGCCTTCTGGCGGCTGATATCGACGACCGTGCCGACCGCCGCCGGACGGCCATCGAGTTCGCTGGGCGAGCCCTGGACGGTGACCGGAAAGACAGTGCCGTCCTTGCGCACCAGTTGCAATTCGTAGGGCACGCCGGGTTCGCCGGCCAGCCGGGCGGCCAGCTCGCGCCGGACGGCCTCGTGCTGCTGAGGCACCACGACATCGAACGGCCCCATGCGGTCGACCATCTCCTCGGACGAAAATCCGAGCATGTCGACCAGGCAGGGATTGACGTAACGGAAGACGCCATCCTGCATGACGAAAATACCGACCTGCGCCGCCTCCATGGTGGCGCGAAACAACGATGCCCTGTCTACGACCTCACCGGTCATTCCTTCTCCGCCGCGCCATTCGTTTCCCCCCGCCGCGGTTTCCAGCGTTTCAGCAAAAGCGAATTGGAAACCACGGAAACCGAACTCATCGCCATCGCAGCCCCGGCCACGACGGGATTGAGCATTCCCATTGCCGCTAGCGGAATTCCCGAAACATTGTAAATGAAGGCAAAGAAAAGATTCTGCCGGATTTTGCCCAAGGTGGCCGCCGACAGGTCGATGGCGTCGGCCACCCCATGCAGGTCGTTGCGCACCAGCGTCAGGTCGGCAGCCTCGATGGCGGCATCGGAACCGGCGCCGATGGCGAAGCCGACATCGGCCGCCGCCAGCGCCGGCGCGTCGTTGATACCATCGCCGACCATCGCCACCACGGTTTTTGCCGATTTCAATGCGTTGACCGCAGCCGCCTTGTCGCCCGGCAGAATACCGGCCCGGAATTCGGCGATGCCGGCCTGAGCGGCGATCGCCGCTGCCGTCGCCGGATTGTCGCCGGTCAGCATGACTACCCGGATACCGCGCGCCTGCAGGCGCCGGACAGCCGCCTTCGACGTCGGCCGCAGCGCATCGGCAATGGCGATCAAGGCCAGCACGCCGGCCTCATCGGCCAGCACGACCACCGTCTTGCCGGCCTCGCGCAAGGCAGCCAGCGCCGGATCGTCACCCGCCCCCAGCCATTCCGGCGAACCCAGCCGCAAGCGGCATCCGTCGACATCGCCCGCAACGCCCAGCCCCGGAAAAGCGCGGAAATTTGCCACCGACGGCAGGTCGACCGCAGCAGCCTCGGCCACCACCGCCCGCGCCAGCGGATGCTCGGACGACTGTTCCAGCGCCGCCGCCAGACGCAGCGCCCGCCCGGCATCCGTCGCCCGCGCCAGCACCTCGGTCACCCGCGGCTGCCCCAAAGTCAGCGTGCCGGTCTTGTCGAGCGCCAGCACGGAAATTTTCTCGGCGCGCTCCAGGGCCTCGGCGTTGCGCACCAGAATGCCGGCCCGCGCGCCCTGACCGGTGCCGACCATGATCGCCGTCGGCGTCGCCAGACCGAGTGCGCAAGGACAGGCGATGACCAGCACGGCCACGGCATTGACCAGGGCTTCGGCGAAATCGCCGGCAGACCACCACCAGCCGGCAAAGGTCGCCAGCGCGACGAAGCAGACCACCGGCACGAAGACGCCGGAAATCCGGTCGGCCAGGCGCTGCACCGGCGCCTTCGACCCCTGCGCCTCGCCGACCAGCCGGATGATGCCAGCCAGCAAGGTCTGTTCGCCGACGCCGGTCGCCTTGCAGCGCAAGGCTCCCTGCCCGTTGGCCGTGGCGGCGAACACGCGATCGCCTGCCCGCTTGCCGACCGGCATGCTCTCGCCGGTCAACATCGCTTCGTCCACACTCGATTCGCCGTCGATCACCTCGCCATCGACCGGAACCGCCTCGCCCGGACGGACCAGGAAAACGTCGCCCGGCATCAGCGCATCGACCGGCAGTTCGAGCCACCGACCGTCGCGCTCGACGCGTGCCGTCTTCGGCTGCAGGCGGATCAGCGACTCGATCGCTTCCGACGTGCGCGCCTTGGCCCGCGCCTCGAGCAACTTGCCGAGCAGTACCAGCGTGATCACCGCCGCCCCGCCCTCGAAATAGACATGCTGATCCAGCCCGAACACCGTGACCGCGGTGGAAAACCCCCAGGCCATGCTGGTTCCCAGCGCCACCAGCACATCCATGTTGGCACCGCCGCCGCGCAGCGCCTTCCAGGCGCCCTCGTAGAAGCGCCAACCGATCCAGAACTGGACCGGCGTCGCCAAGGCCAGCTGCAGCCAGCGCGGCAACTCGTTATGCATCCCGTGCTCGCCGAACATGAACAGCATCTGGCCGACCAAGGGCAGGGTCAACGCCACCGCGATCCGGAAAAGCCGGATTTCCTTGCGGTAAACCCGCTGTTTTTCGGCTTTTTCCCGCTCGCGCGTCCCGGCATCCACCGGCTCGGCACTGAAGCCAGCCCTGGCCACGGCAGCGATCACCGCCTCCGCCGCCACGCCGTCCAGGCGCACGCGCGCACGCTCGGCGGCCAGATTGACGTTGGCCTGCATGCCGGGCTGCCGGTTCAGCACTTTTTCCAGGCGGGTCGAACATGCGGCACAGGTCATGCCGGCGATGGCGAATTCGACAACCTGGGTCGTTTCGCCGGATTTGTCGTTCTCGTTCATGTCGGGATTCCTACAGCAGGCGGAGCAAGCCGACCAGTCCGTAAAGCCCGAAACCCAGTACCAGCAAGCCGGATACCAGACGGACGACGGGACGGCGGACGAATTCGCCCAGTCGGGCAAGCAGGATGCCGGCCAGTAGCAGATTCGGCAGCGTCCCCAGACCGAAGGCCAGCATCAGACCGGCACCCCGCGTTGCCGAACCGGCCGCCAGCGCCGACGCCAACGCGCCGTAAACCAGGCCACAAGGCAACCAGCCCCACAGCATGCCCAGCGGAAAAGCCTGCGCCACGGTACGCGCCGGCAGGAAACGCCGGGTCAGCGGCTGGATGCGGCGCCACAATGCCTGCCCCGCCCGTTCGGTAAACGCCAGCGCCCGCGTCACGCCGATCAGGTAAAGGCCGAGCGCGATCAGCATCAGATTGGCAAACAGGTAGAGCAGCAGGCGAACCGGCACCTGTCCTTCGAGCCCGAGGCTGGCCGCACCGAGGGCACCGACCAGCGCACCGGCGATCGTATAGGACAGGATGCGCCCGCCGTTATAGGCCAGATGCATGCGCCAGCTGGCCGGCCCGCCAACCGCCAGCGCACCGACGATGCCGCCGCACATGCCGACGCAGTGCGTACCGCCGAGCAAGCCGACAACAAACAGGGCCAGAAAGCCGGAATCGGGCATGGGACAGGGATTCAGCGCGGAAAGTCCGCAGTGTAACCCGCGGACTCCGATCCGTGCACCCCGTCAGATCACCTTCGAATAACGGGTGCGCTGACGATCGGCACGCAGGTAACGGTCGAAGGCCATGGCGATGACGCGCACCAGCATGCGCCCCGGCGGCAGCACGGTGATCCAGTCGCGCTCGATCTTCAGCAGGCCGCCGCGCTCCATCTCGCGCAAGTCTTCCAGCTCACCGGCGAAATACTTGTGGAAGTCGATCAGATGGGCGCTCTCGATGCTCTCGATCGACAGTTCGAAATGACACATCAGGGCCTGAATGATCGAACGCCGCAGAATGTCGTCGGCCACCAGTTCGATCCCGCGGAACACCGGCAACATGCCGCCATCGAGCCGGTCGTAGTATTCGTCGAGTGTCTTGACGTTCTGCGAGTACGTCGGCCCGACCTTGCTGATCGACGAAATGCCGAAGGACAGCATGTCGCAGTCGGCATACGTCGAATACCCCTGGAAGTTGCGGTGCAGCCGGCCCTGGCGCTGGGCAACAGCCAGTTCGTCGTCGGGCTTGGCGAAGTGATCCATGCCGATATACACGTAACCGGCCTCGGTCAGCTTGCGGATGGCCAGCGCCAGAATCTGCAGCTTGGTATCGGCGCTCGGCAGGTCGGCCTCGGCAATCCGCCGTTGCGGCTTGAACAGGCCGGGCAGATGCGCATAGTTGTAGATCGACAGCCGCTCCGGGTCCATCGCCAACACCCGCTCCAGCGTCCGGTTGAAGCCCATGACGCTCTGGTGCGGCAGGCCGTAGATCAGGTCGATCGATACCGATTTGAAACCGTTGGCCCGCGCCGCAGCGATCACACCGGCCGTTTCGTCCTCGCTCTGGATGCGGTTGACCGCACGCTGGACCTCCTCGTCGAAATCCTGAACGCCGACGCTCATCCGGTTGAAACCGAGCTCGCCGAGCAGCGCAACGGTAGCATTGTCCACCTTGCGCGGATCGACTTCGATCGAATACTCGCCGCCATCGAGCAACTTGAAATGGCGGCGCGTTTCCTCCATCAGCTGGCGCATCTCGTCGTGCGACAGGAAGGTCGGCGTACCGCCGCCCCAATGCAGCTGGATGACCTCATGCTTGCCGTCCCGCCCTTCCAGCGCGGCGCTCTGCAACGCCAGTTCCTTGCCCAGGTACTTCAGGTACTTGGCACTGCGCCCGTGATCCTTGGTGATGATCTTGTTGCAGGCGCAGTAATAGCAGATGGTGTTGCAGAAGGGGATGTGGAAGTATAATGACAGCGGTCGGCTGATGCCGCCGATATTGCGTTTGCCCAGCCAGGTCCTGGCGGCTTCCGCATCGAAGGCCTCGACGAAGCGGTCGGCGGTCGGATAAGACGTGTAACGCGGACCATTGACGTCGAAACGGCGAATGATCTGGGGATCGAAGACGAGGTTATCAGTTGCGAAATTCATTAAACATGCCACCCATTTTAGGTCGGATTATGTTCGGATGGCGCGCACTCGCGGTTGACATGGATCAAGCCGAAGCAGGTTGCTGATGGGACAGACCTACCCGCTCAATCAGGAAATCTCGCTGTCGGTCATCAAGACCGCCTGTTCGAACTGCAACCTGCGCGAACTCTGCCTTCCGTTCGGCCTGAGCCTGGAAGAGCTGGAGCGTCTCGACGACCTGATTTCCACACGTCGCCGGATCAAGCGCGGCGACCACCTCTACCGCGCTGGCGAACCTTTCGACGCAATTTACGCGATTCGCAGCGGTTTTTTCAAGACCGACGTGCTGCTCGAAGATGGTCGCGACCAGGTCACCGGTTTCCAGATGGCCGGCGAGTTGCTCGGCCTCGACGGCATCAGCACCGAACACCACACCTGCAATGCAATCGCCCTGGAAGACAGCGAGATCTGTGCGATTCCGTTCTCGCGCCTGGAGAGCCTGTCGCGCGAAATCCACAACCTCCAGCACCATTTCCACAAGGTGATGAGCCGCGAGATCGTCCGCGACCATGGCGTCATGATGCTGCTCGGCACGATGCGCGCCGAGGAACGCCTGGCCGCCTTCCTGCTCAACCTGTCGCAGCGCTTCACCGCCCGCGGTTTCTCGCACGCCGAGTTCTACCTGCGGATGACGCGCGAGGAGATCGGCAGCTATCTCGGCCTCAAGCTCGAGACCGTTTCGCGCGCTTTCTCCAAGTTTCAGGAAGAGGGCTACATTGCCGTCCAGCAGAAGCACATCCGCATCCTGAACGTGAATGGCTTGAAGGGCCTGATGAATCATCGCGCCTGAAGGCGAAGACAGGTCGCAGGCGCCCCCCCTTGCCGGACAATCCGGCTTGCTGCGGTCCACGCCGATAAAACAAAAAAACGGGGCTTCCCGAAGGAGGCCCCGAAAAGGATGCAAGGGAAGCACCCAGCGCAATGAGAACAGTCGATGACGACGGGCCATCCCGCCTGTCGTCAGCACGGCTTCGCCGGTTTGCGCAAACCTGGCGAAACCGTGCTTTCAGGCATCAGAACGAATGCTTGATACCCATGGCGAAGCCATTGACACCGGCACCGCTCAGACCGGCGGAGTTACCCATCGGATTGATCCGGAAACCAGCCTTGGAATCGTTCTGAATGTGTGCGTAGTCGGCGTACAGCTCGGTCCGCTTGGACAGCGCGTAACGCGCACCGACGGCCCACTTGGAGGCATCTGCATCGCCCAGCGTACGGTCCTTGACCTGGCCGTAGCTGGCCAGCACCGACGCCTTGCCGAACGGCACCGTCGCGCCGATGAACCAGTTGCGGCGATCATAGCTCTGACCGGCAGCCAGGCCACCCAGGTTCTGCAAACCGGGGGTTGCAGCATCAAGGTCGATGTTGCCGCCGATGAAGGAGTTCGGATCACCCTTGATGATGTCGTACACACCGCTGATCTTGACCACGCCGAAGTCGTAGGAAGCGCCGGTGGTGGCGACATAGAGGCGGCTGTCCGAATAGCCGACGGCCTTCGTCGTTTCATAGTCCAGATCGACGCTGAGCGGGCCCTTGGCATAGATCAGGTTGATCGAGAACAGGCGATCGTCACCCTTGTTGCCGTTGGCAGCAACCGCCGGGACGTGCACCCCGTTCAGGGTGCCTTCCGCCCCCTGGGTGTTGGTGGCCGTCGCCAGGATCAGCGTGAAGCCGTAGATCGACGGCGAGATGTAGGCCAGGGCATTGGCGGCGCGGTCATACTGGGTGGTCATCTGGGCGAAGTTGCCGACCGAGTAGTTGCCGAACGGGTTGTACTTGCCGAAGATGCCGTAACGGATGCCGTCCAGGTAACCGGCGACGGCGGTACCGAAACCACCGGTCAGGCCGACGTACTGGTGACCTGCCTGATTGAGGCCGCCGTTGACGTCCGGGTTGATGCGGTACTGCAGGTCGAACACGACCTTGAGGCCATTGCCAAGATCCTCGACGCCCTTGAAGCCGATGTGGCTTTGCGAACCGGCGCTTTGCAGGTCGTGCTGACCATCGCCATTCACGACGGTGCCGTTCTTCCCTTCCCGATACATGTAGCCCATATCAACATTACCGTAGATGGTGACGTTGGTTTGGGCAACAGCAGCGCCGGACGCGGCAGCCAGTGCCAGCGCAATGATTTTTTTCGACATGGATGTCTCCTGTAGATGATATGTCCCGTCCCGGCTGAACCGGGACGGCCTTCCCCCGTTGTCATTGGATGAATGACATGGCGCGGCATGGATTGCGAACCCCGTGCCAGCCCGCCAACGGACCTCGAAAAACCGCCGAAACGACCATCTGACAAGGGTTTGAGCAGAAAACAAAATCGGCTCGCCAAAAATTGCTGCCCGCCCGGGGCGCTCACTTTTTGGACAACTGCTTCAGGATTGAACTGATACGAAACAATGAAACAGCTGCGACAAGCCAAAACACCGGGCAAAAAAAACCCGGCCGAAGCCGGGCCGATGCTCGACGATCCGGAAAATCAGAAGCGGTAACCCAGCGAAACGCCGGCCAGCCAGTTGCGACCGGGTGCCGACTCGTAGAAGCGGCCATTGGTGTCGCCAACGATCACCGACCCAACGTACTGACGGTCGAAAACGTTGTCCAGGCGGGCAAAGGCGCCGAGCTTCATGGCCCCGAAGCGCCGCTCGATACCGGCCCGCAGATTGGCGATCGCATAGCCCGGCGCGGCCTGCAGGCGGTTGCTGTCCTCGACATAGACCTTGGCCCGGGCCACCCCTTCGACCCCGGCATAGAAACCGGAAGCCGGATCCCGCCAGACCAGTTCGGCAAACAGGTTATGCGCGGCGACACCGGGCAGCCGGCTGCCCGAATTGACCGTGGTCGGCTGCGTGGTGCCGCTGACCGGGTCATAGATCCGGGTCGCGAAGTCCTGGTCGTAACGGGCATCCAGCCAGCCATACGCCAGACGGCTGCTGAAATTACCGGCCCAGCGGCTGTCGACCGCAAGTTCGAGACCGCGCCGCGTCGTGCCACCGGCATTGCGATAGCTGGTACGGCCGCCGGTCGCCCCGTCGACCACCAGCTCGTTGCGGGTACCGATATGAAAGGCCGCCAGATCGACACGGGTATCGCTGCCGACATAGGCCTTGACGCCGATTTCGGCATGCTTGCTGTCGGAAGGCGCCAGTCCGAAGTTGAAGCTGCCGCCGCTACCGGAATAGAACAGTTCGTTCAGGGTCGGCGTCTCGAAGCCCTTGGCGAAACTGGCATACAGATTGACCGCCGGGCTCAGGCGATACAAGGCGCTGACCAGGGGCGTCGTCCGTTCATAAGTGACGTTGCCGCTATCGTCGCCGTTGGCGACGCCGGTGATGTACTCATCCTTGACCACGAAGGCGACCCGGTTGTGGCGCAGACCGGCGCTCAGCGACAGGTCGCCGCGTTGCCATTCGGCCTGGGCATACTGGGCAAAGCTGCTCACCGTGTCGGTTTCCTTGCGCCGCAGGTTGCCGAGCACGCCCAGCGTGGTGCCGGAGAAGTTTTCGTAGCCGCGACGGTCATCTTCCGAACGCTCGAACTCCAGTCCCAGGCTGGTCGTCATCTGGCCGCCGGCAAGCGGAAAGCGTCCACTCCAGCGTGCCGAGGCACCGGCGTAATCGCGGTCGAAATCGATCACCCCGCCGGAGTGCCGCGGATTGGCCTGGACGCCCGCAGGAATCGCCTGGTACTGACGCACCGAACGGCTGCCGGTATAGGCCGTCAGTTCGATCAACTGTTCACCGAAACGATGGGTGTAGTTGATGCCGCCCTGGGTCTGCTCGATGGTCTTGCGCGTGTTGTACGACAGGGCGTTGGCCGTCGCACTGGCCGGCGCCTGACGATAGGCGTTCCAGTCCAGGCCCAGCGGATCGTCGGCCTTCTGGCGGAAGGTACTGGCGACGAAGGTGAGCTTGCCGTCCCGGGTCGGCGACCAGTTCAGCTTGACCATGGTCTGATCGCGCTCGGCAGCGCTATGTTCGCGGTAACCCTCGGTGGCGAATCGCGAGGCGTCGATCACGTAACCGACCGGCCCGACCTGGCCGTCGCTGCTCAGATCGGCCTTCCAGGAGCCGTAGCTGCCGGCCGAGAAGCGCCCGTCGACACCGGGCGTGCCCTGGCCGTCGCGGGTGAACAGCTGCACCACGCCGCCGGCCGAATTGCCGTAGATGGCCGACATCGGACCGCGCATCACTTCAATGCGCTCGGCCCGGTCGAGGTTGAAGCTGGCCGCCTGCCCCTGGCCATCCGGCATCGATGCCGGAATACCGTCGGCGACCAGGCGGATGCCGCGCACCCCGAAGGCCGAACGGGCACCGAAGCCGCGCGACGAAATCTGCAGGTCCTGCGCGTAGTTCTGGCGATTGGCGACATTGATGCCGGGCACGCCGGACAATGCTTCCGACGCGTTGACGCGGGGTCCGGACTCGAGAATGGTCCGGGCATCGACCGAATCGACGGCAGCCGGCAAATCGAAACTGCTGTGTTCGACGCGGCTGCCGGTCACCACCACCGAATCCAGCGTCAGGGCTTCGCTGTCGGCGTGGCAGGGAAAAGCAGCCGCCAGGGCTGCACCAAGGGTGGCGGAAAAAGCGGCGGAACGGCGGGTCGACCGCGACAGCGGGAAAGGAAGGCGGCGGAATTCCATGATGTCTCCAGATTATTATGTCGGACGGGCCCCGACCGTCCTGAAGACGATTATCGCTGCCGGCGCGATCCGCCACCTCCGGCGAATCGCCAAAGAGCCCTACAGAAAATCATGAGGCGACGAAACCCAGGCGGCCATCCAGGCCAGCGCCTTGATCTCGTCGCGGGCCGAGGCTTCGTCGGCAAAAGCGACGCGTTCGCCGCTGTCCGGAATCCAGCCGGCGGCAGGCCAGGCTTCGCGCAGGCGGGTGGCCATGGTGTTGCCGCGCTTGCCCTGGACGATGATCGCCGGCAGATCGGCCAGCGCTGGCACCCCGTCGAGCAGCGCCTCGCCATCGACAAAACAGTCGTGCGCCAGATAGTGCTCGGCCAGTGCCGATGAGCCGGCGTCGCGGCCGGGCGAACGCCGGCGTGCCGCCAGTTCTTCCGGCGTCGCCAGGAAAACTTCGCTGAGCACCAGTCCGCGCACCCGTTCGGGGAACAGTTGGGCGTAAGCCAACGCCAGCAGCGCTCCCCAGCCACGACCGAAAACGATCCAGGCATCGATCCCGAGCGCATTGCGCACGTGTTCCAGATCGCCGATCAGGTACGGCGTGCTGTTCGCCTCCTGCGCGCCGGACGGCAGGCTGCGGCCGCAACCGCGCTGGTCGAGCAGGATTGCCCGCAGGCGGCGGGGATCGAACAGGCGGCGATGCTCCGGCGAACAGGCGCCGCCCGGACCATCATGCAAAAACACCACCGGCAGCCCGTCGACCGCACCAAATTCCTCGACGTAAAGCAGATGGCCTTCGCCGACCGACATGCGGCGGGCCTGCTCGGCCGAACGCTCGGGAAACAGATCGCGACCGGCCATCAACAAACTCCCGGGACCGGCACCGGAAAAACGATTGACTGCAGCACCGTGTCAGACCTCGAGCAAACCGTTGCGCAGTGCGATCAACGTCAGTTCCGAGGCATTCTGGGCGCTGAGCTTCTGCTTGATGTGATAGAGATGCGTGCCGACCGTCGACGGGCTGAGGCAGAAATCCTCGGCAACATCGGCCACCGTGCAACCGCCGGCCAGCTTCAGGAAGACCGCCAGTTCCTTGTCGGTCAGGCAGTCCACCGGCGAACTGCTGCCGGCCAGTTGGGCGAGCGCGACACGCTGCGCCAGTTCCGGATCGATGTAGCGGCGGCCGGCCAGCACCGCCGCCACGGCATCGATGAAGGTTTCCGGCGCCGCCCGCTTGCACAGATAACCGGCAGCCCCGGCCCGCAGGGCGCGCACCGGCACGACATCGTCGTGGTGCGCCGACAGCATCAGTACGCGCGCCGTCGCATCCCAGGCCAGCAGGCGTTCGAGCGCCGCGATGCCGCCGATGCCGGGCATCGAGACGTCCATCACCAGCAGATCCGGATTCAACTCGGCATACTGGCGCAAGGCCGTTTCGCCGTCCTGCGCCTCGCCCACCACCTGGGCGCCCTCGCCTTCCAGCAACAGACGGAAGCCGAGCCTGACCATCGCGTGGTCGTCGGCCAGCAGGACGCGCTTGCCGTTCAGTTTTCCATTCATCGACATTTCTCCTCGATCCGTCCGGGCAGACGGATATTCAATTCGAAGCCACCCGCCGGCAGGACGGCTGCCGACAACACGCCGCCCAGGCGTTCGACGCGCTCGCGCATGCCGGCCAGACCAAGGCCGCAACCGCTGTTTTCGCGGCTCGCGCCGCCTCGCCCGTCGTCGGTCAGCCGCAGCTGCAAGGCACCATCGCGGACCAGCAGTTCGAGATCGACATGCCGCGCGTCGGCATGGCGAACGACATTGGTCAGCCCTTCCTGAACCGCCCGCAGCAGCGTCCCGGCCAGTTCGTCGGGGCAATCGGCCAGGCGCAGCTGGCGCCGGCAATCCAGCCGGATCTCGGGATGGTGCTGCCGCCAGCGTTCGAGCATTTCCTCAAAGGCCCGATCGGCATCCACCGCCGGCGTATGCAGGCGATTCAGGATGCGTCGCACGCCGAGCTGCATTTCACCGGCGGCCTCGACGACGTAGCCGGCCTGTGCCTGGATTTCCGGATGACCGGCCGTGCGCTGGACGATGGCGCCGGCCAGCGCGCGCACCGCCGTCACCCCCTGGGCCAGTTCGTCGTGCAGTTCGTGCGCGATGTCGCGGCGCTCGGCATCCAGCCGCTGTTGCAGGCGGGCGCTCAGTTCGCGCTCGGTTTCCAGGCGAACGTTCTCGTCGACCGCAAGCTTCAGGCGGTCGGCCATGCCGTTGAATGCGCGCGCCAGGCGGCTCAGTTCACTGGTCGGAAAGATCGGCAGACGGGTTTCGAAATGCCCCAGCCCCATACTGTCGAGCGCCGCCAGCACTTGATCGAGCGGGCGCAAGGCGCCCAGCAGCGCCTGCCGTACCAGCAGGCAGAGCAGCGTCAGGAAAGCCCCCAGTCCCAGCGCCAGCCAGCGCAGTTGATCCCAGGCATCGAGCAGCGAGCGCGAGGCATCCGGCTCGAGCCGCAGGCGCAAGGCGCCGACCTGGATGTTGCGCACCGGCAGCTGCGGATCGAGCAGTGCGCCGAACCATTCCGGCGCACTCCGCCCGGCCTTGTAAGCGGGAGCCGGCGAGTGATAGCGGACCTCGCCGGCCCCATCGAGGACAACCAGTTCATGTGCCCGCACCCGGCCGAGCGGCCGCACCACGGCGACCAGTTCATCGCTGCTGGCGACGCGGAGGGTCAGCAGGCGCAGCATCTGTTCGGACACGCGCCCGGTGGCTTCCAGTTCCTCGGTGATCGCCAGCCGGGTCGCGTACAGCCACAACGCCGCCAGCGACATCGCCAGGATCAGCGCCAGCCCGGCCAGCACCAGCGCAACGCGCGTGTGCAGGCGGGCCGGCTGGGCCGAGCCGGGCAGCGGGCGGCGGAATGGACGGATCACTTGTCGCCGAACTCGTAGCGAACGCCGACCCAGGCCGTGCGCGGCGCGCCCGGTGCCAGGAAGGTGGCGTTGATCAGGCTGGTGTTGTCGCCGATCGACGAGAACGGCCGGGCGATGAAGTTGCCGTCCGACGTGAAGCCGGTCGCCCCCTGTTGTGCGGCCGTCGCATATGCGCGGTCGAACAGATTGTTGATCTGGGCGAACACGCTGAGCTGACGGTTTGCCCGGTAACGCGCGCCGAGATCGAAGATCGCATAGCCGGAGGCCTTGCCGCTGCCGGTGAAGTAGGTGCCATCCGGCTGATGCTGACCATTTTCGTCGCCACGGGCGGTCGACCCCGAGACGGCCAGCATGCCCATGCTGAACGACAGCGCCTGATTGAGCTGCCATTCGCCCCGCAGCTTGAGCAGGTGGCGCGGCACCATCGGGATGCGGTCGCCCGGACGGATGTGGATGTTGCCGTTGGCATCCTGGCTGCTGTTGGCTTCGCCGTTGACCGTTTCGTTGCTCTGGAAGGTGGCATCGAGCCAGGTGTAATCGGCGGCCAGACGGAACTTGCCGAGTTCGCCGCTGATACCGAGTTCAACGCCCTGACGGCGGGTCTTGCCGAAATTGCGGAAATAACCGTAACCGGCGGCGTTGTTGGCGACGAACAGGATGTCGTCGTCGTTTTCGGCACGGAAGATCCCGGCGTTCCAGGCCAGCTTGCCGGCCAGACGGCCGCGCACGCCGGTTTCGAAAGTGCGGGTCACGACTTGTTTGAGCGGCGGATCGCCGGCCATCGAATTGGGCAGCTTGCACGGGTTGGCCGGATCGGCGCACCCCAGTTCGATCGCCGTCGGCGTCCGGCTGCCTTCGTTGTAGCCGCCATAGACGCTGAGCACGCTGAGCGGCTGGTAAACCACGCCCACCGCCGGATTGAAGCGGCTGAAATGATGATCGCCATCGAGCGAACCGGCACCGCCGCCGCTCACCAGTTGGTCGCGGTTGCGCACCACCGTGCTGTTGTAGCGGCCGGACACGGTCAGATGCAGCTTGTCGGTCAGACTCAGCGTATCGGTGGCGAACAGGCTCCAGGTGTGCGAATGCCCCTTGAGGTCGACGCGGGCATCGATCGGGTCGCCATTGTCGTCGAGCGCGCTGCCGTCGGCATAGAACTCGACCGGCGTGATGCCATGGTCGGGATTGATGTAGCCGAACTGCGCGGTCTGGCGGAAATGCATCCGGCTGGCGTCGTAACCGGCGCCGGCGACGAACTGGTTGTTCATGCCGGCCAGCTTGGCAAAGCGCGTGAACTGGCCGTTGAAACCGTAGTTTTCCTGCGTGGTCGTGGTCCGGTTGATCAGCCCGTTACATTTCTCGGCCGGCTCGTCGTTGAGCAACACGTTGGCGATGCAGCGCCAGAACGGAAACGGCGTGTTGGCGGCAGTCGCGCCGGCCAGCGGAAAACCGGTGTAACCGGCCGCCGCAAGCGCGGCCCGTTCGGCCGCATTCGGCTGATAGACCGACTGATCGAGGGCGTCGTCGTTCAGGTCGCCGTTGTAGGTCGACGTGCGGATTTTCCGGTAATAGACGTTGCCGCTCAGCAACAAGTCGTCGCCGATGCTGTGCTTGCCCGTCAGATTGAGGAACAGCGAACGGTTGCTCGTCTCGTCCGGCTTGGTATAGATGCTGTCGTAGTCGCGCTGCAGCAGCGACTGCTCCTGCAAACCGTTGCCGGTCAGCTTGCTGCGCGCGAAGGCGACGGTCAGTCCGATGTCGGTCGCACCGCTGACCCAGCCGAGCTTGCTGAAGATCTGGCCGAGCCGGCTCGGCGAATCCTCGCGCCAGCCATCCTCACGGAAGCCGTTGCCGCTGACGAACCAGTGCAAGCCCCGGGCGTTGTGGCCGCCATGCTCGAAGCCCAGTTCCATGCGGTTATGCGAACCGTAGGTCGCCTGCAGCGCGGAGCCGGGATGGCTGAACCCGTCCTTGGTCTGGATGGCCAGCGCGCCGCCCAGCGTGTTCAGACCGAACAGCGGATTCGAGCCCGGCATCATGTTCATCGAGGCGATCGCCGAGCGCGGGATCAGATCCCAGCTGACCACGTCGCCGAACGGCTGGTTCAGGCGTACGCCGTCCATGTACACCGACAGCCCCTGCGGCGTGCCGAGCAGCGGCGAAGCGGTGAAGCCGCGGTAATTGATATCCGGCTGATACGGATTGCCCTGGATTTCGTTGATATGCACGCTGCCCAGCTGACGGTTCATCAGGTCGGTCAGGTTGGCGCTGGACGGATCGGCGACCTGCGCGGCGTCCAGCGACTGGACGTTGGCCGGCAGATAGTCCTTCGGCAAACCGACGCCGGCCAACGGCGTGGTACCGATGACTTCGATCGCCGGCACGGTGACGCTCGCCTGCCCCCAGGCGGAACCGACGACGCCGCTCAGGGCCAGCGCAATCGCGACAGGTTTGTTGCCTTGTCTCATCATGTTGTTTTTCTCAGGTGGTAATTCACCGGCACGATCACCTGGATCTCGCCGGCATCGGAGGTTTCGGGCAGGGGCGGCAGGCTGCCCAGGCCCTCCGCCATCGCCAGCGCATGCTGGTCGAGGACGGCGAAGCCGCTGGAACGTTCGAGCACGACACCGAGCAGGGTGCCCTTGCGGGCAACGCGCAGGCGCAGCCGGACCTCGCCTTCCCAGCCACGCTCGGCAGCGATCCGCGGATAACCCTGGCGACGCGCGAACAGCGCGGTCAACTGGGTGCGATAGGCAGACATCCAGTCTTCCGGCGATGGCGGGCGGGCTGCACTCGGCTCGCTGGGCGGCGTCGCAGCCGCCGTTGCCGTCGGACCAGCGGCGGCCGGCAACGCCGGTAGATCGGCCGCCACCACCGGCGCGTGAGCCGGTTCGACAGGTCTGGCCACGGTCGGCGATGCGGGGAGAAGCGCCGGCCGGACAACCGCCTGTCGAACCTTCGGGGGCGAAGCCGCTTCGGCCGAAGCCGGCGGCGTCGCAACGTGCTGCGTCACCTGCTGAACGACGGCCTGGCGCAGGCTGGCCAGCAGCCGCGGCGCATCGAGCGCGACCGGCGGCCGGCTCGGGCCATGGCTCTGCCACAACAGCAGGCCGTGGATCAGCAGGGAAAGAACAAGAATTGCCGCCAGCCTGCGGTCGACCGCAGGCATCGGCCAAAAACCCGGCGCGTGCGGATCAATGCGCATGCGCCAGCGTCTCCGCTTCGATCGCCGGATAGAGATGGCCGACCGAACGCCGGTATTCGATAGCGGCCAGCGGCATCGATGCCCAGCGTGCCGGCAGCGGCAGCGCCAGCACTTCGGTCATGTCGAGACCATCGGCCGCCGCCTTGTTCAGCGTCGCGCGCAGCCACAGCAGCCATTCGCGCGTCTGGCGGATCGGTGCCGCGTCGCGCGCCGGCTCGCCGTGACCGGGCAGCAGTGCGACGAAACCGGGTTCGCGGGTGATCGCCTCCAGCTCGGCCAGTGCCTTCAGCCAAGCGTCGATCGACGCGTGCGGCGTGGTCGGCGCACGATCGTTGAAGACGATGTCGCCGGCGAACAGAATGCCGCTCTTTTCGTCGTAGACCGCAAGATCGGCATGGGTATGACCGGCCAGCGCGATCAGCCGCAGCCAGCGCCCGGCGACCTGCTGGCGCCCGGGCTGCAGCGTGCGATTCGGCACCACGACTTCGGTACCCTTCATCCAGTCGCCGCTCAGGCGGAACAGGTTTTCGGCAAAACCGTTGCCGTCGGCAGCGATCCCGGCGACGGTCGGGGCCAGCGCACCGATCGGCGTCCCGGCAAAGGCCTGGTTGCCGAGCATGTGGTCCGGGTGATGGTGGGTCAGGATGGTCAGCGCCACCGGCCGCGACGATACCAGGGCAATCGCCGCCCGCATCTGTTCGCCGTAACGCTTCGACGGGCCGCTGTCGATGACGACGATGCCGTCGCTGCCGACCAGAAACCCGGTATTGACGATGTTGCCGCCGTTGACCGTGTCGAAATCCTCGCGGGCACCGATGAAGGCATAGGCGCCGTCGGCCAGCTTGCGGGGCTGCAGGCGATAATCGAAATCGGCCGCCGAGACCGCCACCGCGGCGGCCAGCGCCAGCAGCAGCGCGGCGCGCCGGCACAGGTTCCGGGGCCGGATCATGGGGCGATCCTCGCCGTGAACACGTTGCCGTTGTTGTCACGACCGCTGGCGATCACCGGCTTGCCGCCGTGCGCCTGCTGCAGCGTGAACACCGGATTTTCGGCGACCGGCTCGAAAGTGCGCAGACGCATCAGGCGCGTTCCCGCTTCGTCGCGGAATTCGATTTCTTCCAGATGGAAGGCCGGCGTGCCGGCCACCAGGCCGGTATCCATCGGATGCACGATGCGCAACCGCAAGCGACCGGCGTTCGGCCCTTCCGACCACTGGCGGCCGCTCACTTCGTTGAGCCGCGACTGCCATTCCGGCGACGCGGCGGCCACCGACGGCGCCGAACAACCACCACCGGTCGTCTCGACCAGCGTCCCGCCAACATGCCAGACGCCGTCGGCCGTCCGTGCCGCCGCCCGTACCGGCGTCGATTGCTGCAGCTTGATGCGGAAGCCGAGCACGGCCGGCGCGGCATCGGGATAAAAGCGCAGCACTTCGACAATCGGATTGAAATCGGCAAAGACCACCACTTCGACGATGCCGGACAAATCCGAGGCATCGACCGCAATCGGCACCTGCATCGGATTCTCGGCCAACGGCGGTGCCGTCACCTTGACCCGCGGATCGAACAGCACCCGAGCCTCGGGCGGAAAGAACTGCCGGCGCATGTCCTCCCAGCGCGCCGATGCCAGCGGATCACCGGTTTCCTGCAGCGACGCCGCGTCGACCGGCGACATCAGCGCCGCCAGCGCGATGGCGGCCACCGTCATGGTAAGTCTCATTTGTCTCGCTCCTTGCCCTGTCGGGTCTGTTATGGCGAGACACGTCTGCAAGGCGCATGCCATGCAGCGAAAGCGCGAGCACCGGGAAAAGCGGGACACGCCCGGACAAGCGCTGCGCAACTATTGAACAGTTGCCCCCAAATTCAGCAACCGCGTCGCAACACCGTCGCCCCCCGGCGCAATGGACGGACGTCCCCGGAATTCGCGTCGCCACGCGCCCGTCGGGCCTTTTGCCGGTCAATGGCACGCGCTTTGCACACCGGGGCCACGGTCGGCGGTCCGTTCAGGGAAAGGAAGGGGTCCTGCCGACAAGTCTTACCGGTCAGCCGCGCTCCGCTCGGCTGGCCGGAGATCATGGACAACCAAGGAGACATTCCATGCAAATTCAAAAACTCCCCGGGCAGCGCAAGCTCGCCCTCGCCCTGTCCGCCGCGCTCACGCTGGCCGGACCGGTGTCGGCGAAGGTGACCGATGCCGACATCCTCAACGACGCCAAAACCAACCAGGATGTCGTCAGCTTCGGCATGGGCACCCAGGGCCAGCGCTTCAGCCCGATGACCCAGATCAACACCAAGTCGGTCAAGAACCTGGTGCCGGCCTGGTCGATGTCCTTCGGCGGCGAGAAGCAGCGCGGCCAAGAATCGCAACCGGTCATCCACAACGGCAAGATGTTCGTCACCGCTTCCTACAGCCGCATCTTCGCCATGGACGCCAAGACCGGCAAGAAGCTCTGGAAGTACGAACACCGGCTGCCCGACGGCATCATGCCCTGCTGCGACGTGATCAACCGCGGTGCCGCGCTGTATGACGACCTGGTCATCTTCGCCACCCTCGACGCCCAGCTGGTCGCCCTCAACCAGGACACCGGCAAGGTCGTCTGGAAGGAAAAGCTCGAAGACTACAAGGCCGGCTACTCCGCCACCGCCGCCCCGATCATCGCCAAGGGCAAGCTGATCACCGGCGTTTCCGGCGGTGAATTCGGCGTCATCGGCCGCATCGACGCCCGCGACCCGCGCACCGGCAAGCTGCTGTGGACGCGGCCGACCGTCGAAGGCCACATGGGTTACACCTTCGACAAGGACGGCAAGGCGATCGAAAACGGCATCTCCGGCACGACCAACGCCACCTGGAGCGGCGACCTCTGGCAGACCGGCGGCGCAGCCACCTGGAACGGCGCCACCTACGATCCGGAAACCAACCTGATCTTCGCCGGCACCGGCAACCCGTCCCCGTGGAACAGCCACCTGCGCCCGGGCGACAACCTGTTCTCGTCCTCGACCGTGGCCATCGACGCCGACACCGGCAAGATCGCCTGGCACTTCCAGGGCACGCCGCACGACGGCTGGGACTTCGACGGCGTCAACGAGTTCATCTCGTTCGACCTCAAGGATCCGAAGACCGGCAAGGTCATCAAGGCCGGCGCCAAGGCCGACCGCAACGGTTTCTTCTTCGTCAACGACCGGACCAACGGCAAGCTGCTCGGCGCCTACCCGTTCGTGAACAAGATCACCTGGGCAACCGGCTTCGACCTGACCACCGGCCGGCCGAACTTCACGCCGGATGGCCGTCCGGGCAATCCGCTCGACAGTGCCGACGGCAAGAAGGGTTCCTCGGTCTTCTCCGCCCCGTCCTTCCTCGGCGGCAAGAACCAGCAGCAGATGGCCTACTCGCCGCAGACCGGCCTGTTCTACATTCCGGCCAACGAGTGGGGCATGGACATCTGGAACGAACCGATCGCCTACAAGAAGGGCGCTGCCTACCTGGGCGCCGGCTTCACCATCAAGCCGCTGCATGACGATTACATCGGCGCCTTGCGTGCCATGGATCCGAAGACCGGCAAGATCGTCTGGGAAAGCAAGAACTACGCGCCGCTCTGGGGTGGCGTCCTGACCACCGGCGGCGGCCTGGTCTTCCACGGCACGCCGGAAGGCCTGCTGCGCGCCCTCGACGCCAAGACCGGCGAAGAACTGTGGTCCTTCCAGGTCGGTACCGGCATCGTCGCACCGCCGGTCACCTGGGAACAGGACGGCGAGCAGATGGTTGCCGTGACCACCGGCTGGGGCGGCGCCGTGCCGCTCTGGGGCGGCGACGTCGCCAAGCGCGTGAACTACCTCGAACAGGGCGGTTCCGTCTGGGTCTTCAAGCTGCACAACGCCAAGAAGTAAGACTTGCGGCGGACGCCTCGGGCGTCCGCCCTGGTCCATGGCGCGCCCGCCTCCCCGGCCGGCGCGCCATTTTTTCGTCAACGGGAGGCGTCGACCGCAGCAGATCACTTGCCGGCACCTGCCCTGGCCTTGGCCGCCGCAGCCTTGGCCTGACCTTCGATGAACACCTGGATGGCCCAGGCCTGCTCCTGCGACAAGGCATCGCGCCAGGGCGGCATGTGGGTGATGCCGACGATCACCTTGCCGTTCTGCACGGTCTTGGCGAAATAGGCATCGTTGTCGGCCATGCAGTGCTCCTTGGTCAGCGGATTCTGGATGCGTCGGCAGCCACGGTCGAGATTGCGCAGATCGGGCGCCGGGGCTGCGTTGGTTGCCGCATCGGCACCGTGGCAGCGGGCACAGGTCTGGTTGTAGGCCGAACGGCCGATGTCGAACGCCGCCGCCTCGCCCCGGTAGGGATTGGTTTCACGCCAGACCTTGCCGAGCCGCGGCAGGGCCGAGTCATCGACCACCGGCTTGTTGGCCGTTTCGACCGCCTGCGCGCCCGACGCCAGCAACAGGCCGGCACACAACGCGAAAAACAGGGTCTTCCTCATTTCAAGGCCCCCTCGCTCGGGCAATTGATGCAATCGGTGTAATCGCAATCCTCGAACACCGTGTAACGCCGGTAGGTTCCGGTCAGATCGGCGCCGCGCAGATCGACCGTGAAGAATTTGGTTTCCTGCAGATTGGCATTGACCAGCCGGGTCCGTTCGAACCAGGCGAAATTGGCCTTGGCCGCTTCCAGGTTGGCCGCAGTCAGATCGGCGCCGGTCAGATCGGCGCGATAGAGCCGGGCAAATTCGAGATCGGCACCGACCAGCTTGGCGTTGCGCAACGTCGCGGTGGACAGCAGGGCCAGATTGAGTCGGGCACCGCTCAGATCGGCACCGTCGAGATTGGCACCGGCCAGATTGGCGTTGCGCAGGTCGGCCCGTGCCAGATTGGCGCCACGCAGATCGGCGCCGGCCAGGTTCTTGCCGGCCAGCTTGGCATGCCGCAGATCGACACCGGGGCAGCGCGCATGCGCCCAGATGCCGCAGCCGTTGATCACCGGCGGATCATCGGGAAAATCGTTCGCCTCGTCGGCCAGCGCGCCCGTCATCACGGTCGACGCGATCAACGCGGCAAAAATCGGGAGTTTCAACATCCGTTTGCTCCAGTTTTACCCGGCCTTCCATCGCGACCGGACGCCATGCCCGGCCGGTCGCGACTCACAAGGACGCCGACGACCGGGGGAAAGATCCGGTCGCCGGCGGGAAGGCGGTCGTTCGCGCTCAGTTCTTCGCCTGCTTGAAGGACTTCGGCAGCTTGAACACCCACATCGAGCCACCCTGCGTGACCTGCTTGGTCAGGTCGGCCATGTCGCCACCCCACAGCGGCACGGCACCGCCGTAACCGGACTGGATGCCGACGTACTGCTCGCCGTCCATTTCCCAGGTGATGGGCACGGAAACCACGCCGGAACCGGTCTGGAACTTCCACAGTTCCTTGCCGTTGGCAGCATCGAAGGCCTTGACGTAGCCGTCGGAGGTACCCGTGAACAACAGGCCGCCGGCGGTGGTCAGCGTACCGGCCCACAGCGGGAACTTCTCCTTGTGTTCCCAGGCGATCTTGCCGGTCTTCGGATCGATCGCGCGCAGGATGCCGACGTGATCGTCAAACAGGCGCTTGATGCGGAAGCCCTGGCCCAGGTAAGCGGAACCGGCCTTGTACGTGAGCTTTTCGGTCCAGTAGTCCATCGCCCAGTGGTTCGCCGGGATGTAGAACAGCTCGGTCTTCGGGCTGTAGCTCATCGGCATCCAGTTGGTACCGCCCAGGAACGGCGGCGACACGTAGATCGACTCGCCCTTCTCGGCGCCTTCCTTGATGTTGGGCGGACGGTTGTTCTTTTCGATCGGCTTGCCGGTCTTCAGATCGAAACCCGAAGCCCAGGTGATGCCGTCAACGAACGGCCAGGCGCCGATCAGCGAGGTCGGCTTGTTCGGGTAGCCGGCGCCATTGGTCAGCTTCTCGCGGTCGGTGACGAAGAAGAAGCCGTTGCGGTCGGCGTGGGCCGAGGCCTTGACCTGCTTGCCGGTCTTCGGATCCTTGTACTCGAAGAGCACGACCGAGTTGTTGCCGGAGAAGTCCCAGGCATCGTTCGGGGTGTGCTGGAAGAAGCCCTTCAGCTCGCCGGTGCTGGCGTCGACATAAGCCTGGCCCGAGGTGAACAGGCTGTCCCAGTTGCGCGGATCGTCGCCTTCCTTGGTGCGGTGCCAGGTGTTCCACGGGGCCGGGTTGCCGGAACCGATGACCACCATGTTCTTTTCGGCATCGAAGCTGGCCGTCTGCCACGGCGCGCCGCCGCCCTGATGCCAGGCTTCGACCAGCTTGCCATCCTTGTCGCGCGGCCAGGACGGTGCGTTCTTGTCGCCGGTCGTGGTCGATTCCTTGCCATTCAGGCGGCCCATGTGGCCTTCGACCATCGGACGCGCCCAGACTTCTTCGCCGGTATCCGGATCGCGGGCGAACAGCCAGCCGACGACGCCGAATTCGTCACCCGACGAACCGTGCACCAGCAGCACCTTGCCGCTCTTCTGATCCTTGACGACGAACGGCGCGCCGGTCATCGTGTAGCCGACCTTGTGATCGGCGAACTTCTTGCGCCAGACCACCTTGCCGGTGTCCTTGTTGAGCGCGACGATGGCAGCATCCAGCGTGCCGAAGTAGATCTTGTCGCCGTAGATGGCGGCACCGCGGTTGACCACGTCGCAGCACGGACGGATATCGTCCGGCAGACGGGCTTCGTATTCCCACAGGCGCTTGCCGGTGCGGGCATCGATCGCGTAGATACGCGAATACGAGGCGGTGACGTAGATCACGCCGTCGTGAACCAGCGCCTGGGCTTCCATGCCGCGCTGCTTTTCGCCGCCGAAGGAGAAGCTCCAGGCCGGCACCAGGTGATCGACGTTCTTGGTGTCGAGCTTGGTCAGCGGGCTGAAGCGTTGCGCTTTCAGGCCGAGACCATAGGACAGGACGTCCTGCGTCGTCTTGTCGTCATTCAGGATGTCTTCCCACGTCACGGACTTGCTGGCCATGGCCGGCGCGCAAACGCTGGCCGCGACGATCGCGGCGATCAGGGTCCGGCGGGGGGTGAATGGAATCCTTGTCATTCTTTGTCTCCAGGGTTGATGTCGTTCGAGCGCCCGCCGCGTCCCTCCAGGGCTTCACGGGCCGGGCCAGTGTAGGGAGCCGGGGATGGCCGCGTCTCGGGACAGCGTCACCACCATTCCGGGAAAAATTCCCGACCCTCGTGCGCGCGGGTACGAAACATGCAGACATCCCCGAAAACACACCCGACACGGGGGAGACGAAACTCATGGACCTGCGCCGCCGCCTGCTCGGCTGGCTCGGACTACTGCTCGGCGGGCTGCTCGCAATGGCATTGCTCATCCAGCTGTGGTCCCTGCGTGACGACATCGATACCGAGATCGCCGCCTCGTCGCGGCTGGTCGAACTGCTGCTCGCCGTCGACGCCGGCGCCCCCGACCTCGATGCCCGCCTGGCCGATGCCGGCCTGCGCCACCTGAGCATCTCGCTCGACCACCGGCCGCCGGCCGCCGGCGGCGACGACAACGTCGGCGACTGGCTCGGGCTGCCGGCCGGCGAAGCCCGCCAACTGCGCATCGGCAACCGCACGCTGACCATCGCCGCCAACCCGCGCTCGGAAATCGAGGAGCGCCTGGGGGACACTGTTCGTTTAATGATCACCCTGCTGCTCTATTCTGGAGCAACGCTGCTCGCCGCCTGGTGGGCCACCGACCGGGCGCTGCGCCCGGTGCGCGAACTGGAGGCCGGACTGATGCGCCTGGCCGCAGGCCGCGAGGATCCTTCCCTGCCCGACTTCGCGCTGCGCGAATTCCGCCGCGTGGCCGGCGCCATCGACACGCTGGCCGCCTCGCTGCGCGAAGCCAATGCCGCCCGCAAGGCGCTGGCCCGCCAGCTGATCTCGCTGCAGGAAGACGAACGCCGCGCACTGGCCCGCGAACTCCACGACGAGATGGGCCAGACGCTGACCGCACTGAACGCCACCGCCGCCCACCTGGAGCGCAACGCGCCGCGCCTGCCGGCCGCCGCACTGGCCGAATGCTGCGCCGATCTGCGCCGCGACATCCGGACCATCGGCGAACAATTGCGCGCCATGCTCAAGTCGCTCCGACCGCACGGTCTGAACGCCGAAGGACTGCCGGCACTGCTCGGCGAACTGATCGAAAACTGGCGCTGCCGCGGAACCGGCATCGATTTTGCAATCGAGATGCCTGACAGCTTCCCCGAAGTTGACGACAACGCCGCGCTGACCCTTTACCGCGTCGTCCAGGAAGCCCTGACCAACGTCGTCCGGCACAGCCGGGCAACACGCTGCTCGGTCCGCATTGCTGCGGTCGACGGTGAAATCAGGGCAGAAATCGTCGATGACGGAGAAGGCCTGCCGGATGCCACGCCAACCCGCCACGGCGGTTTGCTCGGCATGGCCGAACGGCTTGAAATGGCCGGCGGCCAGCTGACGGCGACGACACCGGACGGCGGCGGCCTGCGCCTGTCGGCACGGCTACCCTGGCGGCAACGCGAGAACGAGCAACAAGGAGAGAACCCATGATACGCATCGTGCTGATCGACGATCACGCCATCGTCCGCACCGGCTACCGCCGGCTGCTGTCGGCCGAACCGGATTTCGAGGTGGTCGGCGAAGCGGCCAGCGCCGACGAGGCCAACGCCCTCGTGCTGCGCACGTTGCCGACGGTTGCCGTGGTCGACCTGAGCCTGAAGGGCAGCAGCGGCCTCGAAGCGATCCGCGGCATGCTGGCCCGCCACCCGGCGCTGCGCATCCTGGTGCTCTCGATGCACGACGGCGCCGGCCACGTCACGCAGGCGCTGAAGAGCGGCGCCCACGGCTACCTGACCAAATACTGCGAACCGGACGAAGTGATCGACGCCATTCGCCGCATTGCCGGCGGTCGACGTGCCTTTTCGCCCGAAATTGCCGACATCCTGGCCGGCGAAGCGATCGTCGGCGAAACCGCGCTGAACGCACTGACCCCGCGCGAATTCGAGGTATTGCGCATGCTCGCCCGCGGCGAATCGGCCAGCCACATCGCCGACAGCATGCACCTGAGCCAGAAGACCATCCTCAACTACCTGTCGCTGATCCGCCAGAAACTGGACGCCGACAGCGATTTCAAACTGCTTCACTTCGCAGTGCGCCACGGCATGGTCGAACTCGGCCAGGCCACCACCACGCACTGATTTCAACCACCAACCGCCCAGGGGGGCTTACACCATGAAACGCATCGCCATCTGCCTGACGCTCGCCGCCGGCCTCGTCTCCAGCGCCGCATTCGCCGACGCCAAGAACGACGCCGAGATGAAGCAACTCGCCGCCAAGAGCGGCTGCACCACCTGCCACGGCATCGAAACCGACAAACCGGGGCCGAACGGCATGAAACCGATCGGTCCGGCCTGGATCGACGTCGCCAAGCAATACCAGGGCAAACCGGGCGCCTCCGAATTCCTGACCCGCGTCGTGCTCGAAGGCTCCAATCCTTACAGCAGCCACTGGAAGGGCAAGGTCTCCGGCCTGTCGATGCCGCCCAACGCCGTCGCCATCACCGAAGGCAACGCCCGCCTGCTGGTGAACTGGATTCTGGCGCTGCGCTGAGGTTGACCGCAGCAACGAAAAACCGGCCTGCGGGCCGGTTTTTTCTTGCCCACTAGCGCCGGATTGTTCGCACCTCCCTGCTGTATAGGAATGAAGCAATTGCTCCGCCGTTGATCAGCAGAGCAGCCGACAAACCCGGACGGAATTTCAGCAGAAAACGATAAGCCATTGAAAAACAGTCGCTTGCACAAAGTCGACCGGAGCAGGCACGGGCTGGCACATGGCATGCAGACTATCCGGGACGAGACACGGCGGGACAACCGCCGGGCTTGAAACCCGTAACCAGATACAGGAGACAAAACATGCTTTACGCAGCTCCCGGCGCCGCCGGCGCAAAGATCGCCTACAAAGCCAAATACGACAACTTCATCAACGGCAAGTGGACCGCACCGGTCAAGGGTGAGTACTTCGACGTGGTCACCCCGGTTTCCGGCAAGCCCTACACCAAGGCCGCCCGTTCCACCGCCGAAGACGTCGAGCTGGCGCTGGACGCCGCCCACGCCGCCTTCCCGAAGTGGGGCAAGACCGACGCGACGACCCGTTCCAACATCCTGCTGAAGATCGCCGACCGCCTCGAAGCCAACCTCGAACTGCTGGCCTACGCCGAGACCGTCGACAACGGCAAGCCGATCCGCGAAACGCTCAACGCCGACATCCCGCTCGCCGTCGACCACTTCCGCTACTTCGCCGGCTGCCTGCGCTCGCAGGAAGGCGGCATCTCGGAAATCGACGAAAACACCATGGCTTATCACATCCATGAGCCTCTGGGCGTCGTCGGCCAGATCATCCCCTGGAACTTCCCGATCCTGATGGCCGCCTGGAAGCTGGCCCCGGCCCTCGGCGCCGGCAACTGCGTCGTGCTGAAGCCCGCCGAATCCACCCCGATCTCCATCCTGATCCTGATGGAACTGATCGCCGACCTGCTGCCGCCGGGCGTGCTGAACATCGTCAACGGTTACGGCCGCGAAGCCGGCATGCCGCTGGCCACCAGCAAGCGCATCGCCAAGATCGCCTTCACCGGCTCCACCGCCACCGGCCGCGTCATCGCGCAAGCCGCCGCCAACAACCTGATCCCGGCCACGCTGGAACTGGGCGGCAAGTCCCCCAACATCTTCTTCGCCGACGTGATGGACAAGGACGACGGCTTCCTCGACAAGGCCATCGAAGGTCTGGTGCTGTTCGCCTTCAACCAGGGCGAAGTCTGCACCTGCCCGAGCCGCGCCCTGATTCAGGAATCCATCTACGATGCCTTCATCGAGCGTTGCCTCAAGCGCGTCGCCGCCATCAAGCAAGGCAGCCCGCTCGACACCGACACGATGATCGGCGCCCAGGCTTCCCAGCTGCAGATGGACAAGATCCAGTCCTACCTGAAGCTCGGCAAGGAAGAAGGCGCCCAGGTGCTGATCGGTGGCGACCGCGCCCACCTGGCCGGCGACCTGGCCGAGGGTTACTACATCCAGCCGACCCTGTTCAAGGGCCACAACAAGATGCGCATCTTCCAGGAAGAAATCTTCGGGCCGGTGCTCGCCGTGACCACCTTCAAGGACGAAGCCGAAGCGCTGGCCATCGCCAACGACACCCCGTACGGCCTCGGCTCCGGCGTCTGGACCCGTAACGGCAACCTGGCCTATCGCATGGGTCGTGGCATCCAGGCCGGCCGCGTGTGGACCAACTGCTACCACGCCTACCCGGCGCACGCAGCCTTCGGCGGCTACAAGGAATCCGGCATCGGCCGCGAGACCCACAAGGTCATGCTCGACCACTACCAGCAGACCAAGAACCTGCTGGTCAGCTACGCCGAGCAAAAGCTGGGCTTCTTCTAAAAGAAACCCTCGTCGAAACCGGCCGGCCGGCGTATCCAGCTCCGGGATACGCCGGCCACCCGCCGGTCGTCTCAGGCATCTCCTCCACTCGCTCTGTTGCGGGATTTACGGGAGCGGGAAACCGCTCCCACCTTTTTGGGAGAAAACCATGGTCGACCGCGTCACTGCCACCCCGGCCGCCCTGGAACTGATCGCCACGCTCAAGCAGCAACACGGGCCGAAGCTGTTCTTCTTCCTGTCCGGCGGGTGCTGCGACAACAGCTCGCCCAACTGCTACCTCGAAGGCGAACTGACCATCGGCGCCTACGACGTGCATCTCGGCGACATCGGCGGACTGCCCTTCTATGTGGGCGCCACGCAGTACGAATACTGGAAGCACACGCAGGTGATCATCGACGCAGTCGATGGCGCCGGCGGCACCTTCTCGCTCGAAAGCAACACCGGCAAAGCCTTCTTTACCCGTTCGCGAATTTTTGAAGACGCCGAATGGGCCGAACTTCAGGCCGCCGGCCTCGTCTGAACAAGGAAAAGCCTCATGAAACAGAAACTGCAAAACAGCCTGCTGCTGACCCTGGCCGCCGGCACCATGCTGATCGCCGCTTCGTCGGCCCACGCCAGCGAAGCCATCGTCAAGAAAGCCCGCTGCGTCGCCTGCCACGCTGTCGACCAGAAGCGTGTCGGCCCCGCCTACAAGGACGTCGCCGCCCGCTACAAGGGCGACGCCAAGGCCCCGGCCATGCTTTTCGAAAAAGTCCGCCACGGCGGCAGCGGTCACTGGGGCGAAGTCCCGATGACGCCGCACAGCCCGGCACAGATCAGCGACGACGACCTCAAGGCCGCCATCGCCTGGGTGCTGTCGCTGCAGTAAGAACAAGGAGAACGGTGCTCCGCCCCGTCAGTGCAGGCTGAACGGGGCAGACACGACAAGGGACAGGCCTCTGCCTGTCCCTTATGCTATTTCGGCGCGGCTTTTTCGACGTGCCAGGCAGTCGACCGCAACAACGACTTTTTTCGGCCGAATTATCCCCGGATGCTGTGGATAAAGCTGTGGGGATGCTCTGGGCGGAAGCGGCAACTCACTGAAGCGGAAGCCACTTTGACGCTTTGCCGAAAAAACAGGCAGTTCGTTTTCCGGCAGACGCCAGCAGCCAGCCCGGCTCCCGGCATTTCCCCCGAGCAATGGCCAGCCCGCACCGGGACGATCGACATTGCCGATTTTCCCGCTAGGCGGCTTCACCCGAGAATGCTTTTCAGGCATTCAGGAGAGCACCATGGCGCTCCGCTAATCCCGAGCGGCTTCGGCATGCGGAATCACCCTGACCAGCACGATCCGCGGTCCGCTCATCTTTTTGACGACGGCATCGAAGCACGGGAATTCGATACGTTGCCCTTCTTCCGGCAGATCGCCCAGGTGCTGCATGATCAGACCGCCGATCGAGTCGACGCCGGATTCCTCGATATCGATGCCCAGCGCACGCTCCAGCGTGAATAGCGGCAGACTGCCCTTGCCGAGCAGCGAGCCGTCATCGAGTTTCGACCATTCGTTCTGGGTCTGGCGGAATTCGTCGCGGATTTCGCCGACCAGCGCACCAAGCAGATTGTCCAAGGTCACATAACCGAGCGGATGGCTGTGGTCGTGGGCGACGACGGCAAAGTGAGGCGCCCCCTCGCGAAAGCGGCGGAACAGTTCGGTCGCCGGCAAGCGCGGCGAGACCACCTGGGCCGGGCGGACCAGCTTTTCCAGGCTGTCCAGTTCCGGGTTGTTCTGCAGTGCGATGAACACGTCCTTCAGATGGATCACGCCCTTGATGTTGCGCTCGCTGCCCAGGTAGGGATAACGGCTGTAACGGTGGCGGGCGATCTTTTCCAGGCTGGCGTCGAGCGGATCATCCTCGCTCAGCGTCACGGCCTCCTGGAAGGGGCGCATCAGGTCGGCAACGTCGAGCTGGCGGAAATCGAGGGCCTGCGCCAGCACCCGCCATTCGTCCTGGGTAAAGCCCTGATCGGCGCGCGAGCTGCGCAGGATGAGTTTCAGTTCGTCGGACGAGTAGTGGCTGTCATGGCCGTGCGCGACATCCATCTTCATCTTGCTGAGCACCCAGTTGGCACTGTGGTTGAGCACCCAGATCGCCGGATACATCGCCCAGTAGAAGGCATAGAGGGGCGGCGCCGTCCACAGGCCGACCTTTTCCGACATCCGGATGGCCATCGATTTCGGCGCCAGTTCACCGACGACGATGTGCAGGTAGGAGATGATGAAGAAGGCGGTGAAGAAGGCGATGCCGTGGATCAGGCGTTCGCTTTCGACGCCGATCGCCGCCAGCAGCGGCGTCAGCAAATCGGCGAAGGCCGGTTCGCCGACCCAGCCGAGCCCCAGCGAAGCGAGGGTGATGCCGAGCTGGCAGGCGGACAGGTAAGCATCGAGATCCCGATGCACCCGGGCCAGCATACGGCCGCGCCAGCCGTGGGATTTGGCGATGGCTTCGACGCGCGTCTGGCGCAGTTTGACCAACCCGAACTCGGCGGCGACGAAAAACCCGTTGAGAAGAACAAGCAGTAAAGCAACAGCAATCAGGACAAGGTCACTACCCATATGGTGGACACGACGTGCCCACGGCCTTTCTTTGTATCAGAATGGCGCCGATGGTAGCCGATGCGACGGCTACGGTCGAATCAACCGCCATTCAATTGCCCCGGCGTCACGGGAAAGATCATGGAAATCCTCCGCTTCAGCCTGCTGTTCGCCATCACCGCGGTCGCCGAGATCGTCGGCTGTTATTTGCCCTGGCTGGTACTCAGGCAGGGCAAGAGCGCACTGCTGCTGATACCGGCCGCCCTGTCGCTGGCGGCATTCGCCTGGCTGCTGACGCTGCACCCGACGGCCGCCGGCCGGACTTATGCGGCCTACGGCGGCATGTACATCGCAGTCGCGCTGCTCTGGCTGCGTTTTGTCGACGGTATCCAACTGACCCGCTGGGATACGCTCGGTGCCGGTATCGCGCTGGCCGGCATGGCGGTGATCGCGCTGCAACCGCGGGTCTGATCGGCAGGCTCAGTCGGCTTGCGCCTCCTCGCAGGCGTTGCTCAGCGCAGCCTCGAGCATTTCGATGAAGGCCCGGCTCTTGGCCGGCATCAGCCGACGACCCGGAAAAACCACCCAGGCCGGATGCGGCGGCAGTTGCCAGTCGGCCAGCACGCGTTGCAGTTCACCGCGCTGTACATAGCGGCGGGCGAAGTAATCCGGTACGGCGGTGATGCCGGCCCCGTCGCAGGCCAGATTGATCAGCAACTGCGGCGAATTGATGACGATGCGGGCGTTTGGCCGGATTTCCTGCGTCTGCCGCCCCTTGCTCATCGGCCAGCCGCCGAGTTCGCCGGGCAGGCAGAGCGTGTCGTGACCGGCCAGGTCGACCGGCATGGCCGGAATACCCCGCTCGCTCAGGTAACGCGGCGCGGCGTAAAGCCCGAACGAGAAGCGTGCGATGCGCCGGGCGGCCAGCAGGCTGTCGTCGGGCAACGCCCCCATGCGCACGGCGAGGTCGAACTTTTCGCCGACGATGTCCACCCGGCGTTGCGACAAATCGAGTTCCAGCGTCACGGCCGGATGCAGACGGGAAAAGGCGTGCAGCATCTCGGTCAGCAGCAGGCTGGCGAAGTCGCTCGGCATCGACACTCGCAGGCGGCCGCTCGGCCGCGCCTGACGATGCTCGATGGCAGCCTTGACGGCATCCACCTCCTCGGCCACCTGGCGAGCGTGTTCGAGCAGTATCTCGCCAAACTCGGTGACCTGCAGCCGACGCGTACTGCGGATCAGCAGGCGTTCGCCCAGGCGATCCTCCAGTGCAGCCACCCGCCGCGAAACGGTCGACTTCGGCAACGCCAGGCGTTCGGCGGCACGGCTGAAGCTGCCGCATTCGACGACGCGGGCGTAGATCAGCAGGTCATTGGCATCGTATTGTTCCATATACGGAACAATGTTATCCAAATCGACGTCTTCTGTGTCGATTCGCGACGCACTACAGTGCACACATGCCGCAACAGCGGATTCAACTCACTGATCGGAGATCGCCATGAACATCCTGCAAATCAACGCCAGCGCCCGCCGCGAAAGCGGCAATTCCACCCGCGTCGCCAACGATATCGTCGCCCGGCTGCGCATCGCGCATCCGGATGCCAACGTCGCCTTGCGCGATCTGGCGGCAACACCGCATCCGGTGCTCGACGAAGCCGCTTTGGGCGCCCTGTTCACGCCGGCCGAGCAACGCACGCCGGCGCAAGCGGCACGGGTTGCGCTGGATGATGCATTGATCGCCGAACTTCAGGCAGCCGATGTGCTGGTGATCGGCGTCCCGATGTACAACCTGGGCATTCCGGTACAGCTGAAAACCTGGATCGATGCAATCACCCGCGCCGGCGTCACCTTCCGCTACACCGAGCAGGGCGTCGAAGGACTGGTCAGGGGCAAGAAGGTGTATTTCGCCCTGGCCCGCGGCGGCCGTTATCGCGATACCGCTTTCGATACGCAGGTCCCGTTCCTCAAGACCTACTTCGGTTTCATCGGTCTGAGCGACCTGAATTTCGTCTACGCCGAGGGACTGAACATGGGACCGGAAGCCGCGGCCCGGGGTTTTGCCGAAGCCGCGGCCGACATCGAAGCACTGTTCGCCTGAACGCCGCCCCCAACTTCAAGGGAGAAAAATCATGAGCCCCCGTCACGTCACCCGCTCGCGCAAGATCGAATCGCAGCACCGCGGCATCGCCACGTCGGATGGTGCCGGCGTCAAGCTGACGCGGGTGCTCACCCAGCACTACCAGCGCCGGCTCGATCCCTTCCTGATGCTCGACGTCTTCGCCAGCGACGATCCCGACGATTACATCGCCGGCTTTCCCGATCACCCGCACCGCGGCTTCGAGACGGTCACCTACATGCTGGCCGGCCGCATGCTGCATCGCGACAGCGCCGGCCACGAGGGCTTGCTGCAGAGCGGCGACGTGCAGTGGATGACGGCCGGCCGCGGCTTGATCCATTCGGAGATCCCGCAGCAGGAAGCCGGCGTCATGGAGGGGTTCCAGCTGTGGCTGAACCTGCCGGCGCGGGACAAGATGATCGCCCCGTGGTATCGCGACATCGCCGCCGCCGAACTGCCGCGTTTCACGACGCCGGCGGGCGTCGCGGTGACGGTGATCGCCGGCGAAAGCCACGGCACGGTCGGCGCGGTGACCCGCGATGCGACGCAACCCCTGTATCTCGACATCCATCTGCCGGCCGGCAGCCGATTCGAACAAACGCTACCGCCCGGGCACAATGCCTTCGTCTATGTCTATCGCGGCAGCGCGGCGGTCGATGGCGAAGCGGTGGCAAGCCGCACGATGGCCATCCTCGACAATGCGCCGGACAGCGACGGCGTGTGCATCGAGGCCACGGAAGACAGCCGCCTGCTGCTGCTCGCCGGCCGGCCGCTGGGCGAAAAGATCGTCCAGTACGGTCCGTTCGTGATGAACAGCGAACAAGAGATTTACCAGGCACTGGCCGATTTCCGGGATGGCCGGCTCGAATCGGTATAAAAAAACGCGGCAGATGCCGCGTTTTTTGTTTTTTCCTGCGGTCGACCGCAAGATTCCATGACTTTCGTACTAGCCGATCTGCTCCACGATGGAGCAGTTGCTCAATCCCGAAACAATCCGCCGGGCAACATCCGCTGCACAATCCCGTCCCGCTGCAGCGCATGTTTCAGCGCACCGGCCACATGCAGCGCAATCAGCGCCGCACCGCCCCAGACCAGCGCGAAATGCGCCGCCTTGAAGGCTTCGTTGAGTCCTTCGTCCGGCCAGCCGAGTTTCGGTAGTTCGACGCCGAAGAACTTCAGCGGATAAGGCGTGAACGACGACGCCAGGTAACCGGCCAGCGGCGCCAGCAGCATGAACATGTAGAGCAGCCGGTGAATGACCATGGCCAGGTCGTCCTGCCAGCCGCTGGACAGCGACGGCGGGGAACGCCAGTGCAGGCGGATGGCGATGCGGACCGCCAGCAGACCGAGCAGCAGCAGGCCGAGCGACTTGTGCAGCCCGTAGGCGGCACTGCGCTCCGGCCCCTTCGGCAGATCGAGCATGCTCCAGCCCAGCCACAGCATCCAGACGAGCAGCACGGCCATCGTCCAGTGCAGGACGATCAGCGGCAACGGGTGACGGCTGCCGCTCATGGAATCACCACGCCCCAGGGCAGTTCGCCGACAGCAACGTCGGGCAGCCGCTTCAGCGCGCGGGCATCGATCACCGACAGTGCGTTGTCGCGACCGGTCGCCACGTACAACTTGTTGCCGTCCGGCGTCAGCGCCATGTTCCATGGCCGCTTGCCGACTTCGATACGCGCCAGCACGCGGTTCCCGGCCACCTCGATCGCCATCACGCTCGGATCGCGTCCGTTGGACACGAAAACCCGCTGACCGGCATGGTCGACCGCAATACCGTTCGGATATTGACCGGCCTCGATCTCGGCCACGACCTTGCGGCTGGCAGTATCGATCGCATAGACCTTGCCGGCCAGTTCGCAGGCCACGTAGGCACGGCTGCCGTCGGGCAGGAAGCCGATGCCGCGCGGCCGCTTGCCGACCGGTACGCTACCGACCTGGCGCCGCTTGACCACGTCGATCACATCGACCTGCTCGGCTTCCTCGGCGCTGACGTAGAGCCAGCGGCCATCCGGGCTGAACACCGCGTGCTCGGGGTTCTTGCCCTTCACCTTGATGCTGGCCAGGCGCTTGCCGTCGCTCGCCTGCAGCAGGACGACGCTGTTGTGATCCTCGACGGCCACCGCCAGCAGCTTGCCATCGCGCGACAGGCTGACGCCTTCCGGCGAATCGCCAACCTTGATGGTATCCAGCAGCCGCCCTTCCGCCGCATCGACGACCAGCAGGCTGGCCTTGGCGGCATCGGTCAGGTACAGCCGGCCGCCGCCGGCGGCGATGCCGCGCGGCCGCTGGCCGACGGCAAACGTCTGCACCACGCGATCGTCGGTCGTATCGACGACGCTGACGCTGGCCGACTTTTCGTTCGGCACATAGGCCAGCGATCCGGCCTGCGCCAAGGCGGAAAAGGCGGCCAACAGGCCGCCCAGACAGAAACGATGCATCATCGAAAACTCCTCAGGCAGGCTGCCAGGAAACACCGTATTTCTTGAAGATACCCGCCAGCGTACCATCGCGCCTGAGTTCCTCGAGCGCCTTGGCAATCGCATCGGCCAGATCGTCGGCTTCCGCCTTGACCGCCATGCCGAGCGGCCAGTGATCGTGGCGCAGCTCGGCGAATTGCGGCCGTTCGAGCACCAGTTTGCCAGGGTCGCCAAGCGCCGCTTCGAGTTCGGCACGCGGCGCCAGGACGGCCGACACCCGCCCTTCGCGCAAGGCCTTGGCGGCTTCGGTAACGGTCTTGAAGTGCACGACGTTTTCGCGCAGACGACCGTTCATCACGCCCAGCAGGAAAGCATCGGACAAGGTATCGATCTCGACGCCGACCTTCTCGCGGGTGAAGATTTCCAGTGCCACCGCCGCCGAGCCGGAGAGCGCCGGAACGCGTTCCGGATTGCGCGCCAGCATCAGCATTTCGCGGTGATAGGGGCCGAAGATGCGGACCTTGTCGTTGGCCCTGGCCAGGTGCTCGTCGACCGGCACGTGCATCATCACGTCGGCCGGCTGCGTCCCGAGATAATGGCCTTTCCAGACCATGTTGCGCAGGTCGTCGTTCATGTCCTCGTCGGCCGCGAAGCCGACGACTTCGGCGCTTAACCCGAGCTTGGCGGCGATGGCGCGGCCGATGTCGGCATCGACGCCCTTGCCGCCGGCCAGCGAATACGGCGGGAAATCGTTGTAGACCGCGATACGCAGCCTGCCGCGTTGGCGGATCGCATCGAGCGAGCCTTCGGCAAATGCCGGCAAGGCCGCGCTCAGCGGCAGGGCGGCCAGCCCCTTGAGCCAGCGACGACGATCATTCTTCATGGACCGACTCCAGCCAGGCGCGGATCGCCCACATGGCTTCCTGGCTCAGCAGGCCTTCGAACGGCGGCATGTAGACGCGTCCGTCGCGCACGGAACCATGGCGGATGCGGTTGAGGAAGATTTCGTCGCCTTCGTCGCCCTGCGGCAGATAGCGCAGGTCGGGGGCGATACCGCCGGACACGGCGCCGAGGCCGTGGCAGCGGGCGCAGTTCTGGTTGAACGCGGAATCGCCGATACGGATGGCCGTCTTGTCCTTGCGGTACGGATTGGCGGCCAGGAAGTCGGCGCCGAGGTTCTTCAGACCCGTGGTGTCGACAGCCTGGGGCACGACGTCACCGTGGGCCATGACCTGAACGGCCGTGGTGGCGAGGACGAGGCTGGCAACGAGGGCGGAAAGCTTGCGGGCGATGGGTTTCACTTTGTCTCCTTGTGTTGAAGTCAGGTACGGCTGTTGTGCCCAGCTGACTGCAAGGCCTGTGCCAACTCGTGCGAAACCCGGTTGTAACGCCTTGAGCACATTCCTGAAACAAATGGCACGATGCTTGCTGCGAAACGAACACGCAGCACAAGCCGATTGCTTACATATGGTGCAGGTGCTACGTTATTGAACAACACAACAAAATCCCAAAAAAACCACGCCAACGAGCTGGAGGAGAGATGGAGACAAACCAGTTGATGGTCGACGCGCACGACCAGCGGTTGAGACGTGCACGCCAGTTGTTCTTTGATCACGGCGATCTGCCCGAAGGGCTGATCGATCCGCTGATCCTGCGTTCCTGGGAGCGTTGCCGGCGCTTTGGCGTCGACGAGTCCGGCTACCAGGCGCACACCGACAGCATGGACCGTATTGCCCTGAAGACCGAACAGGAGCGCAACCGCTACCTGCTGACCCAGGGACGCCCGATCATGGAACACGTTTTCGAGCAGATCCGCGAATCGGGCAGTATGGTCGTCATGTCCGACGCCAACGGCCTGCTGCTCGAAACGGTCGGCGACCCCGACTTCGTCGATCGCGCCGACCGTGTCGCGCTGGCAGCGGGCGCTTCGTGGGACGAAACCCTGCGCGGCACCAATGCGATCGGCACCGCCCTGTCCGAGGAAAAGCCGGTGGCGATCTTCGGCGGCGAACATTTCCTCGGCCAGAACGCGTTCCTGACCTGCTGTGCCAGCCCGATCTTCGGGCCGGACGGCAAGCTGATCGGCGTGCTCGACATTTCCGGCGACTACCGCAGCCAGCAGCGCCATACGCTCGGTCTGGTACGGCTGTCCACGGCCATCGTCGAGAAACGGCTGTTCGAGACCTTCCACGCCCGCGACATCCTGGTCTGCTTCCACCTGCGCCCGGATTACCTCGGCAGCCCGAAGGAAGGCCTGGCCGCGGTATCGGCCGACGGCCAGGTGATCGCGATCAACCGCATCGGCCTCGAACTGCTCGGCATTCGTCCGGTCGACGCGGTCCGTCGCGACTTTTCCATGGTTTTCGAAAACAGCCTGGCATCGCTGGTCGATCGACTGCGCCACTCGCCTTTCGCCAGCCAGGAAATCAATGTCAATGGCCGTGCCCTGCACATCCAGCTGCGCGGTCAGTTGCCGTCGCTGGCCGTGTCCGGCCGGGTCATCGACGAAACGCCGGTGCAGCGCGCGCCGCGCCGGGTCGAAACGCCGAGCGGCAAACCGGTGCTGGTACTCGACACGTTGTGCACCGGCGACGCCCGGCAGCAGCTGGCCATCGAACGTGCCAAACGGATCATCGGCCGCGATATCCCGATGATGATTCAGGGGGAGTCCGGCGCCGGCAAGGAGATGTTCGCCAAGGCCTTCCATAACAGCGGGCCGCGCCGTGACGCCCCCTTCGTGGCATTGAACTGTGCGTCGATTCCCGAAACCTTGATCGAATCCGAACTGTTCGGTTACCAGGGCGGCGCCTTCACCGGCGCCCGCAAGGAAGGGGCGCCGGGCAAGATCCAGCAGGCGCATGGCGGCACGCTGTTCCTCGACGAAATCGGCGACATGCCGCTGAACCTGCAGGCACGTCTGCTGCGCGTGCTGCAGGAGCGTTGCGTGACGCCGCTGGGCAGCACGCGCTCGATCCAGGTCGACATCTCGCTGGTCTGCGCCACCCACCGCAAGCTGCGCGAGGAAGTCGCCCGCGGCAATTTCCGCGAAGACCTTTACTACCGGCTGAACGGTCTGGCCGTCACCCTGCCCTCGCTGCGCGAACGGACCGACATCCGCTGCATCGTCGAAAAGCTCGCCGCCGCCGAAGTCGGCGAACGAGCCACGCCGCTGCGCTTCTCCGAGTCGGCATTGCAGGCGATCGAAGCCTACAGCTGGCCCGGCAACATCCGCCAGTTGCTCAACGTGATCCGGGTCGCCATTGCGCTGCTCGACGACGACGAAACGCTGATCACCGAAACCCATCTGCCCGAGGAACTCTTCGAGGAGCCGCTGCCCGGCTCGCCGCTGAGCCAGGCCGAACCGCGCCACGATCCGTGGGCGGCGGCGCCGCCGGACCCGATGGGCGTCAGCCTGGAGGAAATCGGCCGGCAGGCGGCGATGCGCGCGCTCGAAGCGGCCGGCGGCAACATCTCGCTGGCCGCCCGTCAGCTCGGCATCAGTCGCAACACGCTGTACCGCAAGCTGGGGCGGATGTAGTCAGAGCAGGTCGGCCGTCGCCCAGGCCATCGCTTCGCTGTACTGGAAGATGGTCTCGGCGGGGTCGAGGCCGATCGCGCCGGCCAGCAGGATGGCCTGATCGACGCGGCCGCGTTCCATGCAAATGGCCAGCATCAGGTGGCGGGCATAGGGACCGTCCTTGTCGAGCAGCACCTGGGCGACCGGTCCGGGCAGATGCATCTTGCCCAGCACGCTGGCGGTCGGCAGGCCGAGCAGGCTGTCGATCAGCGAAAACAGGCCGACCAGGAACAGCTCGCCGGCCTGCTGCCGGTTGTTTTCGTCGGCCAGGCTTTCGAGGAACGCCGCACGGCTCAACGAGATGACCATCAGCGTGTGATCGCGCTGGTCATCGCGCGTGCCGATCTGGAACATCGCCAGCGACAGCCAGCGATACAGCGGCGCCCGACCGAGCAGCATCACCGCATCCTCCAGCGAGCTCACCTGGCGCGACAAGCCGGACAGCGGCGAGTTGGCCATTTCCAGCAGCTTGATGACGACCGCCGGATCGCGTTTGGCGACGGCGACGACCTCGGCCGTATCGGCCTCGCGACGCAGCAGGTTGAGCATTTCGACAAGGGTCAGGCGGTTCTGCGAGAAACCGTCGCTCTGCTGCGTCTCGTCGCGGCAGGTGGCGAAGGGCCCCAGGCAGTAGCCCACGCCAAGCGCCATCAGGAAACGGTATTCGGTCCAGCTGGCGACATTCTCGACGGCCAGTTGCAGCGTCGGCCATTGCTGGCGCATGCCGCGCACCTGCTGCTCGAAGGCTTTGAATTCGCGGCCCTGCAGGTCGAACAGCAGCAGATCAGGGAAATCGGCGCCGGCCAGCACCGCCAGGGTCGCCATGTCGGCAGCCAGACGTCCGCCAGCCGCACGGATGTCTGCCGCCAGCGTCGTCCAGGCTGCATTGGGCTGGTCGCTGTGCGGCGCATCCTGCAGCAGGAAGAAAACGTTCGGACCGACCAGCGCGGCAAAATTGGCGCTGCGCCATTGCAGCGGCGTGATCGGCACCAGGATTTTCCGGCGCTGGGCCAGCCGGGCAATGCTGTCTTGCGTCAGGGCGGCCAGCCAGTCCGGCCCGCTCGGCGCCATCCCGACCTGCAGCGAGGAAGGACGCAGCAGATAGGCGGCGATGCCGGACGAGGCATCGAGCATTTCCTGCCAGCTGATCGCCACGGGCTTGCGCGATATCGCCGCGGGGGCCGCCGGCACGGTACGTGGCGTCTGGGCGGCAGGCGTGCCGGAAAGCGGGGTTGGCGCGTCGTCGCGCCGGAAGGCACCGAAAAGGCGTTTCAGGAAGCTCACGTCGGGGTCCGTATCGTTGACTCAGGCTGGCGCCGGAACACGGCGCAACTAGCCAAACATCATACACCGATCGATGTTCCCCGACGCCCCGGAAAAACCCCGGCCCGGGCGGAATCCATTACCAGTAGGCGCGACTCAGCGCAGTCAAGACGATGCCGGCGTACACCGCCAGCGCGGCGATGAAGCAGCGCCGCCGGATGGCCGGCGTGCGACCGCGGCGCAACGCAAAAGCGCCGAGCACGATGTAGAGCAGCAAGCCGCCCAGCTTGACGGTCAGCCAGCCCTGCGCGAACGGCCACTGACCGCTCCAGGCGGCCAGGGTCAGCGCACTGCCGAGCAGCGCGCTGTCGACGACATGCGGCAGACGGCGGGTCAGCGGATGTTGCAAGTGCGGCGACGCCCGCCACATCCAGATACCGCGCAGCAGAAAACCGAGGCCGCTGACGACGGCGCAGGCAACGTGCAGATGCTTGATCGCGAGATAGCTCATGCGTCGAGTTTCGCCCGCCGATAGGCGTGATGACGGCGGACCGCCTGCGCCAGGTTCCACAGCAGTCCGGCACTGGCCAGCGCGAAAGCCAGCCCGGCCGGGCGCGCCAGCCAGTCGGGCAGGAACACGGCTGCGGTCGACAGCGCGCAGGCAACGAAAAAGGCCCCCATCTGGCGCCGCGCCGCCAGATCGGTGAGCAGCCGGTTCATCGGCGGCGCACCGCGGCCGAGCGGCTGCAGGTGCAACCAGGCCAGGAAAGGCACGATCTTGTAGAGCATGCCGACGATGCAGGCAAGCACGCCGCCGAGCAGGAAGCACACGCCGAACAGCAGCGCCGTGCGCGGATCGGGATCGCGCAGGAACGCACCGGCCGACCACGTCGCCAGCGCCAGCATCGCGGTCAGCAGGCCGAGTTGCCAGTAGCGCAGCGTGACATCGGGTTTGGCGCGCCGGCGGCGGCGCTGCAGCGCCAGCGTCCAGCCGGCGAAAATGCTCCCGGCGACGATCAGCGCGACCTGCGCGGAAATGCGCAGCCAGGGCAGGTCGACCGCAAGCGCGGCAGTCCACGTCAGCAGGGCGCCGACGATGAACGGCGGCAACCACCACGACGGCCGCGCCGCGTAACCGGGCGTCAGCTGGAACATCGGCACGACGACGTAGGCAACGGCGATCAGCAGCACGCCGGCCCAGCCGGCCAGGCCCCAGGCTGCGTGCAGGTCGGCCAGGTCGCTCAGCGGCAAGGCCCAGCCGCCGGCCAGCGCGAAAGCCAGTAGCAGGCCCAGCACGACGGTTGCCAGCAGGCCACCGCAAGCCAGCTTCAGACCGCGGATGGTCGGGCTGGTCGATGGCACGCCGCGCAGTGCGCGCCCGGCGTCGTGCAGGAAGAGGATGCAGCCGGCAGCCAGCAACAGCGCCCCGCCCTGCAGCAGCCAGGGCGTGCCGGACAGGAAACCGCCGGCCAGCAGCAGGGCCCCGAGCGTCAGCGGCGGATGCACCCGCCGGGCGGTGCGCAGCGGCTGCGCCAGGTTGGCGCCGGCAACCACCGGCAGCACCTGGATCAGCGCGCCGATCATGATCTGCAGCATGAAACCGGCCGTCAGCAGGTGCGTCGCAGCAAGTGCCGCCGGCGTCCACCGCGAAGCGAACAGCAATGGCCCGTCAACAATGGCCAGCAGACCGGCCAGCACGCCGAACAGCGGCGCGCTCAGGAAGAAACGCAGCGGCGCCGCGAAAGGCGGGCTCTGGTCGTAGGAAAGCAAGGCCTGCATGCGGTCGACTCAGACAGTGATGGTGATTTCGAAAGTGCCATCCGGACGCAGCAGCGTCTGCCAGCGATGGCCGTTCTGTTCGAGCACGCGGTACAACGGGTGCGGTTCGCGGTAGAGCAGCAGTTGCATGCGCTCGCCGGGGGCCAGTTCGGACAGCATTTCCATCGCCTGCACGAAAGGTTCGGGCGGCGGCAGGAAACGGGCATCGAGCAGCCGGATGTCGTCGCTCACCGGGTTTGCCTCAGGCCGCCTGCAGGGTGTCGCGCAACTGGCGGCCAAGCGCCTCGGCATCGCCGGCCAGATGCTGGTCGCACATCGGGTAGAGGACGTTTTCCTCCTTCATGTTGTGCTGCTGCATCATGATCAGCAGGGTTTCGGCCTGGCCGAGGAAGTCGTCGCTTTTTCCCGCCGCCAGCAGGTCGACCGCATCGTCCATCAGTTCGCGCATCTGGGCGTGTTCCGAGCGCATCACCTGGGTCGGCCCCATGCGCATGCCGGTGCGCGCCTCGAAGGCCGGGAAGAGGATCTCTTCCTCGCCGGTGAAGTGCGCCAGCATCGCCTCGCGAAACCGCGCAAAGGCGGCTTTTGCGGCGGCGACATCCTGGCCGGCCGCCTGTTCGGCGGCAGCGAACAGGTCGTCGCAATGTTTGTGGTCGTCGGTCAGCAGGCTACGCAGGCTCATGGGGGTCATCCGGTCGAAAAGGAATGGACCGATTGTCCGTGCCGCCCGCTGCTGCCGGCCTTGATCGGCATCAAAAATGAAAAAACCGGGCGACTTTTCGGTCTGCCCGGTTTTTTGCCGGATGTTGCGGTCGACCGCAGCAACGGCCTATTTTTCCAGCACGTAGGTGCCCGGTGCGTCGGCCAGCGCCGGGAACTTGCGGTTCGACACCGGGTAGGCATCGACCAGTTCGCCGGTCCGTTCGCCGAGCCAGGCGGTCCAGTCCTGCCACCAGGTGCCCGGCCGTTTTTCGGCGCGCTCGTGCCAGTGTTCCCAGTGTTCGTTGCGCTCCGGCTCGCCGATCCAGTAGGCGCGCTTGGGGGGATCGACCGGCGGATTGACGATGCCCAGGATATGCCCGGAAGTGGACAGTACGAAACGCACCGGCGCGTTGACGTTCACGTACTTGCGGATGCGGTAGCACTGCTTCCACGGCGCGATGTGGTCGTCCTCGGCGGTCACCGCGTAGAGCGGCTGGACGATGCGATCGAGGTCGATGGCTTCGCCGGCAATCTGCAGGCGGTCACGCTTGATCAGATTGTTGTGCAGGTACATCTCGCGCAGATAGTAGGAATGCATGGCCTGCGGCATGCGCGTCGAATCGACGTTCCAGAACAGCACGTCGAACGGCGGCAGCGGCTCGCCGAGCAGGTAGCTGTGCACCCAGTAGTGCCAGACCAGGCTGTTCGAGCGCAGCATGCGGAACGAAGTGGCCATTTCGGCGCCATCCAGATAGCCGCGCTTGGCCATCGTTTCTTCCAGTGCCTCGATGCAGGCATCGTCGATGAACACGTCGATGTCGCCCGGATGCGAGAAATCGGTCAGCGTCGTGAACAGCGTCCAGTGGGCGACCGGCACCTGGTCCGCGCCGAAACGCTTGTTGGCCCAGGCCATGTAGGTACTGACCAGCGTACCGCCGATGCAATAGCCGACCAGATGCACCTTGGGCACCTTGCAGAATTCGCCGGCCACGCGCACGACTTCGTTGACGCCTTCGAGCAGGTAGTCGTCGAAGCGCACGTCGGCCATGTCGGCGGTCGGGTTCTTCCAGCTGGTGATGAACACCGAGAAGCCCTGGTCGGTCAGGTACTTGACCAGGCTCTTCTTGGCGTTCAGGTCGAGAATGTAGAACTTGTTGATCCACGGCGTGACGATGACGATCGGCATCGCCCGCACCTTGTCGGTGGTCGGCGTGTAGTGGATCAGCTCGACCAGCCGGTTGCGGAAGACGACCTTGCCCGGCGTCGTCGCCAGGTCCTTGCCGACGGTGAAGGCATCCGGCTCGACCATCTGGATGTTGCCGGCCTTGAGATCGCGCTGGAAGTTCTCCCAGCCCAGCTTGAGGCTCTCGCCCTTGGTCGCCACGGCACGCTCCATGGCCACCGGGTTGAGCCAGAAGAAATTGGTCGGCGACACCATGTTCAGCCACTTGCGCGACCAGAAGGCGGCGCGCCGGCGTTCCTTGTCGGACAGGCCGGGCGTTTCGAAATACATGTCCTGCAGCCGGTGGGTGAAGGCCAGGTACCACTCCTTGACGATGTCCCAGCTCGCCGAGTCGGTCCACACCGGCTCCTTGAAGCGGGCATCGTCGGCATGCGGCTGGATCACGTCGTCGGACGCGATGCCCAGCGCCCGGCGTGCGAGATGCGCCTGCAACTGCAAAAGATCGCCGGACAGCGCGTTGACCGCACGGCTGAATTCCTGCGGATGCATCAGCCAGGCCATCTGCGCGTTGAGCAGCGAGGTGGTGACGCCGTAGGGATCGAAGGCCTTGGCCACGGCCTTGCCGATATGTTCGACCGGGCTGAGTCCGTTCAGATCGATGGGATTTGACATCGGGATACCTCCATGAATGGTGGGGTCTTCGGCATCTTACAGCGACACGAAGCTACCGGGTTGCGGGATCGCCACGTCATGCCAGCCGAGTTGCCGGCGTACGGCTTCGGCGAAATCGGCCGAAGCCGACGCTTCGCCGTGCATGACGAAAAGCCGGGCCGGCGGTTGATGAAAGCCGCTCAGCCAATGCAGCAGGGCCGCCTGGTCGGCATGCGCCGACAGGCCGCCGACCGTGCAGATGCGGGCCCGGACGGGAATCTGCTCGCCGAAGATGCGGACCAGTTTCGCCCCGTCCACCAAGCGCCGGCCGAGCGTGCCGGCCGCCTGGAATCCGGCGATCAGCACCGTGCTCTCGCGGCGCGGCAGGTTCTCGCGCAGGTGGTACTTGATCCGCCCGGCATCGCACATGCCGCTCGCCGAAATGATCACCGCACCGTGCAGGATGTCGTTCAACTGGCGCGAACGCTCGACATCGGCGACGAACTCGATGGCCATCTTCTCCGGATGCGCCGCCTGCCAGGCGATCAGCTCGCGGGTCGGCGCGTCGAGCAGCGCCTGATGATCGAGGGTGATCCGCGTCGCCGAACTGGCCATCGGCGAATCGACATAGACCTTGAGCGGCCGGATCCGTCCCTGGCGGACCAGATCGGCCAGGATGTAGAGGATTTCCTGCGTCCGGCCAACGGCAAAGGCGGGAATGATCAGGTTGCCGCCCGCGGCCTGCGTCCGCGCAAAGGCGGCAACGATCTCGTCCAGGGTTTCCGGCAGCGGCCGGTGCAGGCGATTGCCGTAGGTCGATTCGATCAGCACCGCGTCGGCCTCGGGCGGCGGCGGAGAAGGATCCTCGAGTACCGGCCGGTCGGGCATGCCGAGATCGCCGGAAAACACCAGTTTGCGCGGTCGACCGCCGGTGTCGACCGAAATCTCCAGCGACGCCGAGCCGAGGATATGACCGGCATCGCGAAAACGCACACCGATCCCGTCGGCCGGCCGCAGCAGTTCGCCGTAATCCACCGGCTGCAGCAGACGCAGCGCGGCCAGCGCCTGGGCGACGGTGTACAGCGGCGCCGGAATGCCGCGTTCGCTGCGCCCGCGCCGCCGCCGGTTGCGCAATTGCCACTCGGCTTCCTTTTCCTGGATGTGGGCCGCGTCCGGCAGCAGAACCTCGAGCAACGCGCGGGTCGCCGCCGTGGTGTAGATCGGCCCGCGGAAACCGAGCATGACCAGGCGCGGCAGCAGACCGGCGTGGTCGATATGGGCGTGGGTGAGCAGCACGAAATCGAGCTTGCGCACGTCGAAACCGAAGTTCAGCGCCCGCTCGTTCTTGCCGTGCGCTTCCGCGCCCCCCTGAAACATGCCGCAGTCGACCAGGAAGCGATGCGTTCCGCTATCGACCAGCGTGCACGAGCCGGTCACCTCGCCGGCAGCACCGAAAAAGCCGAGTCTCATGTTCAAAATCCTCCCGAACTGGCGTAGCATGAACTTCGAAAAGGCGGATTGCAACGCCGGTACAACAGTTCAGGAGGTACATCATGTTCAAGCACATCCTCATCCCGACCGACGGTTCCGAACTGTCCAAAGCCACCGCCCAGCGGGCGGTGTCCTTCGCCAAGGAGAGCGGCGCCCGCGTCACGGTGTTCTATGCCAAGCCGGAATACCCGATCGCCTATTTCGGCGAAGGTGCGTTGATCGACCCGACGACGCCCGAGAAATTCGCCGAACTCGCCGACCAGCAGGCCACCGAATACCTCGGCGAGATCGAAAGCTGGTGCAAGGAAGCCGGCATCGAATGCGGCACCGTATCGGCGGTCAGCGACGTGCCCTACGAGGCGATCATCGAAGCCGCCGAAAAATCCGGGGCCGACCTGATCTTCATGGCCTCGCACGGCCGCCGCGGGATCAGCGGCTTCCTGCTCGGCAGCGAGACCAACAAGGTGCTGACCCACTCGAAGATTCCGGTCCTCGTCTATCGTTGACCGCAACACGGCGTGACGCGGCTCAGCCCTGAGCCTGCGTCACCGCCCGGCGGAAGCGCAGCAGCGCCACCGCGAAGAACAGCGCACCGACGCCGAACATCGCCAGCAGATCGCGCCAGATGATGTCCAGCCCTGCCCCGCGATACAAAATACCCTGCGCCAGCCGGACGAAATAAGTCGTCGGCGCGGCCAGCATGAAATCCTGCACGAACTGCGGCATGCTTTCGCGCGGCGAGATGCCGCCGGACAGCATCAGCAAGGGAATGATGCAGAGGATCACCAGCAGCCCGAACTGCGGCATCGAGCGGGCCAGCGTGCCGATGAAGATGCCGATCGACGCCGCCGCGAACAGGTAGCAGGCCGCCGCCGCCAGAAACAGCGGCAGCGAACCGGCAATCGGCACCGCCAGCACGCGCTCGACCATGACCAGCAGCGCGAACGTCACGCCGCACAGCACGGCCAGCCCGTTGGCCCAGATCTTGGCCAGCATGATCTCCGACGGCGCCAGCGGCATCACCAGCAAGTGTTCGAGGGTGCCGTGCTCGCGCTCGCGGATGAAGGCGGCGCCGACCAGGATGATGGTCAGCATGGTGACGTTGTTGATCACTTCCATCACGCCGCCGAACCAGAAACCGGTCAGGTTGGGGTTGAAGCGTACGCGCGGGCTGAGCGCGATCGGCGTCACGCTGTCGTCGCGCGTGCCGGTCAGGTATCCGTTGATTTCGCCGAGCGCGATGCGCTGGATGTAGGTCGCGCCGATGAAGGCCTGGCTCATGATCGTCGCGTCGATGTTGAGCTGCAGTTCCGGCACCCGCCCGGCCTGCAGGTCGCGCTGGAAATTGGCCGGAATGACCAGCGTGAAGTTGTAGCGCCCGGCGTCCATGCCGGCATCGACCTCGGCCAGCGAGATCCGCTGCGGCGGGCGGAAGAACGGCGGGTAGAAGGCATCGGCCAGGCGTTCGGAAAGCGGCGAATGATCCTCGTCGACGATGGCGATCGGCGCGTTGCGCAGTTCCTGCGAAACGCCGGTCGCCGCCGTGTAGATCGCGCCGGAGAATGCCCAGCAGATCAGCACCAGCAAGGTCTTGTCGGCCCACAGGCTGCGCAGTTCCTTGAGACCGAGACGGAAGACGTTGCTCAGGTTCGGCAGGCGCATCTCAGTTCTCCTGCTTCTTCAGCAAGGCCACCGACAGCAGCGTCAGCACCGGGATGAACGCCGCCAGCGCGACGAACTGCGGGATCAGGTCGCCGATTCCCAGCGCCTTGGTGTAGGCACCGCGGCTGATGACCAGGAAATAGCTGGCCGGGAAAAACTGGCCGATCCAGTAACTCGCGCCTTCCAGCGCGCCGACCGGCGTGGTCAGCCCGGAAAAGCTGACGGTCGGCAGGATGGTCAGGATCGCCGTGCCGAACAGCGCGGCGATCTGCGTGCCGGTGAAGGTCGAAATCAGCAGGCCGATGCCGGTCGTTGCGATTACGTACAGCACGGCACCCAGCGTCAGCGCCGCCAGGCTGCCCTTGATCGGCACGTCGAACACCAGTTGCGACTGGATGACCAGCAGCGCGAAACTGATCAGCGACACGGCGATGTACGGCAACTGCTTGCCGAGCAGGAATTCCAGCCGGGTCACCGGCGTCACGTAGAGATTGGTGATCGACCCCAGCTCCTTCTCGCGCACCACGCCCAGCGCCATCAGGATGGCCGGAATGAAGACCAGCAGGATCGGAATCACCGCCGGCACCATCGCGTAGATGCTCTTGACGTCCTGGTTGTAGCGGTAGCGGGTGACGATCTCGGCCGGATAGCCGGCGTCAACGCCGGTCGCATCGCGCACGATCTGCTGCACGTACAGCAGGTGCATGCCCTCGACGTAGCCGCGCACGGTCTCGCCGCGGTAAGGCATGGCGCCGTCGATCCACATGCCGACGGTCGGCCAGTGCGCGCGCCGCAGGTCGCGGCCGAATTGCTCGGGAATATCCACGGCCAGCGCCAGCTCGCCGCTGCGCAGACGCCGTTCGAGGTCGGCGTCGTCGAGGATCGGCGCCTGCTCGATGAAATAACGCGAACCGGCAATGTTCTGCACGTAAGCCCGGCTCTCCGGCGACTGGTCGCGGTCGAGCACGGCAAAGCGCAGCCCTTCGACATCAAGCGAGATGCCGAAGCCGAGCACGAACATCAGCAGTACCGAACCAAGCAGCGCAAAAGCCAGGCGGATCGGATCACGGCGTAGTTCCAGACTTTCGCGATAGGCGTAGCCGAGCAGCCGGCGCAGACTGAAAAATCCGCCGGTTCTGCGGTCGACCGCGGTTTTTCCCCGTTTTCCGGCGTCGACCGCGAGCGCCTCGCCAGTCTTGCGGTCGACCGGCGTTTTTGCCGGATTTCCGCCGTCGACCGGCGCCACGGTTTTTTCGCCCGTGCTGCGGTCGACCGCAGCCGGCCCGGTTTTTTCCGGGACCGCCCCCGCCGCGTCTTCCAGATAACCGATGAAGGCGTCTTCCAGCGTCGCCGCACCGCGCGCCAGGCGCAGCGCTTCCGGCGTATCACTGGCCAGCACGCGGCCGGCGTGCATCAGCGAGATGCGGTCGCAGCGCTCGGCCTCGTTCATGAAGTGCGTCGAGATGAAAATGGTGACGCCCTGCTCGCGCGACAGCCCGACCAGCAGCGCCCAGAATTCGTCGCGCGCCACCGGATCGACGCCGGAGGTCGGCTCGTCGAGGATCAGCAACCTGGGTTCATGCACCACGGCCACCGCCAGCGACAAGCGCTGACGAATGCCGAGCGGCAGATCGGCGGCCGGCTGGTCGGCGTAGTCGGCCAGCCCGAAACGCTGCGTCAGTTCGGCGCTGCGCGCCACGCGCCGTTGGTCGGACAGGTGGAACAACCGGGCATGCAGGTCGAGGTTGCCGGCCACCGTCAGTTCGCCGTACAGCGAGAACGACTGCGACATGTAGCCGACCTGCTTGCGCGTTTCCAGATCGCCGGCATCGACCGCCCGGCCGAACAGCTTCGCCTGCCCTTCGCTGGGCGGCAGCAGGCCGGTCAGCATCTTCATCGTCGTCGTCTTGCCGCAGCCGTTCGAACCGAGGAAACCGAAAATCTCACCGCGCCCGATGCGCAAGCTGACGCGGTCGACCGCCGTGAAATCGCCAAAACGCTGGACCAGCCCGTCGGCTTCGATCGCCCAGTCGTCGCCATCGGCAACACGCGGCGGAATGACCAGTTCGCGATGCGCCTGCCGCCGGGCTTCGGGCAGCAGCGCGATGAAGGCGGCGTCGAGCGTCGGCTGCGCCGTGCGCGCCCGCAGTTCGGCCGGCGTGCCGGTACCGATGATCCGCCCGGCATCCATCGCCACCAGCCAGTCGAAACGCTCGGCTTCTTCCATGTAGGCGGTGGCGACCAGCACGCTCATGCCCGGCCGGCGGGCGCGGATGCGGTCGATCAGTTCCCAGAACTGGCGGCGCGACAGCGGATCGACGCCGGTCGTCGGCTCGTCGAGGATGAGCAGGTCGGGATCGTGGATCAGCGCGCAGCACAGGCCGAGCTTCTGCTTCATGCCGCCCGACAGCTTGGCCGCCGGCCGCTCGGCGAAGGGCGACAGGCCGGTCGCCACCAGCAGGTCGGCAATGCGCGCGACGCGTTCGTTTTTGTCCTGACCGAACAGTCGACCGAAGAAATCGACGTTCTCGAACACCGACAGCGTCGGATAAAGGTTCTTGCCCAGCCCCTGCGGCATGTAGGCGATGCGCGGCTGGGCGACGGCGCGGAAATGGCGGTCGGCGATGTCGCCGCCGAGCACCTCGACACGCCCAGCCTGGCGCTTGCGCGCCCCCGAGAGCAAGGCCAGCAGCGACGACTTGCCGACCCCGTCCGGGCCGATCAGGCCGACCATGCCGCCGGCCGGCAAGCTGAGCTCGATATCGGCCAGTGCCGTCGTCGCGCCGTAGCGCAACGCAACGCCGGACAGCCGGGCGACCGGCGGAATCATTCAGCGACCTCCGGCAACCTGCAGCCTGGCCGGCCAAACGGCATTCGGGTCGAGCTTGACGTAGGCAACGCCGGGCATGCCGGCCTTGGCCAGATCGCGATGGGCTTGCAGCCAGGCCGGATCGGCCTTGAGCTTGACGCGGAACATCAGCTTGGCGCGCTCATTGCGCGTTTCGACTTCACGCGGCGTGAACTGCGCCTTGGCGGCGACGAAATTGACCGTCGCCGGGATCGCCACGTCGGGCAAGGCATCCAGCACGATGCGCGCCTCGCTGCCGATGGCCAGCTTGCCGGCCTCGTCGGTCGGCAGGTAGATCGCCAGGTACATGTCGGACAGATCGACCAGCGTCAGCGCCTTGCCGCCGGCGGCCAGCACCTCGCCCGGCTCGGCCAGGCGGTACAGCACGCGGCCGGCAACCGGCGCCTTCAGCGCAGTATCGTCGAGCGTGACGCGCAGTGCGTCGGCCCTGGCCTGCGCCGCGATCACCGCCGCTTCGGCCTCAGCCACGCGGCTGCTCGCCGCCGCTGTCGCAGCGCGGGCGCTAGCCAGGCCGGTCTGATCGGCATCGAGCTTGGTGCGCGAAATGAAGCCGCGGCCAACCAGTTCCTCGGAACGTTTGAGCGTCTTGCCGGCCAGCGTCGCATCGGCCTGCGCCTTGCGCACACCGGCGCGCGCCTCGTCGGCCGCCTTGCCGGCCTGGGCGATTTGCGCCTCGGCAGCGCGCAACTGGGCGCGCAGGTCGTCGGCATCGAGCCGGCCGACGACGGCGCCGGCATCGAGCCAGTCGCCTTCGCGCGGGCCGAGTTCGGCCAACCGGCCGGCGATCTTGGTCGCCACATCGACCTCGACCGCCTCGAAGCGACCGTTGCCGCTGGCCAGCCCCGGCGGCAAACCGTCCGGTTGCCGGGCGTAAACGTAATAAAGGCCTGCTGCGGTCAACGCCGCCAACAGGCCAAAAACCACCATCGAACTTGAACGGGGCAATGTCATCGACGCCTCCTGCACGGGTCTGCACGACCCTTCACAGGCATTTTAGCGCCGGCTGACGCCCTGCAACTTGCCCTGGATCAAGCGGCGATCGATCAATGGTGCTCCACCGCGGCCGGCACGCCGTGCGGTGCGGGCGGGGCCGGCGCAATGTCGAGCACCTGTTCCGGGTTGTCCGCCTCGTCGTCGGTCTCGCCATCGAGCACCGCCTTCAGCTTGTCGCCGTCCAGTGCGTTGCACCACTTGGCGACGACCAGCGTGGCAACGCTGTTGCCGACGAAGTTGGTCAGCGCGCGGGCTTCCGACATGAAACGGTCGATGCCGAGGATCAGCGCCAGACCGGCCACCGGCACCGTACCGACGGCGGACAGCGTGGCGGCCAGCACGATGAAGCCGGAACCGGTGACGCCGGCGGCACCCTTCGAGGTCAGCAGCAGGATCAAGAGCAGCGTGATCTGGTGCGTCAGGTCGAGCGGCGTGTTGGTCGCCTGGGCGATGAACACCGCGGCCATGGTCAGGTAGATCGCCGTGCCGTCGAGATTGAAGGAGTAGCCGGTGGGCACCACCAGGCCGACCACCGACTTCTGCGCACCGGCATTCTCCATCTTGGCCATCAGGCGCGGCAGCGCCGATTCCGACGACGAGGTGCCGAGCACCAGGAACAGTTCTTCCTTGATGTACTTGATCAGCTTCCATACGGAGAAACCGTGGAAGCGGGCAATCGAACCGAGCACGACGAAGACGAAGATCAGGCAGGTGGCGTAGAAGGCGCCCATCAGGCTGGCCAGTTGCTGCAGGCTGCCGACGCCGTGCTTGCCGATGGTGTAGGCCATCGCGCCGAAAGCGCCGACCGGGGCGGCCTTCATGATCACGCCGACGATGGCGAACAGCACATGCGACAGCTTTTCGATCAGTTCGAAGATCGGCTTGCCGCGCGCCCCGAAGGCATGCAGCGCGTAGCCGAAGAGCACCGAGAAGAACAGCACCTGCAGCATGTCGCCCTTGGCGAAGGCGTCCACCACGCTGACCGGGATGATGTTGATCAGGAACTCGGTGGTCGTCTGCATCTTGCCGGGACCGGTGTATTTGTCGATCCCCGAGGTATCGAGCGAGGCCGGATCGACGTTCATGCCGACCCCGGGCGCCCACAGGTTGACCACGACCAGGCCGACGACCAGGGCGATCGAACTGACCACCTCGAAATATAGGATGGCGTAACCGCCGGTCTTGCCGACCTTCTTCATGTCTTCCATGCCGGCGATGCCGACGACGATGGTGCAGAAGATGATCGGTGCGATGATCATCTTGATCAGCTTGATGAAGGCGTCGCCGAAAGGCTTCATCGCCGCACCGGTTTCAGGATGGAAATGCCCCAGTGCAACGCCGATCGCGATGGCGATCAGCACCTGTACATACAGACTGCCCAGAATCTTGCGTTTGGCCATGATGGAAAGAACCCGCCCCGTAGCATAGGAATGAACGCCGCAGCGTCCGACGGGGCGCTACTATCGGCCTCGCACACCAGGCACGCCATTGTGGGTTTCCGCGATGTGGAAAACCACAATGGTCATGCGGATGAATCGGGCGTTGCCGTCAATTGCGCCAGCAGGCAGGCGAACAGACGATCGGGATCGAAAGGCTTGCCGAGAAAGGCGTTCATGCCGGCCGCCGCGCAACGCTCGCGGTCTTCATCGAAGGCATTGGCCGTCAACGCGACGATGGGCATCCGGCCGCCGTGCTCGCGGATGCTTCGGGTGGCCGTCAGGCCGTCCATCACCGGCATCTGCATGTCCATCAGGATCAGCGCGTAGGCCTTGCGGCGGACCATCTCCACCGCCTGCAAGCCATGTTCGGCCACATCGGCCTGCAATCCGGCATCCTGCAGCATGAGCAGCGTCACTTCCCGGTTGACCGGCTCGTCTTCGACCAGCAGTACCTGGGTCCCGGCATATCGCTCACGCAACACCCGTTCGCTGTCGCCGGGGAGTGCTCCGCCCGGGCCGCCGGTCTCGCTGGCCCGACGCAGGCGAACGGTCATCCAGAAACGGCTGCCCTTCCCCGGCACGCTGTCGACACCGGTTTCCCCGCCCATCAGTTCGGCCAGCTTGCGGGTGATGGCCAACCCCAGGCCGGTGCCGCCATAGCGGCGGGTGGTGGTGTTGTCGGCCTGTTCGAATGTCGAGAACAGGCGGGCCTGAACCGCCGGCGGAATTCCCGGGCCGCTGTCGCTGACCTCGAAACGCCAGACGACATGCTCGCCATCCTCGCGCAGAGCGCGCGCGCTGACCGTGATGCCGCCGGTTTCGGTGAACTTGACGGCATTCGACAGGTAATTGAGCAATGCCTGCTGCAGGCGCGTGCGGTCGCCCAGCCAGCGCGTCTGCAAGGCCTCGCCTTCGATGACGATGGCGAGCTGCTTGGCACGCGCCTTTGCGGAGACCATGCCGACCGCGTTTTCAAGCACCTCGCCGATGCACAGCGGCTGGGCGTCCAGCGTGAATTTGCCGGCTTCGATCTTGGACAGGTCGAGTACGGCGTTGATGATCTGCAGCAGGTGCTCGCTGGCGGCGGTGATCTTGTCCAGCCGCTCGCCCTGCTGCGCCGAGACGCCACCCCGGTGCAACAGATGCACCATGCCGCTGATCGCATTCAACGGCGTGCGGATTTCATGGCTCATGTTGGCCAGGAAAGCGCTTTTGGCAATGCTGGCCGCCTCGGCGGCATCCCGGGCGCGCGCCAGTTCGGCGGTACGTTGCTCGACCAGGCGCTCCAGCCCCTGCCGGTACTGCTCCAGTTCGAGCAGCATCGACTTGTGCTGCGTCACGTCGATGACGAAGCCGTACCAGATGATGCGTCCGTCGGCATCGCGCTCGGGCACGGCATCCACGTGCAGCCATTTGCCGACGCCGCCCGCCGTGGTGATCCGGTAATCGACCGACCAGGCCTGCATACCGGCCTCGGCAGCCGCGAGCGACTCCCAGAAATGGGCCTGGTCGTCCGGATGCGCCAGACGCCGGACGGCCAGTGCATCGCGCTCGACGAGCTCGGGCGGCACCTCGAAAATACGTCGGCTCGCTTCGCTGGCAAACTGGAAGACGCCGTGGCCGTCGGCCTGCCGGTAATACTGGAAGACCATGCCCGGCACGCTGGACAGCACCTTGCGCAAGCGCCGGGTGGCCGCCGCCTCGGCGGCCAGGGCTTCCTGGTCGGCAATCACCGCCAGCAAACCGTTGAAGGCCCTGGCCAGCTTGCCGATTTCGTCGTTGCGGCGGATCGGCAGCGGCTGGCGCGGCAACTCGCCGGCACTCATGCGGTCGAGCAGACCGGCGGCTTCCTGCAACGGCGCCAATTGCCGCTGCAACCACCACCAGCCGAAGGCACCGAGCAACAGGCTGAGCAGCCCGGCCATGCCGAGCATGCGCCAGACCATTTCGCGCACCGGGGCAAAGGCTTCTGCGGTCGGCAGAACGGACTGCATCAGCCAGCCGGTCGATTCGATGCGCCGCGACGACGATAGCTCCTCGACCCCGCGCGAACTCATGGCGATACCCGAGCCATCGAAACCGTCGATGTAACGGTCGTAGACCGGATTGACGCCGGGTGCCGGCCCCGGCGTCATGACACGCGCCCGGTCGGACGAAGCGATGAACCTGCGGTGTACCGGGTCGGTCAGGTGAAAATCGCCGGTCGACGCGTACTTGGTGGTCTGGATGCGGTCGAGGAAATTGGGCCGCAGCAGATTGGTCACCCCGAACAGGGCCCCGACGAAGCGGCCATCCCTGGTCAGCACCGGCACGATGATCGAGATGACCGGCTCGCCGGTCCGCTTGCCCCGCCGGGGCTCGGTGATCACCGCCCGGCGCGTGTCGGCAAGCCGGCGGAAGGCCTCGACGTCGCCGTAATTGATGCCGACCCGATCCAGCCTGTCCGGCACGCTGGCCTGCGCCACGCCGGCGACGTCGACGAAGATCAAGCCCCAGTTGAATAACGGCACCAGGGGGCGATGCGCTTCCAGCATGGCCTGGGCAACACGCCGTTCCGGCACGCCATCCTTGCCGAGTTCCTCGGCCACCAGCGTCAGGATGGCCAACCGGTCCTTGACCGAGCGGTCGACCTCGGCGGCGAACAGCGATACCGCCGAATACTGCTGGGCGGAAATCGAGGCTTCCATGTCGCGGCGCAGCAGGTAGCTGGCCGCCAACGCGGCGATCCACACCGTCAGGATCAGCAGCAGCGTGGCGCCGAGCACCAGGCGGCGTTTCAGCGATTGACCGGCGCACCGGTCGGATCGGGTCATCGTTGCGTCAACCATGGTTTTTCGTTTCAAGCAGGGTCAGGCAGCAGCGCGCCAGTTCGCGCAGCGTCGCCTCGCGGACCGGGCCGTCAGGCAGGTCGGCCAGGCGTTCGCGCAAGGCGGCGATTTCCTTGCGCAGCAGGACTTCGTGCGGGGTGAAGCCGGCATTCTTCAGAATGCGGTTGAAGAGGCGCTGCTCCGGCGTGAGTAGCGGATCGTCGTCGAGTTCCAGCGGCTGGCCGGCCCCCGGCAGGTTGTCGAGTTCGCCGCGCCGCACGGCGTCCTGAAGGCGTTGCTCGGCAAGGATTTCGAAGATTCGGGCCATGTCGACAGCCTAACGCCCGGCTGCGCCGCTGTCGATCCGTCCGGCGTCAGGCGGCAGCGGCCGCCCAGACGGTTTCGCGGGGATCGGCCAGCAGGCGTTCGAGCAGCGCCATGGCGGCCGCGACATGGCGCGTGGCCGCCGCGCCCAGTGCCTCGCCGAGCGCGAAGCGCTCGCCGCGCACGCACAGCACGAAGCTGGGCGGCGGCGCGGCGCCTTCGGTCCGTTCGTAGACGCCGAGCACGCTTTCCGGCGGCAATGCATGCGTCGAATGGCCGAGCGCGGTCGACGCGCCGATCCGGGAAAAAACGAAGGGACCGGGCGTGTTGTCGCCGGCATCGACGAACAACGCCAGCCGTCGACCGCACAGGTCGAGCGCATGCTCGATGTTGAGCTGAAAATCCTCGATCAGCTCGACTTCTGCGGTCAACCCGCGGTTTTCGAGCATTTCCGCCAGTCGACCGCAGATTTCCGGGCCGATCGCATCGTCGCCGCGGCTCGGATTGCCGACGGCGAACACGACGACCGGCGCACTCATCCGCCGCGGCTCATGCGGTCGACCAGGGCGCCGTCGGCATCAACCAGCTCGACGGTCATCGGCATCTTGCCGAGCGCGTGCGTCGCGCACGACAGGCAGGGGTCGAAGGCGCGGATCGCGCACTCGATGTGGTTGAGCAGGCCTTCGGTCAGCTCGCGCCCGTCGAGGTACTGGCGGGCGACGGTACGGATCGACTCGTTCATCGCCTGGTTGTTGTTGGTCGTCGACACGATCAGGTTGCAGTAGGTGACCTGGTCGTCGTCATCGACGCGGTAGTGATGGAACAGCGTGCCGCGCGGCGCCTCGATGACGCCGACCGCCTCGTGGCGACGCTCGCCGCGCTCGGCCATCAGGTCGAGGCCGAGGATGTCCGGATCGTTCAGCAGCTCGTCGATCATTTCGAGCGCATGCAGGATTTCGATCAGCCGCGCCCAGTGGTAAACCAGCGTGCCATGTACCGGCTTGCCGTTGCCCAGCGCCAGCATCTTCAGCCGCTCGGCCTCGGCCAGCGGCGTCGCCAGATAGCTCGCCGCCTGCACGCGGGCCAGCGGGCCGACCTTGTACCAGCCGTCGTCGGCGCCCAGGCTGCGGATGTGCGGGAACTTCATGTAGCTCCACGGCTTGATCTCTTCCTGCAGCACCTGCTGGTAATCGGCGTAATCGACCTGGTCGAAAATCGTCCGTCCGGCCGGGTCGACCGCACGCAGGGCACCGTGATAGAAGTCCAGTGCGCCATCGGGCCGGACCAGGCCCATCAGGTTCGACGGCGTATCGCCGAAGACGTTGTAGAAGCCGGGATTGGTCTCGTGCAGCCGGCGCACCATGTCGATCGCCCCCTGCGTCCAGGCGATCATCTGGTCGATGTCGCGCGCCATCTCGTCGCGCTCGGCCAGCGTCAGCGCCTTGTTCACACCGCCCGGCACGGCACCGGTGCCATGCACGCGCTTGCCGGACACGTGACGGATCACTTCCTGGCCGTACTTGCGCAGCAGCACGCCCTGTTTGGCGATCTCGGGAAAATCGAGAGCGACGCCGACAATGTTGCGACGCGTGAAGTCGCTGTCGAAACCGAGCAGCAGGTCGGGCGACGCCAGGTGATAGAAATGCACGGCGTGCGACTGCACCATCTGGCCGTAGTGCATCAGCCGGCGCAGCTTTTCGGCGGTCGGTGTGAGTGGACCGTAACCGGCGATCAAATCCATCGCCTTGACTGCCGCCAGCTGGTGGCTGACCGGGCAGATGCCGCACAGGCGCTGCACGGTGACCGGCACCTCCCAGTACGGACGGCCTTCGATGAAGACTTCGAAGCCGCGGAACTCGACGATGTGCAGGCGGACCTGGTGAATCTTGTTGTCCTGGTCGAGCAGCAGCGTGACCTTGCCGTGGCCTTCGACCCGCGTCACGGGGTCGATCGCGACCCGGCGCAGGGTTTCGGGGTGGGCGGCGGTTTCCAGTTGAACCATGGGGGGACTCCGTTCAGTCGAATTTGAGCAGCGGGTGCTCGATGCGGGGCGTGCGCCCGGTCAGCAGATCGGTCAGGAACTTCCAGATGGTGTCGCCGGAGGGCGGGCAACCGGGCAGGAAGTAATCGACGCGGACGATCTCGTTGATCGGATAGACCTTGTCGAGCAACAACGGCAGTTCCGGGTCGTTCGGGATCGCTGCCGCGGTGCCGTCCGGCGTGCGGTAAACCTGGCTCAGGCACCGGCCGACGTCGAGATGGTTGCGTTGTGCCGGCAAACCGCCGTTGACCGCACAGGCGCCGAGCGCGACGAGCGTCTTCGCGTTGGCGCGCAGTTCGCGCAGCACATGCACATTCTCGGCGTTGCACACGCCGCCTTCGATCAGTGCGACGTCGCAACGCTGGCTGCAGTGCTTGATGTCGGTGATCGGCGAACGGTCGAACTCGACCAGGCCGGCCAGTTCGATCAGGCGCTCGTCGATGTCGAGGAAGGACATGTGGCAGCCGAAGCAGCCGGACAGCGACGTGGTCGCGATGCGCAATTTGCGGGGGAGCATCGGGGCATTCATCTAGCGGACCTCCGTTTCGGCATCGGCCAGGTGACGGCCGGCCAGGTAATCGACCTGCCGGCTGATCGGCTGCGCGTCGAACTGACGCTGGCCGATCGGCACCGCATAGCCGACCCGCTTGGGCAGGATGGCGCCGACCGGACAAACCTGCGCTGCGCGGTCGTCCGGCGCCAATTCGCTGTCGCCGAGCAGGCCGCTCGGCGAGTTGACGACGATCTTCGAATCGGCGCCCCGACCGGCCAGCATGAAGACGTTCTTGCCGTCGAGGTCGCGGCTGGCCCGTACGCAGAGTTCGCACATCACGCAACGATTGCGGTCGAGCCAGACGTCGGGATGCGAGGTGTCGACCTGGCGCACCGGAAAAGCATGGCGGAAGTGCGGCGTCAGCATTTCCAGGTCGTAGGCCAGCGCCTGCAACTGGCAGTTGCCACTCTTCTCGCAGCCCGGACAGAAGTGATTCCCCTCGACGAACAGCATCTGCAACAGCACGCGCCGGCGGTCGTTCAGCGCCGGCGAATTGTTCTCGACCTCGAGACCGGGCATCGCTTTCTGCGTACAGGCCGAACCGTTGCGGCCGTTGACCACGACGGTGCACAGTTTGCAGCTGCCGTGCGGCTTCAGATCGGGATGGTGGCACAGGTGGGGAATATAGACGCCGGCCGCCAGCGCCGCCTGCAGGATAGTCTGGCCGGGTTCGAAGGCGATGCGCTGACCGTCGATCGAAAAGGTGTTGGCGTTGTTCGCTTCGCTCATGCTTCCTCTCCCAGGTGGGCGTCGGTGTCCTCGCGGCCGGACAGGGCCCGGGCCCGGGCCAGTGCGGCATCGAGGTCGAAGGCGGGGACGAAATCGGTTTCGGCCAGCCGGCGCTCGTAGGCCGGACGGAATTTCTGCACGGTGTCGGCCACCGCGTTGCCGGCCGTCTGGCCGAGGCCGCAATGGCTGCCCGGCTTCAGCACCTGCTGCAGACGCAGCAACTCGTTCATTTCGTACTGCGTACCGCGGCCGGCGGCAATCTTGTCCATGATGTTCTTGAGCAGCGTCGTGCCGACCCGGCATGGCGTGCAGAAGCCGCAGGACTCGTGCGCGAAGAAATGCGCGAAGTTGCGCGCCACCTCGAACATGTCGCGCTGCCGGCCGAAGATCATGAACGAACCGGCGGTCGGCACGTCCTCGAAGGCAATGCGCCGGCCGAACTCGCGCTCGGAGAGACAGACGCCCGACGCACCGCTGACCTGCACGGCGATCGCCTCCGACGCCCCGCAATCCTCGAGCACCTGCGCGATGCGTACGCCGAAGGCGTATTCGTAGAGCCCGGGCCGCTCGCAATCGCCCGATACCGACAGGATCTTGGTGCCGGTCGACTGTTTGGTGCCGATCGCCTCGTACCAGGCGCCGCCATGCATGGCGACCTCGGTGACCTTGCACAGCGTCTCGACGTTGTTCACCACCGTCGGCTTGCCCATGTAGCCGGCAACCACCGGGAACGGCGGCCGCACGCGCGGCTTGCCGGCCTTGCCTTCGAGCGACTCGATCAGCGCGGTTTCCTCGCCGCAGACGTAGGCGCCGGCGCCGAGGTGAATCTCGATGTCGAAATCGAAACCGGCGACGCCGGCAATGTTGCGGCCCAGCAGGCCGGCGGCACGCATGCCGGCGAGGTAGGTTTCAAGCGGCTGCAGCAGGTAGAGATATTCGCCGCGCAGGTAGAGAAAACCGTGGCTGGCGCCGACCGTGTACGCGGCAATGACCATGCCCTCGAAAACCCGACCGGCATAGGACTGCAACAGGACACGGTCCTTGAAGGTGCCGGGTTCGCCCTCGTCGGCATTGCAGACGATGTAGCGCGGCTCGCCCGGCGCGTTGCGGCAGGCTTCCCACTTGACCGCCGTGGTAAACCCCGCGCCGCCGCGACCGCGCAGGTTGGACAGTTTCATTTCACCGAGCATACCGTCGCGGCCACGCGCGACGGCCGCGCGAATCGCCTTGCCGGGCTCGCACGGCGTGCCGAGCAGCAGATCGGCACGCCGGATGTTGTCCTCGACGATGAAGAACTCCTCCGGCCACTGCGCCAGCGGTACGCCACGCTGGATCAGGTCGCAGATGGCATCGACGCGTTGCGGCGTCAGCCGGGTGATCGTCCGGTTGTTGACCAGGATCGCCGGTCCCTGGTCGCACATGCCGGTGCACGACGTGAAATCGATGCTGACCAGACCATCGGCCGACACCTTGCCCGGTTCGACGCGCAAGCGTTTCTGCATGTGCTCGAACAGGGCACGATTGCCGAGCATGCGGTCGGTGATGTTGTCCGAAAACAGGATGCGGTAGCGCCCCCGGTTCTCGCGATAGAAGAAAGCGTAGAAATCGCGCGTGCTGAGCACCTGGGCATAGGACATGCCCAGGCATTCGGCCAGATGGCCTGCGGTTTCATCGGTGATGCAGCCCAGGATCTCCTGCACCTCGCGCAGGATCTGCACGAGACGGTCCGGCCGCCGCGCGTGGCGTTGCAGGATGGGCACGACAAGACTGGAAAGCTCGGGTGAGACAGACACGATTCAAATCCCCCTGGCGAAAAAACCCTGCAACTCTAGTGGTTTTGTTTGGGGAACATTTGCGCTGGGTCAACAAAACGCCACTCACAGAAAAACAAAAAACCTATCGCAACACCATGATATAAAAAGACTTTCAGTAGAATGAAAATTTCCCATCGTCATTCGATGACGCAATGCAATATCCAAGCTGCGAGATACCGCCACCGACTTCGGGCGCAGCGACGGAACAGCCCCGAAGCCCGCGTCCTTGCGTATCGCGGAAGCGCATTCCACGACATGCGACAGGACTGAAATAGGGCCGTAATGCAAGGCACCTAAAACGTGATAATCTGACTTTAATGATGCACCGCACCATCGCCTTTACCATTCGTCAATCCAGCAAGGAACCCGCATGACTTCCAGCACCGAAAACTTCGCCCTGCCGCTCGCCGGCAAGAAGGGACTCGTGACCGGCATCGCCAACGACAAGTCGATCGCCTATGCCGTCGCCAAGGCCATCGTCGCGCTCGGTGGCGAAATCGCCATCACCTACCAGAACGACAAGACGGCCAAGTACACGCAACCGTTGGCCGAGGCGCTGGGTGCCAAACGTTTCCTGAAGCTGGACGTTGCCGAGCCGGGCAGCCTCGAGGGCGTCGTCGCCGAGTGCGGCGAAGCTTTCGGCCAGATCGACTTCGCCATCCACTCGATGGCCTTCTGCAATGCCGACGACCTGCACGGCCGCGTCATCGATGCCACCGAAGAAGGCTTCGATTCGGCGATGAACGTTTCCTGCCACAGCTTCCTGCGCATGGCCAAGGCGCTGGAACCGCTGATGGCGCATGGCGGTTCGCTGATCACCATGTCCTACCTCGGCGCCGAGCGCGTGGTGCGCAACTACGGCGTGATGGGCATCATCAAGGCGGCGCTCGAATCCGCCGTCCGCTACATGGCCTACGACCTCGGCCCCAAGGGCATCCGTGTCTTCGCCGTGTCGCCCGGCCCGATCATGACGCGCGCCGCCTCCGGCATCGCCAACTTCAACAACCTGCTGGAATCCGACGCGCAGAAGGCACCGCTCGGCCGCACCGTGACCATCGAGGAAGTCGGCGCGCTGACCGCCTTCCTGTGCACCCCGGGCTCGTCCGGCATGACCGGCCAGACGATCTTCGTGGATGCCGGCGCGCACATCGTCGCCTGAGCGTCATCATTTGCCGCAGGTCAAGGCGCACCGCCCGGACCTGCGCTAGGCTGACGTCATCCCGGTCCGTGCGAAGGAGAATGACATGGCAGATGCGCCCGCCCCGATCATCAGCGATCCCGTGCCCGACCACCCGCTGCTGCGCGGGCGTCGGGAAATCGGCCGCGGCGAAAGCACGATCGTCGTCGAAGCGGCGACGGTGGACGGCCAGGAACGCGTCTACAAGATTCTTTCCTCGCCGACCGATTACGCTTACTACACGGCGGCCGACCGTCCGGTCGGCCGGCATTTTCCCGTCGTTTTCGCCGATCACGGCACGGCCGGCAGGTCGAGTCGCGGCTTTCCCTTTCACATCGTCGAAGTCGAACGGCTCTATCCGCTGCCCGGCAGCGGCGAAACCACCGATGTGGCGACCAAGATTTCGACCGCCTATTTCGATGCCTGCATGATGTGGCGCAACCTGGCTCAGGACATGGGCCGGATCGCCCTGCACCACCTGACGGCAACGCCGATGGGCTGGGCCGACACGGTCCGCGAATCGCTGCAGGCGCTGGAGGTCTTTTCCGACGAGTACGGCGCCCTGCCCGACCTGATCAAGGCCGACAACCTGATGATGCGCAAGGACGGCACGCTGGTCTTTTCCGATCCGGTGTTCATGGAATGAAAATCCCCTTTTTTTACCCGTCGACCGCAGCATGACCATCGATCACGTTTTCTTCACCTCGCGCAAGCTGGCCGAATCGCTCGAGGGCAATCCCTACATGGCGGTCATCTCGATCACCGATCCGACGACGCCGGAAGCCCGGCTGGACCCGTTGTTCCGCCACGTGCTGCGCCTGTCGTTCTTCGATGCGGTGCCGGCCGACGAATTCCAGCCGCCGCTGCCCGGCCAGTTCGACCGCGCCACGGCCCGACGCATCGACGAGTTCGTCCGCGAAATCCAGGCGGCACCGTTCGCGATGTCGGTGATGGTCCATTGCGAATACGGCGTCAGCCGTTCGGCGGCCGTCGCGCTGTTCGTCGAAGCCGTCTCGGGAGCACCGCTGGAAGCCCGCGAATTCACCTACGAGGCCAACCCCTGGGTGCTGGCGACCTTGAACGCCCTGCACCCGGAGCTCAACATCGAGCCACCCACGCCCGATACCGCCCACGAGCGCCGCAAGCTGCTGCGCGCCTGACCCCATTCAAACACGCTGGAGCATGCCCATGCATGAGAGCAAGGAAGCCCGTTATCTGATCAACAAGACCTACGACGAGATCGCCGTCGGCGAATCGGCGACACTGACCCGGACGCTGATGCCGGAAGACGTCAAACTGTTCGCCATCCTGACCGGCGACGTCAATCCGGCCGTCGTCGATCCGGGCTATTCGGAAAGCGGCATGTTCCGCGAAGTGATCGCCCACGGCATGTGGAGCGGTTCGCTGATCTCGACGGTGCTCGGCACGCAGTTTCCAGGCCCGGGCACGATCCTGGTCGACCAGACCCTGCATTTCGCGCGGCCGGTGACGATCGGCGACGCCATCACCATCACCGTCACCGTCAAGCAGAAGTTCGATCACAACCGGCACGTGCTGTTCGAATGCCTGTGCACCAACCAGGAAGGACTGCAGGTCGTGCGCGGCACCGCCGAGGTGCTGGCGCCGTCGGAAAAGATTTCGCGCCTGCAGGAAATGCACCTGCCGGAGGTGCACATCGACGACAAGCACGCCCGCTACAAGCAGATGCTGTCGCGCGTCAAGGGCCTGGAGCCGATCCCGACCGCGGTTGCGCATCCCTGCGACAAGGAATCCCTGAAGGGCCCGGTGATCGCCTTCCAGGAAGGCATCATCGAACCGATCCTGGTCGGCCCGGAAGCAAAAATCCGTGCCGTCGCCGAGGAAAACGGCATCGACCTGCACGGCATCCGCATCGTCAATGCCGCACACAGCCACGATTCGGCGGCGCTGGCCGTGTCGCTGGTCAAGACCGGCGATGCCGAGGCGCTGATGAAGGGCAGCCTGCATACCGACGAACTGATGAGCGAAGTCGTCGCCCGCGCCAACGGCCTGCGCACCAACCGCCGGATCAGCCACGTCTTCCTGATGGACGTGCCGACCTACCACCGGCCGTTGCTGATCACCGACGCGGCGATCAACATCGCGCCGACCCTTGAGGAAAAGGCCGACATCATCCAGAACGCCATCGACCTGGCCCACGTGATCGGCATCCCCGAGCCGAAAGTGGCCATCCTGTCGGCGGTCGAGACGATCAACCCGAAGATCCAGTCCACCCTCGATGCCGCTGCCCTGTGCAAGATGGCCGACCGCGGCCAGATCAAGGGCGGCATCCTCGACGGCCCGCTGGCCTTCGACAACGCCGTGTCGATCGTTGCCGCCAAGACCAAGGGCATCAAGTCGGCGGTCGCCGGCCACGCCGAGATTCTCGTCGTGCCCGACCTCGAATCCGGCAACATGGTGGCCAAGCAACTCGAATACCTGGCCAACGCGCTGAGCGCCGGCATCGTGCTCGGCACCAAGGTACCGATCGTGCTGACCAGCCGCGCCGACACCGCCGAAACCCGTACCGCCTCGTGCGTGATCGCCGCCCTGATGGCGCACGCCAGACGCAACAAGGAAGGAAACTGAACATGGCCCAAGGCATCCTGACCATCAACGCCGGCTCGTCGTCGATCAAGTTCGCGCTGTTCCCGCTGACCCATCCGATTTCGCCGGAAGCCGAGGTCTCCGGCCAGATCGACGGCATCGGTACCAACGCCACCAAGCTGGTCGCGAAAAACCGCGCCGGCGAACGCATCGCCGACCAGCTCATCGCCGGCGAACGAGTCAGCCACAGCGTCGCCCTGGACGCCATGCTGCAATGGTTCCTCGCCGCCTATACCGGCTGGGAGATCGTCGCTGTCGGCCACCGCGTCGTGCACGGCGGCGAGCGCTATTCCAAACCCATCGTCGTCGACGCCACGGTGCTCGGCCACCTGGAAAGCTTCATTCCGCTGGCGCCGCTGCACGAACCGCACAACGTCGCCGGTATCCAGGCCTTGCAAAGCCTGCTGCCCGGCGTGCCGCAGATCGCCTGCTTCGATACCGCCTTCCACCGCAGCCAGCCGGAAGTCGCCCAGCTTTTTGGCCTGCCGCGTGCGTTGACCGCAGAAGGCATCAAGCGTTACGGCTTCCACGGCCTGTCCTACGAATACATTGCGCGCACGCTGCCGCAACATTCACACCGCGCCGACGGCCGCGTCGTCGTCGCCCACCTCGGCAACGGCGCCAGCATGGCGGCGATGGTCAATCGCAAGTGCGTCGGCACCACCCTCGGCTTCTCGACCATCGACGGCCTGATGATGGGCACCCGCTGCGGCAACCTCGACCCGGGCGTCGTCCTGCACCTGATGGAAACCAAGGGGCTGTCGGTCAAGGACATGACCCGCATCCTGTACAAGGAATCGGGCCTGCTCGGCGTTTCCGGCATCAGCCAGGACATGCGTACCCTGCTCGGCAGCGACAAGCCGGAAGCGCATGAGGCGGTCAACCTGTTCTGCTACCGCATCGCCCGCGAACTCGGCTCGCTCGCCGCCGCTGCCGGCGGCATCGACGCGCTGGTGTTCACCGGCGGCATCGGCGAGCACGCCGCCGAGGTCCGCCGCCGCGTCTGCCTGCAGTCGGAATGGCTGGGCATCCGCGTCAATCCGGAAGCCAACGCCCGCCACGATGTGGTCATCAGTGCCGGCAACAGCACGGTCGACGTGCTGGTCATCCCGACCAACGAGGAATGGATGATGGCGCACCACGCACAGACGCTGCTCGCCCTCTGAAAAAATATTTTCCCGTTTCGGCCCCGGCCCCGAAAGGCGCCGGGGCTTTGTTTTTTCGGGCTTTTTTGCCTCATGCCAACGGCACATCGAAGCGATGCAGAATATACTGCATCTAGTCAACGTATTGCCCAGACCCACTAGATATAGTAGCTTTGCACCATTCGAATACTAAACACCGGATTCGCCGAGAGGAGCCGCAATGAGCAAAACCGCCGAGCAGTTGTCGTTGACCGACATCCCTGCACCGCCGCAATTCGCACCGCTGCCGGAGCAGGAAATCTCCGGCGAAGTGCTCATCGAAAAATACGCCAAGGGCAAGGAAACCAACGTTCACGACGTCCGCAAACGCGTCGCCTACGCCCTGGCCCAGGTCGAGCAGGAAAAAGACAAGGCACACTGGGAAGCGCGCTTCCTGTGGGCCCAGGAAAACGGTTTCGTTCCCGCCGGGCGCATCAACTCGGCGGCCGGTACCGACCTGCAGGCAACACTGATCAACTGCTTCGTGCAACCGGTCGGCGATTCCATCGTCGAGAACACCGACGGTCGCCCGGGGATCTACAAGGCGCTGATGGATGCCGCCGAGACCATGCGGCGCGGCGGCGGCGTCGGCTACGACTTCTCGTCGATCCGCCCGCAGGGCGCCCGCGTCAAGGGCACGCAATCGCGCGCTTCCGGCCCGGTGTCGTACATGCGCGTTTTCGACCGCTCGTGCGAGACCGTCGAATCCGCCGGTGCCCGCCGCGGCGCCCAGATGGGCGTACTGCGCTGCGACCACCCGGACATCGAGGAGTTCATCCACGCCAAGGACAAGGGCGACCTGACCAACTTCAACATCTCGATCGGCGTCACCGATGAATTCATGACGGCGGTCGATGCCGACGGCTTCGTCGAACTGACCCACCGCGCCGAACCGAATGCCGACATGAAGTCGGCCGGCGCCTACCAGCGCGACGACGGCATCTGGGTCTACCGCAAGGTGCGCGCTCGCGACCTCTGGGATCAGGTGATGAAGTCCACCTACGACCACGCCGAACCGGGCATCCTGTTCCTCGACCGGATGAACAAGGACAACAACCTCAATTACTGCGAAGTGATCGAGGCCACCAACCCCTGCGCCGAACAGCCGCTGCCGCCGTACGGCTGCTGCTGCCTGGGTTCGATCAACCTGACGCTGTTCGTCCGCGACGCCTTCTCCGACGCCGCCAGCTTCGATTTCGACGCCTTCGCCGAAGTCGTCCGGGTGTCCACCCGCATGCTCGACAACGTCCTCGACGCGACCCATTGGCCGCTCGAGCGCCAGGCTCAGGAAGCCGCCAACAAGCGTCGTGTCGGTCTCGGCTTCACCGGCCTGGGCGACACCCTGGCCATGCTGCGCCTGCGCTATGACAGGTCGGAAGCGCGTGCCATGGCCGCCCGCATCAGCGAATTCATGCGCGACACCGCCTACCTGACCTCGGTCGAACTGGCCAAGGAACGCGGCGCCTTCCCGCTGTTCAACGCCGAGCTCTACCTGTCCGGCGGCAACTTCGCCTCGCGCCTGCCGAACGACATCAAAGCGGAAATTCGCAAGCACGGTCTGCGCAATTCTCACCTGCTGTCAATTGCACCGACCGGCACCATTTCGCTGGCCTTCGCCGACAATGCCTCGAACGGCATCGAACCGCCGTTCTCGTGGACCTACAACCGCAAGAAGCGGATGCAGGACGGCACGATCAAGGAATACTCGGTCGAGGATTACGCCTGGCGCCTGTACAAGCACCAGGGTGGCGACGTCAGCAAGCTGCCGGATTACTTCGTGACGGCCCTGGAAATCTCGGCCAAGGCCCACGCCGACATGGTCGCCGCGGTCGCCCCGTTCATCGACACGTCGATCTCGAAGACGGTGAACGTGCCCGCCGATTACCCGTACGAAGACTTCCAGGATCTCTACATGCAGGCCTGGAAAGCCGGTCTCAAGGGCTTGGCCACCTATCGTCCGAACAGCGTGCTCGGCTCGGTCCTGTCCGTCGAACCGGCCAAGGACGCCGCCCCGGCCGACGACAGCAAGTCGCCGCAGGACTTCGTCTCCGACGCCAACCGTCGCCTGTCGATCAAGAACCTGCCGGCACCGGTGCTCTCCAGCCTGCGCTGGCCGGGCCGCCCGAGCCTGCCGGAAGGCAACCTGTGCTGGACCTACATGGTCGACTCGCCGATCGGCAAGTTCGCCCTCTTCGTCGGTCACGTCGAGCAGGAAGGCCATGCCTGGCCGTTCGAAGTCTGGGCCAACGGCCCGGCCGAACCGCGCGGCCTCGGCGCCGTCGCCAAGACGCTGTCGATGGACATGCGCGCCAACGACCACGGCTGGCTGGAAATGAAGCTCGAAGCCCTGGCCAAGACGCCGGGCGACACCTTCGAGATGCACATGCCGCCGCATGGTGAAAAGAAGCGCATGCCGTCGGTCGTTTCGGCGATGGCCCAGGTCATCCACTGGCGTGTCGAACAACTCGGCGCACTCGGCCATGACGGCCCGACGCCGGTCAAGGATGCGCTGTTCTCGACCAAGGAACCGAAGACCGGCACCGACGGCACGCTGTCCTGGACCGTCGATGTGAACAACCCCTCGACCGGCGAGGACTTCGTCCTCGGCCTGAAGGAAATCACCCTGCCCGACGGTGTCACCCGCCCCTACTCGATGTGGCTCTCGGGCAACTACCCGCGCGCCCTCGACGGCCTGTGCAAGCTGCTGTCGCTCGACATGCGCGTGATCGATCCGGCGTGGATCGGCATGAAGTTGCGCAAGCTGCTCGACTATTCCGAGCCGCTCGGCGATTTCATGGCCTTCGTCCCCGGCTCGCGCAAGCAGCAGACCTGGCCGTCCACGGTGGCCTACATCGCCCAGCTGATCATCCACCGCTACGCGATGCTCGGCGTCCTCGACGAGGCAGGCTTCCCGCTGCAGCAGATGGGTATCCTCGAAGCGCCCGAAGACACCACCAGCAACAAGGTGCTGCCGACCCAGGGCAAGCTGTGCGGCGAGTGCGGCAACCACACGATGATCCGCAAGGACGGCTGCGACTTCTGCACTGCCTGCGGCGCCGTCGGGACCTGCGGCTAAGCCTCGCCAGAACCGCCATCGAAAACGCCCCGGCCGTCCGGGGCGTTTTTTCTGGTTGACTGCGGTCGACCGCAGGAATGAACCCAAAACCGCCGGCTCAGAACCCTGCCTCACGGAAGAACACCGAACCGGCATGGCGCAGGAAACGCAGGCCGGGCGCTTCCCAGTCGCCGGCGATGCTTACCCGGCCGCGCCAACTGTGCTGCGGCGCCACCGCATCCGCTTTGACCGCCAGCACCACGCGGTAGATCGCCCGCTCCGGGTAAAGCACGCCCTGCCTTTCACGAACCAGCACATGTCCACCGAAAGGCGTTGCCAGTTCCGGCTCGCGCAGCGTGCGTGCCGCATCGCGGTCGATGCGGACGACGCTCAAGCGAACATCCGGCCCGGCACCGCCGTCGGCCGTGAACAAGCCGCGGTCGCCGACGGCGATGCGATGGATCGCCTCGTCGTCGACATAGGTGACCACTTCGTAGGCGCCATCGCCGACCAGCCGGGCGACCAGTTCGCGGTTGGCCAGCCACTGCCCCGGCCGCAGATCGGGATCGAGGTCGCGCAGATGCCCGGCATGGGGCGCCAGCGGCCGGTAGCGCGCTGCATCGGCGGTAATGCTGCGCTCCTCCGCCTCGGCGGTGATCAGTTGTTCGTCAAGCACCTGCCAATCCCGGCGCAGTTCCGGGTCCAGGCCGGCCGCCGCCGACTGCCAGGCCAGGCGCTCCCGACGTGCCTCGCTCTGCGCGGCCCGGCTGCTCAGTTGCGGCGAAGCAAAAACGAGCAGCGCAGCGCCCGGCGTCACGGCCGCGCCATCCGGCAGCGGCAATTCGGCCAGCATCGCCTGCTCCGGCACATAGACCGCCCATTTCTGCTGCGGCTGCAACAAGCCGCTGCCCCCCACCCGGGTCGGCCAGGGCAGCACGAACAGGCCAAGCAGCAAGGCGGCCAACCAGACGCTGCGCCGCGCCCGACGACTGGCGCGGATCGCCGGCCAGCGCTCGCGCCAGGCCTTGAACTCGCTGGCCAGCGGCAACAGCACGAACCAGCCGATCTCGACCAGGAACAGGAAGATGCCGACCGCCTTGATGAAAAAGTGATAGACCAGCACCGCGATGCCAAGGAACAGGATCAGCCGGTAGATCCAGGTCGCCCAGGCAAACAGGATCAGAGCAAGCCTCCTGACCGGCGCAAAATGCTCGGGCGGCGATTCGCCAAGGGAGAACAAGCGCTCGCGCAGGTCCCAACGAGCCAGCGCGAAGGCTCGGCTGTGCAGATTCGGCATTTCCAGCCAGTCGGCAAGCAGGAAATAGCCGTCGAAACGCATGAACGGGCTGGCGTTGATCAGCAGGGTCGACACCCAGGTCGTCGTCGCCAGCAGGAAAGCCATCGCCTTCGGCAGCCCCTCGGGCAGCCACACCCAGGCCAGCGTCGCCCACACCGCGATAGTCAGTTCGGTGAGCATGCCGGCGGCAGCGACCCACAAACGCTGATCGCGGCGGGTCAGCTTCCAGACCTCGTTGGTATCGGTATAGGCGACCGGCCACAGTACCAGGAAGGCGACCCCCATGGTCGGCACGCGGCAACCATAGCGCTTGGCGGTGAAGCCATGCCCGAGTTCGTGCAGCGTCTTGACGCAGATCAGCGTCGCCCCGTAGGCAAACATGCCTTGCCAGCTCAACAAATCGACCAGCGTGGCCGAAAAGACCGGCCACTCGCGGTAGATGCCGAACAACCCGAAGGCGCCGGCAAGCAGCGTCAGATGCAGGAAATGGCGCGAAAAGAAAAAATCCAGCGCGCCCGACCAGCGCCCCAGCCAGGCATCAGGCCGAACCAGCGGCACCCGGAAAAACAGGTAGTTGTGCAGCAGCCACTTGAAGCGCCCGCCCCGGCGCTGCGCCGCCAGTTCGGCAAGCCCTCGCGCACCGCCCGGGGCAATCTGCAACAACTGGTTATGGCGCAGGAATTCGAGCAGGAGCGCGCAGTCGGCCTCGGTAAGTTGCAGCGTCGTCTCTTTACCGATTGCCGACAAAATGACAAGCGGATTGCCGAGATGCCAGCGCGACAACATCTCGAAACTCGCCCAGTCCAATTGAAAGAACAGGTTGCGCACCGGGTCGTGCAAGGTCCGGGTCGGCTGGCCGTCCTTGCCGGCGGGCCCGGGCAACAGGGCCAGTTCCTCGCGCAACGGCGGCAGCGGTGATGCCGGCGACGCCATCACCAAGCCAAGAACTGGCGGATGCCGGCCAGCGGTCGGCGCAGCGCCCAATAAACGAGCGGCACCCAGCCACCGGACAACTTGGCCGTCCCCTTGAGACCGACGCGCCGGTCGCCAGCATCGGCCATGCGGGCGCGTGCCCGGTAGGCATAATTGCCGTCCGGCCGCGGCACCGCATCGTGGTTCAGGTAACGCAGTTCGCCAGTCACGGCGGCAAACGGACTGGCCGCCAGGTAAAGCTTGACCGGCGCCCCCCCGTCCAGAGGAATGGCATCGCCGATCGGCACCCAGGCCTCGATCTCGACGTCTTGCGGCGCCGCCACGCGCATCACCCGCTCGCCGGTCTGCACCGGTTTTCCGATCCACTCGCCCGGGTCGTCGAAGATGGCGATACCGTCCTGGGGCGCCACCACCCGCGAACGTTCGAGTTGGCCGGCCAGGAATTCGGCCTCGGCACGCCGTTCTCCGATCTTGCCGAGCAACAGTGCAAGCTGCCCTTTCGACTTGCTGTCGGCCAGTGCCAGTTGAGCGAACTGCCGGTATTCGGCCTCGGCCGTCGCCAACGCCTGGTGAGCCACCGCCAGCCGGCTGGTCAGCGATGCTTCGTCGAAGCTGAACAGGGCTTGCCCGGCCTTGACCCCCTCGTTGGGCTGAACGTGGAACTGTCCGATCACGCCGTCGAGCGGCGCCCGGATCACCGCCGGATTGGCCGGCACCAGTTCCCCCGGCGCCAGCACGCTCAGGCGTACCGGAAACAGCGCCACCAGCAAGGCACCGAGCAGCAACTGCAGCGGACGTCGCCGCCACCATTTGCCATCGCCAGCCCCGTGCAGCCAGCCCCGGAAACCTCGCCACCATTGCCGCGGCGACCAGCGCGGCGGCCGGAACAGGGCCAACCAGGCATGCTGCCAGGCACCCCGCCATTCAGCGAGCAGCGCCAATTCATCGTCGTTCCAGGCAGCATCGCCAGCCAGCAGCAGACCGCCGGCCGTACTGCCCGGGTGACGTACGCTTGCCGCCAGCGGCAGCCACAAGGCATGGGCCGGCAGCCAGTCCGTCCATTCGTTCGCCAGTTCGTCCGGTAGATCGCCTGCCATCAAGCGGCGCGGCTGCTCGTCGGCGGCCGTATCGAGCAAATGCCCTTGCAGCTTGAGCAGCCAATGCCCGTAGGGCGCATTGGCTTCCGGCTGCACGACGCCGGACAGGGCCACGACGCCTTGCCCGACGAAACACAACGCCGCCTGACGGTAGGCAACCAGCCGCCGGGTGTCGTTGACCGCGAGGAAGGCCAGTTCCTCGTTCCCCACCGCCGCCCGGGCGCGGTGGCAGAGATCGAGAAAAACCAGCAGCGGATTGTTCTGCCCTGGCCTCGCGTCCGTCATGCACGCAGGCGGCGCGCCGCCTCGATACTTTGCGACAGTGCTGCCAGGCGTTCCGCCATGCCCGACGGACGCGCCGCCAGGCGTAACTGCTCGGACAGGCTGCTACGTCCTTCGGGTGCCTGACGCTCCTTGCCGACCACCAGGCGGAAGGTAGTCACCGCCTCGCGGCCCTGGCTGTCGCGCGCCACCAGGCGAACAACCAGATCGCCATTGAAACCGGCCGGCGGCACGCCGTTCAGTTTCCCGGTACGCGGATCGAAGCTCACCCAACTCGGCAACGGCCGCCCGTCGGCCAGCGTCATCCGCAATTGGACGCTGGCTTGCGGATTGGTATGGGCAAAGACATCGGCCGGAATGACGAGCTGGAGTGCACCGCCGGATTCCACCACCATATCGGGCACTCCCCGGTTGACCATCAGCGTATCGCCGCCTGCCGCCGCACCCGGCAACACAACTACCTGGAAACCGCCGGGGACCGACGGTACGGTCATCAAGGTGCCGGAAAACCGCGGTATTTCGCTTGCCATGACTAGGCCCAAGGTCGGCACCATAATGGAAACCGACGGTACGGTATTGTCCAGCGGGTTCACTCCCGGGCTAAGCGTCGGCGACAGAAGGTCGAACGTTGGTGGCATCGGTGTCGGCAGTGTTTCCATCGGAGCGGGCGGCTCGTTGATCACCGGTGGCGGGGCCTCGCTGTTCACGGTGACGCTGGCCGGAGCCGAGGCGGCGCTTTCATTGCCCGCCGGATCCCGGGCCTTGGCCGTCAGCGTATACGTCCCTGCCGCCAGGGTGGTGGTAAAGGTGTAGGCACCGGTGCCGTCGGCGGTGACGGTCCCCAGCACGGTGGCGCCATGGTAAATCTCGACCGTGGCATTGGCCGTCGACGTCCCGCTGAGCGTCACGGACGTCGACGTCCCTCCACCGGTCGCCGCCAGCGTGGGGGCACCGGGGGCGGTGTTGTCGATGACGAAACCGGCATCGTTGGTGCCGGTGGGCGTGGTGACGCTCAGGGCGTTGCCGGCGCTGTCGGCGATGTTCTGGCCACCGGCGAAAGACAGGATGACGGTACCGTCCAGCGAGGCGAGATTGCCGCCCGACACGGTCACATCGTAGGCATTGCCGCCTGCCGACACCACGCTGGTCACCGTGCCGGTGGTGCCCGAAACGCTGAAATCCGTGGCATCGACGTTGCTCACCGCTTCCGCGAAAGTCACTCGCCAGGTAATGGAATCGGCGTTGGTGGGCGACGAGGACGGCGTCTGGCGGGTGATCGAACTCACCGTCGGCGCCGTGTTGTCCAGGGTATAGGTGGCATGGTTGGTGCCGCTGGGCGTGGTGCTGGACAGGGCATTGCCGGCGCTGTCGGCAATGTTCTGCCCTCCGGCGAAACCCAGCGTGACAGTGCCGTTCAGGCTGGCCAGATCGCCGCCGGAGACGGTGATGTCGTAGGCATTGCCGCCTGCCGAGGCCACGTTGGTCACGGTTCCCGTGGTCCCCGTCACGATGAAGTCGGCAGCATCCACGTTGGTGACCGCTTCGCCAAAGGTGACGCGGTACACCAGCGTGTCGGCGTTGGTGGTTCCCGAAGAGGGGGTTTGCCGAACAATCGAGGTAACGGTCGGCGCCGTGGTGTCCACGAAGATGTTCTGGTTATCGCCCAGCGAACCGGTCGCGCCGGGGGTGGGTAGGGTCAGAACCGCTGCGACCGATCCGCCATTGGCGATGATGGTTCCACCCGCCAGGGACAGGGCGCTGGTGCTGGCATAGTCCAGGTCAGCAGAAGTATTGCCCGCCGCCACGGTATAGCGGAACACCAGTGCGGAGGTGCCGCTGCCCGAAACATAGAGGGCCGTGGCGCCGTTGGCCAGGGTCAGGGTGGGCGAACCGGTGACGTCCACCGCCCCGTCGAAGGTGACCGTGATGTCCACGGTGTCGCCGGCCTTGTAACTGCCATCGACGCCGGTCACTCCAGTGACGCTGGGGCCGCCGGTGGTGAAGGACAGGCTGGTGGTGTCGCCGATGCCGGCATAATTGTTGTTGGACAGATCCTTGATGGCTCCGGCATCGATCTGAACGTAATACTCGGTGCCGAAAGCCAGATCGCTGGTGGGGTTGATGGTTACCACGCTGCCGCTGATCGTGACTTGTCCGCTGGTGACATCGATGGTGGCGACGACGGAATCGTCTGACGTCTTCTTGATGACGATATTGCCGGTGCCCTTGACGACGCTTTCATTGAAGGTCAGCACGATGTCGGCATTGGCCGCGATCGCGGTGGCGTTGTCTGCCGGCGATGACGACGACAGCAGCGGCGGTGCCGTATCGGTGGTGGTGAAGCTGAGTGCCGTGGTCGAGGAAATCCCCGCATAGGCGTTGCTGTGGCTGTCGGTGAAGGCACCGCTGTCGATCAGGACGTAATATTCCGTGCTGTCGAGCAAGGTCGCATCGGGATTGATAGTCACCTGCGTGCCGCTGACCGAGACCTTGGCATCGCCGACGGCGATGGTTTCGACCACCGAATTGTCGGACGTCTTCCTGATGACGATGTTGCCCGTACCCTTGGCAACGTTTTCGTTGAAATTCAGAACGATATTGGCCGACGGGGAAACCCCCGTGGCATTGTCGGCGGGAGTCGAGGACGACAAGGTCGGTCCTGCGGAATCCACCAGTACCGATGTCGTGGCACCGACACTGTTCAAGATGACGGCGGCGTTGTTGCCAGCGCTGTCCTTCAGGCTGCCGCCATTGACGGACAAGGCACCGACAGTGATGCCATCCGTGTCGCTGAGCCCGCTTTCCACGGTGTAGCGGAACACCAGCGCCGAGGTGCCGGATCCCGAGACATAGCTGGCGTATTGGGTGGTGGCCCCGATGGTCAAGGCGATGCGCGGCGTGCCCCCCGTGGTATCGACAGTGACGTTTTCGTCAAAATTAACGGTGAAATCCAGATTCTGGTTGTTGCCGTAGGTGGCGTTGGTCGGCACCGAGACCGAGCTGACCGAGGGAGCCTGGTTGTCCACGCTGGCGTTGCTGGTATCCGCCCGGGTGGTGGTGTTGCCGGCATTGTCGGTGACGGTGACGGACACGTTGCGGTTGGTGGCGTTGATCGACCCGGCGGCGATGACGTAAGTGGCGGTCCAGGTGCCGCCGACATTGGTCGCGGCCACCGCCGCGCCGCCACCGAAAGCACTAAAGTCGAAGGTCACGGCGGCAAGGGTATCGGCGTTGTTATCGCCGGCCCCGGTGTTGTTCCAGGTAGCCGTTACCGTGTCACCGGCCTTGTACACCCCACCCGCACCGCTAGCGCCGGAAATGGAGATATTGGCGTCGTTGACCGTGGGCGCCTGATTGTCCACGGTGGCGTTGCTGCTGTCGGTCCGCGTAGTGATGTTCCCGGCGTCGTCAGTGACGGTAAGCGACACGTTGCGGTTGATGGCATCGATGGAGCCGGCGGCGATGACATAGGAAGCAGTCCAGCTCCCACCAGAATTACTGGCGGCAACCGTACCGCCGCCAAAAGCCGAAAAATCCGCGCTGACCGAGGAGATATCGGCATTGTTGTCGCCCGCCCCGGTGTTGTTCCAAGTCACGGTGACGGTATCGCCGGTCTTGTAGGCACCACCGGTGCCGGTAGCGCCGGAAATGGAAATCCTGGCATCGGTCACGGTCGGAGCCTGGTTGTCCACCGTCAGGTTGCTGCTGTCGGCGGTGGTGGTGCTGCCGTTGCCATCCGTTGCCTTGACCGACACGTTCAGATTGGCGGCATCGATGGTCCCCGAGGTGATGGTGTAACTGGCGGTCCAGTTCCCCGATCCGTCATTGCTGGCGGTCACCGCCGTCCCGCCGCCGAAGGCCGAGAAGTCCATGGTCACGCCGGTGATGCCGGATTGATTTTCACCACCGGAGGTGTTGTTCCATTTCGCAGTGACGGTATCGCCCACTTTATAGGCGCCGCCGGTACCGGTGCCGGCGCTGGTCACTGAAATGTTGGCATCGCTCACTGTCGGTCCCGTCGGGCCGGTGGTGAAAACGATGTCATCGACACCGATGGCCATGGTCGTATCGCTGTTGTAATAGGCGACACGCGTGATGCTGACGCTGGTCACCCCGGTCCAATTCAGATTGGCGGTGCCATCCCAGTTATTGTCCAAGAACGTCGCGGTCACTGCGGAATTCGACCCGCCTGTAGGGGTGAGCAGGAGTTTTACGACCGACTCCGAGCCTGTCCCTGTTAACGCAAAATCCACCCAAAAAAGAATTAAATTCAGGGATGTCAGGTTAACGGCCGAACTGAAGCTGATAACCAGTGGAGCGGAATCGGGAGCGCCTCCTTCCTCGAGTCCGCTGCGCTTGTAAAGCGTTCCCCCGTAACTTGTGTCGTAAATTGCATCCTGGTCAGTAATATTGACCCCAGCTGAGCTGGAGCTTGACCCGGTAATGGTGACACCCGATACGGTCACCGACGCGCTTGAGTAATCGGCGGCAACGGTTTTCGTGGAACTGAAATCGACGGTCGCCAACTCATGGTCCCAGGCATTCTCGCTGCCAGCCGCCAGAACGATGGCAGTTTCGATATTGCCCGCCGACTGTTCCAGCGTCCAATCCCCCCCCAGTCGAGCCGCACCGGTGGCATCGTCGGAGGCAGCCACGTCGGCGCCGGTGATGCTGGAAAGGGCGGCGATGAAGCGCTGTCCGGCATCTCCAGCCGCGGTGGAGCAGCCGTAGATCAGCAGGTCGCCATCGGCCGTCAATGCAGCGCCGAGCGCGGCCAGATCTGCCTTCACCCCGGCATCGTCCAGACGACTCTGCGTCAGTTTGTCCTGCCCCAGGTAAATGACACCAGTCGAGCCGTGTGAAAGCAGATGGATCGCGTCGTAACCGGAATGGGTCTGCGCCCATGCCGCCATCTGCGCCAGACCGCTTTCTCCGGCATCCAGCAATACCACTTCCACGCCGGGACGGATGCTAGCGACCAAGGTCTGCCAATCGCCAATGGCGGTATCGACGAAGGCGACTTCCCTGCGGCCATTATTCAGGGCAGGGTCAGCCTCGCGCACGACCTGAGGCACCAGCGAAGCTTTGCTGTCGCCAGTTCGTTCGGCGGCACCCTGTTCAGTCTGCGCCGCAGTTGCCTCAACCGCCGTCAACGCATCGGTCAGGGCCGTATCGGCGACGTGAGCGTCGACCACGGTGGCAACCGCCGCGCCATCGAACATGAAACGCTGCTCCAGCGCCAGCGGACGCAGCGTGCTGCGCAGCCATGCCGACGGCGGCGCCAGGGCGCCATGAGCGCGGTCCGCCAGCAGTTCGCCCGCGGCCAGCGAGGCCAGCGAGCGGTCGAGTCCTCGACTGCCGGAAGCCGGTTTTCCCCTGGCGCGAACCGATTCGGCGGTGGCGATGAAGGTACGGCGGACCTCGTTCCAGATCGAGCGGCAAGTGCGGTTCATGTCAACCTCGCGAAATACGGGGGTTACTGGCCGGCCGGCGGCGTCATGACGACCTTGCCGCTCATGCCAGCGATGAGTTCGGGAAACTTGCCGTCGATGACGGCGTTCAATTTGACGGACTGGCTGACCGGATCGACCCTGGCGCCGATGCGCTGGACCTTGGCCGGATAAGTCCGGGCGGTTTCGTCGATATGCACCTGGAAGCCGGTACCGGCCCTGATCCAAGCCAGCCATTTCGACGGCACGATGAATTCGAGTTCCAGTGCCGAGTCGTCGATGATGTCGAGAATCGGCGCGCCGGGCTGGACGTATTGCTGTTCGCGTGCCCGCTGCTCGGCCACCCGCCCGGAAAACGGCGCGGCGATGCCGCACTTGCCGACCACCGCCGCATTCGCCGCGACCTCGGCGCGCGCCTTCAGCACTTCGGCTTCCGAGGTCTGCAATTCCACCTTGCCGACCGAATTGAGTTCAGCCAGACGCTGGTTAGCCTGCCAGACCTTTTCCGCCGCCCCAAGTGCCGCCTTCGCCTTGTTCAGTTGCGCCTGCTGCAGCGAACAATCGAACTGCACCAAGGCCTGCCCGGCCTTGAACGCACCGCCTTCCGGCACCGGCAGACGGCTGATCTTGGCACCGATCTCGGCGGCCAGCGTGGTGTAGCGGCGCGGCGCAAGCTGAGCGCGGATTTCCCGCTTCTCAAGCGCGTTGACCGCAGGCTTCGGCGTAACGGCTGCGGGGGAGGTAGCGAAGGCCGATACAGGTACCGCGAGCATCAGCACAATGGCAAGACAATGTCGGCCAGCAGCCAGTCCAGACAGGGCTGACATGCATTCAACCCCCGCTAGGCAAGGATTTTTCGACCGGCAAGGGCGGCAGGCGGCCGCTTTCCCAGGTCTTCAGCGACTGCGCCACCGCGGTCGTCAATTCCGCCAGCGACATCCGGTCGTTGCCGGCCACCGTCAGTTCCAGCCCCAGCGTCGCCTGCAGCCGGGAAGCGGCCCCCTGGGCGTTCGACAGGGCCTGGTAGCGGCGCAGGCTGGAGAGAATGCTGGACGTCCGCTGCGCCACCCGTTCGAGCCGGGTCTGTTTCTCGGCCTGCTCCTGATGGCTCACGTGCGTGAGAATACGCCCGTCGACATTGGCGATGGCGTCCGCCCGCTCGAACTGCCGGGCGGCATTGGCATATTGCTGACGCGCAATGTGCAATTGGGTCAATACCGCCATCTGCGTCGTCATCCGCTTTTGATCGGCAAGCGCCACCCCCGCTTCGGCCAGACGAAACTGCGCCGGCATCGCCAGCAGGCCGAGCAGGTTGAAAGATATCTGCGCGCTGGCATCGTTCCAGGTCTGGTTGATCAGGAAACGGTCGTTGCTGTGTCTCAGCGCGTAGTTGAACGACAGCCCGGGAAACAACCTGAGCAAGGTGCGCCGGGTTTCCTGCTGGGCGATGCGGGTGTTGTACATGCTCTCGCGCAAATCCGGGTTACTTGACAGCGCCTGCTCTTCCATCTGATCGACCGGTACTTCGAGCCAAGCAGTCGAAATCGCCGCCGCCGGTTCGATCACCCGCAGGTTCTGCACCAGCGGCAAACTGGCCAGGCTCGACAATTCGATCCGGGCAGTGGAGAGTTCATGCTCGATGACTTCGAGCAGACGCAGGTTTTCCAGCAACTGGCGCTGGTAGCGCAACGGTTCGAGCGGTGAGCGCAGCTGCTCTTTTTCCGCCTGCCCGGCATCGGCCAGCACGGTTTCGGCTTCGCGGATCGTGCCCCGCAGCGAATCGCCCAGCGTCTGCGCGGCAACCACGCGCCAATAAGCCGTGCGCACATCCTGGACCAGCGTGTGCACCGCCTTGCGCCGCCTTTCACTGGCGACCAGGACGCGGTCGGCATTCTGCTTAGCGGCGAAGTAGCTCTGCCCGAAATCGAGCAGGCTCCACGAGAATCCCAGGTCCGTCGTCGTCGCCTCGCGGCTCGACGATATATAGGGATTGGCCAGCGACGGCAGGCCGGTCACCGAATCCTCGCTGCGCGAGATCAGATCGTTGTTCCGGTAACGATACCCGGCCGCCGCCACCAGACGCGGCAACATGTCGTAACGGCCGGCGTCGAAGGTACCGTAGGCCACAGCCTCTTCCATCGCCTTCAATCGACCGTCGGCGTTGTACTTGATCGCCCGGGCAATCGCTTCCTCCAGCGTCAGCGGGCCAGACAGCGGCTCCACACCCTCTGCCAGTTTCGCCTTATCCGCCTGCACCGTTTGCATGACTTCCGCCGGTTTCAAGGCCTCCGGATCAAGCGTCGCGCACCCCGACAAGGCCATCAACGCCACGGCAAACACTGCGCCTCCGGCAGCGCGCGCACTTTTTTGTTTGTAAGGCATATCCCCAGATCCCCCGATAGAAATTGCTTCGGCACATTCATAAAAACCGCTCGGGCATACAGCCTCGCCAAGAGCTCTCCTGGCGGCCATGCCCTGTTGTTTTACCGGGCAATTGTCCGATCGACGCTGGGGAAGCGTCTAGCTGTCGAAACACGCAGGTTTCGATGCGATAAGCAGGATTCAGGGAGTGACAGTACCAAGTACGATGGCACGGGCAATCATTTGACTGCGATTGCTGGCACCCAGCTTTCGGCGCGCATTATTCAGATGAAAAACGACGGTGCGTACCGAAATCCTCAGTTTTTCCGAAATATCTCCATCACGGCAGCCGTTGGCAGCCAGACTCAGACACTGGCATTCGCGCTTGGTCAGTTCAACGGCTGCCTGCGCTTCGTGGCGCATGCCACGAAAAGCCTCGAGAAAGAAGCTCGACAACAGGTGGATTTCCGGCACTCGCTCCGCCATGTGGATGGAGGAAGTCTCAATGTTGTCACCATTGGTCGCGCTCATGCAGAACTGACCGATGGAACTGAGCGGTGCAGGACAGGTGATACCCGAAAAAATCCCATGGCACCGCGCTTCCTCTAGCATGCCGAGGGCTGCTGGATCAGCGAAGAACCTGCGCGTCCAGACGACCGGGTAGAGCGAACTCCGGAAATGCCTCACACAGGGATCAATCGACTGGAACTGCAACTGCCGATAGCGCTCCTGCCATGCCAGAGGATAACTGCCCAGGATCAGCGGGTCGCTGCCCGGCTCGGCGAGCGCCGAATAACCGCCAAAGACGAATTTATCGAGGCCGAGCGTTTCAACCAATCGCTGAGCACGAGCAACCAGATGATCAAGCGAATCCGCCTCAAGCAGATCGTGGAAACTGTTGTAAGGCACCAAATACTTGGACATCATTCCACCGAGTAACAGTCAAAAACCCCTCAAGCTTGCGGTCGACCGTAAATTTCGTCAATTTCACGGCTTGCCAAGCCAGAACAGACTGGTGATCGTCTTGGCATCGGTGATCCGCCCGTCCCAAACCGCCTGCTTGGCCTCCTCCGGCGACATGGTGACCAGTTCCAGAAACTCGTTGTGATCGAGTTGCTGCCCCCCGGCCGAGCGTTGCAGATCGCGCGCGGCGAATATCTCGATTCTCTCGTCGGAGTAACCGATACAGGGATGCATCACCCCGAGATGTTGCCAACTTCCGGCATCGTAGCCGGTCTCTTCGCGTAACTCACGGCGTGCCGTTTCGAGGACATCCTCACCCGGGTCGATCTTGCCGGCCGGTAGTTCGAGAAAAACCCGGCGCAGTGGATAACGGAACTGACGTTCGAAAAGCAGCCGACCATCCGGCAAAAAAGCGAGGATGACGACCGCCCCGGGATGGGAGATGTACTCCCGGACCGATTCCTCGCCGTTTGGCAAACGAACACGATCCTTGCGCACATGCAGCAAGACGCCGTCAAAAACGCTTTCGCTGGCGATAGCGGTTTCGATCAGATGACTGTCGGGCGTTGTCATTCACGCTCTCCCAAATGAAAACGCCCCGCAAGCGGGGCGTTCGAGGCAAACATGCACAAAGTGCGCGTCAAAGCGAACGCAGCAACGAATAACCGCAGATCGTCATCAGCACGTTCGGGAACAGGCCAAGCGCGGCAATGGCCAGGCCGTTCGCGGAGACCAGCACGCGCACGTCGAGCGGTGCGCTGATCGGGGTATCCTCGATCGGCTTGTCGAAGTACATCAGCTTGACGACGCGCAGGTAGTAGAAGGCGCCGATCAGCGAGAACAGAACCGCCACGATCGCCAGCCAGATCTGCCCGGAAGCGACAACCGCCTGCAGTACCGAGAACTTGGCAAAGAAGCCGACAAAGAACGGCACACCCGCCATCGAGAACATGATCATCAGCATGATGCCGGCAAACCACGGCGAACGCTTGTTGAGCCCCTTGTAGTCGTCCAGTTCGTCGGCTTCGAAACCGGCCCGCGACATCATCAGGATCATGCCGAAGGCGGCTACCGACATCAGGACATACGAAACGACGTAGAACATCGCCGAGCTGTAGGCATTCGGGGCATAACGCAAGTCGCCGCCAACCAGACCGGTGACCACACCGAGCAACATGAAGCCCATATGCGAGATGGCGGAGTAAGCCAGCATCCGTTTGATGTTGGTCTGCGCGATGGCCGCCAGGTTGCCGACGGCCATCGACAGCACCGACAGGATGATCAGCATGTTCTGCCAGTCCTGAGCGAGGGTGATCAGGCCGCTGACCAGAAGACGCATGACGATGGCGAAGGCCGCCAGCTTGGGGGCCGAACCGATGATCAGCGTGACCGCCGTCGGCGAACCCTGATAAACGTCCGGCACCCACATGTGGAACGGAACGACACCAAGCTTGAAGGCCAGACCGGCGACCAGGAAAACCAGGCCGAAGACCAGCACCGTCTTGTTGACTTCGCCGCTGAGCAGGGTTTCCGAAATCTGCGTGATTTCCAGGGTTCCGGTCGCGCCATAGATCATCGACATGCCGTAAAGCAGCAAGCCGGAAGCCAGGGCACCGAGGATGAAATACTTCATCGCCGCTTCGGTCGCCGCCAGCGATTCGCGATTCATCGCCACCATGGCGTAAAGCGACAACGACAACAGTTCAAGGCCGACGTAGATGGCGATGAAGTTGTTGGCGGAAATCATCACCATCATGCCCAGCGTCGCGAACAAGGCCAGGATGTAGTACTCGCCCTTGTTCATCGCCGGACGGTCGATCACGTAGGCACGCGAGTAGAACAGCACGACGATCATCGTCATGTAGACAAAGAGTTTCAGCAGGTCGGCCATCACGTCATCGACAAACATGTTGGCGAAGGTGTAGGCAACTTCCTGGCTGCTGGTGAATATCTGGATGGCAGCACAGCCGACCAGCGTCAGCTGGGCCAGGGCGAACGTCACGGTACGACGGCTGTCCTTGACGAACAGGTCGATCATCAGAATAGCCAGCGCCATGAAGACCAGGAACAGTTCCGGGGCGGCGGGCAGGAGATCGGGGACAACGAAATTGTCGAACATGTCGGCTACCGTTTATTGAATCTTGCTGATGGCCACGTGATGCAGCAGGTCGTTGACCGAGGCGTGCATGACATCGGTGAAGGGTTGCGGATAGACACCCATCCACAGGGTGCATGCAGCCAGCACCAGGAGGATGACGAATTCGCGGGCATTGATGTCGCTCAGTTCGGCGACATGCTCGTTGGCGACATCGCCGAAGATGACCCGCTTGTACATCCACAGGGTGTAGGCGGCGCCGAGAATCAGCGACGTGGCGGCAGCAAAGGCAACCCAGAAATTGAGCTTTACAGCGCCCAGGATGATCATGAACTCACCGACAAAGCCGGAGGTAGCCGGCAGGCCGGCGTTGGCCATCGAAAACAGCATGAACAGCGCGGCGAACTTCGGCATGGTGTTGACCACACCACCGTAATCAGCGATCTGACGGCTATGAACACGGTCGTACATGACGCCGATACAGAAGAACATGGCACCGGAAACGAAGCCATGCGAGATCATCTGAACCAACGCACCTTCGATGCCCAGCGCACTGAACATGAAGAAACCCAGCGTGACGAAGCCCATGTGCGCAATCGACGAATACGCCACCAGCTTCTTCATGTCGGCCTGGATCAGGGCGACGAAACCGATGTAGACGACCGCGATCAGCGACAGGGCGATCACGAAGGTGGACAACTCGTGCGACGCATCCGGGGCAATCGGCAACGAGAAGCGCAGGAAACCGTAGGCCCCCAGCTTCAGGCCGATGGCGGCCAGTACGATCGAACCGCCGGTCGGCGCTTCAACGTGGGCATCGGGCAGCCAGGTGTGCACCGGCCACATTGGCACCTTTACCGCAAAGGCGATCAGGAAGGCCAGGAAGATCCAGATCTGCGGTCCGAGCTCCAGTGGCAACTTGTGCCACTCAAGAATGGAAAAGCTGCCACCGGATTGGAAATAGAGGTACATCTGGGCGACCAGGAAAAGCAGCGAGCCCATCAGCGTGTAGAGGAAGAACTTCAACGCTGCGTAAACACGGTTCGGACCGCCCCAGACACCGATGATCAGGTAAAGCGGGATCAGCGAAGCTTCGAAGAAGACGTAGAACAGGATACCGTCGAGTGCAGTGAAGATGCCGTTCATCAGACCGGACATGATCAGGAAAGCAGCCATGTATTGGCCGACCTTTTCCTGGATCACTTCCCAACCGGCGGCGACGACAATGATCGTGATGAAGGCGTTCAGGACGACGAAGAGCATCGAGATGCCATCAACGCCGAGGTGGTAGTTGATGTTGAAGCGCGGAATCCAGCTTTCCAGTTCAACAAACTGCATGCCGACGAAGGCATGATCGAAACCGGTCCAGAGCGGAATCGTCACCACGAATGCGGCAATCGACCCGAGCAGAGCAAGCAGCCGGGCCAAGGGCGCATTACGGTCGCCACCGGTGGCCAGCACGAGCAGACCGGCAACGATGGGAATCCAGATGGCGAGAGATAGCAACGGGTAATTCGACATGTTATTCCTTGCTGTTCTGCGAGCTGTCCGTTAGGCGCGATTGATCCACAAGGTCATCAGCACGAACAGGCCGATGATCATCGTGAATGCATAGTGATAGACGTAGCCGGTCTGGAACAGGCGGCTGATGGCAGCCACCCAACCAACCAGTTTGGCGGAACCATTGACGATCAAGCCGTCGATCAGGCCGACGTCGCCGCCGCGCCAGAAAACCTTGCCCAGCATGCGTGCGCCGCCGGCAAAAACGAACTCGTTGATCTTGTCGAAGTAGTACTTATTCTCGAGCACCGTAATCACACCGGACAAACGGCGGGCAATGGCGGCTGGAATCTCGGGGCGCTTCATGTAGAAGAACCAGGACAGGACGACGCCAGCCAGCGCCAGGAAGAACGGGAGCGTGGTAAAGGCATGCATACCCATCGCTGCGGCACCATGGAAGTGATGCTCCAGATGTTCCATCGCCGGATGCGCATGATGGTCGATGAAGATCACGTCCTTGAAATAGTCGCCGAACACCATCGGCTCGATCGCCACGTAACCGATGAGCATCGACGGAATTGCCAGCAGGATCAGCGGCAGCGTCACGACCCAAGGTGTTTCGTGCGGCTTCTGCCCCGGTGCCAGGCCGTGATGGTGCGCATCGTGATTGTCGTCATGATGCGCATGGGCGTCGTGACCATCGTCCTTGCCGAAACGCTCTTCGCCGTGGAAGACCAGGAAATACATCCGGAAGGAGTAGAAGGCCGTGACAAAGACACCGGCGAGGACGGCGAAGTAGGCAAAACCGGCACCCGGAATATCGGACAGGGCAACCGCCTCGATGATCGAGTCCTTCGAATAGAAGCCCGACAGGAAGGGGGTACCGATCAGGGCCAGGGAGCCGATCAGCGACGTGATCCAGGTGATCGGCATGTACTTGCGCAGACCGCCCATGTTACGGATGTCCTGATCGTGATGCATGCCGATGATCACCGAGCCGGCGCCGAGGAACAGCAACGCTTTGAAGAAAGCGTGCGTCATCAGGTGGAAGATAGCCACGGAGTAGGCCGAGGCGCCCAAGGCGACGGTCATGTAACCAAGTTGCGACAGCGTCGAGTAGGCTACCACCCGCTTGATGTCGTTCTGGATGATGCCGAGGAAACCCATGAACAAAGCCGTGATCGCGCCGATGACGATGACGAAGGACAAGGCCGTGGTCGATAGCTCGAACAGCGGCGACATTCGGGAGACCATGAAAATACCGGCGGTGACCATGGTGGCTGCGTGGATCAGCGCCGAGATCGGGGTCGGACCTTCCATCGAATCGGGCAGCCAGACGTGCAGCGGCACCTGTGCCGACTTGCCCATCGCGCCGATGAACAGGCAGATGCAGGTAACCGTCATCAACGACCACTGCTGGTCGCCCCAGATATTGATGGTCGCATTGGCAAAACCGGGGGCCTGCTTGAAGACTTCGGCGTAATCGAGCGTACCGAAATGGGCCAGAACCAGGCCGATGCCAAGGATGAAACCGAAGTCGCCGACACGATTGACCAGGAAGGCTTTCATATTGGCGAAGATCGCCGTCGGGCGGGTGTACCAGAAACCGATCAGCAGGTACGAAACCAGGCCGACCGCTTCCCAGCCGAAGAACAGCTGGGTGAAGTTGTTGGCCATCACCAGCATCAACATCGAGAAGGTGAACAGCGAGATGTAGCTGAAGAAGCGGTTGTAACCGGGATCGTCATGCATGTAGCCGATGGTGTAGATATGCACCATCAGCGAGACGAAGGTGACGACCAGCATCATCGTCGCGGTCAGCGTATCGATCAGGAAACCGATTTCGAAGGTGTAATCACCGCTGGTCAGCCAGGTGTAGACCGGGCCGTTGAAGGTATTGCCGGCGGTCACATCCTTGAAGATGATCAGCGAAGCGACGAAAGCCGTCGCCACGCCGGCAATCGTCGCGGTATGGGCCAGCCAGCGGGGAATCACGCGACAGAAAAGGCCGGCGATCATCGCGCCGACAAGCGGCGCCAGCGGAACGAGCAGGTAGAGGTTTTGCATTTCCATGGATTAACCCTTCAGGCTGCCCAGGTCATCCACATGGATGCTCTTGAGGTTGCGGAACAGCACGATCAGGATGGCCAGGCCGATAGCTGCCTCGGCCGCCGCGACGGTCAGGATGAAGAAAACGAAAATCTGTCCGGAGAGATCGCCCAGATAATGCGAAAACGCGACGAAATTCATGTTGACCGCAAGCAGCATCAGTTCGATGGCCATCAGCAGGACGATCAGATTCTTCCGGTTGAGGAAGATGCCGACCACGCTGATCGCGAACAGGATCGCGCCGAGGATCAGGAAATGGGATAAGGAAAGCGTCAGCATGTTGGCCCCGGATCAGTCTTTTTCAACAGGCATCTGAACCACGCGCATGCGGTCCTTGGCCTTTACGAAGACCTGCGTATTCGGGTTGGAAATCTTCGATTTCTTCGGCCCGCGATAGGTCAGGACGATGGCGGCGATCATGCCGACCAGCAGGATGATGGAGGCCAATTCGAACGGGTAGACGTAGTCGGTGAACATCAGCGCCCCGATTTCCTTGGTGTTCGAAACCCCCGCCGGCACCACGGCTTCCGCCGCCGGCACCTGGAAGTACTTGCTGCCCAGCACCAGGCCCATTTCGAGCACCATCAGAAAACCGAGCACAGCCCCCAGCGGCAGATAGTTCCAGAAGCCCTGACGGATACGGTCCAGATTGATGTCAAGCATCATGACGACGAACAGGAACAGCACCATCACCGCGCCGACATACACCAGAATGATTGCAATCGCCAGAAACTCGGCCTGCAGCAGTGCCCAGATGCCGCCGCAGGTAAAGAAGGCAAGCATCAGGTGCAGGGCGGCATAGACCGGATTGCGCGCCGTGATCACGCGCAACGCGGCGAAAACCAGAATCGCGGAGAGGAAAAAGAAGACGAAGGTCGGGAAATCCATCTCGGTATCCTGTCAGCGGTAAGTCGCATCCAGCGCGCGGTCTTCGGCAATCTGCGCTTCGTAGCGATCACCGTTGGCCAGCAGCATCTGCTTGGTGTAGTAGAGATCACCGCGCTTTTCGCCGTGATATTCGAAAATGCGCGTCTCGACGATGGCATCGACCGGACAGGCTTCCTCGCAGAAACCGCAGAAGATGCACTTGGTCAGATCGATGTCGTAGCGCGTTGTGCGGCGCGAGCCATCGTCGCGCGGCTCGGCGTCGATGGTGATCGCCATGGCCGGACAGATTGCTTCGCACAGCTTGCAGGCGATACAGCGCTCCTCGCCGTTGGGATAACGCCGCAATGCGTGCAGCCCCCGGAAACGGAAACTCTGCGGCGTCTTTTCCTCCGGGTATTGCACGGTAATCTTGCGAGCAAAGAAATACTTGCCCGTCACCGACATGCCCTTCAACAGCTCCTTGAGGAAGAGGCTGTTGAAGACTTCCTTCATCGAACCCATTCGTCTCTCCTCAGTTCCAGATATTCAGCGGTGACAGCATCCACACCCCGACCACGACCAGCCAGATGAGACACAACGGCAGGAAAACCTTCCAGCCAAGGCGCATCAGCAAGTCGTAACGGTAACGGGGGAAGGTGGCGCGGAACCACAGGAAAAGGAAAAGCACGAAGGCCATCTTGGCGAACAGCCAGAGAATTCCGTCGGGCAGGAAGCCCACCGGCGACAGCCAGCCACCGAGGAAGAGCAGCGAGGTCAGCGCTGCGATCAGGAACATGTTCGCGTATTCGGCCAGGAAGAACAGCGCAAAGGCCATGCCGGAGTATTCGACGTGGAAACCGGCTACGATTTCCGACTCGCCTTCGGCGATATCGAACGGTGCGCGGTTCAACTCAGCGGTACCGGAAATGAGGTAAACCACGAACATCGGCAGCAGCGGCAACCAGTTCCACGACAACACGCCCAGGCCGTAGTCCGCAAAACGCCCGCTGGCCTGGCCATTGACAATATCGACCAGATTCAGGCTATTCGAGATCATCAGTACGGTGATCAGCGAGAAACCCATCGCGATTTCGTAGGACACCATCTGGGCCGCCGAACGCAGGGCGCCGAGGAAGGCGTATTTCGAATTCGAAGCCCAGCCGGACAGGATGATGCCGTACACCCCGATCGAACTGATCGCCATGATATAGAGCAGGCTGGCATCAATGTTGGCAAGCACCAGGGAATCGGTAAAGGGGACGACGGCCCAGACGGCCAGCGCCGGCCCGATGGCCAGCATCGGAGCGATGATGAACACCGCCTTGTTCGCGCCGCTCGGCACGATGATTTCCTTCAGCAGCAGCTTGAGACCATCGGCGATCGGTTGAATCAGGCCAAGCGGACCGACCCGGTTGGGACCGATACGCACCTGCATGAAGCCGATCACCTTCCGCTCGAAATAGGTCAGGTAGGCAACCCCGAGCATCAGCGGCGCGACGATCAGGACAATCTTGATCAGGGTCCATACGGCCGGCCAGGCGCCGCCGAACATACCCTGTCCGAAATTCATCAGTGCGTCCATTTATGCACGCTCCACGGAGATGTCGCCGAACATTTCGCCCAGCATCGCAGTCGTCGGATGCGCCGCGGCGACGCGCACGCAGCCGGCCGGCACCTTGTCGTCGAGACGGGCGACCAGCACGGTCTCGCCATTGCCCTGACGAACCCGCACCGATGCACCGGGCTCGACGCCGATGGCCGCCAGCGTCGCGGCGGCAGCACGCAGGGTAGGCGCGACGCCGTCAGCCGTCTGCAACAGCGCCGGCGCACGACGGGCCAGCGGATCGGCAAAGTGGATCGGCACGTCGGCAATCCGTTGCAAGCCTGCTGCGGTCGACGCCGACAAGTCGATGGAAATGCCGTTCAAGCCATTGTTCAGGCCAGCGGCAAATTCAACGTCGGTACCGAGCACCTCGTCACGAACCTGCTCGCTGCTGGTGTAGTCGAAGCCCGACAGGTTCAGGACATTGCCCAGCACTCGCAACACTTTCCAGGCCGGACGGGCATCACCGCGCGGCTTGACCACACCATTGAACGACTGCACGCGGCCTTCGATGTTGACGAAAGTACCGGAGGTTTCGGTATAAGGAGCAACCGGCAACATCACGTCGGCATAGTCGAACGCTGGCCCATGCTTGAAAGCGGAGAGTGCCACCACCATTGAGGCCTGCTTGAGTGCAGACAATACCTGCTGTGGATTGGCGCAATCGAGTTCAGGCTCGATGCCGAGCAGAACATAGGCCTTGCGCGGTTGTTCGAACATCTGACGAGCATTGGCATTGCTCGGCAGGGCCCAGGCCAGGTGAGCACCAACGGTATTCGCACCTTCGCCAAGGAAACCGACGCTGGCACCGGTCAATTCACCCAACAGGTTGGCCAGCAGGTGAATCTGTGTCGCCTCGGCAGATTGCGTCGCCACATTGCCGAGGAATACCGCGCGCTTTTCGCCTTCCAGCAAGCTCTGCGCGATCTTGCGGCTTTCTTCGCAAACAGTGACCGATGTCAGGTCGACAGGAACGGCAACCCCCTTGGATTCGGCAGCCGCCTTGACGATCGCCGCCAGCGCAGCAGCCAATTGCGACGGCGCAACCGTCAGACGACCGTGCAGACTGATCAGTTGGTCGTCGGCTGTCACCGACAACAGGCTTACTTTGGTATATTTCTTGGCTGCCTGACGCAGACGCTGTGCGATCAGCGGATGATCCTTGCGCAGGAAAGAGCCGACAACGAGCGCGGCATCGAGATCCTTGATATCGGCCAGACGCATGCCCAACCACGGCGCACCGGCACGCTTGAAGTCGCTCGAAAAGTCGCTTTGCCGAGGACGGAAGTCGATGTTGCCGCTACCCAGGCCCTTGAAAACCTTGCCCAGCAGGAAGAGTTCTTCAACCGTGGCATGCTGCGCCGCCAGTGCCGCCAGTGCATCGCCGCCATGATTGCGGGCAACATCCTTCAGCCCGTGAGCGACATAGTCCAGCGCCACATTCCAGTCGACTTCCCGCCATTCCCCACCCTGCTTGACCATCGGACGGGTCAAGCGCTCATCGGAATTCAGGGCCTGGTAGGCGAAACGTTCCTTGTCGGAAATCCAGCACTCATTGACGGCTTCATTCTCGCGCGGCAAAACGCGCATCACGTTGTCGTGCTTGACCTGAACGACCAGATTGGCACCCACCGAATCGTGCGGGCTGACCGACTTGCGGCGTTGCAACTCCCAAGAGCGGGCCGTATAGCGGAACGGCTTGGAAGTCAGAGCGCCGACCGGGCACAGGTCGATCATATTTCCCGACAATTCGGAGTCGACCGTGCGACCGACGAAAGTCATGATCTCGGAGTGCATGTTGCGGTTGGCCATGCCGAGTTCCATCACGCCAGCAATTTCCTGGCCGAAGCGAACGCAGCGCGTGCAGTGGATGCAGCGGCTCATTTCCTCCATCGAAATCAGCGGACCGACGTTCTTGTGGAAGACGACGTGCTTTTCCTCGGTGTAGCGGCTCTGCATCGGGCCGTAACCGACGGACATGTCCTGCAACTGACACTCGCCGCCCTGATCGCAGATCGGACAGTCGAGCGGGTGATTGATCAGCAGGAATTCCATCACCCCCTTCTGCGCCTTGACCGCCAGATCGGAGTGCGTAAACACCTTCATGCCGTTGGTCACCGGCGTCGCGCAGGCAGGCAACGGCTTCGGCGCCTTCTCGACCTGCACCAGACACATCCGGCAGTTGGCGGCAATCGAGAGTTTCTTGTGATAGCAGAAATGCGGGATGTAAACACCCAACTGCTGCGCGGCATCCATCACCGTGCTGCCGTCGGGCACTTGCGCTTTCTTGCCGTCGATTTCGATTTCTAGCATGTCGCTACCTTGTAGCCAGTTTCTTTGACAACCAGGCCGTCAGGCCGGAATCTTGTGGAAGCCGCTGCCGGCCCACTGCACGTCCTTCGGCACCAGACAGGTCTTGTGTTCGATGTGGTGCTCGAACTCCTTGCCGAAATGCTTGATGAAGCTTTGCACCGGGAAGGCTGCCGCGTCACCGAGCGCACAGATGGTACGACCGGCGATGTTGCCGAGCACGCTGTTGAGCAGATCCAGATCCTCCGGTTTGCCCTGACCGTTCTCGATGCGATGCACCACCTTGTACATCCACGCCGTTCCCTCACGGCAGGGCGTGCACTGGCCGCAGGATTCTTCGTGATAGAAGAACGACAAGCGCTCTAGCGCCTTGACCATGCACACCGTCTCGTCCATGACGATCACGGCACCGGAGCCGAGCATCGAACCCGCCTTGCTGATCGAGTCGTAATCCATCGTGCAATCCATGATCACCTCGGCCGGCAATACCGGCGCCGATGACCCACCAGGAATCACTGCCTTCAGCTTGCGTCCGCCTCTCATACCGCCGCACATTTCAAGCAGTTGTGCAAACGAGGTACCAAGCGGAATTTCGTAGTTACCCGGGCGATTGACATGGCCGGACACCGAGAACAGCTTGGTGCCGCCGTTGTTCGGCTTGCCCAGGTTGAGGAACTCCTCGCCGCCCATCTTCAGGATGAAGGGAATGGAGGCAAAGGTTTCCGTGTTGTTGATCGTCGTCGGCTTGCCGTACAGACCGAAGGAGGCCGGGAACGGCGGCTTGAAGCGCGGCTGGCCCTTCTTGCCTTCGATCGATTCGAGCAGCGCGGTTTCCTCGCCGCAGATGTAGGCACCGTAACCGTGGTGGGCGAACAACTCGAAGGAAAATTCGGTGCCAAGAATCTTCTGGCCCAGCAACCCGGCCGCGCGAGCCTCGTCTAGGGCTGCCTCAAAGCGCTGGTAGATTTCCCAGATTTCGCCGTGAACGTAGTTGTACCCGCGACTGGCACCCATCGCAAAGCCGGCAATAATCATTCCTTCGATGACCGCATGCGGGTTGTAGCGCATGATGTCACGGTCCTTGAAGGTCCCCGGCTCACCTTCGTCGGTGTTACAGACGACATACTTGTCACCCGGGAAGGAGCGCGGCATGAAGGACCACTTCAGTCCAGTCGGAAAACCCGCACCGCCCCGACCACGCAACGCGGATTTCTTGACCTCGCTGATCACGTCTTCCTGGGTCAGACCGGTTTGCAGGATGCGCTTCAGCTGCTCGTAACCGCCACGCGCGACGTAATCCTTCAGGTGCCAGCCGTCGTCACCGTTCAGACCGGCCATCAGGACCGGGTTGATTGCCCCCATCATGGCCATTATTTGCACTCCTCGAGCAGCTTGTCGATCTGTTCCGGATGCATGTGGCTGCACATCGAACGGTTATTGACGATGAACACCGGCGCATCGCCGCAGGCGCCCATGCACTCGCCTTCCTTCAGCGTGAATTTGCCATCGGCAGTGGTCTCGTTGTAGCCAATACCCAGCTTGTGCTGCAGATACTCGCCGGCGTGATAACCGCCGGAAAGCGCGCACGGCAGGTTGGTACAGACCGTGATCTTGTACTTGCCGAGCGGCTTGAGGTCGTACATGTTGTAGAACGAAGCGACCTCGTAGGCCGCGATCGGCGGCATACTGAGATAGTTGGCCACAGCCTCGATCGCCTCGGGTGGCAACCAGCCCTTTTCTTCCTGAGCATGAGCCAGACAGGCCATGACTGCGGACTGTTTCTGGTCGGCCGGATACTTGGCGACCTCGCGGGCAAATTTCTGTAGGGTTTCAGCGGAAAACATCAGCGGTCGATCTCGCCAAAAACAATATCCTGGGAGCCGATGATCGTAACGACGTCGGCCAGCATGTGCCCGGTCGCCATTTCATCCATGGCGGCCAGATGAGCGAAGCCCGGAGCACGAATCTTCATCCGGTATGGCTTGTTCGCGCCATCCGAGATGAAGTAGATACCGAATTCGCCCTTCGGATGTTCGACGGCCGCATAGGCTTCGCCCGGCGACACGTGAATCCCTTCGGTAAACAGCTTGAAATGGTGAATCAGCTCTTCCATGTTGGATTTCATGGATTCACGTTGCGGCGGTGCCACCTTGTGGTTGTCGGTGATCACCGGTCCCGGATTGGCACGCAGCCAAGCAATACACTGCTTCACGATGCGGTTCGACTGCAGCATCTCTTCCATGCGCACGAGGTAACGGTCGTAGCTGTCACCGTTAACGCCGACGGGCACGTCGAAATCGACTTTGTCATAAGCCGCATAGGGCTGCTTCTTGCGCAAATCCCATTCGATGCCAGAACCGCGCAGCATGGCACCGGTGAAACCCAGTTGCTTGGCACGCTCCGGACTGACGACACCAACATTGACCAGACGCTGCTTCCAGATGCGGTTATCTGTCAGCAGGGTGTGATATTCGGCATGATATTTCGGAAAACGCTCGGTGAAATTTTCCAGAAAATCCAGCAAGGAGCCGCCGCGATTCTCGTTCATGGCCTTGGCACGTGCAGCATTGGTCCAGGTCGATTCACGATATTGCGGCATGCGATCGGGCAGATCTCGATAGACACCGCCGGGCCGGTAGTAGGCTGCGTGCAGACGCGCCCCACAGACCGCCTCGTAGGCATCCATCAAATCTTCGCGCTCGCGGAAGGTATAAAGCGCCATGGTCATCGCACCGACGTCGAGCGCATGACAACCGATCCACAGCAGGTGGTTCAAGATGCGCGTGATTTCGTCGAACATCGTGCGGATGTACCTGCCGCGCTCTGGCACCTCAATCTGTAGCAGCTTCTCGACCGCCAGACAGTAGGCGTGCTCGTTGGACATCGTCGACACATAGTCGAGACGATCCATGTACGGCACTGACTGCACCCAGGTACGGGTCTCGGCAAGCTTTTCGGTACCCCGATGAAGCAGACCGATATGCGGGTCGGCACGCTGGACGACTTCGCCATCCAGCTCAAGCACGAGACGCAGTACGCCGTGCGCCGCCGGGTGCTGCGGACCGAAGTTGAGGGTGAAATTGCGGATATCAGCCATGTGCCGGATCCCCGTAGGTATCTTCGCGGACAATGCGCGGCGTGTTTTCACGCGGTTCAATGGTCACGGGCTGATAGACGACACGCCCCTGATCTGGGTCGTAACGCATCTCGACATGCCCGGAAATCGGGAAATCCTTGCGGAACGGGTGGCCGATAAAACCATAATCGGTCAGGATGCGACGAAGGTCTTCGTGACCGACGAAGGCAATCCCGAACAGGTCGAACGCCTCGCGCTCAAACCAGCCGGCACTGGTCCACACTGATGCGATCGAATCGACCGCCGGAAATTCATCGCTCTCGGCAAAAACACGCACCCGCAGACGCCGGTTGTGCGTCAGCGAGAGGAGATGAACAACCGCGGCAAAACGCTTACCCTGCCAGCCACCGGCACCGTAATCGGAATAATCGACCCCACACAGGTCGATCATCTCCTCGAAAGAGAATTCCGCTTCGTCACGCAGAGCCTGCATGATCGAAAGGTAATCAGCCGCAGCGACCTCTACGGTCAACTCGCCCAGAGCAAGCTTTTTCGACAGCAGCTTGTCCCCGAAACGATCCTGCAGTTGTTGGCTAAGCGCTTCCAGCTTGGCAGACATATGGGATCAGCCTCGAAATTTAGCGGGCAATGGTATTGGTGCGACGAATCTTGTTCTGCAGCTGGATAATGCCGTAGAGCAAGGCTTCGGCCGTCGGCGGACAGCCTGGCACATAGATGTCAACCGGCACGATACGGTCGCAGCCGCGCACCACCGAATAGGAATAATGATAATAGCCGCCACCATTGGCACAGGAGCCCATGGAAATGACCCAGCGCGGCTCGGCCATCTGGTCATACACCTTGCGCAGCGCCGGCGCCATCTTGTTGGTCAGCGTACCAGCGACGATCATCACGTCGGACTGCCGCGGACTGGGCCGGAAGACTACGCCGAAGCGATCAAGGTCGTAGCGCGAACAGCCGGCGTGAATCATCTCCACCGCGCAGCAAGCGAGACCGAAGGTCATCGGCCACATGGAGCCAGTACGCATGTAATTAATGAGCTTGTCAGCCGTCGTGGTGACAAAACCTTCCTGCAGGATTCCCTCAATGGCCATCTTGCGACCTCATTCCCATTCGAGCGCCCCCTTGGCCCAGGCATAGACATAGCCCACGGTCAGGATGGCAACGAAAACGATCATTTCGACGAAACCGAAAACCTTGATGGCATCGTTCGCCACGATATCCTTGAAGATCGTCGCCCAGGGGACCAGGAACGCAACTTCGAGATCGAAAAGAATGAAGAGGATAGCGACTAGGTAATAGCGCACATCAAACTTCATGCGCGCATCTTCGAAGGCCTCGAAGCCGCACTCATAGGGCGATAGCTTCTCGGCATCGGGCTTGCTGGGAGCAAGAATGAAACCCATTGCAACCGGCAGGACACCGACCGCAACCCCAACTAGCACGAACATCAGAATAGGAAAGTAGGTTTCCATCATCCGCCGCCAAATTGTCAGTTTTATTCGAGACGGCTCAAAAAAACGAACCACCCCAGTTAATTATTTGGTGCCGACGGCGAGACTCGAACTCGCACAGCTTGCGCCACTACCCCCTCAAGATAGCGTGTCTACCAATTTCACCACGTCGGCACTAATTTTCCGCCCTCCCGGAGAGGACCTATGACCGGGAAGACTCCTTGCGTTTACTTCGGAATGTCCTGCGCCTTCGAACCAGCAGCAGCCGGGCTCTTTGGCGCTTCACCAGCCGCAGGAGCCGCCGGCGAAACAGGCTGCGATTGTACAGAATCCTGCATCAGACTGCCAGACGTTTTTGGCTTTTGGGAGGCAATAAATGCAAGCGTCAGACTGGTGGCAAAAAACACGGCCGCCAGAACCGCCGTGGTTCGGCTGAGAAAATTCGCCGAGCCCGAGGCGCCAAACAGACTGCCGGACGCGCCACTACCGAACGCAGCCCCCATGTCCGCACCCTTGCCATGCTGCATTAGCACCAGACCAATGATGGCGAGCGCCACCAGAATGTGGACCGTCAATACGATGGAAAACAACCAGTTCATGTTCAATGCCTATCTATCAGTTTGCCGCACGGCAAATTGCCAAAAAATCCGTCGACTGCAGCGATGCCCCGCCAATCAGACCACCATCGATGTCCGGCTGCCCAAACAGCTCGGCAGCGTTCTGTGCCTTGACACTACCACCGTACAAAATACGCATGCCGGCCCCTAGGCCGGCATCACGCTCCGCCAACAAGGCGCGCATTGCAGCATGGACCCGCTGCGCCTGCTCCGGTGTTGCCGTAAGCCCCGTACCGATGGCCCAGACCGGCTCGTAAGCCACCACACCGGACGCAAATGCGTCAACGCCGACCTGGTCGAGCACCGCCTCCAATTGACGCGACACCACCGCCTCAGTCTCACCCCTCTCGCGCTGCACAAGGGTCTCGCCAACGCACAAGACGGGTATCAGCGCCGAGTCCACCAAGGCCCGAAACTTGGCAGCGACCCTTGCATCGTCATCGCCATAGAGACTACGCCGCTCCGAATGCCCGACCAATACATAGCGACAACCGAACTCGGCCAGCATTGCCGCTGAGACTTCGCCTGTGTAAGCACCAACCGCAAATTCGCTGACGTGCTGCGCCCCCAGCATTACCCGGCTCGACTGGAGAAGCTCTGCCACCTGAGCCAGATAGGGAAAAGGCGGGCAGACGACAACATCGCAGGAGACATCGCCAAGCCCGGCCAGCACATCAAGCAGCAATTGCCGATTTGCAGCAATGCTCCCATGCATTTTCCAGTTTCCCGCAACGATCTTACGGCGCATGCCCGGTGCTTCCGTTAGCCAAAACCACGGGATTATATCGGTCGCTGGTTTTCATGGTCAATCAACGTTCACCCTGCGGTGATTGCAGAGCGAACCGCACTGGCGATTGCCTCGGCCGCCTGCTGGACATCCTCCGCGGATTCACCCTCAACCATCACCCGTAGCAATGGCTCAGTACCGGACGGACGAAGCAGGACCCGCCCCCTGCCGGCAAGGTCCGCTTCGACTTTGTCGACCACCTGCGCAATCTCCCTGTTTTCACGCCACGGGAAGCCTCTGACGATAGGTACATTGATCAACTTCTGCGGATACAACACCAATTCGCCCAACAGATCTGCCAATGAGCCCCCCGACTCCCTGAGCGCGGCAAGCACCTGCAGGGCGGCCACAATACCGTCTCCGGTGCTGTGGCGATCGAGGGCAAGGATGTGGCCGGAATTCTCTCCGCCGTACAGCCAGCCTTTCTGCTGCAGCATCTCGACAACGTAGCGGTCACCGACGGCCGCCCGCGCAAACGGTACGCCGATCGCAGCCAATCCGTGTTCCAGCGCCAGATTGCTCATCAAGGTACCGACCACACCGGAAACCGGCGCATGGCGGGCACGTGAGCGGACGATCGCATAAAGCAACTGATCTCCGTCATACAAGCCCCCCTCCGAATCGACCATCTGCAGGCGATCGGCGTCGCCATCAAGCGCCACCCCGAGATCGGCACAGTGTGCGACCACCGCTTCACGCAAGGCTGCCGGCGCCGTTGCGCCAAAACCGGCATTGATGTTCAGGCCGTTCGGCTGGGCCCCGATAGCGACAACATCGGCCCCCAGTTCGTGAAAGACATCGGCGGCAATGTGATAGGCCGCTCCATGTGCCGAATCGACGACAATTTTGAGGCCGCGCAAATCAAAATCGTTAGGGAAGGTACTTTTACAGAACTCGATGTAACGACCGCGCGCATCATCGATCCGCCGGGCACGACCAATGGCCTCCGGCGGCACACAGTCCATCGGCGCATCGATTCCAGTCTCGATCGCGGCCTCGACCTCATCCGGCAACTTGGTTCCCGCTGCCGAGAAAAACTTGATCCCGTTATCCTGATACGGATTGTGCGAAGCAGAAATCACGATTCCCGCCTGCAACCGTAAAGCGCGCGTCAGATAAGCAACCGCCGGTGTTGGCATCGGACCGACCAGGCACACGTCGACACCGGCTGCAGCAAACCCGGCTTCCAGGGCGGACTCCAGCATGTAGCCTGAAACCCGCGTGTCTTTTCCAATCAACACGGTCGGCCGCTCGCCAGCCGGCATCAAACAGCGCTGCGCCAGCACACGCCCTGCCGAGTAGCCAAGACGCATCACAAAATCCGGCGTGATTGGCGCCTCACCGACCCGCCCACGAACGCCATCGGTACCGAAATATTTTCTCCCCATCGTCAATCTCCTTGTTCTATTGCCGACCACACCGCCAGTGCGTCCCGCGTTGCCGCCACATCATGAACGCGCAGGATGGCAGCCCCCTTCATCGCAGCCAGCAAGGCAGCGGAGACACTGGCAACCTGACGGCATTCAACAGGCTGGCCGGTAATCTGCCCGAGCATGGTCTTGCGCGACACCCCGACCAGCAACGGCAAGCCGCACCAGATATCTGCGGTCAACGCGCGAAACAACGCAATATTGTGCTCCAGCGTCTTGCCAAAACCGAACCCCGGATCGACCAGCAGACGATCGCGAGCGATTCCCGCCTGTCGGCAGCGATCAACGACACTCCCCAGAAAGCTGCTGACCTCGGCCACCACATCGCCATAAGCCGGCGAGGACTGCATTGTTCCGGGCCGCCCCTGCATGTGCATCACGCACACGGCACAATCACTATCAATCACAGCATCCACAGCCCCCGGCTCGGTCAAGGCGCAGATGTCATTGATCATCGCGGCGCCAGCCTTGATAGCGGCCCGCATGACACGGGGCTTGTAGGTATCGACCGAGACCGGCACGCCCCAGCGGGTAACTTCCGCCAGTACCGGTATCAAGCGCCGCAACTCTTCGTCTTCGGGGGTCGGAATCGCCCCGGGACGAGAGGACTCGGCGCCGATGTCAAGAATCTCGGCGCCTTCCTTCAATTGTTCCTCGGCATGGGCTATCGCTCTGGCGACATCCGTCGCCAGACCATCACCGGAAAACGAATCCGGGGTCAGATTGACGATACCCATCAGTAGCGGACGACTCAGCTCGAGTTCGTAACCAGCGCAGCGCAGAACAGGGGGCATGAAATGAAAACCGGGAGCAGAAGCCCCCGGAAAATGAATCGGTATTGGATCAGGCCGTCGCTGGTGCGCTGGGTTCGGCGCCCGAGGCACTATCGGAAGGCGGCGGCGAAATCGAGGAAGGCGACGGCTTCGGCGGCCTCGGCGGCTTGCCGGCCATGATGTCATCGATCTGCTCGGCGTCGATGGTTTCCCACTCGAGCAACGCCTTGGTCATCGCCTCGACCTTGTCCCTGTTTTCATCCAGCAGGCGGCGGGCCAGCCCGTACTGTTCATCGAGAATACGGCTGATTTCCGCATCGACCTTCTGCATCGTCGCTTCCGAGACATTCTTGTGTTGGGTCACAGAGCGGCCGAGAAATACCTCACCCTCGTTTTCGCCGTACACCATCACACCAAGTTCCGACATCCCGTAACGCGTCACCATGTCACGCGCCATCGAAGTCGCACGCTCGAAGTCGTTCGACGCCCCCGTGGTCATCTGATTCATGAACAGTTCTTCGGCAATACGTCCACCGAAGAGAACAGCAATGCGCGACAGCAGGTACTGCTTGTCGTAAGCGTAACGATCCTGTTCCGGCAATTGCATGGTCAGCCCCAGGGCGCGACCACGCGGAATAATCGTGACCTTATGTACCGGATCGGACTTCGGCACCAGCTTGGCCACGACGGCATGGCCGGACTCGTGGTAGGCCGTGTTCATCTTCTCTTCTTCGGTCATCACCATGCTGCGACGCTCTGCGCCCATCATGATCTTGTCCTTGGCCATCTCGAAGTCGTCCATGTCCACCAGACGCTTGTTCCGACGGGCAGCAAACAACGCGGCTTCGTTGACCAGGTTGGCCAGATCCGCGCCGGAGAAGCCCGGGGTACCACGCGCGATCACATCAGCCTTGACGTCCCCGGCAATGGGCACCTTGCGCATATGCACCTTGAGAATTTCCTCACGACCGCGGATGTCCGGCAACGGCACGACGACCTGACGGTCGAAGCGGCCCGGACGCAGCAGCGCCGGATCGAGGATATCCGGACGGTTGGTGGCGGCGATGACGATGATGCCGGTGTGGCCTTCGAAGCCATCCATCTCGACCAGCAGCTGATTCAAGGTCTGTTCGCGTTCGTCGTTGCCACCACCCAGGCCTGCGCCGCGATGGCGACCGACGGCGTCGATTTCATCGATGAAGATGATGCACGGCGCATGCTTCTTGGCGTTTTCGAACATGTCGCGGACACGCGCCGCACCGACACCGACGAACATTTCCACGAAATCGGAGCCAGAGATCGAAAAGAACGGCACCTTGGCCTCGCCGGCAATTGCCTTGGCCAGCAGGGTCTTGCCGGTCCCCGGGTTGCCGACCATCAGCACGCCTTTGGGAATGCGGCCACCGAGTTTCTGGAATTTGGAGGGATCGCGCAGAAAGTCGACCAACTCCTGGACTTCTTCCTTGGCCTCGTCGCAACCGGCAACGTCGGCAAACGTCAGGTTGTTCTGGTTTTCGTCCATCATCCGGGCCCGCGACTTGCCGAACGAGAAAGCCCCGCCCTTGCCGCCGCCCTGCATCTGGCGCATGAAGAAGACCCAGACACCGATCAGCAGCAGCATCGGGAACCAGCTGACGAAGATGTTCATCAGGAAGGACGGTTCTTCTTCCGGCTTGGCCTCGACCTTGACGCCATTCTTCAGCAGGTCCGAAACCAGCCACAGATCGGGCGGCGCGTAGGTCGTCATGCGCCGGCCTTCGGTCGTCGTCGCCTTCAGCGTACGACCTTCCATGACCACCTTGGTGATCTTGCCTTGCTTGACCTCGTCGAGGAACTGGGAATACTCGACGGAGCCGGGAGCGACCTGCCGGGAATTGAACTGATTGAAGATCGTCATCAGCACCAGGCCAATGACCATCCAGATCGCGAGATTTTTGAACATGTTGTTCAAGCGGGCTCTCCTTTGACTGCGTCGAGCGACAAAAATGCCATTCTAAACAAAATCGGTCAGCGCAAGTTGCGACCGAGCAGGTAAATCTCGGGACTGCGGTCACGCGAGGCGTCCGGCTTGCGTACCGCAACCGTCCTGAAGGTCTCGCGCATCGCCTTGACGAAGCTTTCGTAATCGCTGCCCTGAAAAACTTTGACCAGAAAAGCGCCATCCGGTTTCAAATGCGCCCGCGAAAACTCCAGTCCAAGCTCGGCCAGATGCATCACACGCGCCTGATCGACCAAGGGCACACCGGACATATTGGGGGCCATGTCCGACATTACAAGCCCCACCCGGCGATCGCCGAGGAGCGCTTCGAGCTGTTCGAGCACATCGTCTTCGCGGAAATCCCCCTGGATGAAATGCACACCGTGGATCGGCGCCATCTCCAGCAGATCGAGCGCGAACACCAAACCCTCGCTCCCCACCCGCTCTACCGCAACCTGCGACCAGCCGCCGGGGGTTGCGCCAAGGTCGACGACCACTTCACCGCGCCTGAGCAGTTTGTCCTTGTCGTCGATCTCCATCAGTTTGAACGCGGCGCGTGAGCGCCAGCCTTCTTTTCTGGCAAGCTGGACGTAAGGATCGTTCACATGTTCCCGCATCCATGCCTTGCTGGTTCTGGTTCGCTTCATTCTTCGGTAAAATGCCGTTTTTGAAAGGTTTTTAAATGCCGCAACTGAATTCCGCCCAGGTCCGCGAACTGCGCGCCCAGGCCCATGGTCTGAATCCCGTCGTTTCGATTTCGGAGAATGGTCTCACCGATGCCGTCCTGCGGGAAATCGATCTGTCGCTCAAGGCGCACGAACTGATCAAGATTCGTGTTTATGGCGACAGTCGCGATGACCGCCTGGCCTACCTCGAGCGCATCTGCCAGGAACTCGACGCCGCGCCGGTCCAGCACATCGGCAAATTGCTGGTCGTATTCCGGGAAAATCCCGAAAAAGCTGCGGTCGACCGCAAGAATGCACAAAAACCCCGGGCCGCCGGACCGCGGCGTACCAAGCGCAGCTTCCAGGGCTGATCAGCGCAGCCCGCGCCCGCTCCAGATCACCAGCCACAAACCCAGCAGGCTCTGCACCAGGTAGAGCACGCTGGACACGCCGTGCCAGGTGGCGAAGCGGTCGCGCAGAACGCTCTCCATGACCTCGCGCGGCAAGGCCTGCAATTTCAGTTGCTCCATCAGCGGCTGGATGCCGAACAACTGGACGGCCGCCATCGCCGCCATGACCAGCGCCAGCCAGAACACCGCACGCTTGAGGAAGGCCGCCCCCCAACGTCCGACCAGGAACACCGCCAAATAAGCGGCGGCGCCCAGACCGATCCAGCCGATCAGCGTAAACAGGCGTCCGGCCATCTGGCCGGCCAGTTGCCGGTCACCGAGATGGGCAAACAGCACCGGCGCCACGAGGTAACCGACGACCCACAGGCCGCCGACCCAGAGGGTGATGGCAATCAGATAAAGGGCTTCGGCGACGCGACGCATCGGCTCACTCGTAACGAACGTCGATGATTTCGTACTCACGCATCCCGCCCGGCGCCTGAACCTGAGCGATGTCACCGGCGTACTTGCCGATCAGCGCGCGAGCGACCGGCGAATTGACCGAAATCTTGCCGACCTTGATGTCAGCCTCGTCTTCGCCGACGATCTGGTACGTCACGGTATCGCCGGAATCCTGATCCTCCATCTCGACCGTGGCGCCAAAAACGCAGCGACCATCGGCATCGAGCAGTTTCGGATCGATGATCTGGGCATTCGACAACTTGCCTTCGACCTCCTGGATGCGCCCTTCGATGAAGCCTTGGCGCTCCTTGGCGGCATCGTATTCGGCGTTTTCGGAGAGATCGCCGTGCGAACGCGCTTCGGCGATCGCCGCGATGACGCTCGGACGGTCGACCGTCTTCAGGCGATGCAATTCCTCGCGCAGCTTCTCGGCACCGATTACGGTCAACGGAATTTTGTTCATGGTTTTCCTGCCAAAGGAAAACCGCCGGTGCCCGAGCGGGGCAACCCGGCGGTTCGGGTTGGTCTTAGTGCAACTGTGCGTGCAGCGCCTGGATCGGATATACCACGAGTCCACCCAGATGGCGAATGCCTTCGGCGGCCGCTTCGGCACCCCAGATCGTCGTGTACATCGTCACCCGGGCCTGCAGGCCGGAGGTCCGGATCGAACGCGAGTCGTTGATCGCCCCGCGCTTTTCCTCGACGGTGTTGATGATCAGCGCAATCTCGTTGTTCTTGATCATGTCGACGATGTGCGGACGCCCTTCGGTCACCTTGTTGACCGGCTGCACCGGCAGGCCAGCCGCCTCGATGGCGTGCGCAGTACCGCGCGTGGCGACCAGCTGGAAGCCGGCTTCGTGCAGGTGACGGGCGATCTCGACCGCCTTCTGCTTGTCGCTGTCCTTGACCGACAGGAAGACCTTGCCTGAAACCGGGAGCTTGACGCCAGCGGCCAGCTGCGACTTGACGAAGGCTTCGGCGAAGGTCGTGCCAACGCCCATGACTTCGCCGGTCGACTTCATTTCCGGGCCAAGAATGGTGTCGACCCCGGGGAACTTGACGAAGGGGAAGACGGCTTCCTTGACCGAGTAGTAAGGCGGCACGACTTCCTTGGTGATGCCCTGGGCCTTCAGGCTCTGACCGGCCATGCAGCGGGCAGCGATCTTGGCCAGCTGCAGCCCGGTCGCCTTGGAGACGTAAGGCACGGTACGCGAGGCGCGCGGATTGACTTCGAGCACGTAGACGTCGTTGTCCTTGATCGCGAACTGCACGTTCATCAGACCGCAGACGTTGAGCGCCTTGGCCATCAGCTTGGTCTGGCGGCGCAGTTCGTCCTGGACGGCGGCCGACAGCGAGTACGGCGGCAGCGAGCAGGCCGAATCGCCAGAGTGCACGCCAGCCTGTTCGATGTGTTCCATGACGCCGCCGATGATCACTTCCTCGCCATCGGACAGCGCATCGACGTCACATTCGACGGCGTCGTTCAGGAAGCGGTCGAGCAGCACCGGCGAATCGTTGGAGACCTTGACCGCTTCGCGCATGTAGCGCTCGAGGTCCTTCTGCTCATGGACGATTTCCATGGCCCGGCCGCCGAGCACGTAGGACGGACGGACGACCAGCGGATAGCCGATTTCCTGCGCCAGACGCAGTGCATCTTCCTCGGTGCGGGCGGTACGGTTGGGCGGCTGCTTCAAGCCGAGGTCGTGCAGCAGCTTCTGGAAGCGCTCACGGTCTTCGGCGATGTCGATCGATTCCGGCGTCGTGCCGATGATCGGCACGCCATTGGCTTCCAGCGCCAGCGCCAGCTTGAGCGGGGTCTGGCCGCCGTACTGGACGATGACGCCGACCGGCTTCTCGATGGCGCAGATTTCCAGCACGTCTTCCAGCGTCAGTGGCTCGAAGTACAGGCGATCCGAGGTGTCGTAGTCGGTGGACACCGTTTCCGGGTTGCAGTTGACCATGATCGTCTCGTACCCGTCTTCGCGCATCGCCATCGCGGCATGCACGCAACAGTAATCGAACTCGATGCCCTGGCCGATGCGGTTCGGACCGCCGCCCAGGACCATGATCTTCTTCTTGTCGGTCGGCTGCGCTTCGCACTCCTCGTCGTAAGTCGAGTAGAGGTAGGCGGTGCCGGTCGAAAACTCGGCAGCGCAGGTGTCGACGCGCTTGTACACCGGACGCACGCCAAGGGCGTGGCGGCGGGCGCGGAATTCGGACTCGCTGGTCTTCAAGAGGTAGGCCAGACGACGATCGGCAAAGCCCTTCTGCTTCAGGAAGCGCAGCTCTTCGGCGGTCAACGACGAAAATTCGCGTTTTTCCACGGCCAGTTCGAGATCGACGATCTCCTTGATCTGGGTGAGGAACCACGGATCGATCTTGGTCAGTTCGAAGACGCGCTCGACCGACATGCCGATGCCGAAGGCGTCGGCGACGTACCACAGGCGATCCGGCGACGGACGGGCGAGTTGCTCGTCGATGGTTTCCGGATCGACCGACTTCAGGTTGAAGCCATCGACACCGACTTCCAGACCGCGCAGGGCTTTCTGCAGCGATTCCTGGAAGGTGCGGCCCATGGCCATCACTTCGCCGACCGACTTCATCTGCGTGGTCAGCGTCGAATCGGCCTGCGGGAACTTCTCGAAGGCGAAACGCGGCACCTTGGTGACGACGTAGTCGATCGACGGCTCGAACGACGCCGGCGTCTTGCCGCCGGTGATGTCGTTGGCCAGCTCGTCGAGCGTGTAGCCGACGGCCAGCTTGGCGGCGATCTTGGCGATCGGAAAGCCGGTGGCCTTGGAGGCCAGCGCCGAGGAACGCGAGACGCGCGGGTTCATTTCGATAACGATGCAGCGACCATCCTTCGGATTGATCGAGAACTGCACGTTGGAACCACCGGTATCGACGCCGATTTCGCGCAGCACGGCGATCGAGGCGTTGCGCAGCAGCTGGTATTCCTTGTCGGTCAGCGTCTGCGCCGGCGCGACGGTGATCGAGTCGCCGGTGTGCACGCCCATCGGGTCGAGGTTCTCGATGGAACAGACGATGATGCAGTTGTCCGCCTTGTCGCGGACCACTTCCATCTCGTATTCCTTCCAGCCGAGCAGCGATTCTTCGATCAGCAGCTCGTTGGTCGGCGATGCTTCAAGACCTCGCTTGCAGATGGTCTCGAACTCTTCCATGTTGTAGGCGATACCGCCGCCCGTGCCACCCAGCGTGAAGGACGGGCGGATGATGGTCGGGAAGCCGATGGCAGCCTGCACCTGGTAGGCCTCTTCCATGCTGTGCGCGGTCGCCGAACGGGCGGAACCGAGACCGATCTTGGTCATCGCGTCCTTGAACTTCTGGCGGTCCTCGGCCTTGTCGATGGCTTCCTTGGACGCACCGATCAGCTCGACGCCGAACTTGGCCAGGACGCCTTCACGGTCGAGGTCGAGCGCGCAGTTCAGCGCGGTCTGGCCGCCCATGGTCGGCAGCAGCGCGTCCGGACGTTCCTTCTCGATGATCTTGGCGACGACCTGCCAGGTGATCGGCTCGATGTAGGTGACGTCGGCCATTTCCGGGTCGGTCATGATCGTCGCCGGGTTGGAGTTCACCAGGATGACCTTGTAACCCTCTTCACGCAGGGCCTTGCAGGCCTGCGCACCGGAATAGTCGAATTCACAGGCCTGGCCGATGATGATCGGGCCGGCGCCAATGATCAGAACACTCTTGATGTCTGTACGTTTCGGCATCGTTATCTCTCTCTGTGCCGCTTATTGCGCGTTGTTGAGCGCAGCCACGCCGCGCGTCATGGTGTCGAGGAAGCGATCGAACAGGTAGGCCACGTCGTGCGGGCCGGGGCTGGCTTCCGGGTGCCCCTGGAAGGAGAAGGCCGGCACATCGGTGCGGGCGATCCCTTGCAACGAGCCGTCGAACAACGAAACGTGCGTGGCCCGGAGATTTTCCGGCAGGGAATCGGCGTCGACCGCAAAACCATGATTCTGACTGGTGATCAGCACCTGGCCGGTGTCCATGTCCTTGACCGGATGGTTGGCACCGTGGTGGCCGAACTTCATCTTCAGCGTCCTGGCGCCGGACGCCAGACCAAGCAACTGGTGGCCCAGACAGATGCCGAAGATCGGCACGCCACGCTCAAGGAGTTCACGAATGGCGGCAATTGCGTAATCGCAGGGCTCGGGATCACCGGGACCGTTGGACAGGAAAACGCCGTCCGGCTTCATTGCCAGCACATCGGCCGCCGGCGTCTGCGCCGGCACGACGGTCAGGCGGCAGCCACGCTCGGCCAGCATGCGCAGGATGTTGTGCTTGACGCCGAAATCATAGGCGACCACATGGAAACGGGTGTCGCCAACAGATTTGTAGCCGCCTTCGAGCGCCCATTCGGTCTGCGTCCAGTCGAAGCGCTGCTTCGCCGAAACGACCTTGGCCAGATCCATCCCGGCCAAACCGGGGAAAGCGCGCGCCATGGCCAGCGCCTTGGTCTGGTCGGCATCCGCACCGGTCAGGATACAACCGGCCTGCGCCCCCTTTTCCCGCAGGATGCGGGTCAGCTTGCGTGTATCGATGCCGGCAATGGCGACGATGCCGTGCTTCTTCAGATAGGAACCGAGGTCATCCTCGCTACGCCAGCTCGATGCGCAGCGCGGCAGATCCTTGATGACCAGACCGGCCGCATAATTGGCGCCCGACTCGAAGTCTTCGGCATTACAACCGGTATTGCCGATGTGCGGATAGGTCAGCGTGACGATCTGGCGGCAATAGGAAGGATCGGTAAGAATTTCCTGGTAGCCGGACATCGCGGTGTTGAAAACGACTTCACCACTGGTGACGCCGTCGGCGCCGATGGATTGGCCCTTGAAAACCGTCCCGTCGGCGAGGGCGAGGATGGCGGGTGTGAATGAGGGCAGCAGCGACACGTCGGCTCTCCTGTTATTTTCTGCTTATTCATGTGCCAAGCGGGAAGGCTCTCGCCTCCCCGCTTGTGCAATTTCAAACCCTACTATTTTAGCCGAAAAGGGGCTTTTCAGGCAAATTCAAGGGATTACACGCGTCTCGACAAACCGCTGGAGCAGCGGCCTGATGCATGCCATCTCTGCGCTCAGCTCGGCAAAGCGCTGACGACAGGCGACCCAATCCACGCTACCGCCAGACGCCGTCCGCTGCTCGATATCCATCGCCAGACGACGCGCATCGTCGGCATGAAACATCGCCACCAGACTCTTCAAGGTATGCGCCTGCAAACGGGCAGATGACGCCTCCTCGACCGAAATTGCCTCTTCGAGCCGCGAAAGATGCAGTTCCCACTCCCCGAGGAACATCTGAGCCATTGTCGCCAACAGTTCGGCATCACCGATGTCGTTGAGCGCTGCCTGCAGATTGAGGCCGGAAACCGGCGAACCGGGCTGCGCGGCAGGCAGCCCAACCGAAACCACGCCAAGCTCCTCGCCCCGCGCGCGCCGCAAGGCCGCATAAAGCTCATCCGGATGCAGGGGCTTGGCCAGATAGTCGTTCATTCCAGCCGCCATGCAGCGATCGCGGTCACTGGCCATGACATTGGCCGTCATGGCCACGATATAGACCGGCCTGAACTCATGGGAAACCACCCAACTGCGACGCATTTCACGGGAACGGATGATTTCGGTAGCCTCAACCCCGCCCATGACGGGCATCTGCATGTCCATCAGGATGACATCGAAATTACCGGCCTCGAACAGGTCGACCGCCTCCTGACCATTGTTCGCCACCTTGATCTGATGCCCCTGGCGTTCCAGCAAACGCAAGGCCAGCTCCTGATTGACCGGATTATCTTCGACCAGCAGCACGCGCATGCCTTTGCTTGCCGGTACGCCAGCTTCCTCGACCTGGAAAGGATCGAGCCGGAACACCTCGCGCGCCACCAGACTGTCGGCATGCTCGGCCAAACCGAGCGCCACCTCAAGATCTCCGCCACCGATCGGCTTGACCAAGTGCAATGCGACACCAAGTTCGCGCAAACGCCCCAGATCCTGACGCTGGTTTTCGGTCGTCAAAGTCACCAGCAGACGCTCCGGATTGTCCTTTCCCCATTTTTCGACGAACGCCATCCCGCCTGGTGCCGACATGCCGGCGTCGAGTATCAGATAGTCGTACGGAAACTCCATGGCCCGAGTCTTCTCGATGGCTGCCACCGCCTGCGCCATGTCGCTCACCGCCGTCGCCTGAACCCCCTGCATCGACAGCAACTCGACTAGGCAACGCCCGGCCGCGGCACTGTCATCCACCACCAGCGCTCGCCGCCCGGCATAGAGTTTCACTGCGGCATCGGCTTCCGGTGAACGCTCGCGGTCGACCGCCAGACGCGCGGTGAAATGAAAGGTGGTCCCCTGACCCGGAACGCTCTCCAGCCAGATCTTGCCGCCCATCAACTGGACCAACCTGGCGCAGATGGCCAGCCCCAGACCGGTTCCACCAAAACGTCGGGTGGTTGATGCATCGGCCTGGGAAAAGGCATCGAAGATGACCTGCTGCTTGTCGGCCGGAACACCAATGCCGGTATCGCGGACCGAAAAGCGCAGAACCACCGCATCGGCAAGCATTTCCTGCACGGCAGCCTGCACCGCTACCTCGCCACGCTCGGTGAATTTCACCGCGTTACCGACCAGGTTGATAATGACCTGCCGCAAACGGGTCGGATCACCGATCACCCGCTGCGGCACCTCGGGCCGCAGATCGACGATCAGCTCCAAGCCTTTCTTGTGAGCGGAAACGGCGAGCATGCGCACCGCTTCGAGCATCGCATCGTGAAGTGAAAACGGAACCGATTCGAACTCCATCCGCCCCGCTTCGATCTTCGAAAAATCGAGAATGTCGTTGACGATGGTCAGCAGGGATTCAGCCGAGGATTTGACGGTTTTCAGATAATGCCGCTGCTCGGCATCCAGCTGGGTATCAAGTGCCAACTCGGTCATGCCGATGATGCCGTTCATCGGCGTCCGGATTTCATGACTCATGTTCGCAAGAAAAGCCCCGCGCGCCTTGTTCGCCGCCTCGGCCGCATCCCTTGCCCCGATCAATTCGCCGGCGGCCACTTTCGCCTGACTGATGTCGCGCTGCAGCACCAGCATCCGGACCGGCTCGCCACTGGCATCCCGACCGGCAACCGCCCCGCGAACCAGGAACCAGCGCCACAAACCGTCCTTGCCCTTGAGCCGGCATTCAATCTCGAAATTACGGTCCTGCGTACGGGTATGCGCGGCAATGCTGGACTGCAGACCGCGCAGATCATCCGGATGAACCAGCCGCTGCCATTGCAGGATGCTGTTGTCCAGATCGGTCTGGGTATAACCCAGCATCTCCTTCCATTGGCGACCGGAATCGATCGTTCCGGCACGCAAATTCCAGTCTGACAGCGCATCGCCGGACAACTGGACCGACCAGGCATTCACATTGGCATAGGCCACATACGAAGCGTCGACCAAGCCGAGCAAGCGTTCGAACGCCTTGACCAGGGGTGAGTCCGGCGCCACGCCGGCTTCCACCAGAACGCGCCTGACATCCTCTTCCCCTGCCCCACCAAAGAGCTCTTCAAGCTGGCGCTGCAGCAGGCGGGACTTCATGGTCGATCAGCGCAAACCGAGAACGTCCTGCATGTCGAACAGACCGTTCGGCCTGCCGGCAATGAATCTCGCGGCACGCAGGCTACCCAGCGCGTAAGGCATGCGGCTACTGGCCTTGTGCGTGACTTCGACGCGCTCGCCGAGGCCACAGAACATCACGGTATGATCGCCGACGATGTCACCGCCACGCACCGTGGCAAAACCGATGGTCGACGGATCACGCTCGCCCGTAACTCCCTCGCGGCCGTAGACGGCGCACTCCGCCAGATCACGCCCCAGCGCGGAGGCGACCACCTCCCCCATGCGCAAGGCGGTTCCCGAAGGGGCATCCACCTTCATCCGATGATGCGCCTCGACCACCTCGATGTCATAGCCCTGATTCAGGATACGCGCAGCCGTATCAAGCAGCTTGAAGACGAGATTGACACCGACCGCCATATTGGGTGCGAACACCACCGGGATGTCGCGTGCAGCATCGGCAATCGCGGCCTTGCCCTCGGCATCGAAACCGGTGGTTCCGATGACCATCCCGACCCCCGCCCGACGACAGGCGGCCAAATGATCAAGCGTGCCTTCCGGCCGCGTGAAATCAATCAGACAATCGATCTGCGCCAGGCCGGCCTCAAGATCGTCGGTCACCCGCACATCGCTCGGCAGACCGACCAGCGCACCCGCACGGGTGCCGATCGTTGGATTGCCCGGCTGGTCGAAAACCGCGCCCAGCGCCACACCTTCAGCCTTCAGGGTTGCTTCGATCAACATGCGACCCATGCGGCCGCCGGCACCGACGATGCCAATTCGCGTTGCAGTCATGCTCAGAATCCCAGTTTGCTCATCCAGCGCCGGAAAAAGCCCGGCTCCTCGGGGGGGGTGATCGGTTTTGCGGCCTCTTCAGCCGACAAGGTGCCGAGATCGATCAATTGCGTCCGGGCAACTGGCGCGGTCAACTCGGCTGCCGTGCCGACTTCGACATCGCCGGCAACACGCTCAAGGCGGCCATCGGCATCGAAGAAAACGGAAAACTGACGCGATTCGACAGCGCCGGTCTGCCCGTTTTTGTAGCGATACGGATAATCCCAGCGCTGCTGATGGAAAATATCGGTGATCATCGGCGAGCCGAGGATGAAACGGACCTGCTCGCGCGACTGTCCCGGTTTCAGCTGGGTCACCATGTCCTGCGTCAGAACGTTGCCCTGCTGGATGTCGATCTTGTATTCGTTGACGAATCCCGGTTTCAACGAACAGCCTGCAAATCCCAGGCACAGGAGAAATGCAGGAATGAGAAAAGGACGGCGCATGGGGAGAGGATTTTTCGATCAGCTTTGAAGCGGTATATCATACCCGAAATACACGTATACTCCGCCTCCCCGAGCCTTAGGAAACAGAACGATGAGCGACCCGCAGAGCCTCAAGAGCATCGGCTTGAAAGCCACCTTTCCGCGACTGAAGATTCTTGAACTGTTCGAAAAGGGAACGATGCGGCACATGACGGCGGAAGACGTCTATCGCATGCTGATCGCCGAAAACATGGACATCGGCCTGGCAACCGTCTATCGGGTACTCACGCAATTCGAGCAGGCTGGCCTGCTCGAGCGCCATTTCTTCGAATCCGGCAAGGCGGTCTTCGAAATCAACCGTGGCAAGCATCACGACCACCTGGTCTGCGTGGATTGCGGCCGCGTCGAGGAATTCTACGATCCGGAAATCGAACGCCGCCAGAACATGATCGCCGACGAACGCGGCTTCAAGATCCAGGACCACGCGCTGTATCTCTATGCCAGTTGCACCAAGGAGAAGTGCCCTCACCGGGACGAACAGCAAGCGCTCGAAAACGGCGAGGCCTGATTCCCGGTGCAAGGTTTTTCCCTGGCTGCCGACGGCAGTTGGTTATCTTCGGCCAGCGCCTCCTTCCTGCTGATTGGCCTGGCCGAATTCGGCGATAAGAGCCAGCTTGTCTGCATGACGCTGGCAGCCCGGCACCGCGCGCTGCCGGTCGCCCTTGGCGCCATCTCCGCTTTTGCGCTGCTCAATCTGCTGGCCGTGCTGTTCGGCGCGGCCGTCGCTGCCTGGCTGCCGGAATGGGTGGTCACGTTGGCAGTCGGGCTGCTCTTTGCCGTTTTCGGCGTTCTCGCACTGCGCCACAAAGCGGATGACGACGACGAAACCGTGGACGAGAAGCCCGGACACGGCATCTTCGCCACGACTTTCCTGATGATCTTTCTCGCCGAATTCGGCGACAAGACCCAGATTGCGGTTGCCGGACTGGGCAGCAGCACCGACCTGTCGGCCGTCTGGGCCGGTGCCACGCTGGCCCTGTCCTGCACCTCGTTGCTTGGCATCTACGCCGGTCGACGCCTGCTCAACAAATTGCCGCTGGTCTGGATACACCGTCTCAGCGGCGTGTTCTTCCTGCTGCTGGCGCTCATTGCCGCCGGCCGTCTGCTGCGGTTTTTCTGATTTTCAGTCGGTCGACCGCAGCATTTCGCGGGCATGCTGCAGGGTGATCTCGGTCAGTTCGACGCCACCCAGCATGCGGGCGATTTCGTTGACCCGCCCGGCGGCGTCGAGCGCTCGTATCGACGACAGCGTTACGCCCTCCCGGGTCGTCTTGGCCACCTGCCACTGCCAGTCGGCACGCGCCGCCACCTGCGGCAAATGCGTCACGCACAAGACCTGACGCTCGCACCCCAGTTTGTGTAACAGCCGGCCGACGATCTCGGCAACACCGCCGCCGATCCCGACATCGACCTCATCGAAGATCAGCGTCGGCACGCTGGCCGAACGCGAGGTCAGCACCTGGATGGCCAGACTGATACGCGACAGCTCGCCACCCGACGCCACCTTGGCCAGCGGTTTCGCTTCGTTGCCGGCCAACCCGCCGATCCGGAATTCAACCTGCTCCAGCCCGTAGACCGCACCACCGTCGACCGGTAGCAAGGCCACTTCGAAACGTCCGCTCGACAAGGCCAGCTGACGCATCGTCGCGCTCACCTCGCCGGCCATCTCCTCGGCCGCCCTGGCCCGTGCCGCGGACAGTGCCTGCGCCGCGGCGAAATAGGTCGAACGCGCCGCTGCCGCGCGCGCTTCGAGCGCCGCCAGATCGCTGGCCGCGTTCAGTGCCTCGAAGCGGGAGCGTGCATCGACCAGCAAGGCCGGCAATTCCGCCGGCTGCACCCGATGCCGACGAGCCTGGGCAAGGACCGCCTCGATGCGCCGCTCGACTTCGGCCAGGCGCGACGGATCGAGATCGACGCGATCCGCGTAACGACGCAGCGTGGATATGGCATCCGACAACTCGGCCTGTACCGAATCGAGCAGTTTGGCCACCTCGGCCAGGGCCGGATCGTACTCCGCGAGACCACTGAGGCGGGAAGCCACTTGATCGATCTGGCGTTCGCAGGCGGCATCGTCATCGGCCAGCACCGCCAGCGCGTACTGCGCGCCGTCGATCAGCCCGGCGGCGTGGCCGAGCCGTCGGTGCTCGACGTCCAGCGCCGCCCATTCGTCCTCACCCAGCGCCAGCGTTTCCAGTTCGCCGATCTGCCATTCGAGTTGTTCGCGTTCGCGCTGCAAGGCTTCCGCCCCCAGGCTGGCATCGCGCAGAGCCTTGTCGTCGTCGCGCCACGCCCGCCACGCCTCGGCCACCGTCTTCACCGCTCCCTGCAGGCCGGCATGGGCGTCGAGCAACTGTCGTTGCGCATCGCTGCGCAGCAAGGACTGATGCGCATGCTGGCCATGGATATCGACCAGCCATTCGCCGACTTCCCGCAGTTGCTGCACCGTCGCCGGCGTGCCGTTGACCCAGGCTCGTGAGCGCCCACTTGCATCAACCACGCGCCGCAACAGGATCTCGTCATCGACATCGAGATCGTTGGCGCGCAACCAGTCCTTGACGGTCGACAGCCCGGAAATGTCAAAAACCGCGACGATCTCGGCCTTGTCGCAACCGGCCCGGACGACGCCGGCATCACCGCGTTCGCCAAGCGCCAGCGCCAGCGCATCGATCAGGATCGACTTGCCGGCCCCGGTTTCTCCGGTCAACGTGCCAAAACCACCGGAAAACTCCAGTTCCAGCCGATCGACAATAACGAAATCGCGCAGGGTCAGTTGACGCAGCATTACGGCCCTTTCGGTTTCTCGCTCCAGTGCAGCTTCTGGCGCAGCATCGGAAAATAGCTGTAACCGGGCGGATGCAGGAAGCGGATCGAATGTTCGGAACGACGCAAGCGAACCGAATCGCCTCGCTGCAGATCGAGCGTCACCTGGCCGTCGAAGTGGATGCGCGCATCGGCCGCCTGAACCAGTCGCAGTTCGATGTCGGCATGGTCATCGACCAGCACCGGCCGGTTGGACAATGCATGCGGACACAGCGGCACCAGCGCGATGCCGGTCAGCGTCGGATGCAGGATCGGCCCGCCGGCCGACAACGAATAGGCAGTCGAGCCCGTCGGCGTCGACACGATCAGGCCGTCGGAACGCATGTTGTAGACGAACTCGCCATCGATGAAGAGTTCCAGTTCGATCAGGCGGCCAATCGCCCCCTTGTCGACGACGACGTCGTTGAGCGCCAGGTTTTCGGCCAGCTCACGGCCGTCGCGAATGACCTCGGCCGCCAGCAACATCCGGCTTTCCGGCGTGAAACGACCGTCCAGCAGATCGTCCATGCAGGTCAGCATGTCTTCCCGGGCGATGTCGGTCATGAAACCGAGACGCCCCTGATTGACGCCGACCAGCGGCACGCAGTAACGGGCCAGGCGGCGTGCCGCGTTGAGCATGGTGCCGTCGCCACCGAGCACGATGGCAACATCGGCATGGGCGCCGATATCATTGAAACCGCAGGTCACCCAGCGCGAAAGATCGACCAGCTTACCGATATGCTCGGCCGTTTCCCGCTCGATGAACACCGAAGCCCCGCGCTCGTACAGGTACTCGGCCAGCCGCCGCAGCGACTCGGCGATTTCCGGGCTGTGGTACTTGCCGACCAGGGCGATGGTACGAGGATGGCGCAGGCGATTCATGGGGCCGAATTCTTGCATAAAAAACGCCTTGCCGCCGCCTCGCCGGTTTTCGGTAGAATCGCCGCATGCTGGACGAACGCGCACGCACCCTGCTGAAGACCCTGGTCGAACATTACATCGCCGACGGACAACCGGTCGGCTCGCGCGCCTTGTCGAAATTTTCTGGGCTGGACCTTTCGCCGGCAACGATCCGCAACGTAATGGCCGATCTCGAAGAAGCCGGCTTCGTCGCCAGCCCGCACACTTCAGCCGGCCGCGTGCCGACAGCTCGCGGTTACCGATTGTTCGTCGACAGCCTGTTGACCGTACAACCGCTGGCCGCGCAGCAACTCGGGGAAATGGAAGGCGCCCTGCACGGCCTGCCGTCGAGCCAGATCATCGCCAGTGCCTCGCAACTGCTGTCCGGGCTGACGCATTTCGCCGGCGTGGTGATCACCCCGCGACGCACCAGCAGCCGGATTCGCCAGATCGAATTCCTCAGCCTGGCGGAGAAACGCATCCTGCTGATCATCGTGACCAGCGACGGTGACGTGCAAAACCGCATCCTGACCACCGAACGCAGCTACTCCCCGGCCGAACTGGTCAGCGCCGCCAACTATCTGAACCAGAACTTTGCCGGGCTAGACTTCGAGCAGATCCGCCAGCGTCTGGCGCAGGAAATCCAGCGCCTGCGCGATGACATCAAGCCGCTGATGGCGCTGACGCTGGAGGCCGGCGACGCAGCGCTCTCGGAAAACGCTCAAGCCTACGTCCTGACCGGCGAGAAGAATCTGCTCGATGTCGAGGAGCTCTCTTCCAACATGAAGCGCCTGCGCGAACTGTTCGATCTGTTCGAACAACGCTCCAGCCTGATGCGACTGCTCGATGTATCCAACCGGGCCGAGGGCGTGCGTATCTTCATTGGCGGAGAATCCGGCATCGCGCCGCTCGACGAATGCTCGGTGATCGCCGCACCGTACCAGGTGGACGGACAGGTCGTCGGTTCGCTCGGCGTGATCGGCCCGACCCGCATGGCTTACGAACGCGTCATCCCGATCGTCGACATCACCGCCCGCCTGCTGTCCAGCGCCCTTTCCTCGAAGAACGACAACTGATGTCCCGTTACCGTACCGAACCGCCGCATCGTCACGACATGCCGGCCCGTACCGCTGTCGTGCTGGTCAATCTCGGCACCCCGGATGCCGCCGATGCACCGGCGTTGCGCCGTTACCTGAAAGAATTCCTGTCCGACCCACGCGTCGTGGAAATTCCGCGGCTGCTGTGGTGGCCGATCCTGAACGGCATCATCCTCAACACCCGGCCGAAAAAGTCGGCGGCCAAGTACGCCTCGGTCTGGCTGCCGGAAGGCTCGCCGCTGCGCGTCCATACCGAGCGCCAGAGCAAACTGCTCAAAGGCCTGCTCGGCGAGCGCGGCCACGCGCTACAGGTTACCTGGGCCATGCGCTACGGCACCCCGTCGCTGCCGCTGGTCCTCGGCAAACTTCAGGCCGAAGGCGTTCGCCGTATTCTGGTGCTGCCGATGTATCCGCAATACGCCGCCAGCACGACGGCAACGGTCGTCGACGTCGCGGCAAAATGGCTGTTGAAGACACGCAATCAGCCGGAAATGCGCTTCGTGCGCAATTTCCACGATGACCCCGGCTACCTGGATGCGCTGGAAAAAAGCGTACGGCGACACTGGCAACAAAATGGCGACCTCGGCCACGACGGCCGCCTGCTCATCAGTTTTCACGGCCTGCCGAAGCGCAGCCTCGAACTCGGCGATCCCTACTTCTGCGAATGCCACAAGACCGGTCGATTGCTGGCCGAGCGCCTGGCACTGCCGGAAAATCGCTACCAGATCACCTTCCAGTCCCGGTTCGGCAAGGCCGAATGGCTGCAACCCTACACAGCACCCACGTTGCAGGATTGGGGCAAAAGCGGTCTGCGCCGCGTCGATGTGATCTGCCCGGGTTTCGTCGCCGATTGCCTGGAGACGCTTGAGGAAATCGCCCAGGAAGGTCGCGACGATTTTCTGCAGGCAGGCGGCCGGGAGTATCACTACATTCCGGCACTCAACGAAGACGCCGACTGGATCGCCGCACTCGCCGATCTCGCCGAACGCCATCTCGCCGGCTGGCCAAGCCGCGACAGGCCGGACCCTCACGTGCTGGAAGAAACCACACGACACGCGCGGCAGCTCGGCGCCAGGACTTGAAATCATCGCCAGCTCCCTCACCTGTTGGGAGAAACGGATCAAAGGAGCCCGCCGATGAACACGTCCCTGCATGTCGTCTGTCCGCACTGTGCTGCGGTCAACCGTCTTCCCGCGACAAAAACCGGAGCTGCGCCGAACTGCGGAAAATGCGGCCTGGCCTTATTCACCGGCAAGCCGCTCAACGTCGGCACAGCCAACCTCGAACATCATCTGCAACGGGACGACCTGCCCTTGCTGGTCGATTTCTGGGCCCCCTGGTGCGCCCCCTGCCGGATGATGGCGCCGGTTTTCGAGCAAGCCGCACGGGAACTGGAACCGCAGATTCGCCTGCTCAAGGTCGATACCGAAGCAGAACCGGCGCTGGCTGCCCGTTACGGTATCCGCAGCATTCCGACGCTGGCACTGTTCAGCGACGGACGCGAAATCGCCCGGCACGCCGGCGCGGTCGACCTCGGCACCCTGAAACGCTGGCTGCAAGGGCAACTTCACAAAATTTAACTTAGGCGGCGAGATGCCGTTAATGAGGAGGTCAGCAGAACCATCGCAGGTCCTCCCATGAAAATCGCCAGCGCCGAATTGCAGTTGTCCGCGACCCATGTCAGCGAGCAGCGCCACGAAATCCAGGAAAATTTCCGCTTGTGGATCGGGCAGCGCCCCAACGATGCCCCCCAGGATGCCGCGCCCCGCACCTTGGGCGAGCGCGTGACCTTATCCGATGCCGGCCTTGCTGCGGCCAAGCTGCCGGAGGCGACAGCGCCGGACAACAGCAACGCCGCCCTCGACGAAGACCCGAAAATGCTGCTCATCCGCCTTGTCCTTGAAGCACTGACCGGACAACGGATGCGCGTCTTCAGCCCGGACGAGTTCAGCCAACGGATCGGGCAAACCGCTGGCAGCAGTCACCGGGGACAGGAGGGACAAACCGGACAGAGCGCCCAGCAGCCCGCCGGCTTCGGTATCGAATACGATCGCCGCGAGGTTTACAGCGAAGTCGAGCAGACCAGCTTTGCTGCCAGCGGGCAGGTCAAGACGGCCGACGGACGCGAAATCTCGTTCAGCCTCCAGCTCAACATGTCGCGCAGCTACCGCGAAGAAAGCACGACCAGCATCCGGCTCGGTGACGCGGCACGCAAGGTCGACCCGTTGGTCATCAATTTCGGCGGCAAAGCCGCCGATCTGGTCGACCAGCGCTTTGCGTTCGATCTGGATGCTGACGGAAAAACCGAGCAGATTGCCCAATTGGCAGCCGGTAGCGGCTACCTGGTATTCGATCGCAACGGCGATGGCCAGATCAACGATGGCAGTGAGATGTTCGGCCCGCAGTCCGGCGACGGCTTCGCCGAATTGGCGAAATACGACGATGACGGCAACGGCTGGATCGATGAAAACGATGCGATTTTCTCCCGTCTCAGTCTCTGGAACCCCGGTAGCAAGGCCGAAGGAACGGGGATCGGACTGCTCGCGGCGGGAGTCGGCGCAATATCGTTGAGTCGCGTTGCCACCCCGTTCGACATCAAGAACGATGCCAATGGCTTGCTCGGCCAAATTCGCACTTCTGGAATTTTTTTGCATGAAGATGGTACGGCTGGCACAATTCAGCAAATCGATCTGAGCGCTTGAACAAAGAGCGCAGGGTTTGCGAGGGAGAGTCTGTCATGCCGAGTTTTGCCAACTCCAGAATCTGGGTCCGTCTGACTGCTGCGATCTGGATTGTCCTGGCCCTGATCTGGGCTGGCGCCATTTTCTGGACGACCCAGGTCAACCGCGAAACCGCGATCAATCAGGCCAAGGACTTCGCCCAGAGCATCCACGAAATGACCATGGCCGGGCTGACCGGCATGATGATCACCGGTACGGTCGGACAGCGCGAGGTTTTCCTCGATCAAATCAAGCAACTATCGATCATCAAGGATCTGCATGTCGCTCGCGGCGACGCCGTCGTCAAGCTGTTCGGCCCCGATGCCAAGGCCGGGCGCCCGATGACGCCACGCGAGGAAGAAGTGATGCGCAGCGGCAAGCCCTATATCGCCGTCGAATCGGAAGGCGGCAACTCGTTTCTGCACGTGATCAATCCGACGATGGCGTCGAAGAACTATCTGGGCAAGGATTGCATCCTCTGCCACCAGGTTCCGGAAGGTACCGTGCTCGGCATGGTCAGCATGAAGGTCTCGCTGGATTCGGTCGAGGCCGAAGTCGCCAGTTTCCGTCTGAAGATCGCCGGCGTCGCACTGGTGGCACTGGGTGGCCTGCTGCTGATCATCTACCTGCTGACCAATCATTTCGTGACCACGCCACTTGAAAGCCTGCGCAAGGGACTGGCCGACATCGCCCGCGGCGAGGGCGACCTGACACGCCGACTACCGGTCAAGGGCCAGGACGAGGTCGGACAGGCCGCCGCCGTGTTCAACGAGATGATGGAAAACTTCAACAATCTGGTGCGCCAGGTTCGCGATGCGGCCAGTCAGGTGTCCGCGCGGGTCGCCGCACTCTCCGACAGTGCCGACCGGGTATCGCAGAGCTCCCACCAGCAGAATGAAAAGTCCATCGAGGCAGCGTCTGCGGTCGAACAACTGGTTTCGAGCATATCCTCGATCGCCCAAAGCGCCGAGAACGTTCAGTCGCAATCGCAGGAAAGCCTGGCCCGGGCCAACGAAGGCAGCCGCAATCTGCAGGTACTGCTTGGCGAAATGGACGTGGTCGAGAAGGCGGTCAAGGAAATGGCCGATTCGGTCGAGAATTTCGTGCGCAATACCGATGCCATCACGCAGATGACACGCGAGGTCAAGGATATTGCCGAGCAGACCAACCTGCTGGCGCTGAATGCGGCCATCGAAGCGGCGCGAGCCGGTGAACAGGGCAGAGGCTTTGCGGTCGTTGCCGACGAAGTCCGCAAACTGGCGGAAAAATCCTCGCGCTCGGCCAGTGAAATCGATGCGATCACCGCCAGCCTGAGCGCCCAATCGGTTGCCGTGCGCCGCAGCATCGACGCCGGCATCCACCACCTGGAAAGCAGCCAGGCAGCGGTCTCCGCGGTGTCAGACGTGCTCCAGGCCACCAACGGTTCCGTGACCGAGGTTGGCCACGGGCTTGACACGATTGCATCCGCCACCGATCAGCAGCGCCGTTTCTCGGGCGATGTCGAACACAACATCGAAGCCATCGCCGGCATGGCCCGCGACAATACTGGCGCCGTCGAACAAACGGCGGGCGCTGCGCACGATCTGAAACGTCTGGCCGAAGGCCTCGGCACCCTGGTCGGCCGCTTCAAGGTCTGAACCGGCAAGAAAAAGGCCACCAGCAACTGTTGGTGGCCTTGGCCGACACAGTTCACGTTTACCGCTACGGCGGCGCCAGTTCGAGGTCCATTCCACCGCCGTAACGGGCACCGCCACCGATCAGCGAACCGGTTCCGCTCAACGCTGCAGGCTGCCCCTGGGCCGCCGCGATCTTGTTGACCTCGCGCAAGCGCCGAATCATCCTGCCGAGCAGGGCATTACGCATGCGCTCCAGCAACTCTTCCGACGACAGCGCCAACGCCGAGGCATTGATTTCCAGGAACAGTGTCGGCTCCAGGGTAACCGCCGTGGCATGACGCTGATCGCTATCGGGGTGCAGGAACGCCACCTCGCCGACCGGCTCGCTGGCCCCCAGGCGACACAAGGATTTGCCCTCGATGGAAATCTCGACGCAGCCCGAGATGACGATACCGAACATCCGGTTACGTTCGCCTTCGCGAATCAATGCCACATTCGGCGCAACCTCGCGCCAGACGGAAACACGCAGCACCTCCCAGATCTCGATGTTCTCGAACTCGGTAAAGAATTCGAGACGACGCAACTGGTCGAAATGGCGGTTGTCCCGCTCGGTCGCGTCTTCCTCGAGAATCTGATAGCGGACGGCGGACAGATCCTTGGCCATCTCCGCTGCATTACGGTAGCGACCATACAGGTCCTTCTCCAGCGCTTTCCGGAGAATGGCGTTGAGCCCTTCGGGCAGATTGGGATTGAGCGAGGTGACCGCCGGGGCGTCAGTGTTGATGATCTTGTAGATCAAGGTCGCCTGGTTGTTGGCACGGAAGGGTAAACGCCCGGTCAGCAACTGGAACATCACAACACCGAGCGAATAGATGTCGGTCTTCTGGTTGAGCGGATAGCCCTTGATCTGCTCGGGCGACATGTAGGCCGGCGAGCCTACCCCCATGATGAAGGTGGAATCCCGGTCGAGATTCTTGTTCATGTTGAGGGCCAGACCGAAGTCGGCGATCTTGGGCTCATCGTTGGCCGCGACCATGATGTTGGCCGGCTTGATGTCGCGATGGATGATGCCCTGCCGGTAAGCGGCATCCAGCGCCATGCAGCACTTGAAGATGATGCCGGTGACGCGGTGCATCGGCAGCAGCTTGTCGATCCGGGTATGCTGTTCGAGGCTGAAGCCGTCGACGAATTCCATTGCCAGATACGCGTAATCGTCCTCGACCACGGCATCGTAGACCCGGACGATGTTCGGGTGATCGAGTCGGCGCGACACCATGTTCTCGTTCTGGAACAACTTGCGCATGCGCCGCGACATGGCGGCACAATCCTGGCCGAAGCGGATCACCTTGACCGCAACCTGACGTCCGGCATCGGGATCGTCGCACAGATAGACGGTAGCCGTGGCGCCCTTGCCGAGCTCCCGGATCACGCGGTATTTACCGATGTTTTCCATACGGAAAGCAGTGACGAATTACAAGATTTCATCGTAGCACGGCGGCCAGTCGGACAAGGTAAAGATATTTTCCGGTCGACGCCTTGAAATGCGGGAAAACGTCCCCAGCTTCTTGGAGATTCATAGGGAGATTGACGTATGTCGGATCAGGAAAACCTTCAGCAGGACCCCCAGGAAAACGCCAGCACCACCGCTCAGGAAAACGTCGAAACGGCCGCTTCCGCCAACATCGATACGCTGCCGAGCATCGAGGAACAGTTCAAGGCCCTCGAACAGAAGGCCGCCGAACACCACGACGCCTGGCTGCGGGCCAAGGCCGAAGGCGAGAACATCCGCCGCCGCGCCCAGGAAGATATCTCCAAGGCGCACAAGTTCGCCGTCGAGAAGTTCGCCGGCGAACTGCTGGCCGTCAAGGACAGCCTGGAAGCCGCGCTGGCGGTGCCCGAGCAGACCGTCGAGAACTTCAAGTCCGGCGTCGAGCTGACCCTGAAGCAACTGGTCTCCGCCTTCGAGAAGAACGCCCTGACCGAGGTCAATCCGGTCGGCGAGAAGTTCGACCCGCACAAGCATCAGGCGATCGGCATGGTCGATGCCGAACAGGAAGCCAACACTGTCGTCACCGTGCTGCAGAAGGGCTACCTGATCGCCGACCGCGTGCTGCGTCCGGCGCTGGTCATGGTCGCCAAGGGCAAATAGCAAAAATCGCCGTTTCTTGCGGTCGACCGCAAGAAACGGCTTGAAATCGGGGGCCGCGCCCCCAATTCACGAACATCGGCAATTCAACATTCAAGGAACGTAAATCATGGGCAAGATCATCGGCATCGACCTCGGCACCACCAACTCCTGCGTCGCCATCATGGAAGGCGGCACGCCGAAGGTCATCGAAAACGCGGAAGGCGCGCGCACCACCCCGTCCATCATCGGCTACTCCGAAGACGGCGAGATCCTGGTCGGCGCCCCGGCCAAGCGCCAGGCCGTCACCAACCCGAAGAACACGCTGTACGCTGTCAAGCGCCTGATCGGCCGCCGCTTCGAAGAGAAGGAAGTGCAGAAGGACATCGCCCTGATGCCCTTCAAGATCACCAAGGCCGACAACGGCGACGCCTGGGTCGAAGCGCGCGACAAGAAGATCGCGCCGCCGCAGGTCTCCGCCGAAGTGCTGCGCAAGATGAAGAAGACCGCCGAAGACTACCTCGGCGAGGAAGTCACCGAAGCCGTCATCACCGTGCCGGCCTACTTCAACGACAGCCAGCGCCAGGCCACCAAGGACGCCGGCCGCATCGCCGGCCTGGAAGTCAAGCGCATCATCAACGAGCCGACCGCAGCCGCCCTGGCTTTCGGCATGGACAAGGTGTCCGGCAAGGACAAGAAGATCGCCGTCTATGACCTCGGCGGCGGCACCTTCGACATCTCCATCATCGAAATCGCCGACGTCGATGGCGAAAAGCAGTTCGAAGTGCTGGCCACCAACGGCGACACCTTCCTCGGCGGCGAAGACTTCGACCAGCGCCTGATCGACTACATCATCGACGAATTCAAGAAGGAATCCGGCGCCGACCTGAAGAAGGACGTGTTGGCCCTGCAACGCCTCAAGGAAGCCGCCGAAAAGGCCAAGATCGAGCTGTCCTCCAGCCAGCAGACCGAAATCAACCTGCCCTACATCACCGCCGACGCCTCCGGCCCGAAGCACTTGGCGCTGAAGATCACCCGCGCCAAGTTCGAGTCGCTGGTCGACGAGCTGATCGAACGCACCGTCGCCCCCTGCCTGACCGCGCTCAAGGATGCCGGCTGCAAGATCGGCGACATCGACGACGTGATCCTGGTCGGCGGCCAGTCGCGCATGCCGAAGGTGCAGGAGAAGGTCAAGGAAGTGTTCGGCAAGGAGCCGCGCAAGGACGTCAACCCGGATGAAGCCGTCGCCGTCGGCGCTGCCATTCAGGGCGGCGTGCTGCAGGGTGAAGTCAAGGACGTGCTGCTCCTCGACGTCACCCCGCTGTCGCTCGGTATCGAAACCCTGGGCGGCATCATGACCAAGCTGATCCAGAAGAACACGACGATCCCGACCAAGGCCAGCCAAGTTTTCTCGACCGCCGACGACAACCAGAACGCCGTCACCATCCACGTGCTGCAGGGTGAGCGCGAAGTCGCCTCCGGCAACAAGAGCCTCGGCCAGTTCAACCTGGAAGGCATCCCGCCGGCCCCGCGCGGCACGCCGCAGATCGAAGTCATTTTCGACATCGACGCCAACGGCATCATGCACGTCACCGCCAAGGACAAGGCCACCGGCAAGGAAAACAAGATCACCATCAAGGCCAACTCCGGCCTGAGCGAAGAAGAAATTCAACGCATGGTCAAGGACGCCGAGCTGCACGCAGAGGAAGACAAGAAGGCGCACGAGCTGGCCGATGCCCGCAACCAGGCCGACGGCATGGTGCACATGGTCAAGAAGTCGCTGACCGAATACGGCGACAAGCTCGAAGCGGCCGAAAAGGAAGCCATCGAGGCCGCGATCAAGGACGTCGAGGACGTGCTGCGCGATGGCGACAAGGACGTCATCACGGCCAAGACCGAAGCCCTGTCCGCCGCCGCCCAGAAGCTGGGTGAAAAGATGTACGCCCAGCAGCAAGCCGAAGGCGCCGCTGCCGGCGCGGCCGGTGGCGAGCAGCCGCAGGAAAAGACCGTCGAAGGCGACGTGGTCGATGCCGAGTTCACCGAGGTGAACAAGGACAAGAAGTAACCCACGCTTCCGGCCAGGAAACGGGGGTGGCTCGCCATCCCCGTTGGCCGTTTACCGAGAGACCGCCGATGTCGAAGCTGCCCCTGCTCCTGCTTGCCCTGCTGCTCCCGGCCGCCCCCGCGCTGGCCAAGGGCGCCGGTCACGAGAGCGGCTATACCGAGGATCTCGACCGGCACTGCCAGGTCTGGGCACCGTCGATGCTGACGCCCTACGACTACGCGCTACGCTACAGCGGCGGCTGCCGCGACGGCAAGGCCGAAGGCAAGGGCAAGGCGGAGTGGCTGTACCGCTACGCCGACATGAAGGTCAAGGCTGCCTGGGAAGGCGAATTCCGTAACGGCGTCTTCCTCGATGGCCAGAAGATCAAGGGCAGCATCGAACCAGCCCCCGGCGACCGCTATGTCATCGCCATGGGAAAAGCCGGCGGCACCGATCTGCATTTCGTCAGCCGCAGCCGGCAGGACGGACCTCCCGTGCTCTGCCAGGTCGAACAGGTTGCCCTGCAGGCCGGCAAGACCGATCTGAGCGACGACGATGCGGCCCGGCGCTTGCTCGAAGCGGGCGCCCGCGCCTACCTCGCGGCCTGTCCGAAGGAAACGCGCAGCCCCGACCTCGGCATTTTTGACGAAGCGCTCCGGCCGCGCGCCAACGGCATGCTCCCCAACCCGGTGGTGCGTGCCCGCTACGACATCGAATCGGGCAAGCTGAACGGCTATTCCAACGAACCCGCGCGCAAGGCCCAGCAGGCCCGGCAACAAGCCGAATACGCCGAGAAACAGGCCGCTGCGCGCAAGCAGTTCATGGACCTGAGCCGGCAATATGGCATCGCCACCTGGATCACGCCTCGGCAACTCGATGAAAACCCCTTCCGCTGGGAAGGCCGGACGGTGGGCGTGATCGTCCGCCTGGAACGCATGCTGACCCGCGACACGGCACTGGTACGCAGTGCCCAGCGTGACTGGAGCGCACCGCTGCAACTGAGCGGCATCGACCCGGACTTTCCGGACAGCAAGCACAGCGTGCTGCTCGTCGCCCGCGTCGGCAAACGCGAGCGCTCGGCCGATGGACGGGACGAGGCCAGCTACCTGACCGTGCAGCGCGTCGCCCATCGCACCTGCGAACGCGACGGCTGCGGCGAGTGGCTGCTGTGGTGGCGCGGCAATAACGACGAATTGGTCTGGGGCGAGCCCTTCACCGCCCGCTAAACGATACGCGAACAAGAGAAAGCGATCATGAGCAAACGCGACTTTTACGAAATCCTCGGTGTCAATCGCGACGCCTCGGACGACGAGATCAAGAAGGCCTACCGCAAGCTGGCCATGAAGCATCACCCCGACCGCAACCCGGACAACCCGGCGGCCGAGGAGAAGTTCAAGGAAGCCAAGGAAGCCTACGAAATACTGTCGGACGCACAGAAGCGCGCCGCCTACGACCAGTATGGACACGCCGGCGTCGATCCGCAGGCGGGAATGGGTGGTGCCGGCGGTTTTGGCGGCGGCGGCTTCGCCGATGCATTCGGCGGCATTTTCGACGAAATCTTCGGCGGCAATCGCGGCGGTGGCGGCGGCGGTCGTTCGAACATCTACCGCGGCGCCGACCTTCGCTACAACCTGGAAATCACGCTGGAGCAGGCTGCCCACGGCACCGAAACCAAAATCCGTATTCCGACCATGGAGGAATGCGACACCTGCCACGGCTCCGGTGCCAAGCCCGGGACTCAGCCAAAAACCTGCACGACCTGCGGAGGCTCCGGCCAGGTACGCCTGCAGCAGGGCTTTTTCTCGATCCAGCAAACCTGCCACACCTGTCACGGTACCGGCCGCATCATTCCGGAGCCCTGCAAACAGTGCGGCGGCGCAGGTCGCATCAAGCAACACAAGACGCTGTCGGTCAAGATTCCGGCCGGCGTGGACGAGGGTGATCGCATCCGCTTGGCCGGCGAAGGCGAGCATGGTGTCAATGGCGGGCCGCCGGGAGATCTGTATGTGCAGATTCACCTGAAGGCGCATGCGGTCTTCCAGCGCGACCACAATGACCTGCATTGCGAAATGCCGATTTCCTTCACCACGGCGGCACTCGGCGGCGAAATCGAAATTCCGACGCTGGATGGCGCTGCAGCCATCAAGATTCCGCCAGAGACGCAATCCGGCCGGGTATTCCGCCTGCGTGGCAAGGGCATCAAGGGCGTCCGCAGCCATACCCATGGCGACCTGATGTGCCACGTCGTCGTCGAAACGCCGGTCAACCTGACCGACCGCCAGAAAGAACTGCTGCGCGAGCTGGAAGAATCGAGCAAGGACTCGGACCACAAGCACAACCCGCGCGCCAAGTCCTGGATGGACAAGGTCAGGGCGTTTTTTGGCGAGTAGCTCCCCCGGCGGCCGATCCCCGGATCGGCCGCATTCCCTGCACTGGCATGACGCTGCTAGAATCCAAAGCTGACAACAGCAATAGGGGAGACGATCATGCATGTCCTGAAACGGCTGGCAGCCATCGGCGCCATCACTCTGTCGAGCCTCTGCTGGGCCGAACCCGGAGTCAGCGATAACAGCATCGTGCTCGGCATGTCCGCCCCCTTCTCCGGCCCGAACGGCGCCTATGGCGAAGACATGCGACGGACCATCAAGGCCTATTTCGAGCAGATCAACAAGGCCGGTGGCGTTAATGGCCGAAAACTTGAACTGATCGCGCTTGACGACGGTTACGAAACCGACCGCACGGTCGCCAATACCAAGGCCCTGATCAAGGACAAGAATGTTTTCGCGCTGCTTTCCTTCTATGGATCGAGCCCGACCACCGAAGCAATGAACAGCGTCTTCGGCCCCGCCAAGGTGCCGCTGGTCGGCACGATTTCCGGGGCCGGCACCCTGCGCGAATCGCTGACCGCCAACCCGAACGGCCGCTACATGTTCCATGTGCGAGCCAGCTATGCGGACGAAACCGAAGCGATTGTCAGCCAGATGGTTTCGCTGGGACTGCGCAGCATTGCCGTTTTCTACCAGAACGATGGTTTCGGCAAGGCCGGCCTGGAAGGCGTGACTGCCGCGCTGAAGAAACACAACCTGGCCCCGTCGGCCGTCGGCACCGTCGAACGCAATTCCCTGGAGGTCGGGCCGGCAGTCGCCGCCATCGCCAAGGGTAACCCGCAGGCCGTCGTCATGGTCACCCTGTACAAGCCGACCGCCGCCTTCGTCCGCGCGATGAAACGGGCCGGACAGCATCCGATGTTCATGACGCTGTCCCCGGTCGGCACCGAACAGCTGGTTCAGGAACTGGGCCAGGAAGCGCGCGGCATTGGCGTTTCCCAGGTCGTTCCCTATCCCTGGAACGATACCGTGCCGGTCGTCCGCGACTACCAGAAGCTGGCCGCCAAACCCGGGGCCTATTCCTATTACGGTCTGGAAGGCTACCTAATGGCACGCACGATGGTCGAAGGACTGCGCCGTGCCGGCAAGGATCTCACCCGGGAAAAGCTGGTGGCGACGCTGGAGGGACTGAATGCCGTCGACTTCGGCGGATACCGCATCAATTACTCACCCGCCCAGCGTGGTGGTTCGCATTTTGTCGAACTGACCGTCATCGGACCGGGCGGCAAGGTATTGCGCTGATTGCTGCGGTCCACCAGGAAAAACGGCCCGAAAACGGGCCGTTTTTCTTTACTTGGGCACTTCAGGCCCGGCGCCAGCTGGTTCCCTGCGGACTGTCGTCGAGCACGATCCCGGCAGCCTTGAGTTCGTCGCGCAGACGATCGGCCTCGGCAAAATTCTTGGCTTTCTTGGCAGTAGCCCGGTCGGCAATGCGCTGTTCAATCCAGGCTTCGTCGGGGCCGCCCTGGCTGCCGGATCGCAGATAGACCAGCGGCTCCCGCAGCAACAGGCCGAGCACGCTGCCAAGCGCCCGCAACAGACCGGACAGCGCGGCACTCTTCTGCCGATTGGCTTCCGTCGCCAGTTCGAAAAGTACCGATACCGCCCCGTGCGAGTCGAAATCCTCGTTCAGCGCCGCAGCAAAGCGCGCCGGGAAATCCTGAGCCCAATCGATGTCGACCGCCGCCGGCGGCACATCGCGCAAGGTGAAGTAGAGACTGTCGAGACTACGCTTCGCATCGTCGAGATGGGCGTCCGAATAATTCAGCGGACTACGGTAGTGCGCGCGCAAAATGAAGAAGCGGACGACTTCCGGATCATATTTGGCCAGCACCTCACGAATGGTGAAGAAATTGCCCAGCGATTTCGACATCTTTTCGTTGTCGACCCGGACAAAGCCGTTGTGCATCCAGTAATTGACGAAGGAGCAGCAATTGGCGCCTTCGGATTGGGCAATCTCGTTCTCGTGGTGCGGAAACTGAAGATCCTGACCGCCGCCATGAATGTCGAAATGCTTGCCAAGCAGCTTCGAGCTCATTGCCGAACATTCGATGTGCCAACCCGGTCGGCCATCGCCCCAACGCGACGGCCAGGCCGGCTCACCCGGCTTGGCGTGCTTCCAGAGCACGAAATCCAATGGATCCTGCTTGGCCTGATCGACCTCGACCCGCTCGCCGGCGCGCAAATCATCGAGCGACTTGCCGGACAGCTTGCCGTAGCCCGGGAATTTTCGGACCGCGTAGTTCACGTCGCCGTCGGTCGCCTGATAAGCCAGCCCATTGGCCGTCAGACGATCGATCAGCTCAAGCATTTCCGGCACGAACTCGGTCGCCCTGGGCTCGTGATCCGGGCGCAACACCCCCAGCGCATCGGCATCGGCATGCATGGCCGCGATGAAACGGTCGGTCAGTTGCTGAATCGTTTCGCCGTTTTCGGCGGCACGTCGGATGATCTTGTCGTCGATGTCGGTGATGTTACGCACATAGGTCACGTCATAACCGCTAGCCTTCAGCCAGCGGTAGACCATATCGAACACAACCATGACCCGGGCATGACCCAGGTGACAAAAATCGTAAACGGTCATGCCGCAGACATACATGCGCACCTTGTTCGGCTCGATGGGCTGAAAAACCTGCTTTTCGCGGTGCAGCGAGTTGAATATCTTGAGCATGACGTGTGTAAAGAAAGGAAACGAGCGCTGTCAGACCTATGGCATCGGCGCCTTCTTTGATAGAATCGGGAAATTAGAAACCTCTGAATTGTAACACGGCGATGACCTCCAAATCCCTGTTCCAGCCTCGCTTCCGGACGCTCCGCGCCCTTGTACTCGGCCTGACCGTCGGCTTCTCGGCTTCCGCCTTTGCCGACAATCTTCCCGATATCCAGCGTCTCATCAAGCAGGGGCAATACCCCCAGGCACTGGAGAAAGCCGATGCGTACCTGAGCAGTCGCCCGAAAGACGCGCAGGGTCGCTTCCTGAAAGGCCTGATCCTGACGGAACTGAATCGCCCGGCCGACGCCATCGGCGTATTCACCAAGCTTTCCGAGGATTACCCGGAACTGCCGGAACCGTATAACAACTTGGCCGTGCTCTACGCCCAGCAAAAACAGTACGACAAGGCACGCACGGCGCTGGAGATGGCGATCCGCACCCATCCTTCCTACGCCATCGCTTACGAGAACCTGGGCGATGTTTACGCCAAGCTGGCCAGCCAGGCCTACGACAAGGCGCTGCAACTCGACGGCACGAATCCGGCGACGCAGAACAAGTTGGCCCTGATTCGCGACCTGATTACCACCTCGGGCAAGGGTAACGTTCGCCCACCCGCGCCGCCGGTGGCCGCCGCCCCGGCCGCCCAGCAACCGGCCCCGGTGGCACCGCCGCCAGCCAAGCCTGTCGCCCCCCCCAGCGCCTCCGTCGTCGCGTCGACTCCGGGCGCGGCCGCCACCACCGTGGCACCGGCCGTCGAACGCCCGGTCGAAACGAAACCGGCACCGGTTGCCAATCCGCAGTCCGGCGCCCAGGAAGAAGTAACCAAGGCACTGGCCAACTGGGCAAAGGCCTGGTCCAGCAAGAACATGAAGAGCTACTTCGCCGCCTACGCCAACGACTTCAACACGCCGAAGGGCATGAGTCGCAAAGCCTGGGAAACCGAACGCGAACAGCGTATTGCCGGCAAGTCCGGGAAAATTTCCGTGTCTTATTCCGATCCGAAGATCACTGTTGACGGCGACCGGGCAACCGTCCGTTTCCGCCAGGAATACAGCGCTCCCGGCCTGAACAGCAGCAGCAGCAAGACCCTGGTCTTCGTGCGTAGCGGCAACCGCTGGCTGATCAAGGAAGAAAACGCCCGCTGATGCGCCTGAGAAGAATCATCCTGCCAGGCGTCGCACTCCTGGCAGTACTGGGCATTGCATTCTTCATGCAGCACGACGACGGAAGCCACGCTTCCGTCGCTTCGTTTGCACCGCCGGATCAATCGCCACCGGTATGGCCCACCCACCAGGAAAACCCGCAACCGCAAGCCAGCACACCGTTGCCGGCCACGGTCTCGGATAGCGGCCCGGATGCGCAGTTGGCGCGCATCTTTGCCGAAATCGAAGCAAACCGCCTGGGCAATGCGTTGCAGCTGACGGAAAACCTGATCCAGCAACACCCCAATTACCGGCTTGCCTACCTGATCAAGGGCGATCTGCTGCTTGCCCGGACACAACCCATCCGCACGATGGGCGCGGCCGCCGGCGCCCCGAGCGAACGGGTGGACGACCTGCGGGCGGAAGCCATCGCCCGGCTGCGTGCCTACCGTGACCGGCCACAGGAAAAATTCGTTCCCCGCTACCTGTTGCAGATGCGGCCGGACCAGCGCTACGCCGTGGTGGTCGACTCCGCGCGTTCGCGGCTCTATCTCTACCAGAACGATGTTGCCAACGGCGGGCGGCCGCGCTTTGTCGCCGACTACTACATCACCCAGGGCAAGCTTGGCGCCGACAAGCTCTCCGAAGGCGACAAGAAAACGCCGATCGGGGTTTACCACGTGACCGCCGACCTTTCCCGCCAGAAACTTCCCGACCTCTATGGCAACGGGGCCTTTCCGATCAATTACCCGAACGAATGGGATCGCCGCCAGGGGCGCAGCGGCAGCGGCATCTGGCTGCACGGCACGCCATCCGACACCTTCGCCCGCCCGCCGCGCGCTTCCGACGGCTGCGTCGTGCTGACCAACCAGGACCTCGACGCGATCCGCAACAACCTTCAGGTCGGCCTGACGCCGGTGATCATCAGCCCGCAAATCGAGTGGCTGTCGCTCGATGACTGGACCCGGGAACGCGACGAACTGAACCGGACCATCGACAGCTGGCGCACGGACTGGGCGAGCCGCGACGTCGAGCGCTACCTGTCGCACTATTCGCGCCGCTTCAATGCCAACGGCCAGGATTTCGCACAGTTCGCCGCCCAGAAGCGCCAGGTCAACAACGGCAAGGAATGGATCAAGGTCGATCTCGCCAATCTGTCCGTATTCCGCAACCCGGGCAAGGAAGACATCCTGGTGGTCACCTTCGACCAGGACTATCGCAGCAACAATCTCAACAACCGGATGAAGAAACGCCAGTACTGGATCCACGAGGACGGTGGCTGGAAAATCATTTACGAGGGAGCCGCATGAACAAGTGCAAACAGCTGGGCATTTTTGCCCTTTTCCTGATGTCGACCGCAGGCGCCATTGCTGCGCCGACCGTTGAGCTGAACACCAATCAGGGGCGCATCGTTGTCGAACTGGATGCCGACAAGGCGCCGAAAAGTGCCGCCAACTTCCTTCAGTACGCCAAGGACGGCTTCTATCAGGGCACCGTTTTCCATCGCGTGATTCCCGGCTTCATGATCCAGGGTGGCGGTTTCGATGCGGCGATGAAGCAGAAAACGCCACGCGCGCCGATCGAAAACGAATCGCGCAACGGCCTGCGCAATGTGCGCGGCAGCATTGCCATGGCGCGCACCCGCGACCCCAACTCGGCCACCGCCCAGTTCTTCATCAACCATGCCGACAACGGCAATCTCGACTACCCATCCTTCGATGGCTGGGGTTATGCGGTATTCGGCAAGGTCGTCCAGGGCATGGACGTCGTCGACCGCATTGCCCAGGTACCGACCGGTAGCGCCGGCATGCACCAGAACGTACCGCGCACGCCGGTCGTCATCGAAAGCGTCAAGATCATCTCGGAAAAGTAAGGAAAGCGCTCCATGTCGCAAGTCAAGCTCACCACCAACCACGGCACGATCACGCTGCAACTCGACGCCGAAAAGGCGCCGAAGACAGTTGCCAACTTCCTGGCCTACGTTGAAGCCGGCCATTACGACGGCACCATCTTCCACCGCGTGATCAAGAATTTCATGATCCAGGGCGGCGGCTTTGTCGTCGGCATGGATCAGAAGCCGACCCAGGATCCGATCGAGAACGAGGCTGCCAACGGTCTGCAGAACGTTCGCGGCAGCATCGCCATGGCCCGTACCAGCGACCCGCATTCGGCCACCGCCCAGTTCTTCATCAACACCGTGGATAACGATTTTCTCGACTTCAAGGCACCGTCCGGCCAGGGCTGGGGCTACTGCGTCTTCGGCCAGGTCGTCGAAGGCCTGGAAGTGGTCGACAAGATTCGCAGCGTGCCGACCGGCAACAAGGGATTCCATCAGGACGTGCCGAAGGAAGACGTGATCATCGAAAAGGCCGAGATCGTTTGATCCTTTTCATTTCCGATCTCCACCTGTCGCCCCGGTCCCCCGGGGCGACTGCTTTGTTCCTCGGCTTTCTCGCCGGGCGAGCACGCCAGGCGGAGGCGCTGTACATTCTCGGCGACCTGTTCGAAGTGTGGGTCGGCGACGATGTCGACGATGCCTGGCACCGCAACATCATCGGCGCGCTGCGCAAGGCCAGCGACCAGGGCCTGAAAATCCACGTCATGCACGGCAACCGCGACTTCGCGCTCGGCCCGGCTTTTGCCGCCGCCAGCGGCGTCACGCTGCTGCCCGATCCCTGCCCACTCGACCTTCCTTCCTGGTCCTTCGTGCTATCGCACGGCGATGCGCTGTGTCTGGACGACCCGGCCTACGTCGCCTATCGGCGAAAAGTCCGTGATCCGGCCTGGCTGACGCGCATGCTGGCCCGACCGCGCTGGTTCCGCCGCCTGCTTGGCAGCTACATCCGCTGGCGCAGCGCCCGCAACAAGCAACGCCGCAACACCTATGAAGACCTGACGCCGGCCGCCACCGACGATTTCCTGCGCGAACACGGCTACGCCACCTTCATCCACGGCCATACCCACCAGCCGGCGACGCACGACCATATCGTCGACGGCATCCATGTCGAACGCTGGGTGCTCGGCGACTGGCACGAGGACCGTGGCGACTGCCTGGTCTGGGACGGCGAGACGCTACGACGCGAAGCCGTGCTGCCGGAAAATCCGGCCTGACGCGATGTCGACCGCAAGCTCCGCCCTCGACGTCCTGCGCGACGTATTCGGCTACCCGGCCTTCCGCGGCGCGCAGGCCGAGATCATCGAGCACGTTGCCCGCGGCGGCGATGCCCTGGTATTGATGCCGACCGGCGGCGGCAAGAGCCTGTGCTACCAGATTCCCGCTCTGCTGCGCACCGGTTGTGCCATCGTCGTTTCGCCGCTGATTGCGCTGATGCAGGACCAGGTGGACGCCCTGACCCAACTTGGCGTCAAGGCCGCCGTCCTCAACTCGACGCTCGACTGGCGAACCGCCCAAGCCGTCGAGCAGGCCATGTTCAACGGCACGCTCGACCTGGTTTACATCGCCCCCGAGCGATTGATGCTCGACCGCACACTGGCCATGCTCGATGCCCTGAACGAGGCAGGCAGGCTGGCCTTGTTCGCCATCGACGAAGCGCACTGCGTTTCGCAATGGGGACACGATTTCCGCCCCGAATATCTGCAATTGTCAGCGCTGCACGAGCGCTACCCGGCGGTCCCGCGCATCGCGCTGACCGCCACCGCCGACCGGGCGACGCAGCAAGAGATGCAGCAACGTCTCGGTCTGGCCGAAGCACGCGTTTTCCTGTCCAGCTTCGACCGGCCGAACATCCGCTACACCGTCGTCGAAAAGGACAATGCCCGCCAGCAACTGCTCGGATTCCTGGCCGGCCGCAAGGGCCAGGCCGGCATCGTCTATTGCCTGTCGCGCAAGAAGGTCGAGGAAACCGCCGCCTGGTTGAGTACCCAGGGTTATCCGGCGCTGGCTTACCATGCTGGCCTGCCGGCCGAGGAGCGTGCTGCCAACCAACGCCGTTTCCTGCGCGAGGAAGGCCTGGTGATGTGCGCGACGATCGCCTTCGGCATGGGCGTCGACAAGCCCGACGTCCGCTTCGTCGCCCATCTCGACCTGCCGAAGAGCATCGAAGCCTACTATCAGGAAACCGGGCGAGCCGGACGCGACGGTGAGCCCTCCGAAGCCTGGATGGCCTACGGCATGCAGGACGTCGCACTGCAGCATGCACGGATCGCCGAATCGGCCGCCGCCGAGCACCAGAAAATCCTTGAAGCGCAACGGTTGACCGCACTGCTCGCCTATTGCGAAGCACCGCGCTGCCGGCGCCAGGTCCTGCTCAACTATTTCGGCGAAGCGCGCGAACCCTGCAACAACTGCGACGTCTGCGCCGAACCGCCCGAACTCTGGGACGGTACCCAGGCGGCGCAAAAGGCATTGTCGGCCATCTACCGGACCGGCATGCGCTTCGGCGTCGGACATCTGATCGATGTCCTGCGCGGCAAGGCCAGCGACAAGATGCGCCAGTGGGGGCACGACCAGTTGCCAACCTTCGGCGTCGGCGCCGATCTGGACGAACGTGACTGGAAGAGCATCTTCCGTCAGTTGGCCGCTGCCGGCCTGGTACACGTGGACATGACCGAGCACGGAGCGCTGCGCCTGACCGAGGAGGCCCGCCATGTGCTCAAGGGACAGCGAACCGTCTCCCTGCGCCGCCCGACGAAAAAGCGTCCGACCACGCCGCGCGGCAACCGTAGTGTGCCGATCAGCGACCTCTCACCAGCCGACGAGGCGCTTTTCCAGTTGCTGCGCAAGTGGCGAGCCGACACGGCACGCGAACAAGGCGTCCCGGCCTACGTCATCCTGCACGACAAGACCCTGCGCGAACTCGCCGAATCGCGCCCGGTCAGCCACGGGCTGCTGGCCGGGATCAGCGGCATGGGTTCGGCCAAGATCGAACATTACGGCGAGGAATTGCTGGCACTGATCCGCGACGAGAACTCGGCAACAAGAATTCCTAATACATAAATCGATTCACTATAGTCGAACGCTATTACTGCGAAAGAAAAAAACAATTATGTTTTTCTCTTCGGGCGCGCTAGTGTCTGCGGCAGTTTTCGGAAGCCTTGGCACAAAGGCAAGAAACATCTAGGAGTTCAGCGCAGAAAAGCTTTGAGACCCGCAATCGGCTCGGCGTCAGTCAAAAAATTCCTCAAGGAACCTCCGCCACCGCTTGCTTGCCCAGGGGAGGGGGTATGTCTGCGCAAGAACGTATCGAATTCAGTACGGAACACGTCGCAGCCGGCGACAAACCGGACTGGTGGGCGGCGCACATGCGGGAACACCTCGGCGTCGACAGTCGGGTGGAGCCCTTTGGTGACCAGGCTTTCGAACAATCGATCGCAGCCTGGTCGCTGGGCGAGGTTGCCATCGGTACGCGCCGGGGCTCGGCATTTCGGGCCAGTTGGCAAAACAGCGAAAGCACCTATGCCTTCGCCGACATCAATATCGAAGGCTACTGCGTCCGACGCCACGAGGGACATCCGGAAATGCTGATGGAACCGCGCAGCATCTGCGTCTTTCCGTTGGCTGACAAGGGAATGATCTTTCACCCGGACAACACCACCCACATGATTCTGGCCTTTCCCGGATCCTTGCTCTCGGAATACTGCCCGGATTGGGAAAGCCAGGCAGGCAAACCTCTGGCCGCCGACGGTGGCCCCGCCGGCATGTTGCTGGACTGGGCGGTTTCGTTCCAGCGCAACGCGGAACAGCTCGGCCGCAGTTGCCGTAGCGCAGCCGGCCGCATGCTGCTCGGACTCCTCGGATCGGCAGTTGGCGCCAAGGAAGATGGTGGAAGCGCCGAATCCTCCCGGCTACGCACCTACCATCGGCAACGGATTCGCCAGTTTATCGAAACCCATCTCGCCGACCCCGAACTCAGCGTTGCCAAGATATCCCAGGCCGTCGGGCTGTCACCCCGCTATCTGCACAGCCTGTTCCGGGACGAACCCTTGCATCTGATGCAATGGGTCCAGGAACGGCGCCTTCAACGTTGCAAACTCGAACTCGGCTCGGCGCAAGGATGGACCATCGCGCAGATTGCCTACGCTTACGGATTCAATGATGCCGCGCACTTCAGCCGGCTGTTCCAGAAGCGTTTTGGACGCTCTCCGCGTGAATTTCGCGAAGAAAACCGGGGCGCTACCCGCTGAACGCCTTGTGCACTTACAGGCAACTAATCGTGCACTTTCCGGCAAGACCGACCTTCCTCCCCTCCTCTATTCTGCCTGCCAGGGAGGTCGGCGGAAAAACCTCCCTGTGACAAAAAAAGCCGGTTGCACGCTATCCGCGTAGCGATTGAAGAGACATAAACATGGAGGAGGGGCTTCTCCAGGCGCTGGCCTGGAGAATTCGTTGCGACGAAGCCCCGATGGAGGAAACAGAAAGCATGGCACTCACCACAAGATCTGCGGTGCGCTTCGGCTTGGTCGCCCTCGTCATGATTGCTGGCATGCTCGGCAAGAATGCGCTGACCGCCGACGATCCGATGCACAAGGCCACCTACATCGGCGAAAAGCAGTGCATCGCCTGCCATGGCCAGGAAAACGCACATTTCCGGGACACCCTCCACGCCAAAGTATTCCGGCAGAACCCGAAGAACGATCAGGAGCGTCAAGTCTGCGAAGCCTGTCACGGTCCGGGTTCGCTGCACGCCAAGGATGCGGAAAACAAGAGCCTGATCATCGGTTTCACCAGGGAATGGGGAACACCGGTCGAAAAGCAGACGGCGCAATGCCTGACCTGTCACCAGGGAGGCAACCGGATGCATTGGCCGGGCTCCGCACACGCGGGAAACAAGCTTTCCTGCAGCGACTGCCACAATCCGATGGCCAAATTTTCAGCGCAGGGGCTGCTCAAGAAAGCCAGCATCACCGAAACCTGCCAGACCTGCCACCGCCAGCAGCGTTCCGAATTTCACAAGCGCTCGCACATGCCGGTTCCTGAAGGGAAAATGAGCTGTGTCGATTGTCATAACCCGCACGGCTCGGTAACCAAGCCACTGCTCAAGGCGGACAGCGTCAACGAACTCTGCTACGCCTGTCACGCCGAAAAACGTGGCCCCTTCATCTGGGAACACGCGCCAGTTCGGGAAAACTGCATGAATTGTCATTCGCCGCATGGCTCGAACCACGACAAGCTGCTGCAGACCGCCCGCCCGCAGTTGTGCCAACAGTGCCACGCCAACACCAATCACCCATCGGCCTTCTATAGCGCCAACCAGACGGCCAACCAGCTCGGGGTGGCCGGCGCCAACCTGAATGCTCGCGTGATGAGCCGATCCTGCCAGAACTGCCATTCGCAGATTCACGGCAGCAATCATCCGGCCGGCTCGCGCTTCCAGCGCTAACGAAGGGGGAGAGGGACATGAAAATACGCACAGTCCAGCACGGCGCCGGCGACGGGGAAACGCACTTCCGTAGCACCTTGATCGCCACCTCGGTCGCTCTGGCCATTGCCCAGTACGGAACGGCCATGGCCGATTCCGGCGTCGGCCAGGACACGAGTATCGGTAATGCAATGCATACCAGAGGCGTTGATCCGGCACGCTATGGCAATCCGCCGGACAGCGAAGGCGTCGGCGCTACCTACGATCCGGTCGCGCACACACCAACCGGCCAGATGTACGAGATGCCGACCCAGGTCAGGGCCGCCGAAACGAAGGTCGGCGAATGGTCCCTGCTGGGCCATGTCGAAGCCGGTGTGATTGGCGTGGATGGCGACCGGAAATCGCAAGGCTTCACACGTTACAAGGATCTGGAGAACGGCCCGTATATCAGCAGTTTCGGCATCAACGCGGAAAACCCGCAAGACAACGGTTTCATCGAAGCGAACGGTGGCGCCGTCGGTCAGGGAGACCAGTTCTACAGCCTGCAATTCGGCCAGTACAACCTCTGGAAAATCAAAGCCTTCTACAACCAGACAACACATACCTTCACAACCAGCTACCGATCGCTTTACGACGGCGTCGGCACCGGCAATCTGACCTTGTCGTCCACCGCCCTGGCCAACGGTGTGCGGGTTGGCGGCATCAAGACACCGGCACTTGATGGCGTCGGCGCAAACACCGTCCAGACGCAAGGCGAATTCGTCACAGCCGGCAACGCCGCACTGGCCGCAACCGGCGAATCGCGACTCGGCATCACGCGCAGCAAGGGCGGCGTTCGGGCTGACCTGAGCTTTCTGGACAAATGGAAATTCTTCGCCAGCTTCACCAGCGAAAAACGCGAAGGTGCTCGCCCCTTCGGCGTTACCTGGGGCGGCGGCGGCACCAATGCCAACGTCGAAATTGCCGAACCGATCGACTATCGGACCAACGACCTGATCGCCGGGGTGCAATACGCCGACAAGCTCAACGCCTTCAATCTCACGGTCAACGCCTCCTGGTTCCGAAATAACATCGATACGCTGACCTTCGACAACATCACCTCAGTCAACAACTTCGGGGCGCTGAATCTCAACGGGGTCACGGCGGCCAACGGCGGCTTCTCGCAGGGACGGCTCGACCTCTACCCGAACAATGACTACTACAGCGCCAAAGGAGAATACGCCCGACAACTCCCGGACCTCTGGAAAGGACGCTTCACCGCCGTCGTTTCGCTGGCCACCTCGCGCCAGAACGACGACCTGATTCCGTTTACGGTCAATCCGAATGTCGTGGCCGCCGGCCTGAGCAACTGGCACACCACGGATTCCCTCAGCCGGAAGACGGCCGACGCGCGCATCGACACCAGGCTCATCGATCTCGGCCTGTCGCTCAATCCGCTGGATACGCTCAACGTCAAAGGCAAGGTCCGCTATTACGAAACCAGAAACCATACCGAATTCCTGCTCTGCAACAGCGCGGCCGGCGGCGATCCGGCGAATACCGCCAGCGGCTACGGCTGTACGGGCGTCTGGGGTCGCGTGGTCAACGACGGCAGCGGCACCTCCTTCGGCTCGACGGCGACCGGCAACGCCTACATCCGCAATATCCCGTTCGACTACAAGCAACTGATCTACGCTGTCGATGCCGACTACCGGCTTGGCAAGGCCAGCAGCATCAGCGCCGGCTACGAGCGGGAAATCTATCACCGCGACCATCGGGAGCGCGACGAAACCTGGGAAGACAAATACAAGCTGGGCTACGTCAATCGGGGGGTGCGCGACGGCACGCTGCGCCTTTCCTTCGAACATGACCGACGCCGCGGCGACGAATACCAGACCCATCATCCCTATACGGATTTCTACAGCGGCTATCTGTGGGACCCGTCCACCGCTGTCGGCACCAATCTGACGACTTTCGTGGTGCACATGAATTCGCGGCTACGCAAATACGACCTGGCAGACCGCAACCAAAACATCGTCAATGCCCGCTTCAACTACATGCTTCGACACGACCTCGATCTGGGCATTGCCACCCAGTTCAAGGACATGAAATACCCCGATTCCGAATACGGACGCGTCGACCACCAGCGCCTGGGATCGCTCAACCTTGATCTATCCTGGCAACCCGGCGCCCAGACCAACGTTTACGCCTTCTATTCCCGGCAGCAAGGCAAGATCAAGCAACAAGGCGTGCCCAGCGGCGCGGTGGCCGGCTTCAACTGCAACATCGGCAATAACGGTTTGACCATCGACAACGCCGAATACTTGTGCGCCGATCCGAATACCGGACGAGTATTCAACGCCGCCAATCTCTGGTCGCAAACGCACCGCGACACCAGCGACACCTTCGGGCTCGGCGTCAAGCAGATGATCCGCGACGTGCTGGTCGACATGAATTACACCTACTCGCTGGGCCGCACCGAGATCAGCTACAGCACCCCGGCCAACATGGCCGCTGCACAGGCGGCACTGGCCGGTAGCGGATTCGAGGACCTGAAAACCTCTCAGCACACCCTTGAACTGAACATGCTCAAGCCGCTCAGCAAATCGGTTCTGGTCCGCCTGCTCTACCGACACGAACGCGGCAAGATCGACGACTGGCATTACAACGGCCTGGGCGGCGTCATCCCGATCGGCACCGGTGCCGGCGTATTCATGGACGGCGGCGCACAGGGCTACCGGATCAACATGCTCGGCGTCCTGCTCAATGTCCGGCTGTGACTTTTGGGGAACTAATGTGAAAAGACACCAGATTACCCGCGCTTGCCTGTTCATCGGCGCCTTGTTCGGTGCCACACCGGGTTGGAGCGCCGATGCCGGGGAACTCGCCGGCAGCATCTGCATGGCCTGCCACGGAGAAGGCGGCAACAGCGTGGTACCGAACTTTCCGAAACTGTCCGGTCAACATGCGACCTACCTCGAAAAGCAGCTGAACGAATTCCTCAGCGGCAAACGCCGGAACGATGTCATGGCACCGATCCTGGACAGCTTCAGCAAACAGGACGTGCCGGCGCTGGCAGCCTGGTACGCAGCCCAAAAGCCGACACCCGGCACGGTCGGCGACCCCGGCCTGCTCGCCGCCGGCAAGGCGATCTACGAAGACGGCAATGTCGAAACCGGCGTTCCCGGCTGCATGGGCTGCCACCAACCGCGCGCCCAGGGCAATGCCCGCTACCCGAGGCTGGCCGGTCAGCATCAGGCCTACACGCTGCAACAGATGAACGATTTCAAGAGCGGCGTCAGGGACAACGACAAAGGGAAGGTCATGCGCGCCGTGGCGGAACGGATGACCGAACAGGAAATGCAAGCGGTCGCCGAATACATGGCCAGCCTGCAATAATCGGGGAGAAAGCTTCGTGAAAAAACATCTGTTCATCCTGTCCCTGCTGCTCGCCGCAGCAACCCAGACCGGCGCCGAGGAAAACCAGCCGCACGCCGCCGGTATCGAGAGCGACGGCTATGTCTGGAACGCCATGTACGCGGAAAAGCTGCAGGCGTTGAGCGCTCGCGGCGATGCCCTGCGCGGCGAAATCGCCTTCGAGATCTGCCAGGGTTGCCACCGAGCCACCGCGTTAGGACGTCCCGACGGCAGCTATCCGCGGCTGGCCGGACAACATGCCACGGTACTGATCAAACAGATGACCGATGTGCGCGCCGGACGGCGCGACAACAAGAAAATGTTCCCGTTCATCGACAAGCACGCCGTGACCCCCCAGGAAATCGCCGACATTGCGGTCTACCTGCAGGCCCTGCCGGTTCCTCCCGACAATGGCAAGGGCGATGGCAACAACCTGGCGCGAGGCGAGGAAATCTATGCCCGCGACTGCATCGTCTGCCACGGCAATAAGGGGCAGGGGGACAGCGCCAGATTCTATCCGCGCGTCTCCGGCCAACACTACAAGTATCTGCTGCGCGAATCGATCCTGATCCGCAACGGCGATCGACGCAATGCCAATCCCGACATGGTCAGCACCATCAAGCCGTACGACGACAAGGATTTGCAGGCGGTCGCCGACTACATGTCGCGCTTCGCCCCCTGATCAGCTTTTCGGCTGCTTCCCCCGAAGCCGCCGAGGAAGGTCTTCACCGACCTTCCATCTTTTACTCAGGCAAGCAATCAGTGATGACGCTTGCCGCTATGATGCCCTTGCGGTCGACCGCCCGCGGGGGCATTTTTCCCACTCCCCTGACGGCTCTTGCCGGCATTGCCGGCGGCGGCCGGTTTGCGCGGCTGGCGCGGCGGCTGGACCGGGCGCGGCGCCGCCACGGCAGCCTGCTCGAAGCCATCGACCACCATGCGCTCGAGCGTGCGCCGGATCAGCTTTTCGATGTCCTTCAGCTGCGGACGCTCGTCGTGACAGACCAGCGAGATCGCCTCGCCTTCCATGCCGGCGCGGCCGGTACGGCCGATGCGGTGAACGTAATCCTCGGCCACGTTGGGCAGTTCATAATTGATCACGTAGGGCAAGGCATCGATGTCGATGCCGCGTGCCGCGATGTCGGTGGCGACCAGTGCCGCCAGCTTGCCGTCCTTGAACTCCGACAAGGCCCGCGTGCGCGCGCCCTGCGATTTGTCGCCATGAATCGCCGCCGCCTTGATGCCGGCCTTGTCCAGCGTGCGCGCCAGCGCATCGGCACCATGCTTGGTACGGGCGAAGACCAGCACTTGATGCAGGCTGCGCGTGGTGAACAAATGCTTGAGCAATTCCTTCTTCTGCTCGCGGTTGCATTCGATGACCTTCTGCGTCACCGTCTCCGCCGCCGTATTGCGCGGCGCAACGTCGACCGACACCGGCTGCTCGAGCAAGCCCCCCGCCAGTTCGCGGATTTCCGGTGAAAAGGTCGCCGAAAACAACAGGTTCTGGCGCTGTTTCGGCAACAACGCGATGATCTTGCGGATATCCCGGATGAAGCCCATGTCGAGCATGCGATCAGCTTCGTCGAGGACGAAAATCTCGATGCCGGACAGGTTGACCGTAGACTGCTGCACGTGATCGAGCAGACGGCCCGGCGTCGCCACCAGGATATCGACACCGCGACGCAGATTGGCGATCTGTGGATTGATGCCGACGCCGCCGAAGACGGCCAGCGAATTGACCGGCAGGTATTTGCCGTAGGTCTGCACGCTCTCCTCGACCTGGATCGCCAGTTCGCGCGTCGGCGTCAGCACCAGCACGCGCGGCGTCCGGGCGACGCGGGACAGGCAGTCGTTGGCACCGGCCGTCAGACGTTGCAGGATGGGCAGCGTGAACCCGGCGGTCTTGCCGGTACCGGTCTGGGCGCTGGCCATCAGGTCGTGGCCGGCAAGCACAGCAGGAATGGCCTGCTGCTGGATCGGCGTCGGCGTGTCATAGCCCTGTTCGGCAACAGCGCGCTGGATGTCGGCGCTCAGGCCGAGGTCGGAAAACTTCATGGGAAAACTTTCTTGGAGCCGGCAACGAACGTCGGCCGGATGGCTGCCGCGCACAACCTGCGGCGGCATGATTGGGGTGGCAATTTTACCCTGTCTTGGGGCAAGCCGCGAAACGCCTGTCGCCGGAACGGCATTTCATCGGCCGGCAACATTTCCCGGGCAAAGTGTGCGGCCCGCTTCAGCAAGGCATCACATGAAGTCCCGTTTCATCGCACTGGCAATGCTGCTCGGCAGCCTCAGCGCTGTCCTGCATGCCCAGACCGTACCGCCGACCCCCATCGTGGTCGCCCAGCCACTGGCCCCCCGATCCGGATCGGCTGATTATCAGCGCGACTTCGCGCTGGGTGCCAAGGTCTATTTCGATCACGTCAATCTCGCCGGCGGCATCCGCGGCCGACGCATCGTCCATCGCCTGGTGGACACTGCCGATGCCCCGGCCCGGCGCTTGCTGGCCGAACGCCCGGATGTGCTGTTCGGCATCGTCGGCGATGCAACGATCGATGCCGTGGCGCGCGATCCGGCCGTACGCGCCGGCCGACTGCCATTGTTCGCCACCATCGGCTACGCACCGGCCGCCGGCGATGGCGCAATCGCCCTGCGCCCCTCACTGGACGACGAAATCGTCGCCATGCTGGCGCAACTGCAACAGTTCGGGATCGCCAGCTTTGCGCTGCTGCATGGCAATGATCTTCCGGGCGCGACCATCGCGCAAATCGAGCAACGCGCAACGGGGCTGGGGATCGGCATCGCTGTCCGCCAAGTCCTGCTGAACCGGAGCGCCAATCAGCCGGAAGCGATTCAGGCCGTTTTCGCGCGTCGACCGCAAGCCGTGCTGGCCATTGCCGACACGCTTGGCGTGGCAAACTTTTTCCGGGAATACCGCAAGCGGGATCCGGGCGCTTTCCTGGCCACCTCATCGCAGGCCGATATCCGGACCTTGACCGAGGTGATGGGCCAGCAGGCGGCACGCGGCCTGATCGTCAGCCAGGTCGTCCCTTCGCCCAACGCCCCGAGCGAAATCGCCCGCGAGCACCGGCGACTGATGGCACGTTACGCCGATGAGCCGGCCTCGCCGGCAACGCTGGAGGGCTTCATCGCGGCCCGGGTACTGGTCACTGCGCTGAACGGCGCCAGCGAAATCACGCCAACGGCGCTTCGCCGCGCCCTGAGCGCCAGCGGGAAACTCAGGCTGGGCGGTTTCGCGCTCGATTTCGAGCGTCCATCGCGCCCCTCGGACTTCGTCGAGCTCAGCGTCGTGACACGCGACGGCAAGCTGTTGCGCTGATCAGATCAGCGCCAGCCCGCGCGCCAGGTCGTCCTGCAGGTCTTCGACCGCTTCCAGGCCGACCGCAACACGCAGCAGACCTTCGCTGATTCCCGCCGCCGCCCGGGCTTCCGGCGTGATCCGTCCATGCGTGGTCGACGCCGGATGGGTGATCGTCGTCTTGACGTCGCCCAGATTGGCGGTGATCGACAGCAAGCGGCAGTTGTCCACCACCGCCCACGCCTGTTCGCGTGCGCCCTTCACCTCGAAGGAAACGATTGCACCGCCGCTCTTCTGTTGCTGCATCGCCAGTTGGTGCTGAGGGTGCGAAGGCAGGCCGGGGTAGAAAACCCGGGCAACCTTGGGGTGCGTCTCGAGCCAGGCCGCCAACCGGGCAGCCCGAGCCGCCTGCGCCTCGATACGCACCTGCAGCGTTTCCAGGCCCTTCAGCAGCACCCAGGCATTGAACGCCGACAGGGTCGGGCCGGCGGTACGCAGATATTTGAAGACTTCATCGGTCAGCTTCTTCGCACCGCAGACAGCTCCGCCAAGCACCCGGCCCTGACCATCGATGTATTTGGTGGCCGAATGCACGACCAGATCGACCCCGAGGTCGAGCGGCCGCTGCACGATCGGCGTGCAGAAACAGTTGTCGACGGCGACCAGGATGCCGTGCGCGTGAGCAATTGCGGTCAACGCCGAAATATCGGCAATTTCGGTCAGCGGATTCGACGGGGTTTCCAGGAAGAACAGTCTGGTTTCCGGACGGATCGCCGCTTCCCAGGCGGCCGGATCGGTATGTGACACGAAGGTGGTGGTGATGCCGGTACGCGCCAGGATGTTCGAAAACAACTGAACGGTTGCACCAAACAGGCTGTTCGACGCCACGATGTGGTCGCCCTGCTTGAGGTGAGCCAGCACCAGCGCCATGATCGCCGACATGCCGCTGGCCGTGGCGACGCAGTCTTCCGCCCCCTCGAGCGCAGCCAGCCGTTCCTCGAACATGCTGACGGTCGGGTTCGAGAACCGCGAATAAACGTTGCCCTCTTCTTCGCCGGAGAAACGCTTCGCCGCCTGGGCCGCACTCTCGAAGACGAAACTGGAGGTCAGATACAGCGCCTCGGCGTGCTCGCCGAACTGGCTGCGCTGCTGGCCGGCCCTGACGGCCAGCGTTTCCGGACGGTAGGCCGGCTTGTCGTGTTCGCTCATCGTATCAATCCTGCCCGCCGGCCAGCCCCAGCACCAGCTGCTGCGAGGCCTTGCCGTCTCCATCCTCGTCGTTCTTGCCAGAGGGCTTGCCGCCACGGCGGCCCTCGACGGCGTCGAGATAATGCTGATCGATGTCGCCGGTGATGTAGCAACCGTCGAAACAGGACGCATCGAACACGGTCAGGTCCGGCCGCAGACGGGTGACCGACTCCTTCAGCGCCGCCAGATCCTGGTAAACCAGCGCATCGGCACCGATTTCCGCGGCAATCTGGGCATCGGTACGACCGGTGGCGATCAATTCGGCACGGGTCGGCATGTCGATCCCGTAAACATTGGGATAGCGTACCGGCGGCGCGGCCGATGCGAAGTAGACCTTGACCGCCCCCGCGGCGCGGGCCATTTCGACGATTTCGTGGCTGGTCGTGCCGCGCACGATGGAATCATCCACCAGCAGCACGCGCTTGCCCTTGAACTCCTGGCCGACGGTGTTCAGCTTCTGGCGTACCGACTTCCGGCGCATGGCCTGACCGGGCATGATGAAGGTCCGGCCGACATAGCGGTTCTTGACGAAGCCCTCACGGAACGGGATGCCCAGCACCTGCGCCAGTTGCATCGCCGACGGACGGCTGGAATCGGGAATGGGAATGACCACATCGATCTCGTCGACCGGAATGTTGACCTTGACCTTTTCGGCCAGCAACTCGCCCATGGCCAGCCGGGCCTCGTAAACCGAAACGCCGTCGATCACCGTATCCGGCCGGGCCAGATAGACATACTCGAAGATGCACGGTGCGTAGATCGGCTGCTGTGCGCACTGGCGACTGTGCAGATTGTGTTCGAGGTCGATGAAGATCGCTTCGCCCGGCTCGATGTCGCGCACCGCCTTGAAACCCAGCGTATCGAGCGCAACCGACTCGGAGGCCACCAGATATTCCTTGCCGTCCGGCGCATCGTTCTCACCGTAGATCAGCGGCCGGATGCCGTGCGGATCGCGGAAGGCAAGCAGGCCGTAGCCCGAAATCATGGCGACGACCGCATAGGCGCCACGGCAGCGGCGATGCACCCCGGCGACGGCCTGGAAGATGCTGTCGACGTCGAGTTCGTAACCGTGCGCGGCCGACTGCAGTTCGTGCGCCAGCACGTTGAGCAGCACTTCCGAATCAGAATTGGTGTTGATGTGCCGGCGATCCAGCCGGAACATCTCGTCCTTCAACTGGTCGGCATTGGTCAGGTTACCGTTGTGACCGAGCACCAGGCCGAACGGCGAATTGACGTAGAACGGCTGCGCCTCGGCGAAATTCCAGGCCGAACCGGCCGTCGGATAACGGACGTGGCCGATGCCCCAGTTGCCGGGCAAGGCACGCATGTTGCGCGTCCGGAAGACATCGCGCACCAGGCCGGGCCCCTTGTGCAGATGGAAGGTATTGCCCTCCGCCGTTGCAATCCCGGCCGCATCCTGGCCGCGATGCTGGAGCACCATCAGGCCGTCGTAAAGCAACTGGTTGACCGGCGTGTTCGCCATGACGCCAAGAATCCCGCACATGTGTCTATCCTGCCTAACTGAATCGAATTCGTTTCGAGAGGTCGTGCGGCAGCAGCGGTTTCAGCGCCAGCACGGCTGTTTCGAGAGGGGGCGCCAGCGTGGCTTCACGCCACCATGGCTGGGTCGGTGCCGCAGTCATGCCACCGAGCGCGACCAGCACCAGAATGATCAGCACGCCACGCACGACACCGAAGAACATGCCGAGCAGACGGTCCGAGACGGTCAAGCCAAGCGCCTTGACTGCCTTGAGGATCAGGATGCGCACGATAGCCATCGCCACCAGCACCCCGACAAAAATGAGCACGCAGCCGAGCAGCGCGCGACCGGTCGGATCCTCGACCCCGGAAAAGACTGCCGCACCGGCTTCGACGCCGAACCGGAAGGCGGCGAAAATACCCAGTCCCCAGGCGGCCAGCGCGATCATCTCGCTGACCATGCCGCGCCACAGGCCGAAACCGAGGGAAAGCACGATCACGGTAATGGCCACATAATCGAAAATCGTCATGACTTGGCGGCAACAACGCCGGAAACCCCGATCCGCCGCATCTTGTCGAGCGCCTTCTCGGCCGCGTCACGATTCGGGAAGGGCCCGGCCCGGACCCGCGTTTTCTTGCCTTGCGGCGTATCCAGCGGTTCGGTGAAGGTCTTGATGCCTTGCTCGCCGAGCTTTTTCTTCAGATTGGCGACGTTGACCGGATCGGAAAACGCCCCGATCAGGATGAGGAATTCCCCACCGTTTTTGACCTGCGAAGCCTCCGCCGGCTTGCCGGCAAGAATCGCCGCCGCACGTCGGGCCTCGTCATCGGCCGGTTTGACCTTGTTCTTGTCCTCGGCCGGCTTGTCGACGGACTTGGCGGGTTTGGGTGCGTCCTTGTCGGTGGCTGGCTTGGGCTTCGGCTCGACCTTGGGTTTTTCCTCGACCTTGGGTTTTTCGTCGGATCTGGCAGGCGTCACCCGCTCGCTATCGAGCACACGGGCGGTCGGCGCGAGCGGTCTGGCAGTGGCTTCCGGTGCAGCAGCCGGCGGAGCTTCCCGCTCCGGCCGCGGTAGCGGCGTCGAGCGCGGCTCCTCGGCGGGGCTTTCCTGAGGCGCCGGAGCGACCGCCTGGGTCGGCGCAAAGGCCCTGTCGTCCTGGCCCGGGATGCGAATCTCGACATCCTGAACCGGCGGGCGCGGATCCTGGTCCATGACCATCGGTAGCACGATGGCGACGACGGAGGCGAAGAAGACGGCCCCCACCAGGCGCCGCCGCGCGCGCTTCTTCAATTGCAGCTGTGCGTCGTTGTCTTCCACGAAAATCAGGCTTTCCGGCCAAGCGCCCTGAGCGCCCCGGCCACCGTATAGAACGAACCGAAGGCGACGATTCTATCACTTTCGCCGGCCCGACTCCGGGCTGCCTGCATGGCAGCTTCCGGCGAGGCATGACAAACCGTCTCGCCGCCCAGCACATGCGTCGCAATGATTTCCGCCAACTGCTCTGCCGTCGTCGCCCGCGGCCCGGACAACGATGCCAGATGCCAGACATCGACCCGCCCCTTGAGTACGCTCAGCGCACCGGCGATATCCTTGTCGGCGAGCATGCCGACCACCGCGTGGGTACGGTCGAAGAAACCCATGTTGCCCAGGTTGCCGGCAAGCACGGAAACGGCCTGCGGGTTGTGACCGACATCGAGCACGATGGCCGGTTTGCCGGGCAGCACCTGGAAACGGCCGGTCAATTCGGTTTCGATCAAGCCCGGGCGGATCGCCTGCATGGTGACCGGCAGTCGATCGGCAATCGCTTCCAGAGCGGCCAGCGCGACGCTGGCATTGAGCAGTTGCGTCGGGCCGCGCAGCCCCGGGTAGGCCAGCGAGCGCTTGATCACCTGTTCGCCGTGACGGCACCACCAGCGCCATTGCAGGCGATTCTCGGCGGCTTCGGCGGCAGGACGTTCATAGCCGAAATCCCGGCCGAGCAGACGCAGATCGGCGCCGATTGCCGCTGCCCGATCGAGCAGGCGCTGCGGCGGCTGCGGATCGCCGCACAAGGCCGGTTTGCCGGCCCGGTAAATGCCGGCCTTCTCGAAACCGATGGCTTCACGGTCGGGGCCGAGCCAGTCGGTGTGATCGAGGGCCACGCCGGTAACGATGGAAACATCCGGTTCGTAGGCGTTGACCGCATCAAGACGCCCCCCAAGACCGACTTCGAGCACCAGTGCCTCGACGCCGGCCGCAGCGAAGACTTCCCAGGCGGCCAGGGTGCCGAATTCGAAATAGGTCAGCGCAACGCCAGTCGCCTGGCGCGCCGCCTCGACCTTGGCGAATGCCTCGCACAAGGCCACATCGCTGGCCGGCACGCCATTCAGGCGCACCCGCTCGTTGTAGGCCAGGATATGCGGCGAACTGTAGCAGCCGACCTTGTAGCCGGCGCGATCGAGGATGGTTTCCAGATAGGCGCAGGTCGAGCCCTTGCCATTGGTTCCGCCGACTGTGATCACCGGACAGGACTCGCGCTGGCCGAGCGCCGCCTTGACCTGCAGGATGCGCGTCAGCCCCAGTTCGATGCCGGCCTGCCCCTTGGGGTGCAGGCTTTCGAGATGCGCCAGCCAGTCGGCCAGCGTCCTTGCGTCGGGCGAACTCAAGCGGCAGCCGGCAGTTTCAGCAGCAGGGCGAGCGTGCGGGCGATCTGATCGCGCATCTCGCGACGGTCGACGATCATGTCGATCGCCCCCTTCTCGAGCAGGAATTCGGAACGCTGGAAGCCTTCCGGCAGCTTTTCGCGCACCGTCTGCTCGATGACGCGCGGCCCGGCGAAACCGATCAGCGCGCCCGGCTCGGCCATGACCACGTCGCCGACAAAGGCGAAGGACGCCGAAACGCCGCCCATGGTCGGATCGGTGAGTACCGAGATGAACGGCTGGCCGACATCCGCCAACCGGGTCAGCGCGGCCGTCGTCTTGGCCATCTGCATCAGCGAGAACAGGCCTTCCTGCATGCGCGCGCCGCCCGAAGCGGTGACGCAGATGAAAGGCATTTTCTGTTCGATGGCAACGTTGACCCCGCGCACGAAACGTTCGCCGAGCACCGATCCCATTGAACCGCCCATGAAATCGAAGGCAAACGCCGAAGCAACAACCGGAATGCTCTTGATCGCCCCCTGGATGACCACCAGCGAATCGCTCTCGCCGGTACTCCGGTTGGCGTCCATCAGACGATCCGGATACTTCTTGGAATCCTTGAATTTCAGCGTGTCGACCGGAACGACCTCGGCACCGATTTCATAGCGGTCCTCGGGATCGAGCAGCAGGTCGAGGCGCTGACGGGCATCGACGCGATTGTGATGGCCGCACTTCGGGCAGACGTTGAGATTCTTTTCCAGATCGGTCGCGTAGAGCACCGCCTCGCACGACGGGCACTTGCTCCACAGCCCTTCGGGCAGGCTGTTGCGACGCTGCGTACCCTGCTCGCGCTTGATCTTGGGGGGAAGGAGTTTGTCCAGCCAGCTCATGCTTTCACCTCATCTACGCCGCGGCGGATGTCCGAAACCAGCGCTTTCACGTTGGCACAGGCATTTCCTGCGGTCGACCGTTCAATTTCTTCAATAATCCGGCTGCCCACGACGACGGCATCGGCAAAGGCGGCAATGCGCGCCGCCGTCGCCGCGTCGCGGATGCCGAAACCGACGCCGACCGGCAGGCCGGTCTGTTCGCGGATCTGCGGCAGCTTCTGTGCCACCGCGTCCACATTCAGCGCCCCCGAGCCGGTCACGCCGGCCAGCGACACGTAATAGACATAACCACTGGCGATCTTGGCCGTGTGCGCGATGCGCTCGGCGCTGGAGGTCGGCGCGATCAGGAAGATCGGATCCATGCCGTTGGCCTTCATTGCAGCACCGAAACGCTCGGCTTCCTCCGGGGGATAATCGACCACCAGCACGCCGTCCACGCCTGCGGTCGACGCCGCCAATGCAAACTTTTCCAGCCCCATCGCTTCGATCGGGTTGGCATAGCCCATCAGCACCACCGGCGTCGTCGCATCGGTCTTGCGGAATTCGGCGACCAGTTCGAGGACGATGCGCAGCTTCATGCCCCTGGCCAGCGCACGTTCGGAAGCACGCTGAATGGTCGGACCGTCGGCCATCGGGTCGGAGAAGGGGACGCCCAGTTCGATGATGTCGGCGCCAGCCTCGACCAGCGCCTGCATCAGCGGCACGGTCAGCGCCGCGTCGGGGTCGCCGGCGGTGATGAAGGGAATCAGCGCCTTGCGGCCCTCGCCTTGCAGGCGTGCAAAGGTTTTTTGGATGCGCGACATCAGAATACGATCCCCGACTTCTCGGCCACGGTGTGCATGTCCTTGTCACCCCGGCCGGAGAGGTTGACCAGCAGAATCTTGTCTTTCGCCAGGGTCGGCGCCAGCTTCATCGCATAGGCGATGGCGTGGCTCGATTCCAGCGCCGGGATGATGCCCTCCAGGCGGCACAGGTCGTGGAAGGCCTTGAGCGCTTCGTCGTCCTTGATCGGCTGGTATTCGGCGCGGCCGATGTCCTTCAGCCAGGCGTGTTCCGGGCCGACGCCGGGATAGTCGAGACCGGCCGAGACCGAGTGCGTCTCGATGATCTGGCCGTCCTCGTCCTGCAGCAGGTAGGTGCGGTTGCCGTGCAGCACGCCGGGCACGCCAGCGGTCAGCGAGGCGGCGTGCAGGCCAGTCTCGATGCCGGAACCGGCGGCTTCGACACCGATCAGGCGCACGTCGGGCACGTCGATATAGGGGTAGAAGATGCCCATCGCGTTAGAACCGCCGCCAACCGCGGCGATCACCGCATCCGGCTGACGCCCGGCCATTTCCGGCATCTGTTCGAGGCATTCCTCGCCGATGATCTTCTGGAAATCGCGCACCAGCATCGGGTACGGATGCGGGCCGGCAACGGTGCCGATGATGTAGAAAGTGTTGTGGATGTTGGTGACCCAGTCGCGCATCGCTTCGTTGAGCGCGTCCTTCAGCGTCTTCGAGCCGGATTCGACCGGCACCACCTTGGCGCCGAGCAGCTTCATGCGATAGACGTTGGCCGCCTGCCGGCGCACATCCTCGCTGCCCATGTAGACGACGCATTCGAAACCGTAGCGGGCGGCCACCGTCGCCGTGGCGACGCCGTGCTGGCCGGCGCCGGTTTCGGCGATGACGCGCGGCTTGCCCATGCGCTTGGCGAGCAGTGCCTGGCCGATGCAGTTGTTCACCTTGTGCGCGCCGGTGTGGTTCAGGTCTTCGCGCTTCAGGTAGATCTGGGCGCCGCCGCAGATCTCGGAGAGACGCTTGGCGTGGTAGATCGGCGACGGGCGGCCGACGAAATGCTTGAGTTCGTAGTCGTACTCGGCGCGGAAGGCCGGATCGGCCTGGGCGGCGGCGTAGGCGGCCTTCAGCTCGTCGAGCGCGCCGAACAGGGTTTCAGCAACGAAGACGCCGCCGTAGGGGCCGAAATGGCCGCTGGCGTCGGGAAATTGATAAGGCGATGCAGACATGGCGATACTCCGGAAAAGCAGGAAAACAGGCAACAAACTGACGAACGGAGCAATCCGTCGTCAGAGATGGTCCGCCTGGTGGCGCCGCCAACAGGTCCGGGTGATACCGCCGGCCGATTCCCGCATGTCCTTCATCCTTGGTCGATCGTCGCATCGGCCGCCCTGACGGCGGCCACGAAAGCGGCGATCCGGTCGTGATCCTTGATGCCCTTGCCCGCTTCCACGCCGGAAGACACGTCGACCGCCGCCGGCCGCACGCGCCGGATGGCGTCGCCGACGTTGGCTGCGGTCAACCCGCCGGAAAGCACCAAAAACCCGGGCAGGGCGGGCGGAATCAGCGTCCAGTCGAAAACGTGGCCGCCACCGCCGTAACCCTCGACGAAAGCATCGAGGAGCAAACCGCGCGCGTCGGAAAACGAGCGGGCGAATTCTACCAGATTGAGCTCCGGCCTCACGCGCGCCGCACGCAGCCAGGGTCTGGCGAATTGACAGCAGTAGGCCGCATCCTCATCACCATGGAACTGCAGCAGCGAAAACGGCGCAACGGCACAGGCTGCCCGCACGTTTTCCGGCGTCTCGTTGACGAACAGCCCGACGACATCGACAAACGGCGGAATCCGCCGGGCCAGCTCGGCCGCCCGTGCCGCCGTCACATAGCGCGGACTGTGCGGATAAAGCACGAAACCGATGGCATCGGCCCCGGCCGCAACGGCCGCGTCGACATCCGCTTCACGGGTCAGGCCGCAAATCTTGATGCGGGTCATTCTTGCCTCCTGCTTGCGGTCGACCGCAAAAAACGATGAATTTTCCCGTCGACCGCAGGAATACGCCAAACCTTCATGGCAGCATCGCATCGATCGGGTCGTCTGCCGCTTCCGGCAAGCCCCAGCACGGCTCGTAGATCGGTCCGCGAAAATACAGCCCGTCGGGCGAGAAGGTTGGTGCCGCCAGCCGGCGATCACGCATCTGCAGCAATTCGTCGATCCAGCCCGGCGTTTGCGCCCCCTTTCCGATGTAGACCAGGGTGCCGACCAGATTGCGCACCATGTGGTGCAGAAAGGCCGTCGCTTCAAAATCGAAGACGAACAGGCTGCCAACCTGCCGGACCTGTGCCTCGCGCAGCGTCTTGATCGGCGAACGCGCCTGGCAACCGGCCGCGCGGAAGGCGGAAAAATCATGCTCGCCGAGCAGTCGACCGCAAGCCTCCTGCATCTGCTGCAGATCGAGTTCGCCGTGAAACCAGCCGACCCGTCCCTGCCACAGCCCAGGCCGCTGCGGCCGGTTGAGCAGGAGGTAGCGATAACGCCGGCCGCGCGCCGAAAAGCGCGCATGAAAATCCTCGCCGACCGGTTGCGCCCACAACACCGTCACCCCCTCCGGCAAATGCGCGTTGACGCCGCGCACCCAGGCGCTGAGCGGACGATCCACCGGGACATCGAAATGAACGACCTGCCGGGTCGCATGAACACCGGCATCGGTGCGCCCGGCACACAGCGTCGACACCGGCGTACCGGCAATTCTGGCCAACGCCGACTCCAGCGCGTCCTGCACGGTCCCACCATCGGCCTGACTCTGCCAGCCGCGGAAAGGTGCGCCGAAGTACTCGACGCCAAGGGCAACTCTCATGACCATAGGGCAAATACCAGAATGATCAGCGCCAGCGCGACCAGCCCCTGATCGCGCGGCTGCCAGGGGCTTGACTCGATCCGCAGACTTCCTGCCCCCGCCGGGTCGGCCAATGGCTGTCCATGCAGCATGCGCCGCCACGCACCCTTGGCCGCCGGCGCCTGAACCTGTTCGAGCACCAGCGACAAGCGGACCACCAGGCGCCCGGTTTCCACACCCAGCACGCGCAACGGAGAGAGCGCCCCCCACAGACCGGCCACCAAACCGTCGCGTCCCTGCCGGACAAACAACCAGGCCAGCACGATCAGCATGACAACGAGACGTACCGCATGACGGCTGGCCTCGACCGCCCCTTCGTAGGTCGGCGCCCAGGCCGAATCGCCCAAGGCCTCGCCGGGAGTGTGATAAGCAATGATCAACCACAAGCTGAGCAACAGCCAGCGCGCCCGTTTCACATAGCGCCAGGCAGCTGCCGGACCGCCGCCGGCCCACAAAAAGACGACGGCAATCGCCAGCAACGCCGGATAATCGAGCGACTGGACAGCCAGCGTGACAAGCAGCCAAACGATCAGCGCAGCAGTGGGGTGCACGGGATTCCTTGAAAAACGAACGGCCCCTTTCGGGGCCGTTCGGCTTGAAGGGAGAGCGGTATTTTAACCGCCGATACGGTTCAGGATATCGCTGGCCTGGGTCACCAGATCTTCGCTTCCCTCGCCGACCACTTCCTGCAGCAACTCGCGGGCCCCCTCAAGGTCACCCATTTCCTCGTAGGCCTTCGCCAGGTCAAGCTTGGTATTGACCTCTTCCCAGTGCGCATCGTGCGCCGGCGGCAGCGAAACCGGCGGAACCTCGGCCGGAGCAGGCGCAGCCGGCGGCTCGGAAAGATCCAGGTTGATCGAACCGATATCGAAATCGCTTGGCATCATCGGCTGACCGAGGAAAACGGAATCGCTCAGCTTGACGTCGAAGTCGACATCATCGCCGGCATCCTGACCGGTTACCGGTGCGCCCGGATTGACCACCGTGCTGACCATGTCGGGATGATCGAAATCCAGATCGTCGGCAACCATCGGTGTGACCTGAGCATTAACCACGGTCTGGGCGGCAGCCTCGGGCACCTCCGGCACCAGCACTTCCGGTTCCGGTACTACCGCAGGCTCTGCCTCAGCCAATTCGGAAAGGCCAAAAGCCCGAATTTCGGAATCCGACATCGCCCCCGGCATGACCAGCGTACCGGCCGGCGAAAAATCGGGCAGGGACTCTTCGGCAGAAACCGCATCGATTTCCAATGCCGGCAATTCGTCCGCCGGCGATTCGACTGCACGCGACGGGGCAACCTGGGCGACATCCGGGGAAACGGCCGCGCTCGCAGGCTCATCGCCACCGACCATGCCACTCAGGTCAAAGTCGATCGCGTCCATCGCCTGGTTCAGATCGGCCTCCGCAGCATTTTCCGACTCAACCGGCACTTCCTTCTGCTCGCCGGTCACGACGGTATCGACATAAGGCTCATCAAAACCGGCCTCTTCCGCAGCGGGCGCCACCGAAACCGCTTCTGCGGCAGGTTTCACAGCAAACTCGAAATCGAGATTCATCGGATCCAGGGCTTGCGGCTCACCGACTTCCGCAGTCGATTCAGGTGCAACTGGAACAGCCTCGGTCGCCGATGCATTCAGCGGTGCGTCAGCAACAAGCGGATCAGCGATCGTCGGGGCCGGTGCAGGCGCTTCCGACTGCCGTACGGCACCGGCTTCATCCGCAACACCCGACTGAGCAGCGGCCAGCGCGGCAGCAGCCACCGCCGACGACGCGACAACCGTCTCCGCACCGGCGCTCTTCAGCTTGGCTTGATAGAGCGGATTCCGCGGATCGAGCTCGGCACCGAGTGCAGATACCTTTTCCCATTCCGGCCCGATGCCGGCCGTTTGCGCATAAAGCTCACTGGCCAGGGTTTCGAACTGCTTCAGACTGCGCCGGTTGGCATAAATCTCCAGCAACTTGGCGTGGATGGCCAATCGCTGCGGATCCTTCTGCAAGGCCTCAAGCAGAATTTCTTCCGCCTGAGCATCCCGACCATAGGCCATGTAGACATCGGCCTCGGCAACCGGATCGACTTCGTCGGTATCGATCGTTCCGGGACCGGCCTGACTGAACTCTCCGGTCTGCGGCGGCGTATTGCCGGTATCGACACTCTGACCGCCGGTCATCCGGAAAACCGAATTCGGGCCAAGACTGGAAGGCGCTCGCACGGCCGTCGTTTCCGGAGCCAGCGGGGTATTCGACTTGCGCCGACGATAAACGAACAGGCCAGCCAGCAAGGCCAGAGCACCGACGCCGCCGACCAGCGGCAGCGGATCCTCGAGCACGCTGTCGAGCATGCCAGGTTCGTCGACATCCGGCGCCTGCTCGACTACTGGCGGCGGCGCCTTGGGCTTTTCTTCCGTCTTTTGTTCGACCGGCTCGGCCGGTGCTACCGGCTTTTCCTCGACCACAGGCTGCACGACCGGCTTCTCGGCTTCCGGCTTGACCGACTCGGCGGTGGGCACTGAAGGCACCACCGGCGGCTTGACGCCATCTCCGGCCGGCTGTTTTTCGAGTTCGGCGAGACGTTGGTTCTTCATCTCCAACAGCTTCTGCAGTTCGCCGACATTCTTTTCCAACAGGGTCACACGCTCCTCGGCCTCCTTCAAGGCTTTCTCGCGCGCCACCCGATCAGCTTCGGCAGCAGCCGACGCTTTTCCCGAAGCATCCGTTCGAGCGACCTTGAGCTGATCCTTTGCCGGATCCAGTGCCGGTGTTTTTTCCTCCACCTTCGGCGTGATCTTGCCGCCGGTCCGTTGCTGCGCGGCAGGCGCCTCCCCGGTTTCCGACTTGCTGGCGGCTGCCGCCAGCTTGTTGCGGTAAGCGCCGAAATCACCGGTCTGCACGTAGATGCTGCGAGTTTCCTTGGCCGTCACCGCCTCGACCGCTGATTTCTCCGGCAGATTCAGGATCGCCCCCGCCTTCAGGCGGTTGATGTCGTTACCGATGAACGCGTCACGATTATTGCGGTACAGGCCGACCAGCATCTGCTCCAGGGAAACACCTTCATACTGGTTCAGCGAAGCGATCTTGCGCAGCGTGTCACCACGCTCGACCACATACGCATTTCCCTCCGTGGCAGGCTTGGCAGGCGCCGGAGCTGGCTTGGCAGGCTTGGCAACCGAAACACCGGCGGCTGCCCTGGCTTCGGCAGGCGCACGGGCTGCGGGCTTGGCAGACGCAGCAGCACCGCCACCTTGGACTGTCTCGACGATACGCGCGTCAGCGGAAGTGCGAGCATTCTGCTGCGTCGCATACTCAGGTGGATCGAGCAGAAAGGTATATTCACGAACCAGCTTGCCGGCCGGCCAATTCAACTCGATCAGAAAATCGAGAAACGGCTCGTTGACCGGACGAACCGATGTCACCTTGAGCACCGCACGGCCACCGCTTTTCTTCTCGATGGCAAATCTCAGGTCGGTCAACCCGGATGCATATTCGACACTCGCCTGCTTGAAAACTTCCGCTGGCGCCAGGCGAGCGGTCATTCCGGGCAATTCGTCCTTCTCTCCCGAAATTTCGACTTCTGCCCGGAGCGGCTGCCCCAGACCGGAGAAAACGGTCAGTTTTCCAAGCGACGCCGCCTGCGCGGCCCACGGGAAAGAAATCAGACATGAAGCGACCGCAATGGCAGCGGCACGCAGCTTGAATTGGCAGCGATTGTTTTCGTTCACGGCCAGGCCCTGAGCGTATTATTTGGGACTTTCAAATTAACATCATGCACTTAGCAATGCAAGCTGAATTGTTTTGTTAAGTACCGGGGAAAACATAAAAACAACAGCGAATGACGCGGCCATCCCACCTAGGCTTTTCATATAGTCAGACCACGCTTTTCTGCGACTTTCGTCTTTCTCCGCTGCAGCCCGAACTATTGCAATGACCGTATCCAGGGATTTTCCCGTTGCCTGCGCGATTTTCAGACAAGCGAAGTCGTCCGGCGCTCTTTGGTTGTTGTAGTAGCTGCTGATTGCTTGCTTTGATACGCCTAGGTTTCGGGCCAGTTCGCCGTCCGTCTCAATGCCTAGAGCATTTTTTGTATCGTCTAACAGTTCTGAAATTTTCATAGTTTTCTCCGGTCTGGGTTGGTGCACGATAGTCCTCACTTGAGGTCTTGACAACGTCCACATCCGAGGACTTAAATCCGCCCTGTCTTCACATGAGGACTCACCCAGGGATGGATCAGGAGGAAACCGGATGCCCGCGAGTCACAACCAGCCAGACCCAAAGCAGCATCGCCAGCACGGCGACGATGCGCAGAGCCTCTTTCCAGAATCTGGCCGTTTTCCGGTCGCTGAATCGCGCCGATACCACCAGCATGCCGACGAAGTACACCAAGCCAATCGCGATGAATCCCGCGCCGATGGTCTTGAGCATCTCGATGATGGGTTGAAGTGCGCCCATAAATCCCCCTGTCAAATCCCGGAATCATATCTCAGCGCCTTAATTGCGGTTCTGACTGATCCCGTTTTCACCTTTGTTGCTGGTTTCAGCCTGGGCGCCTTTGTTGTCGTCCATGCGGTCACTGGCGCCCTCGCCGCTATTCCGGCGGCTTTTTAACCAGAGGAGAAGTAACGATGTTGAAAGTAACTGTCGAGACCACTGTGGTCGACGTCAAGAACGGCACCAGCGCCAAAACCGGCAAGCCGTATTCGATCCGCGAACAAGAGGCTTGGATTTACGCCTACGGCAAGGACGGAAAGCCCTACACCCACCCGCAAAAGTTCAAGCTGACGCTGGACGACGATCAGGCGGAACCGTATCCGCTCGGGCAATACATCCTCGACCCGGCTTCGATCTACATCGACCGTTTCGGGCAAGTCGCGATCCGCGCCCGGCTGCGTTCTGCTGCTCAGATCGCCAAGGCTGCGTGATGTTTCTCACCGGCAAGCCCGCCTTCTTCAAAACGTTTCTGCGCTGGTTGAAAGATCAAGCGGAAACGGCGGCGTATGTCGATGACGAAAAGGCACGCGCTGAGTTGGAGATTGTTACCGCTTGGGTCAATCGTTATCTCAAGGCGTTCCAGAAATGACGCTTTGCCCCCTGCCCCTCAACACGTCGGCCCCGCTGTCGGGCGTCGTGCCTTTCGAGGTCGTGGGGGGCACCCAATCGGGTCCGGGTTCCTTTGTAATACCCGGCCAAAGTGCACCAGGGTGCACTTTTGATGCTCCCGAGGGTCTGCTGCTCGACTGGATCACCCTACGGATTTCGGTTAATGAACTGCCCCCGCTCTTGCAGGAACGGCTTTTCGCCAACCTCGATTCCGTCTGTGCCTTTGTCCTCGACGGCCAAGGCAACCCCCTAGAACTGCGCTGGGAGTCCAAGCGCCTGAACTTCGACGCGCTGCGCTCCGATGCCCCCGGTCTGTACATGACCGTGACCTATGTCGGCGCGGAGTGCTTTTTCTACCTCGGCGCTTCGCCCGCCTCGCTGACACAGGATTGCAACGTCTTCGGTTCGCTCGATATCCGAGCCGGCGCGGATGCCATCATCAGCCACGCCCGCCGCTGCTTCGCCTGCTGGCTGCCGCATCTTGAGGATTGGGAGTGCTGCCGCCTCGATGTGACCGGGAACTACGCCCTGCCCGATGCCGCGATGGTCAAGACGGCGCTCCGCACCCTGTTGCAGACCGACAACGCCCGCCGCAAGGCCACCAGTGCCAAGAATGGCGGCGACACGGTGCTGTGGTCGCCGACCTCCGACCGCTTCGCCGGCAAGGCGTACCACAAGGGGCCGCACCTTCGTTATCTGGCAGAGAAGGAACAGATCGACCTTGACCCGGAGCGCCTCGCGCTCGCGGATCGCCTCTTGCGGCTGGAATTGCGCGTCGGTTCGCGCTTCTTCCGCGAAATCAAGAATTCCAAGCGCCACCCGGCTTTTGCCGGGCGTCCATGGCACAACTTCACCCGGTCGGAACTTGCGGGCCTCCACCGGGCTTTTTTCGGCCCGCTCGTTGATGGTGTAGAGGTGAGAAACATGGGACGAGTTGAAGCGATCGCGCTCATAGCAGCCGCGAATGGAATTTCAGAGGGCCGCGCCCGTGCGGCCTATGGGACGTACAAGGCCATCAAGGATAGTGGCCTAGATGAAGTCAAAGCTAGCATGGCAAAGCGCACTTTCCTGCTGCACAAAATGCACCTGCTTGCCGCTGGCTATTCCGACGCCGACCTGTGCGCCGGGAATGTCGTCCAGTTCAAGCCGATCCGTATTGTCCTGGCGCAGCCGGTGTCTGGCTGGGATGATCTTAGGAAGGCCGCCTGATGCCCTTCGCCGCCGCCGCCTTCGTCGCCATCGTTTTCCCCACCTGGGAGCGCGTCACCCCGGAGACTGTAACCAAGGAAGTCCCGGTGCTGCACTCCTACGGCCTGCCCGGTTCCGTCCAGTCGGCCGATTGGCGCAAGCAAAAGCCGTCGACGGACGCCTGCCCGATCTGGGATCACGGCCGCGTCATCGGGTTTTCACTCGGCTGTAAGGACGCTTCCCGGTGATCTGCGCTTTCATCGATCCAGCCACCGGGGCCGTTTTTCCCATGGTTCCCCAGCCCGCGACTGTCGCCGGCTGCGCCCTCGTTATTCAATCAGGGACGGAAGTTACTGCGAACCCGTTCCTGATGTCCCGTGCAGATGCTTCACAGCTTGGCGTTTCCATAGGCGTGCTGTGGGTCACTGTCGCTGTCATTAAAACCGTATGGCGGCGTAATTAACCACCTTTCAAGGAGTTTCAAAAATGGCTCAACTTACCTCCACCATCGAAGGCTTCCTGGCCGACGCCACCTCGGCCGGTGTTGCCATGGCCGTCATTGGTATCACCCTGGGCGTGATCGCGCTCGTCCGTCGCAAGAACTAAGCGGACAGGGCTATCCCCCTCGCATCCCGAGCGTCACCGAAGGGACGCGAGGGGGATAGCCCGCTCGTCATCATGGAAGCTCTCGACGGTTTTTGGATACTGGTCGCCATCCTCGGCACGTGCTGGATCATCGCATCATGATTCGCGTCGTTCTCTATGCCCTGCTGCTTTATATCGGTCTGATCGGTAGTTATCACGCGCGCGCTGATAGCCAATCGGTCCCCGCTCTAACCCGTGAAGTACCGGACTTAGAGGTTTGGATGAGCTTCCAGCACGACTGGGGCTTTTCTTCCCGCTATGATCAGGGCATCTCCGGTTTTATCGCTGGCCAAGGCTATCCCACTACATGCGATTATTCCGAACCGCAAAAAGGGACCGTCTCGCGCCGTGTCGCTGCCGGTACATGCTCACAGCCGTCCCGCGGTCTCACTTTCACCGTTTATCTTACGTCAGGCTGCGCGACTGGCTTTACGGCTTATGGCCAGCAGTGTCTTCGCACCGAAAAATATTGTCCTGATGCCACTTACACGCTCAACACCACGAATAACATGTGCGAGCGGAACACCGAACGGCCCTGCCCGTCCGGACAGTCACACCCCGATTCCTACTATGACCTCGGCGCCGATGGTAGAGGCGGTATTCGTGGATGCGCCACGAATGGCTGTTGGGTCTCGTTCTCTGGCACGTGGCCGGCGGGTATCGACCGCACCAACGGCAAGATTTACGGTAAAGGATCTTGGAACTACGTCGGCGAAAAACAGGGGGAATGCACGCCCGGCGGCGTCAATCCCGCATCAATCGCTCCCGAGTCCCCGAAGCCGCCCTGTAAGCCGTCCGAAGGCGTACTGACGTCGAGCAGCGGCAAAGTCGCCTGTGTGCCCGAAGGCACGCCGGACAGCAGCAAACCCACTGTCAAGAAAGAACAGAAGTCCGAGACTTACCCGGACGGCTCCACAAAGAACACGGAGACGACCAAGACCACCGACCCCAAGACCGGCGCCACGGATACCAGCAGTACGACCACCACCAGCGCCGGCCCGAATGGCGGCACACAAGCCGGCCAGCCCGGCACCAGCACCAGCGAGAGCAGTTCGCAAGGGTCCGGGGGGAAGGACGGCAAGGGCGACGACGAGAACAGCGATTTTTGCGACAAGCACCCCGAACTGAAGGTCTGCAAGGTCTCTGCCGCCAGCGGTGAATGTGACGGCTTCACCTGCGACGGCGACGCTGTGGATTGCGCGGTTGCTCGGGCGTCTTGGGAGAGCGTCTGTATCGAGCGAAAAAAGAAACTCACCGGCGCGGCCGACTGCAACGCCGAACCGACCTGCTCAGGCGATGAGATTCAGTGCAACATCGCGAAGACCGCGTGGAAACAGCGCTGTCAGATGGAATGGGCCGAGCGCGAAAACGACTTCTCAGCCGACTACGCATCCGCCGATGCTGCCTTCAAGTCCGGCAACGGCACCAGCTTGGTGAAAGAAAACGGCGACAACCCCTTCCAGCTTCGCAGCTACATCTCCGGTGGTTCGTCCTGTCCGCAGAACCTCAGCGTCCCGGTGTTCGGTAAGACCATAGACATCGGGTCCAGCATCATCTGTGCATACGCCGGCTTGATCGCCATTGTCCTGAAGATCATGGCTTGGCTGTTCGTTGCCCGCATCGTCATGGGAGCATTCTGATGGCCTTACCGCTCATTGCCACCAGCCTCGGCGGGATGATTATTTCCAGTCTGACGCTGTTTTTCGCCACCCGTCTCCCCGTCATCCTCGCCACGCTCGGCCTGACCGCTGTCGTCTACAAGGGGATCGATGTCTTCCTTGACCAGATCGTTGGGGCCATCCAGTCGGCTATGGTCGGCGGCAACATCCCGATTGGTAATACCGTCGTTGACGGTCTGTCGATCCTTGGCGCGGCTGGCGTCTGGGACGCTATCAACATCGTGCTGTCCGGTTATGCCGCCGTTGCCGCCATCAAGACCGCGAAAGTCTCCATCGAGGCCCTGAAAAAATGATCTACCTTATTACTGGCCTTCCCGGAAACGGCAAGACCCTATACACCCTCTGGCACATTCGGGACCGGGCGAAGAAAGAAAACCGCCCGGTTTTCATTTCTGGCGTCCCCGACTTGGCGATCACCGAGTGGAGCCAGATCGACGAGGACGCAGCGCGGAATTGGTACAACCTGCCGGACGGCGCGATCATCGTCATCGACGAAGCCCAGCGCATCTTCCGGCCACGCGCAGGCCGTGGCGAACCACCCGCCCACGTCTCCCAGCTCGAAACCCACCGCCACAAGGGTTACGACATCTACCTGATCACGCAGCATCCCAGCCTGATTGATCAGAACGTCCGCCGCCTCGCCGGCACGCATCGCCACGTGCAGCGCACCTTCGGCATGCAGCGCGCCACCATTCACGAATGGGGCGAAGTTCACATGGATTGCGAGCGCCGCCGCGAGGACAGCAGTAAGACGCAATGGAACTACCCGAAGGACGTCTATAGCCTCTACAAGTCGGCCGAGATGCACACTCACAAGGTCCAGATGCCGAAGCAAGTGTGGTATCTCGTCGCCTTGCTCTGCGTTCTGTTGTTCTGCGGCGGCTGGCTCTATGTCCGCATGGGTGCCCGCATGTCCGGCGAGGTGCCCGGCTACGAAGCCGGCTCCAAAACAGACAAGAGCGGTGCGCCTGTCGGCGATCAGATGGGCGCCCAGGGTGCCAGCTTCGGCACACAGGACCGTCAGCCACTCACAAAGAAGGAATACATCGACGCCATGATGCCGAGAATTCCCGAGATGGCCCACACCGCGCCCAGATACGACGAAGTCACCAAGCCCGTCGACGCGCCCTATCCGGTCGGCTGTATCCAGACGACAACGTCGTGCAAGTGCTACACCCAGCAACAAACGACCTACAACACCTCGCTGGAGTTCTGCCGAAACTTCGTTCGGAACGGTGGTTTTTTTCGCGACTGGCAACGGCCAGAGCAGGCTTCCCCCGCAGGGGGCGTCCCCGCGATGCAAGCGACCGGGGGACCCGTGCGCAGCATGGGGGACGAGCGCAGCAATCTGGCCGGCGCCGGCCAGTTCGAAGGGCCGATAGGCCCGGAGTCGTAAGGGTTCGCTTTATCTGAAAAGTGGCATCTGCGCGATGCTGTCCAGCTCGAGGACTAGTTGATTCGGTTTTTTCATTGCGCTGGCCATTCGCTTCTGGAATCCCTTCCACCAGGGTGCCACGCTCGCCTTGATGTATTGGGCCACGTCGCGCGCTGCCTTGATGGCCAGGTTTGTGACGAAGTCGAACAGCGGCATCTGCCGTGCCTCGAATTCCGCCCTGTCTTCCACTTTGAACCGTTTCATCTGACCACCTCGAAAAGTGCGCTGCGCTGCGCTTTCTTTCCGAAGTCCGGCGAAAGCCGGAACCGCACAGGGAAAGGAGGAAAATCAAGTGAACGTGGAATAAATGGGGGGTAGCCCGTAGGGGGGAACCGTTTATGCCGCGAAAGTCACTTGATAGGCCCGAAGGGCCGGTTTCGGACGGCCTGTGCGACCGCAAGACAACCCCCACGAGGGGCCGACTTGAGCGGTCGGGAATGGGGTTTATTCCCGAGCGTGATTTAGTCGGGCGTGCCGGCTTGCCGGCCGAGTTGGCTCCTTGCTAGAGGCCATGCGTCCGAACTGGCGTAGCCAGCCGCGCCGTCGTCCGGCGCGGGGATATGGCCGAACGCTGTGTCGGGAATGTTCCGCCGTTTTTGTCCCTGTGCTCCCTCACTCTGCCGGAGGCAGATTGAGGGAGCCTCGTTATTATCTGTCGCATGCAACTGGAACTTCCGGAACCGACTGACACCCTGACCACTCTTCTTGATGCTTACTGCCTCACAGGCGGCCGCGATCATAGAGGAATGCACCGCCTTAAATGGACGCTCGATTTCTGGAAGTCGCGCTACGGTGAAACCCCGGTTAATCAGATCTCGCGCCGCGATCTGAGCCTGCACATCGAGAGTCGTCGCATCCAAGGCAAGAGCAACAGCACGATCAACCGTGAGATCTCGATACTTTCCGCCGCAATCAATTACGCCGTCCGTCGCTGGGGTTGGCAGATCAACAATCCGGCTTCAGGCCTGTATCTGAAGCCACCCCCCGGTCGTTTGCGCTGGCTTAGTCTCACTGAAGCAACCCGACTCCTTGCGGCTGCACGTCAAAGTCAGGCCCCGCATTTACATGATTTCATCGTCCTGGCCATGAACACAGGCATGCGTCGCAGCGAGTTGCTGCGACTTTTTCCGGGCCAGATTGACCTTTTTACAAAAAAAATTTTGCTCGAACCTGAGCAAACGAAAAATGGGAAGAGACGTGTTATTCCGCTGAACAATCGCGCAATTGGTGCGATTCGTTCAAGAATCCAATTCAATCAGGACAATGGAATTACGCCGACACGCCTGTTTATGCAGAAAAATGGGCGTCCTGTGGTTCAGATCAATTCCGCGTTCAAGGTTGCGGTCGACCTCGCTGGCGTCGAGGATTTCAGAGTGCATGATTTGCGTCATACCTTCGCCAGTTGGCTGGTCAGTTCAGGCGTGCCGTTGCCCGAAGTTCGGGACCTGCTGGGGCATTCCAGCATTAAAGAGACTGAGCGATACGCTCACCTTCAACCAGGGTTGTTGCACAAAGCGGTTAGCGTTCTCGACGATATGCCATGCACTTAGCAATGCAAGCTAAACCTGCTTCTCATTCTGAGCATTTTGCATATTCCCCACAAATAAAAAAAGGGGCCGAAGCCCCTTTGTTTTTGCCGATTTTGACGATCAGGCGTCGAGCAGGATGCGCAGCATGCGGCGCAGCGGCTCGGCGGCGCCCCACAGCAACTGGTCGCCACAGGTGAAGGCGGCCAGGTATTCCGGGCCCATCGCCATCTTGTGCAGACGGCCGACCGGCACCGTCAGCGTGCCGGTGACGGCGGCCGGGGTCAGTTCGCGCTCGGAAATCTCGCGATCGTTCGGCACGACCTTGGCCCACGGGTTGGCCTTGGCCAGCATGTCGCTGATTTCGTCGAGCGGCACGTCCTTCTTCAGCTTGATGGTCAGCGCCTGGCTGTGGCAGCGCATCGCGCCGATGCGCACGCACAGGCCGTCGATGGGGATCGAACCGGCGCTGCGGAAAGCCGGCTTGCCGAGGATCTTGTTGCACTCGGCGCCGCCCTTCCACTCTTCCTTCGACTGGCCGTTTTCGTACGGCACGTCGATCCACGGGATCAGCGAGCCGGCCAGCGGCGTGTTGCGGAAGTTCTTCTTCGGGAAAGCATCCGACCGGATGGTTTCGGCGACTTTGCGGTCGATATCGAGGATGGCGGAAGCCGGGTCGGCCAGCAGGTCGGCGACGGACGAGTGGATCGCGCCCATCTGGGAGATCAGTTCGCGCATGTTCTGCGCACCGGCGCCGGAAGCCGCCTGGTAGGTCATCGAGGTGGCCCATTCGATGAGGTCGTTCTGGAACAGACCACCGAGGCCCATCAGCATCAGGGAAACCGTGCAGTTGCCGCCGATCCAGTTCTTGCCGCCCTTGGCCAGCGCGTCCTTGATCACGTGCATGTTGACCGGGTCGAGCACGATCACGGCGTCGTCGGCCATGCGCAGCGACGAGGCGGCGTCGATCCAGTGACCGTTCCAACCAGCGGCGCGCAGCTTGGGGAAGACTTCCTTGGTGTAGTCGCCGCCCTGGCAGGTGATGATGATCTCGCAGGCTTTCAGCGCCTCGATGTCGGACGCGTCCTGCAGCGGCAGGGAAGCTTCCTTGCCGCCGAAGACCGGCGCCTTGCCGCCGGCGGCGGACGTCGAGAAATAAACCGGATCGATATGGGCGAAATCGCCCTCTTCGACCATGCGCTGCATCAGCACGGAACCGACCATGCCACGCCAACCGACCAGACCAACCTTCTTCATGCTAGCTCTCCAAAATATCCCTGTTTAACGCGTCGACCGCAATATTGGTTTACGCCAGCGCCGCCAGCACGGCGTCGCCCATTTCCTTCGTCCCGACCTTGTTGGTCCCGCGCTCGTAGATGTCGCCGGTACGATAGCCTTGGGCCAGCACCTTTTTGACCGCGTTTTCCACCCGCAGTGCCTGCGCTTCCAGGCCAAAGGTGTAACGCAGCATCATCGCTGCCGACAGGATGGTGGCCAGCGGATTGGCCACGCCCTTGCCGGCGATGTCCGGGGCCGAACCGTGCGACGGCTCGTATAGGCCCTTGTTCTTGTCGTCGAGCGAGGCGGACGGCAGCATGCCGATCGAGCCGGTCAGCATCGAGGCTTCGTCGGATAGGATGTCGCCGAACATGTTGCCGGTGACCATCACGTCGAACTGCTTGGGCGCCTTGACCAGTTGCATGGCGGCGTTGTCGACCAGCATGTGGCTGAGTTCGACATCCGGATAATCCTTGCTAACTTCGATCATCACATCGCGCCACAGTTGCGTGCATTCGAGGACGTTCATCTTGTCCACCGAGCACAGCTTCCGGTTGCGCTTCTGCGCCGCCTGGAAGGCGACATGGCCGATGCGGCGGATTTCCGACTCGCTATAGACCATGGTGTTGAAGCCGACGCGCTCGCCGTTCTCCTCGCGCACGCCACGCGGCTGGCCGAAGTAGATGTCACCGGTCAGTTCGCGGACGATCAGGATATCGAGGCCGGCGACGACTTCCGGCTTCAGCGTCGAGGCGTTGGCCAGTTCCGGATAAAGGATCGCCGGACGCAGGTTGGCGAACAGATTCAGATCCTTGCGGATGCCAAGCAGGCCGCGTTCCGGACGCTTTTCCCGCGGCAGGCTGTCCCACTGCGGGCCACCGACGGCGCCGAGCAGCACGGCGTCAGCTTCGCGCGCCAGCTTCTGGGTCGCTTCCGGATAGGGATTGCCGGCCGCATCGACCGCAGCGCCGCCAAGCAGCGCCGTTTCCATTTCGAACTTGAGGTCGAGTGCTTTGAGCACGCGCACCGCTTCAGCGGTGATTTCCGGACCGATGCCGTCACCCGGCAGAACGCAAATCTTCATGTTGTCTCCTTATTGGGCGAACAGCCAGGGCTGCTCGGCACGGCGCTTCTCTTCGAAGGCCTTGATCTTGTCGGCGTGGCGCAGGGTCAGGCCGATGTCGTCCCAGCCGTTGATCAGGCATTCCTTGCGGAAGGCATCAACCTGGAAAGGGATACCGTGGCCGTCGGGACGGACGACCGCCTGCGCCGGCAAGTCGACGACCAGTTTGTAGCCCGGCGTCGCTTCGACCTGCTGGAACAGCGCCTCGATTTCGGCAGCCGGCAGCACGATGGGCAGGATGCCGTTCTTGAAGCAGTTGTTGAAGAAGATGTCGGCAAAGCTCTCGGCGATGATCGCCTTGAAGCCATAGTCGAGCAACGCCCACGGGGCATGCTCACGCGAGCTGCCGCAGCCGAAGTTGGCACGCGTCAGCAGCACTTCGGCACCCTGGTAGCGCGACTGGTTGAGCACGAAGTTCGGATTCTTCGGGCGCTGCGAATTATCCTGGCCCGGCTGGCCGACATCCATGTAGCGCCATTCGTCGAAGGCGTTCGGGCCGAAGCCGGAGCGCTTGATCGACTTGAGGAACTGCTTCGGGATGATCGCGTCGGTATCGACATTATTGCGATCCAGCGGCGCCACCAAACCTTCCAGACGAACGAACTTATCCATTTACTCCACCACTTTCTGCACGGCCTCGCCACCCTTCTTGAGGGTATCGCCGACCGCTTCACCAGTCTTGTTCAATGCCTCGCCGACCACTTCGCCCGTCTTGTGCAGGGCGTGGCCGGTTTTCTCGGCGCCGATCGCCACATCCTTCTTGGCACCTTCCACGGTATTGCATGCGGTCAACCCGAGTGCGACACAAAAAATCAGCACACGCATGGCGTCAACTCCGAACTCAGGAAATGTCCCGCACATCGGCAAAGCGCCCGGCAATCGCTGCCGCTGCCGCCATCGCCGGACTGACCAGGTGGGTACGGCCGCCCGGTCCCTGACGCCCTTCGAAATTGCGGTTCGACGTCGAGGCACAACGCTCGCCCGGCTCGAGGCGGTCGGCGTTCATCGCCAGACACATCGAACAGCCCGGCTCGCGCCACTCGAAACCGGCGGCAACGAAGATCTTGTCCAGACCTTCCTGCTCGGCCTGACGCTTGACCAGACCGGACCCCGGCACGGCCAACGCCAGCTTGACGTTGGCGGCAACGTGTCGCCCCTTGAGAACATGGGCGGCCTGACGCAGATCCTCGATGCGCGAGTTGGTACAGGAACCGATGAACACCTTGTCGATGGCGATCGACGCGATCGGCGTATTCGGATTCAGCCCCATGTACTGCAGCGCGCGCTCCATGCCTTCACGCTTGACCGGATCGCTTTCCCTGGCCGGATCGGGCACCGCTGCATCCACCGCGACGACCATCTCGGGCGACGTTCCCCAGGTCACCTGGGGCCGGATGTCCTCGGCCTTGAGCGTAACCACCTGATCGAAGCGCGCCCCGGCATCGGAATGCAGGGTGCGCCAGTGCGCGACGGCCTTGTCCCAGACCTCGCCTTTCGGCGAGAAAGGACGTCCCTTCAAATAATCGATGGTGACGTCGTCGACCGCAACAAAGCCCATCCGCGCACCGCCCTCGATGGCCATGTTGCACAGCGTCATGCGGCCTTCCATCGACAGACTGCGGATTGCGCTGCCACCAAACTCGATGGCATAACCGGTACCGCCGGCCGTGCCGATGCGGCCGATGATTGCCAGCGCCACGTCCTTGGCGGTGACGCCCTTGCCCAGGCGACCTTCGACGGCGATCAGCATCGTCTTCGACTTCTTCTGCACCAGGCATTGCGTGGCCATCACGTGCTCGACTTCGGACGTACCGATACCGTGTGCCAGGCAGGCGAAGGCGCCATGCGTCGAAGTATGCGAATCGCCGCAGACGACGGTCATGCCCGGCAGCGTCGCACCGTTCTCCGGACCGACGACGTGCACGATGCCCTGCTTCGGATCCTTGAACGGAAAATAGGCCAGCGCACCGACTTCGCGGATATTGCTGTCCAGCGTCTCGACCTGCAGGCGCGAGACGGGATCCTTGATCCCTTCTTCCCAGTGATCGGTCGGCGTGTTGTGATCGGCCGTGGCGACCACGGACGAAATCCGCCACAGTTTGCGGCCGGCCAGCTTCAGGCCTTCGAAGGCCTGCGGGCTGGTCACTTCGTGAACGAGGTGTCGGTCGATATAGAGCAACGCCGTGCCATCGGCTTCCTGATGGACGACGTGATCTTCCCAAAGCTTGTCGTAGAGGGTCTTCGCCATGCTGCTTCTGTCGTGCGGTAAAGCTGGGAATTATTGCACAGGATCGCGTTTTTTTGCCTTCAGTGCCCGTCGACCGCAGGCGTCTCATGGACCCAGCGCCAAATCAGCAGAACACCGATCAGCGCGAAACCGGAACCCAGCGAGTACGTCCAGCCGGCGCCGAGCGAGTCCCAGGTTCGACCGCTGATCAATGCCCCGAGCAAACCACCGGCCCCGAACGACAGACTGGAATAGAGCGCCTGCCCACGGCCCTGGGATTTGCCCGGAAACCAGCGGTTGACCGCACTGATCGCCGAAGCGTGGTAAGCGCCGAAGGTCAGCCCGTGCAGCAATTGCGTCAACACCATCAACGCCACCGAGTCGACGCCCCAGCCCATGATCAGGAAACGCAGCACGGCCGCCCAGAAACAAACGAGCAGGATCGCCCGCAGCGAATAACGGCGCGACAAGCGGGCCATCGCGACGAAAACCGCGATCTCGGCCAAAACGCCCAGCGACCATAACAAGCCGACTTCGGTCTTGGCGTAGCCGTGCGCGGCAAGATGAATGGAGAAAAACACGTAGAAGGCGCCGTGCGCCGCCGACATCATGAAGCAGGCGGCCATCAGGGCGGCCACCTTCGGTTGGCGGAGAATGTCGCCGATCGGCTGGAACGCCCCCTGCCCCGACGCCGTCGGCGCTTCCGGCAGGACCAGCGCGTAAACCAGGATCCCCGCCAGGATGCCGGCACAGACCCACAGAACGCCGACCGGCGGCACCCAGTCGAGCAAGGCGCCAGTCGACATCACGGCAACGATGAAACCGACCGAACCCCACAGCCGTATCCGGCTGTAGCGTCCGCAGTCGTCGCGCAGATGGTCGAAAGTCAGCATCTCGACCAGCGGCAGTGCCGCGCTCCAGAAGAAGGCCAGCACCGCCATCGCAACCAGCATGCCGGGCAGTCGCTCCAGCCAGAAGAAGGCAACGAAGCCGGCCAGCCCGATCAAGGCGGCCAGCCTCACGATGATCATGCGCCGACCAAAGCGATCGACCAGCCAGCCCCACAGATTCGGGCCGAACAGGCGCATCAACTGCATCTGGGACATCAGCAGACCGATATCCCAGGCGGAAAAATTCAGGGATTGGAGATAGAGCCCGAAATACGGGGAGAAGGCGCCGACAAACGCGAAATAGAAGAAGTAGTAGCCCGAAAGGCGCCAGTAGGGCAAAGCGTGCATCCGGCCATTCTAGCGGATGCACGCACGGCAGGAATCAGTTGCCGGCCTGCTGACCGGCACGATAGGCCAGCAACATGTGATAAAGCTCGTCCTTGAGCTTGACGCGCTGCTTCTTCATATCCTCGATCGTGAAATCGGCCACCGGCATGTCATGCTCTTCGAGATCCTCGACCTTGCCGGTCAGGCGGTGATAAGTGGCGAACACCCGGGCAAAATGCGCGTTGCCGACCTTGAGCGCATGAATGGCGTCGGAAAGCTCCGGAAATTCGTGGTGAAGATCGTGGTGATCGACTTGCATGATGGTCTCCCTGTGAATATCCGCCACAAACGCTGCAGCGAAGTTAATTGTTTTCCAACGCCCCCGGGATGCGCGGTGTCGTACACACCACATCGCCGCACTGGGCACGATGGCGCAGTGCATGGTCGATCAGCACCAGCGCCAGCATGGCCTCGGCGATCGGCGTCGCACGGATGCCGACACACGGATCGTGCCGCCCCTGGGTGGCGACTTCGATCGGGTTGCCATCGACATCGATCGAGCGCCGCGCCTGAGCGATCGACGACGTCGGCTTGATCGCCAGATGGGCCACGATACGCTGGCCGGTCGAAATACCGCCGAGCACGCCACCGGCATGGTTGCTGGCGAAGCCCTGCGGCGTCAATTCGTCGCCATGTTCGCTGCCTTTCTGGGCAACCGAGGCGAAGCCATCCCCGATCTCGACTCCCTTGACGGCGTTGATGCCCATCATCGCGTAGGCGATCTCGGCATCGAGCCGGTCGAACACCGGCTCGCCCCAGCCCGGCGGCACGCCATCGGCAGTCACCGTGATCTTCGCGCCGACCGAATCGAGCGACTTGCGCAGATCATCCATGTAAGTTTCAAGCGTCGGCACGATCGCGGCGTTGGGCGCAAAGAAAGCGTTGCCGTCAATGTCGTCGGCGCTGACGAAGGGAATCTCGATCGGCCCGAGCGCACTCATCCAGCCGCGAATCGTCACGCCATAGCGTTCGTTCAACCATTTGCGGGCGATCGCGCCGGCAGCCACGCGAACCGCCGTCTCGCGCGCCGAAGAGCGCCCGCCGCCGCGATAATCCCGGAAGCCATATTTCTGGGTGTAAGAATAATCGGCATGCCCCGGCCGGAACGTGGTGGCGATGTTGCCGTAATCCTTGCTGCGCTGATCCTGATTGCGGATCAGCAGCGCAATCGGCGTGCCGGTGGTCTTGCCATCGAAGACCCCGGACAGGATTTCCACGGTATCCGGCTCGCGCCGCTGGGTCACATGCCGCGAGGTGCCAGGCTTGCGCCGGTCCAACTCGGCCTGGATGTCCGACTCGCACAGCGCCAGTCCGGGCGGACATCCGTCAACCACGCAACCGATGGCCGGACCATGCGATTCGCCAAAGGAAGAGACTGTAAACAGGGTACCGAAAGTATTGCCGGACATGGTTCAGGTATCGCGGGGACAAACGCCTAGTCTACCACGCCGCGGCGCCCTCCCTGCGCTGGGGGCCAGGCTCAGGCGGCGTCTTCGGCGGGCCAGTTCTTGATGTAGCTCTTGAGCATCCGGTTCTCCAGACTCTGCTCCTCGAGCACGGCCTTGGCGACATCGAGAAAGGAAATCACGCCGAGCAGTTGCTCACCGTCGATCACCGGCAGGTAGCGGGAATGCTTGTCGATCATCAGGCGACGCAGGTCGTTGGCCTCCATTTCCTGAGGGACCGTGACCGGATCGAGGACCATCACGTCGCTCACCGTCAGCCCGTCGAGCTTGCCGCCCTGGCGCTTCAATACCTGCATCACCTCGCGAAAGGTAAGCATGCCGACCAGACGGCCGCCATCCAGCACCACCAGCGAGCCGACATCGCTCTCGGCCATCCGTTCCACTGCCGCTGCCAATGCATCCTGCGGGCGGATCGAAAACAGCGCCCCACCCTTGACACGCAAAATTTCCTTGACCTGCATCGCTCTCTCCAGAGTCATGTTTGCCGACGATCTTAGTGTATCCACAGGGAATACGAAAGTTCCCCGCCCGATTCGGTCGTGCGATAAACCCCGCTTATCCCAAGAGCACACACTCATGGCATGCCGACTTGTAGATCGTCATAATCACCTATACACTTCGTACTATTACCTAAGTCATACAACAAAAGTATGAATGGGTAAGCCCATCACTTTTGAGAGACTACGGAGTCCAACATGAGCACTGTCAAGACCATCGAAAAAATCGACGCCCGCGAAATCCGCCGCAAACTCGGCCTGAACCAGCAGCAATTCTGGTCGGCCCTGGGCGTCACCCAGAGTGGCGGTTCGCGCTATGAAAGCGGCCGCAACATGCCGAAGCCGGTTCGCGAGCTGCTGCGCCTGGTACACGTCGAGCAGATCGACATCCGGACGATCAAGCGCGAAGACTGGGAAGTTGTCGACTACCTGAAGTCGCAAGAACCGGAACTGTTCAAGTCGCTGAAGAAGTCGGCGCGCACGCACGCCAAGAAGGCGGCCTGATTTTCTCCCCTTCGGGGGTGTCGACCGCAGGCACGGGCCTCAGGGAGAAACCATCACCCTGAGGCCCGTTTCCTTTGTTATCTCCCCGGCGAAATCATTCAGCACCTCGACTGACAAGCGCCCGAGGCGCTGCGCTGCCGGCTGCATCGACGGACGGGCGATGCCGTAAAGATGAACCCCCGCCAGGTGCCCGGCCAGTGGCCGCAGTACGTTGCAATACGCCGTTCGGGAGGCGGCAGATGGCGCCTCGCCATCGATCGCGAACCAGCAGGTCTGTACCCAGGTCGGCGCCAGGCCGGCGCAAAGCGCGAGATTGGCGGCCGCCCGCTCCGGCGACAGGGCCGAACCGTTGACCCGCTCACACTCCTCCGGCAAGGCCCGGTCCAGCTTGTACCAGACCTCGCCCCCGAATTCGCCGAGCCGGCGGATAGCGTCCTGCACCGGATTCCGATGCAGCAAGGAACCATTGGTGATCAGGCGCAAGGGAATCCGGCCACGCAGCCCGCGAGATTCGAGCAATTCGCAGACGCAGGCCACGGCTTCGGCGAACTCGACGGCGGAGGTCGGCTCTCCATTTCCGGAAAAAGCCACGTCGACCAATCGCCGCGCCTCGGGCGGCGCATTGCGCAGCAGAAAGTCGCCTTCCTGGATGTCGGCCAGCAAACCGGCAAGCTCGCGCTCAAGCTGCCCCAGATCGATCGGCGGTGGCCCGCCGCGCGTCAGCCCCTCGACCTGGCAATAAACGCAGGCCCAGTTGCAGGCGTTGTTCGGATTCAGGTTGATGCCGACCGAAACCCCGCCTGCCCGTCGCGAGACAACAGGATAGACATAGGTCAGGCCGGCCGCATCGCGGCGGTGATCGAGAGTGCTGAGCATGGCCCATTGTATAATCCGCCGCTGTCAAACCGAGCAACGCAACATGCAGATCACCCGCCGCCTGGAATTCGATGCCGGGCACCGCATCCCCGACCACAAGAGCCAGTGCCGGCATCTGCACGGTCATCGCTACGCCATCGAAATCACCCTGTCCGGCCAGATCATCGACCGCGCCGGCGATGCCGCCAACGGCATGGTGATGGACTTCTCCCAGGTCAAAGAACTGGCCAAAACCCATTTGGTCGACCGCTGGGACCACGCCTTCCTGGCTTATGCCGAAGACCGCGCCATCGTCGATTTCCTGAACGCGCTGCCCGACCACAAGACGGTGCTGCTCGACTGCGTCCCTACTGCCGAAAATCTGGCACGGATTGCTTTTTCGACGCTCGATGCGGTTTACCGCGACACTTACGGCAATCACCTTCAGCTGGCACGCGTCCGGCTTTATGAAACGCCTAACTGCTGGGCGGACGCCACCCGCTCCGACGGGGCTTGAACGACACGGCGAACAATCCGCCAGGCGGCACCGCGCTGGTCCTCTCCGGCGGCGGGGCCCGAGCTGCCTATCAGGTTGGCGTACTGCTCGCCGTCGCCAAACTTTCCCGCCAGCGTCGCCACAACCCTTTTCCCATCCTTTGCGGTACCTCGGCCGGTGCAATCAATGCTGTCGGCCTAGCCTGCCTGGCCGACCATTTCGGCAAGGCCAGCGCGCTGCTCGCCAGCTTCTGGCGCAACATGCGCGCCAGCGACATCTATCGCGCCGATGCGCTGGGTGTCGGCCTGACCGGCGCACGCTGGCTGGCCGCGCTGACCGTCGGCTGGGCCATCCGCAATCCGCCGCGCTCGCTGCTCGACAACGCCCCGCTCGCTCGCCTGCTGCGCCGCCACCTTGATTTCGCCGGCATCGAACGCTCGATCGCCAAGGGCAGTTTGCGCGCTGTCTGCGTTACGGCATCCGGCTACGAATCGGGAGAAAGCATCAGTTTCTTCCAGGGCCACCCAGCGGTGCAGCCATGGCACCGCGTCCAGCGCATCGGCATGCGCAGCCGCCTGGACATCGAGCACCTGCTGGCCTCCAGCGCCATTCCCTTCATTTTTCCGGCCACCCGAATTCATCGCGAGTATTTCGGCGACGGCTCGATGCGCCAGCTGGCACCTTTATCGCCGGCCATCCACCTCGGCGCCGAACGGGTTTTCGTGATTGGCGCCGGGCGCAAACGGGAAAACCTGCCGCGCCAACAAGTGGATCGCTACCCGTCGCTGGCCCAGATTGCCGGTCACGCGCTGTCCAGCATCTTTCTCGACAGTCTTGCGGTCGACATCGAAAGAATGGAAAGAATCAACCGCACGCTTTCGGCCATTCCGCCGGAAAACCGCGAACAGGGAAATATTTCGCTGCGCCGGGTCGACACGCTGGTCATTTCGCCATCGGAGCGGATCGACCGGATCGCCGCCGATCATGCGGAAGCCCTGCCCTGGCCGATCAGGGCCTTGCTTGGCGGCATCGGGGCAATGAATCGCCAGGGCGGCGCACTGACCAGTTACCTGTTATTTGAAAAACCCTATACCCAGGCACTGATCGACCTGGGCTACGCGGACACGCTGGCCCGCGACGTGGAAGTCGGCGACTTCCTGAACCTGTGATCCTGGCGGGGCCGGTGAGATTCGAACTCACGATGCCTTTCGGCACGCCGGTTTTCAAGACCGGTGCATTCAACCGCTCTGCCACAGCCCCTTGGGGCGCGCATGATAGCACAGGCCGCCATGCTGCCCGATTTGAAACTTCGGCAAGTCTTGGTTAGTCTAACGGGCCAGAACACATTGGAACAAAGGAGATCAGAACCCATGGCCAACCCATTCGATATCACCCGCCAGGATTCGACCAACTACGCAGTCCAGCAGAACCGCGTCCTGCGCAACACTTACATGCTGCTCGGCTTGAGCATGGTACCGACCGTGCTTGGAGCGCTGATCGGCGTTCAGATGGGCTTTTCGTTCTTTGCCGGCAGCCCGTTCATTTCCTTCCTGCTGTTCCTCGGCATTGCCTTCGGTTTCATGTGGGGCATCGAGAAGAACAAGGACTCCGGCCTCGGCGTCGCACTGCTGCTCGGCTTCACCTTCTTCATGGGCCTGATGCTGTCGCGCATCCTGCAGGTTGCCCTCGGCTTTTCGAACGGCGCATCGATGATCGCGCTGGCCGCCGGCGGTACCGGTGCCATCTTCCTGACGCTGTCGGCCATCGCCGCGAGCAGCAAGCGCGACTTCACCGGCATCGGCAAGTTCCTGTTCGCCGGCGTCATCCTGATCCTGCTGGCCGCCGTCGCCAACATCTTCTTCCAGATTCCAGCCCTGTCGCTGGCCATCTCGGCCGCCGCCGTCGGCATCTTCTCGGCCTATATCCTGTACGACATCAGCCGCATCGTGCAGGGTGGCGAAACCAACTACGTCAGTGCGACTCTTGCGGTCTACCTCGACATTTACAACGTTTTCGTCAGCCTGCTGAATCTGATCATGGCCTTCACCGGCGAACGCGACTGAGCGGATTCAAGCCCTTTGGAAAGGCGGCCCAGGCCGCCTTTTTTCATGCACGCTCGAACAACGAAATGGACTCGACGTGTGCCGTGTGCGGGAACATGTTGAGAATGCCCGTCGCGCACAACCGGTAGCCTTTGAGCGAAGTCAACACACCGGCATCGCGGGCCAGCGTCGCCGCGTTGCAGGACACATAGACCAGACGTCGCGGCGCATCCTCGCCGAAAGCCTTGACCAGCTCGATCGCACCTTCACGCGGCGGATCGATCAACATCTTGTCGAAATGCCCCAGAGCCGCCAGCGAAGCATCAGTGATATCGAACAGGTTGGACACCGCAAACCTGACCTGATCGGCCAGGCCATGCGCTGCCGCCGCTTCCTTGCCGCGGGCGACCAGCGCCGGGCTGCCCTCGACGCCAACCACCGTGGCACCGGAACGGGCAATCGGCAAGGTGAAGTTGCCGAGGCCGCAGAACATGTCGGCGATCCGTTCCCCGGGTCGGGGGTCAAGCAGGCGTAACGCACGCCGAACCATGACCTGGTTCACAGCGGGATTGACCTGCGTGAAATCGGTCGGCCGAAATTCCATATCCAGGCCAAATTCCGGCAAACGGTAGCTCAGCCGCGGCCCGGGCAGAGGATGAAAACGCTGCGCCGAATCCGGGCCCTTCGTTTGCAGATAGACCACCACGGCATGCCGGTCGGCAAAGGCCCGGACCCGTGCTTCGTCGGCTGCGGTCAACGGCGCCAGAACGCGGAAAACCAGGGCCGTACATTCGGCCCCCACGGCAACCTCCACCTGCGGCAGACGATCGGCGATCGACAGTGCGGCAAACAGTTCCCGCAACGGCATCAGCAGATCCGACACATGCGGCGGCAATATCGGACAAACCCTGACATCCGCGATATAACTGCTGCGCTTTTCGTGGAAACCGATCAGTACCCCTCCACGCGACTCGACCCGGCGCACCCCAAGACGCGCCTTGTGGCGATAGCCCCAGGGGTTGCCGTGGATCGGCGGCAACACGTTCTCGGCCCGGGTCCGGCCAATGTGCCACAGACTGTCCTCCAGCACCCGCTGCTTGACGGCAACCTGTGCAGAAGCTTCCAGGTGCTGCATCGCACAACCCCCACAAATGCCGTAATGAGGACAAGCTGGCGTCACCCGCGCCGGCGAAGGCGAGATCACGCTGACCAGATGCGCCAGTTCGTATTTCGGCTTGCGGCGGAAGCTGGCGTACTCGACCACCTCACCGGGCAAGGCACCATCGATGAAAATCGCCTTGCCGTCCTGACGGGCAATACCTCTGGCTTCATGATCCAGCGCTTCAATGATCCCGACAGGCACGGTCGACTCCGCAAAAAGCGCGAATTCTATCAATCGGTTACACTGAAAGCCATGAGCAGGCAATTGATTACCACCTGGGGCGACTACACGGCAGCGGCCGACCGCTTGCTGGCTCACCCGGAACCGCGCGAACTCCTGATCCACGACCAGGATCTGCAAATGCTACGCCTGGAAAGCAGCGAACGAATCGCGGCCCTGTCGCAACGACTGGCCGAGGGCTGCACTTTACGCATCGCCCTGCGCGACGGCTCGCCATTTCAGGGCAGGCAACCACGGCTGAACGCCCTGTTCGAAACCTGGCGACACCGTGTCCAGATCAGAACCCTGCCGGAAACTTTCGCCCATCTGCGGGACAGCCTGCTGATTACCGGCCACGAACTCGCCCTGATCCGCTTCGACAAGGATCAACCCCGCGCCGTCGTACTGGATTCGCAAGAGCCCGACCTTGGCCAGTATCGCTCGCGTTTCGAAGAAATCTGGCAAATCTGCCACGACGACCTGCTGCCTCGCCCGCTGGGACTGTGACAGCGTGTGACATGCGCTTAATTCGCTGCAACGCAACAAGTTTTTTAGGCTATACTTTTCCGCGGTTGGCGTAAGCCTCCAGTCAATTTATTCAGATTTTGCTGTTTCTTGTCGATAAGGAATCACCATGAACAAGTCTATTCTCGCTGCTGCCCTGATCGCTCTGGCCCTGTCCGCTTGCGGTAAGAAGGAAGAACCGGCTCCCGCCCCGGCTCCGGCTCCGGCCGCTGCTCCGGCTCCGGAAGCCAAGCCGGCTGAAGCCGCTCCGGCCGAAGCCAAGCCGGCCGAAGGCGCTGCCGCTCCGGCCGCCGATGCCAAGCCGGCCGAAGGCGCTTCCGGCGCTCCGGCTGCTGCTCCGGCCGAAGAAAAGAAGTAATCACTTCCGGCACAGCGAAAACGGGACTTCGGTCCCGTTTTTTTTGCGCTGCACTCCGGGGAAAGGAAACACAGCCCCGCCGTTGATCGAAAAAAAACGCTCCTGAAGGAGCGTTTTCTTTGGCCGCCGATCGGCTCGGCAAATAGGTTCCGCAGCTGGAACTACTGGAGCTGCTCCTGAAGCAAGCCGAGAATCCGCTTGGCCGTCGCCGACTGATCGATACCGCCTTCGTTGGTCAACACCTGAATCGCGCTCTGCGTACCATTGTCGGCAACATGAATCCGGTATTGCGTCTTCGAGACAGCCGAACCCGGTTCGTTGCCGCCCCAGAAAACCAGTTTGGACAACAGGCCATCGCTCTTCTTGGTCTTGTTGTCGGCATCCGGATCAACGTAGCGGACGAAGTACAAGCCACGCGAACGATCCCGGTCTTCAACGGTGAACCCGACACGATCCAGGGCCAGGCCAACCCGCCGCCAGGCACGATCGAACCGCTCATAGACATCCAGCCTGCCGCTGCCGTCCTCGGCCCTGGCCAGACGGGCACGCGGTTCAGACTTCGCGGCAGAAGCCGCCACCGAGGCTTCCGCGCGCTTTTCCTCGGCCCCCAGGCGAACCATCATCCGCCGAAGCATTTCCGCTTCCAGTTCGGGATCGGGAGGGCGCGGTTGCCAGCGGGTTTCATCCTTCGCCGCCGAAGTAAAAACCTCCTCCATCCCGCGGTGACTGATGTAGATTTCCGTCGTTCCCGGCTGGCTGCCCGGCTCGAAACGCGTCCGGAACTTGTCGCGTTCGCCTGACGAATACAGGGAATCCAGCAACTTGCCGAAAGTGTTGCGGATGATGTCGTCGCCGATCTTGGCCCGGTTCTCGGCCCAATCGGTTTCCATCACGCCGGCTTCCGGGCGTTCGATGTTGACGACGAAACCGGTCTCCTGCCAGAACTCCTTGACGTTGTCCCAAAGGGCATCGGCCGGTTGGGCAACGACCAGCCAGCGCTGGCTGCCGGAACGCTCGACGCGGATTTTTTCCACCTCGGGCAGCACGGGCGAATAGCCGGCCTGCGCCTCGGGGGCGCGTTCGGCCGAATAGGCCGAGAAGGTCGCACTGCCCTTGCCGCCGGCGTCCGGTACCAGATAACGATCGTCGCGGGTCACCTGCGACAGGTCGGGAGGCACTTCCAGGGTGGGAGCCTTGCCGGCCGACTTGTAATCGATCTTGCGCGAATCCGGCAGGATACCGCAGCCGGCAACGGCAACCGCAAGCAGGGAAAGGGTGAGGCCGGAAGCTAACCGACGATTCATGAAACGGTCTCCGTCAGACATTCAGGCCGGCCTGGCGCATCGCGGCCAGAACTCGCGGCTGGTTTGCTTCGCTCAGGGCGGTCAGCGGCAGGCGAATGCCGTTGGGCATCAGTCCCATCTTGTGCACGGCCCACTTCACCGGAATCGGATTCGCTTCGCAGAACAGATCGCGATGCAGGCCGAGCAGCCTGAAGTGGATTTCCTTGGCTTCGGCAACCTTGCCGGCTGCAGCGGCGACGCACATCTCGTGCATCAGGCGCGGCGCCACATTGGCAGTCACCGAGATGTTGCCGTGGAAGCCCATCAGGATGGACAGTACGCAGGTCAGATCGTCGCCGCTGTACAGCGCAAAACCCGCCGGCGCGCGCTGGATCAGATCGTAGGCACGATCCAGGTTTCCGGTGGCGTCCTTGACGCCGACGATGCCCGGCACGTCGGCCAGACGCAGGATGGTGTCGTTCGACATGTCGGCGACGGTACGCCCCGGCACGTTGTACAGGATCACCGGCAGGTCGACCGCTTCGGCAATCGCCTTGAAATGGCGATACAGGCCTTCCTGCGTCGGCTTGTTGTAGTAAGGCACGACCGACAACGCCAGGTCGGCGCCGGCTTCCTTGGCGAAACGGGTCAGTTCGATGGCTTCTGCCGTCGAATTCGCACCGGTACCGGCGATGACCGGAATGCGCCCGGCGGCATGATCGACCGTCAGCTTGATCAGTTCACAATGCTCGTCGACGTCGACCGTCGGCGATTCGCCGGTCGTTCCGACGATAACGATCGCGTCGCTACCTTCGGCAACGTGAAAATCGATCAGCTTGCGCAGCGACGGCAAATCGAGGCTGCCATCCTCGTGCATGGGCGTTACGATGGCGACAATGGATCCGGTAATCATGACCTGTAGAAAAGGAAGCAATCGGACGATTGTAACTGATGGGCCGAAGACGGCAAACGTCGCCCCGTAACAGTTTGTTGTTATTTACACGCGAGCCAGGTCAGGCGCCCGCGCGACAGACGCATCGTGCCCTCGGGCAGATTCAGGCAGGGATGACGGTCGACCGCAGCCGTAAGCAGTTGCCGGGCGAATTCCGTCAGCCGCTCGCTGTCCGGCACCCGCCATCCGAGTTGGCGCAAACGCCAGCGCAGGAGATTCTTCAGCCGGGCCGACGACAATTGTCGCAGCACCTCCAGCCGTGCGGCATCGCCATCCGCCGCATCTTGCCAGTCGTTTTCCGCCAGTTCATCGAGCAGGTCGGCGGCTTCGGCAAAATGTGTCGCAGCGCGTGCCAGTGCCGCTTCGCCCCCCGGGAAACGCGGCGCGATTGCGGTCAACACCTCGTGACGGAGGAAATTGCGGCTGAACCGCCGGTCATCGTTGCTTTCGTCGTCAATCCAGGTCAGGGAATGCTGTTGAGCGTAGTCCCGGATTTCCGCCTTCGACACATCAAGCAAGGGACGCAGGATACGCAAGGCGCCATGCTCACGAGCCGGGCGCATCGCCGCCGCACCGTGCAATCCGGCACCGCGCAACAAATTGAACAACAGGGTTTCGGCTTGATCCGCCCGATGCTGAGCCAGCAGGATTGTCGCAAAGCCACTATCGGAGAATGCCTGGTAACGCGCCAGGCGGGCCGCCGCCTCGATGCCGCCGCCGGTCGGACTGACCTGGACGGGCACGACGGACAGCGGGATATTCAGCGAAGCGCAACGATCGCGGCAGAACACCGCCCAGCGCTCGGCATTCGGTGACAACCCATGATTGACGTGAATCGCCGCGAACTGCCCGGCCGGCAACAAGCGCGACAGAAGATGCAGCAGCACGACGGAATCGATGCCGCCGGACAAGCCCAGTGCCAGGCGCCCGTCCGTGACATGATCGGCCAGGAAACGACCGACCCGGGACAACAGGTCAGTCGACAGCCTGTTCCTTGAAGCGGCCATAACTCATCAGCCGCTCGTAGCGCTGGGCCAGCAGTTCTTCGGTCGTCAGCCCGGACAACTGCTTCAGGGAGTCCTGCAAGGCCTTCTTCAGGTGCTGGGCCATCGCCGCGTGATCGCGGTGGGCACCGCCGAGCGGCTCGCTGACGATCTTGTCGACCAGTCCGAGCGACTTCAGTCGCTGCGCGGTAATGCCCATGGTTTCGGCAGCTTCCGGTGCCTTTTCAGCGCTCTTCCAGAGAATGGAAGCACAGCCTTCCGGCGAGATCACGGAATAGGTCGAATACTGCAACATCTGCAGGACGTCGCCGACGGCAATCGCCAGCGCACCGCCGGAACCGCCCTCGCCGATGATGGTGACGATGACCGGCACCTTCAGTTCGGCCATCACGTACAGGTTACGGCCGATCGCCTCGGACTGGCCGCGCTCCTCGGCATCGATGCCGGGATAGGCACCGGGCGTATCGACGAAGGTCATCACCGGAATGCCGAATTTCTCGGCCAGCTTCATCAGGCGCAGCGCCTTGCGATAGCCCTCCGGACGCGGCATGCCGAAGTTGCGATGGATCTTTTCCTTGGTATCACGGCCCTTCTGGTGACCGATGACGACGACCGGCTGGCCGTTGAAGCGGGCCAGACCGCCGACGATGGCGTGATCGTCGGCAAAGGCGCGATCGCCGTGCAGTTCTTCGAAATCGGTGAACAGGTGTTGCACGTAATCGAGCGTGTAGGGACGCTGCGGATGGCGCGCCAGCTGGGAAATCTGCCACGGCGTGAGCTTGGCGTAGATTTCCTTGGTCAATTGCGCACTCTTCTTCTCCAGCCGCTCGATCTCTTCCGAGATATCGACGGCGGAATCGTCCTGGACGAAGCGCAGCTCTTCGATCTTGGCTTCGAGGTCGGCAACGGATTGCTCGAAGTCGAGGAAAGTTGTTTTCATGGACAGCCCGTTCTTGAAACTGGCGCGCATTTTACCCCAAAGGTCTGAGGGTCAGACCGCCTAGTATTCGACAGCGATCGGGTCCAGGCTGCGCCAGAGGTACCAGGTCGCCACGGAACGCCACGGCCGCCAGCGTTCGCCGAGATCGCGCAATTGCCGCAGGGTCGGCCTGGCTCCGGAAAAATAATGCAACCCGACGGCTTTTTGCAGTCCGATGTCGTCGACCGGAAAGACATCCGGTCGCATCTGGTTGAAGATCAGGAACATTTCGGCCGTCCACCGGCCGATGCCGCGCACGCGACATAACTCGACGATCAGCGCTTCGTCGTCGATGCCCTGCCAGCCGTCGGCAACCAGGCGACCGTCGACGAAATGCGCCGCCAGATCCAGCAGGTATTCGATCTTGCGCCCGGACAGGCCGCAACCGGCCAGACCTTCGGCGGCACAGGCCAGCACGACAGACGGGCGAACCTCGCCGACGCGGTCGACAAAGCGCGCCCAGACGCTGTCGGCCGCCTTGACCGAAATCTGCTGGCCGACGATCGAACGTACCAGCGTCGAGAAAGGATCACCGCGCGACGCCAGCGACAATCCGGCGAACTGCTCGACCAGCGTCGCCATCGTCCGGTCGCGGGCTGCCAGTTCGGCAGAAGCCTGAAGCCAGTAATCGGGTTGCATCGGGAAATTTTAACGTTTGCTGCGGTCGACCGCGGAAATGCCGAAAAATTGTTGCAAAAACGCCGGCACGACGCCCGGCGGATTTGCTAACATCGCTCGCATCCACGCACAGCCCCGGCCCTGACGATGCACGGTTATCCCTTCATCCACCCACTCCTTGGCACGGAAGAAGTCTTTTCCGGCTACCGCCTGGAGTACGCCCCCGGCACGGTCGCCTCGGCGTGCCGGCACGCCGTTGAAACGGTCGAGCATTTCGACGAATTCGACCACCGTCATCCGTGGTTCGTTCCGGCCGGACCGTTCGCCGCCGCCACGCCGGAACGGGTGATCGCCACTTTTTCCGCGCACGACGGCAAGCACGGCGAAGGCGACGAACTCGAAGCCGAACTGCGCAAATCCTGCCGCAAACTGGCCTTTGCCAGCAGCCCCGACAGCAAGCTGCCGGCCACCGGCACCTGGGACTACCTGCTGATTTCCGCCAGCCACGCCAGGAGTCTGCCACCGTTTGGCCTGCACGGCATGGCCTCGCGCACGCAGATCGTCGCCACCGATGTACACGGTCATGGCGACCGCGACTGGCTGATGGCCAACGCCTGTGCGATGACGACCGGCGAATATCTTCAATCGCGGGCGCAGATCGGCAAAAAGGCTGATACCACGCGGCAGAAGATGCTCGAACTGCTGAGCCTGATCGCCAACGATGCCGATACCGAAGCCCTCGAAGCCATCTTCCGTCAGGAAGCCAAGCTCTCTTACAGCCTGCTGCGGCTGGTCAATTCGGCGGCCATCGCCCCGCGCTCGCCGATCACCAGCTTCGCCCAGGCCATCAACATGCTTGGCCGCCGCCAACTGGAGCGCTGGCTGCAACTGCTGATCTACGCCGACCCGAACAACGGCCAGCATCCCAACCCGCTGCTTTACAAAGCGGCTGCCCGCGGCTTGCTGCTCGAACAGTTGATCAGCCATGTGCCAACCCGGCCGGATGTCGCCAACGCCGGCGACAGCGCCTTCATGGTCGGCTCCTTCTCGCTGCTCGACGTGCTGCTCAACATGTCGATGGGAGAAATCCTGCAGCAACTGCCCCTGTGCCAGCCGGTGCACGATGCGCTGGCCCGCCATGGCGGGCCGTTGGGCCAGTTGCTGGCGGCCATTGAGGCCGCAGAAGGCCGCGACCTGACCAGTGCCGACCAGCAACTGCACGAACTCGGCATTCCGCCGGATTTTTTCCTGGCCGCCCAGATGAACGCGCTGGCCTGGGCCAACCGCATCCGCCCGGGGAGCTGAATCAGCCGTAACGCCCGCTGAGGAAAGGGTTGTAGCGGCGTTCCTCGCCGAAAGAGGACATCGGCCCATGACCGGGAATGAACTCGACATCGTCGCCGAGCGGGAACAGCTTTTCCTTGATCGAGGCAATCAACGCGGCATGATCGCCGCGCGGGAAATCGGTACGCCCGATCGATCCCTGGAAAAGCACGTCGCCAACCTGCGCGAGCTTGCTGTCAGCGTGAAAAAACACGACATGCCCCGGCGTATGCCCCGGGCAATGCAAAACAGCCAGTTCGACCTCGCCGAAACTCACGCGGTCGCCATCCTGCAGCCAGCGCGCCGGGACGAAGGGGGCGCATTCAGGAAAGCCGAACATGCGACTCTGTTGCGCCATGCCCTCAATCCAGAACGCATCGTCGGGATGCGGTCCCTCGATCGGCACTCCCGTCCGCTCGGCCAGGGCGGCGGCCCCGCCGGCATGATCGATGTGGCCATGCGTGATCAACACCTTGCTCAAGGTCAGGCCTTCGGCGGCCAGCACGGCCAGGATCCGGTCAACATCGCCTCCGGGATCGATAACGGCGGCCTGGCGGGTTTTTTCGCACCAGAACACGGTGCAGTTCTGCTCGAACGGCGTGACGGGAAGAATGCGGTAACGCATGGGATTCGGCCGGCAATAAAGGTAGGCGGCATTATCTCACGGGGGATTGCTTGCCCGCGCCACGCCGGCCACTTACACTGCGGGCCATCGACAAAGCAATAAAACGCAGCGAGGACGACAAGACGATGATCGAACAAGCCCTGCCGAATCTCGGTGCCTGGGTTGCCCTGTTCGGCGAGAACACGCTGCCCATCCTGCGCGTCACCCGCCGTCGCCTTGACGAGATGCGCGCCGACCTGGACCGGGTGGATGCCCGCGAACTGGCCCGCGTCATCCTGCAAGATCCGATCATGACCGTCCGCGTGCTGGCCTACATCCAGCCCTTCCGTGGCCGCGCATTGCAACACGACATCACGACCATCGCCGGCGCCGTGATGATGTCGGGCATCACCCCCTTCTTCAATCGCTTCACCGAATTGCCGACGATCGAGGAAATGCTCCAGGGCCAGGACCGGCATGCCCTGCTCGGGGTGCTGCAGATCATCCGGCGCGCCCAGCGGGCAGCCGATTACGCTCAGGAATGGTCGATCTGGCGCCACGACATCAATATGGAAGAAGTGCGCATCGCTGCGCTGCTTCACGATCTCGCGGAAATTCTCGTCTGGTGCTTCGCGCCGAAACTCGGGCTGGACATTCATGCCCAACAGACCGCCAATCCGACCATGCGCAGCGCCGACGCGCAAATGACGACGCTCGGCCTGACCTTCCAGGACATCCAGCTCGAGCTGTGCAAGGAATGGCACTTGCCCGAACTGCTCGGCCGCCTGATCGACGACCACAACGGCGAGCAGGCGCGAGTCAAGAATGTTTCGCTGGCCGTCCGCCTGGCCCGGCATTCGGCGCACGGTTGGGACGACCCAGCCCTGCCGGACGATTACCGGGACATCGGCGAACTGCTCAACATCACGCCCGAGGCGGTTCGCCAGCGGCTGGGGCTGGAGCCCTTGCCGGGGCGCGACACGTCGGCCGACGAATAAGACCGGCTCAAGCGCCGCCGGCCCTCGCCTCCAACTGTTCCCAGCGTTCGAGCAAGGCCATCAGTTCATCGTCGATGGCAGCCAGACGCTCGGCCGAGCGCTGTGCCGCTTGCGGATTGTCCTGATACAGCGCGGGGTCCTCCAGCAACCGGGTCAACGTCGCCTGCTCGCCTTCCAGCGCGGCAATCCGCTCCGGCAATGACTCCAGTTCGCGCTGCTCCTTCCAGCTCAGCTTGTCGGTCTTGGCTTTCACCGCTTCGGCGGGCTTCGCCAGCGGCTTGGCCTCGCTCTTCGGCTTGTCGGCCGTGACCTTGGTCTGGCCCGCCTGGTAGTTGGCCCAGTCGCTGTAGCCGCCGGCGTATTCTTTCCAATGGCCATCGCCTTCGGCAGCGATGGTCTGGGTGACGACGTTGTCGAGGAAGGTCCGGTCGTGGCTGACCAGGAACAGCGTGCCGTCGTAGTCCTGGAGCAGTTGTTCGAGCAGTTCCAGGGTGTCGATGTCGAGATCGTTGGTCGGCTCGTCGAGCACCAGCACGTTGGCCGGCTTGGCGAACAGCCGGGCCAGCAGCAGCCGGTTGCGTTCGCCGCCGGAGAGCGAGCTGACCGGCGAGCGGGCGCGCTCCGGTGCGAACAGGAAGTCTTCGAGGTAACCGATGACGTGCTTGCGGGCGCCGCCGATCTCGACCCAGTCGGAGCCCGGCGAGATGACGTCGGCCAGGGTGGAATCCGGATTGAGCTGGGTGCGGAACTGGTCGAAGTAGGCGATTTCCATCTTCGTGCCCTGGCGCACGCTGCCGGCATCCGGCTGCAGTTCGCCGAGGATCAGCCGCAGCAGCGTCGTCTTGCCGGCGCCATTGGGACCGATCAGGCCGATCTTGTCGCCGCGCTGGATGCGTGCCGAGAAATCGGCCACGATCGCCCGTTGACCGTAAGATTTGACGACATGGTCGAGTTCGGCGACCAGTTTGCCGCTCTTGTCGCCGACTTCGAGCTGCAGGTTGACCTTGCCCATGCGCTCGCGCCGCGCCTGGCGCTCGGCGCGCAGGCGATCGAGCCGCTGGACGCGGAACACCGCGCGCGTGCGCCGCGCCTCGACGCCCTTGCGGATCCACACTTCCTCTTCCTTGAGCAGCTTGTCGGCGCGCGCGTTGGCCAGCGCCTCCTCGTGCAGCATCGCTTCCTTGCGCTGCTGGTACTGGCTGAAGTTGCCCGGAAAACTGGCCAGCTTGCCGCGGTCGAGCTCGACGATGCGGGTGCTGACCCGGTCGAGGAAGGAACGATCGTGGGTGATGAAGAGCAGGGTCACGCCGGATTCGATGAGCAGCGTTTCCAGCCATTCGATGGCGGCGATGTCGAGGTGGTTGGTCGGCTCGTCGAGCAGCAGCACTTCCGGCGCCACGGCCAGCGCCTGGGCCAGCGCCAGGCGCTTCTTCTGGCCGCCGGACAAGCTGCCGACCTGCGCTTCCGGATCGAGCCCGAAACGGGCGATGACCTTTTCCGCCTGCGCCTCGTAGGCCCAGGCGCCGCGCGCTTCCAGCTCGTGCTGCAGTGTATCCATACGCGCCAGCAGGGCATCGTGATCACCCTGCCCTTCGCCCAGGCTGTGCGACACCGCGTGATACTCGGCGAGCAGGGTCGACGTCTCGCCCATGCCGGAAATCACCGCTTCGAAGACCGAGTGCGCCGGATCGAAGGGCGGCTCCTGCGGCACATAGCCAACGCGGATGCCCGGTTGCACCCAGACTTCACCGTCGTCCAGCCGGCCTTTGCCGGAACCGGCGGCCATCGCCGCCAGCAACGACGATTTGCCGGTGCCGTTGCGGCCGATCAGGGCGACCCGCTCGCCGGGATCGAGCTGGAATTCCGCGTGATCGAGCAGGGGAACATGGCCGTAAGCCAGGCAGGCATCTGTGAGTTTGAGATAAGGCATAGCGTCAACGAAAGCGGCGCCCCGCAAGGCGCCGCGTTGGGAATGCCGGGATTTTAGCCGCTCAAGTCGTGAAGCGGGCAAGCTGTGCCTGCAGTTCGCCAGACAGACGTTGCAGATTCTGGGCCCGTTCGCTGTTGCGGACCGCCCGGCTGCTGCTGCCTTCGGCTGCCTGAACGATGGTCTCGACCAGGCGGGCAATTTCCTGGCTGGCCGCACTCTGCTCGCGGGTGCTGTCGGCAATGCCATGCACCACGGCCACCGTCTGCTGCGCCTGCTGGTCGATACTTTCCAGCGCCTCGCCCGCACCGCGCGCCATGTCCACGCTGCCGCCCATGTTGGCGCTGACCGTCTGCATGCGCGCCACGGCTCCGGCCGTTTCGTCGAGGATGGCATTGACCGTCGACGCGATCTCCTGCGTCGACAAGGACGTGCGTTCGGCCAGTTTGCGGACTTCGTCGGCAACCACCGCGAATCCGCGCCCCTGTTCGCCGGCGCGCGCCGCTTCGATCGCGGCATTGAGCGCCAGCAGGTTGGTCTGCTCGGCGATTTCGCGAATCACCCCGACCACGCTGGATATCTGCTTGGAACGCTCGCCGAGCGATTCGATCAATTGCGCCGAGGTACCGATATCGCCGGCCACCCGTTCCAGTTCGCCCATCGTTCGCGTTACCACTTGCCGACCTTCGTCGGTGATCGCCTTGGCCTGTTCGGAAATCTGTGCGGCATGCATCGCGTTGTCCGCCACCTGGGTGACGCTGACCGACAGTTCCTCGACCGATGCAGCGATGCCGGAAGCGGATTGCGCCGCCTGTTCCGAGCCCTGCATGGCCAGGCGGGCAGCTTCCTGCAATTCGTCGGCGGCCTTGCCGACTTGCGCCGAGGTTTCCGCAACGCCCCCGACCAGTTGCCGGATCGATGCGGCCATTTCATTGAAGGCGTGGCCGATCGCATGAACCTCGTTGTGACTGTCGGCCTCCGCATCGCGAACCGTCGCCCGCAGATCGCCCGAGGCGATGCGGCGCACTTCGCCGACCAGTTGCGTCAGCCCCTGCAGGCGGAACTTGATCAGCACGAAGATGAAGAGTGCCAGCAACAACGCGGCAAATACGCTGATGCCGACGAACAGGTTGCGCAGCGACTGGCTTTCCGCCAGATATTCGTCGACCCAGCTACCGGTTACCACCGTCCATCCCCAGCCGGTCGAGGTCGCCGCAACGACGAGCTTTTCACGCTCCCGCCCGTCGCTGTCGGGCATCGCATAACGGTAGGCGCCATCCTTCTTGACCAGCAGATCGCTGACCGACTTGCGGGCGCTGTCCGGCAGTTCGGCCTCGGCCACCGTACGGTCCTGGAATTTGGGATGCAGCACGAATTCGCCGATCGTCTTTTCATCGGTCGGCCGGACGATGTACACATAGCCCGTCTGCCCGGCAACCAGACTGCCGAACTGGCCGCGGATACGCTTCAGTTCATCTTCCAGCGAAATGCGCAACGAGTACGCCCCCCAGGCCTTTCCGGATTCGTCGCGAAGCAGGCGCACGGTACTGAAATTGTATTTGCCGGCGCGAATGGCCAGCCCCTGGTAGTCCTTGCCGGCCAGCACCGAGCGGGCAACCGGATCGCCGTCCGGCAGCGGCACACCGTGCATCGGCTTGCCGTCCTTGGCGCGCAGCAGCGTACTCAAGCGGTAGACCTTGCCCTCCTTGATGACCAGAAAGGCAGCCTCCTCACCGGTCAGGTTGCGGAAAGCGGCCAGTTGCCGTTCGTTGCCGTTGAGCACCTCGCCGCCCAGGCGAACCGCCGGCAAATCGACCTCGCCGGTACGCACCAGCTCATGCCCGAGCACCGGCCTGGCCCCCAGATACTTGATCAGGAAATCGGATTGCCGGCTACCGCGCTCACGAACCGCTTCGAACAGCGCATCGAGCGTTCCGGCCATCAAGCGGGCTTCGTGCTGCAGGTTGGCTTCCGCCATCGTCAGCGCCGCGGTCTCGGTCCGCTTCTGCACGATCAAGGCCATCGCCGCAAATACCACGACCAAGGCCCCGATGATGGCCAGGATCAATTGCATGGCGATCGGACGTCGCCTCATGAATGCGAACATTGGGGTCTCCTCCCGATTATTGGTTTTCGTGGCGGCCAATCTATCACAAGCCCGGCCTTGGCCGGTACAATGCGCGCCTGCCTTTTTCGCAGTCCGCCTCCATAGTTAAATGGATATAACACGCCCCTCCTAAGGGCGAATTGGTGGTTCGATTCCACCTGGGGGCGCCAGCGCATGAAAAAACACCGCAAACCACCTCGCCACCCCGTCGATATCAGCGAAGCCGACGGCATCCGCCAGCTGCATTTCGGCTCCGACTGGGTCCAGGGCGCGATGCGCATCGCCCGCCCGTGGTCGCTGGAGCTCGAATACACACGCGACATGATGGCCGGCCTGCTGCTGCGGTCGACCGCCGGCTGGCCGAAAAAAGCCCTGCTCGCCGGGCTCGGCGCGGGCTCGCTGGCCAAGTTCCTGTTCCGTCATTACCCGGGTTGCCGGATTACCGTGCTGGAGATCAATCCGCAGGTCGAATTCGTCGCCCGCCAGTATTTCCGCCTGCCGGACGATCCGCGGCTCGACGTCCGCATCGGCTGCGCCGCCGAATTCATGCTGGCCGGCGGCGAACGCTACGACCTGATCCTGTCCGACGCTTTCGACGACGACGGTCTGCCCGTCCTGCTCGACAGCGAAGGCTACTATCTGGCCTGTCGCGCCCGGCTGACCGACAGCGGGCTGTTCTGCGCCAACCTGTTGCGCGAAAAAGGCTTCGCCGCCAGCGTCGACCGCATCCGGCAAGCCTTCGACGGACACCATCTGGCGCTGCCGGCCTGCAGCAGCGGCAACACCATCCTGATCGGCCGTGGCGACGACGCCGTCGACCGCTCGCTGGCCGAGCTCGCCGCCAACGCCGATGCGTTGCGCCGTGCGACGCGACTCGATCTGCGCCCGCTGGTCCGCCGGCTGGCCAACGACCATCCCGACGGGCTACTGCGCTTCTGAGCGACCCGTTTGGCCTTCCCGGTCAAATCGGCTATAAAGGGGTTAACCCGGCACCGACAACAACGACAAGACGGGCATAACAACGACAACGCAAGTCCTTTACCAATCACTGATGGAGGAGCCCATGTTGTCCATGCAAGATCTTCTGGATTACTGCGATCTGGAGCACGGCGAAATCGAAGCCATCGCCGAACACGAGCACATTCCGATGGCCGTTGCGGCCGAAATGAGCGAAGTCCTGCTGTGCTCGCCGGAAGGCGTCTGCCAGCTGCATGCGATGATCATCGAGAACATGCAGCATGCGCTGGACGCCGGTCATTACGAACGCGTCCGGCAACTGGCGCAAACCTACCAGCACCTGCAGCGCCGGCACCCGATACCCGGCGCCTGAACCGGGAAACGCCGCCACACGGACAGCGTTTCCCCGGCGGCCTTTTCCGGATTTTCCCGACGTTGACCGCAGGAATCAGGCCGCCATCTTCTCGACGTGCGCCTGCTTCTCGTACAGGAACTCGAGCACCCTGGCGCGGCAGTCGATGTAGGCCGGATCGTGCGCCAGCACCAGTCGGTCGCGCGGCCGCGGCAAATTGACGTCGAGGATTTCGCCGATCGTCGCTGCCGGGCCGTTGGTCATCATCACGATGCGGTCAGACAGCAGGACGGCCTCGTCCACATCGTGCGTGACCATCACCACGGTCGACTGCGTCTTGTCGCAGATTTTCATCAGCTCGTCCTGCAGCTTGGCGCGGGTCAGCGCGTCGAGCGCGCCGAACGGCTCGTCCATCAACAGCACCTTGGGCTCCATCGACAGGGCGCGGGCAATGCCGACGCGCTGCTTCATGCCGCCGGAGATTTCGTGCGGATACTTGTACGCGGCATGGGCCAGCCCGACCATCTCGATCGCCGCCTGCGTGCGCGCCTTCAGCTTGGCCTTGCCCTCCTTGCCCGAGAACACCCGCTCGACGGCGAGGTAGATGTTCTCGAAACAGGTCAGCCAGGGCAGCAAGCTGTGGTTCTGGAAGACCACGGCGCGCTCCGGGCCCGGCCCGGCGATTTCGCGGCCATCGCAGATCAGAGCGCCGGTGGTCGGTTTGGTCAGCCCGGCGATCAGGTTGAGCAGCGTCGATTTGCCGCAGCCGGAATGGCCGATCAGGGCGACGAACTCGCCTTTCTTCAGGCTCAGGTCGATGTCGCGCAGGGCGATGAACTTGCCTTTTTTGGTGTCGAAGGTCTGGCCGACCTTCTCGATCTGGACGAATTTTTCCATGACGGGCTCCTCAGGCAGCTTCCTTGGTCAGTTTGCGGGCGAGCAGGATCAGCGCCTGTTCGAGAATCAGGCCGACGATGCCGATGATGAAGATGGCGATGATGATGTGTTCGACCTTCAGGTTGTTCCATTCGTCCCACACCCAGAAGCCGATACCGACGCCGCCGGTGAGCATTTCGGCAGCGACGATGACCAGCCAGGCGGTGCCGATCGACAGGCGGATGCCGGTCAGCATGTAAGGCAGTACGGCCGGGAACAGGATCTTGGTGATCACCTTCCATTCCGATAGCGCGAGCACGCGGGCGACGTTCAGGTAATCCTGCGGCACGCGCTGCACGCCGACCGCGGTATTGATGATCATCGGCCAGATCGAGCAGATGAAGATGGTCCACGTCGCTGCCGGGTCGGCCTTCTTGAACACCAGCAGGCCGATCGGCAGCCAGGCCAGCGGCGACACCGGACGCAGCAGGCTGATGATCGGGTTGAGCATGTCGGACAGGAACTTGAAGCGGCCGATCATGAAACCGAGCGGAATGCCGACCAGCGCCGCGATGCCGAAACCGATCCCGACCCGCTGCAACGACGACAGCACGTTCCAGCCGATGCCCTGGTCGTTCGGCCCGTTGTTGTAGAAAGGATCGGAAAACAGCACGACCGCTGCATCCCAGACCGTACCCGGCGACGGAATGGCGCCGCCGGACTGCGTGGCAACGTGCCAGATGCCGATCAGCAGGAACAGCCCGAGCACCGGCGGCAAGGCGCTGCGGAACAGGTTGCGCAAGGTTTCGGCAAACGGTGTCGCGGTTTCGCCGACAGCCGGCGCGCTGGATTTCTGCATGGTCTTGTCCTTGATCGAATCAGTGACCGGCTCGGCGAGCGCAGCCGGCGGCTTGCGGTCAACCGCCCCGGGGCCGGGAAAATCCTGGGTCAGCGTCAGGGTGTTCATCGTCTTTCTCTCCGCGAACCGGTGCTCAGACCTTGACCTTGAAACCGTCGGCGTACTTGGCCGGGTTGCTGCCGTCCCAGACGACGCCGTCGATCAGTTTGGACGTCCGCAGCGGACTCTTCGGCACGCTGACACCCAGCTTCGCCGCCGCCTGCGCGTAAAGCTCGGTCTGGTTGATCTTCTTGGCGACGCCGAGGTAGTCCGGGTGATCCTTGAGCAGGCCCCAGCGCTTGTGCTGGGTGAGGAACCACATGCCGTCGGAGAGGTAGGGATAGTTCACCGCACCGTCGTTGAAGAACTTCATGTGGTTCGGATCGTCCCAGGTCTTGCCCAGGCCGTTCTGGTAGCGGCCGAGGATGCGCTGGTTGATGGCATCGACGCTGGTATTGACGTAAGCCTTCTGGGCGATGACCTCGGCCATCTTCATCTTGTTGCTGATGCTGGCGTCGATCCAGTGGCTGGCCTCAAGCACCGCCATGATCACCGCGCGGCAGGTGTTCGGGTTCTTCTGGACGAATTCGGCGGTACAGCCGAGGATCTTTTCCGGATGATCCTTCCAGACATCCTGCGAGGTCGCCGCCGAAATGCCGATGCCGTCCATGATCGCGCGATGGTTCCAGGGTTCGCCGACGGAAAAGCCGTCCATGTTGCCGACGCGCATGTTGGCGACCATCTGCGGCGGCGGCACGACGATGGATTTGACGTCCTTGAGCGGGTTGACCCCGGCCGAAGCGAGCCAGTAGTAGAGCCACATCGCATGCGTGCCGGTCGGGAAGGTCTGGGCGAAGGTGTATTCGCGCGGCTCCTTCTTCATCAGTGCGACCAGCCCGTTGAGGTCGGTCGCCCCCTTGTCGGCCAGCGCCTTTGACAAGGTCAGGCCCTGGCCGTTGTTGTTGATCGTCATCAGGTTGGCCATGTCCTTCTTCGGCCCGCCGATGCCCATGTGCACGCCGTAGATCAGGCCGTAGAGCACGTGCGCCATGTCCAGCTCGCCATTGACCAGCTTGTCGCGGACACCGGCCCAGGAGGCTTCCTTGGTCGGGACGATCTTGATGCCGTACTTCTCGTCGAACTTGTTGACCGCCGCCATGACGACGGAGGCGCAATCGGTCAGCGGAATGAAGCCGATGCGGACTTCCTTCTTTTCGGGGGCGTCCGAACCGGCAGCCCAGGCTGCACTACGGACGCCGGGGGGAACCATGGACATGAGGGATGCTCCCAGGGCGGCGGTGACGAAATCGCGACGCTTGGTCGAGACCGGAGATGCTTCAGGGGCTGCGACAGCCGGTTTCTTATCTTCCATTGCGACTACTCCAGATGGCGAGAAAACAAAAAAGGCGTCACATCCAGGCCGCACGGGGCAGCGAGGATGGACGCCATTGTCCTGATAAACCGGAACACCCGGTTTTGTGCCCGGCCGCCTTTGACCGTGCGATGCAAGGATTAACGCAACGCCCGTGCCAGCTTTCGACCGGCCGGCCCAGCCGGCTGATTCACAAGGGTTTTCTCGGATTTTCGGGATTTTCCCGCGTCGACCGCAGGCCTCGAGGCGCACTGTTGCAGTGCAACAGGCGGTGCTTCCGCACAAGGAACGGGAACGCGCGTCAGCTCAGAGCAGGACCCGGGCCATGTCGATGACGTCGCGCGCCACCCGGGCCATGTTCTGGCCGCGCTCCATCGCCAGCTTGCGCATCGCGTGGTAGGCGGCCTCTTCGTCCAGGCCGCGCGCCTTCATCAGGATGCCCTTGGCCTTGTCGACCAACTTGCGGTCGGACAGCTTGCGCGAGATTTCCGCGAGCTCGCGGCGCAGCGCCAGCGTGTCCTCGAAACGGGCCCGGGCGACATCGACGATGGGCTTGATCCGCTTCGGGTCCAGCCCATCGACGATATAGGCCGATACGCCGGCCTTGAGCGCGTCGCGGATCGAGTCCTGGCCGTCCTCCTGGGTAAAGATGACGACCGGCCGCGGCATGGCCTGGTTGAGCACGGCGAGATTCTCCAGCGTATCGCGGCTGGGACTTTCGGTATCGATCAGGATGACGTCCGGCTGCAGCTTCTCGACTTCACCGCTGAGATTGGCCGAGTCGGCCAGGATCGCCGCGACCTGGTAACCGGCGAGCGCCAGCCCCGAGCAGATTTCGGCAGCCCGGCTGCGGGACTCATCGATGACCAGAACGCGCAACATGCCGATTTTCAAGCAAGCGTTGCGCCAGTCCGGCAGAGTGCCGCCTCGGCCATCGCGGCAATCACGCCATCGTCCTCGCCGATCGCGCGATCGAGCAGGAATTCGACATCCGGCCAGGTCGACCGCAAGCTTTCGACCAGCGCCGGCAATTCCTTTTTCAGGTGGCCGCCCTGGGCGATGAACATCGGCTGCACCACGATGCGGCGCGCACCGCCGGCGATCAGCCCGGCGGCGCAGGCGCGCAGGTCCGGTGTCATGAATTCGAGAAAGGCCAGGTCGACGGCAAGCGCCGGTGCGCGCTCGCGGATGGCGGACTGGATACGGCGGATCGGCGCCGCCCATTCGGGATCGCGGGCGCCGTGGGCGAACAGGATGATGGCAGTGGTCATGATGGCAACTGTAGCGGAAAGCGGCGGCAGCGGCTGTCCGCCGAAAGGCGTATTGACAGCCGCCGCGACAAATCGTGCGCCGCCATTCCGTGGAATTTTCCGGTCAACAGGCCAGCCAGACGTCGCCCTGTTCGACCTTCACCGAGAAGCGCTCGCAGTGGCCGACATCCGGCGCCACCACTTGGCCGCTGTCCAGTTCGATGTTCCAGCCATGCAGCGGACAGGCCACGCGCTTGCCATGCACCAAGCCCTGCGACAACGGCCCGCCCTTGTGCGGACATTTGTCGTGCAGCGCAAATACCTCGTCGTCGGCGGTGCGGAAGATAGCGATGTCGCCGCCCTTTTCCGGGCGGACGATGCGCGAACCCAGCGGGGGAATGTCGTCCAGCTTGCAGATCAATGTCCAATGGCTCATGTCGGTTTCCTCGTTTTTCCGGGTTTTCACGCGTCGACCGCGATCGGGATGAACTGCTTCTTCGCTTCGCCCTCGCGGCTGGTCTGCCACGGGTCGCGGGCATTTTTCAGCGAATCGAGCAGTCGACCGTGCAAGGCCTTGCGCTTCTCGTCATCATCGACCACCTGCCCCTTGACGTAGTCGAGGCCGACCCGTTCGAGCCAGTGGCAGGTGCGTTCGAGATACCAGCCTTCCTCGCGGTAAAGCTGCAGGAAGGCGCCGGCGTATTCCATGACCTCCTCGTCGGACTTGACCTTGCAAAGGAACTGCGCGACCTCGGTCTTGATACCGCCGTTGCCGCCAACATAGAGCTCGTAGCCGGAATCGACGCCGATCACGCCGACATCCTTGATGCCAGCCTCGGCGCAGTTGCGCGGGCAGCCGGAGACGGCCAATTTGACCTTGTGCGGCGCGTACATGTCGAACAGCATCTTCTCCAGCTTGACGCCCATGTCCATCGCCAGCTGCGTGCCGAAGCGGCAATGCTCGGCGCCGACGCAGGTCTTCACCGTGCGGATGGACTTGCCGTAGGCGTGACCGGAGACCATGCCGGCGGCGTTGAGGTCGGCCCAGACGCCGGGCAGGTCCTCCTTCTTGATGCCCAGCAGGTCGATGCGCTGGCCGCCGGTGACCTTGACCGTCGGCACCTGGTACTTCTCGGCGACGTCGGCGATGGCGCGCAGTTCGTTCGGCGTCGTCAGACCGCCCCACATGCGCGGCACCACCGAGTAGGTGCCGTCCTTCTGAATGTTGGCGTGCGAGCGTTCGTTGATCAGCCGCGACTGCGGATCGTCCTTGGCTTCGTGCGGCCAGGTCGAGATCAGGTAGTAGTTGATCGCCGGCCGGCATTTTTCGCAGCCATTTGCGGTCGACCAGCCCAGTTCGGCAAAAACCGCTTCCTTGGTCGTCAGCCGACGCTCGCGGATCGCCGCGCGGACGGCCTGATGCGAGTGCTCACTACAGGTGCAGATCGGCTTCTTGTCGGACGCGGCCGGCGTGTAGGCGCCGCCGATGGTCGAAGCAAGGATCTGCTCGACCAGCCCCGAACATGAGCCGCAGGAAGACGCCGCCTTGGTGTGTTTCTTGACCTCGTCGAGCGAGAACAGCCCCTGTTCCTTGATTGCCTTGACGATGGTGCCCTTGCACACGCCATTGCAACCGCAGACCTCGGCTTCGTCCGGCATCGATGCGGCGCGGCTTTCGCCCTGGTGGCCCGCATCACCAACCAGGGACTGCCCAAAAATCAGTTGATCCCGGATGTCGTGGATGTCGCGCTCGTCCTTGATCAGCTGGAAATACCACGGTCCTTCGCTGGTGTCGCCGTAGAGCACGGCGCCGACCAGTTTGTCCTGACGCAGTACCAGCCGCTTGTAGACGCCGCCGGCCGGGTCGTTGAGCACGATGTCGTCGGTCCCCTCGCCGCCCATGAAGTCGCCGGCCGAAAACAGGTCGATGCCGGTCACCTTCAACTTGGTCGAGGTCACCGAACCGGTGTAGCGGCCGATGCCGTAGCCGGCCAGGTGATTGGCGGCGACCTTGGCCTGCTCGAACAGCGGCGCCACCAGGCCGTAGGCGATGCCGCGATGGCTGACGCATTCGCCGACCGCGTAGATCTTCGGGTCGTAGGTCTGCATCGTGTCGTTAACCACGATGCCGCGGTTGCAGTAGATGCCGGACTGCTCGGCCAGCGCGTAGTTCGGGCGGATACCGGCGGCCATCACCACGAGGTCGGCCGGAATCTGCATGCCGTCCTTGAAACGCACCGCGGCGACCCGACCGCGCTCGCCCTGGATCAGCGCTTCGGTCTGCTTCTGCAGCAGGAATTTCAGGCCCTTGGCTTCGAGCGACTGCTGCAGCATGCGGCCGGCCGTCTCGTCGAGCTGGCGCTCCAGCAACCACGGGCCGATATGCACGACGGTCACGTCCATGCCACGCAGTTTCAGGCCGTTGGCCGCTTCCAGCCCGAGCAGGCCACCACCGATCACCACCGCGTGCTTGTGTTGCGTGGCGGCGGCGATCATCTCGTCGGTGTCCTTGATGTCACGGTAACCGATCACGCCGGGCAGGTCGTTGCCGGGAATCGGCAGCATGAAGGGCGTCGAGCCGGTGGCGATCAGCAGGCGGTCGTAGGGGACTTCGCTGCCGTCATCGGCGACCACCTTGCGGGCGACGCGGTCGATCTTCACGACCTGCTTGCCGGTGTGCAGCGTGATGCCGTGCTGCCGGTACCAGTCGTATTCGTTGAGGATGATGTCGGAAACCGTCATCTCGCCGGCCAGCACCGGCGACAGCAGGATGCGGTTGTAGTTGGGATGCGGCTCGGCGCCGAAGATCGTGATGTCGTAACGATCCGGCGCGATTTTCAGCAGTTCCTCGACGGTACGGACACCGGCCATGCCGTTGCCGATCAGGACCAGACGAGGTTTGACAGCGGGGGGAACGGGGATAGTGCTCATGCGAATGGCTCCAAGACGTTGCGCGCACCTCGCGGTGCAATCTGTTTCAGCGCATGACGTCTTTGCCATCGGACCGTCCCCGTTGACGGTCGAATCGCTGTTGCTGGCAATCCTGTTGCAATCGGCGTGCCACCGATGCACCACATTGATTTTTATCGATTTTCCGGCGTCGACCGCAAAACTGCCGCACCAATCCCGTGCATCGTTCGCCGGAACGGTGCGGCGCCGCCCTCAGTTGCCGCCGACCAGCAGACCGGTCGCCTCGACGGCCACGATGGCCTTGGCCTGATTGACATCCTCGGCATAGCCGCTGGCGTGCAGCAGGCAGGCCAGCTGGTTGGCGATCGGCTTGGGCAACGGCACCTGCTTGTCGAGCACACGGCGGATCCAGTTTGCCGTGGACAGCGCATCGGTCGCCTCCGGCAAGTTAGGCAAGGTGCGCAGGCTTTCGTGTTCGGCCTCGAACAGGGTTTCGCTCTGCCCGTCGCGCAGGTATTCGAGCCGCGGCCGACGTTTCGGATTGGCATAAGGTTCGCCCTCCGTACCGCGCAGCAGCAGGCCGCGCTGCCCCCGGGCGAGCAGGATGTTGCGCATCAGGTCGAGGAAATCGGGATGCGTGGCGGGCGCCACCATCACCGCATCGCCGCGGAACGGGTTGAGCAGCTTGACCAGGCTGTGCGCACTGTTGCGCAGGCCGAGCCGGCTGCGCAGCGACAGCAGGTTGTGAATGCCCGGGCACAGCGCGGTCAGCGGCACGAAGGCCAGGCCTTTCTGTTCGAGCGCGAGCTGCGCCTGGGTCACCGTGGTCAGCGGCATGATGCCGAGTTCGCGGAAGATCAGGCCGGTGGTCACTCGGCCGTAGCCTTCGAGCAGGCCGTGGATCAGCACCGGTACACCGAAACGCTGCAGCAGCAGGGCCAGCAGTGGCGTCAGGTTGGCTTCCTTGCGAGCGCCGTTGTAGGTCGGCAGGATCACCGGCCGGACACGGCCGTGCGGCATGTCGAGATGATGCGTGCGTTCGTCGATGGCTTCCAGGAAACCCAGCATCTCGTCCAGCGACTCGCCTTTGACGCGCAGGCCAAGGATGATCGCGCCCAGTTCGAGATCGGGAACGCCGCCGTCGAGCATCGCTCCGTAGAGCTGGCGGGCATCCTGCAGGCTGAGATCGCGAGCCCCCTGGGCTCCGCGGCCGATCTCCTTGATGTAGTTGGCGTAACTCACAGGCTCCTCCCCTCGCGACTACGCGGCCGCGGGTTGTTGTGCATTGCATGCGGCCGCCAGCCGCCGGATTTCCGGCAGGCAGCCGCCGCAGAAGGTACCGCATTTCAAGCCGTCCTGCAGCGCCGCCAGATCGGCGCCGCCGGCCAGTGCGTCGCGAATCTGCACGTCGCTAACGTCGGCGCACTTGCAGACGATGTGGCGTGCGACGGCGGCCATCGGAGCCCGACGGCTCGGGGCCAGGGCATAGCGCAACAGGGCCGCGTCGAGTTCATCTTCGGCCATCGCTCCGCGCAGCCAGTCCAGAGCCGCCGTTTCGCCCGACAGCCGGACGGCTTCGAGACGACCGTCGACCGTCATCGCCTTTTTGGCGATCCGCCGCGCATTATCGACAAAGGCGATCGCCCCTCGCTCGCCGCTCAGGCCGAACAGCGCATCCAGCGCAGCCAGGGTTTCAGCGTTCGGCGCCTCGGCAAGCGCCGCGCGGAAAACGACCAGCGCGTTGCGTCGACCGTACAAGCCGACCGTCGCATAGGGAAAATCGTCCAGCTGGCGACGTACCGCCGCCAGCAAGGCCAGCGCCTCGTCGCGGTCGGCACAGCGCCGGATCAGCGCCAGCGGCCAGTCGAGCGCCAGCCGTTCGACCTGTACCGCGGCGTGCTTGAGTTCCGGCTGCATCGAGTAGGGATCGACGGCATCCGAAACCACCGCATTGGCGCCCGGCGAATTCATGAAGCGGCTGCCCCAGTGCATCGGCGTCCACAGGCAGCCCTGGCGCAATGCGGCATCCTCGGCGACACGCACGGCAAACGCGCCGCGCAGGCCGGAAACCCGGGCGATGTCACCGTCGCGCAAACCACGCTCGTGCATGTCGTCGGCGTGCATGCCGAGCAGGGGTTCGTCTTCCAGGTTGAACAGGCGCGGCACCAGCCCGGTCCGCGTCATGCCGTGCCAGTGATCGCGCATGCGGCCGGAAATCAGGCTGAGCGGACGGTCGACCGCAAGACTGTCGGCCGTCGGCCGGAACTCGACCGGCACGAAGCGGGCGCGGCCGTCGGCCGTCGGGAAACGCCCGTCTTCGTACAAGCGTTCGGCGCCGTGGCTGGCGCCCGCCGGAAACGGCCATTGCTGCGGCCCCCGGCTTTCCAGAATGGCGTAGTCGAGCCCGCCGATGTCGAGATCGCGGCCGATGGTGGTCGCCCGATGTTCATCGAAAATTTCTGCGGTCGACGTGTAGGGAAAGCGTTTTTCCGCATCCTCGTGCCCCAGGGCGCGCCCCAGTCGATGCGCGAAATCGACGGCGATGCGCCAGTCGTCCCGCGCCTCGCCGGACGGCGCCAGCGCCGGAAAGACACGGGTGATGCAGCGCTCGGAGTTGGTCACCGTCCCCTGCTTCTCGCTCCAGGCGGTGGCCGGCAGCAGCAGATCGGCAAAGGCCGCGGTGTCGGTGTCGGCAAAAGCCTCCTGGACGACGACGAATTCGGCCGCAGCCAGCGCTTCACGCACCAGCCTTTGGTTAGGCAGCGAATGTGCGGGATTCGTGCAGGCGATCCAGACGGCCTTGATCTCGCCGGTTTTCAGCGCCTGGAACAGGTCGACCGCAGCCTTGCCCGGTTTCGCCGGCACTTCCGGAACGCCCCACAGCTGGGCAACTTCCGCACGATGCACGGGATCGGCCAGATCGCGGTGCGCCGACAGCAGGTTGGCCAGTCCGCCGACTTCGCGACCGCCCATGGCATTCGGCTGGCCGGTCAGGGAAAAGGGCCCGGCGCCGGGCTTGCCGATCTGGCCGGTGGCCAGATGCAGATGGATCAACGCGACGTTGTTGTCGGTCCCATGCACGGACTGATTCAGCCCTTGGCAGTAGAGCGACAGGGCCGGCCCGCTATCGGCGAACCAGCGTGCCGCCTGGACGATATCGCCGACCGGCACACCGCACAGCTCGGCGGCGACGGCCGGCGGATAGGCGGCGACGATTCGTTCGAGCGCGTCGAAGCCCTCGGTGTGGCGGGCAACATACGCCCGATCAACCTGGTTTTCGGCCAGCAGCACGTGCAGCATTGCGTTGAACAGCGCCACGTCGCTGCCCGGCCGGATGGCCAAGTGCAAGTCGGCGATCGCCGCCGTTTCGCTGCGCCGTGGGTCGACGACGACGATTTTCATCTCTGGATTCGCCGCCCGGGCATCTTCGATCTGACGAAAGACGATGGGATGGGCGACCGCCGGATTGGCCCCGGCAATCAACAGGCTGCCCGCCAGGGCGATGTCGCGGTAGGTGCACGGCGGCGCATCGGCACCCAACGTACGCTTGTAACCGGCGACCGCCGACGACATACACAGACGCGAATTGGTATCGACGTTATTGGTGCCGACCAGCCCCTTGGCCAGCTTGTTGAATACGTAGTAGTCCTCGGTCATCAACTGGCCGGAAATGTAGAAGGCGACCGCATCCGGACCGTGCCGCCGAATGATCTCGGCAAAGCGTTCGGCCGCCATGTCGAGTGCCCGGGACCAATCGATCCGCTCTGCCGGGGCATTCCTGTCGCGCCGCCAGGCCGGGTAGCGCAGACGTTGCTCGCCGACCAGCGTTTGATCCAGCGAGGCTCCCTTGGTACACAAGCGACCGCCGTTGGCAGGGTGCGCCGGATCGCCGCGGACGCCAAGAATCTTTTCGCCGTCGGTACGGATCAGTACGCCGCAGCCGACGCCGCAATAGCAACAGGTGGATTTGACTTCACGGTCCATGATTTTCCTTCCGGACGGCATTCAGCAACAGCTATGCCAACGTGGAGAATCATGGCTTTACCAAGAAAAAAGGGAAATTCGCCTGGCAAATTTCCCTTTTTTGGTGCGTAGACCGCAGGCAGCGTCCCTATTTGATGCGCTGCAGTTTCGGACGACCGCCTTCGGGGCGCGGCGGAGGCTCATCCGGCCCCTTGTCGTCGACCGCCGGCACTTCCTCGGCATCGCCCACGCCGCCTTCGTCTTCCTCGATCTCGAACGCCATGCCTGCGCCGTTTTCGCGGGCATAGATCGCCGACACGCGCGTGATCGGCACCGACAACTGTCGGGCCACGCCGCCGAAACGCGCCTGGAATTCGATCAGTTCGTTGCCCATCTGCAACTTGTTGGTGGCATCCGGACCGACGTTGAGGACGATCTGGCCATCCTTGACGAACTCCCGCGGCACCAGCGTACGGGCATCGACCTGGACGGCGATGTAGGGGGTATAGCCGTTATCGCAACACCACTCCCACAGGGCGCGCAGCAGATACGGCTTGGTCGAGGGCAGTTGCTCCATCGCTTACTTGCGCATTGCCTTTTCTGACGGGGTCAACGCGTCGATGAAACCCTGACGGCTGAAGATGCGCTCGGCGTACTTCATCAGCGGCGCCGCCGCCTTGCCAAGATCAATGCCATAGTGGTCGAGACGCCACAGCAGCGGCGCGATGGCCACGTCGAGCATGGAAAACTCATCGCCAAGCATGAACTTCTGCTTGTTGAAGATCGGCACGATCTCGGTCAGGCGCGCCTTGATTTCCTGACGCGCCTTGTCGGCGGTCTTGCCATTCTTTTCCAGAATTTCCATGTGCGCGAAGATTTCGCGCTCCATGCCGATCAGCAGCTGACGGGCACGCGCACGCATGATCGGATCAGCCGGCATCAGCTGCGGATGCGGGAAGCGCTCGTCGATATACTCGTTGATGATGTTCGGTTCGAACAGCACCAGATCGCGCTCGGCCAGCACCGGCACCCGGCCGTGCGGATTGACGGCAGCCATTTCGTCGGCCTTGGAGAACAGGTCGACGTCGATCACCTGAAAATCCATGCCCTTCTCGTACAGGACGATACGGCAACGGTGGCTGAAGGGGCAGGTCGTGCCCGAGTAGAGGTTCATCATGTTTAGCAACCCTCAAAATGAGATTCGGCACCGGGGGCCGGCCGAAGCCAAACCCGCGATGCCGGCAACCGATCCTCAGGGATCAGTGAATGTCTTTCCAGTATTCCTTTTTCAAGGCATAGGCGACCACGAACAGGACAGCCAGGAAGGCCAGCACGAAGAAGCCCAGCGTGCGGCGGAACTCCTGTTGCGGCTCGGCCATCCAGACCATGAAGCCAACCAGGTCGGAAACTGCCTTGTCGTACTCGGCCGGCGACAGCTTGCCCGGGACTTCCAGCTCCAGCTTGTGCGTCTCGTGATTGAGTACTTGCGTGCCCTGAAGTTCCCACAGGATGTGCGGCATGCCGACATTTTCGAACACCACGTTGTTCCAGCCGGTCGGACGCTTGTCATCGCGGTAGAAAGAACGCAAATAGGTGTAGAGCCAGTCGGCACCGGCACCCGGCGCACCCGCTTCGCCACGGGCACGAACGATGATGCTCAGATCCGGCGGCGTAGCACCGAACCACTTCTTCTGCTCGTCGGCACGGGCGGCGATACCCATCAGGTCGCCGATCTTGTCGGAGGTGAACATCAGGTTGTCCTTGACCTGCTGCTCGGTCAGACCGAGATCGAGCAGATTCTTGTAGCGGACATACGACGCACCATGACAGTTCATGCAGTAGTTCACGAACAGTTTGGCACCGTTTTGCAGGGCCGGCTTGTCCTTCACCGAGCCCGGCCAGGTGTCGAGGTGGACGTTGCCGCCGCTGGCCAGGGCGACGAGCGGAGCGAAAAGCAATGCAATCAGGATTTTTTTCATGATGTTGTCCATCCTCACTTCATCGTCACACGGTCGGGGACCGGCTTGAACTTGTCCATGCGGGACCACCAGGGCATGGCCAGGAAGAAGGCAAAGTAGAAGACCGTGCAAACCTGGGAAATCTTTTCACCCCAGTAGGAAGGCGACTGGGTGCCCAGATAGCCGAGGATGAAGAAGCAGATCACGAAGACGGTAATCATCACCTTGGTAATCGGACCACGGTAGCGGATCGAACGCACTGGCGCGCGGTCCAGCCACGGCAGGAAGGCGAAGATCACGACCGAAGCCCCCATGGCGACGACGCCCCAGAACTTGGCATCGAGACCGAAGAAGTTCCAGACCATGGCCCGCAGGATCGAGTAGAACGGCGTGAAGTACCAGACCGGTGCAATGTGCGGCGGGGTCTTCAGCGGATCGGCCGGGTAGAAGTTCGGCGTTTCCAGGAAGTAGCCACCACCTTCCGGGGCAAAGAACAAGACCGCGGAGAAGGCCATCAGGAAGACGACAACGCCGACGATGTCCTTGACCGTGTAGTAGGGATGGAACGGAATGCCATCCAGCGGGATGCCGTGTTCGTCCTTCTTTTCCTTGATGTCAATGCCGTCCGGGTTGTTCGAGCCGGTTTCGTGCAGCGCCAGGATATGTGCAGCTACCAGGCCCAGCAGGATCAGCGGGAAGGCGATCACGTGGAAAGAGAAGAAACGGTTCAGCGTGGCATCGCCGACGACGAAATCGCCGCGGATGATGAGCGACAGATCGTTACCGATAACCGGAATGGCACCGAACAGGTTGACGATGACCTGAGCGCCCCAGTAGGACATCTGCCCCCAAGGCAGCAAGTAACCGAAGAAGGCTTCACCCATCAGCACCAGGAAGATGCCGACGCCGAACAGCCAGGTCAGTTCGCGAGGCTTGCGGTAGGAACCGTAAATCAGACCGCGGAACATGTGCAGGTAGACGACGATGAAGAAGGCAGAAGCGCCGGTCGAGTGCATGTAACGGATGATCCAGCCACCCGCCACATCGCGCATGATGTACTCGACCGAGGCAAAGGCCACCGGCACGCCATTGGCGTTCAGGGCAGCATCGGGCTTGTAGTGCATGACCAGGAAGATGCCGGTGACGATCTGGATGACCAGAACCAGCAAGGCCAGCGAGCCGAAGAAATACCAGAAGTTGAAGTTCTTCGGTGCATAGTACTCGGACAAGTGCCCCTTCCACATCGAAGTGGCGGGGAAGCGGGCATCGACCCATTCCAGCAGATTGCCGGCCAGGGAGCCATCGGACTTGTACTTTTCGAAATTTCCACCAGCCATGTCATGCCCCCTTCTTGTCATCGCCGATCAGGATGCGCGTATCGGACAGATACACGTGCGGCGGAACTTCCAGATTGGTCGGAGCCGGCTTGGCCTTGAACACGCGACCGGCGAAATCGAAAGTCGAACCGTGGCAGGGGCAGAGGAAGCCCCCCAGCCAGTCACCTGCCATGCCTTCTTCGGAGCCGTGCTTGAACTTCTGCGAAGGCGAGCAGCCGAGGTGGGTACAGATACCGACCACGACCATGATTTCCGGTTTGATCGAGCGCGTATCATTGCGCGCATATTCCGGTTGCTGGTTTTTCTCGGACTTCGGGTCGGCAACGGCGTCGTTGAGCTTGGGCAGCGTGTCCAGCATTTCCTTGGTGCGATTGATGATCCACACCGGCTTGCCGCGCCACTCGACGGTCATCATCTGACCGGCTTCGAGCTTGCTGATATCGGCTTCGACCGGTGCACCTGCTGCTTTGGCACGTTCGGACGGAAGCAAACTGGAGACGAACGGAACGAGCGCGCCTAACGCACCCACTCCGCCCACGGCCGCGGTTGCGACAACCAGACGGCGCCGTCCGCAGTCCACTTTTCCTTGATTGCTCATAACGCTGACCCCTAAAGGAATTGGATGGGAGTTGAAAAAACAAACACTAAATTATACGCTCAAGGGAACCTCGCTTCAAAGCCGATGTCAGTCTTCGAATCGTTTTCTTTCCCGCAGCGCCTGAGCCAACGTCCCACTGTCGACGTATTCCAACTCCCCGCCGACGGGCACCCCGCGAGCAATACGCGTCACTCCGATACCGTGTGGTTTCAGCATTGCCGTGATGTAGTGCGCCGTCGCCTCGCCTTCGTTGGTGTAATTGGTTGCCAGGATCACCTCCCGGACTGCGCCGTCCATTGCGCGCGCCAGCAGACGCTCCAGGCCGAGTTGTCGGGCGCCAACACCGTCCAGAGGGGAAATCTTTCCCATCAGGACATAGTAGAGCCCCCGATAGGCAAGTGTCTGCTCCATCATGTTCATGTCGACTGGAGTCTCCACGACACAGAGCAGGGAATGATCCCGCTTGTCGGAAGAACAGCGTTCGCAGACATCCAGCTCGGAAAAAGTGTTGCAGCGCTGACAATGGCGGATTGCCGTCAGCGCATGCTGAATGGCATCGCTCAGTCGCGACGCACCACTCCGGTCGTGCTGCAGAAGATGGTAAGCCAGACGCTGCGCGGATTTCGGCCCGATACCGGGCAAACAACGCAGCGCCTGAATCAAGGCCTCGAGGCCGGACGGATTCACAGGACTTTCAGAACGGCAGCTTGAATCCGGGAGGCAAGTTCAAACCAGACGTGAACCCGGCCATTTTTTCCTGGGAAACCGCCTCTCCCTTACGCACGGCGTCGTTGAATGCCGCTGCCACGAGATCTTCAAGCATCTCTTTGTCGTCCAGCACAGATGGATCAATTGCCACCCGGCGGACCTCGTGCGAGCAGGTCATCGTAATCTTGACCATCCCCGCGCCCGACTGCCCTTCAACCTCGGTCAGGGCCAACTGCTCCTGCGCCTTGCGCATGCTTTCCTGCATCATCTGGGCCTGCTTCATCAGGCCGCCCAAACCGCCCTTCATCATCGTCAATCTCCGTCAAGCAATGGGTTTAATGGAAGAATCCAGGATTGAGGCACCGAGAATATCCTGTGCCTCGCGAACAAATTCATCATCGAGTATCGCCGCTTCGGCATCGGCCTGAATGGCCTGCTTCTGCCGGCCGGTAATCTGCGCCGGCGTATCGCCGGAAACTTCGCCGACCTCGATTTTCAATTGAACCTGCCGTCCCAGATACTCTCCGAGGGCCTGGTGCAATTTATCCAGGGCGGGTTTCATCTGCAGATGCGCTTTGCCTGGAGCCAGACGTAGCAGGCAAGCGCCCTCATCGAGCTTCAGCAGTTCGCAGTTGGTCGCCAGTTCCCGCGCCAGTCCGCTGACTGACAAACGATCAATCAGGCTACTCCAATCTTCATGCCGCAGCCCTTCCTTAGGCAGACTAACCGCAGCGACCTTTGCCACCTCTTCCCCCGAAGAAACAGGAGGAGCACTAGCAAGAGGTGCCGAAACCGCCTTTAGCGACCCAATCCGGGCAAGTTGTACCAGTTCCCCAACCTTTTGCGGACGGAAGGCGTGAAGGCGCAGCAGCGTCATCACAAAACCAGCGTATTCATCGGGCGCTAGCGGAAGTTCCTGTCGCCCAACCGTGACGATCTGGTAAGCCAATTGAATGAACTCTGGATGAAATGCCGCAGCAAGTGCAAGCAGGCGGCTTTTTTCCGGATCTTCATCGTCGACCGCAGCAGGGGCACTCTGTACGATCTGCATACGGACGAGCAAGGCAGCCAAGTCCTGCAGAGCGGCACCAAAAGACAGGCTCCTGACCGAAAGAGCCGCAGCAACACCCAGCAGTGCAGCGGCATTTCCTTCCTGCAATGCCTCCAGTATCTCGTACAGGTGATCCTGATCAAGGCTGCCCAGCATGGCGCGGACTTGAGGCTCGTCCACCCGGCCCGCACCATGCGCGATTGCCTGGTCGAGCAGAGAGAGCGAATCGCGCATGCTGCCGGCTGCCGAACGGGCGATCAGTGACAGCGCCGGGATATCGTAAGGAATCCCTTCTGCCTGCAGAATCGCCGCGAGATGGGAGGAAATCGCTGGCGCGGGCATCTGTTTCAGATTGAATTGCAGACAGCGCGACAAGACCGTGACCGGAATCTTCTGCGGATCGGTCGTTGCAAGAATGAACTTCACATGCTCGGGAGGCTCTTCCAAGGTTTTCAACATTGCATTGAATGCCGACGTGGAAAGCATGTGAACTTCGTCGATCACGTAGACCTTGAACCGCCCGCGAGTCGGTGCATAGACCGCATTTTCCAGCAACTGCCGCATCTCATCGACACGGGTATTGGTCGCCGCATCGACCTCAAGCAGATCGACAAAGCGCCCCGCATCAATCTCTTGGCAAGCGGAACACTGACCACAGGGAGTTGCGGTGATTCCCGACTCACAGTTCAACGACTTGGCAAGGATGCGCGCAATAGTCGTCTTGCCAACACCACGAGTGCCGGTGAACAAATAAGCATGATGCAGGCGCTTCTCGGTTAACGCATGAGTCAAAGCACGTACGACGTGCTCTTGTCCGACAAGTGTCGAGAAATTGCGCGGCCGCCATTTGCGCGCAAGCACCTGATAACTCATGCGCCGAAACCTCGAAAAATGAAAATGGCGAGCCTAACCCCCGGCACTTGCAGTTAATGGCTGTGGCTGCTTCCTTCCGGACCTGACCAGGTTCACCATCCTGCAATGCGGGGAGACCCGCCGACGCAGATTCTAGCACAGCAGCGCCTCGGCCGGGTTTGGTTACAGCAAAAACGGGCAGTTACGGATGAGCGATCAGGGCAGTATTTTTGAGTAGACGCACGGAGGCCCGTTACGTATTTGTAACGGGCCTCGAGTGTTATGGGGAGCCTGGCGGTGACCTACTTTCGCGAGCGGAAGCTCACTATCATTGGCGCGTTGCTGTTT
>NZ_JACBFO010000004.1 GCF_021401135.1 Azonexus sp. R2A61 | reverse complement strand
TATCGGTTGTCCTAACTTTTAAAGATCAATTCCACCGCGCCGTCGCTTTCACTCCGTCAGCAGCAGAGAAGCGAGATTATGAAACACAACCTCAACTTCGTCAAGCACCTCAGCAAAATTTCTTTCACCTCACCGCTTGCCTCGCTTCGCCGAAAACCCCGGCACCGCAAGGAAGGTGCGCATTCTACACACCCCAAAAAAACCGTCAACCCCATTCAGCAAATATTCCCGCGACTCAATTCTAGGGGGGGCTCGGCTGGAAATATAGCCAGAAGCCTACGCCCCCGTTTTCAGAGAGGTGACTCAGCGAATCCGGACGTGCGGTTAAGTGAAATCTCCGCCTCACTAGGCGATTGAAATCGCCTGCCAAGGAGCAGAAGCAATTGGAAAACCCCGCTGTAACCACGCTGCTGCCTTCAAGGCCAAGGTGGCAATTGCCGCCCTCAAGGGCGATGGAAGGCTGGCCGCGTTAGCGGAGACGTTTGATGTTCATCCGAATCAAATCACGCAGTGGAAGACGCAACTACTAGAGAACACTTCGGGTGTCTTCGCTACGGCAGCCGAGAAGCAGGCGGCGACGCCGGACCTGAAGGATTTGCATGCAAAGATCGGCCAGCGGGCATTGGAGATCGTTTTTTTTGGCCGGCGCGCTTGGTCGCGTCGGAAATGCGAGCGCAAAACGATGATCGATAAGACCCATGACCAGGCCGTCGTCAGGCAAGCCCAGTTGCAGGAACTTTCGCGCTCTTCTGTCTATTACCAAGCGCAGCCGACGTCGGAAAGCGATCTGAAATTGATGAGGCGGATTGATGAACTGCATCTGGAACACCCATTTGCCAGGGTGCGAATGTTGCGCGACATGCTCAAGCTCGAAGGTCACGAAATTGTTCACAAGCAGCTCAGCCCGCTCATGCGGAAACTCGACATCCAGGCCGTCCACCGCAAAGCCAACACCAATCAGCGCAACCAGGCGCACCGCATCTATTCCTATTTGCTGCGCAATCTCACCAGCAACCGTCCGAATCAGAATGCCTATATCGAATCATTCAATGGGCGTTTCGAGAAGGAGAATGGACTTGAAGAAGCGGTTTTCAGAAGAGCTGATCATCGGCTTTTTGCAGCGGGCGGAAGCCGGTGTGCCAATCAAGGAACGGTGTCGGCAGCACGGCTTTCGTGATGCATCGTTCTACAACTAGCGAGCGAAGTTTGGCGGCATCTCGGTACTGGATGCCAAGCGACTGAAGGAACTCGAAGCGGAGACCGCTAGGCTCAAACGGTTGCTGGCCGAATCGATCTTGGACGCTGAGGCGCTGAAAGCGGCTTTTGGCCGAAAACGCTGAGCCCCCAGCAAAAGCGTGAGGCCCCCATGGTGATGCGTGAATCGACAACGATTTCCGAGCGCCGCGCCTGCCTACTGGTGGGTTTGTCGCGCGCGGTCCTGAATTACGAATCGAAAGTACAGCCAGAAAATGAACAATTGCAGGCAATACTACTTGAACTGGCCGGCGAGCGCCGCCGGTTCGGCTATTGCCGTCTGCATGCATTGGTTCGCCGTGAGGGTGTCGTCCAAGCCAATCACAAGCGTATCTATCGTCTCTACAGTGATGCTGGGCTATCGGTTCGGCGGCGCAAGAAACAACATGGTCTCGCCATCGAGCGGCAGGTATTGGAATTGCCGTCCTCACCGAATCAGGTCTGGTCGATGGACTTTGTCAGTGACGCATTGGCCAATGGCCACCGGATCAAGGTGCTGACCATCGTCGATGACTTCAGCAAGGAGGCCATCGATCTCGCCGTTGATTTCGGAATATCGGGACATTACGTGACCTGAGTGCTCGATCAGGCAGCCCGCTTCAGGGGTTATCTCAAGGCGATCCGGACAGATCAGGGGCCAGAATTTACCGGCAAGGCATTGGACCAATGGGCCTACCAGCACGGCGTGCAACTCAAGCTGATCCAGGCGGGCAAACCGACGCAGAATGCCTTCATCGAGAGCTTCAACGGCCGGTTTCGGGCGCCTCTGGAATCTGTTAAGCAAGAGGAGATTTACCTGCACGGCTACAACTCCGTTTCCGAGGTCCGGCAGTCGCTGGCTCGCTATTTCGATTTCTGCAATCGCCGTCGCCCACACTCAGCGCTTGACGGGCAAACCCCGGATACGGCTTAGTTCAACCAGACGCTGCTCGCCGCAGCGGCTTAACCCGCAGAGAAATCACTTAGTTTCGTCTAACTGCGTGGCGCCACCTCTTAGCGCACCAGATCACAACATGACGGTGCGCTCACCACTTTTCGCAGGACTTCCTTGGCGATCTCATTCTCCAGCATCGTCTCGGCTAGCAGCTTTTCAAGCGCGTGTCTTCCGTTTCGAGCTCGTTGAACTGCTTGGCGTCAGACACACTCACTCCGCCAAACCTGCTGCGCCGGAGGTAGTAACTCGCTTTCGAGACCACGTGCTTTCGGCACAACTCGGCAACCAGCATCCTACCTCCGCTTCCTTCAGGAAACCAATGATATGTTCTTCGGTGAACCGCTTCTTCATGTCCAATCACCTTGTCGTGAATGATTGGACCCTAAAATCAGGCGCCACTCAATTCCGAGGGGGCGTCAGGGAATCAAGCGGAGAAAGAAGAACCACAGCCACAAGTAGAGGTTGCATTTGGATTGCGAATCACAAACTGAGACCCCTCCAAGCCTTCCGTATAATCAATTTCCGCCCCAGCCAAGTATTGATAGCTCATCGGATCAATCAACAAGGTCACACCGTTCTTTTCCATCATTGTATCGTCGTCAGCAACCTCTTCATCAAAAGTGAAGCCATATTGAAAACCTGAGCAACCACCACCAGTCACAAAGACCCGCAACTTCAACGCAGCATTTCCTTCCTCTTCAATCAACTCTCTAACCTTACTGGCTGCGCTATCAGTAAAAACCAATGGCATAACTTCAACTACCTCGCTCATAATAAACTCCGAAACTTTCAAATTTCAGTTAACAAAAATAGAACAGGGTTTTAGTCCCCGGAAGGCAAATTTGGTTCCTTGGCGGACTGATGGACCAACCGTCCTTCTATAACCGCCCCTTGATGAATCTCAATCGCCGCATAGGTCACGTCACCCAAGATACGGGACTTCGGTTGCATCTCCAGAGACTCAGCCACAAATACAGGCCCAACAATCACACCGTTCATAACGAGATGAGTTACCTCAACCCCCCCCTCTATCCTCGCCTGATCACTTATCACAAGCACGGCATCGGACCCCGGCACAGCCTCAACAGCCCCCTTAACTTCACCATCAATCCTCAACCCACCGGAAAACCGAACCTTACCCTCAATGCAGGTACCAGCACCTATCAGACTTTCTATTTTGGCTAACGACCTAGTTTCTTTTTTTTTCGCGAACATCAAGAATCCTAAAATATCAAATAAGTGTCTCACGCTTCAACAAGAGCTTCTCCCCAAGCCAAACTCTCAACTCAGCCGCCTGAAGCGGTTCCCCCTCAGGCACATCAACACTCTCCTCTATTCGCAAAACACGCCCTACCTTGATCAGTTCCGGCTGAACAGGATAGCGGCGCACCACCTCCCCATCTTTCGTTTTGAAGTAAACCTGATACTTGAATTGCTGCTCCCCCCCCATTTTCTGACTCGCCAGCAAAAAGCGAAAACGGGCTCTGCCAGCAGCCTCCGGCAGCAACCGAAAAACCTCTACTTTAATTAAAGTACCATCGAAGCCTGCTGATAACAATTTTTCATACGCCAGCAAATCTTCTTTCAGCAGCGAATTGTCCATCTCCAAACGAGCCATCCGGTCAACTAGCTGTCGCTGCGAGGCTCGCTCAAGACTTGCTTCATTTCGTTCGGTTCCCACAACCGAACGCAGAACCAGCAGTTCTTCACGCTGAGCCGCAAGACTTTCTCGTACCCCTTTCAACTCGGAGTCACCTCGCAAAATCACAGCCCCAGCCCAACCGGCCAAAAAGGACAACACGATCAACAACACCCAGCGATACCAAGAAACATGCTCACGTATCACCACCCTCGGAGCAGTCACCCCGAAGCGACGGCGAAACCTCTTGAACTTCAACGATAGCGCAGGAACTCGCACACAAAGTACTCACAAACACCTTTTCAGTTGAAGCATCATACCCTGAAGTAACGCATGACATGCCCCACCCTGCATTAGGTTAACCAGGATGACCAGAAAGCCGACAGCTAGGCATAGGGATTAACTGACCATACGTCGCCCCCTCCCAGCCCCCCCCAACTCCTTGATCCACCGCTCCTGCTTAAGCTGTACGACCCGTGGTTTAACTTAGGGCACTCATGCAACCATAGTGCACCATAATCTCTAACCTAACGACATTGCATGCACAGCCCAAAATCCTTGCCCCCTTTTTTGCTCAAATAGGTGGAAACTCGGTTTAGGATCCGTTTGATAAATAAAAAAAGCCGCCCAAAGGCGGCTTTTTTTGAAACAACAGAAAAAATCAACGCTTGGAGAACTGCTTACGGCGACGAGCTTTGTGGAAGCCAACTTTCTTACGCTCCACTTCGCGCGCATCACGGGTGACAAACCCAGCCTTGGAAAGCGCGGGCTTGAGCGCGGCATCAAACTCGATCAAGGCACGAGTAATGCCGTGGCGAACAGCGCCAGCCTGACCGGACTCGCCGCCGCCTGCAACATTTACCTTGATATCGAAACCAGCCAACTGCTCCACCAGCGCCAACGGCTGACGGACGATCATTCGACCAGTTTCGCGGGAAAAGAATTGGTCGACCGGCTTTCCGTTAACGACGATGGAACCGGAACCACGCTTCATGAAAACGCGAGCGACAGCACTTTTGCGACGCCCGGTACCGTAAAAATATGCTTCAGCCATGATTACCCCTTAAATTTCGAGCGCTTTCGGCTGCTGGGCAGAATGCGGATGCTGATCGCCAGCGTAGCACTTCAGCTTCTTCAGCATAGCGTAACCCAACGGCCCCTTGGGCAGCATGCCCTTAACCGCTTTCTCCAGAGCACGCCCCGGAAAACGCTGCTGAAGCTTTTTAAAATTTGTCTCGTAGATACCACCAGGATAGCCCGAATGACGGAAGTACTTCTTGTCTTCGGACTTGTTGCCGGTAACAACCAGCTTTTCAACATTCGTCACAACGATGAAGTCACCGGTATCAACGTGCGGAGTGTAGATAGCCTTGTGCTTGCCACGCAGGCGACGAGCAACTTCGGCAGCAAGGCGGCCGAGCACCTTGTCTGTGGCGTCTACCACAAACCACTCGCGCTTCACCTCATGTGGCTTGGCGGAAAACGTTTTCATGAATATGCCGTCCTGAAAAATAGGCCAGATTAAAGAAAGCCGCTGATTATATTTCCCCAACCAAAGCAAGTCAACTCACAAAGGAAAAACAGGGAAAAAAAACGCGGCTCGCTGAGCCGCGTTAAATCCACACCAAAGGAGGAGGGTGGAGGAGACAATCCTGAACTGATTCAAAACCGCATCAGTTCGTACGTCTTCATTATTCCCCAAACGACCACGAATTGCAAACAAATTTGTGCATCGCACAAATTTACAAACCATCTAGTCATAGATTTTTTATATTTACTTTAAGATACTGTTTTAAAAAGATTAGCTATTATATTTTTTTACAAATACACCAATGTAAAACAAAAACAAGGCAATTCGAATTGCATACAACTCACCCCGTTTCCGCAACGCAACACCACCCTGCAAGACGCATGACCAACAGCTCCGATAGAATTCACCGATTTGAGGAGAGGAAAATCGATGGAATGCACTGTCAGATGGAATGGTCAGGATGCCGGAATGTCATTTACCGCTGAGACGGGGAGTGGACATGCCGTCACGATGGATGGCGCACCTGAAGCAGGAGGACGCAACCTCGCACCGCGCCCGATGGAAATGCTGCTAGCCGGCACAGGCGGCTGCACCGCTTTCGACATTGTGCTCATACTGAAGAAAGGGCGCCATGCGGTCAGCGGTTGTGAGGTGAGCATCAAGGCAGATCGAGCCGAAAACGACCCCAAAGTCTTCACCAAGCTGCACTTCCATTACCGCGTGAAAGGGAAGCAACTAAAGCGCGAGATCGTCGAACGCGCCATCGCCCTTTCGAAGGACAAGTATTGCTCTGCCTCGATCATGATGGCCAAGACGGCAGCAATCACTCACGATTTCGAAATCATTGAGGAGTAGCCTCGTAGACGTTTGACCGCGAGGTGATATCTATCTAGATATGGTAAGAAAGCCCTGTCAAAAAACGGGCCGTCAATTTCATCGCCACACGCACCGGAGCCGGCAATTCCGCGGCTCCAAAATCCATCGCCATCTTGGCGTGCCCCGCTTCGTCATCCCGCATCTGTGCCACTATCGCTCGAGAACGCAAATCCGCCGACGGCAAGCTGTCCAAATGCCCATCCAGATGAGCCTCAACCTGACGCTCGGTCTCCGCCAGAAAGCCCAGGTTCCATTTATCTCCGAGGACTCCTGCCACCACACCGATCGTCAGTGATCCGACATACCAGAGCGGGTTAAGCAGACTGACACGCCCACCCAACGCCCCTAGCCTAGCCTCTGTCCAGGCCAGATGCTCAACCTCTTCATCAGCCGCAGACTTGAGCGCAAGCTTGACCTCCTCACGGCGGGACGTGAGGGCCTGCCCCTGATACAACGCCTGCGCACAAACCTCACCACTATGGTTCACCCGCATCAAGCCACACACATGCCGGCGCTCACTGTCGCCCAGCAGCACATCCGCGACATCAGCACCAGGAACCGGCCGTACCGATGAAGCAGGTGCTGCCAGTGTCCGCAAGGCCCGATCAAATCCAACAATAAGATCATCCAGATGCACGATCAGCGCATCCTGTTCAAAGGATGGACCCCTTGGATCAGCGCATTGCGCGCTTCCTCGGCATCAAGCACAAGCGTAGCCCCGGGGCAAAAATACTCGAGAAATAGCGCAGCGTGCTGACGACGTGGGGGCGTATCCACGATGCGTTCCCAGTCGACATTGCGCGAACTCACCCACCGACCATCACGTCGGCCCGTCGCATAAAGACGCTTTTCCTTGGTTTCGCATCGCATGCCTTCATAGGTGACATTGCGGGATCCGCCCGGCGTATCAACAACCAGCACATAGCGCACAACGCCATCCTTGCCGACGGAAATCGAAGCCAGGTCGACAGCGTACCTGTTATCAACGGCAGCGCTGACGAAGAACCCCTTCAGGTTCTTTTCCTCAGGCATGGGAGGAAAAACAACCTCTTCCTCCTGCCAGCCCCCCGGACGGTAATCTTCATCGTCTTCCGCGAACACATGCACGACACCGGCGTAGGCGAGCAAAGCAGCAACGATCAAACGACGGCCAAGATTAGTCACCACCACCTACCGCCTCCTTCGATTGTTCATCCACGACCGGTACGCCTCGTTTGCTCCGGGAACCCCGGCGATCCTGCTCAAGAAAGCGGACCAGTTCGTTCAGCGCCTGTTCGTAAACCCCACGCTTGAATTCGATCACGGAATCCAGCGGGACCCAGTAATCGTTCCAGCGCCAGGCGTCGAATTCCGGCTTGGCCGTCGCCCGCAGACTGACATCACTGTCACGGCCAACGAGTCGCAGCAAAAACCATATCTGCTTCTGCCCCTTGTAGGAACCACGCCATTCGCGTTTGATCCATTGATTCGGCACATCGTAACGCAACCAGCCCTTGGTCCGCCCCAGAATACGCACATGTTCGGGATGCAACCCGACTTCTTCATGCAGTTCACGGTACATGGCTTCTTCCGGCGTTTCGCCGCGCTTGATGCCACCCTGTGGAAACTGCCAGGAATGCTCCCGAATGCGCTTACCCCAGAAAACCTCGTTCTTGGCGTTACAAAGAATGATGCCGACGTTCGGGCGATAGCCTTCGCGGTCGAGCATAGAAATCCTGCAAAAAATTAATCGGTTGCCCCGATTCTTTCACAAACCCCGTCCGCGTGCAAAGCCGCTGCTCCGTGTAAAATCGGCTTTTTTCCACCGAATCAAGAGCATCCCATGCGCACTACGCAGTTCTTCTTCACTACACTCAAGGAAGCCCCGGCCGACGCCGAAGTGATCAGCCAGAAAATGATGCTGCGCGCCGGCTACATCAAGCGTGCCGCCGCCGGCATCTATACATGGATGCCGCTCGGCCTTCGTGTATTGAGGAAGGTCGAGAACATCGTGCGCGAGGAAATGAACGCCGCCAGCGCACTCGAGCTGCTGATGCCGGCCGTGCAGCCGTTCGAATTGTGGGAAGAATCCGGTCGCGGCCCGGCCTACGGCCCCGAACTGCTGCGCTTCAAGGACCGTCACCAGCGCGATTTCGTGATCGGCCCGACGCACGAGGAAGTCATCACCGACGTCGTCCGCCGCGACGTCAAGAGCTATCGCCAGCTGCCGATCCATCTCTACCAGATCCAGACCAAGTTCCGCGACGAGATCCGCCCGCGCTTTGGCGTCATGCGCGGTCGCGAGTTCCTGATGAAGGACGGCTATTCCTTCCACACCTCGTTTGACGACCTGGTGCGCGAATACGGCAACATGTACGCCACCTACGGTCGCATCTTCACCCGGCTCGGCCTGAAGTTCCGCGCCGTCGCGGCCGACACCGGCTCGATCGGCGGCGATGGCTCGCACGAATTCCACGTCCTGGCCGACTCCGGCGAGGACGACATCGCCTTCTGCCCGGATTCCGACTATGCCGCCAACGTCGAACTCGCCGAGGCGGTCGCCCCGGCGACGCCACGCGCCGCCGCCGCTCAGCCGATGGCCAAGGTGGCGACGCCGGGCAAGACGTCCTGCGCCGACGTTGCCGCCTTTCTCACGGTCGACCTGACGAAAATCGTCAAAACCATCGCCGTCGTGGCCGAACAGGAAGACGGCGGCAAGAAGTTCGCGCTGCTGCTGCTGCGCGCCGACCACGAACTGAACGAAATCAAGGCCGGCAAGATCGCCGCGCTCGGCGCCTTCCGCTTTGCCAGCGACAGCGAAGTTCAGGAATACCTCGGCTGCATCCCCGGTTTTATCGGTCCGGTGGCGGTCGACCGTGAGAAAGTGGCGATTTTCGCCGATCGCACGGTCGCCGCGATGAACGACTTCGTCTGCGGCGCCAACGAAGCCGGCTACCACCTGAGCGGCGTCAATTTCGGCCGCGACCTGCCGGAACCGGAAGTCTTCGACATCCGCAACGTCGTCGCCGGCGATCCGTCGCCGGACGGCAAGGGCCTGCTCGGCATCTGCCGCGGCATCGAGGTCGGCCACATCTTCCAGCTGCGCAGCAAGTATGCCAAGGCGCTGAACTGCACCTTCCTCGACGAGAACGGCAAGAGCCAGGTGATGGAGATGGGCTGCTACGGCATCGGCGTCTCGCGCATCGTCGGCGCCGCCATCGAGCAGGGCAACGACGACAAGGGCATCATCCTGCCGCCGGCGATCGCCCCGTTCGCGGTCTGCATCGTGCCCATGGGCTACCACAAGAGCGAAACGGTCAAGGCTGCCGCCGACCAGCTCTACGCCGACCTGAAGCAGCAGGGCATCGACGTCGTCCTGGATGACCGCAACGAACGCCCCGGCGTCATGTTCGCCGACATGGAACTGATCGGCATCCCGCACCGCGTGGTCATCGGCGAGCGCGGCCTGAAGGACGGCCAGTTCGAGTACAAGGGGCGGACCGACGCGGAAGCGACGATGGTCGCCCAGAGCGACATCGTCGGCCTGCTGCAAGGGAAGCTGTGCGCCGCCTGATCGGCATTTTCTGTCTTTTCTGCGCGTCGACCGCAGCACTGGCCGGCGCGCAGAAATACGAGCCGTTGTCGGCCAGTGTCCAGGCCGCCTTGAGCAAATCGGTTGCCGATGCCAGGCCGCAGGTTTCCTCGTTCAAATCGCCCCTGGAAGCCGCGGATTGGCTGGCGGCCATGTCCCAGCGCTTGGAAAAGCGCATTCCGGATCGCGATTACCGGATCGACCTGTTGCGCAGCATTCACTATGAGGCCACCCGCGCCGGGCTGGACCCGCAACTGGTACTCGGTCTGGTCCAGGTCGAATCGGGTTTCCGCAAATATGCCGTCTCGTCGGCCGGCGCCCGCGGCTACATGCAGGTGATGCCATTCTGGGTCAAACTGATCGGACGGACGGACGACTCGCTATTCGAAATGCGCACCAACCTGCGCTACGGCTGCACCATCCTGCGTCACTATTTGGATATCGAGAAAGGCGACCTGTTCCGTGCGCTCGGCCGTTACAACGGCAGCCTTGGCCGGCCGGAATACCCGAATCTGGTCCGCGGCGCCTGGCAGCGTCAGTGGTCCTACGAACCGACCTCGACGCTGGCCAGCCAGAATCCGCACTAATCAGCGGCCAAGCCCGCCGAAGCCGCCAGGCATCATGCCCTTCATGCCGCGCATCAGTTTGCCGATGCCGCCCTTGGAAAACTGTTTCATCATCTTTTGCGTCTGCTCGAACTGATTGAGCAGACGATTCACTTCCTGGACCTGGACCCCCGCCCCCATCGCGATGCGACGCTTGCGACTGGCCTTGATCAGCTCCGGCTTGGCTCGCTCGGCCGGCGTCATCGAATTGATGATGCCTTCGACCCGGCCGATCATCTTGTTTTCGGCGCCGGCGGGCAGTTGACCGGCGGCCTGGGCAAACTGCGCCGGCAGCTTGTCCATCAGCGAACTGAGGCCGCCCATCGCCCGCATCTGGCCGATCTGCGCCTTGAAATCATTGAGATCGAAGCCCTTGCCGGATTTCAGTTTCTTGGCAAACTCGATCGCCTTTTCTTCATCGATGCCTTTCTTGGCTTCCTCGATCAACGACAACACATCGCCCATGCCGAGGATGCGCGAGGCCATCCGCTCCGGATGGAAAGCCTCCAGCCCGGTCAGTTTTTCGCCGACACCGGCAAACTTGATCGGCTTGCCGGTGATGTGACGCACCGACAGCGCCGCACCGCCCCGCGCATCGCCGTCGAGCTTGGTCAGCACGACGCCGGTCAGCGGCAGGGTCTCATTGAATGCCTTGGCGGTATTGACGGCATCCTGACCCAACATTGCATCGACCACGAAAAGCGTCTCGATCGGCTTGATCGCCGCATGCAAGCGCTTGATTTCGGCCATCATCTCCTCGTCGACCGCAAGACGCCCAGCGGTATCAACCAGCAGCACATCGTGATAATGGCGCTTTGCCCAGTCGATCGCCGCCTCGGCGATGGCCTCGGGTTTTTCACCCACCGACGACGGGAAGAAATCGACACCGGCCTGGGCCGCCACCGATTTGAGCTGCTCGATGGCCGCCGGACGATAAACGTCGCAGGAGACGACCAGCACCTTCTTTTTCTGTTGCTCCCTGAGCAGCTTGGCCAGCTTGCCGACCGTGGTCGTTTTGCCCGCCCCCTGCAAGCCCGCCATCAACACGATCGCCGGCGGCTGGGTATTGAAATTGATGCCCTCGTGGGCCTCGCCCATGATTTTGGTCAGTTCGCCATGAACGACACCGATCAGCGCCTGCCCCGGATTGAGCGAGCCGATGACCTCCTGGCCCACCGCCTTTTCCTTGACCGCAGCAATGAAATCCTTGACCACCGGCAAGGCGACATCGGCCTCCAGCAAAGCCATGCGCACTTCGCGCAAGGCATCGGCGATATTCGATTCGGTCAGGCGGGCTTCGCCTTTCAGCGTCTTCATGACGCGGGCAAGGCGCGTCGTCAGGTTGTCGAGCATGTCAGATAGGCTTCTAGTAGAATTTCTGGATGGCCGACATTGTAATTCAGCTTCTGCCCCACATTCTCGCCGCCCAGCTCTACGCTGGGCTCGGCTTTCATTTCTGGAACACCCGCTGGCGCGAACACGAGCAACAGCGTGTCGCCCGGCCGATGGCTCGCTGGGAACGGACTGTCATCGGCATCGCGCTCGGCCTTCACGCCTGGGGCCTGCATGATGCCATCCTCACGGCGAGCGGCATGCGCTTTTCTTTCGGGCTCGCCCTGTCGCTGATGATGTGGCTGGCTGTCCTGATTTACTGGCTGGAAAGCTTCATGGCGCGTATGGAAGGCATGCAACCGATGGTTCTGCCGCTGGCGGCGATATCGAGCTTCCTGCCCGTCATTTTTCCGACCGATCACCTGGTCGCGCACGCCGACGCCACCGCCTTCCAGTTCCATTTCCTGGCCGCAATGCTGGCCTACAGCCTGCTGACCTTGTCGGCACTGCACGCCATTTTCATGGGTTTTACCGAAAACGCCCTGCATCGGCGAGCCATGCACCGCAGCCTGGCCAGCCTGCCGCCGCTGATGGCCATGGAATCGCTGCTGTTCAGGATGTTGACCGTCGGCTTCATCCTGCTCACCCTGGCTGTCGGCAGCGGGCTGCTGTTCTCGGAAATTCTGTTTGGCAAACCGCTGACGCTCGATCACAAGGTCGTTTTTGCCATTGCCTCTTGGCTCATATTCGCCACGCTGCTGATCGGCCGTCATGCCTGGGGATGGCGCGGCAAGAAGGCCCTGCGCTGGACACTGGCCGGCTTTGCGCTGCTGATCCTGGCCTATGTCGGCAGCCGCTTCGTGCTCGAAGTCCTGCTCGGCCGGGTCTGACGGCGTGGAAGAACTCCCCTTAGGCACCCTCTGGCTCGCGCTGGCTGTACTACTCGCGCTGTCCGGTTTTTTTTCAATGACCGAAACAGCGATGATGGCATCCAATCGCTACCGACTCCGGCACCTAGCCCAGAACGGTCATCGAGGCGCCCAGCTGGCAACCCGGCTGCTGGCACAAACAGACCGGATGCTCGGAGTCATTCTGCTTGGCAACAACCTGGTCAACGCTGCCGCCGCCACACTGGTCAGCGTCATCACGATGGAACTGTTCGGCGACGACCGTTGGGCCCTCGGCGCAGGCACATTGGTCGTCACTTTCGCAATTCTGGTTTTTTCCGAAATCACCCCAAAAATCGTCGGCGCAACCTATGCCGATCGCCTGGCCGTGCTCCTGGCCTACGTCCTGGCTCCGCTACTGCGCCTGCTGCAGCCCATCGTCTGGTTCATCAACCTGTTCGCCTCCGCCATCCTCAAAATGCTGGGACTGAGCAGCAGGCCAAATCAGGACGAAGCGCGGCTGACCAGCGAAGAGCTCCGCAGCCTGGTGCTGGAGTCCTCTCACATCATTCCGAAAAAACACCAGTTGATCCTCGACCGGCTCTTCGACCTCAACAACATCACGGTCGAAGACATCATGACGCCGCGTGGCAACATCGAAATCCTTGATATCGAACAGGATTGGAGCGCCGTGCTAGAGCAGCTCACGACCAGTCATCACAGTCGGCTGCCTGTCTGCCGCAGTTCACTCGATCAGTTGATCGGCATTTTGCCGGTTCGGCGCCTGTTGACCGTAAGCACGGCACCGGATTTCGATCAAGCGGCACTGCTTGATCAGGTCCATCCCCCTTATTACATTCCCGCCGGCACCGCTGCGTTCTCCCAACTGAGTTTTTTTCAGGAGAACAAACAGCGTATCGGCTTCGTGGTTGATGAATACGGGGACATCCTAGGATTACTGACGCTGGAAGACATCATCGAGGAATTCATCGGTGATTTCACCACTTCGTTGCCAGGACTGGACACAACGCTGTGTTGGCGAGAAGAGGGGTTTGCACTGGTCGAGGGGTCCCGCCCGCTGCGCGACATCAACCGGATGCTCGGCCTGGAATTCCCGCTTGACGGCCCCAAAACCCTGAACGGATTGATCCTCGAACACTTTCAGGACATCCCGGAAGCCGGGACCAGCATCAAACTCAACGGCATTCCGGTTGAAATCGTGCAAACACAGGATCGCAGCGTGATAACAGCCCGCATTCACTCCCCGCAAGGTCTTGAAGCAACATAACGCCATCAGCTTTACAAACCGGCTTGCACGTAGCATCATCGGGCGATCCTAACCGCATCTAATACCATCAGCATCCAATGGCCGCCACTCCGCCCAATTCCCCGCTCAGCGGACTCGTTCGCGCCCTTGTTCAGGCAGGACGACTGAAGGAAGCCGAAGCCGAGGAAATCAGCCAGCAGGCCCAGGCGGCCAAGCTCCCCTTCATCGAACAGATCATCAGCAGCCAACGCGCGACGGCACTCGAAATCGCCAAATTTGCTGCCGAAACCTTCGGCTACCCGCTGATGGATCTCGAAGCTTTCGATGAAGCAAACATTCCAGCCAGTGCTATCGACCGGAAGCTGATTGCAACGCACCGGGTCATTCCGTTGTACAAACGCGGCAACCGCTTGTCGATTGCCACATCGGACCCAACCAACCTGCGCGCGCTGGATGAAATCCGTTTTCAGACAGGATTGGCCGTCGACCCCATCGTCGTAGAGCACCCCAAGCTTGCTCCGCTGGTAACGAAGTATTCGGAATCCGCCTCCGAGTCGCTGAAGAACCTGGCTAGCGACGACGTCAACCTGGATTTTCTCGACGAGGAAGCAGCTACCGCTGCCGAAGACGCCAATGCGCAGGACATTGACGATGCTCCGGTCGTCAAATTCATCCAGAAGATCCTGCTCGACGCCATCAACGACGGCGCCTCCGACGTCCATTTCGAACCTTACGAAAAAAGCTATCGAATTCGTTTCCGTATTGATGGCATATTGCGTGAAGTTGCCTCACCACCGCTCGCCATCAAGGAAAAAATCGCTTCACGCATCAAGGTCATTTCCCGTCTGAACATTGCCGAAAAGCGGGTTCCGCAGGATGGGCGCATGAAACTGGTGCTATCCAAGACCCGGGCCATCGACTTCCGCGTCAGTACGCTACCGACACTGCAAGGAGAAAAGATTGTCCTGCGTATCCTGGATCCGGCATCGGCAACACTGGGCATTGAGGCCCTGGGTTACGAACCGGAACAAAAAGCAGCGCTGCTTGATGCGGTCAACCGTCCTTACGGCATGGTTTTGGTCACGGGTCCGACAGGGTCGGGGAAAACCGTTTCCCTTTACACCTGCCTGAACATCCTGAACAAGGATGGCGTCAACATCTCCACCGCCGAGGACCCGGCCGAAATCAATCTGGCCGGCATCAACCAGGTCAACGTTGATGATCGCGCCGGGCTGACCTTCCCGGTCGCCTTGAAAGCCTTTCTGCGCCAGGATCCGGACATCATCATGGTGGGTGAAATCCGCGATCTGGAAACCGCCGAAATTGCCATCAAAGCAGCGCAGACCGGCCACATGGTCCTATCGACGCTGCACACCAACGATGCCCCGCAGACACTGACCCGCCTGATGAATATGGGGGTTCCGACCTTCAACATCGCCTCAAGCATCCTGCTGATCACTGCGCAACGCCTGGCGCGCCGACTCTGCTCCTGCAAGCAGCCAATTACCGTCCCGGAACAGGCTCTGCTCGACGCCGGGTTCAAGCCCGAAGAACTTGACGGGTCATGGACCCTTTATGGCCCCAAAGGCTGCGAGCGCTGCAAGGGAAGCGGTTTCAAAGGACGGGTGGGTATTTACCAAGTCATGCCCGTTTCGGAAGCGATGCAGCGACTGATCATGAGCGGCGCCACCGCACTTGATCTGGCAGCCCAGGCCAAACAGGAAGGGGTCAAGGATCTACGGGAGTCCGGCTTGCTGAAAGTCAAGCAAGGCCTCACCTCACTGGATGAAGTACTGAGCACCACCAACGCTTAACCGCTCAAGGACAGGACTCAAATGGCAACGCCCACAAAGAAGAAACTACCTGGCGTCAAGGAAAGCACCTTCCAATGGGAAGGCAGAAACAAGGATGGGAAGACCGTCCGTGGCGAAATGAGAGCAGCCAGCGAATCGGTGGTACAGACGTCGCTGCGCAGACAAGGCATCTCAGATGCAAAGGTAAAAAAAATCCGGTTCAAGACCGGGCGCAAGATCACAGAGAAGGACATCACCCTGTTCACCCGCCAATTGGCGACGATGATGCGCTCCGGAGTCCCGCTACTTCAGGCTTTTGATATTGTCGGCAGAGGGCATGCCAATCCATCCGTTGGGAAACTGCTGCTCGACATCAAGGCAGACGTCGAAACAGGCAGTTCGCTATCGCAGGCATTCAAAAAATACCCACTGCACTTCGACGCCTTGTACTGCAATCTCGTCGGCGCCGGCGAACATGCGGGGATTCTTGAATCACTGCTGGATCGTCTGGCAACCTACAAGGAAAAGATTCTCGCGATCAAGAGCAAGATCAAGTCGGCCCTGTTCTATCCCGTCGCTGTACTGGTTGTTGCCTTTGTGATCACCGCGGTAATCATGATTTTCGTGATTCCGGCCTTCAAGGATGTATTCCAGAGTTTTGGTGCCGACCTTCCCGCACCAACCTTGATGGTCATCAGCATCTCGGATTTCTTTGTCGCTTACTGGTGGGCCATTTTCGGAGTGATCGGGGGGGGCATCTATGCCTTCCTCGAAAGCTGGAAGCGTTCGGAAAAAATACAATTCACGATGGATCGACTGCTGCTGCGGCTACCCATTTTCGGCGAGATCGTTCGAAAATCAGTGATCGCTCGCTGGACCAGGACACTCTCAACGATGTTCGCCGCAGGCGTCCCTCTGGTGGAATCGCTCGAATCGGTCGGCGGCGCATCGGGCAACTATGTTTACAAAATTGCCACGCGACAGATTCAAAGCGAGGTAGCCACCGGTACCAGTCTCACCGTTTCCATGCAGAACGCCAACGTCTTCCCTAACATGGTGACCCAGATGGTAGCCATTGGTGAAGAATCCGGAGCGCTGGATTCCATGCTTTCGAAGGTTGCCGATTTCTTCGAACAAGAAGTTGACGATGCTGTTGAAGCCATGTCCAGCCTGATGGAGCCGATGATCATGGTGGTTCTGGGAACGCTGATCGGCGGCATGGTCGTCGCCATGTACCTGCCGCTGTTCAAACTGGGTGCGGTGGTTGGGGGATGATGGTATTCGATTCCACTTCAGTCGCCATCCTCTGCGGACTACTCGGCATCTGTATTGGCAGCTTCCTCAACGTCGTCATTTTCCGTCTGCCGAAAATGATGGAGAACGAATGGCAAAGTCAGCTTTTGGAATTCAAGGGCGACACACCGTCACAACCCAACCCGCCCTACAACCTGGCGACCCCACGTTCGCGTTGCCCGAGTTGCTCCAGAACAATTGGCTGGCAGGACAACATTCCGCTAGTCAGTTACTTCCTGATCCTCAGAGGCAAATGCCGGCACTGCGGCACGAGAATTTCCCTCCGCTACCCGTTGATCGAAGCACTGACCGGCATTGCGACGGCCTTTACCGTCTGGCATTTCGGCCCGACGCAACAAGCAGTTGCTGCCGTTTTACTGCTCTGGGCTTTGTTGACCCTGACCTTCATCGATCTGGACACACAACTATTGCCGGACAGCATTACCTTGCCGCTCCTCTGGCTTGGTCTGCTATTCAATCTCGAAGCCAGTTTCACTGACCTGCACAGCGCTGTCATCGGTGCGATGGCCGGATACCTGGTTCTCTGGTCGGTGTTCTGGCTGTTCAAGCTTGCTACCGGAAAAGAAGGCATGGGCTATGGCGACTTCAAGCTCCTCGCAGCCCTCGGCGCCTGGCTGGGCTGGCAAATGCTGCCGGCGATTATCCTGCTGTCTTCGATGGTTGGCGCTGTCATCGGCATTCTTTTGATGATCTTTGCCCGGCACGGACGCAATGTTCCGATCCCTTTCGGACCTTATCTCGCGATCGCCGGGTTGATTGCCCTTTTCTGGGGAAGAACGCTGAACGAATCCTATCTTGGCCTGATCTATTGAAACCGGTGCAGGCACCCCGATATATGGGGCCTGTCTCTCGGTTATAATTCAGGGTTTTGGAGGATTCCCATGCCGATTTACGAATATCGCTGCGATTCCTGTGGCCACCAGAAGGAACACTTGCAGAAAATGAGCGATGCTCCGCTCAGCGTCTGTCCCGCCTGCGGCAAGGAAACGTACAACAAACTGCTTTCCGCTGCCGGGTTTCAATTGAAAGGCAGCGGCTGGTACGCCACCGACTTCAAGAGCGACAAACCGAAGGCCCCACCTCCCTGCCAGACTGGGGAAGGAAGTTGTTCGTCGTGCGTGGCCAACTGATCAAGCGTTACTTCATCACGGGACTGCTGATCTGGGTCCCGCTGGTCATCACTGCCTGGGTGCTTTCGGCCATCGTCGAAACACTGGATCAGTCGCTCCGGCTACTGCCTGAATCCGTTCATCCGAAAAACCTGATCGGCTTTTCCCTGCCTGGCGTCGGAGCTCTGTTGACCCTGGCAATGATTTTCCTGACGGGCCTGCTTGCCGCAAACTTCATCGGCCAGAAACTGGTCAGTTGGTGGGACATGCTGCTCAGCCGAATTCCTGTGGTCAACTCGGTTTACAAAAGCGTCAAGCAGGTCTCCGATACGCTTTTTTCGCCGAACGGCAACGCCTTTCGGAAAGCGCTACTGATTCAGTATCCGCGCCAGGGCGCGTGGACCATTGCTTTCCTCACAGGCAAACCAGGCGGGGAACTGCGTACTCACCTGTCAGGAGAGTTCGTCAGCGTTTACGTGCCGACCACGCCGAACCCGACCTCCGGCTTCTTCCTGATGCTACCGGCAACCGATGTCATCGAACTCGACATGACGGTCGAGGAAGCACTCAAGTACATCATTTCGATGGGGGTTGTAGCACCGCCGACAGCGCCCCGCATCGCTCCCCACAATCACTAATCAGCAACCCAACGGATTCATCCATGCGTACCCATTACTGCGGACAACTCAACGCCTCCCTCGACGGCCAGATCGTCACCCTGTGCGGCTGGGCCCACCGTCGTCGCGACCACGGCGGCGTCATCTTCATCGATCTGCGCGACCGCGACGGCCTGGCCCAGGTGGTCTGCGATCCGGATCGCGTCGATGCCTTCAAGATCGCCGAGTCGGTGCGCAGCGAGTTCTGCCTGAAGATCACCGGCAAGGTCCGTCCGCGTCCGGCCGGCACGACCAACGCCAACCTGGCCTCGGGCGAGATCGAAGTGCTCTGCCACGAGATCGAGGTGCTCAATCCCTCGGTCACCCCGCCCTTCCAGCTCGACGACGAGAACCTGTCGGAAAACGTCCGTCTGACGCACCGCGTCATCGACCTGCGCCGCCCGCAGATGCAGCAGAACCTGCTGCTGCGCTACAAGACGGCGCGCGCCTTCCGCCGCTTCCTCGACGACAACGGCTTCATCGACATCGAAACGCCGATGCTCACCAAGTCCACGCCGGAAGGCGCCCGCGACTACCTGGTGCCGTCGCGCGTGCATGACGGCCAGTTCTTCGCGCTGCCGCAGTCGCCGCAGCTGTTCAAGCAGTTGCTGATGGTGGCCGGCTACGATCGCTACTACCAGATTACCAAATGCTTCCGCGACGAAGACCTGCGCGCCGACCGCCAGCCGGAATTCACCCAGGTCGATATCGAGACCTCGTTCATGAGCGAGGCCGAAATCACCGCACTGATGGAAAAGCTGATCCGCACCGTGTTCAAGGAAGCCATCGACGTCGATCTGCCGGAATTCCCGCGCATGACCTACGCCGAAGCCATGCGCCGCTACGGCTCCGACAAGCCGGACCTGCGCGTCACGCTGGAACTGGTCGACGTCGCCGATGCCTTCAAGGACGTCGCCTTCAAGGTCTTTGCCAACGTCGCCAACAGCGAGGGCGGCCGCATCGCCGCGCTGCGCATTCCGGGCGGCGCCAGCCTGACCCGTGGCGAGATCGACGAATACACCAAGTTCGTCGGCATCTACGGCGCCAAGGGTCTGGCCTACATCAAGGTCAACGATGTCTCGCAGATCAACGAAACCGGCCTGCAGTCGCCGATCGTCAAGAACCTCTCCGAAGCCTCGCTGCGCACGGTCATCGAGCGCACCGGCGCCCAATCCGGCGACCTGATTTTCTTCGGCGCCGACAAGGCCAAGATCGTCAGCGACGCCATCGGCGCGCTGCGCATCAAGATCGGCCACGAGAAGGGCTACGTCACCGGCGCCAAGTGGGCCCCGCTGTGGGTCATCGACTTCCCGATGTTCGAGTACGACGACGAATCCAAGCGCTGGACGGCCTGCCACCACCCCTTCACCAGCCCGAAGGACGAGCACCTCGAGTTCCTGACGACCGATCCCGGCAAGTGCCTGGCCAAGGCCTACGACCTGGCGCTGAACGGCTGGGAACTGGGCGGCGGCTCGGTGCGTATCCACCGCGCCGACGTACAGGAGAAGGTTTTCGCCGCGCTCAACATCGGTCCGGAAGAACAGCAGGCCAAGTTCGGCTTCCTGCTCGACGCGCTGAAGTACGGCGCGCCGCCGCACGGCGGCCTGGCCTTCGGCCTCGACCGTATCGTCACGATGATGACCGGCGCCGAGTCGATCCGCGACGTGATCGCCTTCCCGAAGACGCAGCGCGCCCAGTGCCTGCTGACCGACGCACCCTCGGCGGTCGACGAGAAGCAACTGCGCGAACTGCACATCCGTCTGCGCCAGAAGGTGGAAACCCAGGTCGGAATCAGCCAGGCCTAAACCGCCATGCGCTTCTGGCTGCGCTTCCTGATCGCCCTGCTGCTGGCGATCGGAAGCGCTTTTGCATTCTGGAATGGCCCACGCGACGCGAACTGGGTCGAACTACGCGAACTTCCGGTCGAAGCCCGCGACACCCTGACAACGATCAAACGCGGCGGCCCCTTCCCGTATTCGCGGGACGGCATCGTCTTCAACAACTTCGAAAAACGGCTGCCGCAGCAGGCCCGTGGCTATTATCGGGAATACACCGTCCCGACGCCCGGTCGCCGCGACCGCGGCCCGCGCCGCATCGTCGCCGGGCAACCCGGCGAGTACTACTACACGGCGGACCACTACGAGACATTCCGACGAATCCGGGAATAAGCCAATGAACAACGACCCCATGCCCGCTTTTCCGGTTGGATTGCATCGCCTCGACGACGCACAGCCCGCCACGGCGACTTTTGCGGTCGACCTGTCAAATTGCCAAAAAATCCGCGACGCTTTGCAGGCCATCGGGAATGCACTCGATCTCCCCGATTACTATGCGCCCAATCTCGACGCACTGTACGACTGCCTGACCGATGCCGACTGGCAAAAGGACGCACCGAGTATCGTCCGTTGTTACGGCATGACGGCCCTGCAAGCGAGGGATCCTGTGCCCATCGCCGCCCTGCTCGAGACGCTGGAAGCCTCCTGCCAGGCGCGCGAAGAGGGCGGCACAGCTGCGCTGGCATTCATCCTCGACCTCAAAACAGCCGACCTCCCGGACTGGCCCCGGCCGTGAGCACCTGGAAACAACCCGTCTCGGTACTGGTCGTCATCCACACGGCAGCCCTTGACGTCCTGCTGCTCGAACGCGCCGCACATCCCGGCTTTTGGCAATCGGTCACCGGCAGCCGCGAAAGAAACGAAGATCCGGTTGAAACGGCCCGTCGGGAAGTTCTCGAAGAAACCGGCATTTCCACCGATACCGGCATCCTGAGCGACTGGCGAATCGCCAATACCTACGAGATCTTTGCCACCTGGCGACAACGTTATGCACCCGGCGTCACGCATAACACCGAGCACGTTTTCGGACTCTGCCTTCCCGCACGACCGCCCATCCTTCGTTCGCCGGAGGAACATCGCGATCACCGCTGGCTGCCGTGGCAGCAAGCCGCCGAATCCTGCTTCTCGTGGAGCAACCGGGATGCCATCCTGCTGCTGCCGGAATGGCAGAAGCGCGAATTGAAAGCCATGTGACGAGCGGTTCCAAGGCGGTTAGCGGGTTTCCAACAGGTCGGCGGGACCGGGTTGGAATCCCGTTCCAAGCGTTTTCTTTGTACAATCCGCGGCGATTCGCAACGGAGCCCGCCATGAGCATCGAAAACCTCGCCCCCGCCACCAAGGCCGCCGTTCTGGCCGAAGCCCTGCCCTACATCAAGCGTTTCCACGGCAAGACCATCGTCGTCAAGTACGGCGGCAACGCGATGACCGACGAGCACCTGAAAAGCTGCTTCGCCCGCGACGTCGTCCTGCTCGAACTGATCGGTTTCAACATCGTCGTCGTGCATGGCGGCGGCCCGCAGATCGAAAACCTGCTGACCCGCGTCGGCAAGAAGGGCGAGTTCATCCAGGGCATGCGCGTCACCGACGCCGAAACCATGGAAGTCGTCGAAATGGTGCTTGGCGGCCAGGTCAACAAGGACATCGTCAACCTGATCAACCAGCACGGTGGCAAGGCCGTCGGCCTGACCGGCAAGGACGGCAACTGCATCCGCGCCAAGAAGCTGATGCTGGAAGACAAGGACCATCCGGGCGACCTGATCGACGTCGGCCAGGTCGGCCAGATCACCAAGATCGACCCGTCGCTGATCGACCACCTCGACAAGGCCTCGTTCATCCCGGTGATTGCCCCGATCGGTGTCGGCGACGAAGGCGAGACCTACAACATCAACGCCGACGTCGTTGCCGGCAAGATCGCCGAAGTGCTCAAGGCCGAGAAGCTGGTGCTGCTGACCAACACCCCGGGCGTGCTCGACAAGGCCGGCAACCTGATCACCGGCATCACGCCAAAGGAGATCGACGAAATGGTCGCCGACGGCACGCTGTCCGGCGGCATGCTGCCGAAGATCGGCTCGGCGCTCGATGCCGCCCGCAACGGCGTCAAGGGCGTGCACATCATCGACGGTCGCGTCGAACACGCGCTGTTGCTCGAAATCCTGACCGACCACGGCGTCGGCACGATGATCAAGTCGCACTGACAAGACGCCCGCACAGCGGGCTTCTTGCGGCGGAGGCTAACCAGCCAAAGGCTGGTTAAGCGACGGTAAGGAGCGGCCATAGCCAACATCAATACCCAGCGCGTCTGGTTGTTCGATCTCGACAACACGCTGCACAACGCTTCCCCGCACATCTTCCCGCACATCAACCGGGCGATGCGCGAGTATATCGAGCGCCATCTCGGCCTCGACGAAAATACCGCCAACCGCCTGCGCCAGGATTACTGGCAGCGCTACGGCGCAACCCTGCTCGGGCTGATCCGCCACCACGCAATCGACCCGCGCCATTTCCTGCACGAAACCCACCAGTTTCCCGACCTCGCCCGCATGCTGGTGTTCGAGAAACCGCTGCTGCACACGCTCAAACGCCTGCCTGGGCGCAAGATCCTGTTCTCCAACGCGCCGCGCGCCTACGCCGAGGCAGTGCTCGAACTGACCGGCCTGGATCGCCACTTTGCCACGGTCTACACCGTGGAAAGCCTGAAATTCAGGCCCAAGCCGATGCCGCAGGGCTTCCGTGCGCTCCTGCGCGCCGAGCGCCTCGATCCGCGCCGCTGCATCATGGTCGAGGACAGCCTGGCCAACCTGATTACCGCCCGCAAGCTCGGCATGAAAACCGTGTGGGTGAGCGCTGGCTCTCGCCGATCGCCTTATGTTGACGTTCAGGTTTCGTCGGTAACGCAATTGCCGCAACGTTGCGGTCGACTATAATTCCGCCACAAAAATCATTCGAGGGACGACATCGATGGCGACCAAACCGGGCGAACGCCGCCTGCAGATCCTGCAAACCCTGGCTGAAATGCTGGAAACCCCGAAGGGGGAAAAGATCACCACCGCCGCCCTGGCCGGCAAGCTGACCTGTTCCGAAGCCGCGCTCTACCGCCACTTCGCCAGCAAGGCGCAAATGTTCGAGGGGCTGATCGAATTCATCGAGCAGAGCCTGTTCGGCGTCATCAACCAGATCACCGGCGAAGAGCAACGCGGTTTCCGTCAGATCGAACTGATCCTCGGCCTGCTGCTCAACTTCGCCCAGAAGAACCGCGGCATGACCCGGGTGCTGATCGGCGACGCCCTGGTCAATGAGAACGAACGCCTGCAGTTGCGCATCAACGCGCTGCTCGACAAGGTCGAGGCGGCGCTCAAGCAGGCCCTGCGCATCGCCGCGACGCAGGAGAGCTTCAAGGCCGACGCCGATTTCGGCGCACTGGCCAACCTGCTGCGCTGCTACGTCGTCGGCCGCTGGGAGCAATACGCACGCTCCGGCTTCAGCCGCGAACCGCTGGCGCAATGGCCGCAGCAATGGCCGATGCTCTACTTCGCCTGCCTCTCGCAGGCGGCCGCGAGTTGATGTGAAAATCGCTGGATTCCTGCGGTCGACCGCAAGAATCCAGCGAAATCGTTTCGTTCAAGCCTTCAGGTATTCGGCAACGTCGAGCGCAAAGTAGGTCAGGATTCCGTCGGCCCCGGCTCGTTTGAAGGCCAGCAGGCTTTCCAGCACCACCGCCTTCTCGTTCAGCCAGCCGTTCTGTGCGGCAGCCTTCAGCATCGCGTACTCGCCGCTGACCTGGTAGGCAAAAGTCGGCACACCGAACTCGTCCTTGACCCGACGCACAATGTCCAGATACGGCATGCCCGGCTTGACCATCACCATGTCGGCACCTTCCGCGATGTCCTGAGCAACTTCGCGCAGCGCCTCGTTGCTGTTCGCCGGGTCCATCTGGTAGGTGTATTTGTTGCCTTTGCCGAGGTTGCCGGCAGTGCCCAGGGCATCGCGGAACGGGCCGTAGAAGGCCGAGGCGTACTTGGCCGAATAGGCCATGATCCGCGCATTGACATAGCCGGCCGCCTCCAGCGCATCGCGGATCGCGCCGATTCGCCCATCCATCATGTCGGACGGTGAGACGATGTCGGCACCGGCCTCGACATGCGACACGGCCTGCCTGACCAGCGCTTCGGTGGTGATGTCGTTGAGCACATAGCCGTCGTCGTCGATGATGCCGTCCTGGCCATGCGTGGTGAATGGATCGAGCGCAACATCGGTCATCACCCCCAATTCGGGGAAACGCGCCTTCAGCGCACGGATCGCCCGCTGACTCAAACCGTCCGGGTTCCAGGCCTCGCACGCATCCAGGCTCTTGGCCGACGGATCGACGACGGGGAAGATGTCGAGCAGCGGAATGCCCAATTCCAGCATGCGCTCGCCGACGCGCAGCAACTCGTCGATCGACAGGCGCTCAACCCCCGGCATCGAGGGAATCGGCGCCCGCCCCGGCAATTCGTGGACAAAAACCGGGTAGATCAGGTCGTCGACCGTAAGCATCGACTCGCGCATCAGGCGTCGGGAAAAGTCGTCGCGTCGCATCCGGCGCAGGCGGGTGGCAGGGAAGGCACCGCGGTTGGTCATTGCTGAAAGCCTTTCGAACAAATCGAAAATTTTCCGCCGATCACGGAACTTTCACAAGTCGCCTCCATCCAATTCCACCAGATGGCACGCGCTGTCTCCCGCTTCACCTCCCTGAGCGGGTGCCTTGACGACGTTGAGGCATTTTGGCCCCCGGACCCCCCTTATCCGGGGGCCCTTTGTTTTCCAGCGCCGGTTTCTTTTCGAGCGGCAGATCCAACCAGCCGGCCAGCACCTTCTCCGCTTCCTCGAGCCCGCTTTTCTTCAGGCTGGAGAACAACTGGACGGAATAGGCGCCCTCCCCCCAATTCGCCAGCTCGATACGAACCGCCTTCAACACCTTGGTCTGCTCCTGACGCGACAGCTTGTCCGCCTTGCTGAGCAGGATGTGGATCGGTCGGCCGGTCGGCCGGAACCAGTCGATCAGGTTGCGATCGAGATCGGTGAACGGACGACGGCAATCCATGATCACAACCAGCCCGACCAGCGGCGAGCGCTGACTGAGATAGGGACCGATCAGCCCTTCCCATTGGGCGCGGATTTCCTCCGGCGCCTTGGCATAGCCATAACCCGGCAGATCGACCAGATACTTGTTTTCGGCAACCGTGAAATAGTTCAGGTGCTGCGTCCGACCGGGCGTCTTGCTGACGAAGGCCAGGCGCACGCGGCCTGCCAGGGTGTTGATCGCCGACGACTTGCCGGCATTGGAACGACCGGCGAAGGCCACTTCGCGGACGGCATCCTGCGGTAAATCTCGCAGATTGGCGACCGTTGTCAAAAAGGTCGCCTGTTGGAACAGAGGCATAAAAAACGCGGAAGACCCGCCTCGCAGAAGGGGAACTGATATAGAATAGCAGGTTTGTAACTTCCGTTCCGGCCAAAGCGCCCGTCAACGCGCACTAGGAGTTCGAAAAAATGATCCGTACCGCGGCAATGGCGATTCTGTTCGCTACCAGTTTCGTTACCCACGCTTCCGAAGAAGCCCCGGCCAAAGCCGATCCTGCCAAGGGCAAGCTTGTCGCCGAAACCATCTGTGTCGCCTGCCACGGCGCCGATGGCAACAGCATGGTCTCCGCCAATCCCAAACTGGCCGGCCAAGTTCAGCACTACATCTACAAGCAGCTGACCAACTTCAAGGCCAGCGAAGGCAAACCGGCCGCGCGTGACAACGCCATCATGGCCGGTATGGTCGCAGCCCTGTCCGACGAAGACATGAAGAACGTCGCCGCATGGTTTGCCAGCCAGAAACTGACCCCGGAATCGGCCAAGAACGAAAAGACCATCGAGCTCGGCAAGAAGCTGTGGCGCCAGGGCGATTTCCGCAAGGGCGTTCCGGCCTGCGCCGGTTGCCACGGCCCGACGGGCGCCGGTCTGCCGGCCCAGTATCCGCGGCTGTCCGGCCAGTTTGCCGAGTACACCGAAGCCCAGCTGAAAGCCTTCCGTGCCGGCGAACGCGCCAACGATCCCGAAGGCATGATGCGGACGATCGCAGGCAAGTTGTCAGACGCCGAAATCAAGGCGGTCTCCGATTACGCTGCCGGTCTGCGCTAAGCCGCTCCGCACCGGACGAAAAGGCAGCCAGCGGCTGCCTTTTTCTTTTGGCGACTTGTTAGGACATTGTCCCGGGGATAGACTCGGCACACCATAATGACAAGCTTGGAGACGACCATGAAGACACTCAAGCAACTGCTTGCCGAGAAACAGTATCCGCTGGCCGTCGTTGCGCCAGACGACACGGTCTTCCATGCACTGGACCTGATGGCCAGACATAATGTCGGAGCCCTGCTGGTCCTTGATGGCGAACGTCTGGTCGGCATTTTTTCCGAACGCGACTACGCACGCAAGGTCATCCTGCAGGGAAAATCTTCCAAGGAGACGCCGGTCCGCGCCATCATGAGCGACCGCGTCGCCTATGTTTCCCCCGACACGCCGCTTGAGCAATGCATGGCGCTGATGACCGAAAAACATTTCCGCCATCTGCCCGTTCTGGAAGACGACGGCAGCGTGGCCGGTATCGTTTCGATCGGTGACCTGGTCAAGGAAACCATCAGCGCCCAGCAATTCCTGATTGCTGAACTGGAGCGCTACATTTCCAGTTGATCCATGAATTCAGACAGCCAGTCCATCCATTTCCGCATTCTTGAAGATATCGCCCATGAACTTTCCGGCGACGTCAATTTCCCGACCTGCCTGGATGCTGCCCTGCTCGTCCGCAATACGCTGAAGGATCCGTTTGCCAACCTTGATCGCGTCGTCCAGGTGGTCGGCGTCGAACCGCTGATCTCCAGCAAATTATTGCGCCTGGCCAATTCGGTGAGTTACAACCCGGGCGGCAAGGCGATCACGGATTTGTCGGCGGCCATCGGGCGCATCGGTTTCGATGCCGTGCGCACGATTTCGCTGGCCGTGGCAATGGACCAGATGCTCAAGTCCCGGAACCTTGCCAGCTACGACGAACTGGCGCATCGCGCCTGGTCGCACTCGGTACAGGTCGCGGCAATTGCCCGCGTGCTGGCGCGGCGGCTTGGCCGGATCAACCCTGACGAAGCGATGCTCGCCGGCCTGGTGCACGATATCGGTATTTTTTACTTGCTCTACCGGGCCACCGAATATCCCGCTTACCGCGACAATCCACCGGCGATGCACGAACTGCTGGCCGGCTGGCACGAAGGTATCGGCGAAAGCTTGTTGCACGTTCTGGGTGTCCCGGAACGCATTACCGAAGCGGTACGCGATCACGACCATCTGCTCAACGTCGAAAACCCCTGCACGGTACGCGATGTGCTGTACTTTGCGAACCTGTTGGCCGGCAGCGATCAGGAATGGTTACCGATGGCCATTCCGCCCGATGAACAGGAAATGCGCGAAGCGGATCGTGCCCGTTACGTCGACCTGATCGCTGAGGCAGAAGACGACATCGCCGATCTGCGCAGCGCGCTCAGTCTATGAACCGCACGCCACAGACACCGCCGCTACGGCTCATCCAGACGAGTTACGTCCTGCTGGCGTTGCTCCCGCTCGCCTGGTTCATCCGGCTGACGGCGAACGACGCATTGGGAGAAGAACCGATCACCGCGGTACAGGCCTTCACGGGCAGCTGGACACTCAATTTCCTGATCCTGACCCTGAGCATCACCCCCTTGCGCAGTTGGACTCAGTGGCACTGGCTGACCCGGCTTCGCCGTATTTCCGGCCTGATCACCTTCTTCTATGGCAGCCTGCATGCGCTGGCCTATCTCTGGTTAGCGCAGGGGTTTGCGGTCGACGCCATGGCCCGGGATATTTCCCGGCATCCTTTCATCGCAGTCGGCATTGCCGCGTTCCTGCTACTGATTCCACTGGCCGCCACATCCAGCAAACGGGCGGTTCGTCGACTCGGTGGAAAACGCTGGCAGGAACTTCATCGCAGTATCTATCCGATCGCGATACTTGGCTGCGTGCACTACCTGTGGTCGAGCAAGCCGGATGAACTGCCCGGAGCGCTCGTCAGCGCACTGATTGTCGCCGGCCTGCTTGGCTGGCGCGCCCGCGAGCGCAAGCGTCGCGCAATCGCCGTGCCGGTCAACGAAAAACCAACGCCGCTACGTTTCTATAACAAGCGCCCCGACTGAAGCTCAACGCGGCTTGCGGTCGAAGCGGATGACGGCACGCCCATCGCCGATCGCCTTTGCTTCGGCTTTCCAGGCATGACCGTAGATGACTTCGAATGTCGCCGGCAGGCGGCCATCCTGCCGCATCGCTTCGTAAGCCCGACGCACCGCCGTCAGCCGACCGCTTCCGGTCAGTCCGTGGCGCCGCGCCTTCATCGCGCAGGTCGAGCCAGCGGCACGCAATTCGCCGAACAATTGATCCAGGCTGTCGTAAGTCAGCGTGACGACTTCCATGTCCATCACCGGGTCGGCATAACCGGCCTCGACCAGCATGTCGCCCAGATCGTGCATGTCGGTAAAACGCTGCGTATGCGCATAGCCATCCGCAAAAGCCGACCGCAATTCCTTGAGGGTATCCGGCCCCAACGTCGAAAACATCAACAGACCGCCGACTTCCAGCACACGATGAGCCTCGGCCAGCGCCGGCAGCGGATTGTCCAGCCAGTGCAGCAGCAGATTGGACCAGACCAGCGCGGCCGACCGCGAACGCAGGGGTAAAAGGGCGGCGTCCGCAGCCACGGGCAACAGTGCGGACTTTTCCAGCCCCAGCCAGCGCCGCCAGGCCGGACCGGCCGCGCGACCGGCGGCAAGCATCGCCGATGAGAGATCGATGCCGACGACATCCGCCCCGGGATAGCGCTTCAGCAGATGCTCGACACTGGCGCCGCGACTGCAACCGAGATCGACGATGCGCGGTGGCGAGATTCGGACGTAATCGAGCCGTTCCAGCATCCGCCGATCCACCTCGCGGGCAAAGAAATCGGCCTCCGGATACGTTTTTGCGACGCGATCGAAGCTCCGCACGACCGTGCTGCGGTCAACAAAGCCGGATAGCGGATTTTCGGCGCTCAAACCGCTTTCAGACCCAACCGGGCGAACAGCGCATCGTCACGCTCGGCCGCCGGATTGCCGGTGGTCAGCAATTCGTCGCCGTAGAACATCGAATTGGCCCCGGCCAGGAAACAGAGCGCCTGCATTTCATCGGACATTTCCTGACGTCCGGCCGACAGGCGGACCCAGGAAGACGGCATGGTGATGCGGGCGGCAGCGATCGTGCGGACGAACTCAAAGGGATCGAGACGCGGCTGATCGGCCAGCGGCGTACCGGGGATCGGCACCAGGTTGTTGATCGGCACCGATTCGGGCGGCGTCGGCAGATTGGCCAGCTGAACGATCAGCGCGGCGCGGTTCTTGCGCGATTCGCCCATGCCGATGATGCCGCCGGAACAAACGTTGATGCCGGCATCGCGCACCTGATCCAGCGTATCCAGCCGGTCGTCGTGGGTGTGCGTCTTGATCACCTGGCCGTAGAATTCCTTGTCGGTATCCAGATTGTGGTTGTAGTAATCAAGACCGGCTTCCTTCAGCTGTTCGGCCTGCCCTTCCTTCAGCATGCCCAGCGTGACGCAGGTCTGCATGCCCAGCGCCTTGACCTCGCGCACCATCGCCAGCACCTTATCGAGATCGTTGTCCTTGGGGCTGCGCCACGCGGCACCCATGCAGAAGCGCGAAGCGCCTTTTTCCCTGGCCACCTTGGCCGCCGCGACCACTTCATCCAGCGGCATCAGACGCTCGCGCTCGAGGTCGGTTTCGTAGCGTGCCGACTGCGAACAGTAGGAACAATCCTCGGAACAACCGCCGGTCTTGACGGAAAGCAGCGTCGAGCGTTGAATGGCATTGGCATCGAAATGCTCGCGATGAACCTGCTGTGCCCGGAAGATCAAATCCATCAAGGGCAAGTCATAAAGCGCCAGCACCTCGTTCAGGGTCCAGGAACGGACCGGGGCGACGGACAGGTCGGAAACAGCAGCGAGAGGACGAGCTTGCATCGAAAAACCTTGCGAAATAAAGGGTTATGGCAGACAACAGCGTAATTATGAATTATCGAAGGCCTGCGAGTCGATGTCAATTTTACCCCATCCCATCCTGAGCAGGCGTCGCTTCGCCCGGCTGAGCGGGCGCTATTTGCCGAACAGCTGCCTGTTATGCGGTGCCGACCATGAATTACTGATCTGTCAGGCCTGCTGCCATGACCTGCCGGCATTGCCGGAACAGCGCTGCCCGCAGTGCGCGCAACCGACCACCCACGGCGAGCGGTGCGGCACCTGCCTGCAGCGGCCGCCGCACTTCGCCAGTTGCCACGCGGCATTTCGTTACGATTTCCCGATCGATCGCCTGATTCAGGCCTTCAAATACGGGCAGCGACTGGCGCTCGCGCCCTGGTTCGCAACGCGTCTGGCGGAAATTGACGGACTGCCGACGGTCGACCGCATCCTGCCGATGCCGCTGCATCCGTCGCGCCTGCGCGAACGAGGCTTCAACCAGGCGGGGGAAATGGCGACACATCTGGGAAAACGCCTGCAATGCCCGGTCGACCTCAACAGTCTGCGTCGATGCCGGCCCACCGCCCATCAGGCAGATCTGCCGCTCAACGCCCGGGCAGCCAATGTCCGCGGCGCCTTCGCATGCGCGGCTAGCCTCGACGGCCTGCGCGTCCTGCTGGTCGACGACGTGCTGACCAGCGGCGCCACCGCCGACGAATGCGCCCGGGTATTGCGCCTGCACGGGGCCATCGAGGTACACATCGGCATCGTCGCCCGGGCCTTGAAAGGCTAGAATCCGCGCTTTTGCCGGAAATCCATCGTGTTCGCCGTCGTCCTGCACCAACCGGAAATTCCACCCAATACCGGAAACATCATCCGGATGTGCGCCAATACCGGTGCCGAACTGCATCTGGTCGAGCCCCTGGGGTTTTCGCTGGACGACCGGCATCTACGGCGCGCCGGCCTGGATTACCACGAATATGCGACACTGATTCGTCATGCCGACTGGTCGGCCTGCCGGGCCGCACTGGCCGGGCGACGAATGTTCGCGATGACGACCAAAGGCAGCGGCAATCTGTACGCCACGCCGCTGTTGCCCGGCGATGTCTTCGTCTTCGGTTGCGAAACGGCCGGCCTGCCCGACCCGCTGCTGCAGGAATTCCCGGCTGGACAACGTCTACGTCTGCCGATGCTGCCCGGCCAGCGCAGCCTGAACCTCTCCAACGCCGCCGCGGTAACGGTATTCGAAGCCTGGCGTCAGAACGGCTTCGGCGGTGCGCAGGCGATCTGAGCGCGCGCCTACTCCAGCTCTTCCCTGGGATCCCGGGCCATCAGGCGAGCCACCGCGTCGCGGGCGCTCAGGCCATCATCGAGCATTGCCGCCACCGCCTGACTGATCGGCATCTCGATCCCGAGACGCTCGGCCAGACGAACCGTTTCGCGGGCAGTAAATACCCCTTCGGCAACATGCCCGAGTTCGTCGAGAATCTGTGCCAGCGCCTTGTCCTGCGCCAGCCCCAGACCGACCCGCCGGTTCCGCGACAGATCGCCGGTACAGGTGAGGATCAGGTCGCCCATGCCGGCCAGGCCCATGAAGGTTTCGCGCTGCCCGCCAAGCGCCACGCCGAGGCGGGCGATCTCGGCCAGGCCGCGGGTGATCAACGCCGCCCGCGTATTCAGGCCAAGGCCCAGGCCGTCGCAGACGCCGGTTGCAATGGCCAGCACATTCTTGACCGCCCCGCCGACCTCGACGCCGACCAGATCGTCGTTGGCGTAGATGCGCAGATTACCGCCGTGCAGTTCGCGTGCCACGCGACGGGCAAAAGCCCCGTCGCTGGCGGCCAGACTGACGGCGGTCGGATGGCCGGCCGCCACCTCCTCGGCAAAGCTCGGGCCGGACAGCGCTCCGTAAATCTGCCCGGCGGGAACGATATCGGCCACCACCTGATGCGCCAGTTTGCCGCTACCGGCCTCGAATCCCTTGCAGACCCACAGGATCGGCGCCCGACAGCCGGCGGCGACAAGATTTTCGACGCTCGGTCGCAGACCGGCCATCGGCGTCGCCACGATCACCAGGTCGACATCGGTCAGCGCAGCGGCGAAAACGGTTTCAATCCGTACCGATTCGGGCAGACGATAGCCCGGAAAAAAGCGGCGGTTTTCGCGGGTTTCACGCAGGTCGACCGCAACATCCGCCTCGCGGGACCACAAGCTCACCGCATGGCGATCGGCAAAAGCGATGGACAGCGCCGTGCCCCAGGCACCGGCGCCCAACATGGCAATTCTCATAGACCCCAGACCTGATTGGCGCGAACGAACCCGCTACCGCCCTCGGGATGGCTGACCCGAACCCAGCCGGGCGCCGCCGGACCGGCATAATCGAGCACCACCCACTTCTCGACCTGCCGGCTGACCGGTGCGTTGTCGTTATCGGCCGCCCGCAGTTCGGCATGGGCGGCCGTGACGATCAGCGTACGGCGATCGACCAGCTGACTACTGGCAATCCAGGCCAGACTGCCTTCAGCGTCGCGGACCTTCAGCCAGCCTTCAAGTTTGACGACGACCTCGACCGGCGTGGCAGTCTTGATCAGATACAGCTTTCGAGCCTTGTCGGACGGTGCGTCATACAGGATGGCTGCCGGCACGCCGACCGACCGGTAGTCCGCCGCCAGCGACGGCAACGAAACGAGAAGGGCGAGAACGGCGAACAGGCAGCGCATGATGATTACTGCAGCGGCGTGTCAGGTGCGCCCTGCTGTTCCTGCAGGCGCTGCATGTACATGCCTTCGAAATTGACCGGCTGCAGGACGATCGGCTGGAAGCCGGCACGCACGACCGCGTCGGACACCGCTTCGCGGGCATAGGGGAAGAGCACGTTCGGGCAGGCGATCGCCATCAGCGGCTCCATCTGTTCCTGCGGCACGTTCTGTACGCGGAAGATGCCTGCCTGACCGACTTCGACCAGGAACACGGTCTTGTCGCCGATATTGGCCGTGACGGTCACGGTCAACACCACTTCATAGACATTTTCGCCGACGCCGCGGCCGGTGGTATTCAACTGGATGGAGACCTGCGGCGCTTCCTGTTCGAGAAAGATTTCCGGCGCATTCGGCACCTCGACGGAGAGGTCCTTGACGTAGAGTTTTTCGATGCCGAAAACCGGTTGTTGTTCGTTCTGTTCCATGGATCACTTTCTGAGAAAAAAAGGTTCAGGCCTCACCGGCCAGCAGGGGCAACAAACCGCCTGCCTTGTCGAGGGCGACCAGATCGTCGCAGCCGCCGACATGCGTGTCGCCGATGAAGATTTGCGGCACGGTACGCCGCTGTGTTTTCTGCATCATTTCATCGCGCCGGTCCGGATCGAGATCGACCCGGACTTCCTCGATCTGCGTGACGCCTCGCGCGGCCAGCAATTGCTTGGCGCGAGTGCAGTAAGGGCAAACTGCCGTCGTGTACATCAGCACCGGCCGGCTCATTTACGCCCCGCCTTCTTCAGCGGATACCCCGCAGCCACCCAGGCATCGACACCGCCGCTGAGATTGTTGAGATGGGCGAAGCCCTGCTTCTTGAGCTCCGCACATGCCTTGTTCGAACGCATGCCGGCGGCGCAACAGACGATCAACGGCTTTTCCCGGTACTTCTCGAGTTCGCCCAGGCGCTCGTCCAGCTTCGCCACCGGAATATTGAGCGCCTCCGGTATATGCCCGGCCGCAAACTCGGCCGGCTCGCGCACGTCGAGCACCGCCGCTTCTTCACGGTTGATCAGCAGCGTCGCCTCCCCTGGATTGACGGCCTTGCCGACCGGCCGGAACAGCAGCGGCCAGAGCAGCCCGAGTCCGCTGACGACAACGATGCCGATGAGCAGAATGTTTTGATTGATGAACTCCATCGGCATAACCTAAGCCTCACTCCCGCAAAAAACCTCGCGCATCATACCGACCAGTTGCAGCGTGCGCTGATCGCCAACCCGGTAAAACACCCGGTTGGCATCCTTACGCGTCACCAGGACGCCCTTTTCCCGAAGAATCGCCAGATGCTGGGAAATATTGCTCTGCGAGGTTCCGACAGCATCGACGATGTCCTGCACACAAGCCTCCTGATCGCCGAGCACGCAGAGTATCTTCAGGCGCAATGGATGCGCGATCGATTTGAGCGCGCGCGCGGCCGTTTCGATGTGCTCCTGTTTCTCGATCAGGTTGAAGGAAGCAACTTCCAAGATGAAACCCCGGTTTGATTGAACGGTTGATTATAGAATACGCGCTCGATTTCTCAGAACCCCGCCCGCCAAGCAGAACGATGTCCGCTCAAGGAACACGCAGCATACTGCGCCAGATCGCCCTCGCCGGGCTCGCGTTCCTGCTCTCCCAGCCGGTTGCCGCACAACGCAACGCATCCCCCGAGATTGCCGAAAAAAAGGCCGACCTGGGCGAGTTGCGCGGCCGGATCGACAACCTGCGCAAGGAACTGTCGACCAGCGAAGGTGACCGGGCCGACGCCGCCGACCGGCTGCGCGAATCGGAACGGCAGATTTCCCGCCTGCAACGCGAACTGCTCGAACTCTCGAATCAGCGCGGTCAACTGCAAAAACAACTGGAAAACCTGGAAAACCAGTCCAGGGAGCTCGGCGGCACACTTGGTCAGCAACAGCAACAGCTGGAACAACTGCTGCACCGCCAGTACCTGCGCGGCAAACCCGACGCCCTGCAGATGCTGCTCAACGGCGACGATCCGAACCAGACGGCGCGCGACCTGCATTACCTGTCGGCCATTGCCCACAGCCGCGCCGACCTGATGGCGGAAATCAGCAGCACCATCGCTCAGAAGAAACGCCTGGCGGCCGACGTCCGGGACCGCACCAGCGAACTGGCCGAGGTCGAGGCCGAACAGAAGAAACGCCAGGCCGAACTGGAAAAACAGCGCGCCGAACGCAAATCGCTCTACGCGCAGATTTCCAGCAAGGTACAGGCGCAGCGCAAGGAAATCGGCGCCCTGCAACGTGACGAAAAACGCCTGACGCAACTGATCGACCGGCTGTCGAAAATCCTCGCCCAGCAGGCCGCTGCGGCACGTGCAGCCGAAGCCGGCAAGCGCCGGCAAGCGGCGGAGCAGGCCAGACGCGCTCAGGAAACCGGCAAACCGGCCCCGGCCGCGCCCCCGGTGGCCAGCAGCAAGCCCACGCCCGGCGGACCGGAAAACACCTACGAGCCGATGCCCAACGACGGTCGTTTTGCCAAACAGAAGGGCAGCTTGCGCCTGCCTGTCCGCGGCACGGTAACCGGCCGCTTCGGCAAGCCGCGCGAAGGCGGCGGCACCTGGCGCGGGCTGTTCATCCGCAGCGAAAGCGGCGCGCCGGTCAAGGCGGTGGCCAACGGCCGGGTGGTTTTTGCCGAGTGGATGCGCGGTTTCGGCAACCTGCTGATCGTCGATCACGGCGACGCCTACCTGTCGATCTACGGCAACAACGACTCGCTGCTCAAGCAGGTCGGCCAGAGCGTCAGCGGCGGCGAAACAATCGCCACCACGGGCAATACCGGAGGCAATCCGGAATCCGGGCTATACTTTGAAATCCGCCATCAAGGCCAACCGATCGACCCCTTGTCCTGGGCCAGTTTGAAATGAGCAAAGCCAAATCCATCAGCCTGACCATCGGCGGTTTCGTCGCCGGTGCCCTGATCACCCTCAACTTGCCGGCCTTTGCCGAAAAGGATGTCAAACCCGGTCTGCCGATCGAGGACCTGCGCACCTTCGCCGAGGTCTACGGGGCGATCAAGCAGGGTTACGTCGAACCGGTCGAAGACAAGAAAATGATCGCCAATGCGATCTCCGGCATGCTGTCCAACCTGGACCCGCACTCCACCTACCTCGACGCCGACGCCTTCAAGGATCTGCAGGTCGGCACGCAAGGTGAATTCGGCGGCCTGGGCATCGAGGTCGGCATGGAAGACGGCCTGGTCAAGGTGGTCTCGCCGATAGAGGACACCCCCGCCTTCCGCGCCGGCGTCAAGGCCGGCGACCTGATCTTCAAGCTCGACGAAACACCGGTCAAGGGACTGACGCTGTCGGACGCCGTCAAGAAGATGCGCGGCAAACCGAAGACCCCGATCAAACTGACCATCCTCCGCAAGGGCGAAGTCAAGCCGCTGGAAATCACGCTGATCCGCGAAGTCATCAAGGTGCAAAGCGTCAAGTCCAAGCTGACCGAACCCGGCTACGGCTGGATCCGCATCACCCAGTTCCAGGAAAACACCATCGGCGATCTCGCCCGTCACCTTGGCAAACTGTACAAGGACGGCGACCTGAAGGGCCTCGTGCTCGACCTGCGCAATGACCCGGGCGGTCTGCTCAACGGCGCCATTGGCGTCTCGGCAGCCTTCCTGCCGCCGGACGTCAAGGTCGTGTCGACCGACGGCCGCACCGAGGATGCCAAGCAGGATTACCTGGCCCGCTCGCGCGATTACCTGCGCGGCAGCAAGGAAGATCCGCTGCGCACGCTGCCGGCCGCGGTCAAGAAAGTGCCGATCGTCGTGCTGGTCAATGGCGGTTCGGCTTCGGCCTCGGAAATCGTCGCCGGCGCGCTGCAGGACCATAAGCGTGCGGTGATCCTGGGCACGCAGACCTTCGGCAAGGGCTCGGTGCAATCGATCCTGCCGCTGCCCGGCAACACCGCAATCAAGCTGACCACAGCCCGCTACTACACGCCGGACGGCCGCTCGATCCAGGCCAAGGGCATCACGCCGGACATCGTCGTCGAGGAAGGCGGCAAGACCAGCAGCGCGATCCGCCTGCGCGAAGCCGACCTCGACCGCCATCTGGAAAACGACCGCGACAAGGAAGCCAACAAGCCCGACGCCGCCAAGTCGCAGAACAAGGCGCAAGGCAAGGCCAAGGACGAAGACGACGAAATGCCGCAGCGCCTGGAATACGCCAGTAGCGACGACCACCAGTTCCAGCAGGCCCTGAACCTTCTCAAGGGTTTGCAGATCATGCAGAATAAGACGAAGTAAAACCACGCGCTGGGAGGGATGATGGGCAACGCAGACCTCAGGAAGAACCGCGAGATCCTCTTCTCCAAATTCCCGCCCGGGCAGGTCCCGGAAGCGGCCGACGACCTGCGGCGCGTTGATGCGGTCGACGTCGATCCGCACAGCGAAAAGCGCACCGTCGGCGTCGCCTACGACCTGCAGCAACACACCCTGGCCGAGCTCGAAGACCATCTGGTCGACAAGGGCTATCACCTCGACAACACGCTGATGAGCAAACTCACCCGCGCGCTGATCCATTACGTCGAGGAAACCCAGTTGCACAATCTCGACGCCCCGGAAAAGCGTCTCAAGCGCTCGGCGCACGAAGCCTACGTGCAGGCCTGGGAACAGCGCCCGCACGGCGATCATGACGACACGCCGCCGGAATGGCGCGAGTACAAGTGACCGACGAGCAGCTTCTCCGCTACAGCCGCCACATCCTCCTTGACGCGCTGGGCATCGAAGGCCAGCAGAAGATACTCGACGCCCACGCGCTGGTCGTCGGCGCCGGCGGTCTCGGCTCGCCGGCGGCGCTCTATCTGGCCACAGCCGGCGTCGGCCGGCTGACGCTGGTCGATGACGACACGGTGGACCTGACCAACCTGCAGCGCCAGATCCTGCACACCGAAGCGCGCGTCGGCATGGCCAAGGCCGAATCCGGGCGCCAGGCGCTGGCCGCGATCAATCCTGCGGTCGACGTCGTTCCACTACAAAAAAGGCTGGCCGGCGACGAGCTCGATACGCTGGTCGCCAGCGCCGACGTGGTGCTCGACTGCACCGACAATTTCGCCACCCGCCATGCGATCAACCGCGCCTGCGTCCATCACCGCAAGCCGCTGGTTTCCGGCGCGGCGATCCGCTTCGACGGACAGATCAGCGTCTACGACCTGGCGCACGACGACGCCCCCTGCTATCACTGCCTGTTTCCGGAAGCCGAGGATGTCGAAGAAACCCGCTGCGCGGTGATGGGCGTTTTTGCCCCGCTGACCGGCATCGTCGGCAGCTCGCAGGCAGCCGAGGCTCTGAAGCTGCTGGCCGGCATCGGCGAATCGCTGTCCGGCCGCCTGTTGATGCTCGACGCGCTGAGCATGACCTGGCGCAACGTCCGCTTCCGGCGCGACCCGGCCTGTGCCGTGTGCGGCCCTAACTCGGCCGTGCGATCAGGCGAATATCTGCGCCGACCTGCCGCACATCCCGCAGACGCAGCGCCTGTTTGCCGGACAACTCGGACAGCGCCGGCAAATTGAACATCCCGGCGGCCTCATGGCCGATCAGGCACGGCGCCAGGTAGATCAGGAATTCGTCGACCAGGCCTTCGCGCAGCAACGAGCCGTTGAGTTTGAACCCGGCTTCGGCATGCACTTCATTGATGCCGCGTCGCGCCAGTTCGGTCAGCAAGTCCGGCAATTCAACCTTGCCTGCGGCATTCGGCAGAAAAACCACTTCGGCGCCGGTCGACCGCAGCACGGCGGCCTTTTTTGCCGTTGCTGCATCGTCGACCGCAGCCGCGATCAGCACGCTTCCGCCGCTCAGTATCCTGGCGGAAACCGGCGTCTCCAGACGGCTGTCGACGATCACCCGCAGCGGCTGACGCGAGGTTTCGACGTCACGCACGGTCAGGCGCGGATCGTCGTCGCGCACCGTACCGACCCCGGTCAGGATCGCACAGGCACGCGCCCGCCAGCGATGACCATCACGTCGGGCATCCGGACCGGTGATCCACTGGCTGAGGCCATTGTTCAACGCGGTCTTGCCATCCAGGCTGGCGGCGGTTTTCAGGCGCAGCCACGGTCGACCGCGGGTCATCCGCGACACGAAACCGATGTTCAGCTCGCGCGCCTCGCCTTCGAGCAGACCGTTCGCCGTATCGATACCGGCGGCGCGCAGCAGCGCCAGACCGCGTCCGGCCACCAGAGGATTGGGATCTTCCATCGCCGCGACGACGCGCGTCACGCCGGCGGCGATCAAGGCCTCGGCGCAGGGCGGCGTACGCCCGTGGTGGCTGCACGGCTCGAGCGTCACATAGGCGGTCGCGCCGCGCGCCCGGTCGCCGGCGGCACGCAAGGCGTGGACTTCGGCATGCGGCTCGCCGGCCTTTTCGTGCCAGCCCTCGCCAACGACCAGGCCGTCACGCACCAGCACGCAACCGACGCGCGGGTTCGGCGAGGTCGTCCACAACCCGCGCTCGGCCAGCTGCAGCGCGCGCGCCATCATGCCGTGGTCGACGGCGGAAAAACTCATTTTTTGCGGGAAGCCGGCGAGACTTCCTTGATCGCCCGGGAGAAGGCGTCGACGTCTTCGAAGTTCCGATAGACCGACGCGAAGCGGATGTAGGCCACCTTGTCCAGGCGCCGCAACTCGTGCATCACCAGTTCGCCGAGTTGCTGCGTGCCGATCTCGCGCTCGCCGGACGACAGCAGACGCTCCTCGATATCGGCGACGGCCGCATCGACCGATTCGATCGATACCGGCCGTTTGCGCAGCGCCAGTTCGAGGCTGGCGCGCAGCTTCTCGCGGCTGAACTCGGTGCGCAGACCGTTTTTCTTGACCACCTGCGGCAGCTGGATTTCGGCCCGCTCGTAGGTCGTGAATCGTTTGTCGCAAGCATTGCACTTGCGGCGACGACGGACGACATCACCTTCGTCATTCAACCGGGTATCGGCGACCGCCGTGTCTTCGGCACCGCAAAACGGACATTTCATGTCGATCTCCGCAGGGACATCGGCCACCGGGCCAGATGCAACAACGCCCCCGGCGCCCCCCGAACGGAGAAAGCCTGGGGGCGTGCCGGGAAACGGTTCGGCGACGCGTTATGCACCGTAGACCGGGAAGCGCTTGCACAGCGCCGAAACCTTCTCGCGCACCGTGGCGGCGACCGCCTCGTCGTTCGGCGCGTCGAGCACGTCGGCGATCAGGTGGGCGATCTGTTCGGCTTCGATCTCGGTGAAACCGCGCGTCGTCATCGCCGGCGAACCGATGCGGATGCCGGAAGTGACGAAGGGCTTCTGCGGATCGTTCGGGATGCCGTTCTTGTTGACCGTGATGTGCGCACGACCCAGCGCGGCTTCGGCTTCCTTGCCGGTCAGGTTCTTGGCCCGCAGGTCGACCAGGAAAACGTGGCTTTCGGTACGGCCGGAGACGATGCGCAGACCGCGCTCTTCGCCCAGCACCCTGGCCATCACGCGGGCGTTGTTCACCACTTGCTCCTGATAGCGCTTGAATTCCGGCGAGGCCGCTTCCTTGAAGGCAACGGCCTTGGCGGCGATGACGTGCTCCAGCGGACCGCCCTGCAGGCCCGGGAAGATGGCGGAATTGATCGCCTTCTCGTGCTCAGCCTTCATCAGGATGATGCCGCCGCGCGGACCGCGCAGCGTCTTGTGCGTGGTCGAGGTGACGACGTCGGCGTGCGGCACCGGGTTCGGATAGAAACCGGCGGCGATCAGGCCGGCGTAGTGCGCCATGTCAACCCAGAAAATGGCGCCGACTTCCTTGGCGATCTTGGCGAAACGCTCGAAGTCGATGCGCAGCGAATAGGCCGAGGCACCGGCGACGATGATCTTCGGCTTGTGCTCGCGGGCCAGCGCTTCCATCTTGTCGTAGTCGATGGCTTCGTTGGCGTCGAGGCCGTAGGCGACGACGTTGAACCACTTGCCGGACATGTTCAGCGGCATGCCGTGCGTCAGGTGGCCGCCTTCGGCCAGGCTCATGCCCATGATCGTGTCGCCCGGCTTGGCAAAGGCCATCAGCACGGCCTGGTTAGCCTGCGAGCCGGAGTTCGGCTGAACGTTGGCGGCATCGGCGCCGAACAGCGCCTTCAGGCGGTCGATGGCGATCTGTTCAACGACGTCGACGTGCTCGCAACCGCCGTAGTAACGCTTGCCGGGATAGCCTTCGGCATACTTGTTGGTCAACTGCGAGCCCTGGGCTTCCATGACTGCGTTGCTGACATAGTTTTCGGACGCGATCAGTTCGATGTGCTCTTCCTGGCGCAGATTCTCGGCCGTAACGGCCTGCCAGAGTTCGGGGTCAACCTTTGCCAGGGTGTCTTTCGCGGAAAACATGGGGGAATGCCTCAAGCCGTTGAAGAAAAGGGCGGAAATTCTATCACGAAGGCAGTTCGTCCAGCGCCCCGCCCGCCAGGTGTGCGGTTTCGCCCCAGCTTTCCAGGGTCCACTGCCCGTCGACCGCGGAAATCCAGTTCAGGCCGGCATTGGGAATCAGGAAATCGCGTGGCGTCTCGAGCGGGTTGCCGCGCACGAAACGATTGACGATATCGAGCACGCCGCCATGCACGACCACCGCCAGCGATTGCCCGCGATGCCGCTCGGCCAGCTCGCACAATTTGCCGGTGACGCGGGCGAACATTGTCTTCAGGCTCTCGCCGCCGGCGAAATCGTAATCGGCATTACGCCCCTCGAAGGCGGCATAGCCCTCCGGAAAACGCGCCTCGGCTTCAGCGTAGGTCAAGCCTTCGAACACGCCATAGCGGCGCTCGCGCAATTCCGGCGCCGCGCTCGGCTGGAGACCGGTCGCCCGACCGATCGCCAGCGCCGTCACCCAGGCCCGCTGCAGATCGCTGGCATAGAGTGCCGACAGCCCGGCGCCCCGCAGCCAGCGCCCGGCCGCTTCCGCCTGCCGGACACCGGTCGCATTGAGGGCGATGTCGGTCTGTCCCTGAATCCGGCGTTCGGCATTCCATTCCGTCTCGCCGTGACGCACCAGACAAATGCGCGTGATCGCGCCGTTAGTAGGGATTTCCACCATGTTCGACATCACTTCCCGTCGGTAAATTGCCAAGCACGTATTTTCCAACAATCCCGGCCACACCAGAAGCCGGGCGTCGCACCAACGAGGAGGACATCCATGACCCTTCTGCTTCAGCTCTCGCGGGCCATCGACTGGCTCAACGAGCGGATCGGCAAAGGGGCGTTCTGGCTGGTCCTGGTCATGACCCTGATCAGCGCCGGCAACGCCAGCTACCGCTTCGCCTTCGACAACAGCTCCAACGGCCTGCTGGAAATCCAGTGGTACCTGTTTTCGGCCATCTTCCTGCTCGCCGCCGCCTACACGCTGCAAAAGAACGAGCATGTGCGCATCGATGTGCTTTCCGGGCGGCTATCGCCCAAAGGACAGGCGGTCATCGACATCATCGGCACCCTGTTCTTCCTGCTGCCCATCGTCCTGGTGATCCTGTCACTGTCCATTCCACTGGTCGCCGAATCCTGGCGCATCAACGAATATTCCGCCAATGCCGGCGGCCTCATTCGCTGGCCGGTGAAGCTCCTGCTCCCCGTCGGCTTTTCACTGCTCGCGCTGCAGGGCGTCTCCGAGTTGATCAAGCGCATCGCCTTTCTTGCCGGCCGGATCGCCGACCCCAACAGCAAGGCTGAAACGCACTCGGCCGAGCAGGAACTCGCTGCTGAAATTGCTGCCATCGCCAAGGAGAAGCCGTAATGGAATGGGTCATTGCCAACATGGCGCCGCTGATGTTCGGTGCCATGGTTCTATTTCTGCTGTTCGGCTACCCGGTCGCGTTTGCCCTGGCCGCCAACGGCATCCTATTCGGCCTGATCGGCATCGAACTCGGGCTGCTGCAACCGGCCCTGTTTCAGGCCCTGCCAGAACGTGTCTTCGGCATCATGGCCAACGACACGCTGCTGGCCATCCCCTTCTTCACATTCATGGGCCTGATTCTTGAACGATCGGGCATGGCCGAGGATCTGCTCGACACGATCGGACAGCTGTTCGGCCCGATGCGCGGCGGCCTTGCACTGGCGGTAATTTTTGTCGGCGCCCTGCTGGCCGCGACAACCGGCGTGGTAGCGGCATCAGTGATCTCGATGGGGCTCATCTCGCTGCCCATCATGCTGCGTTACGGTTACGACAAACGGCTCGCCTGCGGTGTCATCGCAGCTTCGGGAACACTGGCCCAGATCATCCCGCCCTCACTGGTACTGATCATCATGGCCGATCAACTTGGCCGCTCCGTCGGTGACATGTACGAAGGGGCCATTGTCCCGGCACTGATCCTGACGGCCCTTTATGTCGGTTATGTCGTCCTGATCACCATTCTGAAACCAACAGCGGCCCCGGCCCTGCCACCGGAAGCCCGCTCGCTTCGCGGCCTCAAGCTTGCAACCCGTGTCGTCACCACGATGGTGCCGCCGCTGATGTTGATCTTTCTGGTTCTCGGCACGATTTTCCTCGGCATTGCAACGCCGACCGAAGGCGGTGCAATGGGGGCCGCCGGCGCGCTGATCATGGCTACCCTGCGGCGACGCCTGTCGCTCAAGCTGCTGCGCCAGGCGATGGAAACCACCGGCAAGCTGTCGGCCTTCGTGATGTTCATCCTGGTCGGTGCCACCGTCTTCGGCCTGGTCTTCCGCGCGGTCAACGGCGACCTGTGGGTCGAACACCTGCTGACCTCGCTGCCCGGTGGCGAAACGGGCTTCCTGATCGTGGTGAATATCATGGTCTTCCTGCTTGCCTTCTTCCTCGACTTCTTTGAGTTGTCGTTCATCATCGTGCCGCTGCTGGCGCCGGTCGCCGACAAGCTGGGCATCGACCTGATCTGGTTCGGCGTGCTGCTGGCGGTCAACATGCAGACCTCGTTCATGCATCCGCCCTTCGGCTTTGCGCTGTTCTACCTGCGCTCGGTCGCACCGCCGTCGATCAAGACGACAGACATCTACTGGGGCGCCATTCCCTTCGTCTGCATCCAGATCATCATGGTGGCACTGATCATCATCTTCCCGAACATGGTCAGCTACGGCGATCCGGCCCAGCGCGCCGCGCAGGAGAACATGGTGCACGACGGCAGCGACCTTGGTTCGCTGCTCAATCCCGGCGGCGGCAATGGAGCGGAAAAACCGGGCGACGGCGACGATCTGCTCAAACGCCTGCAGGGAAACCACTGAAACAGCCTGTCGACAAGGCCAACTTCCGGGCGGGTTGAAAAACCCGCCCTTTTTTTGCCGCTTCCTCGCGCCCCAAAACCCGATATCCGGACGTAAAAAAACCCGCGGCATTTTCCGCGGGTTTCGGGGGTTGACCGTAGCAGCAGCGGCTCAGGTCTGCGACTGCAGGAAGTTGTCCATCCGGCTTTCGGCGACGCTGAACCACGCATTCTCGGTACGGCGATATTTGTCGTAGGCGGTCAGGATCTTCTTGAACGCCGGGTTCTTCGCAGCTTCGTCCGCATAAAGCTGCTGGGTGGCCTTGTACGCCGCCGTCAGGATTTCGTCGGAGAACTTCTGCAGCTTGACGCCGTTCTGCAGCAGCTTGGACAGGGCGATCGGGTTCTGGTGATCGTACTTGGCCATCATCGTCACATTGGCCTCGTAGGCCGCCGCCTGGAAGGCTTCCTGGTATTCCTTGGGCAACTTGGCCCACTCGGCCTTGTTGACGAAGAAATTGATCACCGGACCCGGTTCCCACCAGCCCGGATAGTAGTAGTTCTTGGCAACCTTGTAGAAGCCGAGCTTTTCGTCATCGTACGGACCGACCCATTCGGCGGCATCGATAGTGCCTTTTTCCAACGCCGGGTAGATGTCGCCACCGGCGATCTGTTGCGGCACGACCCCCAGTTCGGAGAACACCGCGCCGCCCAGGCCGGCAATGCGCATCTTGATGCCGCTCAGGTCGGCGACCTTTTCCACGGTCTTGCGCCACCAGCCGCCCATCTGCACCCCGGTATTGCCGCCGGCGAAATGCTGCACGTTGTACCCGGCATAAAACTCGTCGAGCAGTTCCTGACCGCCGCCGTAGTAAATCCAGGCGTTCATCTGGCGGGCATTCATGCCGAACGGAATCGAGGTCCCGAAACCGAAGGTCTTGTCCTTGCCGACGTAGTAGTACGAACAGGTATGACACATTTCGACCGTTCCCTGCTGCACGGCATCCAGCGCCTGCAGGCCGGGGACGATCTCGCCGCCCGGGAAGACCCGGATGTCGAACTTGCCGCCGGTCATCGCGCGCAGGCGATTGGCCAGCACTTCAGCGCCGCCGTAAATGGTGTCGAGGCTCTTCGGGAAGCTGGACGTCAGACGCCACTTGACTTCGGGCAGGGCGCCATGGACCGCCGGAGCAGCAGGCGCTGCCGGACTGGAAGCCGGCGCGGCGGCCGGCGGGGTTTCACTTTTGCCGCAAGCGGCAAGCGTTGCGGCAGCGGCTGCACCGACCGTTGCCTTGGCAAGAAAATCACGACGTTGCATAAGGTCTCCTCCGTATGTTCAAAATCGTCAAGCCGGTTGGCTTGGCCCATTTTTCCGCAAAGCGGGAGATTTGGCGAGAGGAGGAAAACCCTAAGCGGACGACGTCGACCGCAATCAGCCCTCGCCGGCGATGGTCATGCGGTCGATCAGGACGGACCCGGTCTGCTTGCCGCCGCGGACGTGGACATCGTTACCCACCGCAAGGATGCCGGCAAACATGTCGCGCAGGTTGCCGGCGATCGTGATTTCCTCGACCGGATGAACGATCTCGCCGTCCTCGACCCAGAACCCCGCGGCGCCGCGCGAATAATCGCCGGTCACGTAGTTGATGCCATGGCCGAGCAGTTCGGTGAGCAGCAAGCCGCGGCCCATCCGTTTCAACAAGCCATCCCGGTCGAGTTCGCCCGGTTCGATGATCAGGTTGTGGCTGCCACCGGCATTGGCCGTCGTCTGCATGCCCAGCTTGCGTGCCGTGTAGGACGAGAGGAAATAGCGCTGCAGGACGCCGTCGACCACGACATCGCTGTCCTGCGTGGCCACGCCGTCGCTGTCGAAAGCGGCACTGGCCAGCCCGCCGCGCAGATGCGGCCGTTCGACGATGCGCACGAAACCGGGAAAGATGCGCTGCCCGAGACGGTCCTGCAGGAAGGACGATTTGCGGTACAAAGCCCCGCCGCTGGCGGCATGCACCAGGCTGCCGAGCAGGCCGGCAGCCAGCGGTGCCTCGAACAGCACCGGGAATTCGCCGGTCTTCAGCTTGCGACCGCCCAGCCTGGCCACTGCGCGCTCGGCGGCAATGCGCCCGACGCGCTCCGGCGCATCGAGCGCGGCGGCGTTGCGATGCGTCGTATACCAGTCGTCGCGCTGCATCGAGTCGCGCTCACCGGCGATGACCGAAGCCGACAGGTAATGCCGGGAGGTCGGATAACCGCCCATGAAACCGTGGCTGTTGGCCGACACGAAATGCGCCTGCTGGGTCGACACGGTGGCGCCTTCCGAATTATCGACCAGCGGGCTGGTGTCGAAAGCCGCCTGCTCGCAGCGCCGGGCCAGCGTAATCGCGTCATCCACGGTCAACGCCCACGGATGGTACAAATCCAGGTCAGGAACATCTTTCGCCATCAACGCGGCGTCGGCCAGGCCGGCGCAATCGTCTTCCGCCGTATAACGGGCGATGGCCAGCGCCGCGTCGACCGTCTCCCGCAAGGCCTGCGGCGAAAAATCCGAGGTACTGGCGTAGCCCTTGCGCTGACCGGCATAGACGGTGATGCCGATCCCCTTGTCGCGATTGAACTCGATCGTCTCGACTTCGTCGCAGCGCACCGTCACCGATTGACCGAAACCCTCCGAGACATCGACCTCGCAGGCACTCGCCCCTTTGGTCGCCGCATGTTTCAGGACATCCTCGGCCAGTTGTTGCAAGGTCGAAAAGGCGTAGGAAAAAGCGGCGGTATCGGACATGGACGAGAGGTCGGCAGGCAAAAGTCGTTATCATAGCAGCCCGCTTTTGCCGCACTCGTTCCCAGCCATGCAAGAAGACGATTACGTCGAAGACTCGACGCGCCCCTCGAAGACCAAGCAGAAGGAAGCCATGCACGCCTTGCGCGACCTCGGCGCCGAGCTGGTCGACCTGTCGCCCGGCCAGCTCAAGCGCATCGAGCTGCCGGAAAGCCTTTACGCCGCCGTGCGCGACTGCCAGAAGATCACCGCGCACGGCGCGCGGCGGCGGCAATTGCAGTACATCGGCAAACTGATGCGCGGCGTCGACGAGGAACCGATCCGTGCCGGTCTCGCCCTGGTCCGCGGCGAATCCGCCGCCGAAACGGCGCGCCTGCATCGCCTCGAGCGCTTGCGTCTCCGTTTTCTCGAAGATGAAAGCGTGCTGGCCGAAATCGCTACCCTGTGGCCGGCTGCCGACCTGCAGCAATTGCGCCAGTTGCGGCGCAACGCGCTGAAGGAACACGAGGCGGGCAAGCCCCCCAAGAACTTCCGCGCCATCTTCCAGACCCTGAAGGAACTCGACGGAATGCCGCAGACTGACGTCGAGCCGGCAACGGAGCACGGCGATGACGAATGACGCGACGCTGCGCGTCGGACTGGTCTCGATCAGCGACCGCGCCTCGACCGGCATCTACGAAGACAAGGGCATCCCGGCCCTGCAGGAATGGCTCGGCGCCGCCCTGTGCTCACCCTGGCAGGCAGTCACCCGGTTGATCGCCGACGACCGTGCCGGCATCGAAAATACGCTGGTCGAGCTGGTCGACCGCGAGCATTGTCACCTGGTGCTGACCACCGGCGGCACCGGCCCGGCGCTGCGCGACGTCACCCCGGAGGCAACGCTGGCCGTCGCCGACAAGGAAATGCCCGGTTTCGGCGAGGAAATGCGCCGGATCAGCCTGAACTTCGTGCCGACAGCGATCCTGTCACGCCAGGTGGCGGTCATTCGCAAGCAAGCGCTGATCGTCAACCTGCCCGGTCAGCCGAAATCGATCCGGGAAACACTGGAAGGCGTGCGCAATCCCGACGGCAGCGTCGCCCACGTCGGCATCTTCGCCGCCATCCCCTATTGCATCGACCTGATCGGCGGACCGTATGTGGAAACCGACACGGCGGTGATCAAGGCCTTCCGGCCCAAATCCGCGCAGCGCCCGGCCGGCTGACGCCTTGCGTCAGAGCGCCACGGAAATCCGGTAGCGCGCCAGATCGTAGTCCGCCGTATGCTCGAGCAAGGCCAGTGCTTCGAGTTGATGGCGGCAACCGTCGACCTGACAGTCGAAACGCTCGCGCAGATCAAAACTGCTGGCCGGCAAAACCACCCGGATTTCGCCGGGCGCATTCCCGTCGCGCAGCAGCAGGGCCGGCGTACCGGCCACCGCAGCGTAACTGGACGCCGCCTGCAAATGCAGTTCGACCGCCAGCACATCGCGCGCCAGAGTCTGAATCCCGACCCGGGCCTCGTTGTCGCTGTCTCGGTGATAGCGGCGAATGCAACCGAGCAGCCAGTTCTCGCCGCCATCCGGCTGCATCGCCAGCAAAGCGCCGACTTTCAGCCATTCGCCGGAAATTGACGACAACTGGGCACCAAAACCGCCGCGGCTGACGTTCTCGACGACCCAGCTCTCGATCTGCAAGCCGGCCGGTCGACCGCCGAATTCGCGCGAAAAGACGACAAAGGTATTGACCAGGCCGCTGAGCACCGACATCCGGTGCTTGACGCGATGCCGGTCATGCCGCCGTTGCGGCGGAACCGGCGCCAGATACGCGCACAGATGGCGCAGCACGGGCAGTAGCGTACGCACCGGGTACTGCGCGCCAAGGCCGATGTCGGCCGGAATATCGCCCCCTCGTTCCAGATTTTCCAGCACCGCCTGCATCGCCGCGTGCGCCGCTCCCGGCTTGAAGAAACGCTGGGTCGGTTGCGCGCCGTTCGGCATCTGCGCCATCCTCAGCGGTGGCTGAGCCAGCGTCAGATCCACCCAGTAAACGCTGTCATGGACGGCCTGACTGGAGAACGAGAACAGGCCGAGGTAATGGCCGATGATCCGTTCGGCGAGTTCGATTTCGAGCGGCAGCAGGCTGTCCAGCGAAGCGGCATGGAAGACGATGGCCTTGTGCAATTCCTGTGTCGGCGAACTGTTGCCCGCCAACGCACCAAGGCTGACCAGTCGCGATGCCTGCCCGGCCTGCTCGGCGACCAGCAGCGCGTTTCCCATGCGACGCCAGATGTCAGCGGGCGTCGGCCCGTAGTGGAACTGTTCCCACTTGACGACGCCGCGCAAGGCGCAGATGAGCCGGGTGCAGAGGCTGCCGAGCAGCCCTTTCAAGGCCTCGGGACGCTCTCCCGGAATCAGCAGCACACGCTCGTAAACCTGTGCCAGCAAGGTCCAGAAACCATAATTGATGGTCCACAGGCGTTTTTCCTCGCTGCGCGACAGGCGAATCGTGTGCAGGTATTCGCGGCTCAAGCGTTTCAGGTGAGGCCCGGCCGCGTCCTCCAGTCGGCAGGCCGCTTCATGAAGACGGTCGGCAGGGCAGTCCGGCAGCGCCAGCAGCGACTCCAGCCAGCCGGCGATCTCGTCGAGCGCCTTGAAGGCATTGTCGCGCGGCAGCTCGTCGATGACCTGCTGCAACTGCCGCGGCTGCAGCAGCGGATGCCCCTCCTTCTGCCCGAACAAATCACCCAGTCTGCCCACTCCGCCCAGCACGCCAGTTCCTTTCGATGATCGACCGTTGACCGGGGCTGCCCTGTTGCCCGACCGCATCCCGGCATTCTAATCATTCGCCATGACCGCGGGCAATTGCCTCATCCTATGTACAATACCGGCATTCCCTCAGTCACCGCCCGTCATGCAGCCATATCTCGATCTGATGCGCCATGTTCTCGAACATGGTCACGACAAATCCGACCGTACCGGGACCGGCACCCGCTCGGTTTTCGGCTGGCAAATGCGTTTCGACCTCGCCCGGGGATTTCCGGCGCTGACCACCAAGAAGCTGCACCTGAAGTCGATCATTCACGAACTGCTGTGGTTCCTGCAAGGCGACACCAACATCGCCTACCTGAAGGAAAACGGTGTCCGCATCTGGGATGAATGGGCCGACGAAAACGGCGACCTCGGCCCGGTATACGGCAAGCAGTGGCGCCGCTGGGAAACGCCCGACGGACGACTGATCGACCAGATCGCGCAACTGGTACACAACCTCAAGCACAATCCGGATTCGCGCCGGCACATCGTGTCGGCCTGGAACCCCGGCGACGTGGATAACATGGCGCTGCCGCCCTGCCACTGCCTGTTCCAGTTCTACGTCGCCGACGGCAAGCTTTCCTGCCAGCTGTACCAGCGCAGCGCCGACATCTTTCTCGGCGTGCCGTTCAACATCGCCAGCTACGCGCTGCTGACGATGATGCTGGCGCAGGTCTGCGGCTACCGACCGGGTGATTTCGTTCATAGCTTCGGCGACGCACATCTGTACGCCAACCATTTCGAGCAGGCACGCCTGCAGTTGTCGCGCGAGCCGAGGGCCTTGCCGACGATGTGGATCAATCCTGCGGTCGACGACATCTTTTCGTTCAAATTCGAGGACTTCCGGCTGGAAGGCTACGATCCGCACCCGCACATTCCGGCCCCGGTGGCCGTCTGAGACGACATGAGCGAGCGACTGACCTCCCAACCGCTCTGGCTGGCACTGACCGTTCAGGGCGCAGCCATCGCGACGTATCACCTCCGCGACCTGTTCGCCGCCGACCCGGATCGTTTCCGGCATTTTTCCTTGCGCCACGACCGGTTGCTGCTCGACTTTTCCAAGCAGCGGCTGAATGGCGAAACCCTGAACTTGCTGCGCAAGTTTGCCGAATCCCGCGACTGGCAAGGCTGGATCGAGCGCATGCGCCGTGGCGAAGCCATCAACCATACGGAAGGCCGGGCCGTCGAGCACACCCTGCTGCGCGCCGGCGACCGTGCGCCTGCCGACATCCGCGACGTCCTGGCCCGCATGGAGCGCTTCTGCGACGACATCCACAGCGGCCGCTGGCGGGGTCACGGCGGCGAACGGATCACCGACATCGTGAATATCGGCATCGGCGGTTCCGACCTCGGCCCGCGCATGGCGGTCCGGGCCCTGTCCGCCTTCCAACAGCCGGACCTGCGCGTCCACTTCGTCGCCAATCTGGATGGCGCAGACCTGGCCGGTACCCTGGCCGGACTGAACCCGCGCACGACGCTGTTCATCGTCGCCAGCAAGACCTTCACGACACAGGAGACGATGACCAACGCGCGCACGGCGCGCGACTGGCTGCTTACGGCCTTCGGCGACCCGGCTGCGATTGCTGCGCATTTCGCGGCCGCCTCGACCAATCTCGACGCCACCGCCGCGTTCGGCATCGCGCCGGCCAACGTCTTTCCTTTCCGCGATTCGATCGGCGGCCGCTTCTCGCTGTGGTCGGCGATCGGACTGCCGATCGCACTGGCCATCGGCTTCGGCAATTTCCGGCAGTTGCTGGCCGGTGCGCGCGACATGGACGAGCACTTCTTCACGGCCCCGGCCACCGACAACCTGCCGCTGACCCTGGCATTGCTGACCCTGTGGAACACCTGTTTCCTGGGCACCCGCAGCCACGGCATCTACCCCTACAGCCATTCGCTCGCCTTGCTGCCCGACCATCTGCAGCAACTGGAGATGGAAAGCAACGGCAAGCGGATCGACCGTGACGGCATGGCCGTCGGCCATGCGACCAACCCGGTCTTGTGGGGGGCTGCCGGCACCAACGGCCAACATTCCTTCTTTCAGCTGCTGCACCAGGGCAGCGAAGCCGTCGCCTGCGACTTCATCGCCCTGGCCCGTGCCGACTTCCCGCTTGCCGGCCACCACAACGGGCTCCTGGCCAACTGTCTGGCCCAATCGTCGGCACTGGCGTTCGGCCTTACCGCCGACGAAGTACGGGCAGCCGGCGTCACCGAGGCGCTGGTCCCGTACCGCAGCTTCCCGGGCAACCAGGCCTCGACCACACTACTGCTTCCGGAACTGACGCCATTCACGCTGGGCCAGCTGATTGCCCTCTACGAACACAAGGTGTTCAGCCTGGGCGTTTTGTGGCATCTCAACGCCTTCGATCAGTGGGGCGTCGAACTGGGCAAGCAGATGGCCAGTCGACTCGCCCCCGTATTACGGGGTGAAGCCGAGACGACGGGACTGGATGCCTCGACGCGCGGGCTGGTCGAGCATCTGCGCGCCAACGGAGCCTGAACATGCCGGAAATCATTCTGATCGCAGCCGTCGCCAGCAACGGCGTCATCGGCAAGGACAACCAGCTGCTGTGGAACATTCCCGAAGACATGGCGCACTTCAAGGCGCTGACTGCCGGTCACGCAGTGCTGATGGGGCGCAAGACCTGGGAATCCCTTCCCGAACGCTTCCGCCCGCTCCCCGGGCGGCGCAACATCGTGATCAGCCGGCAGCCGGACTACGTCGCGACCGGGGCTGAGCTCGCCGATTCGCTGGAAAATGCCCTGCGCCTGGCGTCGACCGCAGAAGTGCTGTTCGTCATCGGTGGCGCGGAGATTTACGCCCAGGCAATCGGGCTGGCGAACCGCCTGGAAATCACCGAAGTCGACCTGGCTCCGGACGGCGATGCCCGGTTCCCGGAGATCGACGCGACGACCTGGACCGTACAGATGGAACGGCCCGGCACCGGCTGTACCTTCAAGACCTATCGACGCCGCTAGCGCGACAACACCACCGCCCCGGAAACGAAACCGCCGCCGGCATAGGTGCTGTAGGTCGCGCCGGCGTGCGAGGCATTGACCCCGCTGAACTGCCCCGAGCCGGACGTACCGCTGTAGATGTAGCCGGGATCCCAGGTGAAGGTCGACGCGATCGGCACCGGCGTCGAACCGGTGGTGGCGGTAATGGTCATCGGCGATGCATTCATCGTGATGTCCAGCGACATCGAGACCTGCATCGTCGCAGCCCCGAAGACCGCCGTCAGACTGCCCGAGGACGGCCCCTGAAAGGTCGGCGTACCGGTGCAACCGGCACAGGTCGGGGTGGTCGCACCGACGATGTTCGAATAGGTCACGGTCGTTCCGCTCAGCGCCGTCAGACCTGCCGCAGGCGTCGGCTGGCCGACCACATAATGCAGATCGGTCAGGGTCGAACTCGCCTGATCCGTTGCCGAAGCCCAACGCCCCCACCCCATCACGCCGTCGCCTCCCGATTCGCCGGCGACCAGCGACTGGAAGAAATTGCTACCGCTGGCGACATGGGTCAATTGATTGCCGTCGGCCAGCGATGCCACGCCATCGACCATCGTCGACACCACCACCACGTTGCCATGTGCCCCCTGAAAGGCATAACCCGGCCCCGACTGTAAATTGCCCTGATTGACATTGACCGAACCATCGGGACGCCGCGACGCCATCGACGCGAACAGCGGCATCGCATCCGGCGGCGGCGGTGTGGGATCGAGGCGGGGCCGGAAAGCGACGCGCCGGGGCTCGCCGTCACGACCGCGCACCACCGCGGAGTCGCCGCTGGCCAGTGTCGAACAGCCGCTGCCGTTGCACACCTCGATCGCCCCCTCGCCGGTAGCCACGGCAATCGCGTCGCTATCGAGATACGCCAGCGTGTATTCGGTTCCGCGGATGCCGATGGTCGCCACCGAGGTGGTCATCCGGTAGCTCTCCCGCTGACTGCGACCGACGATGCCGGTCAAGGTCCGCAGACCGCCCCGGAGCAGGGTGAACAGTGCACGCTCCTGACCATCGGAAGCACCGGAAAAGCGGTAATCGTCGATGCGGAAATCGCTGTTCGGTTGCAGCGACACCACCGCACCGTCATCAAAGCGCAACTGGGCCCGGCCCTCGCTGCCGGTGCGCACCGTTTCACCCGGCACGACCGCGGTTCCCCGGCTGGCTGAACGTTCCTGCCCCCCCGACGCGACGATGGATACCGGGCCGGCGACGAAGTCGAGCCGTACCGAACCGGCGGCCAGCGCCGAGACGGAGAACAGACCGAGAAGAATCGAAAGCAACTGACGCATGACGGGACTCCGTTCAGAATTCGCGCCGGATCGCCAGGGAGACGATCGCGCGGTGATATTCATTCAAGGCCGTATTCGAACGGTTCGCCGTCAGGCTGATCTGCGGCGTCAATGTCCATTCCCTGGCAAATGCATAGGTCGTACCGGCGACCAGGCCGTACTGCTGGTCGGTTCGCGTGACCAGGAACGAGGGATCGGTTTCCAGGTGACGACGGTATTCGAACGAAGCGCCACCGAACAATGTCGTTTTCTCGCTGAGGTTCGCCTTGCCGCCCAGGCGAATGCCGAGGCCGTTGAAACCGAGGTAACGGGCAATATCGGCGTCAGCCCGCTCGCCAACGCCGTAAAGGCTGCCGAAAAGCACCGCCGCATTGCGCCACAGGTAAGCATAGGCGGCGCCAGCAACCCAGCGGTCGGCATCGCGGACCTTCTCACGCTCGTAGTTCAGCTTGCCGTACTGGACGAAGGTGCTGAACTGATTGCGTGCATCGATGTTGTACTGCCATTGCCCGGTCAACCCGCCGACGGAGCGATATTTCCGGTCGTCGACATTGACCCCGCCGTACTGGGCCATCAGCGTCGCCACATGTTGCCCGGAGGTGAACACGAGGCCGGCGTTGGCATCGTAGTTGGCGATATCGAACTGTTCCTTGTGCTGATTGACCCGCGTCGTCCCGTTGACGCCCGCAAGCAGGGCCAGATTTTCGCTCAGCGGCAGGCGCCCGCCCACGCCGCCGGCCAGGCTGCCAAACCCATCGCGGTTGGCCTTGCTGTCCGGGGAAAGTATTGCCGGCGTCGCACTGAGGCCGGGAATCACCACCGAATTCTTGTTCGGCCCGACATTGACGTTCGTGTCGTAACCGATCTGCGCTTCCAGGAAGCCATTGAGTGAAGGCTTGCTGCGGTCCTCGACCCGTCGCGCCGCAGCGATGTAACGGTCGAGCGTCAACGACACGTCGGCCGGCACCCCCTGCTTGCGCACGTTCTCGAATTCCTGGCGGGCCGTTTCGACCTCGCCGAGTGCCAGATAAGCCCGGCCGATTTCGGCGCGCGCCCGCAAATTACCCGGGTTGACCGCCAGCACCCGTTCCAGCGCGAAGACTGCCCGCGTATTCTGGCCGATCTCCAAAGCCGCCAGACCAAGCAGGAAGTCATAATTTTCATCGCCTGCCCGCTCGCTCTCCAGCGGCTCGAGCAGTTCGAACGCTGCCCGACCCTGGCCACCGGTCAACAGGCCATGCGCCCTGTCCGTCGTCGAATCTGCCTGCGCAACGCTGGAAACGCCCAGCAGCAAGCCCGCGCTCAACAAGCAATACGCCCTTTTCATCCCCGTCCTCACGAAAGCCCCCGAACCCGGTCAGGACTTTACACGATTTCACATCAGATTTTTCCGCCCCCTCTCGGGGAGGACGTCGGGCTTGTCGTCGTTGTCGGGGCCGATGGCGTTGCCGACGATGGCACGCCGGCCGAGCCGCCGATCGGCGCTTCGGGGATCACATCGCCGGCGCTGATCTCGCTCCGCATGGCGCCGGCGTCGCGCAACTCGGGCTTGGCGTTGGCCGCGCGAACCCAGACGGCGCGGCCAGCTTCGACATCGACACAACCCACCTGGCTACAGACCTCGACCACCCCGACGTAGGTCGTCACGGTCAGCCCCGAACCATCAAGCACTGCGCCATATTCGGTGCCGCGGATGCCGATCGTCGCGACCGTCGTTCCGACCTTGTACTGCGTACGGTCACGCTTGCCGAGCAGACCGGTCACCGTGCGCAGCGCGCCCTTGACCAGGGTCATCACCACCCCGTCGGCTTCGCCGCCATCGGGCCCCGAGAAACGGAAACGCTCGACCCGGAAACGCGTCGCCGGTTGCAGCGACATCGTTGCGCCATCGCGAAAACGCAACTGCACACGTCCGTCGCCGGTATCGATCGTCTCGCCGTCGCGCACCTCGTCGCCGCGTGCCAGCTTCCGGGTTTTCCCGTCGGCTGCGGTCAACGTCGGCTGACCAGTAAAAAACACCACATTGGCAGCCACCTCGGCCCAGGCATGGCCGCAACAGAGCAGCGCGAAGATCAGGCAGAGGAGGCGGCGCATGGCTTAGCCCTGGCGCACGCAGTCGACGTAGTACTCGCCGTCCTCGCGCTTGACCAGCCCGTGGATGTCGGTCTCGAAGCCGGGGAAGCGGGCGTTGAAGTCGCGCGCGAACTTAAGGTAGCGGACGATGGTGGCGTTGAAGCGCTCGCCCGGGATCAGCAGCGGAATGCCCGGCGGATAGGGGGTCAGCAGTACCGAGGTGATGCGCCCTTCGAGCTCGTCGAGGCGGACGCGCTCGATCTCGCGGTGCGCCATGCGCGCCCAGGCGTCGGCCGGACGCATCGCCGGCACCATGTCCGAGAGGTACATCTCGGTGGTCAGGCGGGCCACGTCGTTTTCCTTGTACACCGCGTGAATCTGCTTGCACAGGTCCTTCAGCCCCATGCGCTCGTAGCGCGGATTCTTCTGCACGAACTCGGGCAGCACCTTCCACAGTGGCTGGTTCTTGTCGTAATCGTCCTTGAACTGCTGCAGCGCGGTGACCAGCGTGTTCCAGCGGCCCTTGGTGATGCCGATGGTGAACATGATGAAGAAGCTGTAGAGGCCGCACTTCTCGACGATGACGCCGTGTTCGGCGAGGTACTTGGTGACGATCGCCGCCGGAATGCCGCGCTCGCCGAAGTCGCCATCGACGTCGAGGCCCGGGGTGATGATCGTCGCCTTGATCGGGTCGAGCATGTTGAAGCCTTCGGCGAGCTTGCCGAAGCCGTGCCAGCGGTGGCCGGGCTTGAGCATCCAGGCGTCGCGCTCTTCGATGCCTTCCTCGGACAGGTCGTCCGGGCCCCAGACCTTGAACCACCAGCCGGTGCCCCATTCCTCGTCGACCTTGCGCATGGCGCGGCGGAAGTCGAGCGCCTCGGCAATCGATTCCTCGACCAGCGCGGTGCCGCCGGGCGCTTCCATCATCGCCGCGGCGACGTCGCAGGAGGCGATGATCGAGTACTGCGGCGAGGTCGAGGTATGCATCAGGTAGGCCTCGTTGAAGGCATCGCGGTCGAGCTGGCGCTCCTGGCAATCCTGGACGAGGATCTGCGAGGCCTGCGAGAGACCGGCGAGCAGCTTGTGCGTGGACTGCGTGGCGAAGATCATCGATTCCTTGCAGCGCTGGCGATCGGCGCCGATGGCGTGGTAATCGCCGTAGAAATCGTGGAAGGCGGCGTGCGGCAGCCAGGCTTCGTCGAAGTGCAGGGTGTCGATGCGGCCGTCGAGCATTTCCTTGATGTCCTCGACGTTGTAGAGCACGCCGTCGTAGGTCGACTGGGTGATGGTGAGCACGCGCGGCTTCGCCGTCTTGTCCTCGATGAAGGGATTGGCGTCGATTTTCTTCTGGATGTTTTCCCAGGCGAACTCGCTCTTCGGGATCGGCCCGATGATGCCGAAGTTGTTGCGCGTCGGCATCAGGAACACCGGGATGGCGCCGGTCATGATGATCGAGTGCAGGATCGACTTGTGGCAGTTGCGGTCGACGACAACGATGTCGCCCGGCGCCACGGTCGAGTTCCAGACGATCTTGTTCGAGGTCGAAGTGCCGTTGGTGACGAAGTAGAGGTGGTCGCAGTTGAAGATACGCGCCGCGTTGCGCTCGGAAGCGGCCACCGGGCCGGTGTGGTCGAGCAGCTGGCCGAGCTCTTCCACGGCATTGCAGACGTCGGCACGCAGCATGTTCTCGCCGAAGAACTGGTGGAACATCTGGCCGACCGGCGACTTCAGGAAGGCGACGCCGCCCGAGTGGCCGGGGCAGTGCCAGGAATAGGAACCGTCGGCGGCGTAATGCGTCAGCGCGCGGAAGAAGGGCGGCGGCAGGCTGTCGAGATAGGCATGCGCCTCGCGCTTGATGTTGCGGGCGATGAACTCCGGCGTGTCCTCGTGCATGTGGATGAAACCGTGCAGCTCGCGCAGGATGTCGTTCGGGATGTGGCGGCTGGTGCGCGTCTCGCCGTGCAGGAAGATCGGGATTTCGGCGTTCTTGTGGCGGATTTCGCCGACGAAGGCGCGCAGTTCGGCGAGCGTCTCTTCCGGTTCGAGCGCCAGTTCCTCGTCGTCGATCGACAGAATGAAGGCCGATGCCCGGCTTTGCTGCTGGGCGAACGAGGTCAGGTCACCGTAGCTGGTGACGCCGAGCACTTCCAGCCCCTCGCTCTGCAAGGCGTCGGCCAGCGCCCGGATACCCAGCCCGGAGGCGTTTTCGGAACGGAAGTCTTCATCGATGATGATGACCGGGAAATGGAAGCGCATGGTGTATCCCCAAAAGCGGCGACCCGCCGCAGCGGGTCGAAGGATAAGTCGGTTTCGTTACCGGACGGCGTCAGATCTTGGGCAGGGTGACACCCACCTGGCCCTGATATTTGCCGCCGCGGTCGCGGTAGGAGGTCTCGCAGATTTCGTCGGACTCGAAGAACAGCACCTGGGCACAGCCCTCACCAGCGTAAATCTTGGCCGGCAGCGGCGTGGTGTTGGAAAACTCCAGCGTCACGTAGCCTTCCCATTCCGGTTCGAACGGGGTCACATTGACGATGATGCCGCAGCGCGCATAGGTCGATTTGCCGAGGCAGACGGTCAGCACCGAACGCGGAATGCGAAAATACTCGACGGTGCGCGCCAGGGCAAAGGAGTTGGGCGGAATGATGCAGTAGTCGCCCTCGATGTCGACGTAGTTCTTTTCATCGAACTGCTTCGGATCGACGACGGTCGAGTTGATATTGGTAAACACCTTGAATTCGCGCGCGCAGCGGATGTCGTAACCGTAGCTCGAGGTGCCGTAGGAAACGATCTTCTGGCCGTTTGCCTCGCGCACCAGGCCCGGCTCGAAGGGCTCGATCATGCCGTGCTCTTCCGCCATGCGGCGTATCCACTTGTCCGATTTGATGGCCATACGGGAATCCTGCGGTCAACCAAAAATAAAGGCGGGATTCTACCCGCCTTTGCCCAGCGTTTTGTCGACAAAAATCAGGTGTTCTGCACGACGATGTTGGGGAACTTCGAACTCATGTCCTTGGCCTTCTCGGCAATCCGCACGGCGACCCGGCGGGCGATGCCGCGATAGATTTCTGCAACCTTCGACTCAGGCGCCCCGACCACCGTCGGCTTGCCGCCGTCGGCCATCTGGCGGATGGACATTTCCAGCGGCAGACTGCCGAGGAATTCGGTGCCATAGTCCTTGCACATCTGCTCGCCGCCGCCTTCGCCGAAAATGTGTTCGGCATGGCCGCAATTCGAACAAACATGGATGCTCATGTTTTCGACGATGCCGATGATCGGGATATTGACCTTCTCGAACATCTTCAAGCCCTTGCGGGCATCGATCAGGGCGATGTCCTGCGGCGTCGTGACGATCACGGCACCGGTGACCGGCACCTTCTGGGCCAGCGACAACTGGATGTCGCCGGTGCCCGGCGGCATGTCGACGACCAGATAATCGAGATCCTGCCAGTTGGTCTGGTTGAGCATCTGGTCGAGCGCCTGGACAACCATCGGGCCACGCCAGACCATCGGCGTTTCGACGTCGACCATGAAACCGATCGAGATTGCCTGCACCCCGTAAGCCTCGAGCGGCTCCATCGTCTTGCCGTCCTTCGAATCCGGCTGCCGTCCGGCCAGGCCGAGCATCTGCGGCTGCGATGGCCCGTAGATGTCGGCATCCAGGATGCCGACCCGGGCGCCTTCCTGGGCCAGTGCCAGCGCCAGGTTGACCGCCGTCGTGCTCTTGCCGACGCCGCCCTTGCCGGAAGCCACGGCGATGATGTTCTTCACGCCGGGCAGCAGCTTGACGCCGAGTTGCACCGAATGGGCGACGATCCGGCTGTAAACATTGGCGGACACCTGGGCCACGCCCGGCACCGCAGCGACGGCCTCGGTCACCTGCCGGCGGATGATTTCAATCTGGCTGTTCGCCGGATAACCCAGCTCGATGTCGAAGGCGACATTGCCGCCGTCCAGCTTCAGGTTCTTCAGGGCCTTGCCGGCGACGAAATTCTTGCCCGTATTCGGGTCGACCGCATTCTCGAGGGCGGCCTTGACCTGCTGTTCCGTGACGCTCATATCTGCTCCGTTGGGTAACGGCCGGAATACCCGACCGAACTGCTGGAGTATAGCCGAATCGCCGACCCGCTTCAGCCCGCCTGCACGGTGTCGAGACGATAGCCCTGACCATAGACCGAGGTCAGCATCAAGCCGCTTTCGCCCGCCAGTCCCAGCTTCTTGCGCAGGCGGCTGGCGTGCGTGTCCACGGTCCGGGTATCGACGTCGGCTTCGCGCGCCCAGATGGAGCTCAGCAGTTCCTCGCGCGGCATCACCCGGCCGACGTTACGCAGGAAAACCACCGCCAGGTCGTATTCCCGCTGCGTCAGTTCGATCGGTGCGCCGGCCATCAGGATGCGCCGACCATCCAGATCGACATCGATGTTCCCGACGTGCAGTTCGCTGGGCACCCGCACCCGGCGACGCCGCAACAATGCGTCGACACGCGCCATGAATTCCATGTAGCGGACCGGTTTGGGCACGAAATCGTCCGCCCCCAGGCGCAGCATGTCCGCGGCGCACTCCTCGTCGGTCCGCGCGGTGCACACCATGACGGGAACCTCCCAGCCGAAACGTTCGCGCACCCGGGTGACCAGTACGTCGCCATCGATGTCGGGCAACATCCAGTCGACCAGGTAGAAATCGAAGCTGCGCGTCTCGATCGCCGCCAGGAAACTGGCGCCGTCGGCAAACACCTCGACCTGATGTCCTTCGCTCCTGAGCAGGGCTTTCAGCACTTCGGCCTGGCTGCGGCTGTCTTCGATGATGGCAAATTTCATGATCAATCCTCCACCCGGCATGATGCCCAGTGCACATGCCAGCGGCAATGCAAGTCGCCACATTCTTTCCAAGTTTTCACATTCGTTTACTTTCGATACCGGCGCAGCCGGGACGACACCCGTCCGCCCGCGGTAAAATGCGCGCTTTCCCAGCAACGAAGCATTCGCCATGTCGCGCAAGATCCTCGTCACCTCCGCCCTGCCTTACGCCAACGGCGCCATCCACCTCGGCCACCTCGTCGAATACATCCAGACCGACATCTGGGTGCGTTTCCAGAAGATGTCCGGCAACGAGTGCTGGTACGTCTGCGCCGACGACACGCACGGCACGCCGATCATGCTCCGCGCCGAAAAGGAAGGGATCACGCCGGAACAGCTGATCGCCCGCGTGCATGGCGAGCATTCGCGCGACTTCGCCGGCTTCCTGGTCGGCTTCGACAATTACTACAGCACGCACTCGCCGGAAACCCGCGAATGCGCCAACGACATCTACGGCAAGCTCAAGGCCGCCGGCCTGATCGAGGTACGCTCGATCGAGCAGTACTACGACCCGGTCAAGCACATGTTCCTGCCCGACCGCTTCATCAAGGGCGAGTGCCCGAAGTGCCACGCCAAGGACCAGTACGGCGACAACTGCGAGGTCTGCGGCGCCGCCTACGCGCCGACCGACCTGATCGAGCCGTTCTCGGCCGTCTCCGGCGCCAAGCCGGAACTGCGCCACTCCGACCACTACTTCTTCAAGCTCTCCGACCCGCGCTGCGAAGCCTTCCTGCGCGAATACACCAGCAGCGGCGTACTGCAGGCCGAAGCCGCCAACAAGATGCAGGAATGGCTGGGTGCCCCCGGCGACAACAGGCTGACCGACTGGGACATCTCGCGCGACGCGCCCTACTTCGGTTTCGAGATTCCCGACGCGCCGGGCAAGTACTTCTACGTCTGGCTCGACGCGCCGATTGGCTACATGGGGTCGTTCCGCAACCTGTGCGCGCAGAAGGGCCTCGATTTCGACGAGTTCTTCAACAAGGATTCGACGACCGAGCTGTACCACTTCATCGGCAAGGACATCCTCTACTTCCACGCGCTGTTCTGGCCGGCCGAGCTGCAGCATGCCGGCTTCCGCACGCCGACCAAGATCTTCGCGCACGGCTTTCTGACGGTCGACGGCGCAAAAATGTCGAAATCGCGCGGCACCTTCATCACCGCCGAGAGCTTCCTCAACAGCGGCATGAACCCGGAATGGCTGCGCTACTACTTCGCCGCCAAGCTGTCGAACACGATGGAAGACATCGACCTCAGCTTCGACGACTTCGTCGCTCGGGTGAATTCGGACCTGGTCGGCAAGTACGTCAACATCGCCAGCCGCGCCGCCGGTTTCATCGCCAAGCGCTTCAACGGGCAACTGGCGCCGGCCGACGACAGCCTGCCGGCGATCCGCGCCATTCGCGAGGCGGCGCCGCGCGTTGCCGAACTGTTCGAAGCCCGCGAATTCAGCAAGGCGATCCGCGAGATCATGGTCCTGACCGACGGCGCCAACCAGTACGTCGACAGCGTCAAGCCCTGGGAACTGGCCAAGCAGGAAGGCAAGGACAGCGAACTGCACGCCGCCTGCTCGAACGCGCTCAACCTGTTCCGCCTGCTCACCGTGCTGCTCAAGCCGGTGCTGCCGGCCACCGCCGCCAAGGTCGAGGCCTTCATGAACCTGGCGCCGCTGACCTGGGCCGACGCCGGCACGCTGCTCGCCGGCGGCCACGCGATCAACGCCTACAGCCACCTGATGACGCGCGTCGACGGCAAGCAGATCGAGGCGCTGATCGAAGCCAACAAGCAGTCGCTGGCCCCGGTTGCTGCGGTCGACGCCGGAAAAACAGCAAAAACCGCCAAGCCGGCCGAAGCCGCCCCGGCCAGCACCGACGGCCTGTGCACCATCGACGACTTCATGAAGGTCGACCTGCGCATCGCCAGGATCGTCAATGCCGAGCACGTCGAAGGCGCCGACAAGCTGGTCCGTCTGACGCTGGACATTGGCGAAGAAAAGACGCGCAATGTCTTCGCCGGCATCAAGTCGGCCTACGACCCGGCGCAGCTGATCGGCCGGCTGACCGTGATGGTCGCCAACCTGGCGCCACGCAAGATGAAGTTCGGCCTCTCCGAGGGCATGGTGCTGGCCGCCTCCGACCTCGACGGCAAGACCCCGGGCCTCTACCTGCTGTCGCCCGACAGCGGTGCGCAACCCGGCATGCGGGTCAAGTGATGGCGACATCGGCGAGGGCTTGAACATCAGCCCTTGCCGATATTGCAGCGCAACAAAATACGCGGCAAATCTCAGGTTTTACTTTAAGTTCGCCCCCCAATCGCCGCGCCGGCCGACGGGTTTTCAAACTATCCACAAAAACTGTGGATAAGTCTGTGAATGAATCATGGGACAATCCGCTAAGTGGCGGTCCGGCAAGGCTTTTCCCTACCCTGCCCAAATCTTGAGCCATGCCGCAAGCCATTGATTTTCAACGATATATCAAATCGCGCACAGGATATGTCAAATCCGGCAATCCAATTTTCAACAAACGGAAACGACGCGCCAATTCTGTGCATAACTTGGCTTGACACGGCATTTGTCAAGCCCTTTTCTCAAACAATTCTCCGGAGCGCCGCATGCTCAATTCGTCCTTCCGCCCGCCGCGCCCGCGCCTGACGCTGCGCATTGCCGCCTACGCGCTGGCCGATGTTTTCGGTCTGACCTGCGTGGCCCTGGGCGCCGGCTGGCTGGCCACCGGCAAGGCGCTTTTTGGCGGTTTTCCGACGTCGACCGCAGATGCCGTGGTCGCCCTGCTCGGCGGGGTGGTCGTCATGTTCTGGGCGATCACCCGCATTCTCCGGGAACTGAACAAACAGTCCCCGGAAATGCAGCAACGCTACGCCGAATGGATCGCGGCGCACCATCCGGAGCGCCGGCCGCCGGCCGCCGACGATTGATCAGCCGCCCGGCTTGAGCCACTCGGGCAGTTCCCGCCCGTCCGCGTTATCGATGATGTACTGACGGATCAATCGCCGGACGACCTGCGAGGGCGTCAGATCCTGGGCGGCGCAGATTTCCTCGAAAATCTGCTTCTTGCGCGGATCGATCAGCAGCGTCAGACGGGCGGTGCGGTTCTCCATGATTTGACCTGTTATCGGTTTTTACGGCCGCCATCTTAGCAGCCTGTGATTAACATGTGATTAACATTGACGACGCATCAGCGTCTCATATAATGCTTCGCTTGTCCCGACGAGCGTGCCTCATGAAAATCGCCTTCCGCCCCAAGCTGCTGGAATGCCTGTCGACCTACGACCGGAGGCTGTTCGCAGGCGATCTTGCTGCCGGCATCACGGTCGGCGTGCTCGCCCTGCCGCTGGCGATGGCTTTCGCCATCGCTTCGGGCGCCTCGCCGACGGCCGGCATCTGGACCGCCATCGTCGCCGGTTTCCTGATTTCACTGTTCGGCGGCTCCCGGGTGCAGATCGGCGGCCCGACCGGCGCCTTCATCCCCATCATCTACGGCATCGTCGCCGTCCACGGGTTCGCCAACCTGCTCGGCGCCACGATGCTCGCCGGCCTGCTGCTGCTGATCATGGGCATCAGCCGCATGGGACAGTTGATCCGCTTCATTCCGATCAGCGTGGTGATCGGCTTCACCAACGGCATCGCCGTGGTCATCTTCCTGGCCCAGATCAAGGATTTCTTCGGCCTGCAGATCGATCACTTGCCGGCAGAGTTCTTCGCCCGCATCAAGATACTCGCCGCCCATGCCGCCAAGGTCGACCTGCCGACCCTGGCACTTTCCGTCGCCTGCTTCGTTTTCCTGCTCTCCTACAACCGGCTGGCGCAGCACATTTCGCCGCTGCGCCGGGCCCCCGGCCCGCTGGTCGTGCTGGTCGCCGGCACCGTCGCCGCCTGGGCACTCGACCTGCCGGTCGAGACGATCGGCAGCCGGTTCAACGGCATCCCGCAGGAAGTGCCGGCCTTCGGCCTGCCCTCGTTGTCGATCCACGATTTCGGCAAGCTGATCTCGCCGGCGATCACCATCGCCCTGCTCGGCGCCATCGAGTCGCTGCTCTCGGCCCGCGTCGCCGACGGCCAGATCGACGACCGCCACGATCCCAACCAGGAACTGGTCGCCCAGGGGCTGGCCAATCTCGCGGCCCCGCTGTTCGGCGGCTTCGCGGCGACCGGCGCGATCGCCCGGACGACGACCAACGTGCGCACCGGCGGCCGCACGCCGATCGCCGGCATCATCCACGCCGGTGTGCTGCTCGCCATCGTGCTGATCGCCGCGCCGCTGGCCGCCTATGTGCCGCTGGCCACGCTGTCGGCGATCGTCATGGTGGTCGCCATCAATATGGGCGAATGGCACGAATTCAAGGAGTTGCGCCGCTACTCGTGGAACTACCGGGTGATCCTGGTCAGCGTCTTTCTGGTCACCGTGTTGTTCGACCTGACCATCGCCGTCGAATTGGGCATGGTACTGGCCAGCCTGTTCTTCATCTACCGGATGTCGGAGCTGACCCGCATCGAACGCCTGGCGCTCGACGAGGAAGCCGGCGAGCCGCGTTTCCTGTATCCGGACGGCACGATGCGGGTCGCCGCCTGGCAGTTGTTCGGTTCGCTGTTCTTCGGCGCAGTGAACAAGCTGGAGGAACTGCTCGATCCGCGCGCCGGCCATCCGGAAATCGTCATGCTCGACATGACCCGCCTGGTCCAGCTCGACACCACCGGCCTGGAAGGCCTGGAAAACCTGCTCGACAAGCTGCGCAAGCGCGGCTGCACACTAATCGTCTGCGGCCTGAACGCGCAACCGGCATCGCTGCTCGAACGCTCCGGCTTCACCGAACACCTCGGTCGGGACAATGTCTGCCCCGACCTTTCCCGCGCGCTGCAACGCGCCTATCTGCTGCTGCCCGATCTGATGGGCGGCGCCAACGACGAGATCTGAACCATGTCCGACCTGCCCGCCTGCCCGCAATGCCAGTCCGCCTTCACCTACCAGGACGGCGCGCTGCTGGTCTGTCCCGAATGCGCCCACGAATGGGACCCGGCCGCCGCCGCGCCGGAAGCCGAGGAACAGCGCGTCTGGCGCGACGCCAACGGCAACGAACTGCAGAACGGCGACAGCGTCACGGTGATCAAGGACCTCAAGATCAAGGGCTCGTCGTCGGTGGTCAAGGTCGGCACCAAGGTCAAGAACATCCGGCTGATCGACGGCGACCACGACATCGACTGCAAGATCGACGGCATCGGCGCCATGCAGCTGAAGTCGGAATTCGTCCGCAAGGCCTGATCAGCGGCGCTTGTCGCTGAAATACAGACAGATCTCGCCGGACGATTCGATCACGTCGCGCATCGGCTCGCGCCCGCTCTTGAAGCCGAGCTGGCGGCAACCGTAGGGAAAATTCGGATCGTGCGTCACATAATGATGGGCGCAGAACCGGCAACGCGGCCGTGCCGGGTCGTTGACCAGCGCCTCGATCGCCTTGCCGTCGCCGTTCATCGCCGCACCGCCGCTGCCCAGGCTTCGGCGGCCGGCCGCACGGCGTCGATCCACGGTGCCGGATACAGGCCGATGCCGACGATGATGGCGATCAGCACCAACAGCACGAGCCACTCAGCGCCGCGGATATCCGGCGACCGTGCCACGGTCGACCGCCGGATTCCGCCAAAAAACGCCTGCCGGTAACGCGCCAGAAAGGCGCTGGCCGCAATGGCCAGACCGAACAGGGCAGCCATGCCGGCCCCGGTGTAGCGTTCAAGTATCGACAGCACGAGCAGGAATTCGCCGGGAAAACTGCTGGTCCCCGGCATGCCGACCCCGGCCAGGCCGCAGATCAACACGCCGCCGGCCAGCAAGGGCATGCTGCGCGCGGCACCACCGAGTTCGTGGATGTCGGTCGATCCCGTTCGGCGACGCAGGCATTCGAGCAGCAGCAAGGCGCCGCCGGTCGCCGCCGAGAAACTCAACAGCAGCGACACCGCCCCCTGCACGCCCTGCGGGCTCAGGGTCGCCAGGCCGAGCACGGCCAGCCCGACATGACAGACGCTGGCATAGGCCAGCGCCACCCGCAGATTGCTGTGCGCCAGGATGCCGACGGCGCCGTACAGCAGGCTCACCGTGCCCAGCCCGGCCAGCAGCCAGTGCAGGTCGAGCGCGGCCTGCGGCGCCAGCGGCACGGCAAAGCGGATCAACGCATAGGCCCCGACCTTGAGCCCGAGAACCACCGCCAGCAAGCCGCCCGGCGCGGCCAGCGCCAGTTGCGGCAGCCAGGTATGCAGCGGCACCAGCGGCACCTTCAGGCCGAACGCGAGCAACATCAACGCAAAAGGCAGCCACTGCCCGCTCGTCGGCCGCAAGGTGGTCAACTGGGCGATGCCGTCGAAACCGCCCGCCATGCCGAGCAGCCCGATGGCCAGCAGCAACGGAACGCCGCCGCCCAGCATCAGCAGCACATAGCGCGCCGCCACCCGCGGCGCTTCCGGCGTTGCCCCCCAATGGGCGAGCAGGAAATACACCGGCAGCAGGCTCAACTCCCAGAACACAAAAAACAGCACCAGGTCGAGGGCGCAGAAGATGCCGAGCATCGTCGTCGCCAGCAGCAGCAGCCAGGCGTGATAGGCCCGTACCGCGTGCAGCGGGGCCGATACGGCAACGACGCCGATGAACAGCAGCACGCTGGCCGGCAAAAACAGCACCGACAGCCCGTCGACCGCCAGCAGCCACTGCACGCCCAGCCCGGGCAGCCAGGCCGCCCGGTCGACCCACTGGAAGCGCTCGCCGTCTGGCACGAAACCGATCAGCAGCCCGGTCGCCAGCAGCAAGGCCAGCGCCAGCACCGTCAGGCTGAACGGCTTCGCCCAACGTGCCGGCAGCAGCCAGAGCGCGGGGATGCCGAGCAAGGGCAGGAGCAGCAGGCAGGAAAGCCAGGGCAGGTTCATCGCGCGAACCTCGCCGCCGCCGCCTGACTCGCCGCTTCGGTCAGATGCAGCCAGGGCTCGGTGAAAAAGCCGATCGCCAGCAGCGCGGCCAGCGCCACCCCGCACACCGCGTACTCCATCGCCTGCGTGCGGTCGACGGCCTGTCCAAGGCCTTTTTCCTGGGCCAGGAAGGCTTTCTGGAACGCCCACAGCAGGAACCCGGCCGCCGCCACGTTCCCGAGCGCGGTGGCCACCGTGGACAAGGCGCCGAAGCGGTCGATCGCCGCCTCCAGCACCAGGTGTGCCGCATCGAAACCCGGGGTGCCGGGCATGCCGACGATGGCCAGACCGCACACCAGGAAAGCGACGGCGAGAAAAGGAATACGCTCGAACAGGCCGGACAGCTCGCCCAGCTCGGTCGTCCCGGTGCGCCGGAAGACGAAACCGACGATGAACCACATGCCGGTCACCGCCAGCCCGAAATTGGCGGCCAGCAGGACCGCCCCCTGAATCCCCGAGGCATGCAGGCTGAACAAGCCGATCACCAGCAGGCTGGTGTGGCTGACCACGGCAAAGGCCAGCAGGCGGCGCAAATTGGTCTGCAGGAAGGCCAGCGCCGCGGTGAAGAACACGCCGGCCATCGCAAAACCGACCACATAAGGCTGCCAAGCCAGCACCGCATCCGGCGTCAGCGGCAACACGAAACGCAGCATGCCGTAAATGCCGACCTTGACGCCGACCATCAGCGCCGGACCGACGGCAATCAAGCCATGCTGCGCCATGTTCGGCAACCAGCCGTGCAACGGAAAGAGCGGCGTACGTACCGCCAGCCCGTAGAACAGCAGATAGAAGGCCGCCGTCTGGAACTTGCCGTGCGGCAGGGCACCGGACAGCTCGAACAGATCGAAGCTCCAGCGTCCGCCGTGGGTTTCGGCATGTCCCCAGCCGAGCACGAAACAGCCGGCGACGAACAGCAGCCAGCCGAAGCCCTGATACTGGACGAAGCGCGCCAGCGCCTGCTGTTCGGCCCGCGACGAAGCCCAGCGGCGCAGCAGGTAGATCACCGCCCACAGTTCGAGCGCCGAGAAAAAAGCGAACCAGGCGATGTTGACCGTAACCAGCATGCCGACCAGGCCACCCTCGGCCAGCAGCAGCACGGCAAACAGGCGGCCCTGCGAGATCATGCCGCGGCTCATGCCGTACAGGGTCATCAGCAGCGTCAGCAAGGCCGCCAGCGCAAGAAAGACGATGGCGATGCCGTCGACCGCAACGTGATAGCCGACCGCGTCGATGCGCTCGGCCAGTTGCAGCGCCGGCGACAGCGGATCGATGCAGGCGGCCAGCCAGCCGACCAGCAGCAGTTCGCCGACGGCACACAGCTTGCCCAGCCAGACGGCGGTCGACCGCTCACCCAGCACAAAAACCGCCGCCGCCCCGAGCAGCGGCAACAACTGCAGCACGGCCAGCCACGGCAGGCTGGCCTGCGCCGTCCACAGGATTTCGCCGGCACTCGTCATCACAGGATCACCACGAAAGTCGCCATCACCGCCATCATCAGGTAACGCGGCTCCTCGAGCAGCGCTTCGAGCGTGCGCAGCCAGTGGCCGGCTTCGCGCAGCATGCGTTCGCCGCTGCCGCCGCGCCCGTGCAGCAGCAGGCGGTTCTCGATGCGCTGCAGGAAACCGGACAGGCGGGCCAGCAAACGTCCCGGCAAACCATCGGCGCGGACCAGCGGCCGCTGCTCGTCGACCGCCGCCCCGCGTCCGGGCTGGCCGATCGCCGGGTCGATGAAACCTGCCTCGAGCGCCCGCAGGTCGCCGGCGATCGCCCGCGTCGGCTGGCCGATCAGGATGTCGCCCAGCCGGTCCAGCCAGAAACGCTGCAGCGCCGCGGTGTACAGCCACTGCCGCGAGGCCAGCCAGGAGGGCGGCGGTGCCGGGCGGGCACGGGTCAGCGTCAGCCATGACGGCGCCAGCAGGAACTGCCAGGTCCGCCAGCCGGCATGCAGGCACAGATGCACCGTCGCCAGCGTCGTCCAGCCCAGGCCGATGGCGACGAACATCAGCGCCACCTGGAACAGCGTGGCGAAGATCAGCGACGACTTCACGTCGCTCTGCACCAGGCCGCACAACCACGCATAGCCGGCGGTCAACGCGCCGATCAGCACCAGGCCGGCGGCCACGTCCGGCAACTGACCGAGCAGGGGCTGCAGACGCAGCATCAGGTAGACGCCGGCGTGGATCAGCACGGCCCCGTAGAAAATCGCCGACGATGGCGTCGGGCCTTCCAGCGCCCGGCCGATCCACGGCGAGAACGGCAATTGCGCCGACTTGACCAGCCCGGCGACGACAAAACCGAGTAGCAGCACGCGCAGGTCAACCAACGGCAGATGGCTGGCAAACAGTTGCGGCCATTCGAAACTGCCGACCCACAGGGCACACAGGCCGAGCGAGAAAAGCAGCCCGGCATCGCCGGCCCGGTTGGCGATGAAGGCGAACAGCGCGTTGCCGCTGGCGGTCGGCCGCTGCCAGGCGTGGGCGATGAGCAGGAAGGAGGCGACGCCGCACAACTCCCAGCCGACGAAAACGATCAGCGCATTGCCGCCGAGCACGACCCACTGGATGCCGCCCAGGAACAGCGCGAGGACCAGGAAGAAGCGATGGAAACCCGGCTCGCGATGCAGATAGCTGGCGGAAAACCGGGCGACCAGCCAGCCGATCAGCGCAAAGGTCGTCGCCACCGGCAACGACAAGGCATCGAGCAGGAAGGAAAGCCGCCCCTGCCAGGCGTCGCTGCCGAACCAGTCCCAGACGGCCCGATGCCCCGGCCAACCATACCGGAGAACGGCGAGGTCGACGAGCAACAAGCCGAGCAAGGCTGCCAGCGCGGCGGCCGACACCAGGCGCGACGTCGCCGGCTCGGCGGCATCGCCATGCGTCCGCCCGAGCAGCATGCGCAGGCCGATCACCAACGCGGCCAGCAACGGCCAGAGCGGCACCAGCCAGATCCAGTCGACGGCGTGGCGCAGTACTTCATTCATCGCTCGCCTCCGAGCAGCAGTGCCGGCGCCAGCGCCCCACGCTCGCCGGCAAACCAGTCGGCCGAACGGGCGACGCGCGGCAAGGCCTGAGCGCCCAGCCAGGGCAGCCAGCCGCGCCGCGGGCAGTGACGGAAAATCTCGCCGCTCACCGGGTCGACCGCAGCCAGCTGAATCCAGGCGTTACCCACCAGTTCCTGCAACGCCGGCTGCCGGGCGACGATCGCCGAGAGTAGCGCCGGCGCCTGCTCGACGACGACCAGCAGCCGCATCGGTTCGTGGATTTCGACCATCTGCCACGGCAGACCGGTACGCAGGTCGGAATCGGCCCCGTCCATCACGCCGAACAGCCCGGTCAGGTTGTGCGTGACCTTGGAGCCGCAGCCGAAGCGTTCGTTATCCACCGTCGAAAAGTAGTATTCGAGCGCAATGCCGGCCCCGACCGGGCCGGCGGCCAGCAGGATGCTCTCGACGATGCGCCCGTCGTCGTCCGGCAGCGGATCGTAGGAAATCAGGAACACCCGGCGATCGAGGAACAGCCCGCGGCTCAGCGCCCGGCGCCCGATGAAGGCGGCGGCATTGGTCGCGTGACCCAGCTCGGGCCGGGCCTGTGCCGGATCGGCGGCACGCCCGGCAACATGGCGCCGGGCCTGCCACGGCCCCGGGCGGAGCGGTGCCGAGGCCAGCCGCCGGCAGCGTTCGACGGCGTGCGCCCGGCAGGCTTCGCCGAGTTGCCCGACCAGTTGATCCACCGCAGCCTGCCACGGCGCCGGCAAATCCGGCAGATCGTACCAGTCGACCGTATCGTCGCAGGTGTCGTGCCCGGCTGCGATGAAGCGCGTGCCGTCGGGAATCGCGATACCGCGCGCGCGCAGTCCGGCACGCACCGCCGGCCGATTGGCCAGCCAGGCGAAGACCCGCGCATTCGGCCCGCCGTGCCGGCCGGAACAGGCGCCGCACTCGTAGGCCGAGGCATGCGGGTTGTTGCGGCTGTGCGATCCGTGACCAAGCATCAGCACCAGCGGGGCGAAACCGTCGGTCAGGCCGATCGTGCGCAGGAAAGCTTCGACGCGGTCGACCTGCTCGATGTCGGAAAAACCGTGCTGGATGCCGTCGACCGCAGGCGCCGTCGCACAGACCTGCGGTTCGGCCGGCACCTCGCCTTCGTACAGCCGGCGCCAGCGGGCCGAGGCCCGGGCCAGCCAGGCGGGGGCCAGACTGCCGGCGGTCAGCGCGGCCAGCGCCGGCGCCCCGGCGAGCGCGGTCAGCAAGGGACCGGCCAGCGGCGCGTGGCGCGTCTGCTGGTACAGACGTTCGCGCCAGCGCAGACGGCGTTCGCGGCGCCCGGCATGCACCTGCCAGCGGGCGGCATCGCACGGCCGTTCGTCGATCTGGTGCTGCGGCGTGACCACGACCGGACACAAGGCCGTCGCCGTCGCATCGTCGATCCCGCGCCAGCGCATGGCGATACCGAAGAAGCCGGCAGCGCCGAAGGTCTCGACCGTCGGTGCGATTTCCTCAAGATGACGGCGCGTGCCCTCTTCCCGGTCGTCCATGCAGAACACCACCTGCGCCGACGGCGGCAAGCGCGTTGCCGGGCGTCCGGCGTGGCGCTTCAGGTTGCTCGCCAGCGCCGACAGGATCTGCTCGCGATAATGCGCTTCGTAGGCGAGCAACCAGATTTCACCGCGTCGGCCGGCATCGAGCGCGGCGGCGGTCTGCCGCAGTTCGCCGGCCAGCCGGACATCCGGCGACAGCGGCCGGCCCAGTTGCGCCAGCGTATCGAGCAGCCCTGCCAGGTACTGCGCATCGTGCTGCGCCTCGGCTGCCTGCAACGACGCCAGCACCTGCGGCGCCAGCGCATCCCAGCCGCTTGCTTCGCGACCGGCAGCAGCCGCACACAAACCGGCGACCGCGGCGCCCGTCGCCTCGTCGAGCCCGCCCACCGCCAGCGCGTGGCGGACCAGGAATTCGCCGGGACAGGCCCGGTAATAATCGAGGAACTCGGCAAAATCGAGCGGCGCGCCGGTCAGCCGCCGGGTCGCTTCGCGGCACAGTCCGTGTTCGAGGAAAGCCCGCACGGCCAGATAATCGACCAGCGCAACCGGCACATCGCCGCTCGCCGGATGCCGCTCGCGCCAGCGCATCATCCCCGCCCAACCGGGCAATTCGAGCGCCAGCGCGGTCAACCACGCCAGCCAGCGATTTTCGTCGGGCAGCAGCGCCCGCAAGGACTGCTCGAGGGCAAGTAGCGGATCGTCGGGCAGTTGCCGGATATCGGCATGGATGCCCGGCAGTTCGTCCAGCTCCCAGGCCAGATCGAGTCCGGCCGAGGCTTTCCAGGCTGCATAGAAGCCGCCCGCCCGCGCCGGATTGCGCCAGACGGCCAGCCCGAGATCGAGATGCGCCGCCAGATGTCGTTTGAGCGCCGTGTGCACGCCGGCGAGCACGTCTTCGCCGGACAGGTGCTGCAGCAGCCTGCGCCAGCTGGCGCAGTACCCCGGCGCCTCGCACAGGGCCTGCCAGCGCGCGTTCGCCTGCTGGCGCCAGTCGCCGGCTGCGGTCAACCGCGGCAGCGCGGCAAAATCCGGATCGCCGTACGCCGCCGGCGCCGACAGCAGGCTGGCCAGCCAGACTTCGCGCCGACGCAGGCCGTCCGCCCCGGCAATGTCCCCGTCGGGCGGCCCGGCCTCGGCCAGGGCCGCAAGCAGGTCGTCGCGCGAGATCCGTCCGGCCGCATGCGCAGCGCGGAAATTGGCCTCGTCCCAGTAGGTCCGCGCCCCGGTCGCCGCCTGCGCAGCCCGCAAGGCCTCGGCAAACGGCAAGTGCTGCAGGCCGTGCAAGGTATTGTGATGGACGAAATCGCGGATCGGGGCCTGCGCCGGCAACAGGTGCTCGAGATGGCTCAACCAGTCGGCCAGGCGCTGACGGAAATCCGGGGCCCGATCGACATGCATCGCTCAGCCCCCGAACAGCACGGCAAGGCGGGCGACGCTGCCGTCGACCAGATCGAGCAACGGTCGCGGCCACACACCGAGCGCAATACTGACCGCCAGCAGTAGCGCGGCACCCAGCAACTCGCTGCGCCGCATGTCGGGGCAACGCGGACCGTTGCTGCCCGCCGCAAACAGCACGCCGATGGTACGCAATCCGTAGGCCGCGCCGAGCAGCATCGCCAGCCCGAGCAGCAACACCCATCCTCCCCAGCGCGCCAGCGCGCCGAACAGCACATGCAGTTCGGCAATGAAGCCGGCACTCGCCGGCAGACCGATCGCCAGCAGCAGTGCCGCCGCGAAGCAACGGGCAAAACGGGGGGCGCCCTCCGCCAGGCCCGCATAATCGGCCAGATCGCGGCGATGCGTGCGCTGGTAAAGCAGGCCGACGATCATGAACAGCAATGCAGCGGCCAGGCCGTGTGCCACCATCTGGAACACCGCGCCATGCAAACCGGTCCGGTTGAGCGTCGCGATCCCGAGCAAGACGACGCCCATGTGCGAGATCGAGGAATAGGCGACCATCGCTTTCAGGTCCTGCTGACGCCAGGCCAGCACGGCCCCATAGACGAGGCTGACGAACGCCAGTGCGGCCAGCCAGTCCTGGGTAGCCAGGAAGGCGGCCGGCAAGGTTTCAGCGGCCCGCAGCAAACCGTAGGCTCCCATTTTCAGCAACACGCCGGAAAGCAGCAGCGACACCGGCCCGGGCGCCTCGACATGCGCCAGCGGCAGCCAGCCATGCAGCGGCACGACCGGCATCTTGACGGCGAAACCGATGAACAGCCCGCCGAAGATCAGCAGTTGCATGGCGGGCGCCAGGCGAGCGCCGCCGGCTGCCATGTCGGCCATCGCAAAGCTATGCCCGGGCGCCGCGTCATAAAGGAAGAGCAGCGCCACCAGCATGAACACCGATCCCCCCAGCGTATACAGGAAGAAATTCAGTGCCGCCCGCTGCCGGTCGTCGCCGCCCAAGCGGTCGATCAGGAAGAACAACGGGATCAGCGTCGCTTCCCAGAAAACGTAGAACAGCGACCAGTCGCGGGCGGTGAATACCCCGAACATCGCCGACTGCAACAGAAACAACAACGGATAGTAAAGTCGTGCGCCGCGCGCCAGCTCGCGCGACACCAGTACGGCCACCAGCGTCAGCAGTGCGGTCAACAGCACCATGGCCAGCGAAAGGCCGTCGACGGCCAGCGAGAAGTACGACCCCAGCCGGACGTTCCAGGCGCGGCTCCAGGCAAACTGGAAAGCCTCGCCGCCGGGATCGAAGCGAGCGAGCAGGAACAAGGACCAGGCCAGCGCCCCCAGCGCGCAGAGCATCGCCAGGCGCCAACGCAGCAGCGGATGCCGGCCGGGCACGAGCGCCACCGCGGCAGCGGCAGCCACCGGCATGAAAACCAGCACCTTCAGCATCCCCTCTTCCTCATCGACGTTTCACACCACGCCTTGTCAGGTATCCGGCGATTATGCCAGCCGCGCCGGCGGCCGGGAGAACGATGGATCAGGTTTTTCTTTGCACAAGGCCGCTTCTGAGTTTAGAATTTGCCAGTTTTGCAATTTCGACGATAGCGATGGCAGACAGCGAATTCCTCAGCACTCGACAGGCCGCCCAACGACTCGGCGTCTCTCTCGGCACGGTCCAGAACATGGTGGAGAACGGCGTCCTCGACGCCTGGAAGACGGCCGGCGGACACCGGCGCATTCCTGTCGCCTCGGTCGAAGCCTTGCTGGCCCGTCGCCGCAAGCAGATATCCAGCCCGAACGAAAGCGCCGGCCATCTCGACATCCTGGTGGCCGAAGACGACACCACGCTGCAAAAGCTTTACCGGATGACGATCGACGCCTGGCAACTGCCGATCCGACTGCGCATCGTCGGCGATGGCTTCGAAGGCTTGCTGCAAGTCGGCCAGCGGATGCCGGACATCCTGATCGCCGACCTGATGATGCCGGGCATGGACGGTTTCGAGATGATCCGCCGGCTGCGTGCCAATCCCGAGCTGGCGCAAATGGACATCATCGTGGTCAGCGCCATCGACGCGACCGAGATTCGCCAGCAAGGCATTCCGACCGATGTGACGGTGTTCGGCAAACCGATTCCGTTCCACGAACTGAAGGGTTTCATCCTCGGCAGACTCGCCTCCCGACAACGTCCCTGAACCCGCGCCAGCACGGTGACAAGGCCGTGCCGGCGACGTATGATGCGCCATCCCTCCGATCAAAAATATAACGGGAGACAAACATGGGATTGTTCGGAAACAACGCCGCATTGTCCAAACTGGACCGCGACGTCACGGCGATTGCCGAAGGCAGTGCCGACCTGACGCTAACGGTGGGCAGCCAGGGCAGCGACGCCTCGGGTCGCATCTCGGCCAACCTCAACCGCTTCTTCTCGCGCATCCGCAGCCTGATCACGCACGCCCGCAACAGCAGCGTCAGCATCGCCGCCGATGCCGCGCGGATGAACCACCTGGTGCAACTCACCGGCGATGCGGTGCGCCGCCAGGAAGCCCTGGCCGCCGACATCTTCGAATCGAGCAACCGGGTCAACCACGCAGTCAGCGAAGTGGCGATGAACTCCGACGCCATCCAGGCCTCGACGCAGAACAATCTCGACCTGGCCCAGCGTTCGCTGGCGCAGATGGAGACCGTGGCGACCACCATGCGGTCGACCAACGAACATATCGAACATTTCTCGTCCACCGTATCCGAACTGCATACCAGCTCGATGAAGATCAACGAGATCGTCTCGCTGATCAACGACATTTCCGATCAGACCAACCTGCTGGCGCTCAATGCGGCCATCGAAGCCGCCCGCGCCGGTGAAGCCGGCCGCGGCTTCGCGGTGGTTGCCGACGAAGTGCGCAAGCTGGCCGAAAAGGTGAAGACCGCCACCCAGGTGATCGGCCAGAACACCCAGTCGATGATCAACCTGGTTTCCGATACCTCGGCCAAGACGCAGACCATCGTCGGCGAGGTCACCCGGGCCAACGAATACGTTGAAACCTCGGCCGCCGATCTGACCACGATGGTCACCGATTTCCGCCGGACGACCGACCAGCTCGGCACGATCTCCAGCGCCATCTACAACCTGCGCGAAAGCAATCAGGCCATCCACCGCGAGGTCGAGGAAATTCGCAATCATTCGGTGGACATTTCCGGCCGCATGAAACAGTGCCAGGATTCGGCGAAGACCCTGCGCGAATCGACCGAAGACCTGCAATGCACACTCGCCGATTTCCGCACCGGCAACAGCATGTTCGACACGCTGCACGATCGCTGCGCACAGTTCCGCGACAACGTTGCCGACATCCTGACGCGGATCGCCGAGCGCGGCATCAACGTATTCGACCAGGCCTACAAGGACATTCCGGGCTCCAACCCGAAACGTTACACGACCGCCTACGACAGCCAGTGCGATGCCGAACTGACCGCTCTGTACGACCGCCTGCTAGGCGAAGTCCCGGGACTGGTCTATTCGCTGTCGGTGGATACCAACGGTTATGCACCAGCGCACAACGGCGTCTTCTCCAATCCGCCCAGCGGAGACCCGGCGGTCGACCTGACCAAGTGCCGGCACAAGCGGATCTTCAACGACCCGGTCGGCATCAAGCTGGCCAAGAACCAGAAGTCCTCGCTGTTCCAGACCTATGTCCGCGACACTGGGGAAATTCTCAACGACCTGTCGATGCCGATCATGGTCAACGGCCGCCACTGGGGCGCGGTGCGCATCGGCTTCAAGACCGAGCTGGTTGCCTGAGGATTAATTGTCCGCCGCCGGGCACGACGGCGGCGGACAACGTTCAATAGACGATCTCGACGTTGTCCGGCGCCAGCCAGCCGGCCAGTGCATCGATCAAAGCATCGTCCAGCCTGACCTTGAGGTTTTCACCGAGTTGCATCTCGCATTGCGCCTTGGCGTTGCGGTAGCGGATACGCACCGCAGCAGGCCCGGGGGAAAACGGCTGCAGCAAGGCCCGCAGGCGACTGGCGTCGGAACTGCCGTTCATCTTCAGCATCAGGTGTTTGGCAAAACGGGCCCGCGCCTCGCCCAGGGTCATCAAACGCTCGGCGGCAACACTGTTGCCGCCGGAAAAATCGTCGTAGCGGACCTTGCCTTCAACGACCAGAACCTCATCGGTGACGATCTTGCTGCGCTCGGCTTCGAACAGTTCGTTGAATACCGAGACTTCGACCATCGTCGTACCGTCGTCGAGCTGGACAAAGAGCATCTTGCCGCGCCGCGTCATCTGCGTCCGTACACCGACCACGATACCGGCCAGCAACTGGAATTCCTTGGCCGGCTCCAGCCGGTTCAGCGGTCGACGGACGAAACGCGACAATTCCCGCTTGCAGGTGTTGTACGGATGGCCGGAGAAGAAAAAGCCGAGCGCGCTCTTTTCTTCCATCAGGCGCGTCTTTTCGTCCCAGGGCCGAACGTTGATGTATTCCGGCGCATGCGCCTCGGCAACCTCGGCGATGTCGAACAGGCTGGTCTGCATCGCGTTGCGCTCGACCTGCTCGGCGTATTCCATGGCGATGCCGACCGAAGCGACGAGCTTGTGGCGATCGGCATCGATACTGTCGAAAGCGCCGGCCCGGATCAAAGCCTCGATGGTCCGGCGATTGACCTGGCGCTTGTCGCAACGCTGGCAGAAGTCGAACAGATCCTTGAACGGCCCACCCTCTTCGCGCGCCTTCAGGATTACGTTGACCGCCTGCTCGCCGGTGCCCTTCACCGCACCGAGACCGTAGCGGATGGTCTCGCGGTCGACCGGCTCGAAACGGTAATTCGAGGCATTGACGTCCGGCCCGAGCACCTTCACCTTGTTGGCGATGGTGTCCTCGTAGAAGATCTTCACCGTGTCGGTGTTGTCCATGTCGGACGACATGGTCGCCGCCATGAAGGCCGCGCAGTGGTAACGCTTGAGCCAGGCGGTGTGATAAGTGACGACGGCGTAGGCGGCGGTGTGCGACTTGTTGAAGCCGTATTCCGCGAACTTGGTCATCAGGTCGAACAACTGCTCGGCCAGCGCCGGATCGTAGCCCTTTTCCTTGGCACCGGCGGCGATGGTCTCGCGGTGCTTGGCCATTTCCTCGGGCTTCTTCTTGCCCATCGCCCGGCGCAGCATGTCGGCGCCACCGAGCGTGTAGCCGCCGATGATCTGCGAGATCTGCATGACCTGTTCCTGGTACACGATGACGCCGTAGGTCGGCGCCAGGCAGGCGGTCAGGTCGGGGTGGAAATAGTCGATGGCCTGCTGGCCCTTTTTCCGCAGGATGAAGTCGTCCACCATCCCGGAGCCGAGCGGGCCGGGGCGATAGAGCGCCAGCACGGCGATGATGTCTTCGAAACGGTCGGGGGCGAGCTTCTTCAGCAGCTTCTTCATGCCCTCGGATTCGACCTGGAAGATCGCCGTGGTGTTGGCGTCCTTGAGGATCTGGTAGGCCCCGGGGTCCTCGAAGCCGAGCGACATCAGGTCGAGCGTCTCGCCGGTCATGCGCGCGATGTACTTGAGCGCCAGTTCGATAATCGTCAGGTTGCGCAGGCCGAGGAAGTCGAACTTGACCAGACCGGCCTTCTCGACGTCGTCCTTGTCGAACTGCGACACCGGCGACGCGTCGGCGCCGGTCGCCTGGTAGATCGGGCAGAAGTCGGTGATCTTGCCCGGCGCGATGAGCACGCCGCCGGCGTGCATGCCGACGTTGCGGGTCAAGTCCTCTAGGCGGCCGGCCAGATCGAACAGCTCGCGGATGGTTTCACCGTCACCGTCGCCTTCCATCATCTCGCGCAGTTGCGGTTCCTGCTCGAGCGCCTCGGCCAGCGACACCGGCTTGTTCTGGACGATCGGGATCAGCTTCGAGATGCGGTCGCACATCGAGTAAGGCAGGCCGAACACCCGACCGACGTCGCGGATCACCGCCTTCGACGACATCGTACCGAAGGTGGCGATCTGACTGACTGCATCGGCGCCGTAGTGCTCGCGCACGTATTCGATGACGCGCCAGCGGTTGTCCTGGCAGAAATCGACGTCGAAGTCGGGCATGGACACCCGTTCCGGATTCAGGAAGCGCTCGAACAGCAGGGCGTAGGCCAGCGGATCAAGATCGGTGATGCGCAGCGAATAGGCGACCAGCGAACCGGCGCCCGAGCCCCGCCCGGGGCCGACCGGCACGCCGTTGTGCTTGGCCCAGTTGATGAAGTCGGCAACGATCAGGAAGTAGCCGGGGAAACCCATCTGGATGATGGTGTTGCACTCGAACTTCAGGCGCTCGTCGTACTCCGGGCGCCGCTGCGCCCTGACCTCGGGATCGGGATAGAGCTCGGCCAGCCGCTTTTCCAGTCCCTGTTCGGCTTCATGGACCAGGAATTCGTCGATGGTCATCCCGTCCGGGATCGGGAAATTGGGCAGGAAGTTCTTGCCCAGCGTCATCTCGATATTGCAGCGGCGGGCAATTTCCAGCGTGTTTTCGAGGGCCTCCGGCAGGTCGGCGAAGAGCTCGGTCATCTCTTCCTGCGACTTGAAATACTGCTCCTCGGTATAGATCTTCGGCCGCCGGTGGTCGCCGAGCACATAGCCTTCGGCGATGCAGACGCGCGCCTCGTGTGCCTGGAAATCGTCGCGCGCCATGAACTGGACGGGATGCGTGGCGACCAGCGGAATCCCGGTCTCACCAGCCAGATCGGCAGTCTGGTTGACCATCGCCTCCTGCTGCGGCTGACCGTAACGCTGAACTTCGAGATAGAAGGCGCCGGGAAAGATCGCCTCCCAGGCCCGGGCCCGCTCGCCGGCCAGTTCGAAGTTGCCGTTCAGCAAGGCCTCGCCGACGTCGCCGAGATGCGCGCCGGACAACGCGATCAGACCATCGCAACCGATTTCGCCCAACCATTCGCGACGCAGTTCGGCGCGCTCGCGCCGACCGTCGACCACATAGGCCCGGGTCAACAATTCGCAGAGTTGCCGGTAGCCCAGGCGGTTACGGACCAGCAACAACAAGCGGTACGGATCTTCCGGCGATTCCGGATTGGCCACCCAGACGTCGGCGCCGGCAATCGGCTTGACCCCTTTACCACGGGCACCGGTGTAGAACTTGACCAGCCCAAACAGGTTGCCCAGATCGGTCAGCGCCAGTGCCGGCATGCCATTGGCGGCAGCCTGCTTGACGGCATCGCCGATGCGGACGATGCCGTCGGTGACGGAGTATTCGGAGTGGAGGCGGAGGTGGACGAAACGCGGCGAACTCATGGCCGCGATTTTACCCCGTCAGGCAGGTCGACCGCGGGAGATTCACTCGGCCGGCTGCCAATCGACCGGCAACAGCTCCGGCGACGGACGACCGATGTAGAACCCCTGGGCCAGGTGCACTTCCATTTGCGCCAGCTCCTCGAGCACCTGATTCGATTCGACGTACTCGGCAACCACCGTGATTCCCATCTCGCGCGCCAGCGAACGGATGCTGGTGACGAAGGTCCGGTCCTTGTCGCTATGCAGCATGTTGGCGATGAAGTCGCCCTCGATCTTCAGGTAATCGATCGGGAAACGCCGCAGATAGTGGAAGGACGAGAAACCGGAACCGAAATCGTCGATCGCCAGCTTGAAACCATCGGCTTTCAGATCGTTCAGGAAACGCTCAAGCAGCGACAGGTTCTTCACCGTATCGCGTTCGGTGATCTCGAACACGATACGCGACGGATCGACACCGCTGGCCGCGATGATGCGCCGCAGGTCGCGGGCGAATTCGCTGAAGACCAAGGCCCTCGGCGACAGGTTCACGAACACTTCGCCGGTATGCCCCTGGGCTGTCAGCGAAGCCAGCGCCTGCTCCAGCACCAGCATGTCGAGCCGGTGGATGACGCCCATCTTCTCGGCAATCTCGACGAACTCGTCGGCGCGGATGATCTGGCCGTCCAACTGGATGCGCGACAGCACCTCGTAAGCCACGACACGCCGCGAAGCGACGTCCAGGATGGGCTGAAAGTACGGGACGATACGACGGTTGTCGATGGCCTCGAGGACCATCACGCTCTTCTGCGAGATATCGCGGAAAATCTCGACCACGTCTTCCTGCGATGGAACGGCGATCTGATCCTTGCCGGCGGCCTTGGCGCGATACATCATGTTGTCGGCGAACAGCAGCAGATCCTTGGCGTTTTCCGCGTGATCGGGATAGACCGCCAGACCGATCGAGGCGGTACCGCGCAGGCGGACGCCGTCGGGGGTCAGGACCTCCAGCGCATCGACGGCCTGGCGTACCCGGTTGGCCACCGCAACCGCCGCGTCGCTGCCGGCTTCGGGCAACACCGCGACGAATTCGTCGCCACCGTAACGGGCCAGGATGTCGCCGTCGCGCAAAGCACCCTGCACCTGCCGGGCAAAACGCTGCAAGTAGGTGTCGCCGACCGTATGCCCGTAGTTGTCGTTGATCAGCTTGAAGTTGTCGAGATCGATCAGCAACAGGCCGAAACTGTAACCGTGGCGCTGCGCCCGGCCGATTTCGTAGGACGACAGCTCCCAGAAGACGCGCTGGTTGAACAGGTCGGTCAGCGGATCGCGCGTCGCGTAGTACTCGAGATCGCGGGTGTACTTGTAGATCGCCTTGACCGAACCGACGACGTTGAGCAGCGTGGACAGCACGCTCTCGACCACCAGATAGCGCGTTTCGTCCTCGAGCACGCCGGCATGCACGCCGATACCGACGATACCGCCGATCTTCGGCTTGTCGACGAAGAAGGACTTGACGCGCACGGCCACCTCGTCGTCCGACAATTCGATCGGCCGCCCGGCCGGATTCGCAATGTGATGATGGATATTGCAGGCGCCGACTTCCGGCATGCTGCTCAGGCGGTTCAATTCCTGGCGGATGAAATGCTCCATCTTGACCCGCGTCGCCGCCGACACCGGGCCATGCCAGAACACTTCCAGGTCGAACAGTTCGTCGTCGATCTTGAAGATCGAGAACAAGGTATGCGCCGGCAGGATGGTATTGATATCCATCAGCAAGCGGCCGACGTATTCGCGCCAGTCACGAACCACGTCCGAGGTGATGACGAATTTCTCGAGCAGGCCGATCTCGAAGGTCAGGATTTCCTTGTCGACGACGATGCCGCGCAGCTTCTGCAGCAGATCGCGCAAGGCACGATCGATCGAACGCAGTTCGACGAACCCGAGATCGTGCTCGCGCAGGGACAGCGCCTTCAGATCGGAAACCGCATTGACCTGCTCGAAATCGCTCTGCAGCGCCTGCACGGCACGCTCGATACGCCGACCGACCCACCAGACGGCCGCCGCGGCCAGCAAACCCGCCAACGGCAACAGCAGTACAAAGGCGAACCACAGTTGGCGACGCGCATCGGCCAGCAGCCCCGCATAATCCTGACGGACCTCGACCGCCCCGAGGACGCTGCCGATGCCGGCATTGGTATGACAACCGAGGCAGCGGGCCTCGGCCACCAGCGGATAGATATGCCGCGCGTAGACATCGTTATCGCGGCGCAAGGGCTGACCGGTGGCGAAGACCTGGCGCAGCTCGTCGTCGAGCGGCGGCTGTTCGATTTCCTTGTACAGGTCGATCACGACCTGGCTGCGGTAGATCTGTACCTGCAGTCCATCCTGACCGGCCTCGGCGGTGCCGCGCAGAAAGGCATCGGCCTGCGATCGGCTCCAGCCCTGGCTCATCAACTGATACATCGCACCGAAGGTGATGCGGGTTGCCGCTTCGGAGGTCCGCGCGGCATTGGCACGAACGACGCCATCGAAAACACGTTCGAGCGACCAGTAGGCGCCAGTGAAGAATAGCGTGGCAACGACGGCCGAGGTGCCCAGGATGAAGGTTTTGATCCGCATTAATCGAGTCCTCTCTCTGGTGCGGAATTATCGCCGAAAGCGCAAAAACGGACTATCCATTTATCAAATCCAACAGAAATATCTGCGGCTCCGCCGAAAGCCTACGGTTAGAATTTCCGGATGTCGAAATTTGCCCTCGCGAACCTCGCCCCCGTTTCGTCCGGCTGGTCGCGTCATGCAGCCGGCCTGCTGTTCATCGCCGCCCTCGCCTGGACCGCTGCCGTCATTCCCCGCCCCTCCCCCGCACAATTACCGACCGAGGCCGCCCCCGGCGAGCAAGCATTGCGCCCTTTCATGGTCGCCACGCTGCTGCCGGCCGTCACCGAATCGGCCGACTCGCCCAGCCTGGCCGAACTCCCCGACGGACGTATCGCCGCCGTCTGGCTGGCCGGACCGGGCGACCCGTCGGCCGCCGCCCTCTGGTTTTCGCTGCGCGACGCCGCCGGCTGGCGCGAGCCGCGCCGGATCGTCGACGTGGCCAGCGCCGCCGGACGGCGCTTCGCGCATCTCGATGCGCTCGAACAGCCGCAGCTCGAAGCCGGCCGCGAGGCCTTGCACCTGTGGTTTGCCAGCCGCGGCTTCCCCGGCTGGACCAGCCCGCAACCGATGCACCTGATGTCGATCGACGAAGGCGAAAGCTGGGGCCGATTGCAGCGCATCGCCGCCGCACCGCTGGGCGGTGAGGCCCTGCAAGGCAGCCTGTCGCTCGACGACGGCGGGCGTTTTCTGCCACTGGCCCAGGCGCGCAGCGTCGAATGGGTACGTCTGGATGCGGCGCTGCGCGTTGTCGGCAAGCAGCGCCTGGCAACCGGAACGCGGCAGGGCGCCTTCGTCGCCCTGCCCGATGGCAGATTGCTCGGCATCTTGCGCCGGCCCGAGACCAACATCGTGGCGATTTCGGAAGACGGCGGCGGGCACTGGCAGGAAACCCCTGTCAGCGGGCTGGCCAATCCGCAAACGGCCTGCGCACTGCTCCGTCTCGAGGATGGCCGCCTGCTGCTGGCGGGCAACGGCGAACAAGGGACGGACAGTCTGCACCTGTGGCTGTCCGCCGACCAGGGCCGACACTGGCGACTGGCCCGGACGCTGGAAAACGCCGCCGACGGCGCCGCCAGTTTCAGCCACCCCAGCCTGCTGCAGGGGCAGGACGGACAACTACACCTGGCTTACGCCTGGCGCGGTCAACGCATCAAATATCTGAATTTCAGCCCGGCCTGGCTGGATGGAGGCGCAGCATGAATCCCCAGGCGGCTTACGGACTGCTTGCCCACGGCCTGATTTTCGGCGCCCTGCTCAGCCTGCTGCCGCTGGGTACGTTGCGACCGCGTGCCGGGCTGGCCGGCACCGCAATCGCGCTGCTCGCCGGTATCGCGCCGGCCATGCACGCCGCCTTCGGTCCGCCTTCCGTGACGCTGCTCTGCCTGGCGCTGCTGCGCCTGATTCCGCAACCGGTCAACCTGCTCGGACCGCGCCTGGCCCTGGGCCTGTGCGCGGCGGCAGCGCTGCTCTACCCGACCAGCGCCGGTTGGAGCGGCATCGACCTGCACGCCCTCGGCTATCAGCCCTGGGCCCTTGGCGCAGCGCTACTGCCGCTGGGCGCAGCCTTGTGGTTGCGCGGCCAGGTGTTCTGGCTGCTCATCCTGGCCGTCGACCTGGCGGCCTACGCCGCCGGTCTGTTCGACAACCTGTGGGATGCGCTGGTCGATCCGCTGCTGATTCTGGTCGCCGCGATCGTCGTCGCCCGCCACGCCGCGGGCCGACTGATCGGCCGCTGGCGTCAGCGCCGGGCCGCCTGATCCGGCGACCCTGCCGGCATTTCAGTTGAAACGCGCGGTCGTTGCCGCAATGCGCTCGCCAAAGCGGCGGGCCGTGTCGAGATCGCCGGACGGAATTTCATCGACGCCGGCATCGGCCGGCGTCTGTACCAGCAGGCCGACCGAACCGCCCAGGTTGTTGACGTCGGCCCGCGTCGCCGCCTTGGTGTTGGCCGGCAGCAAGCCGAGGCTGATCCACAGGCCGCCATGCTGCGATGCCAGGGTCTGCAGGTAGATCAGCGTGGCCCCCTTGTCGCCGTTGAAGCTGGCGCTGTTGGTGAAGCCGGCGAACAGCTTGTCCTGCCAGGCGCGGGTGAACCAGGCCTTGGACGAGGCATCGGCAAATTTCTTGAACTGCCAGGGCACGCCGCCCATGTAGGTCGGGGCGCCAAAGACGATGGTCTTGGCGGCATTCAGCACATCCCAGCCGGCGTCGCTGACATTGCCTTCGCCATCGACCGCCACCAGTTCGGCGCCGGCTGCGGCAGCCAGCGTCTCGGCAATGCGTTGGGTGTGGCCGTAGCCGGAAAAATAAACGACAGCGATCTGCTTGCTCATGGCAATTCCTTTCAGGGAAGACGACGACGGTAATAACAAAACTGATTGATGAATGAAACTGTTGATTTGGCGCCATGTTAGACCTAGAGTTCAAGCGCAAATAGCGAATATTTTTCGATATTCAATTCAATTTAATTCACATGAAGATCTCGCTCGAATTGCTGCAGGTGCTCGACGCCATCGACCGGCACGGCAGCTTCTCGGCCGCCGCCGCCGCGCTGCATCGGGTACCGTCGGCCCTGTCGCACGCCGTCGCCAAGCTGGAAAGCGATCTCGACGTCCGGCTGTTCGACCGCGCAGGACGCAAGGCGACGCTCAACGAGGCCGGACGCAGCCTGCTTGAGGACGGCCGCCACCTGCTGCGGGCCGCGCAGGAGATCGAACGCCGGGTCCGGCGCATCGCCACCGGCTGGGAAGCCGAACTGCGCATCGCGCTCGACGCGATGGTGCCGGCCGAACGCCTGCTGCCCTTGATCCACGACTTTTACGCCGCCGGGCACGGCACACAGATCCGCCTCGGTCACGAGGTGCTCGGCGGCACCTGGGACGCCCTGGCGGCCGACCGCGCCGACCTGGTGATCGGCGCCCCCGGCGACATGCCGGCCCGCAGCGGACTGGCCAGCCGCCAGCTCGGCGAGGCCAGGCTGCGGCTGGTGGTCGCCGCGCATCATCCGCTGGCCGGTTGGCGCGGGCCGGTTCCGGCCAGCGAACTGGCGCGCCATCGCGCCGTCGTGATTGCCGACACCTCGCAGGAACTGAGCGCCCGCTCGGCCGGACTGATCGGCGGCCAGGACATCCTGCGCGTTCCCGACATGCGGACCAAGGCCGCGGCGCAGATCGCTGGACTGGGCATCGGACACCTGCCGCGCTGGATCGTCGAACCGGAAATCGCCGCCGGACGACTGGTCGAACTGGAAGCCGCCGAACCCGGCCAGCAACTGTCCTTCCATATCGCCTGGCGCAGCCGCCAGGTTGGCCGGGCGCTGCAATGGTTCCTCGATGAACTGGACAAAAACGAGCGCCTGGCGGCGTTGACCGCAGGCTTCTGAAGCTTGCGGTCAACGCCGGAAAACCGGAAAAATCAGCCCGCCTTGCCGCCCTCGACCCAGTCGATGATCGCCTGCCACTGCGCCAGATCGCGCTCGGCGCGCGACGCCGGCAGATCGAACAGCGTCATCCCGGCGGCCGCCGTCTGGACGTATAACTGCGTGTCGCGCAGATAGGCCAGTACCGGCAGTTCGTAGCCGGCGAAGAAGCGCTCCAGCTCGCCTGCCGCGCGGGTCCGCGCATCGACCCGCATGCCGATCACCGCGACATCGGCCTTGCCCTTGCGCACGGCCTTTTCGTCGAGCAGTTCGGTCAGGAAATGGCGCGTCGCCCGCATGTCGAACAGCGACGGCTGGACCGGCACGATGACCCGTGCCGACAGCTTGAGCACCTTGTCGAGCAGCTTGCCGGACAGGCCGGCCGGCGTATCGAGGACGACATGCGAGGTGCGCTTGGGCGGCCGCGCGATGTGGTCCGGGCCGATTTCCCAGGTCTCGATGGTCGGCAGTTCAAACGGCCGGCTGGCCAGCCATTCGCGCGACGACTGCTGACGGTCGATGTCGCCGAGCATGACGTCGCAGCCGCGGCTGGCAAAGTAACCGGCAAGATTGGTGGCCAGCGTGCTCTTGCCCGAACCGCCCTTCGGATTGGCGACCAGGAAGCCCTTCATGATGCCGCCTCCGTCGCCGGCGGCGGCTCGGCGCCGAGCGCCGCCTCCTGCTTGAGCAGGATGCCGCGCACCAGATTGACGTGCTCGCGCAGCGTGTAGACCAGATCGGTGAAGCCGAGCGGCACGCGCAGCTGACTCGCCTCGTCATCCAGCGCATCGAGCCGGCTGCGGTATTCGCCGAGGCGGCGCTGATCGAAATGGTGTTTCAGATCGTCTTCGAGAAACTTCAACTCGCCGTAGCAGCGGAAAACCTTGGAGCGCACGCGCCAGTTATAGAGCGCCGGCGCGATGCGCATCAGCGGGATGAGCAAGGCGATGACCGGCACCAGCAGCACGATCATGCGGTCGACCAGCACGGCCAGCCAGAAAGGCAGATAGCGCTGCAGGAAGGGCGCGCCGGATTTGAAGAAGCGCTCGGCCTCCGGCGCCAGCGGCAGCATCGGATCGAGATAGGCCGGAAACTCGTTGGTCGTCTGGAAGAAGCCCGGTTTGCCATGCACTTCGCGCGCTGCCTGCAGCAGCAAGGCCTGCAGTGCCGGATGCAGGTCGTCGCGGACGATCAGGTTGGCGGTCGGCGCCAGCACGCGGATGTCTTCCGGCGGCACGTCGCGCACCAGGTCGGCGACGCCGCGCGGCAAGGTCAGCCGGGTCAGGAAAGGATAGCGCCGCTCGTAAGCCCAGGACTGCGTGAAGTTCATCAAACGCACGCCCGGCGAACGCAGCAGCACCTGGACCACCGGCGCACTTTCGGCGGCGATGATGAAAGCGGCATCGATGCGCCCCTGCTGCAGCTCCTCGGCGGCGTCGAGACCGGAGAAGGCAACCAGGTTATCGCCCATCGGCACCTCGTTGGCGGTCAGCAGCGTCTGCGCCAGCGCGCGGATACCCGAACCTTCCTGGCCGACGGCGATGCGCTTGCCCTGCAATTCGCTCAGCCGGGTCATTTCCGGACCGCGGTAGAACACCCAGACCGGTTCGTAGAACACCGAACCGAGCGACAGCAGGCCGGATTCGTCCTCGGCATCGGGGTCGTCGGCGGGTTGCAGCACGCCGCCCTGGACGAAGGCGATCTGGGCTTCGTCGTTCTTCAGGCGCTCGAGATTCTGCAACGAACCGGCCGAGGTCTGGATGTCGAGCGTGATGCCATCACGCGCCAGAATCGCCGCGTAACGCCTGGCGAACTGGTAGTAGGCGCCGCTCTCGCCGCCGGTGGTGATGCTCATGCGCTTGGGCGGCGCCGGCTCGACAAACTGGAAGGCAACCGCAAAACCGATACCGGCGATCAGGAAAATCCACCACGCGGTGGCGAACAAATCGCGCAGGGACAACAGCCCCGCCTTGATCTTGGCCATGTTGCTAACCCCCAGCCTATTCTTTTGGCAAGCAAAACCGGGAGGGTATCACCGAGCCGCGCCGGCAATCCACCGTGCACGGAAATTTGCCGATTCCTGCGGTCGACCGCAGGAATCGGCCAAAATCACAACGGCGTCAGCTTGGCATATTCCAGCGCCAGCCATTTCATGCCGTGGGCACCGCCGAAATTGACCTGCACCCGCGCATCGGCACCGCGCCCCTCGGTGGCGACGATGACGCCGGCGCCGAACTTGGCGTGCTCGACGCTCTGCCCGATGCGCAAACCGCCGGCTGCCGGTTCCGGCGCGTAGCCGCCGCCGGACGACGAACGCCCATAACCGCCCCAGGCCGGCTCGGCCTTCTTGTTCAACTTGAGCAGCAGGCCTTCCGGAATCTCGTCGAGGAAGGAGGATGGCGTGCAGTAGCGCGTCTGGCCGTGCAGCATGCGGCTTTGCGCGCAGGCCAGGTAGAGCCGGCGGCGGGCGCGGGTCACCGCGACGTACATCAGCCGGCGCTCTTCCTCCAGCCCGTCGCGCCCCTCGTTGACCGCATTCTCGTGCGGGAACAGCCCCTGCTCCAGGCCGGTGATGAAGACCACGTCGAACTCCAGGCCCTTGGCGGCGTGTACGGTCATCAGCTGGACCGCTTCCTGACCTTCGCCGGCCTGATGCTCGCCGGCTTCCAGCGAGGCATGCGTCAGGAAAGCGGTCAGCGCGTCCATCTCGCCGGCCTCGGCCATCACCACGCCGTCGGCGTCGACGAAGGTGGCGGCGGCGTTGATCAATTCATCGAGGTTTTCCAGCCGTTCCTGCCCTTCCTTCTCGGTCCGGTAATGCTGGGTCAGGCCGGATTTTTCGACGACGTGCTCGATGATCTCGGGCAGCGGCAGACCGGCGGTTTCCTGACGCAGCGTTTCGACCAGCCGGATGAAGGCGCCGACCGTCTGGCCGGCCTTGCCGGTCAGCGACGCGGCGGCGTTGTACAGGCTGGAATTGATCTGGTGAGCCGCCGCCTGCAGGTTTTCCAGCGAACGGGCGCCGATGCCGCGGGTCGGGAAGTTGACCACGCGCAGGAAGGCAGTGTCGTCGTCCGGATTGCCGATCAGCCGCAGGTAGGCCAGCGCATGCTTGATTTCCTGCCGCTCGAAGAAGCGCAGACCGCCATAGACCTTGTACGGCACGGCCTTGGTGAACAATTCGTGTTCGAGCACACGGGACTGCGCGTTGGATCGGTAGAGCAACGCGATCTGCGTCGGCGACACGCCATCGCGGATCAGTTCGCGCACCTCGTCGATCACGAAACGCGCCTCGTCGAGGTCGTTGTAGCCCTCGAAACAGCGGATCGGCTCGCCGTCGCCGGCGTCGGTCCACAGGTTCTTGCCCAGACGTTCGCGGTTGTGCTTGATGATCGCATTGGCGGCGGCCAGGATGTTGCCGTGTGAACGGTAGTTCTGCTCCAGCCGGATCACGTTGTCGCCGGCGTAGTCGCGCTCGAATTCGCGCATGTTGCCGACTTCCGCGCCGCGGAAGCGATAGATCGACTGGTCGTCGTCGCCGACCGCGAAAACCCTGGCGCCGCCGCCGGCCAGCAACTGCAGCCAGGCGTACTGCAAGCGGTTGGTATCCTGGAATTCGTCGACCAGGATGTGCCGGAAGCGCTGCTGGTAATGCGTGCGCAGCGGTTCGTTGCGCTGCAGCAATTCATGGCAGCGCAACAGCAGTTCGGCGAAATCGACGACGCCTTCGCGCTGGCACTGGATCTCGTACTCGGCGTAGAGCTCGACGCGCTTCTGCGTGTAGTGATCGTAGGCCTCGGCCTGCGCCGCGCGCACACCCTGTTCCTTGTGCGCATTGATGAAATGGCACAGCTCGCGCGGTGGGTATTTCTCGTCGTCGACGTTGAGATTCTTCAACAGCCGCTTGACCGCCGCCAGCTGGTCGCCCGAATCGAGGATCTGGAAAGTCTGCGGCAGGCCGGCCTCGCGGTAATGCGCGCGCAGCAGCCGGTTGCACAGGCCGTGGAAGGTGCCGATCCACATGCCGCGCACGTTGATCGGCACCAGCGCCGCCAGCCGCGCCGTCATCTCGCGCGCCGCCTTGTTGGTGAAGGTCACCGCCAGCACGCCGTGCGGCCCGACCTGGCCGGTGGAAATCAGCCAGGCGATGCGCGTGGTCAGCACGCGTGTCTTGCCACTGCCCGCCCCGGCCAGGATCAGGGCGTGCACGGGCGGCAGGCTGACGGCCTGCAACTGCGGCGGATTCAGATTGGCAAGAAGATCGGACATGGATTGAACCTGAGCTATTACTAAAGGCGTAGAATGGCACCCGAAACGGTTAACGGTAAAAAGGTCTGACCAATTTGTTGCATTTGTGCAACGCAGCAATTTGGGGCGCGCATTTTTTTACGTTTCAGGAAATAGCCGAAAGTATACTGGCGTTAATTTTTTTGCAGTGCACAAAACTTTTCACTGACAAGGCAGTCTCAGCAGTAAGTGGGCAGACCCCACGACATAAAAGGAGTAACAGCATGAACAGCATGAACGCCCCCAAGATCCTGCCGTGGATCGCCAAGCGGGCCGGCATCAGCGAAGAGCTCGCGCTCAAGCTGTGGCGTCGTGCCGCCGGCGAAGCCGAATTTCTGACCGGTCAGACCGAAGGTTCCGAATTCTGGGGCCTGGCCGTCGAGCGTTTCCTGGCCATCGTCGAGGACGAGGTCGGTTGCCAGCCCGGCGACAAGCTCAGCCCGGCACCGCAACTGACCTGGATGTGGCGTCACCAGACCCGGATGTCGCTGCTGTCGCTGATGGCCGCGCAAAACACCTACCGCTTCTGGCAGAACGCCTGGGAAAACCTCTACCCGGCAAAAAAAGCCGCCTGACCGGGCGACGCTGAGCCGGTCCGTGCCGGGCCGGTTCGGCGATACGACGCCGGACGCCCGGTCCCCGGCAACCGCCCGCTCGCACGGGCAAGCCTCTGCGCTTTTTCGGCCGTTGCTGCGGTCGACCGCGACAACGATCCAAAAACCCGCCAGAAAACCCGCGCCGTCGCCCGTCGGCGCAACCGCTATAATTCGCGGTTTGATCGTTTCAGCGACTCCCCATGCAGGAAAAATACACCCCGGCCGACCTCGAGCGCGCCGCCCAGCAACACTGGGATGAAACCGGTGCCGCCCGCGCCGTCGAAGACGCCAGCAAACCCAAGTACTACTGCCTGTCGATGTTCCCGTATCCGTCGGGCAAGCTGCACATGGGCCACGTGCGCAACTACACGATCGGCGACGTCCTCTCGCGCTTCCACAAGATGCAGGGTTACAACGTGCTCCAGCCGATGGGCTGGGACGCCTTCGGCATGCCGGCCGAGAACGCCGCGCTGGCCAACAACGTCGCCCCGGCCGGGTGGACCTACTCGAACATCGAGTACATGAAGACGCAGCTCAAGTCGCTCGGCTTCGCCATCGACTGGGAACGTGAGTTCGCCACCTGCACGCCCGAGTACTACCGCTGGGAGCAGTGGCTGTTCACCCGCCTCTATGAAAAGGGCCTGGTGTACAAGAAGCTCGGCACTGTGAACTGGGACCCGGTCGACCACACCGTGCTCGCCAACGAACAGGTCATCGACGGCCGCGGCTGGCGTTCCGGCGCGCTCATCGAGAAGCGCGAGATCCCCATGTACTACATGAAGATCACCGCCTACGCCGAGGAACTGCTCGCCGAACTCGACAACCTGCCGGGCTGGCCGGAACAGGTGCGCCTGATGCAGAAGAACTGGATCGGCAAGAGCACCGGCGTCCGCTTCGCCTTCCCGCTGGCTGACAACGCCGATGAAAAGCTGTGGGTGTTCACCACCCGCGCCGACACCATCATGGGCGTCACCTTTGTTGCCGTCGCCGCCGAGCACCCGCTGGCCACCCGCGCTGCCGCCAACAACCCGGAACTCGCAGCCTTCATCGAGGAATGCAAGAAGGGCGGCGTTGCCGAAGCCGACCTCGCGACGATGGAAAAGAAGGGGATGCCCACCGGCATCTACGTCAGCCATCCGCTGACCGGCGAGAAGGTCGAAGTCTGGGTCGGCAACTACGTGCTGATGAGCTACGGCGACGGCGCCGTGATGGCCGTGCCGGCGCACGACGAGCGCGATTTCGCCTTTGCGCTGAAGTACAAGTTGCCGATCAAGCAGGTCGTCGCAGTGGCTGGCGAAGCCTACGACAGCGCAGCCTGGGCCGAGTGGTATGGTGACAAGCAGCGCGGCGTCCTGGTCAACTCCGGCAAATACGACGGCCTCGGCTACGAAGCCGCCGTCGACGCCATCGCTACCGACCTCGCCGCCAAGGGCCTGGGCGAGAAGAAAACCCAGTTCCGCCTGCGCGACTGGGGCATCAGCCGTCAGCGCTACTGGGGCTGCCCGATCCCGATCATCCATTGCCCGACTTGCGGCGACGTGCCGGTCCCGGACGACCAATTGCCCGTCGTCCTGCCCGAGAACGTCGAGATCACCGGCGCCGGCTCGCCGCTGGCGAAGATGCCCGAGTTCTACCAGTGCAAGTGCCCGAAGTGCGGCGGCGACGCCAAGCGCGAAACCGACACCATGGACACCTTCTTCGAGTCGTCCTGGTACTTCCTGCGCTACGCCTGCCCGGACAACGCCACGGCCATGGTCGACGAGCGCGTCGCCTACTGGTGCAAGGGCGGCATCGACCAGTACATCGGCGGCATCGAGCACGCCATCCTGCATTTGCTGTATTCGCGCTTCTTCACCAAGCTGATGCGCGATGTCGGCCTGATCGGCGACCTCGGCGAGCCCTTCGCCAACCTGCTGACCCAGGGCATGGTCGTCGCCCCGACCTTCTACCGTGAAGGCGAGAATGGCAAGAAGCTGTGGCTCAACCCGGCCGAGGTCGATGTCGTCACCGACGAGCGCGGCCGCCCGACCGGCGCCACGCTCAAGGCCGACGGCCAGCCGGTGATCATCGGCGGCACCGAGAAGATGTCGAAGTCGAAGAACAACGGCGTCGATCCGCAGTCGCTAATCGAACAGTACGGCGCCGATACCGCGCGCCTGTTCATGATGTTCGCGGCGCCGCCCGACCAGTCGCTGGAATGGTCCGACGCCGGTGTCGAGGGCGCGTTCCGCTTCCTGCGCCGCGTCTGGAAGACGGTTTACGATCACGTTCAGGCCGGTACGGTCGACGCGAAAATCGACCAGAAATCCCTGTCGACCGCACAGGCCGACCTGCGCCGCAAGCTGCACCAGACGATGGGCAAGGTCGCCGACGACTACGGCCGGCGCAAGCAGTTCAACACCGCCATCGCCGCCGTCATGGAACTGCTCAATGCCTACGACAAGTGCGACCTTTCCGATGCGGCCGGCCGGGCGCTGGCTCAGGAAGTTCTGGAAAGCACCGTGCTGCTGCTCTTCCCGATCGTCCCGCACATCGGCCAGGCGCTCTACGGCGAGCTGAAGCCGGGTGCCGACGCCGGCCTGGCCGCCTTCCCCAAGGCCGATCCGGCCGCGCTGAAGCAGGACGAAATCGAACTGATGGTGCAGGTCAACGGCAAGCTGCGCGGTGCCATCCGCGTCGTCGCCGAAGCCGACAAGGCCAGCATCGAAGCGGCCGCGCTGGCCAATCCGGAAGCGCAGAAGTTCATGGAAGGCAAGCCGCCGAAGAAGGTCATCGTCGTCCCCGGCCGCCTGGTCAACATCGTCGCCTGAGGAAACTGCCATGCGCTTCCCGACCGCCACCCTCCTCGCCCTTGTGCTCGCCGTTGCCCTGGCCGGCTGCGGTTTCCATCTGCGGGGAGCGGGAAGCTCGGCAATTCCCTACAAGAGCCTGTACATCGCCCTGCCGGAAAGCGCCGAAGTCCGCATCTGGCTGGAGCGCTACGTGCGCGCGGTCGGCACGACGCAGATCAGCGACGACGCCAAGCATGCGGAGGCCACCTTCCAGCAGCTTTCCGATACGCGCGAAAAGAGCATTCTCAGCGTCAACGCCCAGGGCCGCGTGCGTGAGTACCGGCTGCAGATGAGCTACCGTTTCCGCCTGGTCAATGCCAAGGGCCAGGAACTGGTCGCACCGACGGAAGTGGTGCTGACCCGCGACATCAGCTACGACGACTCCAACGTGCTGGCCAAGGATCTGGAAGAAGGCCTGTTGTGGCGCGACATGAACAATGATCTGGTCAACCAGATCATGCGCCGGCTGTCGATCATCAAACCGAAGAACCCGGACATCGACGAAGAAGACGAGTGATGCTGCTCAAGGCCGAGCAACTCCAAGCCCACCTGGAACGGGAACTGCGCCCGCTCTACGTGCTCTACGGCGACGAACCGCTGCTGGTCCTCGAAGCCGCCGATGCCATCCGCGCCAAGGCCAGGCAGGCCGGCTACAGCGAGCGCGAAGTGCTGACCGTGCTGCCGCAATTCGACTGGGGCCAGCTGCTGGCCGCCGGCGGCAACCTGTCGCTGTTCGGCGACCGCAAGCTGATCGACCTGCGCATCCCGAACGGCAAACCCGGCAAGGAAGGCAGCGCGGCGCTGCAGCAGTGGTGCCAGAACCTGTCGCCGGACAACCTGCTGCTGATCACGCTGCCCGAACTCGACTGGCGCGAGGAAAAGGCCGCCTGGTTCACCGCGCTGGCCAACGCCGGCGTCGCGGTCAAGCTCAACGCCCCGCCGCTGGCCGAACTGCCCGGCTGGCTGGCCGGCCGCCTGCGCCGCCAGCAGCAGAGCGCCGATCTGGACAGCCTGAAGTTCATCGCCGAACGCGTCGAGGGCAACCTGCTCGCCGCGCACCAGGAAATCCAGAAGCTGGGTCTGCTGCACCCGCCGGGCCAACTGAACATGGCGCAGGTGCGGGAATCGGTGCTCAACGTCGCCCGCTACGACATCGACAGCCTGCGCGAAGCCCTGCTGGCCGGCGACATCGGACGCATCGCCCGGACGCTGGACGGCCTGATGCAGGAAGGCGAAGCACCGCCGCTGATCCTGTGGGCGCTGGGCGAGGAAATCCGTGCGCTGGCGACGATCCGCATCGGCCTGGACGGCGGCCGCCCGCTCGACGCCCTGCTCAAGGAAGCCAAGGTCTGGGGCCCGCGCCAGTTGCTGATCAAAAAGGCCGTGCAACGGCTGTCGACCGCAAGACTGGAGGCCGCCCTGCGCCATGCCGGAAAGATCGACCGCCTGATCAAGGGCATCGGCCACGGCAACGTCTGGGAAGAATGTCTGCGACTGATGCTCGATTTGTGCGCCGCGCCGTCGAAAAAGGCCGCCATTAGCGTGTAAGCTTCTCCCGACAAAAAAATCGGGAGGGGTCCCAACATGCGTCGCCGTTCGTTCTGCGCCCCGCTATTGCTGGCGGGCCTGTGCCTGCACGTCCAGGCCCGGGCCGACGAGGTCGTCACACTGCTGCCGCTGTCGCTCGACGAACTGATCGCCACGCCGGTGATCACCGCCTCGCGGCGTGCCGAGGGGCGCGATCAGACGCCGGCCCACATCATGGTCATCACCCGCCAGCAGATGCGCGACCGCCGCTACAAGAACCTGGCCGACCTGCTCGAGGATCTGCCCGGCGTCGACTTCCAGCGCGGCACCCGGTCGACGCAATACAACAATTTCGTTTTCCAGGGACATGTCGGCAACAACAAGCTGCTGATCCTGCTCGACGGCGTGCGCATCGATCATCCGGCCGGCGGCAAGATTCCGGTCGCCGAAAACTTCTCGCTGTACTTCGCCAAGCAGGTCGAGGTGCTCTACGGCCCGGCCGCTGCGTTGTACGGCGCCGACGCCTTCGCCGGCGTGATCAACATCATCACCGAACGCGCCGAGCAGAGCGGCGGCAAGGCGTCGGCCGGCATCGGCAGCTTCGGCTCGGTCGACGGCGATTTCCTGGTCGACGGCAAATTTGGCCCGGACATCACGTTGACCGTAGGTGCCCACTCGCAGCACAGCGACCGTGCCAAGCTCGACCAGTACTACCCGGAGGCCTTCCCGAAAGTCGATGCGCGCACGGTCGGCGGCACCGTCGTCGTACCGGCCGCCCAGCGCGAGGCTTACGTCGGTGAAATGCGCAGCGGCAGCCTGTACGGCCGACTCGACATCGGCGAGAAGCTGACCCTCGGTTTCTACCGCAACAACTTCCGCAGCCTGAGCAGCACCGGCGACCGGACCAGTGCGACGATCTATCGCGACGACGTCTTCTGGGACACCACCATCGACAACTGGTACGGCAAGTACCGCTTCCAGCTCGGCGACCGCCTGAGCGGCGAAACGATCATCGACCACTCGGTCTACGAAGTGTCGCCGGAATCGCGTTATCTCAACACCTTCACCGATTTCGCCGATCACGGCTACGACTATTCCTACGGTCGACGCAGCGGCATCGAGCAAAACTTCACCTGGCAGGCGAACGACGATCATTCCGTGCAGGCGGGCGTCGGCTATCGCGACTTCCACGCGATCGAAACCCCCGACCTGCCGCGCCCCTACGATACGTCGCTCGGCTCGGGCAACCAGGGGATGACCTATCCGAACACGGCCATCCCGTTGCAAATCTTCGATGTCCGCTACCACAGCTGGTCCGGCTACCTGCAATGGCAGGCGCGCTGGTCGCCCAACTGGTCGACGGTGGCCGGCCTGCGCCGCGACTGGTATTCGACCTACGGCGGCAGCACCAACCCGCGCGCCGGTGTCGTCTGGCAACCGAGTCACGGCAATGTGTTCAAGCTGCTTTACGGCGAAGCCTTCCGCGCGCCGTCGCCGGAAGAAAGCTACAGCGCCTTCGGCAGTTTCAACGGGGCCGGCAATCCGGTCGGCACCTTCCGCGCACCAAACCGGCTGCTGCAGCCGGAACGCTCGAAAACCTGGTCGCTGACCTGGGACTGGCGCCCGTCATCGAGCGTCAACCTGATCACCAATGCCTACCGGACGGAAGTCGATGGCGTCATCGTCACCCGGGCGGATGCCACCCCCGTCCAGTACATTCCCGGCGTCGTGCTCGGCGCCACCGAATCGAAGCAGAACGGCGGTCGCGACGAATACCATGGCATCGATCTCATCCCGCAATGGCAAATTCACCTCGGCGGGCCGTGGACCGCAGACCTCTGGGGCAGTTACAGCTATGTCAGCGGCCGCGTGCGGGAAACCGACAACGGACCGGAACTCAGGCAGATCAACATCGCCGCCCACAAGGTCAAGCTCGGCGTCACCTTCCGCTATCAGGACTGGCTGACCGTCACGCCGCGCTGGCAGTGGATCGGCGACACCAGCACCGGCGCCGTCAATCGCACGCAGAACGACCGGGTCAAGGAAACCGGCAGTTATGCCGTGACCAGCCTGCACATCGGCGTGCACAAGCTGGCGGCCGAGCACCTGTCCCTCTACCTGGACATCTACAACCTTTTCGACCGCCGCTACTACGCCGCTCACACCTCGTCGTCGAGCGCGGTCATGCAGGCCGTTCCGCAACAACCCCGTACCGTCATGGGCACGGTCGAACTGCGCTTCTGACATACGTGACGCCCCGCCCCGCTTTCACCTCGCACTTGCGCCGGCTACTGCTGGCCGGTTTCGGCTGCCTGTTCGCGACTTTTCCAGTGCTGGCGCAGGACGTGTCGGAATACGGCATGAAGGCGGTATTGTTCTATCGGCTGCCGCAATTCATCTACTGGCCGGGTGGCGCACCACAGCCGAATCCCACGGTACTGTGCGTCGCCGGCCGCAATCCTTTCGGCAACGCGCTCGGGCAGATCGAGCAGGGTCGAGGCCAGATCGAGGTACGCCTCGGGGTCAGCGAGATCACCGCCTGCCACCTGCTGTTCATCGCCGGCAGCGAAGCCGCCAACCTCGGCAGTTGGCTGGAACGCGCTCACGCCCGGCAGATCGTCACCGTCTCCGACCTGCCAGGCTTTGCCCGCAGTGGCGGCATGATCGAACTGCCGCTGGACGGCGAACGCATCAGCATCGTCGTCAACCGGCGTGTCGCCCGCCGGATCGGTTATGAATTCAGCGCCCAGTTGCTGCGCCTTGCCCGGGTGATCGAGCCATGAGCACGAGCAATTTCCTGGCCCCTCTGCTACCGCCGCCGACCATCCGCAACAAGCTGGTGGCGCTGTTCTTCCTGCTGCTGCTGGTGCTGATCGGCATGGTCTTCGCACTGGTCTATGCGCAACAGCGGGAACTGCTGCGCACCCAATGGACCGGATCGATGACCGCCCAGGCCCGACTGATCGCCCGCAACATCGAAGCGGCAATCGCCTTCGAGGACCGTCGTGAGGCCAGTCGGCTGCTCGAATCGCTGTCCGCCATCCCGGCCGTCGAGCTCTGCCGGGTGCTCGCCGCCGACGGCAAGACCCTGGCCGAATACCGGCGGCCCGGCGCATCGCCGGAAATCATTCCGGACGGCACCGACAGTCCCCGCTTCCTGCCCGGCCACCTGCTGGTCCGGGAGCCGATCCTGCTACCCATCCGCAACGAACCCAGCGGACACATCGAACTGCTCGCCTCGCTCGACGATTATTACGCGGCGATGCACCGCACACTGCTGGAAACCGCCCTGCTGCTGCTGCTCGGCCTGTCCTGCGCGCTGTTGCTGACGCGCTATGTGGTCGGCCGGCTGATCAAACCGCTGGAACAACTGGACGACCTGACCCGGCAGGTCTCGCAGAACCCGACGCTCGACGAGCGCATCGCCACACTGCGCCGCGATGAAATCGGCAGCCTGGGGCAAAGCTTCGACCGGATGCTCGATTCGCTGCAGCAACGCGACCAGGAACTGGCGCGCTACCGGGAATCGCTGGAAACCATGGTCGCCGAACGTACCGCCGCGCTGCAGAAGGCGATCGCCGAAGCCGAGCGGGCGAACCGCGCCAAGTCGGACTTCCTGGCCCGCATGAGCCATGAAATCCGTACGCCGATGAATGCCATTGTCGGGCTCAGCCATCTGCTGCTCGACTCGCCGCTGACCGCGCAACAGCGCGAGCATCTGGAACAGGTCGTGCTGTCTTCCGATGCGCTTCTGGGCATCATCAACGACATCCTCGACTATGCAAAGGTCGAAGCCGGCAGCCTGAATCTCGAACACCTTCCCTTCGACCTGTCCACCGTGTTTCGCTCGGTCAGCGGACTGTTCGCGATCAAGGCCAGGGAAAAGGGCATCACGCTCGATTTCACGATCGCCGGCGATGTGCCGCTGCAACTGCAGGGCGATGCGCTGCGCCTGAGCCAGATCCTGATCAACCTGGTCGGCAACGCACTCAAATTCACCGACCGCGGCGGCATCGGCGTCTCGGTCAAACGCCTGGGCGAAACGGAGCAACGCCGCATCTGCCTGGCGTTTGCCGTGACCGACAGCGGCATCGGCATTCCGGAAGAAAGCATCGCCCATCTGTTCGACCCCTTCGCCCAGGCCGACAGCAGCATCACCCGCCGTTTCGGCGGCACCGGCCTGGGGCTGGCCATCTGCCGGGAACTGGTCACGCTGATGGAGGGCCGGATCGAAGTCAGCAGCCAACCGGGAGAAGGCAGCACCTTCCGGTTCACCGCGTACTTCGATCGGCCGGCGGCCCAGGAGGCCAACAACCCGTTGCAGGTAGCGCGACAACCGTCGGTACGCCATCCCCGCTGGAACGGCGAAAAAGTGCTGCTGGTCGAGGACATTCCGGTCAACCGGACGATCGCCACGGCGCTGCTGCAGAAAGTCGGGTTGCGCGTCGATTGCGCAGCCAACGGTGAAGAGGCCCTGCAGCGGCTGGCGGCGGAAACCTACGCCTTGGTCCTGATGGACATCCAGATGCCGGTCATGGACGGCCTGACCGCAACCCGGCGCATCCGCGAGCAGCCGGCGCTGAGCCAGTTGCCGATCATCGCGATGACGGCGCATGCCACCCCGGAAGGGCACAGCCAGTCGCGGGCCGCCGGCATGAACGCACACATCAACAAACCGATCATGCCGGCGCTGCTGTACGAGGAAATCGCCCGCTGGCTGCCAGCCAGCGGCCAACTGCCGGAGACGGCGGAGCCCGGCGAGCCGACGCTGGACTGGCCGGCACTGTACGGCATCGACATCACCCGGGGACTGAGCCTGCATATGCAGCGTCCGGTGTTCTACCTGCGCTCGCTGTACGCCTTCCGGCGCGATTTCGCCGGCGTCGAACACGACATCCGTAGCGCGCTGGCCGGGGGACGACGCGGCGAGGCCAAGCGCCTGGCCCATTCCGGCAAATCGATCGCCGGCTCGCTGGGTGCCGAGGCGCTGGCGGAAGCCGCGCGCCGGCTGGAGCAGGCACTGGCCGACGAAGCGTTCCTGGGCGACCGGCTGGAGGGCCTGCTGCAGGCATTCGGCCACGAGCAACAGAAAGTCATCGAAGGACTGGCCGCACTCCCCGCCGTACCGGGAGAGGCACGCGATGCCTCACCGGCCGACATCGATTCGCTGTTCCGCCGGCTGAGCGCCAGCCTGGCCGGTGCCCGGGCGGAGGCGGGCGACGAATTCGCGGCGCTGCGCGATGCACTCGGCGTCAACCGGATCGGCGACGGGCACCAGGCCGAGGAACTCCGCCAGATCGGCGAACTGATCGATGACGTCGAGTACGAAACCGCCCGCGAACGTCTAGAGAGACTGCGCCAACACTTGAGCGAGGCCCGTCGATGAATGTCGAGCACACCGTTCTGGTCGTCGACGACGCCAAGCAGAACCGCGACCTGCTGACCGAACTGCTGCGTCACGAATACCGGGTGATCCTGGCCAAGAACGGAAGCCAGGCGCTGGAACGCGCCCAGGAACTGCAACCGGACCTGATCCTGCTCGACGTGATGATGCCGGACATGAGCGGTCTGCAGGTCATCCAGCAACTGAAGAACGACGACCGGACGCGGCACATCCCGGTCATTTTCATTTCCGCACTGGACTCGCCCGGCGACGAGGAGCGCGGCCTGGACCTTGGTGCGGTCGACTACATCCGCAAGCCGTTTCATCCGTCCATCGTGCGCAAGCGGGTACGCAACCACCTGCTTTCGGTCCACCACCGGCGGCTGCTCGAACAACTGGCGATGATCGACAGCCTGACCGAGATCGCCAATCGCCGGCGTTACGACGAATCGCTGGAAAACGAATGGCGCCGTTGCGCCCGGCTCGACCTGCCGATGTCGCTGGGCATCATCGACGTGGATCATTTCAAGGCCTACAACGACCATCTGGGCCATGCCGCCGGCGATCAGGCACTGCACCGGATCGCCCGGGCCCTGCAGGATTTCGTCCGGCGCCCCGGCGACCTGGTCGCCCGCTACGGCGGAGAAGAATTTGCCTTGCTGCTGCCGGGAACCGACGTGGCGGCGGCAGGCAGCATCGGCAACGACATCCAGGCATGCGTGGCGGCCCTGCAGCTTCCCCACCCGGCCTCGCCGATCAGCAATGTCGTGACGGTCAGCCTGGGCGGCATCACGACCATTCCGCGCGGCGGCCAGGTCGATCCGGCGTTTTTCGTCGCCGCCGACCAGGCACTCTATGCCGCCAAGGCGGCCGGCCGCAATCGCTGCGTCTGGCGCAGCGGCTGAGGACTCAAGTGTCGGCGGGCCCGGGCGCGGCGGCGGGCGGCGCATCCGGTTCCAGGTCTTCCCAGATGCAGGAGCACTCCTTGCGCACGTCGTGCAGGCCCGGCTTGCTGGCTTCCTGAACCAGGCATTCGCCCTGGCACTCCTCGGAAACCACCACCAGCTTCATGTCTTCGTCCACCTGGCGCTCGCCATCCCAGTAGCTGCACGTTGCGCAAACTTTGACCTCGGTCGGCAAAATCAGTTTATCGGCCATCTTTTTCTCAACGGAAAGCCCTGTTGTCGTTGCGGTTAAGAGTTTACCCGCTTCCGGAAGTTCCCGCTGCGTTTGCTGGCTATAATGGCTTTTTGCCGTTTCCCGCTCGTACCATGGATATCAAGCAATACATGCAGACCGTCGGCCGCCAGGCGCGTGCCGCTTCCCGCCGTCTGGCTTCGGCCACCACGGCAGAAAAGAACGCAGCCCTGCTGCAGCTGGCCGCCGCCATCCGCCGCGACAAGGCGGCGCTGCTGGCCGCCAACGCCGAAGATCTGACCGCCGCCCGCGCCAACGGCCTGGAGCCGGCGATGGTCGACCGCCTGACGCTGACCGACAAGGGCGTGGACAACATGGCCGAAGGCGTCGAACAGGTCGCCAAGCTGCCCGATCCGATCGGCGAGATCAGCGACGTCAAGTTCCGCCCCTCCGGCATCCAGGTCGGCAAGATGCGCGTACCGCTCGGCGTCATCGGCATCATCTACGAAGCCCGCCCGAACGTCACCGCCGACGCCGCGGCGCTGTGCCTGAAATCCGGCAACGCCGCGATCCTGCGCGGCGGTTCCGAGGCGATTCACTGCAACCGCGCCATCGCCCGGCTGATCCAGGAAGCGCTGCAGTACGCCGGCCTGCCGGCCGAAGCGGTGCAGGTCATCGACACCACCGACCGCGCCGCGGTCGGCGAGCTGATCACCCTGCGCGAATTCGTCGACGTCATCGTGCCGCGCGGCGGCAAGGGTCTGATCGCCCGGCTGCTGGCCGAAGCGCGCGTGCCGATGATCCAGCACCTGGACGGCAACTGCCACGTCTACATCGACGACGAAGCCGATCCGGCCAAGGCGCTGAAGATCGTCGAGAACGCCAAGACCCAGCGCTACGGCACCTGCAATACCGCCGAGTCGCTGCTCGTTGCGCGCAGCGTCGCCGCCGCGCAACTGCCGGCGATCGCCGCGATGCTGACCGGCAAGGGCGTCGAGATCCGCGGCTGCGACGAAACCCGCGCGCTGGTACCGAATGCCGTGCCGGCAACCGAGGAAGACTGGGCCACCGAATACCTGGCGCCGATCATTTCGGTCAAGGTGGTGGCCGGCATCGACGAGGCGATCGAGCACATCAACCGCTACTCGTCGAAGCACACCGAAGCCATCGTCACCGACCATCATCCGAAGGCCATGCGTTTCCTGCGCGAGGTCGATTCGGCGTCGGTCATGATCAATGCCTCGACGCGTTTTGCCGACGGTTTCGAATACGGTCTGGGCGCCGAGATCGGCATCTCCACCGACAAGATCCACGCGCGCGGCCCGGTCGGTCTGGAAGGGCTGACCAGCGAAAAGTGGATCGTGCTCGGCGACGGCCACGTCCGCAGTTGATCGGCGGCGGGCCGGCGATGGCCCGCCGGCTTTTTCCGCCCCGCTTGCGGTCGACCGCAGAATGCGAGGAAAAACCATGACCCCGCCGTCCGGCGCCTACGACGCCATCTTCGCCGCGCCGGCCTTCGCACTCAGCATCCGTTGCGACGACGACGAGATCGTCGCCATCGACTTCCTCAAAGCCTGCCCGCCGCAAGCGGCCAACACGCCGCTCGCCGCCGAGGCGCTACGCCAGCTGCAGGCCTATCTCGGCGATCCGTCCTTTGTCTTCAGCCTGCCGCTGAGGCCGGCCGGCACGGCCTTCCAGCGCCGCGTCTGGGCACGGATTGCCGCCATTCCCGGCGGCGCCACCGAAACCTACGGTCAACTGGCCAAAAGCCTGAAAAATGCACCGCGCGCCGTCGGCCAGGCTTGCGGCGCCAACCCCTACCCGGTCGTCGTCCCTTGTCATCGCGTCGTCGCCGCTGGCGGCCTTGGGGGGTTCGCCCGCCAACGCGAGGAAAACGGCGGTTTCCTGCTCGACATCAAACGCTGGTTGCTTGCCCATGAAGGCCACCGCACGTAGCGACGACCAGGGCGAAATCGACCGCTTCTGCGACGCCCTGTGGCTGGAAGACGGCCTGGCGCGGTCGACGCTGGACAGCTACCGTTCCGACCTTTCCCGCCTGGCCGACTGGCTGGCCGCCGGCGGCCACGAGGCGCTGCTCGATCTGCGCGAGACCACGCTGTCGGCCTTCGTGGCGCAACTGTCGCGCAGCACGCGAGCCAGTTCGCAGGCGCGCTACCTGTCGACGCTGCGCCGCTTCTTTCGCTGGCAGGTGGCACGCGGCCGCATCGTGGCCGACCCGACGCTGAAGCTGGCCAATCCCAGCCTGCCGTCGCGTCTGCCCAAGGTGATGTCGGAACAGCAGGTCGATGCGCTGCTCGCTGCCCCCGACCTGTCCACGCCGCTCGGCCTGCGCGATCGGGCGATGCTGGAAACCCTGTACGCCACCGGCCTGCGCGTCTCGGAACTGGTCAACCTCAAGCTGCACGAAGTCAGCCTGGTCGACGGCGTGCTGCGGGCCTTCGGCAAGGGCAGCAAGGAGCGACTGGTACCGCTCGGCGAACAGTCGATCGACGGGATCGCCACCTACTTGCGCGACGCCCGCGCGACCATTCTCGGCGCGCGGCAGAGCGAAGCGCTGTTCGTCACCGGGCGCGGCGGCGCGATGACCCGACACGCCTTCTGGCACCTGATCAAACGCTATGCGCAGGTGGCCGGCATCGATCCAGCCAAGCTGTCGCCGCACGTGCTGCGCCACGCCTTCGCGACGCACCTGCTGAACCACGGTGCCGACCTGCGCGTGGTGCAGTTGCTGCTCGGCCATGCCGACATCTCGACCACACAGATTTACACGCACGTCGCCCGCGAACGGCTGAAGACCCTGCATGCGGTCCACCATCCGCGCGGCTGAAAAACCGGCTCAGACGTAAACGTCGACCTCGGTGCCCAGCGTATCGCTGCCCGACGCACCGGCCGGCTCGGCATCCCCCGCCGCGCCCGCCGCCTGATCGGTTTGCTGCGACTTCTGCGCCTTCTCGGCTTCCTTCTGCTGTTCGGCCTGCAACTGCGCCAGCTGGGCCTGCAGCATCTTGAGCTGCTGCTGGATCAGCTTGGCCTGCTCGGTCGCGTCTTCCGAACTGCTTTCCTGCAACTTGAGCAACTGCTTCTGCAGGCTTTCGATCTGCTTCTGGATCGCCGCCATGCGGTTGGCCGTCGATGCAGCACTGCCCGACGACGCGCTGCTCGGAATGCTGACATGCGTACTCGTACCGACCGTATTCGACATGATTTTCTCCTGTTGAAATTAATGCGCTTGCCTGTCTTAACGACCGCCCCACGGAAAACTTGCCAGCACTTCGGGTAAAACGGCGTAAATCCGTGTCAAGGACGGCCGTTCCCGCTCTGCGCGCTAAAATGTCGGCCATGAGCAAGCACGAACACGCCCCGGAAACACCGGCCACCAAATTCCTCAAAGCGAACAAGGTCGCCTACAGCAACCATCTCTACGCCTACGAGGAACACGGCGGCACCCGCGTTTCGGCCCGCGAACTGGGCGTGGACGAGCACTGCGTGGTGAAGACGCTGATCTTCGAGGACGAACAGGCCAAACCGCTGATCGTGCTGATGCACGGCGACTGCAAGGTATCGACCAAGGAACTGGCGCGGCAAATCGGCTGCAAGCGGGTCGAACCGTGCAAACCGGAAGTCGCCAATCGCCACTCGGGCTTCCTGGTCGGCGGCACCAGCCCGTTCGGCACGAAAAAGGCCATGCCGGTCTATGTCGAGAAGAGCATCCTCGACCTGCCGCGGATCTACATCAACGGCGGCAAGCGCGGCTATCTGGTCGGCATCGACCCGCAGGAACTGCTGCGCACGCTGCGCGCCAGCCCGGTCGAAGCGGCATTGCGCGACTGATTTAACTTTTCAATCAGAGCAATTCAGGCAATCGATTGGCGCTATAGCGAAGGCGTCGCTACAGTTCTCCCAACATCAGGAGAACTGCCATGACCGACATCGTTGCCCGCCACTACGCCAGACCCGCCGCCCGCCGCCACTTGTGGATCGGCCTTGCCATGGCCGTCGTCGGCATTGCCTTCGGCATCGCGCAGGCGATCGCCTGGTTCGCCGCCCATCCGATGGCCGCCCGCGGCGTTCAGGCCAGCTTGCTGGCCGGCCTCGCCACCGGCCTCGGTGCCTTGCCGGTACTGTTCATGCGCCGCCCGTCGGAAAACCTCATGGCGCCGATGCTCGGCCTCGCCGGCGGCATGATGCTCGCCGCCAGCCTGTTCTCGCTGCTCGTCCCGGCTGTGCAGATCGTCGGCGCCAGCGCATCGCCGTGGTGGCTCGGCGTCGCCACCGCCGGCGCGCTGCTCGCCGGGGCCGCCGCGATGCAGCGCATGGACCAGCGCACGCCGCACGCCCACGTCGAAGGCATCGCCGAAAACGGTACGCAGCCGCACATCGCGCTGGTGGTCGCCGCCATCGCCCTGCACAACGTGCCGGAAGGCCTTGCCGTCGGCGTCTCGGCGGCCGCCGGCGTCGATCACGGGATGACGCTCGGCATCGCCATCCAGAACATTCCGGAAGGCTGGATCGTCGCCAGCGCGATGCTCGTGCTCGGCGCCTGCCCGTGGCGTGCCGCAGCGATGGCCCTCGGCACCGGCCTGGTCGAACCGGTCGGCGGGATGTTCGGCGTGATGGCGACGACAGTGGCCGACGGACTGTTGCCGCTCGCCCTTGCCGCGGCAGCCGGCGCCATGCTCTGGGTGGTCAGCCACGAGCTGATCCCCGCCTCGCACCGCCCCGGCCGCGAAAAAGCCGCCACCGCCGGGTTGACCGCAGGATTCGCGGCGATGACCGTCCTGGCCATCGCGATCTGAGGATCAGGGCCGGCAGGTTGCCGGCTTGCCGGTGCCGGTCAGGCACTCCGTCGATTCGGCCAGGTCGGCCGAATCGACGAAATGGAACGAGAGCGTCGGCGGATTCCAGCCCGCCGCCGGGCGCAGTACCTTGACCACCGAATCGTTCAACTGCAGTTCGACACGCCAGCGATCGGAAAAGCTCGTATCCCAGCGCGGCAAGACTTGCATCAGGTAATCGAGCTCATGCTGTTCATCGACGATGACGCCCATCGTTTCGAGCAGCGTCAGCTTGGGCCAGTGTTCGCCGCCCGGCCGGCCGTAGGTGACGACATCCATGAAGCGGGCGAAATCGCGATGGTAAGGCGCCGCCGGGTCGATGCTCTTGCCGTTCGAATAGATGCCGTCCATGAACAAGGTCATGCGCAGCTTGCGCGGCGGCTGGCGCGCCCAGCGCGCGATGATTTCGTTGAGCGCCACCGACAGGCACAGTTCGAGGTGCCCGCCGACGATGTAGAGATGCGGCGGCAGCGCGTCGAAACGGATTTCCCCGCCGGCCGAATAGATCCGGTAATCGGGCCGGCAGTCGCTGGCGAAATACTTGTCGGGCGCCGACTCGTCCTGCAGGTAGACGACGGGAATGTTGCGTTCGCGGGCGAAACGTACCGCTTCATCGACCCCGTACTTGCTGGCCAGCCGCGCGTCGTAGGTGGCGCTGGCGTGGACGACGATCAACGCGGCATCGCCGTCCAGCCGGACCCCGGCCGGCGGCGCGAAGGGCGCGTCATGGCAGGAGGCCGCTGCCGGTGCCGCCGTCAGCCAGCCGACCAGGGCAAGCGCAGGCAGCCAGCGGCGCATCGTCACACCGACCGTTCGATGACCACGCCGACGCGCTTGACGCCCGGCAGGATGCCAATCTTGGCGACCGACACGCGAACCCACTGGGCGGCGAAGTTTTCCAGCAGCCAGGTGGCGATATGCTCGGTCAGCTTTTCCAGCAGATTGAAATGGCTTTGCGCCAGATCGGCGCGCAGGCGCTCGACGACCACGGCGTAATCGACGGTATCGCGGATGTCGTCGCTGGCGCCGGCCGATGCGGTCGACACGCCGATCCGCAGCGAAATCTCGACCGTTTGCGGCATCGCCTTCTCGCGCGGGTAGATGCCGATCCACGTCTCGGCGCGCAGATCCTCGATGAAAATGATGTCCATGTGACGGTCGACCGCAAGGCGGGGTGTAAAATCCGCCGCGATTGTACCCCAGCGCTCAACGCCCATACCGTCCATGACCCCCTTGATTGCCGCCCTCGCCGCCTACCTGCTCGGTTCTGTCCCGTTCGCGATGATCTCGTCGAAACTCTTCGGCCTGGCCGATCCGCGCAGCTACGGCTCGGGCAACCCCGGCGCCACCAACGTGCTGCGCAGCGGCAACAAGAAGGCGGCGCTGCTGACGCTGGTCGGCGATGCCGCCAAGGGCTGGCTGGCCGTCTTTGTCGCCCGTCACCTCGAACTGGGCGACGGCACCGTGGCCCTGGTCGCGCTGGCCGTCTTCGTCGGCCACCTGTTCCCGGTCTTCCTGAAGTTCAAGGGCGGCAAGGGTGTCGCCACTGCCGCCGGCGTACTGCTCGCCCTCGACCCGCTGCTCGGCCTGGCGACGCTGGCCACCTGGCTGCTGGTCGCCTACGTGTCGCGCTATTCGTCGCTCGCCGCCATCCTCGCCGCCGCCGGCGCGCCGCTGTACGCGATGCTGATGCATGGCGGCAACGCCCAGACCTTCGTCGTGCTGCTGCTCGCCCTCGGCCTGATCGCCAAGCACTGGGGCAACATCCAGCGCCTGCTGGCCGGCCAGGAAAGCCGGATCGGCAGCAAGAAGAAGGGCTGACCACGGCCCGGCGATTGCCGGCCGCAATCGCCGCGATAACGACAATCGATTGGTGCCATCCGGCACGGTTTTCTAGACTTCAGGCATCGGGCATTCTCGCCCCCGCCTGGAGACTTCCATGATTGCCAGCCTCTTTCAGCAATATCAGGACAGCGCGGCCTGGACGCCCTGGATCGAACTGCTTGCCGGCCTGCCGGACAATTACTGAAACCGCCGCGCCGGAACCAATTCCGCCGGCCGGCGTCTGATTCATCCCATTCATCAGAAAAATCGACCATGAGCCAAACCGTCACCCTCGCCGGCAATCCGATCACCATCGCCGGCCGCTTCCCGAAAGTCGGCGATGTCGCGCCCGCCTTCACGCTGGTCGGTGCCGACCTCGCCGACGTGCCGTTGAGCCAGTTCCGCGGTCAACGCAAGATTCTGAACATTTTCCCGAGCATCGACACGCCGACCTGCGCCACCTCGGTTCGCCAGTTCAACGCCAAGGCCAATGCGCTGGCCAATACCGTCGTGCTGTGCATCTCGGCCGACCTGCCGTTTGCCCAGAAGCGCTTCTGCGGCGCCGAAGGCCTGGACAAGGTGCTCACGCTGTCGACGCTGCGCGGCCGCGATTTCCTCGAAACCTACGGCGTGGCGATCGCCAGCGGTCCGCTGGCCGGCCTGAGCGCCCGGGCCGTCGTCGTGCTCGATGGCGACGACAAGGTCCTGCATGCCGAACTGGTCCCGGAAATCAAGAACGAACCGGACTACGCGGCGGCACTTGCCGTTCTCTGAGATGAGCCGCTGCCGTGGACGTCGTCGCCAGCAACCTGCCCCGCGATGATTTCGCGCGCTTCGCCGCCGAGGCGGCGGAGCGCGGCTTCCCCGAAGCCCTGGTACGCACCTGGCCGGCCGATGCCGAAGTCGACGATCATCAACATCCGTTCGCGCTGCTCGCCGTCGTCGTCGCCGGCGAAATGTGGTTGATGACCGATGGCATCACCCGGCACCTGCGGCCGGGCGACCGCTTCGCGCTCGAGGCGGGACAACGGCATGCCGAATACTACGGCCCGGCCGGCGCGACCTACTGGGTCGCCAGGCGTCACTGAAAGCCACGGACATGGGCAGAAAAAAAGGCTGCTGCGGCGCCAGTCCGCGCTGCAAGAAATGCCCGAAACGCAAGGAGGCCGGAAAAAAGGGGCTGGCTGCGGTCGACCGCGACAATCGGGTGATTTTGCTCGCCAGGCCGGCCAGCGCGCGCTGAACGGCCGCTTGCGCCGCCGGCGCTTTTCCAGAACACTCGACGCTTTAGCCACGCAGGCGTCGCCATGACCCAGCTTTCCACCTCGGCCCTCGCCCATTATTGGTCCGCCCAGGAGATCGTCACCAACCTGATCGTCTTCATGAACCTGGTCGGCGCGCTGCTGCTCGGCTTCGTCGTCGGCTACGAGCGCTCCTACCACGGGCGCGCCGCCGGCATGCGCACCTACGGCCTGGTCTGCGTCGCCTCCTGCGCGGTGACGGTGATCTGCGGTTATCCCGAAGCCTGGTTCGGCGGCAGCGAATTGCTGCGGGCGGGCGGAACGCTGCCGGCGCCCGACCCGACCCGGGTCATCCAGGGCATCGTCACCGGCGTCGGCTTTCTCGGCGCCGGCGTGATCATGAAGGAAGGCCTGAACATCAGCGGCCTGACCACGGCCGCCTCGATCTGGGCCGCTTCGGTGATCGGCGTGCTGGTCGGCATCGGTTTCTACGGCGCGGCCATCCTGCTGACCGCACTGTCGGCCGCCTGCATGCTCTACGTCTCGAAACTCGAAGGTCGCCTGCCGTCGCGGCATGCCATCTTCGTCGACCTGCGTTTCCAGCCCGGCACCGAACCCGACGAAAGCGCCGTCCGGCAAGCCCTGCGCAACCTCGGCTACGAGGTCGCCAACGGCTCGTTCACGTTGAAAAGCGAGGGCGGCGCCCAGGAATGGAGTTTCGTCGCGGTGGCGCTGGGGCGCGATCTCGGTCGACCGCTCGCCGCCATGCCGGCGGGACTGCGCGCACTGCCCGGCCTGGAAGGTTTTAAACTCGCGCACGCACGCAACTGAGACCGGCAGGCAACGGCGCCGGCCGGCCGCTTCAGCGCATCAGTTCCGCCAGCGGCCAGCGCGGCTGCACCGCGAAACTGCCCGCCGGCTTTGCCTCGGCCCCGGCCTGCAGACGCAGGCAACCGGCCAGGGCGATCATTGCGCCGTTGTCGGTACAGAATTCGAGCTCCGGATAATGCACGCGGAAGCGCTTGCGTTTTGCCTCGTCGTCAAGCGTCGACCGCAACTGCCGGTTGGCGCCGACACCACCGGCGACGACCAGGCGTTGCAGGCCGGTCTGCTTCAGCGCCTTCAACGATTTCTTCACCAGCACCTCGACGATGGCTTCCTGGAAGGCACGCGCGACATCGGCACGGAAAGCTTCCGAAGCATCTTCGGCATTTTCACGGACCAGTGTCAGCACGGCCGTCTTGAGCCCGGAAAAGCTGAAGTTCAGATCGCCGGAATGCAGCATCGGACGCGGCAGCGCGTAACGCTCCGGCGTCCCGGTCTCGGCCAGTCTCGACAGCAAGGCACCGCCCGGATACGGCAGGCCAAGCAGTTTTGCGCTTTTGTCGAAGGCTTCGCCGGCCGCGTCGTCGAGCGTCTCGCCGAGCAGTTCGTAATCGCCGACGCCACTGACCCGCATCAGTTGCGTGTGGCCGCCGGACACCAGCAACGCGACGAACGGGAAGGTCGGCGGATCGGCCGACAGCAGCGGCGACAACAGATGTCCCTCGAGGTGGTGCACCGGCAGCGTCGGCTTGTCGAGCGCCAGTCCGAGCGCCTCGGCAAAGGCACAGCCGACGAGCAGCGCGCCGGACAGCCCGGGGCCGCGGGTATAGGCGATGGCATCAACGTCGGCCAGCGATTTTCCGGCGTTTTCCAGCGTCGACCGCAGCAGCGGCACGACACGCCGGATGTGGTCGCGCGATGCCAGTTCCGGCACCACGCCGCCGTATTCGGCGTGCATTGCGACCTGCGAATGCAGCGCGTGCGACAACAGCCCGGCGGCGCTGTCGTAAAGCGCCAGGCCGGTTTCGTCGCAGGAGGATTCGACACCGAGGACAAGCATGGGCGCGGATTCTAGCACTTGATCCGCCGGACGCTTCTGCCCTATACTGGCGAGCTTCCCGCTTTCAGCGGAAAAAATTGCGCGACCGACCGATTAACACCCCGGCCGGCGCCACATGGAAAGGAGGTGAAAATTATGCCGAGCATTCGCGTCAAGGAAAACGAGCCGTTCGAAGTTGCCATCCGCCGCTTCAAGCGCACCGTCGAAAAAACGGGTCTTCTGACCGAGCTGCGCGCCCGTGAGTTTTACGAAAAGCCCACGTCCGAACGCAAGCGCAAGGCTGCCGCTGCCGTCAAACGTCAGCACAAGCGCCTCCGTAGCCTGACCCTGCCGCCGAAGCTGTACTGATCCGGTACAGCCTCGCCGCACGAAAGAGCCGCCAGCCTTGAACAGCCGGCGGCTTTTTTCTTTGATTTCGCCCGAAGAGGAATCATGAGCCTGAAAGCACGCATCTCCGACGACATGAAAACGGCCATGAAGGCCAAGGAAACCGCCCGTCTCGGCGCCATCCGGCTGCTGCTCGCGGCAATCAAGCAGAAGGAAGTCGACGAACGCAGCGAGCTCGACGATGCCGCCATCTCCGCCGTGATCGAAAAACTGGTCAAGCAGCGCAAGGACAGCGTCACCCAGTACGAAGCCGCCGGCCGGCCGGAACTCGCCGCCGCCGAAAAATTCGAAATCGACGTACTGTCAGCCTATCTGCCGGAAAAGATGGGCAGCGACGAAATCGCCGCCGCCGTGGCCGCCGCGGTCGCCCAGACCGGCGCCGCCGGACCGGCCGACATGGGCAAGCTGATGGCCGTGCTCAAGCCGCAACTGGCCGGCAAGGCCGACATGGGCGAGGTTTCGAAACAGGTCAAGGCCGCGCTCAACGGCTGACCGAGTGATCCCAGAAAGCTTCATCCAGGATCTGCTCGCCCGGGTCGACATCGTCGACCTGGTGGACAGCTACGTGCCATTGAAGAAGGCGGGCGCCAACTACGCCGCCTGCTGCCCTTTCCACAACGAGAAGACGCCGTCGTTCACGGTCAGCCCGAGCAAGCAGTTCTACCACTGCTTCGGCTGCGGCGCACACGGCACGGCGATCGGCTTCGTCATGGAATATCAGGGCATCGGCTTCGTCGACGCGGTCAAGGAACTGGCCTCGCGGGTCGGCATGACGGTGCCCGAGAACGACAGCTTCTCGCCGCAGGAACATGGCCGGACGCGCAGCCTGATCGACGTCATGGCACGCGCTGCCGCCTACTACAAGGAACAGCTCAAGCGCTCGCCGAAAGCCGTCGAATATTGCAAGAAACGCGGGGTGACCGGAGAAATCGCCGCCCGTTACGGCATGGGCTACGCCCCCGACGGCTGGCAGAACCTGCAGGCGGTGTTCCCCGACTACAACGCCGAAACGCTGAAGGCCGCCGGCCTGGTCATCGAGAACGAAGCCGGCCACCGCTACGACCGCTTCCGCGACCGCCTGATGATCCCGATCGTCAATCCGAAAGGCGAGATCATCGCCTTCGGCGGCCGGGTGATCGATCAGGGCGAACCGAAATACCTGAATTCGCCGGAAACCCCGCTGTTCGAAAAGGGCCGCGAACTGTTCGGCCTGCCGCAGGCGCGCCAGGCGCTGCGCGAAACCGACACGGCGATCGTCACCGAAGGCTACATGGATGTCATCGCACTGGCCCAGCACGGCGTCGGCAATGCGGTGGCAACGCTCGGCACGGCAACGACACCGACCCACGTGCAGAAACTGCTACGCCAGGTCGACCGCATCGTCTTCTGTTTCGACGGCGACAACGCCGGCCGCAAGGCCGCCTGGCGGGCACTGGAAAATGCGCTGGAAGCACTGGCCGACAACAAGCGCATCGGTTTCGCCTTCCTGCCCGCCGAGCACGACCCGGACAGCTATGTCCGCGAATTCGGCAAGACCGGCTTCGAACGCCAGATCACCCAGGCCACGCCGCTGTCCGACTTCCTGCTGCGCGAACTCGGCAACCGCTGCGACCTGACCAGCGCCGAAGGCAAGGCGCAACTGATCTACGAAGCCAAGCCGCTGCTGCTCAAACTGCCGACACCGCTGCTCCGCCTGCAACTGGTCAAACGCCTGGCCGAAGCCAGCGGCTTTGCCCAGGCCGAAGTCGAGCGACTGTGCGAACTCAGGTCCTATGCCCCGGCCGCACCGCCAAAGGCCCGGCGCAGCGCACCGTCGCTGACCCGCAACCTGCTGCGCATCGTGCTGCACCGACCGGAGCTCGCCGCGCAACTGCCCGGCGAACTCCTGCCCGACACGCCGGAACGCGCGCCGCTGCTACGCATCCAGCAACTCGTCCAGGCCGATCCGGCAGCCGGTCGCTACGCCGTGCTGCGCGAACGACTGCGCGGCCAGCCGGAAGAAGCAGCAATCGAAGGCGCCGCCTCGGAACTTCTCGGCCTGCCGTTTGACGAAGACGAGGCGCTGGCGGAATTTCGCGGCAGCCTGGACAAGCTCGCCGCCGCCGGCCACAAACGCGAATTCGAAGCCCTGCAGGCAAAAGCTCAGCAGTTCGGCGTGGCCGGCCTGTCGGCGACGGAAAAGCAGACCTACATCCGGCTACTGTCCAGCCGGGGAAACCACAGCTAAGTTGTGGTATAATTTACAGTTTTCTCCAATCCCATCGGATCCTGTTCATGGCTAAGGCAAAAGATACCGCTAAGGAAACTCCCAAGGCTCGCGGCAGCAAGACCAAGGAGAAGGCCGCCGAAAAGGCCCTGCTCGAGGGCGCGATGTCGGAAACTCCCGAACCGCTCGACGCCGAAGCACGCAAGATGCGCCTGAAGGCGCTGATCAAGCTGGGCAAGGAGCGCGGCTACCTGACCTACGCCGAAATCAACGATCACCTGCCGGACGACGTGGTCGACGCCGAGTCGATCGAAGCGATCATCTCGACCTTCAGCGAAATGAGCATCCAGGTCTTCGACGAAGCCCCGGCGGCCGAAGACCTGCTGATGTCGGACACCGCCGCCGCTGCGACCGACGACGAGGAGGTCGAAGCCCAGGCCGAACAGGCGCTGTCCACCGTCGACTCCGAATTCGGCCGCACCACCGACCCGGTACGCATGTACATGCGCGAAATGGGTTCGGTCGAGCTGCTGACGCGCGAGGGTGAAATCGAGATCGCCAAGCGCATCGAAGAAGGCCTCAAGCACATGATCCAGGCCATCTCGGCCTGCCCGACGACGATCGCCGACATGCTCGAGATGGCCGCCAAGGTCGAAACCGACGAGATGCGCATCGACGAACTGATCGATGGCCTGATCGACCCGAATGCCGTCGTGGAAGAACCGGCCGCCGAACCGGCTGCCGCTGCCGACGACGACTCCGCCGACGATGACGGCGATGACGCCGACGATGACGGCGAAGGCGGCGGCGGCGCTGCAGCCGCGTCGCTGCTGCAACTGAAGACCGAAGGCCTGGAGCGCTTCAAGTCGATCCGCGCGATCTACGGCAAGATGCAGAAGGCGCTGGCCAGCAAGGGCTCGCAGGACAAGACCTACCTGAAACTGCAGAAGCAGATTTCCGACGAGCTGATGAACATCCGCTTCACCTCGCGCGCCATCGAGAAGCTGTGCGACAGCGTCCGCGAGATGGTCGAGCAGGTGCGCGGCTGCGAACGAAAAATCCAGAATCTGTGCGTCGACCGCGTCAAGATGCCGCGCCCGCATTTCATTCAGTCCTTCCCCGGCAACGAGATCAACCTCGACTGGGTGGACGCCGAAATCGCCGCCGCGCCGAAGACCTACGTTGCCATCCTGACCCGCAGCGCACCCGACATCCAGGAAGAACAGCGCAAGCTGCTCGCCCTGCAGGACCGCATCGGCATTCCGCTCAAGGAGCTGAAGGACATCAACAAGCAGATGTCCACCGGTGAAGCCAAGGCCCGCCGCGCCAAGCGCGAGATGACCGAAGCCAACCTGCGTCTGGTCATCTCGATCGCCAAGAAATACACCAACCGCGGCCTGCAGTTCCTCGACCTGATCCAGGAAGGCAACATCGGCCTGATGAAGGCGGTGGACAAGTTCGAATACCGTCGCGGCTACAAGTTCTCGACCTACGCCACCTGGTGGATCCGCCAGGCGATCACCCGTTCGATCGCCGACCAGGCCCGGACGATCCGGATTCCGGTGCACATGATCGAAACGATCAACAAGATGAACCGCATCTCCCGCCAGATCCTGCAGGAAACCGGTGCCGAGCCGGATCCGGCGACGCTGGCCAAGAAGATGGACATGCCCGAGGACAAGATCCGCAAGATCATGAAGATTTCCAAGGAGCCGATCTCCATGGAAACCCCGATCGGCGACGACGACGACTCGCATCTCGGCGATTTCATCGAGGATCAATCGACGCTGGCCCCGGCCGACGCGGCGATGTATTCCAGCCTGCGCGGCGTCACCAAGGACATCCTGGACAGCCTGACGACCCGGGAAGCCAAGGTCCTGCGCATGCGCTTCGGTATCGAGATGAACACCGACCACACGCTGGAAGAAGTCGGCAAGCAGTTCGACGTCACCCGCGAGCGCATCCGTCAGATCGAAGCCAAGGCGCTGCGCAAGCTGCGTCACCCGAGCCGCTCCGACAAGCTGCGCAGCTTCCTCGACCCGAACAGCAACTGATCTTCAGGGACTGTAGCTCAGTCGGTTAGAGCAGAGGACTCATAATCCTTTGGTCCAGGGTTCGAGCCCCTGCGGTCCCACCAAAAAACAAGGCCCGGGTTTTCCCGGGCCTTTTTGCTGGACGGCTCCCGCCGCTCAGGCTTTCCCCGCCGCCGGTTCGCCCTTCTTGCCGGCTGCCCAGTGCTGGGCCAGCACGCCGCCCACCGCCAGCTGCAGCGGGTGGTAGATCATGATCGGCAGCAGGATGATGCCGATCGCCGGGTTGGCACCGAAGATCAGGTGCGCCATCGGCACCCCCGAAGCCAGCGTCTTCTTGGTGCCGCAGAAGATCACCGCGATCGCATCGCTTTCCGGCATGGCAAACACCCGGGCCAGCCAGCGCGTGGTCAGCAGCACGATGGCGAACAGCAGCGCGCAGCCGACGATCGTTTCGACCAGCACCAGCGCGCTGTTGTGCGACCAGACGCCCTGCTTCACTGTATCGGCGAACGAGGTATAAACGAGCACCAGAATGGTCAGGCGGTCGACGATCTGGATGCGCGACTTGTGTCGCGCCGCCCAGGCGGCCAGCAAGGGCCGCGAGCACTGACCGAGTACCAGCGGCAGGACGACCCAGATCAACAGGTCGATGATCACCGGTACGACGTCGAAATTGCCGCCGGCCTGATTGAGGATCCAGGCCATCCACATCGGCGTCAGCAGCACGCCGATCAGGCTCGACAAGGTCGCATTGAATACCGCCACGGCGACATTGCCGCCGGCGGCAATGGTCAGCGCGACGGACGATGACACGGTCGACGGCAAGGCGCACAGATAAAAGAAACCGACCTGCAGATCGGGCGACAGCCAGTCGCCGGCCAGCTTCAGGCCGGCCATGCCGAGCAGCGGGAACAGCAGGAAGGTGCAGGCCTGGACCAGGATGTGCGCACGCCAGCGCAGTGCACCGTCCTTCAAGGCGGCCAGCGACAGCCCCAGGCCGTTCAAGTAGAAGACCAGCGCGACGCCGATCTTGTTGAGCAGCTCGGGATGCAGGAAGCCGCCTTCGGCACCGGGCGCCGGCCAGAGAAACGCCAGGGCAACGGCAATCAGCATGCCCTTCATGAACCAGTCGAATTTGAATTTCATGTTTCGTCGTACAAAGTGAGTTGTTACCAGGCCGCCACGCAGCCATCGCTGCGCGGGTCCTCGCCGCCTTCGATATGACCGTCCGGGTGCAGGACCAGCGCGCCGGCGTGTCCCATGCGCTCATCGAAATCGCCGGCAAGCTCGACAGGATGCCCCATTTCGCGCAAGCGTGCGAGGACTGCCTCCGGATAACGCGATTCGAGCTTCAGTGTCGTGCTTTGTTCCGCCCAGGTCCGGCCGAGCAGCCAGCGCGGCGCCGCCACCGCCGAACGGACGTCGTGGCCGCCCCAGACATAGCGCGAGAACACCGCCGCCTGCGTCTGCGGCTGACCTTCGCCGCCCATCGTGCCGTAGACCAGCAAGCGCCCGTCGTTCAGGCGTGCCATCGCCGGATTCAGCGTGTGGAACGGCTTGCGCCCCGGGCACAGGCTGCGCAGACGCCCGGGCTTCAGGTCGAAGGAACAGCCCCGGTTCTGCCACCAGATACCGCTCTGCGGCAGCACGACGCCGCTGCCGAATTCGAAGTAGATGCTCTGGATCATGCTCACTGCGCGCCCGGCCGCGTCGATCACGCCCAGCCAGGTGGTATCGCCGTCGGAAACCGGGGCCGGCCACGGGCTGGCGGCGTCGAGCGGCACTGCGGCGGCCAGTTGATCGATCAAATTGCCATCGAGCAGGTGGTCGACCGCAACAGACATCGCATCCGGGTCGGTCACGTGCCGGTCGCGCAGCACGAAAGCCTGCTTGGTCGCCTCGACCAGCGCATGGATGCCTTCGACGTTGTCCGGCGACCAGCCGGCCTGACGGATGCGGTCGTAGATCGCCAGGATCAGCAGCGAGGCGACGCCCTGGGTCGGCGGTGCCTGGTTGTAGACGGTGCCGACCGAAAGCTCGACCGACAGCGGATCCTTGAGCTGGGCAAGGTGCCCGGCCAGATCGTCGGCTAGCAGCGGGCTGCCGACGGCGGCCAGGTCGGCGGCGATCTGCACCGCCAGTTCGCCGCGATAGAAGTCGTCGCAACCGGCCCGGCCGATCTGCGCCAGCGTCTCGGCCAATTTCGGGAAACGGTGGCGTTGACCGTAGGACGGAACTTCGCCGGCCGTCAGGAAGGCTTCGGCGAAGCCGGGTTGCGCCTGCAGCTCGGCCAGCTTGGCGCGGGTGTTGTCCTGCTGGCTGTGGGTCACCGGAAAACCTTCGCGAGCGTAGTACACGGCGCTCTCGAGCAAACGCGACAAGGGCAAACGACCGCCCCACATCGCCTGACTGTAGGCCTGCGCCACGCCCCAGCCGGATACCGTGCCGGCCACCGTGTTGGCGGCCAGCGGGCCGCGCCAGGGAATGCTCGCCCGGTCGCCGTACAGGGCCGGTGTCACCTGGCGGCCGGCCGCGCCGCAGGCATCGATCGAGCGAATCGCCTCGCCCGGTGCGTGCAACAGCCAGAAACCGTCGCCACCGATGCCGGTCATGTGCGGATAGACGACGGCCAGCGTGGACGCGACGGCAATCGTCGCCTCGATGGCGTTGCCGCCTTCGCGCAGGATGTCGAGACCGGCCTGGGCGGCCAGCGAATGGGAAGCGACGACAGCGCCGCGGGAACCGAGGATCGGCTTCATGAACAGGTTTCCATCAAGAGGAGGAGGAATCGGCTGGGTTGGCCCAGGCGGGCGCCACGCGGGTCGTCGCGCTGCGTGCCGAGAGCAGGTGCGAGCGCATCTCGCGGTAAGTGGTGATGACGTCGTGAGCGAGGATCGCCTCGACGATCACCGAATGCTCCTCGAAGGATTCACCCATCCGTTCGAGGTTGCGGAACTGCGTGCGGCGGAAGCTGGAAACGCGGTCGCGCAGGCTGGTCGCCATGTCGATCAGCACGGGGTTGTAACAGCCGCGGATGATCACCGCATGCAGTTCCAGATTGGCAGCTTCGTAGCGATTGACGTCGGCGGCCTGCATGGCGGCGCGGCCCTCGGCGTGGTATTCGAGCATCCGCGCGCGATCGTCGGCGCTCATGCGCAGCGCGGCATGGCGGGCGCAGGCCGCTTCGAGCTCGCCGATGGCCTCGAACATGTGATTGAGCTGGTCGATGGTCAGCGCCGCCACCACCGAACCGCGATTGCGCCGCGTCTCGACCAGGCCCATGATCGCCAGTTGCTTGAGCGCCTCGCGGATCGGCGTGCGCGACACGTTGAAGCGCGTCGCCAGGCTGATCTCGTCGAGCCGGCTGCCCGGCGCCAGCTGACCGAGCACGATTTCGTCGGCAATGCGCCGGCAGACATCGTCGGCCAGGCCGCCACGGCCGCGCACCGCGGTTTCGTCGTCGCGGATTTCCATCATGCCGCCTCCGCCAAACCGCGTACCGGGTGCCAGCAGGCCAGTGCCTGTCCATCGGCAACGGCAAGCGGCGGCCGCTCGCGCCGGCACTGCTCGCTGACGTAGCTGCAGCGCGGGGCGAAACTGCAGCCGGGCGGCAACGCCGCCAGATCGGGCGGCGCGCCGGGCACCGCGCGCAGCGGCCGGCCACGATGTTCGGGACCGACGGTCGCCGCCAGCAAGCCCTCGGTGTAAGGATGGCAAGGCGTATGGACGATGCGGTCGACCGGCCTTTGCTCGACGATTCGCCCGGCGTACATCACCGCGATGCGATCGGCCACCTCGACGGCAGCGCCGATGTCATGCGTCACGAAGATCACCGACATGCCGGTTTCGCGCTGCAGTTCGCGCAGCAGCAGCAGGATCTGGATCTGCACCGTGGCGTCGAGGGCGGTCGTCGGTTCGTCGGCGAGCAGCAGCTTCGGCTTGCAGGCCAGCGCCAGCGCAATCATCGCCCGCTGGCGCATGCCGCCGGACAGTTCGTGCGGGTAGGCGTCGAAGCGCCGCCGGGCTTGCGGGATCTGTACCATTTCCAGCATCTGCAGCGCGCGGCTGGCCGCGCTGCGGGCATCGATCGCCTCGTGTGCGCGAATCGCCTCGGCGATCTGCCGGCCGATGGTGTAGACCGGGTCGAAAGCCAGCCCCGGCTCCTGGAAGACCATCGACACCGTGCCGCCGCGATACAGGTCGAGCGCACGGCCCTTGAGCGCCAGCACGTCCTGGCCGTCGACCAGGATTTGCCCCTGGATGCGCGTCGACCGCGCCGGATGCAGGCGCAGCAGCGTGCGCAGCGTAACGCTCTTGCCCGAGCCGGATTCGCCGAGCAGGCCAAGCACCTCGCCCTGGCCAAGCGCAAAGCTGACCTGGTTGAGCGCGCTGGCGATGCGGCTGCCGTGAAACTGGACCGACAGGTCGGTGACCGAAACCAGGGGCGTCGTCATGCGATGGACTCCTTCAGGGCTGCCGGATGACCGGAAGCGGGATCGTTGAGATGGCAGGCGGCAAAGTGCTCGGCATCGCCGCGGATGACGGCCAGCGCCGGCGTCTTGTCGGCGCAGACCGGCTGCGCGTGCGGACAGCGGTCGCGGAAGCGGCAACCGCTGGGCGGATTGATCGGGTTCGGCGGATCACCGGCCAGCGGCGAAGCTTCGGTACGCTGCGCCGGGTCCATCGACGGCACCGCCGACAACAGCGCCCGCGTGTAGGGATGCGCGGTGTGCCCGTAGATGCGCTCGACCGGGCCGGTCTCGATGACCTGGCCGAGGTACATCACCATCACGTAGTCGGACAGGTAATGGACGACGTGCAGGTCGTGCGAGATGAACAGGTAGGTCAGCCCGCGCTCGGCCTTCAGCTCCTGCAGCAGGTTGAGCACCTGCGCCTGGACCGATTTGTCGAGCGCGGCGACCGCCTCGTCGAGAATGACCAGTTGCGGGTCGTAGGCCAGCGCACGGGCGATGTTCACCCGCTGCCGCTGGCCGCCGGACAACTCGTGCGGATAGCGGTTGGCGAAGTTGGCCGCTTCCAGGCCGACGCGATCGAGCAAGCGGTGCGCCTGGCGCATCGCTTCGGCGGCCGGCGTGCCGTGCACGCGCGGCCCGTAGGCGACGGTTTCGGCGATGGTCAGACGCGGATTGAGCGAGGCGAAGGAATCCTGGAAGACCATCTGCAGCTTGCGCCGGAAGTCCTTCAGGCGCAGGCCGCGGAATTCCTCGACGCCTTCGCCGTCGAAGACCAGGCTGCCGGCATCGGCCGCCATCAAGCGGGCGACCAGCCGGGCAGTGGTCGATTTGCCGCAACCGGATTCGCCGACGATGCCCAGCGTTTTGCCCTTGGGAACCGAGAAATTGACGCCGTCGACCGCATGCACGAATTTGCGCGGGCCGCCGAAACCGCTGTCGCGGACCGGGAAATGCTTTTTCAGGTCGCGCACGACGAGCAGCGGCTGGGGCCGGCCGCCATGCTCGGCCGCCGGAGAGGAAGGAGAAGTGGTGTTCATCGACGGATGTCCATGGCCGAGCGCACGCTGTCCGCGAGCAGGTTGAAGGCAATCGAGGTGACGAAGATGAGCAGGCCGGGCAAGGCCGCCACCCACGGATTGGAATAGATGGCCGAGCGCAGCGTGTTGAGCATCAGGCCCCATTCCGGCTCCGGCGGCTTGACGCCGAGACCGAGGAAGGACAATCCGGAAGCCAGGATCATGCTGACGCTGAGCAGGCCGGTCGCATAGACGAAGACCGGACCGAGCACATTGCCCAGCACATGCACGCGGATGATCGAGAAAGCACTGGCGCCGCTCATCCGTGCCGCCTCGATGTAGTCGAGCTGGCGCACCTGGGTGGTCACGCTCTCGGCGACGCGGACGACCTGCGGCACGAAGACCAGGGTCAGCGCGATCAGGCTGTTGCTCATGCCCGGCCCGAGCGCGCCGGAAATCGCCACCGCCAGCAGCACCGACGGAAAGGCGTAGAACACGTCGAGCACACGCATGATGATCATGTTCAGCTTGCCGCCGACGTAGCCGGCGAACAGGCCGATGGCGGTGCCGATACCGAAGGCGGCGAGCACCGGCACGACGCCCATCAGCAGCGACAGCCGGCCGCCATACATCAGGCGGCTGAGCAGATCGCGACCGAGTTCGTCGGTGCCGAGCAGGAACCCAGCACTGCCGATCGGCAGCAGGCGCTTGATCATGCTCGCCTTGTAGGGATCGGCCGGCGCCAGCCAGGGCGCGAAAACGGCAGCGGCGACGATGATCAACAGTACGGACGCGGCGGCCAGCGCCATCGGGTCACGACGCAACTGGCGCCAGACGATAGCCCAGTAACTGCGGCTGGGCGCCGAAGCGGCGGGCATTGGTGCCGCCGGAGAGAGGGGAAGGGTTGCCGACATCAGTATTCCTTTCAGGCGCGGCCCATGCGCGGGTCGATCAGCGGCTGGAGGATGTCCACCAGCAGGTTGAGGGCAACGAAGAACATGCACAGCACCAGGATGGTTCCCTGCAGCAGCGGGATGTCGCGCTGGAAGATCGCGGTGTTGAGCAGGAAACCGGTCCCCGGCCAGGCAAACACGGTTTCGACCAGGATCGAGCCGCCCATCAGGTAGCCGATCTGCAGGCCGGCGACGGCCAGCACGGTCGGCGCGGTGTTCTTGGCGACGTGGCGGAACACGGCGATGCCGGACAGGCCGCGGGCACGCAGCGCGGTGACGAATTCCTGAGCCAGCATGTCGGCGACCAGCGCCCGCACGGTACGGGTGATGATGCCCATCGGAATCACCGACAGGGTCACCGCCGGCAGCACCAGGTAGCGGAAATGTTCGAGGTCCCACAGCCATTCCGACGACCCGCCGGGACCGGCGCCCATGGCCGGAAACCACGGCTGCCAGATGGAAAACAGGATGGTCAGCACAAGGCCCAGCCAGTAATGCGGAATGCTCACGCCGACCACCGACAGCGCCGTCGCCAGGCGATCGATCCAGGACCCGTGGCGATAACCGGCCAGCGCGCCGAGGATGCAGCCGGCGACGACACCGATCAAGGCAGCCACCCCGGCCAGCAGCAAGGTATTGCCGACGGCACTGAGCACTTCCGAGGTGACCTCGCGACCGGTGGCGATCGACAGGCCGAGATCGCCCTGCACGGCGCGCATCAGCCACAGCCCGTACTGCACCGGTACCGGCTGGTCGAGACCGTAGGCACTGCGCAGCGCGGTGATGACTTCCTCCGGCGCATCGGCCGGCGCGATCGCGTTGAGCGGATCGCCGGGCGCCAGATAGACGAGGATGAACGAGACGACCGTCACGCTGAGGGCGATCGGGATGGCGTAAAGCAGTCGTTTCAGGATGTAGGCGAACATGGAACGCTTTCTTCGAACCGCCGACCGGGCCGGCGGGGCCCGGGATGCGCGACGGCACCCCGGGCCGGTGGATCACATACGGATGGTGGTCAGGTCCTGGAACCAGTGCTGGGCCTGGACGAACTCCTTGACCTTGGGCGACAGCGCGTGCGGATTGACGTCATGCACGACCCACAGCATCTGCGCGTCGTCGACCATCGACTGATGGACGAAGGCAAGCAGGCCGTCCTGGGTCTTGGTGTCGAAGGTGGTCCGGATCTTCTCCAGCGCGGCATCGACCTTGGGATTGTTGTAACCGCCCCAGTTCACACCGTTCGGCGCCACATACTTGCTGTCGGTGAAGCGAGTGATGGCGTAGAACGGATCGGCAGTCACGTAGCCGAGGTTGATCGCGGTGATGCCCTTGCCGGCGTTGATGTCGGCCTTGGCGCCGCTGCGCCAGTGACGGTACAGGTTCTCCAGTTCGACGACTTCGAAGCTGACATCGATGCCGACCTCGGCCAGGCTCTGCTGGACGAATTCGTTCATCGGCAGCGACAGCATCTGGCCGGTACCGCCCTGGGCGATGATCACCTTGGCCTTGAGCGGCTTGGCCTGGCTGTAGCCGGCTTCAGCCATCAGCTTGCGGGCGGCGGCAACATCGTAGCCAAGCTTGAAGCTCGGCTTGCCGAACCACGGGCTGGTGACGTCGACCTGACCCTTGGCCGGCGTCGCCAGGCCACTCATCAACTGCACCACGGCATTGCGGTCGATCGCCAGGTTGGCAGCCTTGCGGACGCGGATGTCGGTCCACGGCGAGCCCGGATAGGTCGAGAAGTGATACGGCCAGACGTGCGGCGTGACGTTCTGCACCAGCTTGAAGCCGCCGGCCTTGAGCTGCGGCAGCACATCGGGCGGCGGCGTCTCGATGATATCCACCTGGCCGTTGAGCAGCGCATTGGCACGGGTCATCGCATCGGGAATCGGCAACAGCACGATGCGATCGGTCTTCGGCAGGCGGGTCTTGTCCCAGTAACCGGCGTTCTTCACCAGGTCGGCGCGTTCGCGCGGCACCAGCTTGTCGAGCTTGAACGGGCCGGTACCGGACGGCTGGCTGGCCACCTTGTTCCAGTCCTTGCCGAGCTTCTCCCACTGGCTCGGGCTGGACACCAGGAACCACGGCAACTGATAGGGGAACAGCGCGTCGACTTCCTTGGTCGTGATCTCGACCGAATAGTCGCCGAGCTTGCGGTACGAGGCGATGGACGGAATGCGCGGACGCACCTGGGCGCTCTGCTTGGCATCGAATTGCGGCGACTTGTCGGCCAGCACCTTGTCCAGGTTCCAGATCACCGCATCGGCGTTGAACTCGGAACCGTCATGGAACTTGACGCCCTTGCGCAGGTTGAACACCCACTTCTTCTGATCCTTGGCGTCGACCTTCCAGTCGGTGGCCAGGCCGGGCACCAGTTTGCCGGGTCGATTGCCGACATTGGCTTCCCAGGCGATCAGCGGGTCGTACAAGGTATGACCGGTGAACTGGTAGGCGCCGGCGCCACGGTCGGGCTGACCGGTGGTCAGCGGGATGTCAGCCATCGAGATGCCGTAGCGGGCAACGGTTTCTGCATGCAATCCTGCATGCAGGGAGAAAGCCAGCGGCAACGCCGCAAGCCACCGGGAAATCTTCAATTTACTGGGGTTCATCGATTGCTCCGAGGTTGGGAAACACGCTGAACATTGCATGCAACGTGCCAAACCCGGCCCAACGCCCCATGTATTTTCTAAGGCAATGAAAAGGAAAAAATAAACGCCGTTTTGTTTTTTGCCACCATCGGGCAGTCGACCGCGACGGTGCATGCAAGATGCACCCGGAGAGGGCATCCGGAGGTTTCGCTCACCATTCGGGTGCCGCAGCGAACACGCTGGCGGCAGCTTGTCGGGGGCGCCGGCGGCAGCCGGCCGGAATGGCCCGGCGAGCCTCGCAAGCCCCCGGCGCGGATGCTATAATCGCCCGAATTTTCAGGCCCTTAGCGGGCCCGACCGCAAACTGCCGGACAGGCAGGCGGACGACACTGGAACAGGAATGAACGAGTTTGCCGGACGAAGAAACGAAAAAGCCGCCACTTCTCTCGAAGCAGCGGCTTTTGCAGGAAAGCTGGTGGTGATGGGCAGAATCGAACTGCCGACCTATGGGTTATGAATCCATCGCTCTAACCGTCTGAGCTACATCACCACTTAAGGGCGCGGATTATAGAGGCTGCGTCGAAACCGCGTCAAGAAGCCGCCAGCAGAATTAAGGCATTTATCACCCCAACCGTTGCACGAAGTCGAACATGAGCAAAAAACTATTCATCCGTACCTTCGGGTGCCAGATGAACGAATACGATTCGGACAAGATGGCCGATGTGCTGAACGCCAGCGAAGGCATCGTCAAGACCGACAACCCGGAAGACGCCGACATCATCCTGTTCAATACCTGCTCGGTACGCGAGAAGGCACAGGAAAAGGTGTTCCATGACCTCGGCCGGATCAAGCACCTGAAACAGCTGAAACCCGACCTGGTGATCGGTGTCGGCGGCTGCGTCGCCAGCCAGGAAGGCGATGCCATCGTCGCCCGCGCGCCCTACGTCGATGTCGTGTTCGGACCGCAGACGCTGCACCGGCTACCGCAGCTGATTGCCGAGCGCAAGGAAAAGGGCAAGGCGGCGGTCGACGTCTCCTTCCCGGAAATCGAGAAGTTCGATTCGATGCCGCCGGCCGAGGTCAAGGGCGCCAGCGCCTTCGTCTCGATCATGGAAGGCTGCTCCAAGTTCTGTACCTTCTGCATCGTTCCCTACACCCGCGGCGGCGAAGTGTCGCGGCCGTTCACCGACATCCTGACCGAAGTCGCCGACCTCGCCGCGCACGGCGTCGGGGAAGTGACGCTGCTCGGCCAGAACGTCAATGCCTACCGCGGCGACATGGAAGGCACCGACGAGAAGGCCGACCTGGCGCTGCTCATCGAGTACATCGCCGAGGTGCCGGGGATCGAGCGCATTCGTTACACCACCTCGCACCCGCGCGAGATGTCGCAACGACTGATCGATATCTACCAGACGGTCCCGAAACTGGTCTCGCACCTGCACCTGCCGGTACAGGCCGGCTCCGACCGCGTGCTGGCGGCGATGAAGCGCGGCTACACGACGCTCGAGTACAAATCCATCGTGCGCAAGCTGCGTGCCGCCCGGCCGGACATTTCGCTATCCACCGACTTCATCGTCGGCTTCCCCGGCGAAACCGACGAGGACTTCGAGAAGACCATGAAACTGATCGACGACGTCGAATTCGACGCTTCGTTCTCGTTCATCTACAGCCCGCGCCCCGGCACCCCGGCGCTCGACCTGGCCGACGACACGCCGGCCGAGGTCAAATCGGCCCGGCTGTCGCGGCTGCAGAAGCGGATCGACGAACTGGCCCAGGGCGTCAGCCGGGCCATGGTCGGCAGCGTGCAGCGCGTGCTGGTCGAAGGCCTGTCGAAGAAGGACGCCAACGAAGTGGCCGGACGCACCGACAACAACCGTATCGTCAATTTCATCGGCAATCCGCGGTTGATCAACACCTTCGTCGACGTCCGCATCACCGAAGCGCTGCCGCACAGCCTGAAAGGCGAGATCGTCACCCGTGAAAGCTAAGCCCGCTCCCAAGCAGAAGCCGGTCGAATTCGCCCTCGTTCCGGTCGACAATGCCCTGCTCGCCAATTTGTGCGGGCCGCTCGATGAAAACATCCGGCAGATCGAAACCGGCTTCGACGTGACGATACGCCGGCGCAACGAACGCTTCTCGGTTTTTGGCGAAAAAGCCCAGTTGACCGCAGATGCGCTGCGCCACTTTTACGCGCTGTCGCGCCAGCCGCTGTCGGTCGACGAAATCCAGCTCGGCCTGATCGAATTCCTCAATGCGCCGGTGCGCCGCATTTCACGCAGCGCCGACAGCCCGACCGACGGCCCGCAACTGGTCACGCGCAAGACCGAACTGCACGGCCGCACGCCGCGCCAGGTCGAGTACCTCAAGCACGTCCAGGAACACGACATCACCTTCGGCATCGGCCCGGCCGGCACCGGCAAGACCTACCTCGCCGTCGCCTCGGCGGTCGACGCCTTCGAGCGCGACCTGGTCGAGCGCATCATCCTGACCCGGCCGGCGGTCGAAGCCGGCGAGCGCCTCGGTTTCCTGCCCGGCGACCTGACGCAGAAAATCGATCCCTACCTGCGCCCGCTCTACGACGCGCTGTACGACCTGATGGGCGCCGACCGCGTCGCCAAGCTCTACGAAAAGCGCGCCATCGAAATCGCGCCGCTGGCTTTCATGCGCGGCCGCACGCTGAACCACGCCTTCGTCATTCTCGACGAGGCGCAGAACACCACGCCCGAGCAGATGAAGATGTTCCTGACCCGCATCGGCATCGGCGCCAAGGCCGTGGTCACCGGCGACGTCACTCAGGTCGACCTGCCCAAGGGCCAGAAAAGCGGCCTCAAGGAAGCCATCGAGGTGCTGCGCGACGTGCGCGGCATCGCTTTCACCACCTTCAAGAAGGAAGATGTGGTGCGCCACCCGCTGGTCGCCCGCATCGTCGAAGCCTATGAATCCCGTCAACAAGCGTCTTAACCTGTCCGTGCAATATGCCTGTCATGACGAGGGCCTACCCTTGCGCGCGGATTTCGTGCGCTGGGCGCGCGCCGCACTGGCCGGCGGTGGCGATGTGACGATCCGCCTGGTCGGAGACGACGAAGGCCGCGAACTGAACCGCGATTACCGCGGCAAGGATTACGCGACCAACGTGCTGTCCTTTCCGTACGAGACGGAACCACGCGTCATGGGCGACCTCGTCGTCTGTCCCGCGGTCGTCGCCCGCGAGGCCGGCGAACAGGGCAAGACGGCCGAGGCGCACTACGCGCACCTGACGGTGCATGGTATGCTGCATTTGCAGGGCTGGGACCACGAAGACGACGCCGAGGCCCAGGCGATGGAAGACAAGGAAAGGGAAATTCTCGCCGCGCTTGGCTACCCCGACCCGTATGCGGGCGAGGCGAACTGAACATCATGGACGCAGACAGTAAACCGGGATTTTTCGAACGCCTCACCTCCTTCCTGCTCCGCGAACCCGAAGATCGCGAGCAGCTCCTGGCAGTCCTGCACAGCGCCTACGAGCGCAACCTGATGGATGCCGACGCCCTGACCATCATCGAAGGCGCGCTGGCCGCCTCCGAGACCCGCGTCACCGACGTGATGATTCCGCGGGCCCAGATGGACGTCATCGACGTCGACGACCCGATGGATGAAATCCTGCCGGTGGTCATCGAAGCCGCCCATTCGCGCTTTCCCGTCGTCGACGGCGACCGCGACAACGTCCTCGGCATCCTGCTGGCCAAGGACCTGCTGCGGCTGCATACCGAAGAAGCCTTCGACCTGCGCGACTGGCTGCGCCCCGCGGTCTTCATCCCCGAATCCAAGCGCCTGAACGTGCTGCTGCGCGAATTCCGGGTGTCGCGCAACCACATGGCCATCGTGGTCAACGAATACGGCGGTGTCGCCGGGCTGGTCACCATCGAGGACGTGCTCGAGCAGATCGTCGGCGACATCGAGGACGAATACGACTTCGACGAAGCGCACGACAACATCCGCCTCGACTCCGCCGGCCGCTACCGGGTCAAGGCGCGCACCGAGATCGAGGACTTCAACGCCGCTTTCTCGACCCACTTCTCCGACGAGGAATTCGACACCGTCGGCGGCCTGGTCCTGCGCCAGCTCGGCCGGGTGCCGAAGCGCAACGAGGTCATCGACATCGACGGCATGCGTTTCCAGGTGCTGCGCGCCGACAGTCGCCGGCTGTACACCCTGCTCGTCGATCCGCCCGCCCCCCGAGCCCGGTCCACCGATGCGGCTGCCTGACCGGCCGGCCTGGCGCCGGCTGATCGCGCTGACGGCCGGGGCCGCCAGCGTCTTCGCTTTCGCGCCCTTCGGCTTGTTCTGGCTGTTGCCGCTGGCCTGCCTGCTGCTGTTCCTGCTGGTCCAGCGTGCCGAAAGCCCGCGCGAGGCGGCGCTGGCCGGTCTGTTTTACGGCGGCGGCCTGTTTGGCGGCGGCGTGTCGTGGGTTTTCGTCAGCCTGTCGGTTTTCGGCGGCATGCCCTGGTGGCTGGCCGGCCCGGCCACCGTCGCCTACTGCCTGCTGCTGGCGCTGTTTCCCGCCGCGGCCGGCTGGCTGAGCAAACGTCTGGCCCCCGCCGGCGGCCGGCGCGGCATGCTTGCCTTTGCCGGCAGCATGGCTGCGGTCGACTGGCTGCGCAGCTGGATTTTCACCGGTTTCCCCTGGCTGGCACTGGGCTACAGCCAGTCGCCGCCCAGCCCGCTGGCCGGTTATGCGCCGCTGCTCGGCGTGTTCGGCATCAGCCTGCTGGTTGCCGGTCTTGGCGCCCTGCTGTCACGGCCGCGCAGCGGGATCATCGCCCTGGCCATCGTCGCAGCCGGTGGCTTCGGCCTGCGCCAGGTCGCCTGGACCGAAGCCGCCGGCGAACCGGTCAGCGTCGCGCTGATCCAGGGCAATGTCGCGCAGGACATCAAGTTCGACCCCGAGCATTTCATCGCCACCTTGCGTCTCTACCGCGACCTGATCGCCGCCCACCCGGCCCGCCTGACCTTGCTGCCGGAAACCGCACTGCCGGCCTTCATCGACCAGTTGCCGCCGGCTTACCTGGAAGAGCTGCGAGCCCTGGCGCAACGCCGGGACGGCGATCTGGTGATCGGCACACTGACCGGGCAATACGATGGCCAGTATTTCAACAGTGCCTACAGCCTCGGCCATTCGCCCAGCCAGATTTACAGCAAGCATCACCTGGTCCCGTTCGGCGAATTCATTCCGCCCGGTTTCGCCTGGTTCATGGCCCGCGCCAACATCCCGATGTCGTCGTTCACCCCGGGCCCGGCCGGCCAGGCGCCGCTGGCGGTCGGCGGACTGAATCTTGCGGTCGACATCTGCTACGAGGACGTTTTCGGCGCTGAGATCATTCGTCCGCTGCCGGCCGCCGGCGTCCTGGCCAACCTGTCGAATACCGCCTGGTTCGGCCGCTCGCTGGCCCAGCCGCAGCACCTGCAGATCGCCCAGTTGCGGGCGGCCGAAACCGGACGACCGATGCTCCGCGCCACCAACACCGGCATGACGGCGATCATCGACGCCGACGGCAGTCTGCGTCGCGTGCTGCCGCCTTTCGAAACGGCCGTCCTCGAGGATGAAGTGCGCGCCCACATCGGCAGCACGCCTTATGTCGCCCTGGGCGACTGGCCGGCCCTGGCCCTGATCGCGCTGACGCTGCTCGGCGCGCGCTGGCGCCGACCGCGCTGAGCCTTCAGCGCACGGCGCCCTCGCCGCGGGCGATCCGTATCACGTCGCGCCTGACCAGTTCGCTCATGCGTTGCCGCGGCGCATCGTCCACCATCCGCCCGTCGTGGTACAGCGCATTCACCGAGAACGGTCCGTCGCCGGTCGCCTCGACGGCAACGTTGTCCGGACTGATCGTCGCCCGGCCGAGATGGCGGGCGACCGGCCAGCGGATGTCGCCGTAGGCGTGATAGACCAGTTCGGAACAGACGATGCGGTCGGTGGTTTCGACATCGAAATTGAAATCGTAGGCTTTGCCGACCTGGCGCAGGGTCTGCAAGATGACCTCGGCACGCTGGGTGTCGGCCAGCGTCTCGTGGCGCAATACCGCCAGGTCGTCGACATTGAGGAAATGGTTCAGCGTATTCATCTTGACGCCGGCCCGCAGCGCCTCGACGACACCGCGCCCGTCGCGGATCTGCCGCTGGTACGGACGCACCACCGGATGCTCCCAGATTCCCAGGCGACGCAATTCCTCCACCTCGCCGACCCACACCGCAACATGCCCCCAATGACCGGGAATGAAGGCATCGGTCAGCCGGAACGGTGTTTTTTCGAGCAGGATGTCGCCGGCGCGCAGCTTGCCGCGCACGTCCTCGAACACCTCCAGCCGCCCGTAAAGCTTGCCGCGCCGCGTCTCGACCAGGCCGACCGCATTGCCGAACAGCAGACTGGACAGATTGACGCCTTCGTTCTTCAGCCGGTTCAGCGTATCCACCGACAAGGTGCTGAAAAAACCGAGCAGGTTGCCGACATAACCGACCGGCCGGAACTGCCGGACCATCTGCTGGGCCGGGCTCTGTTCGATCAGCGTCAGCAGGTAACGGGCGTCGTCGTTGCCGGCATCGCGCAACGGCGCGCCATTGCGCTCCAGCCAGCCGAGGCCGCGGCGCACCCGCGCCCGGTTGATCGCCGAATTGAAGGATATCGCGATGCGGTCGAGCTCGCCGGATGGCAACGCGAAACCGCTGTCCTTGCGATTCAGATGCTGGCGCAGCGCCGGATGCGCCCGGTACAGGCCGACCGCCGTCAGATAATTGTCGTAGAGCAGCAGTGCGGCCGACACCGACATCGCGATACCGCTGGCCTGCAAGCGCGCGATTTCGGGGTCGGCGGCGGGTTCGATACCGATCCAGCATTCGTGTTCGGCGGCAACGGCCAGCAGGGCCTGGCGCTGAGCCAGCAATTGCGCCGCGCCCTCGTTGAGCCGCCGCAGATCACCGCCGGACAGCAATTCCCCGGCCGCCTGGCGCTGCGTCAGCTGGTCGAGGAAATCGATGGCGCGGGCGCGCAGACTGAGGTTTTCTTCGACCAGACGCTGGTAGCGGACGATCTTTTCGTGCATCTGCGCCGGTTGACCGTAGGCCGGGCCGCTGTCGCCGCGACACAGGCCGGCCGCCAACTGCTCGCTGTCGGCACCGTCCCCGGCCCGCAGCGGCAGCGCAAGCACCAGCAGGCACAGCGCGCATGCCGCGCCGAATATTCTTTTATTCATGCTTCCTCCCGAAGAACGGGAGGATGTTACCGTCTCCAATTCAAACGGCAAGCCGGTCGGCGAACAGATGACGGATCTTCAGCGCCTTCGGCGCCACCACCGCCTGGCAGTAACCCTGCCAGGGATTGCGCCGGAAATAGCCATGGTGGTAGTCCTCGGCAACATGAAAGGTTGTCGCCGGCACCACCTCGGTGACGATGGGCGCTGACCACAACCCCTGTGCATCGAGTTCGCCGATCAGCGCCTGCGCCAGCTCGCGCTGCGTCTCGTCGTGGTGGAAGATGGCCGAACGATACTGCGTGCCGACGTCGTGTCCCTGACGGTTCGGGGTCGTTGGATCGTGAATCGCGAAGAATGCGGTCAACAAGGTCCGGAAGTCGATTTTCGCCGGATCGAAGGCGATCTGGACGACCTCGGCGTGGCCGGTCGCACCGCCGCAGACCTTTTCGTAGGTCGGCGCCGGATCAACGCCGCCCATGTAGCCCGGGCGCACGGAGACGACGCCGGCCAGTTGTTCGAACGCCGCCTCGGTACACCAGAAGCAGCCGCCGCCCAGGGTGGCAACGGCCGTCGTTTCTGCAGTCATCACATCAGCCCTCCGGTCCGCAACAGATGCCCGTACGACCGGCAGAACCCTGCCGGGTTCCCGGCTCAGGCCCGACGGGCCAGCGCCACGGCCTGCTCCAGGCGGGCCTTTTCGGCCAGCACCTTGGTCGAATAACGGCGATCGGGATCGTTCAGCGCGCCGCCGAACTGCTGCAGCCCGGTTTCCAGCCCGCCGAAACGGGCGATCGACTCCTTCAGGATGCGCGCACCGACCTGCACATTGGTCACCGGATCGATGAACGGCAGTTCGCCGGCATCCTCGGGCAGCTTGTCGGTGTGAAAACGCGGCATCACCTGCATCAGGCCCTGCGCGCCGAGCACGCTCTGCGAGAAGGGATTGAAGCCGGATTCGACGCCGATCACCGCGATGATCAGCAGCGGATCGAGACCAAGCTCGCGACCGCTCTGCTGGGCGGTCATGAAGATCGGCCGCAGCGCGTCCTGCGACACCTTGTAGCGCCGCGACACGTGGCCGAGCGCCCGGCGCAGCGTCGGGCTCAGCGCCTCGTCGGCATGCAGCGCGACATCCTGCAGCGCCGGATCGGTCGGGGCCGGCTCCTTGGCCTCGACGCCCGACGGGAACATGGCCTGCAGGCCACCCGGCAGACCCGAGTCGTGAAACACGCCGGCAACGCCGAGCACGAAAATCAGCCCGGCCAACATCAAACTCTTGCGGACGACAGCGAGTGCGGCCGCGACAACCCGCTGGAACGCGGGGGAAAGGAACTGCGAAGCGAACATGCGCCCTCCTTCACTGTTGCCACCGGGTGCCCAAGGACACATCCGGCGAACGGTTACGGGGGGTACGACATCGATTCATTCCTCCGCGGGAGGAAGCAAGGTTTTCGCCGGGCCAGCAGGCCTTCAGACACGAAAACACCGATGTTGCACCGCATCAAGTGGAGCGCATTCTATTGATTTATTTGAACAAGTCAAGAAGCCCCCGGCCACGGACGGAATCCTGGCGTTGTTTTGATGCAACAGACGGGCTGTCCGGTGCGCTGACCAAGGCCCGGCAAAAGCAAGTAAAATTCAGGGTTTTCCGTCTCCCCGATTGCGTCCGATGACGATCACCAGCAAGCCGACTTTTCAGGAAATCATCCTGCGCCTTCAACAGTACTGGAGCCAGCAAGGCTGCGCCCTGCTCCAGCCGTACGACATGGAAGTCGGCGCCGGCACCAGCCACACCGCCACCTTCCTGCGCGCCATCGGCCCGGAGCCGTGGAAAGCCGCCTACGTGCAACCGTCGCGCCGCCCCAAGGACGGCCGCTACGGCGAGAACCCCAACCGCATGCAGCACTACTACCAGTTCCAGGTGGTGCTCAAGCCGGCGCCGGACAACATCCTCGAGCTTTACCTCGGCTCGCTCGAAGCCCTCGGTTTCGACCTGAAGAAGAACGACGTGCGTTTCGTCGAGGACGACTGGGAAAACCCGACGCTGGGCGCCTGGGGCCTGGGTTGGGAAGTCTGGATGAACGGCATGGAAGTGACCCAGTTCACCTACTTCCAGCAGGTCGGCGGCATCGACTGCAAGCCGATCACCGGCGAAATCACCTACGGCATCGAGCGCCTGGCGATGTACCTGCAGGGCGTCGAGAACGTCTATGACCTGGTCTGGACCGACGGCCTGACCTACGGCGACGTCTATCACCAGAACGAAGTCGAGCAATCGACCTACAACTTCGAGCATTCGGACGTCGATTTCCTGTTCCACGCCTTCGGCGCGCACGAGAAGCAGGCGCAGCACCTGATGGGCGCGCAACTGGCGCTGCCGGCCTACGAACAGGTGCTCAAGGCCGCCCACACCTTCAACCTGCTCGACGCACGCGGCGCCATTTCGGTGACCGAGCGCGCCGCCTACATCGGCCGCATCCGCAACCTGGCGCGCGCCGTCGCGCAAGCCTACCTCGAATCGCGCGCCCGCCTCGGTTTCCCGATGGCCCCGCGCGACTGGGCCAGCGAAGTCCTCGCCAAGCTCGAAGAACAGAACGCCAAGAAAGCCGCCTGAGATGACCGCCAAGAACCTCCTCGTTGAACTCTTCGTCGAAGAACTGCCGCCGAAGGCGCTGAAGAAGCTCGGCGAAGCCTTTGCCGCCGCACTGGCGAATTCCCTGAAAAATGCCGGTCTGGCAGCGTCGACCGCAAAAGTCACTGCTTACGCCTCGCCGCGCCGTCTCGCTGCACACGTCACCGACGTGCTCGCCGTCGCCGCCGACAAGCCGGTGGTGCAGAAACTGATGCCGGTTGCCGTCGGCCTCGACGCCAACGGCCAGGCCACGCCGGCCCTGCTCAAGAAGCTGGCCGCGCTGGGCGCCGATGAATCCGCCGTGCCCAGCCTGCGCCGCGAAAACGACGGCAAGTCCGACATCCTGTTCTACGACAGCCTGGCCAAAGGCGCGTCGCTGGCCGAAGGCCTGCAAAAGGCTGTCGAAGCCGCGCTGGCCGCACTGCCCATCCCGAAGGTGATGACCTACCAGTTGGCCGACGGCTGGAGCAGCGTCAATTTCGTCCGCCCGGCGCATGCGCTGGTTGCCCTGCACGGCGCCGAGGTCGTGCCGGTTTCCGTGCTCGGCCTGCAATCGGGCAAGACCACCAAGGGCCACCGCTTCGAAGCCGCCATCGATCCGGTGGTCATCGCCGACGCCGACAGCTACGCCGAAACCTTGAAGCGCGACGGCGCCGTGATCGCCTCGTTCGCCGAGCGCCGCGCCGAGATCGTCCGCCAGCTTGCAGGGGCCGCCGCGCAGGCCGGCGGCAAGCCGATCGACGACGACGCCCTGCTCGACGAGGTGACCGCGCTGGTTGAACGGCCGAACGTGCTGGTCGGCCAGTTCGAGGAAGAATTCCTCGCCGTGCCGCAGGAATGCCTGATCCTGACGATGAAGGCCAACCAGAAGTACTTCCCGCTGCTCGACGCCGCCGGCAAGCTGACCAACAAGTTCCTCGTCGTCAGCAACATTTCGCCGGCCGACCCGAGCGCGGTGATCGGCGGCAACGAGCGCGTCGTCCGTCCGCGCCTGGCCGACGCCAAGTTCTTCTTCGACCAGGACCGCAAGAAGTCGCTGGAAAGCCGCGTCATCGGCCTGTCCAAGGTCGTGTACCACAACAAGCTGGGCACCCAGGGCGAGCGCGTCCAGCGCGTTGCCGCGATTGCCCGCGCCATCGCCGAAGCGCTTGGCGGCGGCGAACTGGTGCACCACGCCGAACAGGCGGCGGTGCTGGCCAAGGCCGACCTGCTCACCGACATGGTTGGCGAGTTTCCCGAACTGCAGGGCATCATGGGCCGCTACTACGCCCAGCACGACGGCCTCAACGGCGACGTCGCCGATGCCATCGAAGACCACTACAAGCCGCGCTTCGCCGGTGACAGCCTGCCGCGCGGCCGCGTCGGCACGGTCGTCGCACTGGCCGACAAGCTGGAAACCCTGGTCGGCATGTTCGGCATCGGCCAGATCCCGACCGGCGACAAGGACCCATTCGCGCTGCGCCGGCATGCGCTGGGCGTCATCCGCATGCTCGCCGAGAACGATCTGGCGCTGCCGCTCGATACGCTGCTGACCGCCGCCGCGGCGCCCTTTGCTGCGGTCGACGGCTTCCTGCCGGCAAAAACCGCGCTCGCCGATTTCATCTACGACCGCCTCGCCGGCAGCCTGCGCGAAGAAGGCTACAGCGCACAGGAAGTCGATGCTGTGGTGTCGCAGCGGCCGCAGCGTCTGGGCGACATCCCCAGGCGCCTGGCCGCCGTGCGCGCCTTCTCGGCGCTGCCGGAAGCCGCCGCGCTGGCTGCCGCCAACAAGCGCGTCGGCAATATCCTGAAAAAGGCCGAGGCTGCGGTCGACGCCAGAATCGACGCAAATCTGCTGAAGGAAGCTGCCGAGCAGGCGCTGGCTGCCGCGCTGGCCGAGGTGGCGCCGAAGGCCGACGCCGCTTTCGCCGCCGGCGACTACACCGCTTCGCTGAGCGCGCTGGCCGCGCTGCGCGCGCCGGTCGATGCCTTCTTCGACGGCGTCATGGTCAATGCCGACGACCCGGCGCTCAAGGCCAACCGCCTCGGCCTGCTGGCCACGCTGCACGCGGCGATGAACCGCGTCGCCGACCTCTCCCGTCTGTCCGCCTGATCCGAGAAAGGCCGCCCCCATGCCGAAACTGATCATTCTCGACCGCGACGGCGTGATCAACTTCGATTCCGCCCAGTACATCAAGAGTCCGGCCGAGTGGAAGCCGATCCCGGGCAGTCTGGAGGCGATCGCCCGGCTCAAGCACAACGGCTACCGCGTGGTCGTCGCGACCAACCAGTCCGGCGTCGGCCGCGGCCTGTTCGACATGGACACGCTGAACCAGATCCACGACAAGATGCACAAGGCAGTGCTCGGCGCCGGCGGGCGCATCGACGCGGTTTACTACTGTCCGCACGCGGCCGACAGCAAATGCGAGTGCCGCAAGCCGCTGCCCGGCCTGTTCAGGCGCATCGGCGAAACCCTAAATGTCGATCTGGTCGGCGTGCCGACCATCGGCGATTCGCTGCGCGACCTGCAGGCCGGCGCGGCGGTCGGTTGCCGGCCGCTGCTGGTGCTCACCGGCAAGGGTGAAAAGACCCAGGCCGACGGCGGCCTGCCGGAAGGCACGCAGATCTTCGCCAACCTGGCTGCCGCGGTCGACCACCTGCTGGCCGGAGAAAAGAAATGAACGCCGTCCGTTCCGCCCTGTTCATGCTTTACGCCATCTTCTGGTCGGTTCTCAGCGCGCCGCTGGTGGTGATGGCCGGCCCGCTGCTCCGCGGCATCTGGGCCTACCGCTTCGGCAAGCTGTGGCGGCTGGGCACGCAATTCGGCGTCGAGCACATCCTCGGCATCCGGCCGCGCGTGATCGGCCGGGAAAACATGCCGGACGAAGCCTGCGTGATCCTGTCGAAGCACCAGTCGGCCTGGGAAACGATGACGCTGCAGGACGTCGTGCCGAAAGGCCGTTACTGCGTGTTCGTACTCAAGCGCGAACTGCTCAAGGTGCCCTTCGTCGGCTGGGGGCTGGCGGCGATGAAGATGATCTCGATCGACCGCAGCGCCGGCAAGGATGCGCTCGACCAGGTGGTCAGCCAGGGCCGCGAGCGGCTGAAGCAGGGTTTCTACGTGATCGTCTTCCCGGAAGGCACGCGCGTCGCGCCCGGCCAGAAGAAACGCTACAAGTCGGGCGGCGCCTACCTGGCGACGCACGTCGGCTGCAAGGTCGTGCCGATCGCCCACGACGCCGGCGAACTGTGGCCGCGCCAGGCCTTCCTGAAGAAGCCGGGCACGGTGACGATCAGCATCGGCCCGGCCTTCGACGCCACCGGCCTCAGCGAAGGCGAAGTCAATGCCCGCGCCGAAGCCTGGATCGAAGCCGAAATGCGCCGAATCTCCCCGCATCGCTACCGGGATGCCGCCCAGGCAAACTGAAAGCGCCTGCCAGATCGTCCTCGGCACGCAGACGGTCGGCTACCTGCTGCGCCGCAGCGCGCGCCGGACGATCGGCCTGCGCATCGACCAGCGCGGCCTGTGCGTCGGCGCACCGGTGCGCGCCGCCCAGCGCGACATCGACGCCCTGCTGCACCGGCACGCCGACTGGATTCTCGACAAGCTGCGCGCCTGGCGCGAGCGTCCCGCCGCCAGCACGCCGGAGATCGCCGACGGCTCGACCATTTTCCTGCTTGGCGAGGCGTGGACCGCAAGACTCTCGCCGGGCGGCCGCAACACCTGGCGGGCCGAGGCCCGCACGCTGCATCTGGCGCCCGCCACCCCGGAACACACCCTGCCGCTGCTCAACCGCGCCCTGCGCGAACTGGCCCGCCGCGACCTCGCCGAACGCCTGCAGCGACACGCCGCACGCTTTGCCGTCGCCACCCCGCCGCTGCGCCTGTCGTCGGCACGCACCCGCTGGGGCAGCTGCAACGCCCGCGGCCACATCGCGCTGAACTGGAAACTGATCCTGCTGCCGCCGGCAGTCGTCGATTACGTGGTCTGCCACGAACTGGCCCACCTGAAGGAAATGAACCACAGCCCGCGTTTCTGGTCTGTGGTGGAAACGCTGTGTCCGGACTGGCGGACGCAACGCAACGAACTGCGCCGGCTCGGCCGGCAACTTCCCAACTTCTGAAAAGGAACTCCCATGCGCCTGCTCCATACCATGCTCCGCGTCGGCAATCTCGACCGCTCGCTGGCCTTCTACACCGAGGTGCTCGGCATGCGCCTGCTGCGCCGCCAGGATTACCCCGAAGGCCGCTTCACGCTGGCCTTCGTCGGCTATGCCGACGAGTCCGAACAGGCGGCGATCGAACTGACCCACAACTGGGATACCGCTGCCTACGAACTGGGCAACGGCTACGGCCACATCGCGCTTGCCGTGCCCGACGCAGCGGCGGCCTGCGCGGCGATCCGCCAGCGCGGCGGCAAGGTGGTGCGCGAGGCCGGCCCGATGAAGCACGGCACGACGATCATCGCCTTCGTCGAAGACCCGGACGGCTACAAGATCGAATTGATCCAGGGCAAATAAGCCGCGCCGACATTTGCTAGACTTCGGCATCCTTATCACCAAGGTCATAACGATGCCCAAGGCTTTCCGGCAACTGCTCGCCGGCCTGCTGTGTCTGGCCGCCACCGGGGCTTTTGCCCAGAACAGCACGGTCGACCGGATCGAAGCGGACAAAACCCTGCGCGTCTGCATCTGGCCCGATTACTACGGGATTTCGTACCGCGACCCGAAGACCCGCCAACTGTCCGGCATCGACATCGACATGGCGCGGGCGCTTGGGCGCGAGCTCGGCGCCACCGTCGAATTCGTCGACAGTTCCTTCGCCCGGCTGATCGACGACGTGACGCAGGCGCGTTGCGACATTGCCATGTTCGCCATCGGCATCACGCCGCTGCGTCAGGAAAAACTGCGCTTCACCCAACCGCATCTGGCCAGCGATGTCTATGCGATCACCAGCAAGAGCAACCGGCGCATCCGCAGCTGGGCGGACATCGACAAGCCGGGCAGCATCGTCGCCGTGGCCAAGGGTACGCTGCACGAGCCGCTGATGAAGGACAAGCTCCGGCTGGCGACGCTCAAGGTGCTGGACACGCCACACGCCCGCGAGCAGGAAGTCGAATCCGGCCGGGCCGACGTGTTCATGACCGACTTCCCATTCAGCCTGCGCATGTTGCGCACCACCGACTGGGCCCGGCTGGTCAAGCCGGACGGCCTCTACCACATCACCCCGTACGCCTGGGCCATGCGGCCGGGCGACGATCGCTGGCATGCCCGCGTCGAACGCTTCCTGGCCGAGGAAAAACGCAACGGGCAGCTGAAGGCTGCGGCCGAGCGCCACGGACTGTCGCCGATCGTTCTCCTCGACTGAACCATGGCTGCCGGCGCCTTCACCCGCCGTTACACCTGGCTGCTGATCGCGCTGCAGTGCCTGCTGGCGCTGACCGTGGTGATCGGTGCCGGCTCGCACCTCTATCGCCTGCGCGAGGAAACGCTGGCCCGCCACCTCGACGAGGCGCGCGCCCAGGCCCGCGTCTTCGAGGAACAGCTGACGCAGACGCTGAACCTCGTGCATCTGACCCTGCAGGGCATCCCCGAAACGCTGGAGGCGACCCCGCAACAGCACCGCCAGGCCGGCCAGCAACTGCAGGTGATGGTGCGCCGGCTGAGTTTCCTGCGCTCGCTGTCGATCGCCGATGAACAGGGCCGCATCGTCGCCAGTTCCAACCCGGATAACGTCGGCGCGACGCTGGATACGAGCGACTTCCGCCCGCTGCGCGAGCCCGGCAGCGAAGCCCCTTTCCTGCGCCTGGGCGCGCCCTGGATCGGCCGGGATTTTGCCGATGCCCAGCCGTCGACCGCAGAAACGCCGATTCCGGCCGAAGCCAGCGCCATCCTGCCGGTCAGCCGGGAAATCGTGCGCGATGGACGGCGGCTGCAACTGATCGCGGCGATCAACCCCGACTATTTCGTCAACCATTTTTCCCACCACGTCACCTCCGAACTGACCCGGGTCGAAGTCGTCGATTACCTGGGCGTCACCCTGCTCTCGTCGCGCGAGGACCTGCTGGCCGGCAGCCGGCACATGAGCGACGACGAACTGCGGCAGATGCAGGAGGAAGAAATCGGCAGCATCGCCGACGACGTCGAGGACGGACGACCGACCCTGACCGCCTTCCGCGCCTCGCGCAACTATCCCTGCTTCGTGCTGGTCCATGTCGACCGCGAACAGGCGCTGGCCCGCTGGTCGCAGGAAAGCCGACATCTGGCCAGCGTCACCGGCGTGACGCTGGTCGTCCTGATGGTCCTGAGCACCTTGCTGATCATCCGCGCCCGTCGCGGACTGGTCGCCGAGGAGCGGGTGTTGCACGAACGCCAGCTGACCGCCCGGGTATTCGAATACAGCACCAATGGCGTGCTGGTGACCGATGCCGATACCCGGATGCTTGCGGTCAACCCTTGCCTGGAGCGGGTTTCCGGCTACAGCGCCAGCGAACTGCTCGGCCGGACACCGGCGCTGTTCGCTTCCGGCAAGCACGACCCGGCCTTCTACCGCGCGATGTGGGAGACGCTGGCGCAACAGGACGTGTGGTCCGGTGAAATCGTCAACCGGCGCAAGGACGGACAACTGATCGATGAATGGCTGAGCATCTCGACCGTCCGCGACAGCAACGGCAAGGTCCTCAACTATGTCGGCGTGTTCGAGGACGTCACCGAGCAGCGCCTGCAGGCGATCCGTCTGCAGCGCCAGCTGGCCGCGCTGCGCGTGCTCAACGAAATCGCGATGATCAATGCCGATACCGCCGCCACGCTGCGCGACGCGCTGCGCCTGGCACTCGACCACCTGCATCTCGAATTCGGCATGATCAGCCGGGTCGACGGCCCCGCCCGGCATTACCGCATCGAAGCCCAGTTCGGGCACAGCATCCCGGACCCGGAAACCGCCCGGCCGCTGGACGGCACCTATTGCGCGGCCGTGATCGAGCGCAACTCGGCGCTCGCGGTCCACGATGCCGAACAGACGGAATTCTGCACCGCCGCCTGCTTCCGCGAACTCGGCATGGCCGCCTATCTGGGCGCGCCGATCCGCGTCAACGGCGAGTTGTTCGGCACCCTGAACTTCTCGTCGCGCAGCGCCCGCAACCATCCCTTCGATCCCTCCGACATCGAATTCCTGCGTCTGCTGGCGCGCTGGGCCGGCGCCTTCCTGGAGCGCACGCAAACGCTGCAGCAACTCGACGAAGCCCGGCTGGCGGCGGAAAGCGCCAACGTCGCCAAGAGCAGCTTCCTGGCCAACATGAGCCATGAAATCCGCACCCCGATGAACGGCGTGATCGGCATGACCGACCTGTTGCTCGACAGCCCGCTCGACGAGCAACAGCGCGAATTCGCCGAGACCATCCGGCACAGTGCCGACAGCCTGCTGGCGCTGATCAACGACATCCTCGACTTTTCCAAGGTCGAGGCCGGCAAGTTGCAGCTCGAGAACATTCCTTTCGCACCGGGCGAATTGCTGCACGAGATCGTCGTGCTGCTGTCGCCGCAGGCGCACGCCAAGTCGATCGCCCTGAGCGGCGAAGTATCCGGCAACCTGCCCGCCTTCCTGCACGGCGATCCGGTGCGTCTGCGGCAGATCCTGATCAATCTGGTCGGCAACGCCATCAAATTCACCGTCCGCGGCGGCGTCCACATCGATCTTGATGCCGAAGCCCAGCCCGGACGCCCCGGCCATGTACTGCTGCGCCTGAAGGTGCGCGACACCGGCATCGGCATGGACCGGCAAATCCTCAACGGACTGTTCTCGCCGTTCTATCAGGGCGATGCCTCGACCACCCGGCGCTTCGGCGGCACCGGCCTCGGCCTGTCGATCTGCAAACGGCTGAGCGAATTGATGGGCGGCCGCATCGAGGTCGACTCGACGCCGGACGTCGGCAGCAGCTTCCTGGTCGAACTGCCGTTCGCGGTGGCCGACGGGAACGCCGACCGCGATGCGGAAGCACGGCTGCCGCCCCCCGGATTGCGCGTCCTGCTGGTCGACGACAATCAGGTCAACCAGAAAGTGGCGGCAGCCCTGCTGAAGAAACTCGGCTGCCTGTACGGCATCGCCGGCAACGGGCGGGAAGCCCTCGAAATGCTGGCCGGCGGCGCCTACGACGTGGTGCTGATGGATTGCCAGATGCCGGTGGTCGACGGCTTCGAGGCCACCTGGCGCATCCGCCAGGGCGAGGCGGGAGACGCGGCGCGGCAGTTGCCGATCGTTGCCATGACCGCCAACGCCATGGAAGGCGACCGCGAACACTGTCTGGCCGCCGGCATGGACGACTACCTGGCCAAGCCGATCGGCCGCGACGCCCTGGCTGCCGCGCTGCTGCGCTGGGCCGGCAGACGGAGCGCGGGGATCACGGCCTGAGCGCCTCCTGCGCGACGGCAACGAAGCGCTCGACGACCCCGTCCCAGCCGCGCGGCAGCATCACCTGGCGGGCGGCTCCGGCCAGCGCCTGGCGGCGCAGCGGCAGCTCCAGCGCCCACAGCGCGCCGTCGACAAAGGCCTGCTCGTCGCCCGGCGCCACCACCACGCCATCCCGACGGTCGGCGATCAGTTCGGCGGCCGCAGCACTGCGGTAAGCAACGACCGGCAGGCCGCTGGCCATCGCCTCGGCAACCACGTTGCCGTAGGTTTCGGTCAGGCTGGGGAACAGGAAGAGATCGGCGCTGGCGTAATGTGCGGCCAGGTCTTCGCCGGTACGCATGCCGCAAAACCGGTGATCCGGGTGGTCGACCGCAAGACGCCGGGCCGACGGCCCATCGCCGACCCAGACCATGCGTGCAGCGGGATGCCAGACCTGGATCGCCGCGAAGCTGCGCTCGACCAGTGCCAGATTCTTCTCCGGCGCCAGCCGGCCGACGTACAGGCAGACCGGCCCTTCGCCGTCGACCGCCCAGGCCCGGCGCAAGGCATCGCTGCGTCGGGCCGGATCGAACAGCACGGTATCGACGCCGCGCCCGACCACCCGCACGCCGGGCACCCCCTCGCCGGCCAGATCGGCCGCCAGGGCCGCCGTCGGCACCATCGTCGCCCGCGTGCGCCGATGCAGCGTGCGCAGGTAGGCGGCGACCGCCGGCCGCATCCAGCCGATGCCGTAGTGCACGCTGTAACGGTCGAAATTGGTATGAAAACCGGAGGTCACCGGGATGCCGAGGCGGCGTGCGGTGGCCACCGCCGACCAGCCGAGCGGGCCTTCGGTGACCACGTGCACCAGGTCGGGGCGACGTTCGCGCCAGCGCTTCGCCAACTGGCGGCCGGCCGGCAGGCCGAAGCGCAAGCCCGGATAGCCCGGCAGCGGCACGCCGGGCAGCGCGACCTCGCAACCGCCCGGCAACGTGCCGCCGCGATCCTCGCCATGCTGCCGCGGCCGCAGCACATCGACTTCATGGCCGCATTCGCGCAGGCCGCCGACCAGGCGGCCGACGGTCATTGCCACGCCGTTCACTTCCGGCGGAAAGGTTTCGGTGACGAAGGCGATGTTCAGTTTCATCGATAGTGCTCCAGCAGGACGCCTCCCCAGACGACCACGACCAGCAGCAGCGAGACGAGCACCGCGGCGCTGCCGATGTCCTTGGCGCGCTTCGCCAGCCGGTGGTTTTCCAGACTGACGCGGTCGACCACCGCTTCGACGGCAGAATTGAGCAGTTCGACGATCAGCACCAGCAACACGCTGGCGATCAGCAGGCCGCTGGCCAGCCAGCCGACCGGCAGCCACAGGGCCAGCGGGATCAGCAGCGCGGCCAGCCAGACCTCCTGGCGAAAGGCATCCTCGCAGAGATAGGCGGCCTTCAGCCCATCCAGCGAGTAGTAGAAGGCATTCCAGACCCGGCGCAGGCCGGTCTTGCCCTTGAAAGGCGATTCCCGGGCCGGATCGAGGCCCAGTTCGTCGGGGACAGGCGGCATGTTCACTCCACAGCGGGTTCAGGTATCGGCGGCGAGTCGCTGGAAAGCACGCTCGCCAGCGCTCAGCAAATGCCGGTAGAGCCCGGCCAAACGGCCGGCCAGCGCGCTATCCGACCATTCGGCGGCATAGCGTGGCGCAGCTTCCTTCAGATGTCGCCAGGCAGCCGGGTTGCGCAGGTAGTGGCCGAGCACTTCGCCGAAGGCCTGCGGCTCGGGCGGCGGCGTGAAGCAGCCGCGTCCCGGGCCGAGGATGTCGACGGTGCCCATCTCGGCCAGCGCGACGACCGGCACGCCGGCCGCCATCGCTTCGAGCAGCACCAGTCCCTGCGTTTCGGTGCGCGACGCAAAGACGAAGACATCAGCCGCCGCGTAGCAGGACGGCAAGGCGCCGACCCGGTCGAGGTAACCGATGAAGCGCACCGAGCCGTCCAGCCCGAGGCGCGCCGCCTGCCGTTTCAGATCGTCGCTGGCCGGCCCTTCGCCGGCGATCACCAGCAGCATGTCCGGGCAAAAATCGAGCGCGTGCGGCAGCGCATCGAGCAGGAAGCCGATGTTCTTCTCGTGCGCGATGCGGCCGACGAACAGCGCCACCGGCCGGTCGCCCGGAATCCCGTGCCCGGCGCGGAAAGCCGCCCCGTCGCCGTTGGCGAAACGGTCGAGCGGAATGCCGGTAGGCAGCACGTTCATCGGCGTCGTCACCCCGTAGGCGGTCAGCCGTTCGCGCATCGCCGTCGATGGCACGACCAGCGCATCCAGCGCGTTGCACTGCCGACGCGACAGACGGCGGGCAAAGCCCTTGAGCCAGCCGGCCGGCAGGAACGGGGCGTAGTGCTCGATGTATTCCTCGAACAGCGTGTGATAGGTGGCGATCACCGGCAAGCCGCGGCGGCGGGCGATTTTCAGGCCGGCGTAGTGGGCGATGAAGGGCGTCTGGATGTGGATCAGGTCGCAATCGGCGGCGGCTTCGTCGACCGCGCGCAGCATGGCCGACCAGCCGACCAGCCGATCTTCCGGATCGCGCGGCACCGGCCGCCCGGGCACCCGGACGATGCCCGGCGCCTCGGGTTCGTCGGCATAGCGCGGCACCACCAGCCGTACCTCGACGCCGTGCGCGGCAAGCGTCTGGCGGAAAGTCTCGATCGAGGTCGACACGCCGTTGATGCGCGGGAAATAAACATCGGACACCATCAACACACGCATCTCAGACCTCCACGGCGGTGCTGGCCGCCGGCGCCGGCAGCGCCTGCCGCTGCGGGGCGGGGGCGCCCCAGGCGATCAGCTCGAGCCGGCCGTCGCCATGTTCGACGATGGCCGTGCAGGAATCGACCCAGTCGCCGCAATTGATGTAGGCCAGGCCGTCGATGTCGCGGATCGTCGCCCAGTGGATGTGGCCGCAGACCACGCCGTCGAGGCCGCGTTCGCGGGCATGGCGGACGGCTGATTCCTCGAAATCGAAAATGAAGTTGAGCGCCGTCTTGACCTTGCGCTTGGCGTAACCGGCCAGCGACCAGTAGCCGGGCCGGCCAAGCTTGCGCCGGACCCACGACAGCCACAGGTTGAGGCGGACCAGCAGGTTGTAGGCCTGGTCGCCGAGCACGGCGACCCAGCGGTGATGGCGCGTCACCTGGTCGAACTGGTCGCCGTGAATCAGCAACAGGCGACGCCCGTCGGCCGTTTCATGCACCACTTCGTCGGCCACTTCGATCTCGCCGAACACCGTGCCGCAGTAATCGCGCAGCGCTTCGTCGTGGTTGCCGGGAATCAGCACCACGCGTTCACCGTGGCGCGCCCGGCGCAGCAGTTTCTGCACCACCGTGTTCTGCGCCTGCGTCCAGCAGATGCTGCGGCTCATCGCCCAGAAATCGACGATGTCGCCGATCAGGAAAGTCTGCTCGGCCGGATGCTCGCGCAGGAAATCGAGGAGACGCTCCGCCTGGCACGCCCGCGTGCCTAGGTGGATGTCGGAGAGGAAGAGGCTTCTGACCTTGGGCATGGCCGCACGATAGAAGCTGCCCATGAAACTGCCGTGACGCTTTCGTGACGCGACGATGACAGGCCGCGGCCGACGCTGTCACCGGAATGCAACACCGGCCGCCTAGGCTTCCGGCTGTTCTCCACGGCTTCCCGGCACCATGAAAATCTCCCACCGTCTCGTCCTGCTGCTCGTCTTCACGCTGGGTGCCCTGCTCGCCCTGGGCGGCGTCGGACTCAACCAGTTCCAGCGCAACAACGCAATGATCCGGCAACTGACCGATGGCGCGATTCCCGGTTTCCTGAGTTCGATCGAACTGGCCGCCGGCCTGAAAGGCGTGCAGATCGCCGCCATTTCGCTGGCCCACGCAGCGGACCGGACGATCGCCGAACAGACCCGGCAGCAACTGGAACGCCAGAAGGAACAATTGCGCCAGTTGCTCGCCGAACAACGCGCGCTGGCCGACAGCGACGCCCAGCGCGGACTGCTCGACCAGGCCGAGGAAAGCCTGAAGAACTATTATGCGGCGGTCGACGACGTCGCCCGCTTCAGTCTCGCCGGCCAGAGCGTACTGGCCGAAGCAACGCTGTCCGGCAGCGCCGCCCCCTTCCTCGCCGAAATCGACGGCGTACTGGAAACGCTGCGGGTCGAAAAACGCCGGGTCAAGGACGAAAGCGTCGCCCGTCTCGACGGCAGCCTGCAGCGCACGCTGATCCAGCTCGGCGGCGCCTTCGCAGTGATCCTGAGTGGACTGTCGGCACTCGGCCTGGCGCTCTACCGACGGATCGCCCGACCGCTGGCCGACATGGAAAACACCATGCGAACCATCGCCGACACGCTGGATTTCACGCATCGCGTCCCGGTGGTCAACGACGACGAGATCGGCCGCTCGATCCAGGCCTTCAACCGGCTGCTAGACACGCTGCAGCAAAGCCTGGCGGAAATGGCCGGGGTCATCCACCAGAACGAGGTGGCGGCCGGCGAGATGCTGCAATCGGCCGTGGCCCTGGCCGGCATCGCCGAAAACGGCAACGGCTCGTCGCGCGAAATCCAGGTGGCGATCCAGGAAATCCAGGCGCAGATCGACCGCATCCACAGCGACACCGGCCGCGCCGGCCAGCTGACCGCCAGTTCGGGACAGCAGGCGGTGGATAACGGGGCGACCATCCGCCAGACCGTCAGTCACATCCACCGCCTGGCCGGCAACGTCGAAACCGCCGCCGAACGCGTGTTCGCGCTCGCCGCAGCCGGCCAGAACATTTCCGGTCTGGTCCGCGAGATTCGCGAGATCGCCGACCAGACCAACCTGCTGGCGCTCAACGCCGCCATCGAGGCGGCCCGCGCCGGCGATACCGGCCGCGGCTTCGCCGTCGTCGCCGATGAAGTGCGCAAGCTGGCCGAACGCGTCAGCGGCGCGACACGCTCGATCAGCGGCCAGGTCGAAGCAATCGCCAGCACCGCCGAACAATCGACCGCACTGATGCGCGAGGTGGTCGCGGACATCAAGCACAACATCGAACTGGCGAGTTCGGCCGGCAGCGCGATGGGCGACATCGAACACTCGGCCCGGGCGGTCATCGAAACCGTCGGCCAGATTGCCGAGCAGGTCGGCATCGGCCATGCGTCGAGCCGGCAGATCGTCCGCCAGGTCGATGCCATCGAGGCCCTGATGCGCGACGCCAACGCAACGGCCGGCCATACCCGCCGTTTCGCCGACGGCATCCGCCAGTTGTCGGACCACCTGAGCGGCATTGTGAACCGCTTTCGCATCGGCCCCATGCAGGCCTGACGCGGCCGGCTTGACCTGAGCGCGGTCCACGCCTAAATTCGGCCGATTTTCCCCGTCGACCGCAAAGGAACCCGCATGCCCATCGGCACCCCGCTCTCCCCCTCCGCCACCCGTGTCATGCTGCTCGGCGCCGGCGAACTGGGCAAGGAAGTCGTCATCGCGCTGCAGCGTCTCGGCGTCGAGGTGATCGCCGTCGACCGCTACGCCAACGCCCCCGGCCAGCAGGTTGCGCATCGCGCCCACGTCATCCCGATGACCGACGGCGCCGCGCTGCGCGCGCTGGTCGAAAAGGAGAAGCCGCAGCTGATCGTGCCGGAGATCGAAGCCATCGCCACCGACACGCTGGTCGAACTGGAAGCCGAAGGTCTGGCCGAAGTCATCCCGACCGCCCGCGCCGCGAAGCTGACGATGAACCGCGAAGGCATCCGCCGGCTGGCTGCCGAGGAACTCGGCCTGCCGACCTCGCCCTACCGCTTCGCCGACTCGCTGGCCGAGCTGCAGGCGGCGATCGACGGCGGCATCGGCTACCCGTGCATCGTCAAGCCGGTGATGTCCTCGTCCGGCAAGGGCCAGTCGCTGCTGCACGGCCCGGACGACGTGCAGAAAGCCTGGGACTACGCGGCGAGCGGCGGCCGGGTCAATCAGGGTCGCGTCATCGTCGAGGGCTTCGTCGATTTCGACTACGAAATCACCTTGCTGACCGTACGTGCGGTCGACGCGCAAAATGATGAGATTTCGACGTATTTCTGCGATCCGATCGGCCACCGCCAGGTGTCCGGCGACTACGTCGAATCCTGGCAACCGCAAGCGATGTCGCCGGCCGCGCTGGCCCGCGCCCGCGAAATCGCCGCAGCGGTCACCGGCAACCTCGGCGGTCGCGGCCTGTTCGGCGTCGAACTCTTCGTCAAGGGCGACATGGTGTGGTTCTCCGAAGTCAGCCCGCGGCCGCACGACACCGGCCTGGTCACGCTGTGCTCGCAGCGCTTCTCCGAATTCGAACTGCACGCCCGCGCCATCCTCGGCCTGCCGGTCGACACCGCCCTGCGCGAACCCGGCGCCTCGGCCGTCATCTACGGCGGCATGGATGAAAGCGGCATCGCCTTCGACGGCGTCGCCGACGCCCTGGCCGTGCCGCGCACCGACCTGCGGCTGTTCGGCAAACCGGAATCCTTCGTCAAACGGCGGATGGGCGTCGTCGTGGCAAACGGCGCCGACACCGACGAAGCCCGGCAGCGGGCGACGCTGGCGGCGGGGAAGGTGCGGCCGGTTCGCGGGTGAGGGTTGATCGCTGACGCGGGCGGACTGCGCTTTCAAGCGCTGTTCTCTGCCGTTGGCGGATGGGGGCCGGATTTTCTGAAAGGCTGGTTTCCGCCGTTGACCGGCGGGCGTACTTTTCTTGCTTCGCCAAGAAAAGTAGCCAAAAGAAGGCGACCCTGACTTTCGCGGTCGGCGTGCCGCCGACTGCCCTGCGCGACTCGAAGGACCGGGCGGCTGGCTAAACTCGGCCCTGCGGGCCTCAAACAACGCCAGCCGAAATCCCCCGGCCCTTCTGCGTTGCTCGGCGCGAAACACAGGGAACCGGGAAAACGTCGCAACGGAAAGCGTGGTGGAAAACATGGCTTTTGTGCGGTCGACCGCAGGATTCATCTTTTTTTGCGCTTCTTGTACGGTCGACCGGCTTTTTCACCTATTTCTTCCGTCGACCGCAGCACACCTCTGATGTTGGGCCCCTTGAGAGGCGCCGAGCAACGCAGGGCGGTCGGGGGAAGTCGGCTGGCGTTGTCTGAGCCGCGCAGCGGCGAGTTTAGCCAGCCGCCCGACCACCCGAGTAGCGCAGGGAACCGGGCAACGCCCGGCGCCGACCCAGGGTCGCCTTTTCTTTGGCTACTTTCTTTTGGCGAAGCAAAAGAAAGTACGCCCGCCGGTCAACGGCGGAAACCAGCCCCTCAGAAAACCCACCCCACGCGTCAGCCGCGGAACCCTGAGCGTCAGCAACACCCAAAGGTCACCGGCGAAAACCACCCAAAACCGTATCCCACCAAACACTTCTGACAAAGCCAATGCCCCCCCGAAACCAGAGCACCAGACATCAAACCACCGCCACCCGCTCCGGCGGGAAGCGCGCCGCAAACCGGCTGCCTTCACCCGGTTTGGAGGTGATCACCAGCCGTGCCTGGTGCCGGTTCAGCGAGTGCTTGACGATGGCCAGGCCAAGCCCGGTGCCGCCGGCGTCGCGCGAGCGGCCGCGGTCGACGCGGTAGAAGCGTTCGGTCAGCCGCGGGATGTGTTCCGGGGCGATGCCGATGCCGGTGTCGCGCACGGCGAATTCAGCGCCGCCGGGCAGGACACGCCATTCGAGGGTGACCTTGCCACCGTTCGGCGTGTAGCGCACGGCGTTCGCCACCAGATTGGCGAAGGCGCTGACCAGTTCCGGTTCGGCACCGTAGAGATCGCCCTGGCCTTCGATCTCGACGGCAATTTCGTGCCGGCCGGCGGACAGGGCTTCGGCGTCGCGCCGCAGCTTGTCGATCAACGAAGCCATGTCGACCACCGTGGATTCGGGCGGCGGCGCCGATTCGATCGACGACAGGGTCAGCAGGTCCTGGACGATGGCCTGCATGCGGTCCGACTGCTCGGCCATCATCTGCAGGTAACGCTGGCGTTCGTCGCGGTCGACGTCGATTTCCTGCAGGGTTTCGAGAAAGCCGGCGAGGACGGTGAGCGGCGTGCGCAGTTCGTGCGAGACGTTGGCGACGAAATCACGCCGCATGCGGTCGAGCCGGTCGGCCTGGGTGACGTCCTTGACCTGCATCAGCCGCCGGTTGCCGGCGTAGGGAACGACGTAGATCGACAGCACCCGCTCCTGGTTGCGCTCCGGGCGCAAGGTCAGCGGCGTGTTGAAATCCTCGTTGGCCAGGTAGGCCATGAATTCGGGCTGGCGTACCAGATTGACGATGGGCAGGCCTCGGTCGGTGACGACCTTGAGGCCGAGCTGGTCTTCCGCCGTGCGGTTGCAGAACAGGATCTGGTACTGCGTGTCGAGCAGCACGACGCCGTCGGTGAGTGCCTGGCCGGCGGCGATCAGCATGGCGATTTCGTGATCGCGGGCGGCAATCTGCGCGCGCAACTCCTTCTCGTGCCGGTACAGGCGGCGGAACACGCCATCCCAGGCGCCTTCGCCTTCCAGGCTGGGATCGGCGATCGGCGCCCGCGACCAGTGCTCCAGGCGCGACAGGTAGAGCAGGTGGAAAGCCAGCTGCAGGGCCAATCCGCCGCTGAACAGCAGCCAGCCGAACCCGGCTTCGGTGAAGTATCCGAGCGGCAGGGCAACGGCGGCCGTCAGCAGCGCCAGGAGCAGCGCCCTGATCGTCTGCGAATTCACCCGGTTCAGGCTCCCCGGAAGCGGTAGCCGGTACCGCGCACGGTTTCCACCCGCTCGTGGTGACCGGACGATTCAAGCGCGGCGCGCAGGCGGCGGATGTGGACGTCGACCGTCCGCTCTTCGATGAACACGTGATCTCCCCAGACTTCGTCGAGCAACTGGGCGCGAGTGTACACCCGTTCCGAATGGGTCATGAAGAAGAACAGCAGACGGAACTCGGTCGGCCCAAGATCGATCGGCTGGCCGGCGGCAAGCACCCGGTGAGTCGCCGGATTGAGCGCCAGGTCGCCGACTTCGACCGCCTCGCCGGCGAGGTGCGGCGCCCGGCGGCGCAGCACGGCTCGCACGCGGGCGACCAGTTCCTTCGGCGAGAAGGGCTTGGTGACGTAATCGTCGGCGCCGGCCTCCAGGCCCTGCACCTTGTCTTCTTCGTGCACGCGGGCGGTGAGCATGATGATCGGCAGTTCGCGCGTGCGCTCGTCGGCGCGCAACTTCTTGGCCAGCGCCACGCCGGACTGGCCGGGCAGCATCCAGTCGAGAATCACCAGATCCGGCAGCGCGGCGCGGATTGCCGAATCGGCCTCCTCCGCGCTGCTGGCGCGGACGGCGAGAAATCCGGCATGTTTGAGGTTGATGACGACCAGTTCCTGGATCGCCGGTTCGTCCTCAACCACCAGAATGGTCGGTGTCAATTGGCAGACTCCTTGCTCTTGGCGTGCCGGATGTCGCGGCCTTCGACGATGTAGACCACGTGCTCGGAAATGTTTTTGGCGTGGTCACCGATACGCTCGACGGCTCGGGCGATGGACATGATGTCGATGGCCGTCGTGATGGTCCGCGGGTCTTCCATCATGTGGGTGATCAATTGGCGGATCACCGCCTTGAACTCGACATCGACCTCGTCGTCGGCGCGGATAACGCTGGTGGCCAGCGGCGCGTCGAGGCGGGCGAAGGCGTCGAGTGCCTGGCGCACCATGTTCAGCGCCGCATCGGCGATGTGGCGGACGCCGACGCCGTACTGCACCGGCATGTGCCCGGCTTCGTAGATGCGGCGCACGCCCTTGGCGATCTTCTTGGCCTCGTCGCCGGCCCGTTCGAGGTCGGTGACGATCTTGCTGATGCCGAACACCAGGCGCAGATCGGAGGCGGCCGGCTGACGACGGGCAATGATGTGCGCGCAGTCGTCGTCGATCGCTTTTTCCAGTTCGTTGATCTTGCGATCGGTCTCGACGATGCTCTTGACGCTGGTCACCTCGCCGTTCGAATAGGCTTCGATGGCAGCCGACACCTGGGTCTCGACCAGGCCGCCCATCTGCAGCACATGCGTGCGCAGGCTGCTGAGGTCGTCGTCGAACTGGCTGGATACGTGGAGGGTCTCGTTCATTTTTTTGCTCCGATCAGCCCATGCGGCCGGTGATGTAGTCTTCGGTACGCTTGTCCTGCGGCTTGATGAAGATCTCGTCGGTCTTGCCGAACTCGACCAGCTCGCCGAGGTACATGTAGGCCGTGAAGTCCGACACGCGGGCAGCCTGCTGCATGTTGTGGGTAACGATGGCGATGGTGAACTCGCGCTTGAGTTCATGGATCAGTTCCTCGATGCGCATCGTCGAAATCGGGTCGAGCGCCGAGGTCGGTTCGTCGAGCAGCAGCACCTGCGGCTTGACGGCGACGCCGCGGGCAATGCACAGACGCTGCTGCTGGCCGCCGGACAGCCCGGTACCGGGCTTGTTCAGCTTGTCCTTGACCTCGTTCCACAAGGCCGCCTTGGTCAGCGCCCATTCGATGCGGTCGTCCATCTCGTTGCGCGACAGCCGCTCGTGCATGCGCACGCCGAAGGCGATGTTCTCGTAGATCGACATCGGGAACGGCGTCGGCTTCTGGAAGACCATGCCGACCTTGGCGCGCAATTCGATGGTATCGACGCCCTTTTCGAGGATGTTCTTGCCGCCGACGATCAGCTCGCCTTCGGCATGCTGGCCGGGATAAAGGTCGTACATCCGGTTGATCGTGCGCAGCAAGGTCGATTTGCCGCAACCCGACGGGCCGATGAAGGCGGTGACCTTGCCCTTGTAGACCTCGAGGTTGATGTTCTTCAGCGCGAGCGCCTTGCCGTAGTAAAAATTCAGGTTCCGGATACTGATCTCGGGAACCAGGTTCTGAAGTGCGGATTCAACAGGCATCATCGTGGATTCCGTGGTGGGTTTGTCTGGGTCTCAGTGCTGCGCCGACTGCTGGCGGAACACGACACGCGCAAGGATGTTGAGGAAGAGCACGCCCATCGTGATGATGAACACGCCGGCCCAGGCCAGTTGCTGCCAGTCGGTGAAGGGGCTCATCGCGAACTTGAAGATGGTCACCGGCAGGTTGGCCATCGGCTCGGACAAGTCGGCGCTCCAGAACTGGTTGGACAGGGCGGTGAACAGCAGCGGTGCCGTTTCACCGGAGATGCGGGCAAGCGCCAGCAGGATGCCGGTGATCACGCCGGTCTTCGCCGAGCGCAGGGTGACCAGCATGATCACCTTCCACTTCGGCGCGCCGAGCGCGAAGGCGGCTTCGCGCAGCGCATTCGGCACCAGCGCCAGCATGTCCTCGGTGGTCCGGACGACGACCGGGATGACCAGCAGGGCCAGGGCCAGCGCCCCGGACAGGCCGGAGAACTTGCCGACCTGAGCGACGTAGATCGCATAGACGAACAGGCCGATGACGATGGACGGTGCCGACAGCAGGATGTCGTTGACGAAGCGGGTCACGTTGCCCAGCCAGGTATTGCGGCCATATTCCGCGAGGTAGATACCGGCCAGGATGGCCACCGGCGTCGCCATCGCCATGGCCAGACCGACCATGATGAAGCTGCCGAAGATGGCGTTGCGCAGGCCGCCGGCATTGCCCGGCGCGGGCGTGTCCAGCGTCAGCAGGCTGAGCGACAGCGCGCCGATCCCCTGCTCGAAGACCATCCAGAGAATCCAGATCAGCCAGAACAGGCCGAAGGCCATGGCGCCCAGCGACAGCCCGAGGGCGATCACGTTGATGGTTTTGCGACGGTTTCTCAGATTCATCGTCGTTTCCTCAGTGGGCCGAGCCGCCCGACTGCTTTTCAAGCGAGCGGAGCAGCAGCTTGGAGAGCGACAGGACGATGAAGGTGATCACGAACAGGATCAGGCCCAGTTCGACCAGCGCCGCGGTGTACAGGCCGGGCGTCGCCTCGGCGAATTCGTTGGCCAGCGCCGAGGTGATGCTGTTGCCGGGCATGAACAGCGAGAAGCTGCCGATCAGGCTGGCGTTGCCGATCACGAAAGTGACCGCCATCGTTTCACCGAGCGCCCGGCCCAGGCCGAGCATGACGCCGCCGATCACGCCGACGCGGGTATAGGGCAGGACGACCTTGCTGACCACTTCCCAGGTCGTGCCGCCCAGGCCATAGCAGGACTCCTTGAGCATCGGCGGCACCAGTTCGAAAACGTCGCGCATCACCGAAGCAATGAAGGGAATGATCATGATCGCCAGGATGATGCCGGCGGCGAGAATGCCGATGCCGAGCGACGGGCCGGAAAACAGCGTGCCGATCAGCGGCAGCTTGCCGAGCGTCTTGGCGATGAAGGGTTGCACGTACTGGCCGAAAATCGGCGCAAAGACGAGTAGACCCCAGATCCCGTACACGATGCTGGGAATACCGGCCAGCAGTTCGATGGCGATGCCGAGCGGACGGCGCAGCCAGGCCGGCGCCATCTCGGTCAGGAACAGCGCGATGCCGAAACTGATCGGCAGGGCGATGAGGAGCGCGATGATCGAAGTGACGATGGTGCCGTAGATCGGAACCAGCGCACCGAAATCGTCGGCCGGCGGATTCCAGGCGGAGCTGGTCAGAAAGCTGAAGCCGAACTTCTGGATCGACGGCAGCGCGCTCCAGGTCAGCGACAGCACGATGCCGGCCAGCAAGGCCAGCGTGATGAACGCGACCGTGCGCGTCAGGTTGAAGAACAGAGCGTCGCCGAACTGTCCCTTGGCTTGCGATTGACTCATGACGGATTCCGTAAGCAGGTTCTTTCCATTATCGCGCAGTGCGCGAAATGACGCCCCCGACCCGCGGCCGGGGGCGCCTCGGATCATCCGCCCGCCTTACTTGACCGACTTGCCCGACGCATCCTTGATGTCTTTCCAGGATGCGGCGATCTGCTTGATCAGGCTGTCCGGCAACGGCACGTAGTCCAGATCGGCGGCCATCTTGCCGCCGTTCTTGTACGACCACTCGAAGAACTTCAGCACTTCGGCGGCCTGGGCCGGCTTGTCCTGAACCTTGTGCATCAGCACGAAGGTGGCACCGGAAATCGGCCAGGCAGCCTTGCCGGCCTGGTTGGTCAGGATTTCGCCGAACGAGGACTTGGACCAGTCGGCACCGGCAGCGGCGGCCTTGAAGGTTTCATCGTCCGGGCGGACGAATTCGCCGGCGGCATTCTTCAGCCAGGTCCAGGCCAGGTTATTCTGCTTGGCGTAGGCGTACTCGACGTAACCGATCGAGTTCGGGATGCGCTGCAGGAAGGCGGCAACGCCTTCGTTGCCCTTGCCGCCCATGCCGGTCGGCCACTGCACGGCGGTACCTTCGCCGATCTTGCTCTTCCACTCGTCGTTTGCCTTCGACAGGTAGTTGGTGAAGATGAAGGTGGTGCCCGAACCGTCGGCGCGACGAACGACGGCGATGTCGTCGCCCGGCAGCTTGACGTTCGGGTTCAGTTCGGCGATCGCCTTGTCGTTCCACTTGGTGATCTTGCCGAGATAGATGTCGGCCAGCACGGCGCCGGTCAGGCGCAGGTCGCCGGCCTTGACGCCGGTCACGTTGACCACCGGCACGACGCCGCCGATCACCGTCGGGAATTGAACCAGGCCATCCTTCTGCAGCACTTCCGCCTTCAGCGGCATGTCGGACGCGCCGAAATCGACGGTCTTGGCGTTGATCTGCTTGATGCCGCCGCCCGAACCGATCGACTGGTAGTTGAGCTTGTTGCCGGTGGCCTTCTGGTAAGCATCGGCCCACTTGGCGTAGATCGGCGCCGGGAAGGAGGCGCCGGCACCGGTGATGTCGGCGGCGTGAGCAACGCCGGCCAGGCCCAGCGAAATGGCCAGCATGGAGGTACGGAAGATACGGTTTTGCAGCATGTCTGATTCCTTCATTGGGTGAAATGGACAGCTGCAGTCTAGGCAGGCTTTGTTACAGCCGGATGACAAACGCCGTTCTGTCGCCAAAGCGTCACGGAACCGTCATCCGCCGGCGGCACCGACCGGGGGAGGGAAACCCCGGCCGGCCTTCGGGAATCAGGCTTTTTTCGACGGGCGGCCGGTCTTGATCCGTTCGACGCGCGCCATGACGGCCTGCAGTTCGGCATCGTTCAGCGCAGCCAGCACGGCAATGCCGCCACGCAGCAGTTCGCTCTTCTTGACCTCGCTGCCGAGCGCGGCCAGCCGCTTCTTCAGTTCGGCGATCCTGGCGTATTCGGTTTCCGGCATCGCGTAACTGTCGCGCACCAGTTTTGCCTTTTTCGTCTTCACCGTCTTTTCGGCCTTTTCCGGTTTGGCCGCTTTTGCCGGCTTGGTCGGCTTGTCGTACTGGATGGCCTCGGCCTTGACCAGCGCATCGGCCAGTTCCTTCTGATGCCGGGCCACCGTCCGGTCGACTGCCGACGGCTTGCGGACGCGGGCGGTGGCAGCCTTGGTGGCCGGGGTTGCCGCCACCGGCTCGGCCGGTTTCGGGGCAACTCTCGGCTTCAGCGGCGCTTTTGCCGTGGCAGCCGGTTTGGCGGCGGATTTGACGGCGGGTTTCGTCTTGCTCTCGGTCATCGATGCGCTCCCTGTTAAACGATATATCCAGTTTAGCGATTTGCCGGCGGCGCAAAGTTAAACTTTTTTGACAGGTACAATGCGCGCCAAACTTTCACGGAGCCTTTTCATGACTCAGGACGAACTCAAGCAGGCCGTTGCCCGGGCAGCGGCCGATTACGTGGCCGCCAACGTGCCGGCCGGCACCGTCATCGGTGTCGGCACCGGCTCGACCGCCAATTTCTTCATCGATGCGCTGGCGCCGCTGAAGGACCGCTTTCGCGGCGCCGTCGCCAGTTCGGAAGCAACCCGCAAGCGCCTGGCCGGACACGGCATTCCGGTTCTCGATCTCAATGATATCGAGGAAATTCCGGTCTACGTCGATGGCGCCGACGAGATCGATGCCGGCCTGAACATGATCAAGGGCGGCGGTGGCGCGCTGACACGCGAGAAGATCGTTGCCGCGGTGGCGACGACCTTCGTCTGCATCTGCGATGCGTCGAAGAAGGTCGAGGTGATGGGGCGTTTCCCGCTGCCGGTCGAAGTCATTCCGATGGCCCGCGCCCACGTCGCCCGGGAATTGGTCAAACTCGGCGGTCGACCGCAGGAACGCAGCGGTTTCGTCACCGACAACGGCAACCTCATTCTCGACGTTCACGACCTGAAGATCACCGATCCGAAAGGCCTGGAAGCACGCATCAACCAGATCGTCGGCGTCGTCACCAACGGCCTGTTCGCGGTGCGTCCGGCCGACCTGCTGCTGCTCGGGGCGGCCGACGGCGTGCAGACCATCCGCTGAGTTCATCGCGCTGTCACATGCCGACGTTAGGCTGATGCAGTCGTCGGCGGCGTCCGCATCAGGGATGGAGCGAGCGTGCCGGGACAACCGGATACGGTCTCTCTCCATCTTCTCCCGGCTACGGCCGGGATTTTTTTGCCCACGCCCCGTCGACCGCACTAATTGAGCGGCCGGAACACGCGCAACGCCGGCTCGCCGCTGCCGATCCGCCGACGTTCGACGAAAACGCTGCCGCCGGCAGTACCGCCCGGCTCGCGCGCACGCTTCTTCGCCTGCTTCTTGGCCACCGACGCCGCAGCCGCCACCTCGCGATGCGACTCGCACTGCCCCGGCTGCACGCGAACTGCACCGACCGACAAGGTCGGCAGACACTGGAAACCGTATTCGCCGCGCCGGTTCTCGGCCATGTAGCCGCCGACCCCGATTTCTTCCGGCCCGACCAGGCTTTCCATTCGCCGGGCGAATTCGGCCAGCAGTTGCCAGCAGCGCATTTCCCAGTCGGCGCTCTGGAAAACCACGAAGAAATCGTCGCCGCCGATGTGTCCGACGAAATCCTGCCGCCGGTCGACCGCCTCGCAGATCAATTGACCGAGCATCTGGATCACGTCGTCGCCGCGCCGGTAGCCGAAGGTGTCGTTGAACGGTTTGAAACTGTCGATATCGATGTAGGCCGCGACGAAATCGACGTTGCCGGCCAGCATGCGGTCGATGTGCTCGTTGAGCGGCACATTGCCCGGCAACTGGGTCAGCGGATTGGCATAGCGAGCGGCGCTGATCTGCATTTCGGTGATCCGCGCCATCAGGTCGTGGCTGCTGCCGACGCCCTGATAGCGGCCATCGGCAGTGACGATGAAACCATCGTACAGATAGTGCTTGGGGGCCAGCGCCAGCATCATCGCCAGTTCCTGCAGGGTGGCGTGCTGATCGACGACCAGCGGCGCCTGCTCCATGAACATCGCGCAGCCCTTGCGACCGTAGAGCTCCTTGCGGAACGGCCGGGCAAAGCGGTCGATCAGGCTGTGTCGGTTGATCAGGCCGATCGGCTGATGGCCGTTGACCACCGGCAGCACGTCGAGCTCGGGATCGGCCTCGAAGCGCGTCATCGCGATCTCGTTGGTGGCATCGTGGGGAATCGGCTCGATCGGCCGACACAGTGTCCGGGCCGTCGGCAGTTTGCCGGACGCGCTGATGCCCGGCGACAGCGACAACCGGCGCTGGTCAAGCGCCGACAGCACGGGCGTCGGCAATTGACGGACCGGATCGACCTGCGGCCGGGCGATGAAATATCCCTGCCCGCAGGCGATGCCCATATCGCGCAGGCAACCGAAATCCTCGATGCGCTCGATTCCCTCGGCCACCAGCGAAGCATTGCAGATTTCGGCCAGGTCCTGCATGGCACGGACGAAGTGGTACTTGATGCGGTCGTCGGCAATGCCATGAACGAAATGCTTGTCGATCTTGACGAACTCCGGGCGCAGTTCCGACCACATGCGCAGGTTGGCGAAACCTTCGCCGAGATCGTCGATGGCAATCTGGAAACCGCGCCCCCGGTAATGGGTCAATGCCTCGTGGATCCCCGGCAGGTCGGTGATCCGCTGGTTTTCGGTCAACTCGATGACGATGCGATTGGCCGGGATGCCGAGCTCGCCCAGCAGCTGCTGGGTCTGGCCGTTCATCAAGCGGGTATCGAGCAGACAGGTCGGCGTGACGTTCAGGAACAAACGCCCGCTCAACCGCATGGCGGCAAAGGCGCGCAAACTCGCCGTCCGGCAGGCGTGCTCGAAGGCCAGTTCGATACCGGCCCGGCGGGCCGCGGCGAACAGCGCATCGGGGCAATGCAGGGCGCTGTCCCGCGGGCCGCGGATCAAGGCTTCGTAACCCAGAATCGCCCGCGCCCGGAGGTCAACGATAGGCTGAAAAACCGGCGTCAGCAGCGTGCGCGCCACGACCTCGTGAATGTCCGCCACTTCCCCTGCGAGCTGATTCATGACGTTTGCAGTTTCATCGAAAAGAGACGGTGCAGTTTAGAAACGCCCCGTTGCATTTACATGACACACCAACTTCCGTCATCGAACTGCAATCTCGCCTGTCGATAGTGACGGCATCGTCGCCCTCAACGAACGGACATTCCATGCATCGCCCTGACGACATCGCCGGTTTTCCCGACCTGTTCGCCGACCTGGAGGATTTTCTCGACGCCCAGTGGCACGGGCTGAAACGAAACTGCCTGCGCGCGGCCATCTGCCTGCTGCCGGCCGTCGTGGGGCTGGCGCTTCTTCGCCATCTGGCGGGCTGAAAAACAAAGACCCCGCCGCAGCGGGGTCCGGTGAAAACGGCCGACGCCGGGGCTCAGGCCTTGGGCGCGACGTAACCCTGAATCTGATCGGCGCCTTCGCCGAAGAAATGCTTTTCGACCTGTTCGGACAGATACTTGCGATGCCGCGCATCGACCAGGTTGAGCCGGTTTTCGTTGATGATCATGGTCTGCAGCTTGATCCATTGCTGCCAGGCTTCCTTCGACACGCTCTCGAAAATGCGCTTGCCGAGCTCGCCCGGGTAGGGCGGCATGTCCAGACCTTCGGCCTCGCAGCCGAGCTTGATGCAGTTGACCATTCTTGCCATGGTGTTCTCCTTGGGTTTGATGCGCGAATTATAAGGTCTTGAACAGGACCTTCGAACGCCGCTGGTAGTTGTACATTTCCTTTTTTCCCGCCGGCAGGTCGTCGACCGTACCCAGCCGGAAACCGCGCTCGACGAACCAGTGTTCGGTCCGCGTGGTGAGCACGAACAGCCGCTTGATGCCGGCCTTGCGGGCGCGCTGCTCGATGCGTTTCATCAGCTGTTCGCCGTACCCCCATTCGCGATGGTCCGGATTGACCGCCAGGCAGGCCAGCTCGGCTTCATCCCCGGCATGCGGGTAGAGGGCCGCGCAGCCGACGATGATGCCGTCGTGGAGCATGATCGAGAAACGGTCGAGCTCGCGTTCGAGCAGTTCGCGCGGCCGATGCACCAGGATGCCTTCCTGTTCCATCGGCTCGATCAGCGCAATCAGCGCAGCGATGTCGTCGGGCTTGGCCTCCCGGATATTCTCCAGCGATTCGCGGGTAACCACCGTGCCAACCCCGTCATGGGTAAACAGTTCGCGCAGCAGGGCCCCATCCTGCGCATAGCCGATCAGGTGCACCCGGCCGACCGCCGAGCGGCTGGCGCGAACGGCACAGGGCAGATAGCGGACGATGTCCGAGCTCAGCCAGTCGGCATCGCGCAGCAGTTGCGACGCTTCATCGGCGGTCATTGCATCGAGCAATTCGCCCGACTGGTCGCTGACCCCGGGACTGTCGGTCAGGTACACCAGCTTGTCGGCACGCAAGCCGACGGCAACCGCCTCGGCCACCTCTTCCATCTGCAGGTTGAAGATTTCGCCGGTCGGCGACGGCCCTTCGCAGTTGAGCAACACGATATTGCCCAAGCCGAGCTGGGCATTGATTCCCTCGGCGTCGACCTTGCGCACCTTGCCGGCATAGACCATGTCGATGCCGTCGAGCACGCCGATCGGCTGGCCGGTGATGAAATTGCCGCCGATCACCCGAATCCGGCTGTTGGCCATCGGCGTGTTCGGCAAGCCTTGCGACAACAGGGCCTCGATTTCCAGATAAACGCTGCCGACGGCATCGAGCACGCAATCGAGCGTTGCCGCGTCGGTCACCCGATAACCGCGGTGATACTTCGACTCGATATTCTTCTCGCGCAGCTCTTCCTCGATCTGCGGCCGCGCGCCGTGCACCAGCACCAGCCGAATGCCCAGACTGGCCAGCAGATTGACGTCGTAGGCCAGCGTCTTGATGAATTCGCTGGCAATCGCCTTGCCGCCAAAGGCAATGACGAAGGTCTTGCCGCGGAAGGCGTTGATGTAGGGCGTAACCGCCCGGAACCAGGAAACGAAGTGATCGTCGTAGGGCGTGTCGCTCATCTCAGTGTTTTTTCCCTTCGCCCTTGAGGGCGGCTTCCAGACGCTCGCAGACGGTCTTCAATACCTTCACGCGGGCAAAGTTCTTGTCGTTGGCCTCGACCAGGGTCCATGGCGCCTGACCGGTCGACGTCCGGTCCACCATATCGCAGACGGCCACCGCGTAATCGTCCCATTTGTCGCGATTGCGCCAGTCCTCGTCGGTGATCTTGAAACGCTTGAACTCGGTGTCTTGGCGCTCCTTGAAGCGACGCAGCTGTTCGTCGGCCGAAATCTGCAGCCAGAACTTGATCACGATCGCCCCAGCATCGGTCAACTGGTGCTCGAAGTCGTTGATCTCGGCGTAGGCACGCAGCCAGTCGGCCTCGGAACAGAAACCCTCGACCCGCTCGACAAGCACCCGCCCGTACCACGAGCGGTCGAAGAGGGTCGCCCGGCCGCGCCGCGGCACATGCCGCCAGAAACGCCAGAGGTAGGGCTGGACACGCTCTTCCTCGGTTGGCGCGGCAATCGGCACGATCTGGTACTGACGCGCGTCCATCGCCGCCGCCAGCCGGCGGATGCTGCCGCCCTTGCCGGCCGCATCCGAGCCTTCGAAGACGAGCACCAGCGAACGTTTGCCGACGAAACGCGGATCGCGCACCAGTTCGCTGAGTCGCCCCTGGTATCGGGCCAGTTCGCTTTCGTAATCCTTCTTGTCCAGCTTGCGATTCAAATCGAGCTCGGAAAGCACGCTCTTCTCGTCGATCGGGTGCACGATCGGCGGCGCCACGGGCACCGGCAATAGCGGCTGTGCCAGACGTCGTTTCATCGCGTCGAGCACGATCCGGCCTACCGTCAGCGAACGGTAGGCGTCGTCGGTTCCCTCGACGATGATCCACGGCGCCTTCGCCGTATTCGTAACGCGCAGCACATGGCCGGCCACTTCCTGCAGCTTGTCGTAGGTCTTCAGCCGCTCGTAGCTTTCCTTGGTCACCCGCCAGGCGGTTTTCGGATCCTTTTTGAGCGCCTCCAGACGCTTTTCCTGGCCGCCCTTCGAGAGATGGAACCAGAATTTGAGGACCAGGGCACCTTCGTTGACTAGCATCGCCTCGAAACGATTGATGTCGTCGAGTCGCTCGTCGAGTTCCGAACGGCGCATGTTGCCAGCGATACGATCGGCGATCGGCTGCGAATACCAGGAACCGGCAAAAACGCCGACCTTGCCCTTGGCCGGCAGGGCCCGCCAGAAACGCCACATCACCGGCCGCGCAGCCTCTTCGTCGCTGGGCGACGCGAAGGCCAGCGTCGAGATGTGCCGGGGATCCATCCACGAATAGAGCAGGTTGATGGTTTCTCCCTTGCCGCTGCCGTCGACCCCGGAAATCAGGATGACGACCGGAAATTCCTTTTTCTGCAGGACGTCGTACTGGACGTCGAGCAAGGCGGCACGCAGTTTCGGCACCTCGCGTTTGAAGGTGTCCTTGTCGATCCGGTGCCCCAGTTCCGCTGATTCAAACATCGCCTATCCCCCCCTGAAATCTCCCCACAGGACCTGCAGCGCGGCGAGCGCGGCGAGTCCGGCCGTTTCCGTACGCAAGACCCGCGGCCCCAGGCGGACCGCGCGAAACCCGGCTTGCCGGGCAGCGATCATCTCTTGCGGATCGAGCCCCCCTTCGGCACCGATCAGCAGTTGCACCCGGCTCGCCGGCGCCAGATCGGCCAACGTTTCCTCGGCTTCCGGCGCCAGCATCAGTCGCAGGCAGCCATCGGCCGGCCTGGCCAACCACTGGTCGAGTCGTTCGAGTGGCGCCACCAGCGGCACCTGATTCCGGCCGCACTGCTCACAAGCCGATGCAGCAACCCCTTGCCAGTGTGCGACACGCTTGCCGGCACGCTCGCCGGCAAGCTTGAGTACGCTGCGCCGACTCTCGACCGGCACGATGTCGCGCACGCCAAGCTCGACGGCCTTCTGGATCGTGAAATCCATCTTGTCGCCGGCCTGCAAGGCCTGAACCAGCGTCACCGCCAGCGGCGATTCCCGCTCGACATCACGCCAGTCGGCCAGCTCGGCAAACACCCGCTCCTTCTCGATGCGTTCGATATGTGCCAGATACTCACCGCCGCGACCGTCGAACAGGATCATTGCCGCCCCCGGCGGCAGACGCAGCACACGGACGGCATGCCTGGCCACCGGCTCCGGCAGCTCGACGTGAGCCCCGGGGGACAAGGCTTCCCTGCAGTAGAAACGAGACAGATTCATCGGTGCTATTATGCGGCGAAACGCTGGCGCGGAGGAGCTTTGCATGGACATTCCAGTTCGGCTTGCAAGCCGGTCCGGGCCTGGTCCGGCCGCCCCCCGTGCCATACAGCACCCATGAACGTTCCCCTGCGCTTCATTCAACACCGATGCCGGATACCAAGCTCGCGCTGGTCTACCTGAAAGCCGTCCTGGCCTGCCTGCCCCAGGGTATCTGCGTATTCGACGAAAACCTCCGTCTGCGGGTCTGGAACCCGGGCTTCCCCGAAGCCCTGGACCTGCCTGTCGATACTGTCCGCGAAGACGAGCACTTCTCAGTGCTGATGAGCATTCCGGCCGGCCGCGGGGCCTTCGGCCCGGGCGATCCGGAAAGCCACGTCGAACGTCTGGCCGGCCTTGCCGCAAGCTTCCAGCCGCACGCTTATGAATTGCAGGGCATGGCCGGACGCACCTATCTGGTTCATGGCGAAGCGCTGATCATCGACGAGCAGGTCACCGGTCTCATCGTCACCTATACCGAAATCACCGAACAGAAGCAGGCCGAGGCCAAACTGCGCGAGCAACACGACCTGCTGCACACCGTCGTCGAAAGCATGCCGAGCGCCATCACGCTGTTCGACGCGGATCTCCGGCTGCTGCTACACAACAGCGCCTTCCAGCACCTGATGGAGATGCCGCCGAGCTTGCTCAGGGAAGGCGAAGTCGACCTGGAAACCCTGCACCTTTTCAACGCCGAACGCGGTGAATACGGCCCGGGCGACAGCGCGGCGATTGTCGGCGCCCTGATGTCGCGCGCACGCCATCCGGCAGCCCGCCGCTACGAACGCACACGCCCGAACGGCAGGACGATCGACGTGCGCGACGTGCCGCTGGCCGACGGCGGCGTCATCAGCATCTACACCGACATTTCGGAAAGACGGGCGAGCGCCGAACGCGAGCAACTGGCGCACATCGTGTTCACCCATACGCCCTCCGGCGTGATCCTGACCGACGCCGAACAGCGCATCCTGTCGATCAACCCGGCCGCCATCCGGATGACCGGCTACGAGCCGCACGAATTGCTCGGCCTCACGGTCTTCTCGCTGCTCCAGACCGACACGCCGCCCGACAATCGTCCTCAGGATTCGCTGGCGCTGCGCGGGGCCTGGAGCGGAGAAACCCAGCTCGACCGCAAGAACGGCGAGCATTTTCCGGCCAGCATCAACGTCAACCGCGTGGACGACCCGCATAGCGGCCTGCCCAGCCATTACGTCTGGATTCTCGCCGACATCACCGAGCTCAAGGAAGCCGAGGCGCGGATGCGCCACATCGCCCAGCACGATCCGCTGACCGGCCTGCCCAACCGCCTGGCCCTGCTGATGCGTCTCGCCCAGTTGCTGCCGGAAGCCCGGCGCCATGGCTGGCGGCTGGCGATGATGTTCATCGACCTCGACCGCTTCAAGATCATCAACGACACCCTGGGCCACCAGATCGGCGATGAATTGCTGCGCGAGGTCGCTCGCCGTCTATCCAGCGTGGTGCGGGAAACCGACTTCGTCGCCCGCCTGGGCGGCGACGAATTCGTCGTCATCCTGCCGGCGATCGCCAGCCCGACCGACGCAGCGCTGGTCGCGGCCAAGATCATCAACGCTCTGGCCTCGTCGATCGAGGCCGACGACCACGAACTGCACACCAGTCCGTCGATCGGCATCAGCCTGTTCCCGGACGACGGCCCGGACGGCGACACCATCCTGAAGAACGCCGATACGGCGATGTACCACGCAAAGGCGGCCGGCCGTAACAACTACCAGTTTTTCGCCGCCGACATGAACAAGGCGGCGACGCTGCGCCTGGACATCGAACGGAAGCTGCGCCAGGCCCTGGCGCGCCAGGAACTCAGCTTGTGCTACCAGCCACAGTTCGATGCCCACCGGAACCGGCCGACCGGCGTCGAAGCGCTGATCCGCTGGCGCCACCCGGTCGATGGCCTAATACCGCCGGATCAGTTCATTCCGGTGGCCGAAGAAACGGGAATGATCGTCGAGATCGGCGAATGGGTCATGCTCAATGCCTGCCGGGAAATGAAACGCTGGATCGACGACGGTCTCGCCCCGCTGCGCATTGCCGTCAACGTCTCCGCCCGCCAGCTCAGGCGTCGCGATTTCTGCGAAGCGGTGGCCGGCGTGCTGGCCGACTCCGGCCTGGCACCGGAACTGCTCGAACTGGAAATCACCGAAAGTTCGATCATGGAGAACCCCCAGGAAGCGATCAAGATTCTGGAAAGCCTGGGGCGGATGGGCGTCTCGCTGGCGATCGACGATTTCGGCACCGGTTACTCGTCGCTCGCCTACCTGAAGCTGTTCCCGATCGATCATCTGAAGATCGACCGCTCCTTCGTGCGCGACATCGAGCACGACCTCAACGACCGGGCGATCGCCTTCGGCACGATTGCGCTGGCGCATTCGCTCGGCCTCAACGTGATCGCCGAAGGCGTCGAGAGCGACGACCAGCTCGAACTGCTGCGCAGCAACGGCTGCGACGAAGTCCAGGGCTATCTGTTCAGCAAACCGCTCGACAGCGCTGCCGCGTTCGCCTTCCTGCACGCCCGCTCCCGGGCAGAGTAAAATTGTCGTTTTGTCATTGTCGACCGGAGAACCCATGGCACAGCGCACGCTGGCTCGCTATCTGACCGAAGAGCACCGCAACAAGGGCCGCATTCCGGCCAATCTCAAATTCCTGATCGAAGTCGTTTCGCGTGCCTGCCACGCCATCTCGATCGCCATCGGCAAGGGCGGCCTCGGTGGCGTACTCGGTGAAGCCGGCAGCGACAACGTGCAGGGTGAAGCACAGAAAAAGCTGGACGTGCTCTCCAACGAAATCCTGCTGGAAGCCAACGAATGGGGGGGGCATCTGGCAGCGATGGCCTCCGAGGAAATGGATTTGCCGCACCTGGTGCCGAACCGTTTCCCGAAAGGCGAATACCTGCTGACCTTCGATCCGCTCGACGGCTCCTCCAACATCGACGTCAACGTCTCGATCGGCACCATCTTCTCGGTGCTCAAGTGTCCGGACGGCGCCGACCTGAGCACGCCGGAAGCCGCCCAGGCCGCCTTCCTGCAGCCGGGCACGGCCCAGGTTGCCGCCGGCTACGCGGTATACGGCCCGACCACGCTGCTGGTGCTGACCGTCGGCGACGGCGTCGCCGTTTTCACGCTGGACCGCGAGCAGGGGCAATTCGTGTTGACCCAGGAACAGGTCCGCATTCCGGAAGACACCAAGGAATTCGCCATCAACATGTCGAATCGCCGCTTCTGGGAAGCGCCGGTCCAGCGCTATGTCGACGAAATGACCGCCGGCACGACCGGGCCGCTGAGCAAGGACTACAACATGCGCTGGGTGGCCTCGATGGTCGCCGACGTGCATCGCATCATGACCCGCGGCGGCATCTTCATGTATCCGATGGACGAGAAAGTGCGGAGCAAGGGCGGCAAACTGCGCCTGATGTACGAGGCCAACCCGATGGCCTTTCTGGTCGAACAGGCCGGCGGTGCCGCCACCACCGGCCGCCAGCGCATCATGGAACTGACCCCGCAGGATCTGCATCAACGTGTACCGGTGATTCTCGGCTCACGCAACGAAGTCGCACGGGTCACCGGCTACCACGCCGACTGACGACGGACCGGAAAAAACACCAAGGGGGCTGCAAAGCCCCCTTTTTTTACGTCGGTCGATTAACGCACCTCAGCGGTAACCGCCTTCATTGGCATTGTGGATGACCCAGGTCAGGTAATAACCGGTACCGAATCCGGCCTGGTTCGAGAAGATCAGACGCCCCTGACCTTTATAGACCATTTCCCAGCGCGACTTGTCGCTACCGAAATAAAACGGGATGAAGGCCTTGCCCGTGATGTAGGCGCCCTGATCGGTCGGTGCGCCGATCTGGTCCATGACCTGCTGCTGCGACATGCCGATCTTCAGGCGGGTGAATTTGCTGCTGGCGGCCGGCACACCGGTGATTTCGCCTTCCCAGCCATTAAGCCCCTTGACCATGGTGCCTTGCCCCGCCTCAACCTTCGTCGAATCGGTCACCGGCTTGTTTCGGGAGAGGTTATAGCTTCCCTGGGCAGCCGGGGCGGCCGACGTCGCCGCAGCCGGCGCCGCCTTGGCTGCCGGCACGCAATCCTCGGCCGGCGCAACGGCGGCCTTCGCCGTCTTGCTTGTCGTCTTGGCGGACTTCTTGGTGCTCTTGGCGGGCTTCGCCGCTTCCTTGCACACCGGCTTTTCCGGCGCCGTCGCCGGCGCCTTGGCCTCGGCAACCGGCGCACTCTCGGCTGCCGGCGCATCGCCTTCCTTCGGCTGATTCGACGAACAGCCGGCGAACAGCGAAGCCGCCAGCAGCATCAGGAACAACGGGGTCGGACGGGACAGAAGTTTCATGGATCAAGACCTTTCGCAAAAACGGGAAACCGGCCGCAGCGCCATTTCCCGGAAAACCTGTAATCCCGGATCATAACGCGCCGCCCCGCCCCGCTTCAAACAAGGGATTCAGCGCCGACCGCCCGGCACCCGGCGGGCTTGCACCGGCCCCCAGCCTATCCAAAACAACGGTTTTGGCCGATAATTTCGGTTTTTTCGCAGGCTGGATTTTCGAAAAATGAGCGTCAGCACCCCCACCAAGTTCAATCCCCTGACCGGCGCCATCCGTGCCCTGGCCATGGATGCCGTCCAGCAAGCGAATTCCGGTCACCCGGGCGCCCCGATGGGCATGGCGGAAATCGCCGAGGTGCTGTGGCGCCGCCACCTGCGTCATAACCCGACCAATCCGAACTGGGCGGACCGCGACCGCTTCGTGCTGTCGAACGGTCACGGTTCGATGCTGATCTACGCGTTGCTGCACCTGACCGGCTACGACGTCTCGATCGACGACCTGAAGAATTTCCGCCAGCTCCACGCCAAGACGCCGGGCCACCCGGAATACGGCTATACGCCGGGCGTCGAGACAACCACCGGGCCGCTCGGCCAGGGCATCACCAACGCCGTCGGCTTCGCGCTGGCCGAAAAGGTGCTGGCCGCCGAGTTCAACCGCCCCGGCCACGACATCGTCAATCACCACACCTATACCTTCCTCGGCGACGGCTGCCTGATGGAAGGCGTCTCGCACGAGGCCTGCTCGCTGGCCGGCACGCTCGGCCTGGGCAAGCTGATCGCTTTCTGGGACGACAACGGCATCTCGATCGACGGCCACGTCGAAGGCTGGTTCACCGAAGACATCCCGAAACGTTTCGAGGCCTACGGCTGGCATGTCGTGCCGAAGGTCGACGGCCACGATCCCGAAGCCATCGAACGCGCACTGCTGGCTGCCAAGGCGGTGACCGACAAGCCCAGTCTGATCTGCTGCAAGACGGTCATCGGCGCCGGCTCGCCGAACAAGCAAGGCAGCCACGACTGTCACGGTGCACCGCTGGGCAAGGATGAAATTGCCGCTGCCCGCGCCTACATCGGCTGGAATTTCCCGCCCTTCGAAATCCCGGGTGACGTCTATGCCGCCTGGAACGGCAAGGTACGCGGCGCAGCTTTCGAGGAAAACTGGGAACGGCGTTTCGCCGGCTACAAGACGGAGTTCCCGGCATTGGCTGCCGAATTCGAGCGTCGCGTGCTGAATCGTGAACTGCCCGCCGACTGGGAAGCGACCAAGGCCGCCTACCTGCAGGCCTGCCGCGACAAGGCCGAGAACATCGCCACCCGCAAGGCTTCGCAGAACGCCATCGCCGCGCTGGTCCCGGCGGTGCCGGAAATCTTCGGCGGCTCGGCCGACCTGGCCGGCTCCAACCTGACCTTCGTCAAGGGCAGCAAGGGTGTCACCCGCACCGAAGGCGGCAACTACTGCTACTACGGCGTGCGCGAATTCGGCATGACCGCGGTCGCCAACGGTATCGCGCTGCACGGCGGCCTGATTCCCTACACCGCGACCTTCCTCGTCTTCTCCGACTACGCCCGCAACGCGATCCGCATGGCGGCGCTGATGAAGCAGCGCCAGATCATGGTCTACACGCACGATTCCATCGGTCTCGGCGAGGACGGCCCGACGCACCAGCCGGTCGAGCACATCCCGTCGATGCGCATCATCCCGAACCTCGACGTCTGGCGTCCGGCCGATGCGACGGAAACGGCAATTGCCTGGATTTCTGCGGTCGACCGCAAGGATGGCCCAAGTTTGCTGGCACTGTCACGGCAAAACCTGCCAACCGTGACGCAGCAGGTCGCCGACGCCGACATCGCCAAGGGCGGCTATGTGCTGGCCGAAAACGCCGAAGCGCAGATCACGCTGATCGCCACCGGCTCCGAAGTCAAGCTGGCGCTCGACGCCCAGGCCGCGCTGGCCGGCGAAGGCATCGCCGCCCGCGTCGTGTCGATGCCCTGTACCAACGTCTTCGACCGCCAGAGCGCCGACTACAAGGCCAGCGTACTGGGCGCCTGCAAGAAGCGCATTGCCATCGAGGCGGCCCATCCGGATTTCTGGCGCAAGTACGTCGGCCTGCACGGCGCGGTGATCGGTATCGACCGCTTCGGCGAGTCCGCACCGGCCGGCCAGTTGTTCGAGATGTTCGGCTTCACCGTCGGCAACGTCGTCGCCACGGCGAAAGCGCTGTTGTCCTGATCCCAGATTCAAAACGCAGAGAGGAAAATCATCCATGGCTATCAAGGTTGCAATCAACGGTTTCGGTCGTATCGGTCGCTGCACGCTGCGCGCGATCTACGAGCAGGGCTTGCAGAACGAATTCGAAGTCGTCGCGATCAACGCTTCCGGCGACCTGGCGACCAACGCCCACCTGCTGAAGTACGACACCACGCATGGCCGCTTCGGCACCAGCGTCGAAACCGAAGGTGAAAACTGCATCGTCATCGACGGCAAGAAGATCGCCTTCTACTCGACCAAGGATCCGAAGGGCGTCAACTGGGCCGACCACGGCGTCGACGTGCTGCTCGAATGCACCGGCGCCTACACCACCAAGGCCAAGGCCCAGGCGCTGCTGGAGCAGGGTGCCAAGCGCGTGCTGATCTCCGCGCCGGGCGGCGACGACGTCGATACGACCATCGTCATGGGCGTCAACGAAGGCGCGCTGAACGCCGGCATGACCGTCGTCTCCAACGCCTCCTGCACGACCAACTGCCTGGCCCCGGTGGCCAAGGTGCTGGCCGAGAGCGTCGGTATCAAGCAGGCGCTGATGACCACGGTGCACGCCTACACCAACGACCAGGTCACCGTGGACGTGCGCCACAAGGACCTGCGCCGCGCCCGCGCCGCCGCCGCCAACATCATCCCGACCAAGACCGGCGCCGCCAAGGCCGTCGGCCTAGTGCTGCCGCAACTGGCCGGCAAGTTCGACGGCTTCTCGCTGCGCGTGCCGACCATCAACGTCTCGCTGGTCGACCTGACCTTCACCGCCGAGCGCGCCACGACCAAGGAAGAGATCAACGAACTGATGACCAAGGCGGCCAATGGCCCGCTGAAGGGCATCATGGCCGTCAACAACGACCCGCTGGTTTCCTCCGACTTCAACCACACGACCGTTTCCTCGACCTTCGACGCGACGCAGACGCGCGTCATCAAGGGCGCCGACGGTTCCGTGCTGGTCAAGGTGCTGGCCTGGTACGACAACGAGTGGGGCTACTCCTGCCGCATGCTCGACGCGGCCCGCGCCTGGATGGCCGTCAAGTAAGACGCAGCAAGGACAAGGGGCCGCAAGGCCCCTTTTTTTCACCCATCGACGGAGAATCGACCATGCGACTGTCAGCCATCCCCCTGAGCCTTGCCGTCCTCGTCCTGCCCTTCACCGCCGTAGCGGAAGAAGCGGCCAAGAACGCCGCCCCCGCCGAGGAACCGGTCATCGTCGGCAATCCGCCGGCCGATCATCCCTTCGGCAAACTGAAGATCGGCATGACCGCCAAGGAGGCGCTCGCCATCGTCGGCCAGCAGCCGACCAGCCAGAACGGCTGGTGTACCGGCAAGCACCGCATTCCCTTCTATTCCGGCGCCGATCGCGGCCGCATCGTGATGCTGTTCAAGGGTATGGGCCAGCTCGACTTCAACGCCGGCATTTCCATGGGCATGTTCGGCCGCTGCAGCAGCGACGAGCCGCTCGACCTGATCTACATCGAATACAAACCGGACTCGACCGGCGAACTCGACAAGGGCTGAACACCCTCGACTCAAAGCAGGCCGATACTGGCCGCCGCATCGCCGACCGCGGCAGCGGCCGTGCGGCCGGTCGCACCGTCCAGCGGCCGGCTGGCATCGGCCGCCTGCTCGCTCTGCGGGCCGTCTTCCTTGTGCCCCAGCAGGTATTCGCGCATTTCCTTGGCAATTGCCGCCTCGGCCGCCTGACGCTCGTCCGGCGTCATCGCTGCCAGCTTTTCTTCGGTCAACCCGAGTTTTTTCATGATTTTCTCGCGCAACAGGACCATCGGCCCCTTGTCGAGATACTCCTGCAGGGATTTCAGCAAGGTTTCCCGGGCACTCGGCTTTTCTGTGGCCGAGGTCTGCTGCGACGAATCGCTTTCGGCGGCCGGGGCAGAGGCCTGGCTTTGGCCAAGCGCCTGCCGGAAAGCGGCGGAGAAATCGCCGCCCGAAGCTTTTGCCACGTTCTTCGAGCGGTTGGCCAATCCGGTGTAATCGGTATCGATCAGCATTGTTCGCGTCCTCAAATGATCCATACCCACGACAGCAAAATACATACCTTCCCCCTGGAAGCCTTAAAACCAAGGCTCTCCCCGTTTTTTCCCCGGCAACACCGGCCGACCGGCAATTTCTGCCGCAGAAATAATCGCCGCCATGCCACAAGACCCCTCGGCTTTCCGGTGACAAAGTCTTAAAATCGCAAAATATTTTTGTCCTGATTCTTTTCTCCCGATTCGGCCGACGTGCCCCTTCCCCGCCCCCCCCTCCGTCTTGCGATCAACGGCTACGGCCGGATCGGACGTTGCGTCCTGCGGGCCCTGCACACCTCGCCCCTGGCGGAACGCCTGCACGTCGTGGCGATCAACGAGCCGGCCGACCTGGCCAGCATGGCCTACCTGACCGAATTCGATTCCACCCACGGCCGCTTTCCCGGCCGGGTCGACGCCGGCGCGGATGGCTTGCGCATCGACGGGCGGGAGATTCGCGTCACCCATGCCGACACCCCGCAAGCCGTCGACTGGGCCGACCTGGACATCGACCTGCTCGTTGAATGTTCCGGGGTCTACGGTCAACGCCCCGCACTGCAGGATTTTCTCGACAGCGGCTGCCCGCGCCTGCTGCTCTCCCATCCGGGAGCCTCGGCCGACGATGTCGACGCCACGATCATCACCGGCATCAACGAGGACAGGCTGACCGGCGAGGAGCGACTGGTCTCCGCCGGCTCCTGCACGACCAACGCCATCGTCCCGGTGCTCGATCTCCTCGATGCGGCGTTCGGCATCGACCAGGTCTTGCTGACCACACTGCACTCGGTGATGAACGACCAGCCGCTGATCGACGCCTATCACCACACCGACCTGCGCCGCACACGCTCGGCGATGCAGTCGATCATCCCGGTGTCGACCGGCCTGGCACGCGGCGTCGAGCGGCTGCTGCCACGGCTCGCCGGACGGGTTTCCGCCAAGGCGATCCGCGTCCCGACGCTCAACGTCTCGGCCATCGACCTGACGATTTCCACCCGCCAGCCGGTCGACCGCAATGCCATCAACGCCCTGCTGCGCGACGCCAGCCAGCACCGGCTGGCCCATCTGCTGGCCTATTCCGAAGCGCCGCACGCCTCGATCGATTTCAATCACGACCCCCATTCGGCCATCGTCGATGGCAGCCAGACGCGGACCGGCGGCAGCCACCTGGCCAACCTGTTCGTCTGGTTCGACAACGAATGGGGCTTCGCCAACCGCATGCTCGAAGTGGCAGACCACTGGTCGCGCCGCTGGACCGATTACCACCTATAAAACCACTCTGGAGAAGACTCTCATGAACGTGATCAAACTCACCGACCTCGACGTTTCCGGCAAGCGCGTATTCATCCGCGCCGACCTCAACGTGCCACAGGACGAGGCCGGCAACATCACCGAAGACACGCGCATCCGCGCCTCGCTGCCGTCGATCCGCTACTGCCTGGAAAAAGGCGCGGCAGTGATGGTCACCTCGCACCTCGGCCGGCCGACCGAAGGCGAACTGAACCCGGAAGACAGCCTGATGCCGGTCGCCGTGCGTCTCGGCCAGCTGCTGCACCTGCCGGTGCGCCTGATCGCCGACTGGGTCGACGGCGGCTTCGAGGTCAAGCCGGGCGAAGTCGTGCTGCTCGAGAACTGCCGCGTCAACAAGGGCGAAAAGAAGAACAACGAAGAGCTGGCACAGAAGATGGCCAGGCTCTGCGACATCTACGTCAATGACGCTTTCGGCACGGCCCACCGGGCCGAAGCGACGACGCACGGCATCGCCAGATTCGCCCCGGTCGCCTGCGCCGGCGTGCTGATGGGCGCCGAGATCGACGCGCTGTCCAAGGCGCTGCACGAGCCGAAGCGCCCGCTGGTCGCCATCGTCGGCGGTTCCAAGGTGTCGTCCAAGCTGACCATCCTCAAGTCGCTGGCCGACAAGGTCGACCAGCTGATCGTCGGCGGCGGCATCGCCAACACCTTCCTGCTCGCCTCCGGCAAGCGGATCGGCGAATCGCTGGCCGAGCCGGAACTGGTCAAGGAAGCCCAGGCGATCATGGACATGATGAAGGCGCGCGGCGCCGACGTGCCGCTGCCGACCGACGTCGTCGTCGCCGACGAAGTCTCGGCCCTGGCCCGCGCCAACAAGATTTCCGTCGACGATGTGACGGCGCACGACCGCATCCTCGACGTCGGCCCGAAGAGCGCCGTCAAGCTGGCCGAGATCATCGCCCACGCTGGCACCGTCGTCTGGAACGGCCCGGTCGGCGTCTTCGAACTGCCGCAGTTCGCCGGCGGCACCAAGATGATGGCGTCCGCCATCGCCCACTCGGAGGCTTTCTCGATCGCCGGCGGCGGCGACACGCTGGCCGCCATCGCCAAGTTCCACATCGCCGACGACGTCGGCTACATCTCGACTGGCGGCGGCGCCTTCCTGGAGTTCCTCGAAGGCAAGAAGCTGCCGGCGATCGCCGTGCTGGAAGAACGCGCCGCCGGCTGAGCGAGATGCAGGGCAAGCGACGCATCCTCGTCGCCGACCCGTCCAAGGTCGTCAGGTCGACGCTCGCCAAGCACCTCAAGGACGATTTCGACGTCCGCGAGGAGCATGACGGCGAGTCGGCCTGGCAGACCCTGGTGCTCGATGCTTCCATCGTCGCCGTGATCAGCGGCCCCCATTTGCCGCGCGCCGACGGCTTCGAACTGCTCGAACGACTGCGCGGCAACCGGCTCCACCGGCTGTCCGACATGCCTTTCCTGCTGCTCGTCTCGCCGGACGAACCGGCGGACCGACGCAGCCGCGCCAAGCAACTCGGCGTCAGCGACTTCCTGATCCGCGGCATGAACGGTGGAGAAATCCGCCAGCGCCTGATCCGGTTGATCGACTGGGAAATCGCCAGCGACTGCGGCCTGCGCCAGATCGGCGGCAGTCACCACGACGATGCCCCTTTTCCGGAGGTCGCAAGCTTCCTCCTGGCCGCCGAAAAACTGGCCGCAGACTGCGTCGACCGCAGCCAGGGACTGACGCTGATCTGCTTCGGCCTGGAAAGCGAAACCTTGTTGCGCCAGCGCTTCGGCGAACCGGCGATCCGCGGCATCGGCGAACGGATCGCCCGCGTGATCCGTAGCAAGACCGGGCGCCGCGACCTGATGGGCCACCACACCGGCTCGACCCACGTCATCGCCTCGCCCGGCACCAGTCCGGCGACCTGCCTGGCTTTTGCCCAGCGCGTCTGCCGCGGGCTCAGCGAAAGCACCGCCAGCATCCTCGGCCAGCCGATGCAGATCGCCGTCAGTGCCGGCCTGGCCAACAGCGAACAGGAAGGCACCCTGTCGGTGCCGGCGCTGCTGGCCACCGCCAGCCGGCGCCTGGAAGCCGCACGTACGATGCGCGGCGCCAGCACGGTGGCCGAAGACGGCAGCGACGCCCCGGCCGGCGAGGATTATTTTTCGGCCCTGCAGGAAATCATGCGCCAGAACAGCATCACCGCCCATCTCGGGCTGACCGGCCTGCACCTGATGCCGCTGATGCGACTGCTCGAACGGGAATTCCATTTCGGCCTGCCGCTGCGCGACATGGAACAGCATTTCCGGCAACGCGCCCGCAACGAATCCGATACAGACTGACAACAACCCATTTTCAGGAGACAGACATGACCCGCCACACCAAGATCGTCGCCACGCTCGGCCCCGCCTCGTCCAGCCCGGAAGTGCTGGAGCGCATGGTGCAGGCCGGCGTCGACGTCGTCCGCATGAACTTCTCGCACGGCACCGCGGCCGACCACAAGGCGCGCGCCGAGGGCATCCGCGCCGCGGCAGCCAAGTTCGGCCGGACCATCGGCATCCTGGGCGACCTGCAGGGACCGAAAATCCGCGTCGGCAAGTTCGAAAACAACCGCATCACGCTGATCGCCGACGAACACTTCATTCTCGATGCCGCCTGCAAGCTGGGCACCCAGGAACGCGTCGGCCTCGATTACAAGGACCTGCCCAAGGACGTTCGCCCCGGCGATATCCTGCTGCTCGACGACGGCCGCCTGAAACTTGCGGTCGACGCCGTGCGCGGCACGGAAATCCATACCCGCGTGCTGGTCGGCGGCGAGCTGTCCAACAACAAGGGCATCAACCGCCAGGGCGGCGGCCTGACCGCGCCGGCGCTGACCGCCAAGGACATGGACGACATCAAGACTGCCGCCGAGATCGGCGTCGATTTCGTCGCCGTCTCCTTCCCGAAGAGCGCCGCCGACATGTACATGGCCCGCCAGCTGCTGCGCGCCGCCGGCAGCGATGCGGTGCTGATCGCCAAGGTCGAGCGGGTCGAGGCGGTGGACAACCTGATCGAGATCCTCGACGCCTCCGACGGCGTCATGGTCGCCCGCGGCGACCTGGCAGTCGAGGTCGGCGATGCCGCCGTGCCGGCGCTGCAGAAGAAGATGATCCGCCTGGCCCGCGACCGCAACAAGCTGACCATCACCGCCACGCAGATGATGGAATCGATGATCAACTCGCCGGTGCCGACCCGCGCCGAGGTCTCCGACGTGGCCAACGCGGTGCTCGACGGCACCGACGCGGTGATGCTGTCGGCGGAAACGGCGAGCGGCAAGTACCCGGTCGAGGTCGTCGAATCGATGGCGCGCATCTGCGTCGAAGCCGAGCGCTCGGCCGAAGTGACGCTCGACCGCGAATTCCTCGACCGTGTGTTCACCCGCATCGACCAGTCGATCGCCATGGCCGCGATCTGGACGGCGCATCACCTGAAGGTCAAGGCGATCGCCGCGCTGACCCAGTCCGGCTCGACGGCGCTGTGGATGAGCCGGCTGAACTGCGGCGTGCCGATCTATGCACTGACGCCGGATGCGCCGTCGCTGTCGCGCATGGCGCTGTTCCGCGAAGTCCGTCCGCTGCTGATGGCCCAGCAGCACGTCGACCGCGACCAGTTGCTGGCCGAAGCCGAATCGCTGCTGATCGACAAGGGCGTCGTCGAGCCCGGCGACCTGATCGTACTGACCATCGGCGAACCGATCGGCAGCAGCGGCGGCACCAACACGTTGAAGATCGTCCGCGTTGGCGAACACCAGCCCACCCGATCGTAATAAAATAGCGGACTCAACCCGATAGACACCACGTACCAGGAGTTTCCATGCCGCTCGTATCCATGCGCCAACTGCTCGACCACGCCGCCGAGCACGACTATGGCCTGCCCGCCTTCAACGTCAACAACATGGAACAGGTCTGGGCCATCATGGAAGCGGCCAGCCAGATCGATTCGCCGGTGATCATGCAGGCCTCGGCCGGCGCCCGCAAGTATGCCGGCGAGCCCTTCCTGCGCCACCAGATCCTGGCCGCCCTCGAAGCCTACCCGCACATCCCCATCGTCATGCACCAGGACCACGGCCAGAGCCCGGCGGTGTGCATGGCCGCGATCAAGTCCGGCTTCTCGTCGGTGATGATGGACGGCTCGCTGGAAGCCGACGGCAAGAGCGTCGCCAGCTACGAATACAACGTCGAGGTCACCCGCAAGGTGACCGAACTGGCGCACAGCATCGGCGTTTCCGTCGAAGGCGAACTCGGCGTGCTCGGCTCGCTCGAAACCATGAAGGGCGACAAGGAAGACGGTCACGGCGCCGATGGCGTGATGACCCGCGAACAACTGCTGACCGACGTCGAGCAGGCCGCCGACTTCGTCAAGCAGACCAACTGCGACGCACTGGCCATCGCCATCGGCACCAGCCACGGCGCCTACAAGTTCACCAAGAAGCCGACCGGCGACATCCTCGCCATCGACCGCATCGCCGAAATCCACGCCCGCATCCCGAACACCCACCTGGTGATGCACGGCTCGTCGTCGGTGCCGCAGGAACTGCTCGAGGAAATCCGCCAGTTCGGCGGCGACATGAAGGAAACCTACGGCGTGCCGGTCGAGGAAATCGTCAAGGGCATCAAGCACGGCGTGCGCAAGGTCAACATCGACACCGACATCCGCCTGGCGATGACCGGCGCGGTGCGGCGCTACTTCGTCGAGAACCCGTCCAAGTTCGACCCGCGCGACTTCCTCAAGCCGGCCCGCGAAGCCGCCAAGAAGATCTGCCTGGCCCGCTTCGAAGCCTTCGGCTGCGCCGGCCAGGCGAGCAAGATCAAGCCGTTGTCGCTGGACCGGATGGCCGAGCGTTACGCCAAGGGCGAACTGAACCAGATCGTCCGCTGAGCGGGATCGCACTGCGTTCCGGAAAAGCCGCCACGGGCGGCTTTTCTTTTGCCCGAACGAAATCCGTCGCCGACGCTCCAAGCACCACCTCATGCCCACCGCCAGCCGATGAACGCTCCCTCCCTCGCCGAACTCTTCCGCCTGCGCAGCTTCGTTGCCTTCTTCTCGGCGCGACTAGCGGCGATGCTGGCCAACCAGATGCTGATGGTCGCCGTCGCCTGGCAGATGTACGACCTCACCGGCAGCGCCTGGGATCTCGGCCTGGTCGGCCTGTTCCAGTTCGTGCCGGCCTTGGTGCTGACCTTGCCGGCCGGCCACGCCGCCGACCATTTCAATCGCGGCCGCATCTTCGCCGGCTGCATGCTCAGCCAGGCGCTGGTCGGTTTCGTGCTGCTGCTGGCCATCGCCGGCGGCCACGAAACGCGTGGGCTGATCCTCGGGTTGTCCATCGTGCTCGGCGTCGCCCGCGCCTTCCAGATGCCGGCGCAGCAAGCGCTGATCCCGCTGCTCGTGCCGCCGGCCCTGCTCGGCCGGGCGATCACGCTGGCCAGCAGCGGCATGCAGGCGGCGATCATCGCCGGGCCGGCGGTCGGCGGCGCACTCTACGTGCTCGGCGCCAGCGCCGTCTATTCGGTGTCCACCGTCCTGCTGCTCGGGGCGGCCGGCCTGATGTTGTCGGTCCGTTACGAACAGGCGCCAGCGCCGGCCAATACCGGCTGGCAGGACATCCTGGCCGGCGCCCGCTTCGTCTGGCGCAACAAGGTGCTGCTCGGCGCCACCAGCCTCGATCTGTTCGCCGTGCTGCTCGGCGGCGCCACTGCGCTGCTGCCGATCTTCGCCCGCGACATCCTGCACGCCGGTCCGCAGGAGCTCGGCCTGCTGCGCGCGGCTCCGGCGGTCGGCGCCTTCGCGATGTCGATCGCGCTGCTGCGCTGGCCGCTGCATCGGCATACCGGCCCGCTGATGCTCGCCTCGGTGGCGATATTCGGGCTGGCCACCGTGATCTTCGGCCTGTCGACGCACGTCGGCCTGTCGCTGTTCGCGCTGGCGATCACCGGTGCGGTCGACAACGTCAGCGTGGTGATTCGCCAGACCATCGTGCAGACCGATACGCCAGACGAAATCCGCGGCCGGGTGTCGGCGATCAATTCGATCTTCATCGGCGCCTCGAACCAGCTCGGCGAATTCGAATCGGGCGCCACTGCCGCGCTGTTCGGGCCGGTCGGCTCGGTCGTGCTCGGCGGGATCGGTACGGTCGCCGTCGCGCTGCTGTGGTTCCGACTGTTCCCGACGCTGGCCCGACGCGACCGGCTGATCGGCGGCTGAGCTCAGGCGTCGCCGGCCAGGCGCAGCGCAACCAGCAGATCGGCAACCAGCGCGTCGCAATCCGCCGCATTCACCGGTTCGCCCTCGTTGTAGCCGTAGGGCACGCAGTACACCGCGCAGCCGGCGTTGCGCGCCGTCTCGATGTCGTGCCGCGAATCGCCGATGTGCAGGTTGCTGGCGACATCCGCCCCCAGCTCGGCGCAGGCATGCAGCAGCGGCGCCGGATGCGGCTTGCGCTGCGCCGTCGTGTCGCCGGAAACGATGGACTGGAAATAATGGGCGATGCCGACCCGTTCAAGCAGCGGACCGGTAAAGGCAGCCGGCTTGTTGGTCACCACCGCCAGCGGCAGACCGGTCGCCGCCCAGGCCGCCAACCCTTCGCGGACACCGGGGAAAAACTGCGCTTTCAGCCCGTTGACCGCAGCATAGTGACGGCGGAAGACGGCAATCGCCGCATCGAGTTGCGCGGCATCCGGCGGCGTCTCGCGGGTCAGGCAGCGCTCGACCAGCACCGCCATGCCGCGCCCGACGAAGCGGCGGATCTCATCCTCGCTGCGCGGCGCCAGGCCGAGTTCGAGCAGCGTCAGCCGGCAGGCCTCGGCCAGGTCGCAGACCGTGTCGAGCAGCGTGCCGTCGAGATCGAAGGTGACGGAGCGGAATTTCATGCGTTCTCCTCAAGCGCCGAGCGCAGGGCCCGGATGATCGTGTCGTAGCGGTGCGGGTCATCGTCGCGGCCAGCGCCGAAAACGGCCGAACCGGCGACGAAGGCATCGACGCCGGCGCGGGCGATTTCGCCGATGTTGGCCGGGTTGACCCCACCATCGATCTCGAGCCGGATGCGCCGCCCGCTGTCCCGCGCATAGGCGTCGATTTTCGCACGAGCCGCCCGCGCCTTGGCGAGCGTCGCCGGAATGAATTTCTGGCCGCCGAATCCCGGGTTAACGCTCATCAGCAGCACCACGTCGAGCTTGTCCATCACGTGGTCCAGCCAGGCTAGCGGCGTTGCCGGATTGAACACCAGGCCGGCCCGGCAGCCGCCGTCGCGGATCAGCGCCAGGCTGCGGTCGACATGCGCCGACGCCTCCGGGTGAAAGGTGATGATGTCGGCGCCGGCCTTGATGAAATCGGGGATCAGGCGGTCGACCGGACTAACCATCAGATGCACGTCGATCGGTGCCGCGGTATACGGCCGGATCGCCGCGCAGACCTGCGGGCCGATGGTCAGGTTGGGCACGTAATGGTTGTCCATCACGTCGAAGTGGATCCAGTCGGCACCGGCGGCGGCGACGTTGGCGACTTCCTCGCCGAGACGGGCGAAGTCGGCCGACAGGATGCTCGGGGCGATGACGAAAGCGGGGTCGGAAGCGAAATCGGACATGGCAGTCTCCTGGGCAAAAAAAGGCCCCGCGAACGGGGCCAAAGACGACACAAGGGTCGCGCAGAGTTGCTCGAAGCAGAATCGGGTGGGGTCAACGGTAGGTGGCGGCCATTTTCTCCAGCGCCAAGGGCTTGATCCGGCTGGCCCGCCCGGCCGAACCGAAGGCTTCGAAACGCGCCCGGCAAAGGTCGCGGGCGGCGGCCACGGCGGCTTTCAGGAAGGCGCGCGGATCGAATTCCTCCGGTTTCTCGGCCATCGCCTTGCGCATCGCGCCGGTCATCGCCAGGCGGATGTCGGTGTCGATGTTCACCTTGCGCACGCCGTGCTTGATGCCTTCGACGATCTCCTCGACCGGCACACCGTAGGTTTCCTTGATCGTGCCGCCGTAATGGCGGATGGTCGCCAGCCATTCCTGCGGCACGCTGGAGGAACCATGCATGACCAGATGAGTGTGCGGAATCTTCGCGTGGATCGCCTTGATGCGGTCGATGGCAAGGATTTCACCGGTCGGCGGGCGGGTGAACTTGTAGGCGCCGTGGCTGGTGCCGATGGCGATGGCCAGCGCATCGACGCCGGTCCTGGCGACGAAGTCGGCGGCTTCGTCGGGGTCGGTCAGCAGTTGCGCGTGGTCGAGCTTGCCGACGGCACCGACGCCGTCCTCCTCGCCGGCCTCGCCGGTTTCCAGCGAACCGAGGCAGCCGAGTTCGCCTTCGACCGAGACGCCGATCGCGTGCGCCATCTCGACCACCCTGGCGGTCGTCGCGACGTTGTAGGCGTAGCTGGTCGGCGTCTTGCCGTCGGTGCCCAGCGAACCGTCCATCATCACGCTGGAGAAGCCGCTGCGCATCGATTGCTGACAGACCGCCGGCGAGGTGCCGTGGTCCTGGTGCAGGCAGACGGGAATGTCCGGGTACTGCTCGATGGCGGCTTCGACGAGTTTGCGCAGGAAAGGCTCGCCGGCGTACTTGCGGGCGCCGGCCGAGGCCTGCAGGATGACCGGGCTGTCGCAGGCCTCGGCGGCCTGCATGATCGCCTGGATCTGCTCGAGATTATTGACGTTGAAGGCGGGTAGACCGTAAGCGTGCTCGGCGGCGTCGTCGAGCAGCTGGCGCAGGGAAATCAGGGCCATCGTCGTCTCCTCAGTGCAGCGCCGGCTGGCTGATGTGGCGGGCCAGGCGCAGCAGGTTGCAGGTGTAGCCGTACTCGTTGTCGTACCAGGCGACGACCTTGACGAAACTCGAGTCCAGCGCGATGCCGGCGCCGGCATCGAACACCGAGGGCTGCGGGCAGCCGCGGAAATCGGTCGAGACCACCGCTGCGTCGGTATAGGCGAGCACGCCCTTGAGCGCACCGCCGGCGGCCTCGCGCATCGCCGCGCAGATCTCCGCGTAGCTCGCCTCGCGGCTCAGTTCGACGGTCAGGTCGACCACCGAGACGTCGGAAGTCGGCACGCGGAAAGCCATGCCGGTCAGCCGGCCGTTCAGCGCCGGGATCACCTTGCCGACCGCCTTGGCCGCGCCGGTCGCGGACGGGATGATGTTTTCCAGGATGCCGCGGCCGCCGCGCCAGTCCTTGCCGGACGGACCATCGACGGTCTTCTGCGTGGCCGTGGCGGCGTGCACCGTGCTCATCAGGCCGCGGCGGATGCCGAAACGGTCGTTGAGCACCTTGGCCACCGGCGCCAGGCCGTTGGTCGTGCACGAGGCCGCCGAGACGATCGGCTGGCCGGCGTAGTCGGCGTGATTGACGCCATAGACGAACATCGGCGTGTCGTCCCTGGCCGGCGCCGACTGCACCACCTGGCGGGCGCCGGCCTCCAGATGGGCGCGGCAGCTTTCCTCGGTCAGGAAGAAGCCGGTCGCCTCGATCACCAGGTCGACGCCGACGCCGCCCCAGTCCAGCGCCGCCGGATCGCGTTCGGCGCTGAGCCGGATGCGGCGGCCATCGACCACCAGCGTGTCGCGGTCGACGCTGACTGCGCCGGCAAAACGGCCGTGCACCGAATCGTGCGTCAACAGATAGGCGAGGTAGTCGGGCTCGAGCAGGTCGTTGATCGCGACCACTTCGAGATCGGCGAATTCCGCCTCGGCGGCGATGGCGCGCAAGGCCATTCGCCCGATACGGCCGAAGCCGTTGATTGCCACCCGGATGGGCATGGTTGTCTCCTGTTTTTGTGAAATCTTGCGGTCGACCGCGGCAACGGCTCAAAAATCGCCGTCGCTGTCGCTGTTGCGCACGACGGTGTCGATCACCGCCCGTACCAGATGTTCGGCATCCAGCCCGAAGCGGGCATACAAGGCGGCAGCCGGCGCCGATTCGCCGAAACGGCCGATGCCCAGCACGTCGCCGTCGAGACCGACGTACTTGCGCCACGGATCGGGGTGCGCCGCCTCGATGGCGACGCGTGGCAGGCCGGTCGGCAGCACCGCCTTGCGCCACGCCGCCGGCTGCCGGTCGAAGCGCTCGGCGCAGGGCATCGAGACCACGCGCACGGCGACGCCCTGTTCGGCCAACTGGCGCTGTGCGGCCAGCGCGATGCCGATTTCCGAACCGGTGGACAGAATCGCCGCCTGCGCCGGGCCATCGGCCTCGCGCAGCACGTAGCCGCCGCGCGCGATGTCCTCGGCGCGGCCCGGCCGGTCGCCGCATTGGTCGAGGTTCTGGCGCGACAGGAAGAGGGCGCTCGGGCCGTCGCGGCGCGCCAGCGCCTCGGCCCAGGCGACCGCCGTTTCCAGCTCGTCGCAGGGCCGCCAGACGTCGAGGCCGGGAATCAGCCGCAGACTGCCGACGTGCTCGACCGGCTGGTGCGTCGGGCCGTCCTCGCCGAGGCCGATCGAGTCGTGCGTCAGCACATGGACGACGCGCTGCTGCATCAGCGCGCTCATGCGGATCGCGTTGCGGGCGTAGTCGGAGAACACCGCGAAGGTGCCACCGTAGGGAATCAGCCCGCCGTGCAGCGCGACGCCGTTCATGATCGCCGTCATGCCGAACTCGCGGACGCCGTAGGAAAGGTAGTTCGGCACGCTGTCGACCGCAGCCGCGTGCCAGGCCCGGCTGCCCTTGCCGGCGGTCAGGTTGGAGCCGGTCAGGTCGGCCGAGCCGCCGAGCAGTTCGGGGATGCGGTCGACCAGGAAATCGAGGCAATTCTGCGACGACTTGCGGCTGGCGATGCCGCCCGTCTTCGCCGCTGCGGTCGACAGCAGTTCGCCACGGATTTCCGGCCAGCTTTCAGGCAAGCCGCCGGCCTGGGTACGCTCGAATTCGGCAGCGAGCTCCGGGTATTGCCGGCAATAGGCGGCGAAGCTTTCGCGCCAGGTGCTTTCGGCCTGGCTGCCCGCGGCGCGGGCGTCCCACGCGGCGCGCAGGGCCTCCGGCACGACGAAGGGCGGATGCGGCCAGTTCAGCGCGGCGCGCATCGCGGCAATCTCGGTGGCGCCGAGCGGTGCGCCATGCACGTCGTGCGTGCCGGCCTTGCTCGGCGCGCCGTGGCCGATCTGCGTGCGGCAGACGATCAGCACCGGCTTGCCGTGCACCGACTTCGCCTCGGCAATCGCTGCCGCCAGCGCCGTCGCATCGTGTCCGTCGACCGGGCCGACGACGTGCCAGCCGTAGGCGCGGAAGCGGCCCGGCGTGTCGTCGCGGAACCAGCCGTCGACGTGACCGTCGATCGAAATCCCGTTGTCGTCGTAGAAGGCAACCAGCTTGTCCAGGCCCCAGACGCCGGCCAGCGAGCAGGCCTCGTGGCTGATCCCTTCCATCAGGCAACCGTCGCCGAGGAAGACCCAGCTGCGGTGATCGACGATGTTGTGGCCCGGCCGGTTGTAGCGCTGCGCCAGCAGCTTCTCGGCGAGTGCCATGCCGACCGCGTTGGCCAGGCCCTGGCCGAGCGGCCCGGTGGTCGTCTCGACGCCCGGCGTGTGGCCGACTTCCGGATGCCCGGCGGTCTTGCTGCCGAGCTGGCGGAAACGCTTCAATTCATCGAGCGGCAGGTCGTAGCCGGTCAGATGCAGCAGCGCGTAGATCAGCATCGAGCCGTGGCCGTTCGACAGCACGAAGCGGTCGCGGTCGGGCCACTGCGGGTTGGCCGGGTTGTGTTTCAGGTGGTCGCGCCACAGCACTTCGGCGATGTCGGCCATGCCCAGCGGCGCGCCGGGATGGCCGGATTTCGCCTGTTCGACGGCGTCGACCGCAAGAAAGCGCAGGGCGTTGGCCAGGTCGCGGCGCAGCGTGTTCGTCGTCATGTCTCTCTCCATGGCAGTCTCCCCGGGTCAGGCGCGGCGCTTGAGGTCCATCAGGCGCAGGACCATCGGCGTGAAGATCATCTGCATCGCCAGGCCCATCTTGCCGCCGGGGACGACCAGCGTGTTCGGACGGGTGAGCATGCTGCCGTGCAGGATGTTGAGCAGGTACTGGAAGTCGATGCCCTTCGGGTTGGCGAAGCGGATCACCACCATGCTCTCGTCGGCACTCGGGATGTCGCGGGCGATGAAGGGATTGGAGGTATCGACGATGGGCACCCGCTGGAAATTGACATGGGTACGGCTGAACTGCGGGCAGAGGTGGCTGACGTAGTCGGGCATGCGGCGCAGGATGGTGTCGGTCACCGCCTCCTGCGAGTAGCCGCGCAGCTTCTGGTCGCGGTGCAGTTTCTGGATCCACTCGAGGTTGATGATCGGCACGACGCCGACGCAGAGGTCGACCTGCGCGGCGATGTCGATGCCGTCGCCGGCCCAGGCGCCGTGCAGGCCTTCGTAGAACATCAGGTCGGTGTCGCCGCTAATCTCCTGCCACGGCGTGAAGGTCCCCGGCTCCTGGCCCCAGGGTTCGGCTTCACCGGCATCGTGCAGGTACTTGCGCACCCTGCCGCTGCCGGCGCGGCCGTAATCGACGAAGAGCTGTTCGAGTTCGGCGAGCAGGTTGGCGTCCGGTCCGAAATGGCTGAAGTTGAGATTGCCGGCGGCTTCCTGCGCTTTCATCTCGGCGCGCATGGCGAGCCGGTCGTAGCGGTGGAAGGAATCGCCCTCGACGATCTGGGCGTTGAGCTTTTCGCGCCGGAAGATGTGCTGGAAACTCTGCATCACCGTGCTGGTGCCGGCGCCGGACGAGCCGGTGATGGCGATGATCGGATGCTTGACGGACATGGCGGGACTCCCCGGAAGATGGAATGCGGCGGCTCAGTCGCGGAACAGCGAGCGTTCGGCGAACAGCGGCGAGACGAAGGGACGGTCGGCCCCGGTGTCGTATTCGTGGTGGTAACGTTCGAGCCGCTCGACCTCCTCACGCGAACCGAGGATCACCGGCACGCGCTGGTGCAGCGCTTCCGGCGCCACTTCGAGGATGCGCCCGCGCCCGGTACTTGCCGCCCCGCCGGCCTGCTCGATCAGCATCGCCATCGGGTTGGCCTCGTACAGCAGGCGCAGGCGTCCGGGCTTGGCCGGGTCCTTGTGGTCCTTCGGATACATGAAGATACCGCCGCGCATCAGGATGCGATGCACTTCGGCGACCATCGAGGCAATCCAGCGCATGTTGAAATCGGCTCCGCGGATACCGCTGCGGCCGGCCTTGCATTCGGCCACGTAGCGCTGCACCGGCGGCTCCCAGAAACGCTCGTTGGAGGTATTGATGGCGAACTCGCGCGTCTCGACCGGCACCCGGATGTCGGGATGGGTCAGGATGAAGTTGCCGCTCTCGCGGTCGAGCGTGAAACCGTGCGTGCCGCTGCCGACAGTCAGTACCAACATCGTCGCCGGGCCGTAGATGGCGTAGCCGGCGGCAACCTGCTCAAGGCCCGGACGGAGGAAATCGGCTTTTTGCGCCTCGCCTGCGGTCGACCGCGCCAGGATGGAAAAAATGCTGCCGACCGACACATTGACGTCGCTGTTCGACGATCCATCCAGCGGATCGAAGACCAGCAGATAACGACCGCGCGGATAATCGTCGGGAATCCGATACGGCGCCTCCAGTTCCTCGGAGGCCATGCCGGCCAGCTGGCCGCCCCACTCGCAATGGCGCAGGATGGCCTCGTTGGCCAGCACGTCGATCTTCTTCTGCGCCTCGCCCTGCACGTTGGTCGCCGCCGCGTAACCGGAAAACCCGGACAGCGCGCCCTTGCCGACCAACGCCGAAATACTCTTGACCGCCGCCGCAACGTCGATCAACAGCGCCCCCAGTTCGCTGTGCTGACCGCGGGTCTGCTCGATGACGAACTTCGACAGCGTGGTACGTCCGAATAGCATGATCTTGTCTCCAGTCATTGTTGTGTTATCGACGGTCGAGTCACGATAAGCGACAGTTGAATTAAGTGACAGTCAGGATTTTTTAAGCAGGCATTAAGTCATCGCTGATTAAAAAGGCCTGACCGCAGGCGTCAGAAAAGCTGACTGGCCGTCCCCGCGCCGGCGCCGTATCGTCGCGCCATGACAACCTGCCAAGCCCTGATCTTCGACGTCGACGGCACGCTCGCCGAAACCGAGCGCGACGGCCACCGCGTCGCCTTCAACGCCGCCTTCCGCGACTGCGGTCTAAGCTGGCACTGGGATGAACAGCGCTACGGCGAACTGCTCGCCGTCACCGGCGGCAAGGAACGCATCCGCCACTACGCCGCGCACGATGCCCCGGCCATCGCCGAGCGCCCCGACTTCGACGCGCTGGTCGGCCAACTGCACAAGATCAAGACCGCGCACTACCTGCGCCTGGTCGACCGCGGCCAACTGCCGCTGCGCCCCGGCGTCGCCCGCCTGATCAATGAAGCCCGACAAGCCGGCCTCCGCCTGGCCATCGCCACGACGACCACGCCCGAAAACGTCGACGCCCTGCTCCGCGCCAACCTCGGCCCCGACGCCCCCGACTGGTTCGACGTGATCGGCGCCGGCGACATCGTCCCGGCCAAGAAGCCGGCCCCGGACATCTACCAGTGGGTCCTCAACCGCCTCGCGCTGCCGGCCTCCGCCTGCCTGGCCATCGAAGATTCGGAAATGGGTCTGAAATCGGCGTTGACCGCAGGACTGCGCTGCGTGGTCACGATCAGCGAATACACCCGCGGCCAGGATTTTCGGGGAGCGGAAAGGGTGCTGGAGGGGTTGGTGGGGTGTTCGTTGGGGGAGGTGGTTTTGCACTCAAGCGGGGGAGGCGGTGAACAGCCCTGAGGCCATTACCCGGATTCGCCGCCCTTGACCGAAAGTCGCTGCCGCCCCTTCCTTGCGGTACGATGCGCCAACACAAAGACTAACCCCGTGCGCCGGTTTCCCGGTGCTTTTTCGGCATCTGCCGGTTTGCTGAGACACCGAGGCGACCGGGATCGGGGTTCGGAACCAAGGAGGCCGGTTGGTGATGCTGGACGGGATGCTGGTGCTCGGGGGCGGCGGGCTGCTGCTTGCGGTTCTGCTGTTTCTGCTCGGGAAGCTGCTGCGGATGCACCGCGAACTGGCGGCGCTGCGGGCCAGCGAGGCCTTGTTCCGGCGGCTGACCGAGGATGTTTCCGACGTGATCTGGCGCGCCGACCGGAACCTGTTCATCACCTACATCAACCCGACCGACGAGAAACTGCGCGGTTTCAGGGCGGACGAGGTGATCGGCCACCATGTTTTCGAGATGTTCACCGACGAGGGCATCGCGACGGTGAACGATCTGATCAAGCAGCGCCAGGACAGGGAGGCTGACGGCACGATCACCGGCGCGGTCACTTTCGAGGTCCAGCATCGCTGCAAGGACGGCCGGCTGCTGTGGGGCGAGGTGCTGTCGAAGCCGGAGCGCGACGCGCATGGGCGGATTGTCGGCTACCACGGGATCAGCCGCGAAACGACCGAACGCAAGCAACTGCAGGACCAGATCCAACAGCTGGCCTTCTACGATCCGCTGACCGGTCTGCCCAATCGCCGCCTGCTCGAGGATCGCCTCGGGCAGAGCCTGGCGTCGAGCCGGCGTTCGGGGATTTTCGGCGCACTGCTCTTTCTCGACCTGGACAATTTCAAGCCGCTCAACGATCTGCATGGCCACGAAGCGGGCGATCTGCTGTTGATCGAAGCGGCCCGGCGGCTCAAGGCCGGGGTGCGGGAAACGGATACGGTCGCCCGCTTCGGCGGCGACGAGTTTGTCGTGATCATCCGCGAGCTGGACCGCGATCCTGCCGTGTCACGCGAGCAGGTGGCGACGATTGCCGAGAAGATCCGCGGCCGGTTGGCCGAGCCTTACCGCTTGAGTGTCGAGCACGGCGGCCTGGCCGGGCAGGAAATTGAACATCGCTGCTCGGCGAGCATCGGCATCCGCGTCTTCATCGGCAACGGCATCGAACCCGACGAGATTCTGAAACAGGCCGATCTGGCGATGTATCGGGCCAAGGATGCCGGACGCAACACGGTCTGCTTTTATTGATCGACGGGCGCGGTCGGAACAGTAAGAAATTACTGAACAATTCCATAAAAATACGTGACTGTTATTTATCTTTTGTCCTTCCTAAGATGGTCTCCATTCCAGCCACCCGGCGAACACACCAAGGAGACAAAAGATGGATCAATCGAAGCGCTATGCCGACCTGAGCCTCAAGGAAGCCGAGCTGATCGCCGGCGGCCGGCACATCCTCTGCGCCTACCGGATGAAGCCCAAGGCCGGCCACGGCTACCTCGAAGCGGCCGCTCACTTCGCCGCCGAGTCTTCCACCGGCACCAACGTCGAGGTCAGCACCACCGACGACTTCACGCGCGGCGTCGATGCGCTGGTCTATTACATCGACGCGGCGAACGAGGACATGCGCATCGCCTATCCGCTCGATCTGTTCGACCGCAACCTGATCGACGGCCGGATGATGCTGGTCTCCTTCCTGACGCTGACGATCGGCAACAACCAGGGCATGGGCGACATCGAGTACGCCAAGATGGTCGATTTTTACGTGCCGCGTCGCGCCATCGAGTTGTTCGACGGCCCCAGCCGCGGCATCGCCGACCTCTGGCGCACGCTCGGCCGGCCGGTCGTCGATGGCGGCTACATCAGCGGCACGATCATCAAGCCCAAGCTCGGCCTGCGGCCCGAGCCCTTCGCCCGCGCCGCCTACGAGTTCTGGCTGGGCGGCGATTTCATCAAGAACGACGAACCGCAGGGCAACCAGACCTTCGCGCCAATGAAGCAGACCATCCCGCTCGTCTACGACGCGATGAAGCGGGCCATGGACGAGACCGGCGAGGCCAAGCTGTTCTCCGCCAACATCACCGCTGACGACCATTACGAAATGATCGCGCGTGGTGAGTACATCCTCGAGACCTTCGGGCCGGACGCCGACAAGGTGGCCTTCCTGGTTGACGGCTACGTCGGCGGGCCGGGCATGATCACCACGGCACGCCGGCATTTCGCCAACCAGTTCCTGCACTACCACCGCGCCGGCCACGGCGCCGTCACCAGCCCGCAGAGCAAGCGTGGCTACACCGCCTACGTGCTGGCCAAGATGAGCCGCCTGCAGGGCGCCTCCGGCATCCACGTCGGCACCATGGGCTACGGCAAGATGGAGGGCGAGAAGGACGACCGCGCCTGCGCCTACATCATCGAGCGCGATAGTTATCAGGGGCCGGTCTACGACCAGGACTGGTACGGCATGAAGCCGACCGTGCCGATCATCTCCGGCGGCATGAACGCGCTGCGCCTGCCCGGATTCTTCGACAACCTCGGCCACGGCAACGTCATCAACACCGCCGGCGGCGGTTCCTACGGCCACATCGACAGCCCGGCCGCTGGCGCCCGTTCGCTGCGTCAGGCCTACGAATGCTGGAAGGCCGGCGCCGATCCGGTCGACTGGGCGCGCGATCATCATGAATTCGCCCGCGCCTTCGAGTCCTTCCCGCAGGACGCCGATCAGCTGTATCCGGGTTGGCGGCACAAGTTGCGACCGGCGGCCTGAGCCCTGCGGTCAACCCCGCCACGGCGGGGTTTTTGTCGTTTGACCCCGGCCGGCGCAGGCTCTAAAGTTAAGCGATCGCTTCAACCGAAACCGCAACCAATCAGGCTATCATGAACTTCGTCCGCAACCTGACGCTGCGCCAGCTCCAGATTTTCGTCGTCGCCGCCCGCCACCTGAGCTATGCGCGCGCTGCCGAAGAACTGCACCTGACGCCGCCGGCCGTATCGATGCAGCTGAAACAGCTGGAGGACAACGTCGGCCTGCCGCTGTTCGAACGCATGGGCCGCGGTGTCGCGTTGACCGGCGCCGGCGAACTGCTGGTCCATCACGCGCTGCGCATCCTCGGCGAGATCAAGGACGCCGAAGCCAACCTGCAGTCGCTGGCCGGCGCCGAAAGCGGCCAGATTTCGGTCGGTCTGGTCAGTACCGCCAAGTACTTCATGCCGCGGCTACTCGCCAAATTCGCCCAGGCCCACCCGGGCATCGACGTCCAGTTCACCGTCGGCAACCGCGCCGCGCTGCTGCAGAAGCTGCAGGACAACGCCATCGACCTGGCGGTGATGGGCCGCATCCCGGTCGAAATCGATGCACACGGCGAACCGATGGCGCCGCATCCCTACGTGCTGGTCGCACCGGCCGATCATCCGCTGCGCGATGCCCGCCGCTTCGAACTGCACGAGCTGCGCCACGAAACGCTGCTGCTGCGCGAGGAAGGTTCCGGTTCGCGCCGCGTCGCCGAGGAAATGTTCAAGAATCACCTGTTCACCCCGGCCCGGACGATCAGCATGGGCAGCAACGAGACGATCAAGCAGGCGGTGATGGCCGGCATGGGGGTCGCGCTGCTGTCGCTGCATACCCTGCCGCTGGAATTGAAGACCCGCGAAGTGGCGATCCTCGACGTCGTCGGCACGCCGATCGAACGCACCTGGTACGTCGTGCACATGAACACCAAGCGGCTGCTGCCGGCCGGCGGCGAGTTCCGCGGCTTCCTGCTCGATGCCGCCGCTCCGGCGCTGGAAGCCGAATTCGACAACTACCTGCCCGGCAAAGCCCCTGGCCGAGCGGGGTGATACAATCTGCTGCACTGCAACATGAGCCCCTCCGACATGCATCCGCGCTTCCTTCTCGCCAATCTCGAAGAGCACCCGCTGCGCCAGCGCCTGAATAACGAATTCCACGCCCGGCCGCCGGTTCCGCTGCTCGGCGCCTGGCTGATCTCGCACCTGGTCTTCAAGCACAGCGCGACCACCGCCGAAGCGGAGCGCGAAAACCTGACCAAGCTTTGCCAGGGCCATGTCTGCAACGCCATCGACAGCACCGACGCGCACGTGATGATCGACGCCGGTGCTTTCCGCATGCGCTGGGAGCTGCATACCGAATTTTCCAGCTACACCTTCTTCCGCCCCCTCGATACCGGCGAACAGCTCAACCCGGAAGCCACCGCCTTCGATGCGGTGCATCCGGAATGGCTGTCCGGCATCCCCGGCAAACTGATGGTGGCGACCCACGTCGAGCTGCGGTCCACCGATGAAATCAGCCCGGATTCGGTGCTCGCCAGCCTGACGCCGAACGGCCGGACGATGGTCGCCGCCCGCGTCGCCGAAGAGGCCGCCTGGATCTTCAGCGACTTCAAGATCGACAACGGCTTCTCGCGCTTTCTGATCCTCAACGAACGGATGACCCAGCGCCAGACCGGCCGCACCGTGCAGCGCCTGGTCGAGATCGAGACCTACCGCCTGATGGCGCTGCTCGGCCTGCCGGTCGCCAAGGAAGTCGGCAAGTGGCTGTACGCCGGCGAAAAGCAGCTGGCCGAGATGATGGACCGGATCACCCAGGCCAGGACCGCCGAAGACGAGCGCGCCGTGCTGTCATCGCTGTCGGCACTGGCCGCCGAAGTTGAAAACTCGGTGGCCCGCACGACCTTCCGCTTCGGCGCCTCGCGCGCCTATCACAGCCTGGTCATGCAACGCATCGAGGAGTTGCGCGAAACCCGCATCTCCGGCCTGCCGACCTTCGAGGAGTTCATGCTGCGCCGCCTGCTGCCGGCGATGAATACCTGCACGACGATCGCCCGCCGCCAGGAGGAACTCTCCGCCCGTGTCGCACGCAACAGCCAGTTGCTGCGCACCCGCGTGGACATCGAACTGGAACGCCAGAACCAGGAACTGCTGACCCAGATGAACAAGCGCGCCAAGCTGCAACTGCATCTGCAGGAAGCGGTCGAGGGCCTGTCGGTGGTCGTGCTGACCTATTACGGCTCGCAGCTCGTGCAATACATCGCCAAAGGCACCAAGGAACTGCACCACCTGAACACCGACGCGATCACGGCGATCTCGATCCCAGTGATCGCCGGCCTGGTCGCCTGGGGCACGCGCCGGATGCGGCGCAAGCTCGCCGCCGAAGAAGCCAGTCAGCACTGATTTATAATTCGCCTTTTGCCTTCGGGACGACCATCGTGACCGCACCGCTTTTCGCTTCCTCCATCACCAGCCTGCCGCTCCTGTCCAAGGGCAAGGTCCGCGACATCTACGCGGTGAACGCCGACCAGTTGCTGATCGTCACCACCGACCGCCTGTCGGCCTTCGACGTCATCCTGCCGGACCCGATCCCGCGCAAGGGCGAAGTGCTGCAAGCGGTCGCCAACTTCTGGTTCGACAAACTGGGCCACATCGTGCCGAACCAGTTGACCGGCGTCGATCCGGAATCGGTCGTCAGCGAAAGCGAACGCGCACAGGTGCGCGGCCGTGCCGTCGTCGTCAAGCGCCTGAAGCCGCTGCCCATCGAAGCCGTCGTGCGCGGCTACGTGATCGGCTCCGGCTGGAAGGACTACCAGGCGACCGGCGCGATCTGCGGCATCGCCCTGCCGGCCGGCCTCAAGCTGGCGCAGAAGCTGCCGGAACCGATCTTCACGCCGGCCACCAAGGCGGAAGTCGGCGACCACGACGAGAACGTCTCGTTCGAACAGGCCGCCGCCAACTGCGACGCAACGCTGAACGACGCACTCAAGGGCACCGGCAAGACCGGCGCGCAACTCTGTGCCGAAGCCCGCGACGCCGCCATCCGGCTGTACAAGGAAGCCTCCGACTTCGCGGCGACGCGCGGCATCATCATCGCCGACACCAAGTTCGAATTCGGCATCGACGCGGCCGGCACGCTGCACCTGATCGACGAGGCACTGACCCCGGATTCCTCGCGTTTCTGGCCGGCCGACCAGTACGCCGAAGGCTGCAACCCGCCGTCCTACGACAAGCAGTACGTGCGCGACTATCTGGAAACCCTGGACTGGAACAAGAAGGCGCCCGGACCGAAATTGCCGCCCGAAGTCGTCGACCGCACCAGCGCCAAGTACGTCGAAGCCTACGAAAAGCTGACCGGCAACACGCTGTAAAAGCTTCGGGAACCCGGCAGACACCTGCCGGGTCGAACGGCAGTATCCCCAGAAGGAGACTGCCATGCGTTTTTCTTCCGATGCCCGCGACCGGGGATTCGATCTCCCCGGCATTCGCGCCCTTCCGCCGACCCGCCCCTTTGCCTGGCTGCGCGCCGGCTGGCAGGACCTGCGCTATAACCCGCTGCCGTCGCTGGCCTACGGCCTGCTCTTCGCGCTCGGCGGCGACCTGATCCTGCTGGCGGCGCTCGACCACCCCCATCTGCTGACGGTCGCCGTCACCGGCTTCTTCCTGCTTGCCCCGCTGCTCGCCGCCGGCCTTTACGAACTGAGCCGCGCCCATGCCGAAGGCCGCCGTCCGCTGTTCATCGATTCGCTGCGCATCTTCCGTCGGCATGGCGAATCGCTGGCCCTGTTCGGTCTGCTGCTGGGGCTGGCGGCGCTGATCTGGGAGCGCTTCTCGGCGATCGCCTTCGCGTTGCTGACCGGCGGTGGCGCGATCGACGGCAGCGTCCTGCTCACCGACATCGTGCTGCATGGCGAACACGGCTTGTTCGTCGCCACCTGGTTCGCCCTCGGCGGCCTGCTCGCGGCTTTCGTCTTCTGCCTGTCGGTGGTTTCGGTGCCGATGCTGCTCGACCGCGACTGCGACATCGCCACAGCCATGCTGACCAGCCTGCGCGCCACGCTGGCCAATCCGCTGCCGCTGCTGCTGTGGGCGAGCCTGATCGTGACGCTGACCCTGGCCGGGTTCGCCACCCTGCTGTTCGGACTGGTGCTCATTCTGCCGATCCTTGGCCATGCTTCGTGGCATGCGTATCGCGAACTAGTAGAATGATCGCTTCCGACCCTGCATGACGGGCGGCATCGACCGCCCTTTTTATTGCCTCGACATCATGACGACCGCCACCAACCCCCTGCTCGACTTCACCGACCTGCCCCGCTTCGACCTGATCCAGCCGGAACACGTCAAGCCGGCGATCACGCAACTGCTGGCCGACGGCCGCGCGCTGGTCGAACGCCTGACCGATGACGCGACGCCAGCCACCTGGGCCGACTTCGCCGGCGCCCTGAGCGACGGCCTGGAAGGCTTCGGCCGGGCCTGGGGCATCGTCGGCCACCTGCATTCGGTCAACGACGTGCCGGCCTGGCGCGAGGCTTACAACGAGATGCTGCCGGAGGTTTCGCGCTTCTACACCGAGCTCGGCCAGAACCTGAAGCTGTTCGACAAGTACCGGGCGCTGAAGAAAAGTGCCGAATATTCGACGTTGACCGCAGAACAGCGGCGCATCGTCGACAACGAGGTGCGCGATTTCCGCCTCGGCGGCGCCGAACTGCCGGAAGACCAGAAGCCGCGCTTCCAGGCGATCATGGAAGAACTGTCGCAGATCGCCGCCAAGTTCTCGGAAAACCTGCTCGACGCAACCAACGCCTTCGCCGAGATCGTCACCGACGAAAGCCTGCTCGCCGGCCTGCCCGACTACGCGAAGGACGCCGCCCGCGAAGCTGCCGAGAAGGCCGGTGTCGACGGCTGGAAATTCACGCTGCACGCGCCCTCTTACGGTCCACTGATGCAATACGCCGAAAACCGCGAGCTGCGCCAGCGCCTGTACCGCGCCTACGCGACGCGCGCCGCCGAGATCGACAATGGCTACTCGAAGCCGGAATGGGACAACGGCCCGCTGATCAAGCGCCTGCTCGAACTCAAGGCAGAAGATGCGCAGATGCTCGGCTTCAACAACTTCGCCGAGGTCTCGCTGTACACCAAGATGGCCGACACGCCGGCGCAGGTGCTCGACTTCCTGCGCGACATGGCGAAGAAGGCCAAGCCCTTTGCCGAGAAGGACATCGCCGAACTCAAGGCCTTCGCCCGCGACGAGTTGGGCCTGACCGACTTCCAGCCCTGGGACGCCGCCTACGCCTCCGAGAAGCTGATGCAGGCGCGCTACGCCTTCTCCGAGCAGGAAGTGAAGCAGTACTTCACCGAGCCGAAGGTGATCGCCGGCCTGTTCCAGGTCATCGAGAGCCTGTTCACCGTCAAGGTCAAGGAAGACAAGGCGCCGGTGTGGCACGAGGACGTCCGCTTCTACCGCATCGAAACGCCGGCCGGCGAGCTGGTCGGCCAGTTCTACATGGACCTCTACGCCCGCGAGACCAAGCGCGGCGGCGCCTGGATGGACGAGGCGCGCTCGCGCAAGCGTACCGCCAGCGGCATCCAGAAGCCGATCGCCTACCTCAACTGCAACTTCGCCCGCCCGGTCGGCGGCAAACCGGCGACCTTCACCCACGATGAAGTCATCACCCTGTTCCACGAAACCGGCCACGGCCTGCATCACCTGCTGGCGCGCGGCGAGGAACTGGGTGTTTCCGGCATCCACGGCGTCGAGTGGGACGCGGTCGAACTGCCCAGCCAGTTCATGGAAAACTACTGCTGGGAATGGGACGTGCTGCAGGGCATGACCGCGCATGTGGACAGCGGCGCACCGCTGCCGCGCGCGCTCTACGACAAGATGCTCGCCGCCAAGAACTTCCAGAGCGGCATGATGACCGTGCGCCAGCTCGAATTCTCGATCTTCGACATGCGCCTGCACTACGAGCTTACTGACAAAAGCAGCGCCCCCCAGGGCGAGAAGACCGTGATGGACGTACTCGCCGAAGTGCGCGACGAGGTCGCCGTACTGATCCCGCCCGCATGGCACCGCTTCCCGAACAGCTTCTCGCACATCTTCGGCGGCGGCTACGCGGCCGGCTACTACAGCTACAAGTGGGCAGAAGTGCTGTCGGCCGACTGCTACGCGGCCTTCGAGGAAGCCGGCGATCCGTTCGACCCGGTGGTCGGCAAGCGTTTCCTCGAAGAAATCCTGTCGCGCGGCGGCGAGCGGCCGGCGCTGGAGAACTTCACCGCCTTCCGCGGCCGCGCCCCGAGCCCGGACGCGCTGCTGCGCCACAGCGGCATGATCGCCGCCTGACCCCTGCCGGAGAATGCGCATGCGCCGACTGTTGATCGCCTGCCTCGCCCTGAGTTGCGCAGCCGCCCAGGCCCAGGTTTACCGCTGGACCGATGCCAGCGGCCGTACCGTCGTTTCGGACACGCCACCGCCCGGCAAGGCACGCAACGTCGAACGAAACACCGCCACCCCGCTCCCGGACGACGGCCTGCCCTATGCCGTGAAGCGGGCCGCAGAAGCCTTTCCGGTCGTGCTGTATACGGCGCCGAACTGCGTCACCGAATGCCAGCAGGCGCGCGAACTGCTGAATGGCCGCGGCGTTCCCTTCACCGAACGAAAACTGGAAAAGCCCGAGGAAATCGCCGAGTTGAAGCAGTTGGTCGGCGAACCCTACGTGCCGTCACTGAAAGTCGGCAACCAGAGCCAGCGCGGCTACGATGCCAATGCCTGGCACAAACTGCTCGACCTCGCCGCCTACCCGAAAACCGCCGCCAAACGGAGCACCTCCCCGTGAAGATCGCCAGCTGGAACGTCAATTCCCTGAAGGTCCGCCTGCCGCACCTGCTCGACTGGCTGGCCGAAGCCGTGCCGGATGTCGTCTGCCTGCAGGAACTCAAGCTCGAGGACGTCAATTTCCCGCGCGCCGAGATCGAAGCCGCCGGCTACCACGTCGCCTTCTCGGGCCAGAAGACCTACAACGGCGTCGCGCTGCTGGCGAAAAGCCCGATCCACGATGTGCTCTACGGCAACCCGCTGTTTCCAGACGAACAGAAGCGCTTGATCAGCGGCACCGTCGACGGCGTGCGCGTGGTCGGCGCCTACATGCCGAACGGCCAGGCCGTCGGCAGCGACAAATACGACTACAAGCTGCGCTGGTTCGACGCGCTGGCCGAATGGCTGAACGGCGAACTGGCAAAGCATCCGCAACTCGCGCTGTGCGGCGATTACAACATTGCGCCGGACGACCGCGACGTCCACGACCCGGACCGCTGGGCCGGCGAAATCCTGTGCTCGGAAGCCGAGCGCAGCGCCTTCCAGCGCCTGCTCGGCCTCGGCCTGGAAGACAGCTTCCGGCTCTTCGAGCAACCCGAGAAAACCTTCTCGTGGTGGGATTACCGGATGCTCGGCTTCCAGAAGAACCTCGGTCTGCGCATCGACCACATCCTGCTGTCGCGTCCGCTCGCCGAAAAATGCACCGCCGCCGGCGTCGACCGCGCACCGCGCAAGCGCGAGCGGCCGTCCGACCACGCGCCGGTGTGGGCCACGCTGGGTTGATTTTTCGATGAATGCTGCGGTCGACCGCACCCGTATCCTGAATCTCTACCCGGCGCTGCACGGCCTGCCGACGGCCCGACTCGATCGTCTGCTGGCAGGCCAGGCGCTGCACCTGCCGGCCGGTACGCAGGTCTTTGCCGAACATCAGCCCTGCCAGGGTTTTCCGCTCCTGCTCGACGGCAGCATCAAGGTCGTCAAACAGGCCGCCAGCGGCCGCGAGCTGGTGCTCTACCGGGTCGTGCCGGGCGGCTCGTGCATCATTTCGTCGTCCTGCCTGCTCGGCCACAGCGACTACAACGCGCGCGGCATCGCCGAAACGCCGCTGACGCTGCTCGCCCTGCCGGTCGGCGAATTCTCCCGCCTGCTGGTCGAACATCCGCCATTCCGCGATTTCGTCTTCCACCTGTTCGCCGAACGCATCGGCGAACTGATGCAACTGGTCGAGGAAGTCGCCTTCGCTCGTCTCGACCAGCGGCTGGCCAAGCTGATCCTCGGCCGGCAGAGCGACACGCTGAACGTCACTCACCAGCAACTGGCCGATGAACTGGGCAGCGTACGCGAGATCGTCAGCCGGCTGCTCAAGGGCTTCGCCGCGCAGGGCCTGGTTTCCCTCGGCCGCGAGCAGTTGACCGTGACCGACCGCAGCGGCCTGCAGAAACTGGCCCTTGTGTGACCCAGGTTACATACCGCCATCACCGCCGGCGCGTACATTGGCACCGTCAACAAACCCTTGATGGAGAACCGCTATGAAACCGAACGTTGGTGGCATCGACAAAATCCTGCGCATCGTCGCCGGCATCGCCCTGATCGCCTGGGCACTCACCGGTGGCCCGGTCTGGGCATGGATCGGCGTCGTCCCCCTGGCCACCGGCCTGATGGGCTGGTGCCCGCTCTATCCGCTGCTCGGCATGAATACCTGCCCGCTGAAGAAGGACTGAGACGGCGCAAGGCTTTCCGGGCTTTTTCGCAGAAGGCGGCAGGGGTAACCCGAGCCGCCTTTTTGTTTTCTGCGGAAACGCCCGCAGCCAGAAGCTTTCGCACCTGCACTGCAGGCAAGCATCTGGCGGAGGGGGATGGCATAATTGCCGCAAAGATGACCGGCTGACCTGATTCGGCCTTCATCAAAAGACAAAACTCCCGTTCATCCGTCACGATCATGAAATCCACTTTTTATGACCTGCTTCAGGTCTCAAGCAAAGCCAGCGATGAAGTCATCTCGGCCGCCTACGAAAAGCTCTCGGAAAAGCTCAAGGCCCAGATGCAGACAGGTGACCAGGATGCACGGAATCAATTGATCTTCGTCGAAGAAGCCTACGCCACCCTGTCGATCGCCGACCGTCGCCGGAGGTACGATGCGACGCTCAACGCCCCCAGCGATAAGCGGGCCACGCCGCAAAGTGATTGGCACTCCGAGGCTTTTGCACCGACCGAACCTTCGCTTGCCAAGCGGATGCTGCTCGGTGGTTCGCTTTGCCTGCTGGCGTTCGGCGCTTATAAATTCCTCGGCCAGAACGACCACAAAGCCATACAGGAAAAGCAGATCAGCATTCAGGAACGGCGCGACAACAGCGCCATTCAAACTGACACTTACCGCGCAGAGAACGAACGGATGCAGATTCAGGGCAGCATCAACAATCAGGAAAAGTTGATTGATCGTTCTTACGAGATCGCCCAGCGAGAAGCAGAACAGCGCCAGCGGGAATTGGAGTATCGGGCGAACGCCCAGGCACAAATGCTGGAAATGCAACGCGAGCGCCACGAAGCACGGGTACAGGCAGAGAAATGGCAACAGGCCCAGATCGAGAAGGAGACCAAGATGCGTGAGGAAAAAATGGCTGCCGACGAACCGAAACGCCAGCTCTGCCGGATGTACGCGCTCAACGGAAAAACCGCGGATTACAATGCCAACCGGTGCTATCGCTACTGACACTCGGATGGCCTCCCGTAACCTGAGCGGATTCACTCATCCCGCGGGGAAACCCCTCATGCGCACGATTTTCGTCATTTCCGTCGTCGCCCTGCTGTCGCAAAGCGGCGTCAGTCTCGCCGGCCCAGCCGCCTGGTACCGCTGGCAGAATGCCAACGACCCGCTGATCCTCTGCTCGCAAACGCCGCCCGGCGATGGCTGGGTGATGGTTCAGGGGCCGTTCCGGGACAGCGCCTGCCGCAAACCCGGACAACCGGACTGAAGGAAGTATCTACCCAGTTTCAGCGGGTGAGATAGTTGGCGATACGCACGTAATCCTCGACCGGCAGGTCTTCGGGGCGCAGCGTCGGGGCGATCGACAAGGCCGCGAAGCCTGCTTCGTCGAGCACGCCTTTCAGCGTGTTGCGCAGCATTTTCCGGCGTTGCGCGAACGCGGCCTGGACGACTTTCTCGAGCATCGCCGGCGATCTTGCGGTCAACGCTTCAAGTGGCTTGGGAATCAGCCGGACCACGGCCGAGTCGACCTTGGGCGGCGGATCGAAGCTTTCCGGCGGCACGTCGATCAACCACTCCAGCCAGAAACTGTACTGCAGCATCACCGACAGCCGGCCGTAATCGGCGTTGCCGGGCTCGGCAACCATGCGCTCGACGACTTCCTTCTGCAGCATGAAATGCATGTCGCGCACTTGTTGACCGTAGCAGGCCAGGTGAAAGAGCAGCGGCGTCGAAATGTTGTACGGCAGATTGCCGACCAGCCGCAGATCGCTGCCGATGCTGGCGAAGTCGAAGGCCAGCGCATCGCCTTCGTGGATGCTCAGGCGCTCGGGCGCGTGCTGTTTTTTCAGGCGGGCGATCAGGTCGCGGTCGATCTCGACGACGTGCAGCCGGTCGACACGCTCCAGCAACGGAATGGTGATAGCGCCAAGGCCGGGGCCGATTTCGACGACGGTATCGTTCCGTTTGGGATCGATTGCCGAGACGATGGCACCGATGATGCCCCGGTCGATCAGGAAGTTCTGGCCGAATCTCTTGCGGGCGACATGTCCCTTCATGATTTTTTCCTTGCTGCCATGCGTGCGGCTTCGCCGACCGCTGCGAACAGGCTGCCGGCATCGGCCTTGCCGGTACCGGCCAGTTCGAGCGCCGTGCCGTGGTCCACCGAGGTACGGATGATGGGCAGACCAAGCGTGACGTTGATGCCACGGCCGAAGGTTGCATACTTGAGGGCAGTCAGCCCCTGGTCGTGGAACATCGCCAGCACGGCGTCGCCGCCGGCCAGCACGGGTGGCGTGAACATCGTGTCGGCCGGGTACGGGCCGGACAGCCGCAAGCCGTCGGCACGCAGCCGTTCCAGCGCCGGCGCGATGACCTCGATCTCCTCGCGCCCGAGATAGCCGCCTTCCCCCGCGTGCGGATTGAGCCCGGCGACCAGGATATGCGGCTCGGCGACGCCGTACTTGCCGCGCAGATCGGCGTCGAGAATGCGCAGCGTATGTTCGAGCAGATCCGCCGTCAGGGCGTCGGGCACCTCGCGCAGCGGCAGGTGCGTGGTCGCCAGTGCGACGCGCAGCGGACCGTGCGGCGTATCGCCGGCAAGCATCATGACCACCAGCGGCGTCGCGGTCTTTTCGGCGAGGTATTCGGTGTGGCCGGTGAACGGCACGCCACCGGCGTTGATCACGCCCTTGTGTACCGGCGCCGTCGCCATTGCCGCGAATTCGCCGGACTGACAACCGACTAGCGCGCGGTCGAGCAGTTCGAGCACGTAGGCCGCATTGGCCGGATCGAGGCGACCGGCGTCGGCCGCCGCGCGCAGCGGAACGTGGATGACTTCCAGAGTATTGCGGTCGACCGGCGTTTCCGGCGAAAAATCACGGATTTCGACGTCGACCGCAAGCGCCGTCGCCCGGGCTTGCAGCAGTTGGCGGTCGGCGAGCACAACCGGGCGCCCGGCGCCGGACCACCCCGCCAGACGCAGACACAGTTCGGGACCGATGCCGGCCGGTTCGCCGCTGGTGACGGCGATCACCGGTTCGCTCATTGCTGCTCCAGGCGATTCTCGACGTAGGTACGGTCACGCAACTGGCGCAGCCAGTCCTGATACGCCTCGTCGAGCTTGCGCTCACGGATCGCCTGACGGGCAACCGTGCGCTGGCGCTCCGCCGAAACGTCCTTTTCGCGGCGCTCGATGACCTGAATCAGGTGCATGCCGAACGGCGACTGCACGACCTCGCTCAGTTCGCCCGGCTTCAGGGCATTCATCGCCCGCTCGAATTCCGGCACCGTATCGCCGGGATTCAGCCAGCCGAGATCGCCGCCCTTGGCCGCCGAACCGTCCTGCGAATACAACCGGGCCTGTTCGGCGAAATCCTGGCCGTTGACGATGCGCTCGCGAACGATGTCCAGCTTGTGCTTCGCCTCGCTTTCCGAGGTCACTTCATTGACCCGGATCAGGATATGCCGCGCATGCGTCTGCTGGATCGACACCGGCCCGTTGCCCCCTCGCTTGCCGAGCAGCTTGACGATGTGGAAACCGGCCGACGAACGCAACAGGTCGCTGACCTGACCCTCACCGAGACGCCCGGCGATTTCTGCATAGAGTTGCGGCAGGCGGCTCAACGGACGCCAGCCGAGATTGCCGCCCTGCAGGGCGTCCGGCGCATCGGAATAGGCCGCGGTCAATTCGGCGAAGTTGTCGCCGCCCCGGGCCTTGGCCAGCGCCTGTTCGCCGCGCAGGCGAAGTTTCTGCAACTGTTCCGGCGAAGCCGACTCCGGCGCCCGCAACAGGATGTGGGCGAGCTGGTATTCCTCGTTGCCGCCGCTGGCGGTCTGATTGGCGAGATAGTTGTCGATCTCGCCCTCGGAAACCACCAGCTTGCTTTCGACCTCGCGCTCACGCAGACGGGCCATCGTCATTTCGCCGCGGATTTCCTCGCGGAACTGGGCATAGGAAACACCGTCCTTTTCCAGTGCGCTGCGAAACTGTGCCGGGCTCAGGTTGTTGCCGGCGGCGATGCGGCCGAGCGCCTGTTCCAGTTGGGCATCGTCGATACGCAGGCCGCTTTCCTTGGCATACGAGAACTGCGCGCGTTCCATGATCATCCGCTCAAGCATCTGGCGCTCCAGCACATCCTGCGGCGGCAGGGGCGTTCCCTGCTTCTCGAGTTGGCGCAGCACCCCGGCCAGCCGGGACTTGAGTTCGTTATGGGTGATCACGCCATCGCCGACGACGGCGACGATGAAGTCGGCATCCTGCGTTTCGGCCAGCACGGTTTTCGTCGGCAGGGCGAACAGCGACAGGAGAAGGCAAAGGGCAGTCAGGAATCTGGTCATGTGATGAAAATGAGGCTGTCAGTTATCCGGCAATTCGTTGATTTTGCCGTAGCCGGGCACGCTACGCCGCAGCAGTTTGAGCGGATTGGAGCCGATACTGGCGAAATCCTGCAATTCGAGCTGCAGGTAGATGGAATCGTTGGGGGTGCCGGAAACTGCGTTCAGGCGCTGGCCGACCACACGGATCGCCCAGCAGCCGGCGTTGTACTCCAGGCCGCCGATCGCTTCCAGCAGTTGATGGTCGCGCATCGAGTAATTGTAACGGCCAACTGCGTACCAGCGGGAGGACAGCGGCCACTGGCCGGCAACATCGACCTGATCGACGGTCGCCAGATCGGTCAGTGGATCGCGCGTGTAACGGTAACTGGCTGCCAGCACCTTGCCGTAATCGGGCTGGAAACGGACGCCGGCGGAGAAGCGCTCGTTCTGGCTGTCCTTGTAGTTGTACTCCCAGGTCATCTCGGCGTAGGTCTTCGGGGCCAGCAGGCCGCTGACCGAGGCGATGAGGTTGGAGAAGTTTTCCTCCCGCGTCGTCTCATTCGGCAGGCTGACGCGCTGACGGTCGAAGTAATAACGCTGCCCGAGCATCGCCCGGAAACGCTCGGCCCCCGTCTCGCTGTCGAGGATACGCGTGGTCAGCGCCGCCGTCAGCTGATTGGCATCATTGATCCGGTCATAACCGCTGTAGCGGTTTTCGGAGAAAATCTGGGCGAAATTGAAATCGCTCAGGCCGGTATCGAATACCGGAATGTTGCTCTGGTCGCGATAAGGGATGCGAACGTAGTAGAGACGAGGCTCCAGGGTCTGGATGTAACCGGCCCCCAGGAAACTGTCTTCACGCTCAAAAACCACCGACGAATCCAGCGTGAAGATCGGCAGGGTCCGCGAAATATTCTCGGATTGCCCGCCGTTGGCCAGCGCGCGATCGATCGCATAGCTGGTCATGTGCAGCCCGATCTTCGGCGTCAGCTGAAAGGCCGGATGCACGATGGGCAAGGACAGTTGCGGATAGAGCACCATCCGCTGACCGACGTCCTTGATCGACGACTCCTCGTGCGTGAAGCGGGAATACTGGCCGATCAGGCTGAAGTCGGTACCCAGGACGTTGGCCTTGTAGCCGAGCACATTGATGCGCGGCTCCAGGAAATAGGGCCGCGCAATCGGAAAATCCGGATTCGGTTGCAGGGTCTGATAGCGCAACACCTGCAACGAAGTCTGCAGCCACGATGCCGGCGCATAGGCGAGCGTCACCCGTCTGGGCAACTGGGTCTGCGAGGTCTGCAACAGGCGCGACGACATGTCTTCCCAGTACCAGTCGTCCGACACGCCATTCCAGTCGAAGCTGCCGGAAAAGCCGTTGCCGAAATTGACGTTGTTCTTCAAGCCGTAGGCGTAACGACGCTCACCGAACAGGGTATCGTGCGGCATGTACTCGACCCGCCATTCGGCAGTCTGGTACTCGTCCAGATAACGCGCCTCGACCCCCAGCTGGGCACCGCGCCGACTCATGTAGCGCGGATAGAAGGTAGCGTCGTAGTTGGGAGCGACATTCCAGTAAAAAGGCAGCGAAAAGTCGAGGCCGGTCTTCGTCGAATGCTTCAGCGTTGGCGACAACAGGCCCGACCGACGGTCGTCGCTGAGCGGGAACCAGGCGCCTGGAGTGTAGAAAATCGGCGCCCCCTTGAACCACAGCGAGGCATTCGTTGCCGTCCCTTCGTTGGCATCCTGATCGAGGTGCATGCGTTCGGCGCGCAAATACCAGTCGGCCTCGTCGGGCTTGCAGGTCGAATAGGTGGCACGACTCAGCGAAATCCGGTTTTCGCCTTCGAAATCGATACGCTCGGCCTCACCACTGCCAAAAGTCCGCCGGCGCGGCGGCATCGCCGTCGGCAAACCATAGATGTCCGGCACGTTGAGCATCATCGGCGCGCCGCTGTTGGCGCCGTTGACGCTGGCTACCGACACCACCGTCTGCCCCTTGTCGTACAGACGGCTACGCACCTCGCGCTCGAACGAATAATGTGCCTGATCGGCAAAACCGATCTGCTCGGCCATCCGCATCTTCATCCGGACCGCATCGATCTCGCTGCCATCCTGCACCAGCCGCACATTGCCGTCGGCCTCGACCTCATCGTCGATCGGCCGGTAGCGGACGCGATCGGCGTAGAGCAGTTGTCCGGAGCGACGCAATTCGACATTGCCCTCGGCCAGCGTCGACTCGTCGGTCTGCCCTTCCATCTGATCGGCGATCAGGAACAGCGGATAGTCGTCATCCGGTTTCGGTGGCAGCGGCGTCCCCGGGAGCTTCTCGCTGGCTGCCAGCTTGCGTGCCGCCCGCATCCGGGAAAGCACATCGAAGCGCCGGTCGACACGCAACGGCGAAGCTTCGATGACCGCCACCATCATCGGCGGGCGGACTGCCGCATCAGCCGGCGCTTGCGCTTCGACAGACGCCCGCGCTGCCGGCACCCCGGCAAAGAGGCAGCAGATCAGCGTGGCGATCGGGCGTCGGGAGAATCCTGTCATGCGGCGAAGCGAAGCGGGCCAGCGCCGGAACGGCAGGCACCCGGGTGTTAGAATCGCGCCATTCTACAACGAACCGTCCACCACCCGATGTCGCGCGATCAACTTGTTAACGACTGGGTCGCCCAGCGCTTTCCCGAACAATCCGTCTCCCTCGCCCCGGCCTCCGCCGACGCCAGCTTCCGCCGCTACTTCCGCCTGACCTGGCCGGACGGCAGCACGCGCATCCTGATGGACGCGCCGCCGGACAAGGAAGACTGCAAACCCTTCATCCACGTCGCCGGTCTGCTCGCCAAGGCCAAGCTGGCTGCGCCACGCATCCTCGACCAGGACCTCGATAACGGCTTCCTCGTCCTCACCGACCTCGGCCGCATCGGCTATCTCGATGCACTCAACGCCGATCTGTCGCTGGCCGACACGCTGATGCGTCCGGTGCTCGACACGCTCGTGCAGTGGCAGTTGTCGTCCACCGCCGCGACGCTGCCGCCCTACGACGGCACCCTGCTGCGCCGCGAGCTCGACCTCTTCCCGGAATGGTACGTCGGCCGCCACCTCGGCATCGAACTCGCCGACGAAGACAAGGTGATGCTCGACCGGACCTTCAAGTTCCTCATCAACTCGGCGCTCGGCCAGCCCAAGGTGTTCGTGCACCGCGACTTCATGCCGCGCAACCTGATGGTCGTCGAGAGCGAGGAAACGCTGACGCCGGGCATCATCGACTTCCAGGACGCGGTCTACGGCCCGATCACCTACGACGTCGTCTCGCTCTTCCGCGACGCCTTCATTTCCTGGGAAGAAGAGCAGGAAATCGACTGGGTTGTCCGTTACTGGGAAAAGGCCCGCGCCGCCGGCCTGCCGGTGCGCGAGGACTTCGGCGCCTTCTGGCGCGAATACGAGCTGATGGGCCTGCAACGCCACCTCAAGGTGCTCGGCATCTTCTGCCGCCTGAAGTACCGCGACGGCAAGGAAAAATACAGCGAAGACCTGCCGCGCTTCATCAACTACGCGCGCAAGACCGCCAGCCGCTACCTGCAGCTGAAGCCGCTGCAGAACCTGTTCGACCGCCTCGAAGGCAACACCGAGCTGATCGGCTACCGCTACAAGTAATGAAAGCCTTCATCCTTGCCGCCGGCCGCGGCGAACGCATGCGGCCGCTCACCGACCACACGCCGAAGCCGCTGCTGGTCGCTGGCGGCAAGCCGCTGATCGTCTGGCACCTGGAAAAGCTGGCGGCGGCCGGCTTCCGCGAGGTGCTCATCAACCACGCCCACCTCGGCGCGCAGATCGAGCAGGCACTCGGCGATGGTTCGCAGTGGGGACTCCGCATCGCCTACTCGCCGGAACCGCCGGGCGCGCTGGAAACCGCCGGCGGCATCGCCCAGGCCTTGCCGCTGCTCGGCGACCAGCCCTTCCTGGTGGTCAATGGCGACATCTGGTGCGACATAAATTTTGAGCATTTTTTGCCGTCGACCGCAGGATTTTCGTCCGGCCCGGCGCATCTGCTGATGGTCGCCAACCCAGCCCATCACCGCGGCGGCGACTTCAGCCTGGACGGCGACAAGGTGGTTTTTGCCCAGGGTGAGCAAACACTCACCTACGCCGGCATCGGCGTATTTTCGCCCAGTTTTTTCAAGGACGTGCCGGTCGGCCAGCCGCTCAAGCTGCGCCCCCTGCTCGACGCCGCCATCGCTGCCGGCACGCTGCGCGGGGAACGCTACGCCGGCCGCTGGGTCGACGTAGGAACGCCGGAACGTCTGGCCGAACTGGATGCCGAATTGAGGAACGCATGAGCCACGCCCACTTTCTCGCCCGCCGCAAGCGCCTGCTGCAAACCATCGGTGACGGCGTCGCCATCATCCCGACGGCGCCGGAAGTCGTACGCAATCGCGACGCGCACTATCCCTACCGTTTCGACAGCTACTTCTGGTACCTCACCGGATTTCCGGAGCCGGAAGCGGTGCTGGTGCTGGTCGGCGGCAAGAAGCCGAAGTCCATCCTGTTCTGCCGCGAGAAGCATGAAGAGCGGGAAATCTGGGACGGCTACCGCTACGGCCCGAAGGCGGCAAAGACGGCTTTCGGCTTCGACGCCGCCTACCCGATTGAGCAACTGGAGAAAAAACTGCCCGAATTGCTCGTCGACCGCAGCACTTTGTGGCACGCCCTCGGCCACGACGCCGAGTGGGATGCGCGCATCGCCAAGGCGCTGAACGCCGTGCGCGCCCAGAGCCGGGCCGGCAAACGGGCGCCGCGCGCCATCCATGAGCTGCGCGCCGAACTCGATGCCATGCGCCTGATCAAGGACGACGCCGAAGCCGCCATCCAGCAACGCGCCGCCGACATCGCCAGCGCCGGCCACGCCCGCGCCATGCGCGCCTGCCGCCCCGGCATGGCCGAGTACGAGCTGGAAGCCGAGCTGTCCTACGAATTCCGCAAGCGCGGCGCCGACGGCCACGCCTACACGCCCATCGTCGCCGGCGGGGCGAATGCCTGCGTGCTGCACTATGTCGAGAACGACAAGCTGTTGAACGACCACACGCTGGTACTGATCGACGCCGGCTGCGAGGTCGCCGGCTACGCCGCCGACATCACCCGTACCTTCCCGGTCAATGGCCGCTTCAGCGCGGCGCAGAAGGACGTCTACGAAATCGTGCTAGCAGCACAGAACGCCGCCTTCGCCGCCACCGCCCCCGGCCGCCACTTCATGGAGGCGCACGACGCCGCCGTGCGCGTGCTGACAGAGGGCCTGGTCGACCTCAAGCTGCTCAGCGGCGACCTCGACAACCTGATCGAGAAGGGCGATTTCCGCCGCTTTTACATGCACCGCACCGGTCACTGGCTCGGCCTCGATGTGCACGACGCCGGCGAATACAAGGATGGCGAGCAATGGACGGTGTTGCAGCCGGGCATGACCGTCACCGTCGAACCCGGCCTCTACATCCGCCCGGCCGCCGACGTACCGGCCGCGCTGGCCGGCATCGGCATCCGCATCGAGGACGACGTGCGCGTCACTGCCGAGGGTTGCGATGTCTATACGACAGCACCGAAGACGGTGGCCGAGATCGAGGAAGTGATGCGCCATGACTGAGCCCGTCGAAACCGTCGACATCCTGATCATCGGCGCCGGCCCGGTCGGCATGACGCTGCATCTGGCGCTCGCCGCCGGCGGTCAGAAATCGCGGCTCATCGACCGTCGACCGCAGCAAGCGCTGCAGGCCGACCCGCGCGCGCTGGCCCTGTCGCACGGCGCGCGCGAATTGCTCGAACAGATCGCCAGCTGGCCGACGCGGGCGGCGACACCGATCGAAACCATCCATGTATCGCAAAAAGACGGCTTCGGTCGCACGCTGATCGACCGGGCCGACTACCTACTGCCGGCGCTCGGCTATGTCGTCCGCTACCGCGACCTCGCCGCCGCCCTGGCCGCCAACCTCGCCGCCGACAGCCTGCTGGCCGATGCGGAAATCATCGACATCCATACGGACGACGACGGCGCCACCGTTGCGCTGCGCCAGGCCGACGGCACGATGCGCCGCTTCCGCTGCCGCCTGCTGGTCCATGCCGAGGGGACGGCCTACGACGATCCGGCGGTTTCCGTCGCCGACTACGCCCAGCACGCGGTGATCTGCGAAGTGACGCCGACGCCGAAGCACGGCAACCGCGCCTGGGAGCGCTTTACGCCGGACGGTCCGCTGGCGCTGCTGCCGCTCGGCGAGCAGTTCTCCATCGTGTTCACCCTGCCGCCGGCGCGGGCCGACGCGGTGATGGCCATGGACGACAGCCGCTTCCTGGCGGCACTGCAGGCCCAGTTCGGCGAGCGCCTGCGCTTCGCCGCTGCCGGCCCGCGCAGCCGCTTCCCGCTGGCGCTGCGCCTGCGCGACACACTGGTCAAGGGACGCGAAGTCTGGATCGGCAACACCGCGCAAACGCTGCACCCGGTATCCGGCCAGGGCTTCAACCTCGGCCTGCGCGACGCCTGGGAACTGGCGGAATTCCTGTGTCGGGATGGCGTCGACCGCAGCGATCTTGCCGCCTACGCCGCCGGTCGTCAGTTGGATCGTCGCGGCAGCGCCTGGTTTACCGACAAGGTGGTGCGTCTGTTCTCCAATGACAGCCCGCCGCTGCGGCTGGCCCGCGGGCTCGGCCTGCTCGGCCTCGACCTCTGCCCGCCGGCCCGTCATTTCGTCGCCCGACGGATGATCTGGGGCGCCCGCGCCTGGCCGTAAAGCGCTGGCTCAGGGGGCGCGCTTGTCGGCCGGCCGCGCCGACAGCGGATAGATTTCGCCGGTTTCCGGCGCCTCCCCCGGCAGCCGGCGCTTGCGCTGATCGCGATAGACAGCGGCACGCATCAGCAGCATCGACACCATCGGCGCAGTCAGCAACACGAACAGCGTGATCAGCAGTTCATGGATCACCGGGCGCGACTGCAGCGCCGAGAAATACAGCATCGAAGCAATCAGGATGCAGCCGGTGCCCAGGGTGATGGTGATCGCCGGACCATGAATGCGCTGGTAGAAACTGGGCAAACGCAGCAGGCCGAGACAACCGGTCAGCGCAACGATGCCGCCGAGTACCAGCAACAACGAAACCGGCAAGCCGACCCACCACGGCAACAGCTCCGGGGCGCTCATTCGATGACCTCGCCGCGCATCAGGAACTTGGCCAGGGCCACCGTGGATACGAAGCCGAGCAGGGCAATCAGCAACGCCGCCTCGAAATAGACCAGGCTGCCGTGGCGCATGCCGAGCAGCAGGATCAACAGCATCGCGCACATCCACAGCGTATCGAGTGCCAGCACGCGGTCTTGCGCCGACGGTCCGCGCAACAGGCGGAGCGTGCAGAAAACGAGGGCCAGACCGACGCAGCCCAGCGCGAAGTTGAGTGCCAGCGGCAACAGGAATGCCGACAGTTCGTTCATCGACTCATCCTCCGAAAATCTCGATCAGCGGCTGTTCGTACTGCCGCTTGACGGTATCCACCCACCATTGCGCATCGTGCAGGTCGAAGACATGCAGCGCCAATTCATTGCTCTCGGGCAGGATTTCGACCCAGACCGTCCCCGGCGTCAGGTTGATGATCGCCGCCAGCATGGCCAGGCCGTGCGGACTCTTCATGTCGAGCGGGATGCGGACGAACTGCGAATTCAGGCCTTCGGAACGGGCGAACAGGATGATGCGCGTGACGTTGAAACAGGAGCGCAGCACTTCGACGCTGGCCTGGCTGAGCAGCCGGAGCAGGGCCAGCGGCCGCCGGATGCGGGCGTAGCCGTGCGGTTGCAGCGGCCGCGACAACAGCGGCGCAACGACGGCAAGCAAGGCACCGAGCAGCAGTTGCGCCGGCTCCACGCTCTGGTTGAGCAACAGCCAGGTCAGCAGCAGGACCAGGGAGAGCAGCGGCGACGGCAGCAGGCGTTTCATCGCACGCTCCCCGGCGCCGGGACCGCCGTCTCGCCAAGCACCCGTTCGACATAGCGCGTCGGCTGGGCCAGCATGTCGGCCGTCCGTTGCAGGTAATCGAGCAGCGGCGCAGCCAGTATCGTCATGGCGATGCACAGGCCGAGCAGCAGACTGATCGGCGCCGCCTCCGACAACTGCAGACTGGGCGGTTGTACCGCGCCGGCAGCCCAGAAGGTACGAACACCGAAACGCATCAGCGAAATGATCGCCGCCAGGCCGGCGCACAGGATCAGCGCGATCAGCGTCCACGCCGTCCAGGGCACCGGCCCATCGACGGCCAGCAGGACATGGAACAGGCTGAACTTGGCGACGAAGCCGGACAACGGCGGCATGCCGGTGATGACCAGCGCACTGGCGGCGAAAGCCAGGCCGAGGAAGGCCATCGCCGCCGGGATGCCGACACCGACCGGCTCGTCGGGCTTTTCCTCGATGGCAAAGGCTTCCATTGTCAGCGCCAGCAGCGCGGCGCCCGGCGTGCGGATTCTTTCGGTCAACCCGACCAGCAGCAGAAAAGCCGCCATTGCCAGCGTCGCCCCCAGCAGGTAGTACAGACCGACGCCGAGCAGCGCCGGACCGCCGTAACCGACGATGGCAAGCAGCGTTCCCGACGAGATGATGGCACCGTAACCGGCGACCCGCCCCGCTTCCTCGCTGGCCAGAATGCCGAGGCTGCCGAAGACGATGGTCGCGATGCCGCCCCAGTACAAGGCCTCCAGCCCGAAACCGGCAGCCGGCCCGGCACTGAAAGCCAGCGGCCAGACGCGGACGATGGCATAAACGCCGACCTTGGTCATCAGCACCAGCATCGCGGCGACCGGCGGCGACGCGGCGGCATAGGTCGTCGGCAACCAGAAACCGAGCGGCCACATCGCCCCCTTGGTCAGGAAAGCCAGCGCCAGGATCACCGTGCCGACCTGCAGCAGGGCGAGATCGTCGGCCGCCAGCGCGGCGACCCGCGGCCCGAGATCGGCCATGTTCAGCGTGCCGGTCGTCGCATAGATCAGCGCCAGCCCGATCAGGAACAGCAGCGAGGCGACCAGGTTGATCGCGATGTACTGCATGCCAGCGCGGATGCGCGTCGTGTTGTAGCCGTGCAGCACCAAGCCGTAGGAAGCGGCAAGCATAACCTCGAAGAAGACGAAGAGATTGAACAGGTCATTGGTCAGGAAGGCGCCGTTGATGCCCATCAGCAAGAACAGGAACAAGGAGTGGAAGTGCACGCCGATACGGCTCCAGCCACGGTACGAGAAGACCAGCACGGCAAGCGACAGCAGCGCGGTGAGCAGCAGCAGCAGCGCACTCAGGCGGTCGACCAGCAGCGCGATACCGAACGGCGCCTGCCAGTTGGCGGCCAGGTACACACCGAGGCCATCCGGCCAATGGCCGCCGTCGGCAAAACGGAACAGGGTCACCGCGCAGGCCAGCAAAATCAGGTTGCAGACCAGGTTGACCGCAAACTTCAGCCCGTGCCGCGCCTCGTTGACCGGAATCAGCGCGGCGCCGGCCAGCAGCGGCAGCAGGATGGGCAGCAGGATCAGGTGCTGGGTCCAGGGCAGACCGTTCATTCGTCAGCCTCCTCGCCATCGACGTGGTCGGTGCCGGTCAGGCCGCGCGCGCCGATCATGATCACCAGATAAAGCGCGGTCGTGGCAAAACCGATGACGATGGCCGTCAGCACCAGCGCCTGCGACACCGGATCGGCGTAGTCGCCGGGCTGCGGCGTGCCGGCCTGCAGCGTCAGCGGCGCCTTGTCCACCCACAGGCGGCCGACCATGAAAATGAACAGGTTCACTGCATAGGACATCAACATCAGCCCGACGATCACCTGAAAGGTCCGCGGACGCAGGATCAGCCAGATGCCCGAGCCGAACAGCACACCCATCGAGATGGCGATGACCGCTTCCATCAGGCGCCTCCTGCTTCAACAGTTTCCGGGCGACCGTCCGGCAGCCGATGGCCGCGCGTCGACTGGTGGGCCAGCGCGGTCAGGATCAGCATCGTGCAGCCGACCACGGTGGTGAACACGCCGGTATCGAACACGAAGGCACTCGGTACGTGAATCTCGCCGAGCACCGGCAGATGCAGATGGGCGGTATGGCTGGTCAGGAACGGATAGCCGAAGAACCAGGCGCCAAGGCCGGTCAGTCCGGCCAGCGTCAGCCCGTAGCCGAGCCAGCGGTGCGGCCGCAAGGTCAGCCGGGCTTCGACCCACGAGGTTCCGGCCAGCATGTACTGGACGATGATGGCCACCGAGAAAATCAGCCCGGCAACGAAACCGCCGCCCGGCAGATTGTGGCCGCGCATGAAGAAATAGGCGGCGATGACGCCCATGAAGGGCAACAGCAGGCGCATGAAGATGCCGGCGACCATCAGATAACCGATGTTGGCCTGGGCGGCCGGCGACTGGCGCGTCGCCGCGTCGAGCGGATTGTTGCGCTGGGCCGGGATGGCCACGCTTTCCGGGGCCGGACGGAAACGCCGCAGCAAGGCGTAGACCGTCAGTGCGACGACCGTCAGCACGGTGATTTCGCCCATCGTGTCGAAACCGCGGAAATCGACCAGCAGGACGTTGACCACATTGCTGCCGCCGCCCTCGCTCAACGCCTTGTCGAGGAAGAAGCCGGAAATCCCCTCCGGCAGCGGGCGAACCAGCACCGCATAGGCCAGCAAGGCCATGCCCAGCCCGCCGCCGACGGCAATCAGCATGTCGCGACTGCGCCGCAGCCAGACATGCCAGGGCGTCTTCAGTGCGAGCTCCTTCGGCGTCAGACGGGCCGGCAGCCAGCGCAGCCCGAGCAGGATCAGGATCGTCGTCACCGTTTCGACCATCAGTTGGGTCAGCGCGAGATCGGGGGCCGACAGCCACAGGAAGGTCACCGCGGTGATCACGCCGGTGCCACCGGCCAGGGCCAGGGCCGCCAGACGGTGATATTTGGCCTGCCAGGCGGCGGCTAGCGCGCAGACGCAACCGACGATCCACAGGACGACGAAATACGGGTCGATCGCGGTCGGCCAGGCGACCTCCCAGGGCGGCAGGCCACCCACCAGCAGCGCCGGCAGCACCAGCATCGCGAGCATCATGATCATGAATTGCGGCTGCAGGCGCTGGGTACCGAGATGGCGCACCAGAAAGGCCGCCGCCCGGGTCAGCCCCAGCATGGTATTTTCGTAAGCCTGCGCACCGCTCAGGCGGTGGATCAGCGGGGCCCGGTCGCGTTGCTGCAGGTTGAAGCGCTGGTTCAACAACTGGAACAGCCAGGCGCCGATGACCAGTGCCAGCACGCTCATCAGCAGCGGCAGGTTGAACCCGTGCCAGACCGCCAGATGGTACTCCGGCACATCGCCGCCGAGGATCGCGACCACCCCGAAATGCAGCAGTGGCTCGATGCTGATGCCGGGCAGCACACCGACCACCAGGCAGGCCAGCACCAGCAACTCGACCGGCAAGCGCATCCAGCTCGGCGGCTCGTGCGGCTCCTTGGGCAAGGGCTGCTCGGGGCGGCCGAAGAACACCGCGATGAAACGCAGCGAATAAACCACCCCGAAAACACCGACGGCCAGCGCGGCATAGGACATCCACCAGTTGCTGTCGCCACCGACCAGCAAGCTCTCGGCAAAGAACATCTCCTTGGACAGGAAACCGTTGAGCAAGGGGACGCCGGCCATCGCTCCGCTGGCCACGATGGCCAGGATCGCCGTGCGCGGCATCTGTCGGTACAGCCCGCGCAGCAGGCGCATGTCGCGCGTCCCGGTCTCATGGTCGATGATGCCGACGGCCATGAACAGCGAGGCCTTGAAGGTCGCATGATTGATCGTGTGGAAGATGGCGGCGACCAGCGACAGCGGCGTCCCGATACCGAGCAACGTGGTGATCAGGCCGAGGTGACTGATCGTCGAATAAGCCAGCAAGCCCTTCAGGTCGCGCTGGAAAATCGCCGCGAAGGCGCCGAGCAGCAGCGTGCAGGTGCCCGCACCGGCAATGATCCAGGTCCATTCGTCGGTACCCGAAAGCACCGGCCACAGCCGCATCAGCAGGAAAACACCGGCCTTGACCATGGTCGCCGAGTGCAGGTACGACGACACCGGGGTCGGCGCCGCCATCGCGTGCGGCAACCAGAAATGGAAGGGGAACTGGGCGCTCTTGGTCAGCGCACCGAGGGCGATCAGGATCAGCGCCGGCAGGTAGAGGTCGCTGGCCAGTATCGTCTCGCGGGCCGCCAGCACGACATCCAGATCGTAACTACCGACGATGCGGCCGAGGATCAGCACGCCGGCCAGCAGGCACAGGCCGCCGCTGGCGGTTACCGTGAACGCCATGCGCGCGCCGCGCCGCGCATCCGCGCGGTGATGCCAATAGCCGATCAACAGGAAGGAAGTGACGCTGGTCAGCTCCCAGAAAACCACCAACTGGATCAGGTTGCCGGACAGCACGACGCCCAGCATGGCCCCCATGAAGGCCAGCAGGAAGGAAAAGAAACGCGGCACCGGATCTTCCGGCGACATGTAATAGCGGGCATAGAGCACGACCAGCATGCCGATGCCGAGCACCAGCGCCGAGAAGATCCAGGCCAGGCCGTCGAGCCGCAACACGAATTCGAGACCGAGCGCCGGCACCCAGGAAATCCGCTCGTGAATCACCTGATCCGTACCGTGACTGAAGAACAGCCACGACACCAGCAGCAGGCCGAACAGGGCCACGCCGCCGGCCAGCCAGGCCTCGCGATTGCGGGCATTGGCCGGCATGCAGGCGGCGATCAGGCTGCCGGCAAATGGTGCAATGATCAGGGCGCTGAGCGTCATGGTCTCCACGAGGTCGGGGGCTGGAAATAGCCCGAGAACGAGGCACGGCGGCAGTTTCGGGGTCGTTCCGAGAATACCACGGCGACCGCTGCCGATTGAAACCGAATGTGACAACAGGAAGCAATTTCGCCGATCTACGGCGATTTTCCTGGGATTTCCCCGGTCGACCGCAAGCCGGCGCGAGCGGCACAGCAAGTCTTGCAAAAGCCGTGATCTGACTATTTTTTAAGCGCCGCTTCGGGTAGAATTCGCCCCTTCCCCTTGCTTCGCCCAGCGCCCGTTCTCCATGGAATTTGCCGGTTTCTCCTTGCGCAACAACCTCTTCGTCGCACCGATGGCCGGGGTCACCGATCGCCCCTTCCGCCAGTTGTGCAAGAAGCTCGGCGCCGGGCTGGCCGTCTCCGAGATGGTCACCTCGAACTCGCTGCTCTACGGCAGCGCCAAGACGCTGCGCCGCGCCAACCACACCGGCGAAGTCGAACCGATCTCGGTCCAGATCGCCGGCGCCGACCCGCAGATGATGGCCGACGCGGCCCGTCACAACGTCGACAACGGCGCCCAGATCATCGACATCAACATGGGCTGCCCGGCCAAGAAGGTCTGCAACGTGATGGCCGGTTCGGCGCTGATGCAGGACGAAGCCCTGGTCGGCCGCATTCTCGACGCCGTCGTCGGTGCCGTGCCCGATACGCCGGTGACGCTGAAGTTCCGCACCGGCTGGAACCTAGCCAACCGCAACGCGCCGACCATCGCCCGCATCGCCGAGAGCGCCGGCGTGCGCGCCGTCGCCATCCACGGCCGGACCCGCTGCCAGCAGTACACCGGCGAGGCCGAGTACGACACCATCGCCATGGTCAAGACGCTGATCCGCATCCCGGTGATCGCCAACGGCGACATCACGACGCCGGAAAAAGCCAGGCACGTGCTCGACGTCACCGGTGCCGACGGCATCATGATCGGCCGCGCCGCCCAGGGCCGGCCGTGGCTGTTCCGCGAGATCGAACACTATTTGAAGACCGGCGAAAAAATGGCGCCGGCCCCGGTCGGCGAGATTCACGCGATCCTGCTCGCGCATCTCGAGGACCTCTACGATTTCTACGGCCTGGACACGGGGGTCAAGGTCGCAAGAAAGCACATCTCCTGGTACACCAAGGGCCTGGTCGGCTCGGCGGCGTTCCGCAAGATGATGAACACGCTGCCGACCGTCGAGGCGCAGCGGGATGCCGTTGACCAGTTCTTCCAGCAGTACGCGGCAGAACACGATCATCTGCAATACGAAGAAAACAACAACCGAGAGGAGGCGTTGGCAGCATGAGCCAACATGACTTGGGGCGGTGCGTGATCAACGCACTGGAGCAGTACTTCCGGGACCTCGACGGCGAAAAGCCGGCGGCGATCTACGACATGGTCCTGAAGAGCGTCGAAAAGCCGATGCTGGAACTGGTGCTGGCCAAGGCCGGCACCAACCAGACGCTGGCCGCGGAGATGCTCGGCATCAACCGCAACACGCTGCGCAAGAAACTCACCGAACATCAACTTCTGTAAATCGCCATGACCATCAAGCAAGCCCTGATTTCCGTCTCCGACAAGACGGGTGTACTCGAATTCGCCCAAGGCCTGGCCGCCCAGGGCGTCAAGCTGCTGTCCACCGGCGGCACCGCGAAAATGCTCCGTGACGCCGGGTTGACCGTGACCGAGATCGGCGACTACACCGGCTTCCCGGAAATGCTCGACGGCCGCGTCAAGACCCTGCACCCGAAGGTGCATGGCGGCATCCTCGCCCGTCGCGACCTGCCGGAGCACCTGGCGACCATCGAGGAACACGACATCCCGACCATCGACCTGGTCTGCGTGAACCTCTACCCCTTCGCCGCGACCATCGCCAAGGCTGGCGTGACGCTGGCCGACGCCATCGAGAACATCGACATCGGCGGCCCGGCGATGGTCCGCTCGTCGGCCAAGAACTACGCCGGCGTCGCCATCGTCACCGATCCGGCCGACTACCAGCCGCTGCTCGACGAAATGCAGGCCAACGCCGGCGCCCTGCAACTGGGCACCCGCTTCAACCTGGCCAAGAAGGCCTTCACCCACACCGCCCGCTACGACAGCATGATCGCCAACTGGCTGACCGGCCTCGACGATGGCGCAGAAGCCCAGCCGGAAGCCACCGCACCGGTGCCCTCGGTGTTCCCGGCCAAGCTGCAACTGGCCTTCGATCGCAGCGAAATCCTGCGCTACGGCGAGAACGCGCACCAGCAGGCCGCCTTCTACCGCGACACCGTCGCGCTGCCGGGCAGCATCGCCAATTACACCCAGCTGCAGGGCAAGGAACTGTCCTACAACAACATCGCCGACTCCGATGCCGCCTGGGAATGCGTCAAGGTCTTCGACGCCCCGGCCTGCGTCATCATCAAGCACGCCAACCCCTGCGGCGTGGCCATCGACGGCACGCTGCTCGGCGCCTACGAAAAGGCCTTCAAGACCGATTCGACCTCGGCCTTCGGCGGCATCATCGCCTTCAACGGCGAAGTCGGCCTCGATGTGGTCGAAGCCATGAATGCGCGCAAGCACTTCGTCGAAGTGCTGATCGCCCCGTCCTTCACCGCCGAAGCCAAGGCCGCGCTGGCTGGCAAGACCAACCTGCGCGTGCTGGTCGTGCCGCTCGGCCGCGATCTCAACAAGCTCGAACTGAAGCGCGTCGGCGGCGGCCTGCTGGTCCAGACGGCCGACGATTTCACGGCGCAGGCCAGTGGCCTCAAGGTCGTCACCAAGGTGCAGCCGACCGCCCAGCAGATCGAAGACCTGCTCTTCGCCGAGCGCGTTGCCAAGTTCGTCAAGTCCAACGCCATCGTCTTCTGCGGCGGCGGCATGACCCTGGGCGTCGGCGCCGGCCAGATGAGCCGCGTCGATTCGACCAAGATCGCCTGCATCAAGGCGCAGAACGCCGGCCTCGAACTCAAGGGTTCGGTGGTCGCCTCCGACGCCTTTTTCCCGTTCCGCGACGGCCTCGACGTGCTGGCCGAAGCCGGCGCCTGCGCCGTCATCCAGCCGGGCGGTTCGATGCGCGACGAGGAAGTCATCGCCGCCGCCGACGAGCACGGCATCGCGATGGTGTTCACCGGCGCCCGCCACTTCCGCCACTGATTTCGTGCCCGGCTGCGCCGTGACTTTGTCGACTTCGCCTCGCCGTGCAACAGCACTGTCTTCGGCTCGTCTTCGCGTCACGGCTTTGCCGCCCCCGAAATTGCCTCGGTTATAACAAGGAAAACCCCCATGAAACTCCTCGTCATCGGTTCCGGCGGTCGCGAACACGCCATGGCCTGGCGCCTGGCCAAGACGCCGGGCCTGCAGAAGGTTTACGTCGCGCCGGGCAACGCCGGCACGGCGCGCGAGCACGAGCTGGAAAACCTGAACATCACCGACCCGCAGGCGCTCGCCGACTTTGCCGAAGAAAACAAGATTCACCTGACGCTGGTCGGCCCTGAAGCGCCGCTGGCGGCGGGCGTCGTCGACATCTTCCGCGCCCGTGGCCTGAAGATCTTCGGCCCGACCAAGGCGGCGGCGCAACTTGAATCCTCGAAGGATTTCGCCAAGCGCTTCATGGCTCGCCACAATATCCCGACCGCGGAATTCGAGACTTTTTCCGAGTCGACCGCAGCCCACGCCTACATCGACCGCAAGGGTGCACCCATCGTCATCAAGGCTGACGGCCTGGCTGCCGGCAAAGGCGTCGTCGTCGCCATGAGCCTAGAAGAGGCGCACGCCGCGATCGACGACATGCTCTCCGGCAACAAGCTCGGCGACGCCGGCGCCCGCGTCGTCATCGAGGATTTCCTCGACGGCGAGGAAGCCAGCTTCATCGTCATGGTCGACGGCAAGAACGTCCTGCCGCTGGCCTCCAGCCAGGATCACAAGCGCATCTTCGACGGCGACCAGGGCCCGAACACCGGCGGCATGGGCGCCTATTCGCCGGCCCCGTGCGTGACGCCGGAAGTGCACGCCAGAGCGATGCGCGAGATCATCCTGCCGACGGTGCGCGGCATGCTGGCCGACGGCATCCCGTTCACCGGCTTCCTCTACGCCGGCCTGATGATCGGCAAGGACGGCTCGCTGAAGACCCTGGAGTTCAACTGCCGCATGGGCGATCCGGAAACCCAGCCGATCCTGATGCGCATGAAGTCGGACTTCGTCGATCTGCTCGAACACGGCATTGCCGGCACGCTCGACCAGGTTGAGGCCGAATGGGACCGCCGCGTCGCCCTGGGCGTCGTGCTGGCAGCCGCCAACTATCCCGATACGCCGCAAAAGGGCGACGCCATCCACGGCCTGCCCGCCGGCAACAGCTTCGGCGAAAGCGGCCACGTCTTCCATGCCGGCACGGCGGACAAGGACGGCCAGGTGATGACCAATGGCGGTCGTGTGCTGTGTGTCACGGCGCTCGGCGAGAACGTCAAGCTGGCCCAGAAGGCGGCCTACGAGGCGGCCGCCCAGATCGGCTGGGACGGCATGCAGTACCGCAAGGACATCGGCTACCGGGCAATCGGCCGCTAAACCGGCAACTTCGACCCCGGCACAACGGGCGGCTCATTCCAGCCAATGAGCCGCCCGTTTTCACACCACGGAGACAAAATGGACACCACCCGCCTCAAGGATTTCTTCACCGGCCTGCAGGCCGGTATCGTCGGCGAACTCGAAACCTTCGACGGCCAACCCTTCCGCACCGATTCGTGGACGCGGCCGGAAGGCGGCGGCGGAATTTCGCGGCTGATCGAGGAAGGCGACTTCTTCGAGCGTGGCGGCGTCAATTTCTCGCACGTCACCGGCCAGTCGCTGCCGGCCTCAGCCACCGCCGTGCGCCCGCAACTGGCCGGCCGCGCCTGGGAGGCGATGGGGGTGTCGCTGGTGCTGCACCCGCGCAATCCGTACTGCCCGACGGCCCACATGAACGTGCGCTGCTTCGTCGCCACGAAAGAAGGCGAACCGGATGTCTGGTGGTTCGGCGGCGGCATGGACATGACGCCCTATTACGGTCAACGCGACGATGTCGCGCATTTTCACCGGACCTGCCGCGACGCCCTTGCCCCCTTCGGCGACGACGTTTACCCGAAGTACAAGCAATGGTGCGACGAGTACTTCTTCCTCAAGCACCGCAACGAGCCGCGCGGCGTCGGCGGCGTCTTTTTCGACGACCTCAACGAAGGCGGCTTCGAACGCTGCTTCAGCCTGACCCAGGCCGTCGGCAAGGCGTTCACGGCGGCCTACCTGCCGGTACTGGCGCAGCGCCGCGACACGCCCTACGGCGAGCGCGAACGCGACTTCCAGGCCTACCGTCGCGGGCGTTACGTCGAGTTCAACCTGGTCTGGGACCGTGGCACGCTGTTCGGCCTGCAGTCGGGCGGCCGCACCGAATCGATCCTGATGTCGCTGCCGCCCATCGTCAAATGGCGCTACGACTGGCAACCGGAAACCGGCACCCCCGAGGCCGAACTCTACGAGGTCTTCCTGCAGCCGCAGGATTGGGCGTAAGCCTTACTTCAGCTTGCCCTTGACGACCCGGACGCGCACCGGGTCCTTGATCTCGAGCTTGCCGCCGCTGCCCTGCAGATTGCCGCAGGCGCAGGCGGCCTTGATGTGCGGCACCGAATTGACGATCACCGTACAGTCCAGGCATTCGTAGTAGATGTCGCCGCCCGTCGGCAGTGCGGCGGGATCGGGCGCAGGCTCGACGGGATAGAAGTTGTAGATCTTGCGCATGTCGATGTTCAGCATTCTTTCCCTCGTCCCTGCGTCGCTTGCTATCGGTCGCCGGCGGGCCCGACGCTGGCCCGGTAGTGGCGGTTGGCTTCGTCCGGCCGCTCGAGCTGGTCGAACAACCTGGCCAGTTCCAGATGCGCCGCCTGGGTCGGATCGACCGACAACGACGCCTCCAGGTAACTCTGCGCCTTGCCCCACAGCCGCTGGCGCAAACACATGCGTCCCAGCGCCAGCAACAGGCCGCCATCCTGCGGACGGGCCAGCAACCAGCCCTCGGCGCGGGCGATGCGCGACATCGGATCGGCACCGGCCAGCTGGCCGTACAGGCCGACCAGCGCATCGCGGGTATCCTCCGATACCTCGCGTTCAAGCGCCGATTCGATCAGCTTCTGCGCTTCCAGTTCGGCCCCCTGTTCGGTCAGGGCGCCGGCCGCGGCAAGGAAGATGCGCTCACCGCGCTCATCGGCCGGCAAGGCCCGCAGATAATCGATCAGCGCCCGCTCGTCGTCACGGCGCATGGCGATATTGGCCAGATGCGCCTTGGTCCGGATTTCGCGCACGGCTTCCGGCGGCAGCGCATCGCGTTTGGCCAGCTGGCGCACCAGCTTGAGGATACCGTTCGAATCGCCGATACCCTGGCGCGCCCGCAGCTCCAGCCGCAAGGCGGCAATATGGCGCCCCTGCTTGCCTTGCAGGCGTCCGAGCGCGACCAGCGCATCGTCGAAACGCCGCGCCTCGACCATCATTTCGGCTTCCAGCATCAGCGCCGCCGCTTCATTGCGCGAATCGGCCGCCTTGGCCCGCGCCAGCCACACTTCCTGGCGCTCGGGTTCGCCCAGACGCTGGGCGGCACGCGCCGCGATCAGCGCCGACAACTCCGGGGCGATGCCCGCTTCCCAGGCACCACTGGCCCGCTTCAGGGCTTGTCCGAAACGCCCCTCGAACAGCTGGCGGACGGCATCCTGGAAAATCTGGCCGGATTTTTCACGCAGACGGCGGGCACGATAGGCCTGCACGCGCGCCGGCAGGCCAAGCGTGACGAGCACCGCGCGCAGGAGCACATAGAACGCGATGAAAGCCAGGAACAAGGCGAGCAGCAACAGGTTGAGGGAAACTTCAAGCCGCCAGGGCGGCACGACGAACAGCACGTAGCCGTCGTTCATCTGGGCGCCGAGCGCAACCGCGACGGCCAGGCCGAACAGCGCGAGAATCCAGAACAGTCCTTTCACCGCTTTTCCTTGCGCTGACGCAGCGAGGCGAGCACCTGCCGGGTTTCTTTCAAATCCGGCACGTCGACCGCAATATCGGTGGCCAGCAATTCGCGCAAGGCGTCCCTGGCCGTCGCCACCCGCTTGTCGGTCAGCGTGAAATGCCGTTCCAGCCAGCCCTGTGCGACCTTCAGTTCGTTACGGAAGGTCGCCTGATCGCGGGCGAACAGGGCCAGGCGGGCATTCAGCAGACGCAGCTTCAGGTTGTCGCGCAGGAAGAATTCCTGGCCCGGCGCCAGCAACGGGGCCTCGGCGCTGTCGAAACGCTGGATGCGCACCAGATCGCGCACTTGCCGCCAGATGTCGTGCAATGCCTGTTGCCAGGCCGGTCGCGGCGCATCGTCGGCGGCCTCGGCCAAGCCGCCGGCGACCGGCCGCTGCAGCGAGGCGAGCGGCCACTCGTCGATACCGGAAACGACCTGCTCCAGACGCAGGCTGATACCGGCCGTGTCGACCAGCGGCACCCGCGTCAGACTGTCGATGTCATGGGCCAGCGCCTTGCGCAGCGGCAGCAGTTCGGCCCGTTCGATCCGCGCCAGCTGGGTGTCCGCGCTGCGCAGCGCCAGCAGCGCCACCGGCACGTTGCCGCTGAGCTGCAGCTGCTGTACCGCCAATGCGATCGCCTGCTCGACTTCGAGCATGGCGATGTCCTCGCGGCTGCGGTTCATTTCCTGGAACAGCGTACGCAGGGAATCACCCTGCCCTTCGAAATCTTCCAGCCGGGCTTCGAGCGCGCCCTGCCTGGCTTGCAGCGCATCGATCTGCTCGCGCAGCGATTTCTGTACGCCCACGGCCTCCTGGGCCTGGGCCGTCTGGCGCTGACCGTCGGTCTGCAACGCCTCGAAGCGGCGATCGGTGTCGTACCACTGCCAGGCGCCGAGGACGAGCGCCAGCACAGCGACCACGGGCCACGGCGACAGCGCGCGGCGGGTGGCCGGTAGCGATTCGGTTTCGGGAGGAGTGGGGGGCGGCGTATCGGTTGTCATGCGGACCAATTATAAGCAAGTAATCCATCGATCAGGCCCTGATCGGCGGGCGGCGTCAGGATCACCCGCGTCAGGCCGAGCGCCTGCGCCAGTTCGGCAATCCGCGCATGCGGCACGAACAGCGGAATGTCGCGCACGCGCGCAATGCCGAGACCGGCCACCAGGTGGCGCAAGGCTTCGCTGCTCGACAGCGTGATTCCATCAAGACGCGCCGCATCGGCCAGCACCGTGAAATCGCCGGGCGCCGAACGCCGGTAACAGGGAATCGCATCGACCACCGCGCCGCGTGCGCGCAGCGTCTCGGCCAGCAGTTCGCGTCCGCCATCGCCGCGGAAGAGCGCGACGCGACGTCCGGCGACCTGGGTCGGCGCCAGCCCGGGCAGATCGAGCAGGGCTTCGGAATCGAAACGTTCGCTGGGCGCCAGGCAATCGCCGACGCCATGGGCGGCCAGCGCCTTCACCGTCCCGGGGCCGACAGCCAGGGCCTGCAGCCCGCCGGGCCACGGACCGTGCCGCAAAATGGCCGGCAGCGCGTGGTCGACCGCATTCGGACTGACAAAAGCGGCGAAGTCATAATCGGCCAGCCGGGCAACGGCGGCGGCCAGCGGTGCCGGATCGTCGGCCGGCGCGATGTCGAGCAGCGGAAAGCAAAACGCCTCGCCGCCCGCCGCGGCGATCGCCGCCGCCAGCGGTCCGGCTTGCGCCTGCGGCCGGGTGACCGCAATGACCTTTCCGGCAAGCCGGCCGGTCATCGACGTTTCAGCGGCAGCCGGCCAGCCTGGCGAGGATGGCCTCCGCCCCCTGCGCCCGCAGCTGTTCGGCCAGTTGCAGACCGAGTGCCTCGTCATCGACCGGATTGCCGCGGACTTCACCGGCAACCATGTCCTTGCCATCGACCGATGCGACGAAACCGCGCAGCCAGAGCTGGCCGTTGTCGATGATCGCGTAGCCGCCCAGCGGCACCTGGCAGGAACCGCCGAGGGCCCGCGACAGGGCACGTTCGGCCTTGACGCAATGCGCCGTCCCGGGATCGTTGAGCGGGGCGACAACCGCCGCCATCGCCGCGTCGCCATCGACCAGTTCGATGCCGAGCGCGCCCTGGCCGGGCGCCGGCAGCGACTGTTCTGCGGTCAACACCGCTTTGATGCGATTTTCCAGACCGAGCCGGATCAGGCCGGCGGCGGCCAGGATGATCGCGTCGTACTCGCCGGCATCGAGCTTCTTCAGCCGGGTGTCGAGGTTGCCGCGCAGGCTCTTGATCGTCAGTTGCGGATACCTGGCGCGCAGGATCGCCTCGCGACGCAGGCTCGAGGTGCCGACGACGGCGCCGGCCGGCAGTTCGTCGAGACCGGCGTAGGTGTTCGAGACGAAGGCGTCGCGCGGGTTTTCGCGCGCCGAGATGGCTGCCAGCACGAAGCCCTCGGGCATCACCATCGGCACGTCCTTCATCGAATGCACCGCCAGGTGGGCGCGGCCCTCCTGCATCGCGACCTCGAGTTCCTTGATGAACAGGCCCTTGCCGCCGATCTCGGCGAGCGGACGGTCGAGAATCTGATCGCCCTTGGTGGTCATGCCGAGAATGACAACTTCCGAGCCGGGATTTAAACTCGATAAGCGATCTCTAACGTGCACCGCCTGCCACATGGCCAGGCGGGATTCGCGGGAGGCAATGACGATTTTCGAAGGAGCGGACATGAGGCGGTTTCTGGCAGTGCTGTGCGGGGTTGCGATTCTAGCATGCGCCCCCGCGACAACCCTGGCCGCGCCGCCGCTGGCCGAGGCGGCCGACCTGCGTGCCGAGGCGGCCCGGGCGGCGCGCGCCGGCGGGCCGCTGATCGTGATCTACAGCCGCGCCGACTGCAAGTATTGCCAGACGGTCAAGCGCGACTACCTGCAACCGCTGGCTGCCGACCCGCAACGCGGCAAACGCGTCGTCGTCCGCGAAATCCGCCAGGATGCGGCGCTGCCGCTGCGCGATTTCGCCGGGCGGCCGACCGATCACGCCAGCTTCACCGGCGCACGCGGCATCCGGCTGGTACCGGTGGTCGCCTTCTACGGACCGGACGGGCGGGAACTGGCCGAGCCACTCGTCGGCGCCGGCCTGCCGGACTTCTACCAGAGCTATCTCGACGACGCCATCGCCGACGCCTCGCGCCGGCTCGCCCGGCCCTAAAGCGCCAGGATTTCAGCCGAGCCCGGCACCCAGCCCCATCGGCGCATCGGCGAAGATGCGCGCATCCATCAGCCGCGGCGTGGTCGGCATCAGCGGCGCGAAGTCCATGCGCGCGAGGATGTCCCGCTGCAGGTCCACGCCGGGCGCGATCTCGGTCAGCGCCAGCCCGTCGGCGGTCAGCTCGAAGACGCAACGTTCGGTGATGTAGAGCACCGGCGTGCCGCGCTTGACCGCCTGCGGTCCGGAGAAGGTGCGGTGCTCGACCTGGTCGACGAACTTGACCGCCGAGCCGTCCTGCAAAATCTTCAGTTTTCCGCCGTCGACCGTGACATTCAGGCTGCCGGCGGTGAAGGTGCCGACGAAGACGACCTTGCGCGCCGATTGCGAGATGTTGATGAAACCGCCGGCGCCGGCCAGCCGCGGACCGAACTTGGAGACGTTGAGGTTGCCCTCGCGGTCGGCCTGGGCCAGCCCGAGGAAGGCGATGTCGAGGCCGCCGCCGTCGTAGAAGTCGAACTGGCTGGGCTGGTCGATGATCGCCTGGGTGTTGGTGGCGGCGCCGAAGTTGAGGCCGCCGGCCGGCACGCCGCCGATGACGCCGGGTTCGGCGGTGAGCGTCAGCCGATCGATGATGCCCTCCTCCGCGGCCACATCGGCCACCCCTTCCGGCATGCCGATGCCCAGATTGACCACCGCCCCGGAGGTCAGCTCCATCGCCGCCCGTCGGGCGATGATCTTGCGCTCGCTCATCGGCATCGGCTTGAGGGCCGACATCGGCACGCGGATTTCGCCGGAAAAGGCCGGGCTGTACTGCTCGGCGAAGGTCTGCGCGTGGTACTCGGGCTTCTCGGCGACCACCACGCAATCGACCAGGATGCCGGGAATCTTGACCTGCCGCGGGTTGAGCGTGCCGCGTTCGGCGATGCGCTCGACCTGGACGATGACGATGCCGCCGGAGTTCCTGGCCGCCATCGCGATCGCCTGCGCTTCCAGGGTCAGCGCTTCCTTTTCCATGGTCACGTTGCCGTCGGGATCGGCCGTCGTCCCGCGGATGATGCCGACGTGAATCGGAAACGCCTTGTAGAACAGATACTCCTCGCCGTCGATTTCCATCAACCGGACCAGGTCGACCGTGGTTTTTTCGTTCAGCTTGCCGCCGCCGAAGCGTGGATCGACAAAGGTGCCCAGGCCGATGCGCGAGATCGTGCCCGGCTTGCCGGCAGCGATGTCGCGGAACAGGTGAGCGATCACCCCCTGCGGCAGATTCCAGGCCTCGATCCGGTTATTCACCGCCAGCGCCTGCAGGCGCGGCACCAGCCCCCAGTGACCGCCGATCACGCGGTCAACCAGGCCGTCATGGCCAAAATGGTTGAGCCCGCGCTCCTTGCCGTCGCCCTGGCCGGCGGCGTAAACCAGCGTCAGGTTACGCCCGCCTTGCTGCCCGCCGGATTCGACGAACAGCGCTTCGAGCGCGACGGCGATGTTCTCGGGAAAGCCGATGCCGACGAAACCGCCGGTGGCGACGGTATTCCCCGGCGCGATGCGGGCAACCGCTTCGCGGGCGCTGACCACCTTGCCGGCCGCCGCTGTATTCGCGTTCATGAAAGTCTCCTCGTTAGGATCGCGCTCAGACGATGCCGGTCGCGTAGTAGGTGCCGATCACCACGAACACCGCCAGCGTCTTGATGCAGGTGATCGCGAAGATGTCCTTATACGACTGCCGGTGGGTCAGCCCGGTCACCGCCAGCAGCGTGATCACGGCGCCGTTGTGGGGCAGCGTGTCCATGCCGCCGGAGGCCATCGAGGCGACGCGGTGCAGCACTTCGAGGGGGATGCCGGCAGCCTGCGCGTTGGCGATGAAGGTATCGGCCATCGCCGCCAGCGCGATGCCCATGCCGCCGGACGCCGAACCGGTGATACCGGCGAGCGCGGTGACGGTGATCGCCTCGTTGACCAGCGGATTGGGGATCGCCGAGAGTGCGTTGGCGACGACCAGGAAGCCCGGCAGGGCGGCGATGACGGCGCCGAAGCCATACTCGGAGGCGGTGTTCATGGTCGCCAGCAGGGCGCCGCCGACGGCATTCTTGCTGCCCTCGGCGAACTTGGCGACGACGGTGCGCCAGGCGAAGACGAAGACCGTCGCGATACCGATCAGCAGCGCCCCCTCGACCGCCCAGATGGCGGCGACGGCCTTGGTCTGCTGCACGACCGGCGCGGCGTTGCCGATCACCGCCGGGACGAAGGACACCTTGTCACCGTAGAAGGCCGGGATCATCACCGTGAACACCTTGTTCATGACGCCGACCATGACCAGCGGCAGGATGGCGATCAGCGGATGGGCCAGCTTCTCGTTGGCGAACGGCTCCGGTTCGTTGCTGTGGCCTTCGCCGTAGCCTTCGCCGGCGGCGGCGGCACGGCGGCGGCACCATTCGAGGTAGGAGAGGCCGCAGACCAGGATGAACAGGCCGCCGATGATGCCGAGCCAGGGCGCGGCGTAGATGTCGGTCTTGAAGAAGGTGGTCGGGATGATGTTCTGGATCTGCGGCGTGCCCGGCAGCGAATCCATGGTGAAGGTGAACGCGCCGAGGGCGATGGTGCCCGGGATCAGCCGCTTGGGAATGCCGCCCTGGCGGAACATCTCGGCGGCGAACGGATAGACCGCGAAGACCACGACGAACAGCGACACACCGCCGTAGGTGAGCAAGCCGCAGACGACGACGATCGCCAGCATCGCCCGCTCGCGGCCGATCAGCTTGATCACCGCGGCGACGATGGACTTGGAGAAACCGGACATCTCGATGACCTTGCCGAAGATGGCGCCGAGCAGGAAGACCGGGAAGAAGTTTTTGACGAAGCCGACCATCTTGTCCATGAACAAGCCGGTGAACATCGGCGCGACCAGGGCCGGGTCGATCAGCAGCACGGCGCCGAGCGCCGCAATCGGTGCAAACAGGATGACGCTGTAGCCGCGATAGGCCACGAACATCAGGAAAGCCAGCGACGCCAGCACGATCAGAAAATCCACGGTTGTCTCCTCTTCTGGTTGATGCGGATCGTCAAGCGTTCGCACAGCCCGTGCCAGAACAACAAACCCTTGATTTCAATCGATTGCGCGCCAATCAGCGCTCGCCGAACCAAGAAAAACTGTCAGGCTGTCCTGACAGGGTGTCTTCCGGGGAAGACAGCTTCAGTCGGCGAGGATTTCGATGCCGAGGCCGGCAATCTTCTCGTACAACGCGGCCCGCGAAATACCGAGCCGGCGGGCGGCCTCCGCCTTGTTACCGCGACTGTCGCGCAAGGCACGCTGGATCGCCTCGCGCTCGGCCCGGGCCACCGCCTCGGCGATGCCCAGGGGGGCACTGTCGGCAGCTTCGGCCAGGCAGGCGGAAACCTGCATCACCGCGTTCAGGTCGTCGGCTTCCAGCGTTTCGCTGTCGGACATCAGCAATGCCCGTTCGAGGACGTTCTTCAATTCGCGCACGTTGCCCGGCCAATCGTGACGACACAGGCGGTTGACCGCAGAAGTGCTGATCCCGCGCGGCGGCATGCCGCGGTGCCGGCAGATTTCGTCGACCAGATAGTCGGCCAGCAAGGCCAGATCCTCCAGCCGCTCGCGCAAGGGCGGTGTGCGCAGCGTGATCACGTTCAGCCGGTAGTAGAGATCGGCACGGAAGTGGCCCTCGGCGACCATCCGCTCGAGATCGCGACTGGTTGCGGCAACCACGCGCACATCGACGGTTGCCAGACGATTCGAGCCCACCGGCTCGAACTCGCCTTCCTGCAGCGTCCGCAGCAGCTTGGCCTGGAGCGCCGGCGACATGTCGCCGATCTCGTCGAGGAACAGCGTGCCGCCGTCGGCCAGCTTGAACTTGCCGTCGCGCCCGCCGCGCTCGGCACCGGTATAGGCGCCCGGGGCGACGCCGAAGAATTCGGCTTCGAGCAGGGTTTCCGGCACCGCGGCGATGTTGACCGCAACAAAGGGCGACTCGCTGCGCGCGCCGGCGGCGTGGATCGCCTGTGCCAGCAACTCCTTGCCGGTACCGGTCTCGCCGAGGATCAACACCGGCGCGGTCGTCCGCGCGGCACGCCGGGCCGCCTGCTTGAGGGCGCTGCTGAGCGCACCGGCACCGACGAAGTCGGCAAAGGTGTATTTGGCCCGCCGCGCTTCCGCCAGCTTCCGCCGGACTTCAGCCAGATCGGACCGCAGACGCTGGTAGCGGTCGATCAACGGCGCCAGCCGGCGCGGATCGTCGTAAAGCATGAAACCGACGGCGCCGACCACCTCGCCGGCCTCGTCGCGCAACGGCAGGCGGGTCACGACAAAGGCCTGCTCGCCGTATTCCATGATATCCAGCAACATCGGCTGGCCGCTCTGCACGACCTGGCGCATCAGGCTGTTCGGAATGATCTTCTCGATCGGCTGGCCGACCACGCAGGACGGCACCTCGATGCCCAGGCGCACCGGATAGCTGTCGTTCATCCAGACGATGCAGCCGGCCTTGTCGACGATCACCGCACCTTCGCAACAGGCCGAGAAATGCGCGAGCAGCGTCTCCGACGCCAGTTGCCGGAGGTCTTCGGGCAAGGCCGTACCGCGCGCCATCAGCTGACCAGCGCCGCCTCGATTTCGGCAAAGGTGCGCGGCAGATCGAAACCGAGCACCGGCACGCCGAGCAAACGGCCGATGTGGGTGGCCGAGAACAGGCCGCGCACACGCGGCAGACCGCTGGCCGGATCGTTGTCTTCAACCAGGATATGCTGGCGGCCGAGCGTCTTCAGGGCTTCGAGAATGTCGGCCACGCGGGCGTTGAGCACTTCATTCAGGTACAGCGTGTCGAGACTGCCGATCGGCGTCATCAGGTCGGCCACCGCGAGTTCGCCGCGCTTGCCGCCCCGCCCCTGGACAATCTGCATCGGCTTCTCGCCGAGAATGTCGCGGGCTGTGATCAGGCCGAGTACGGCCTCTTCCTTGTCCACCACCATCAGCAAGCGGACGCCGCGCGAGATCATGCGGGCGTTGGCTTCGTCGACCGTCGCCGTGGACACGATACTGACCGCCTCGATGCGGGAAAAATCGGTCATCGCCTCGATGGCCGGCGAGTCGGCGCCCACCATCTGGAAACCGGACGCACACAGCGTGGCGTTCGGGGAAAGCTTGTGCGCACGCACACGAACCTGCAGGGTCATGATGTCTACCTCCATTATTGTTTTGCGGCATCGACGCCGCTTGTGATTGCACGAGCCCGGCACAGCGCAGCCCGTGCGACACAGTATTCGGCGATTCGCCACGACTTGCAAGAGGCCCGGCGCTAGGGGAAATCCCTAGATGCCGGCAGACCGCTGCTAACGGCAGAGGGAATTCAGGTGGCGGTCCGGCGCGCCGGGAAACGCATGCCGGCGGCGACCGCCAGCCAGAGCAGCGCCAGACCGGTACAGGCGACGAACACGGCATCGTCGCCCAGATGCTGCGCGATGAAACCGCCCATCGCACCGCCGACGAACAAGCCGACTGCCTGGGTGGTGTTGTACACACCAAGCGCCGCGCCTTTGGCGGCCGGCGGCGCGGTCCGCGACACCAGCGACGGCAGCGTGGCCTCCAGGACGTTGAAGGCGACGAAGAAAAGCAGCAGCCAGAAACCCAGCGCCCACAGTCCGCCGCCGAACAGATAGAGGCCGAACTGGACGCAGGCGATCAGCACGATGGCGCTGCGGAAGACGAACGCCATCCGGTCCTTTTTCTCGGCGGCGATGATCGCCGGCACCATCACGGCGAAAGAGGCCAGCACCGCGGGCAGATAGACTTTCCAGTGCTCGGTGGCGGCCAGACCGCCGCGTTCGATCAGTGCATGCGGCAGGACCACGAACATGGCCATCTGGATCATGTGCAGCGTCCCGATGCCGAGATTGAGACGCAGCAGATCGACATTGCCCAGCACCTCGCGCAGCGGCAGGCGGACATGGCCGGCCGGCTTCGGCGGCGACGGCACCCGGGTCAGCAGCAACAGGATCGCACCGAGCGCCAGCCCGCCGGTCATACCGAACAGGCCGCCCATGCCGACCCAGCCGTAAAGCAACGGCGCACCGACCAGCGACAGCGCGAAAACCAGGCCGATCGACGAACCGATCATCGCCATCACCTTGGTCCGATGTTCTTCGCGTGTCAGGTCGGCGGCCAGCGCCGTGACCGCCGCCGAAATGGCACCGGTTCCCTGCAGCACGCGTCCGACGATCATCCAGTGCATGTCCGGCGCCCAGGCCGCGACGAAACTGCCCAGCGCGAACAGCAGCAACCCGAAGACGATGACCGGCTTGCGTCCGAAACGGTCGGAGGCAATGCCGAACGGAATCTGCAGCACGGCCTGGGTCAGACCGTAAGCGCCCAGCGCCACCCCGATCAACGTCCGGTCGTCGCCGCCGGGCAGGGTTTTCGCGTACACCGCGAACACCGGCAGGATCAGGAAAAGGCCGAGCATGCGCAAGGCGAAGATGGAAGCCAGCGAGACGCCGACACGGCGTTCCTGCGGGCTCATCGGGTCGGTTGGGGCAGACATTCTCTGTATTTTTTGTGCGACGCAACGAAGCGGGCAGTTTATCAGATCGCCCGCCGCCGCACGCCCGGGCAGCGCCGTTCGGAAATCCGAACGACCGTATCCGGATTTTTCCGGTTTTCCGTCCGTCGACCGCAAGAATCAAAAAAACATCCGTTAAAAATCATACACCTGAAATCAAGCCGCCCCTGGCATGCCGCATGCAATCTTCCGGACGTACAGCCCCGTCATCGGCTGACGACAACAACAGGAGACAACATGACCCGCATCGAACACGATCTGCTCGGCGAACGCGACGTTCCGGCCAGCGCCTACTACGGCATCCACACCCTGCGCGCCCGGGAAAACTTCGCCATCAGCGGCCAGCCGATTGCCAGCTACCCCGACCTGATCCGCGCCCTGGCCCAGATCAAGGCCGCCGCCGCGCGCGCCAATCAACAGCTCGGCCTGCTCGACGAGGCACGCTGCGAAGCCATCCTCGCCGCCTGCCGGGAAATTGCCGACGGCCAATGGCACGAGCACTTCATCGTCGACGTCATCCAGGGCGGCGCCGGCACCTCGACCAACATGAACGCCAACGAGGTGATCGCCAACCGCGCACTGGAAATCCTCGGCCATGCCCGCGGCGATTACCGCCACCTGCACCCCAACGAGCACGTCAACATGAGTCAGTCGACCAACGACGTCTACCCCACCGCGCTCAAGCTCGCCACCCACGTCGGCATCTTCCGGCTGCTCGATGCCCTGGCTTACCTGCGCGCCGCCTTCGCCCGCAAGGCCGGCGAATTCGCCGACGTGCTCAAGATGGGCCGGACCCAGCTGCAGGACGCAGTACCGATGACCCTCGGCCAGGAATTCTCGACTTACGCGGTCATGCTCGGCGAAGACGAAGCCCGTTTGCAGGAGGCCGCCGCACTGATCCGCGAAATCAACCTCGGCGCCACGGCCATCGGCACCGGCATCAACGCCCATCCCGACTACGCCCGGCTGGTCTGCCGGGAACTCGCCGCGATCAGCGGCATCCCGGTGCTGACCGCCCCCAATCTGGTCGAGGCGACGCAGGATTGCGGCAGCTTCGTGCAACTTTCCGGGGTGCTCAAGCGGATCGCCGTCAAGCTGTCGAAGACCTGCAACGACCTGCGTTTGCTGTCGTCCGGACCGCGCGCCGGCTTCGGCGAGATCAACCTGCCGCCGCGCCAGGCCGGCTCGTCGATCATGCCGGGCAAGGTCAATCCGGTGATTCCGGAAGTGGTCAACCAGGTGGCCTTCGAAGTCATCGGCAACGACCAGACCGTCACCTTCGCTGCGGAAGCCGGGCAACTACAGCTCAACGCCTTCGAACCGATCATCGCGCACAGCCTGTTCAAGAGCGTGCGCCACCTGGAAAACGCCTGCCGGGCACTGGCCGACCTCTGCGTCGACGGGATTACCGCCAACCGCGAGCTGCTGCGCCGCAGTGTCGAGAACTCGATCGGCATCGTCACCGCGCTCAATCCCTACATCGGTTATGCCCACGCCACCGAAGTCGCCGCCGAAGCCCATCTGAGCGGCCGCGGCGTCGCCGAAATCGTTCTCGAACGCGGCCTGATGGATGCCGGACAACTGGCCGAGGTCCTGCGGCCGGAAATCCTGACCCGCCCGCAAGCGTTGCCTGCCCATGCCGCCTGATGCCCCTTTACCGCCCGGAGCCCCGACCATGAAAATGAACCGCCTGACCACCCTGATCGGCATCGCCATGCTGCTTGGCATCGCCGTCGGTTACGCCTGCCACAACTTTGCCGCCTCGCCCGCGCAGGCCAAGGAAATTGCCGGCTACTTCGGCATTCTGACCGACATCTTCCTGCGCCTGATCAAGATGATCATCGCCCCCCTGGTCTTCGCCACGCTGGTCGCCGGCCTGGCCGGCATGGGCGACGGCCGCACCGTCGGCCGCATCGGCGGCCGGGCGCTCGGCTGGTTCGTCGGCGCCTCGTTCTGTTCGCTGTTGCTCGGCCTGGTTTTCGCCAACCTGCTGCAACCCGGCGCCGGCCTCGCAGTCCCGCTGCCGGAAACCAGCAGCGCGCTGAACCTGAAGACCAGCGCACTGAACCTCAAGGATTTCATCACCCACGTCTTCCCGAAGAACATCTTCGAGGCGATGGCTGCCAACGAAATCCTGCAGATCCTCGTCTTTGCGGTGTTTTTCGGCCTGGCGCTCGGCCACCTGCATAACCAGACGGCGCGCAGCCTGGTCGGCACGATGGAGGAAATCGTGCACGTCATGCTGAAAGTCACCGACTACGTGATGCGTTTCGCCCCGGTCGGCGTGTTCGGCGCCGTTGCCGGCATCATCACCACCGAAGGCCTGGGCATGCTGCTGGTCTTCGGCAAGCTGCTGATCAGTTTCTACGTGGCGCTGCTCGCCCTATGGATGGTGCTGATCGGCGCCGGCTACCTGGTGCTCGGCAAGGCAGTCTTCCAGTTGCTCACACTGATCCGCAGCCCGATGCTGGTCGGTTTCTCGACGGCCAGCAGCGAATCGGTCTATCCCAAGCTGATGGAACAACTCGACAAGTTCGGCATCAAGCGCCGCGTCACCAGCTTCGTGCTGCCGCTCGGCTATTCGTTCAACCTCGACGGTTCAATGATCTACACCACCTTCGCCGCGCTGTTCGTCGCCCAGGCCTACGGCATCGAACTCAGCCTCGGCACGCAGCTGACCATGCTGCTGGTGCTGATGGTCTCGAGCAAGGGCATCGCCGGCGTGCCGCGTGCCTCGCTGGTCGTCGTTGCCGCCGTGCTGCCCATGTTCAACTTGCCGGAAGCCGGCCTGTTGCTGGTACTCGGCATCGACCACTTCCTCGACATGGGACGCACGGTGACCAACGTGCTGGGCAATGCCATCGCCACCGCCGTGGTGGCCAAGTGGGAAGGGGCCATCGAACCGGTCCCCGCCGAGCTGGCCGAGGCCGACGAAGCCTTGCCGGTCGCCGACGACGCAAGCGGCGTGGCAACCGCCTGAAGCACTTTCCCGTCGGCACCGCGCCGGCAAACCACCATCAGCCCCCGGCGACTGACGCCGGGGGCGTCTCATTTTCATCGCACCATGATCATCGACTGGTACATCCTCGCTCCCGCGGCCTTCTTCGCCGGGGTTGTCGACGCCGTGGTCGGCGGCGGCGGCCTGATCCAGATTCCGGTGCTGCTCTCGGCCTTCCCGCAAACCGCGATCGCCACGCTGTTCGGCACCAACAAGGTGTCCAGCATCGCCGGCACCTCCGCCGCAATGTGGCGTTATGCGCGCAGCGTGAGCATTCCCTGGGGACTGGTCCTGCCGGCCACCGCTGCCGCGCTGTTCGGCGCCTGGGCCGGCGCCGCGCTGGTCGCCTGGATTCCGCGCAGCGCCATGCAGCCGCTGGTCGTCGTGATGATGATCGTGGTCGCGGTCTACACCTTCCGGCGCAAGGATATGGGGCAGCAGGAGACACATGCGCCGCGCCCCGGAGACGCCTGGCGCGGGGCCCTGTTCGGTCTGCTCATCGGTCTCTACGACGGTTTTTTCGGACCGGGTACCGGCAGCTTCCTGATTTTCGGTTTCGTCCGCCTGTTCGGCATGGATTTCGTACGGGCCTCGGCCAGCGCCAAGGTGATCAACGTCGCCACCAACATTTCGGCGATCGGCTTCTTCGCCAGCCACGGGCCGATCCTGTGGACGGTCGGCCTGATCATGGCCGCCTGCAACCTGGCTGGCGCCCAGCTCGGCACCCATCTTGCGCTGAAACACGGGGCCGCCTTCGTGCGCAAGGCCTTTCTGCTGGTCGTCGCGCTGCTCATCGTCAAGCAGCTCGTCGACCTGCTGCTAAGATAGGCCACCCACCGAGAGTCGCCGATGCCCAGCCGTCCCCTGCGTCAACTGTCCCTCTTCCTGCTGCTCGTCGGCCTGGCCACCGCCAGTACCGTCGGCACTTTCCGCCTTACGCAGCAACTGGGCATCGCCGACCTGCAGGCCACCGGCGTACACCGGCTGGAACTGTATTCCGCCAGTCTTGAACGGGAGATCGGCAAGTACGCCTTCCTCCCCGGCACGCTGGGTCTCGAGCCCGATGTCGTGGCCCTGCTTCGCCAGCCGAACGACGCGCGCCGGGCGCGCTCGGTCAGCAGCTATCTCGAACAACTCAACGAGCGGGCAGGCACTCTGTCGATCTACCTCATCGACGCCAACGGCCGGGTACGGGCGGCCAGCAACTGGCAACGCGGCGGCAGCTTCATCGACGAGGATCTTTCGTTTCGCCCCTATTTCCGCGATGCGATGGACAACGGCAACGGCCGCTTCTTCGGCATCGGCACGACACGCGGCGAGCCCGGCTACTATCTTTCGTCGCGTCTGGCCGATGCCGACGGCACGCTCGGCGTCGCAGTCACCAAGGTCAGCCTGGAGCAACTGGAAAAATCCTGGACCACGGTCGAGGCGCCGGCCATCGTCAGCGATGAAAACGGCGTCGTCATCCTCGGCTCGGCCGCCGACTGGAAATTCACCACGCTGCGCCCCCTCGACGAGGCGACCCGCAGCGCCTTCGACCAGACCCTGCAATACAACCGGCGTGCGCTGAAACCGCTCGGTCTGCGCGAAATCCGCGAACTGGAGCATGGCACCCGGCTGGTCAGCATCAGCGGCGACAGCCAGGAAATGATTTCGGTGTATCCGGTGACTGGACGCTTCCTGGCGCAATCGCGTCAACTGCCGGGCACGCAGTGGACCCTGACCGTCTTTTCGCACCTCGAACAAGTCGACAAGATCGCCCAGAGCCGCGCCGCGCTGGCCTGCATCGCCACCGTGCTGATCTTCATGATCGGCGTCATGCTCGACGAGCGCCGCCGCCACCTGCGCGACCGGCTGGCCGCCCAGCGCGCGCTGCAGCGGGCGCACGACGAACTCGAACGCAAGGTCGAGGAGCGCACCACCGATCTCTCCGCCAGCAACCAGGCGCTGCAGGAAGAAATCGCCGAGCGCATCCGCGCCGAGCGCACGCTGCGCGCCGCTCAGGACGAACTGGTGCAGGCCGGCAAACTGGCGGTCATCGGGCAACTGTCGGCCGGCGTCGCCCACGAACTCAACCAGCCGCTGGCCGCGCTGCGCACGCTGTCCGGCAACAGCGTTCGCTTCCTCGAACGCGGCGACCTGACGACCACCCGCACCAATCTCGAACGCATCGCGCAGTTGGCCGACAAGATGGGCGACATCACCGGTCAGCTGCGCAATTTCGCCCGCAAGTCGAGCGGCCAGTTGCAAGCGGTGCCGCTGTGCAAGGCCATCGACAACGCGCTGGCCCTGCTCGAACCGCGCCTGCGCGGTGCCGGCGTCGAACTGCGGCGCCACTGCCCGTTGCCGGAACCGCTGGCGCTGTGCGATGCCAACCGGCTGGAGCAGGTCCTGGTCAATCTGCTCGGCAATGCGCTCGATGCCCTCGCCGGCCACCCGGCGCCGTGCATCGAACTGACTTGCAGCAGCCATGCCGGCCAGGCCATCCTGAGTGTGCGCGACAACGGCCCGGGGCTGGCTGAAACGGCCCGCCAGCACCTGTTCGAACCCTTCTTCACCACCAAGGGGGCCGGCGAAGGCCTCGGCCTTGGTTTGGCCATTTCGGCCGGTATCGTCCGCGACTTCGGCGGCACCCTGAGCGGCGACAATCCGCCCGACGGCGGTGCCCGTTTTACCCTGGAAATCCCCCTCGCCGTGGAGAAGCCCACTCATGGATGACGCGCTCAAGGTCCTCATCGTCGAGGACGATCCCGATGTCGCGCTGGGCTGCGAGCAAGCCCTGCAGCTCGAAGGCATTGCCACCGAACGCGCCGCCAGCGCCGAGCAGGCACGCCGCCGCCTGGGGTACGACTACCCCGGCATCATCGTCAGCGACATCCGGCTGCCGGGCATCGACGGCATGCAGCTCCTGCGCGAAACGCTGGCGGCCGATCCCGAACTGCCGGTGATCCTGATCACCGGCCACGGCGATATCTCGATGGCCGTCCAGGCGATGAAGGACGGCGCCCACGATTTCCTGCAAAAACCTTTCCCCCCGGAGCAACTGGTCGAGGTCGCCCGGCGGGCGCTCGACAAGCGACGGCTGGTCCTCGAAGTGCGCAGCCTGCGTCGCCAGCTGGCCCAGCGCGACGCGCTGGAAGCCCGGCTGATCGGCCGCGCCCCCGGCATGCAGAAACTGCGCGAGCGACTCGGCAGCCTGGCCGACAGCGCCGCCGACGTGCTGATCCTGGGCGAAACCGGCACCGGCAAGGAACTCATCGCCCGCTGCCTGCACGACCTCAGCCCGCGCCGGCATGGCAACTTCGTCGCGATCAACTGCGGCGGTCTGCCGGAAACCCTGTTCGACAGCGAAATCTTCGGCCACGAAGCCGGCGCCTACACCGGCGCCGGCAAGCGACGCATCGGCAAGATCGAACACGCCAGCGGCGGCACGCTGTTCCTCGACGAAATCGAGAGCATGCCGCTGCCGATGCAGATCAAACTGCTGCGCGTGCTGCAGGAACGCACCCTGGAACGCCTCGGCTCCAACACCAGCATCCCGATCGACTGCCGGGTCATCGCCGCAACCAAGGCCGACCTGCTGGAACTTGCCGGTCGCGGCGGCTTTCGCGCCGATCTCTATTACCGGCTCAGCGTGGCGACGCTGAACCTGCCTCCCTTGCGCGAACGACGCGAAGACATCCCGCTGCTCTTCGAGCACTTTCTGCTGCAGGCCGCCGCCCGCCACCAGCGCCCGCAGCCCGCCGATAATCCGGGCCGCATCCGCCAGTTGGTCGCCTACGACTGGCCGGGCAACGTCCGTGAGTTGCGCAACGTCGCCGACCGCTGCGTGCTCGGTATCGAAAGCGGCTCACCGCCGTTCGCCAGCGAGACGCCGGACGGTCCGCGTCCGCTGGCCGAAACCGTCGATGCCTTCGAGCGTGCCCTGATCGCCGACGCCCTGCGTCGCCATGGCAGCCTCGCCCGCACCGCCGAAGCCCTGTCGATCGCCAAGACGACCTTGCACGACAAGATCCGGAAGCATGGACTGACGGAGCCGGGCTGAACGCTTTTTCGTCCGAACCTGCGGTCGACCGCAGCATCGGGCAATTTCGGTATAGTTGCGGCTGTCATTGCCACCCCTCCGGAATTGCCCATGTCGACGCCTGCCAGAACGCTGATCGCCTGCCTGATGCTTCCGTTGATCGCCGCAACCGGCGGCTGCGCACTACCGAAAGCCTTCGACGGCTCGGAAACCGCCAACGACACGCGGGCGCTGACCCCGCCGCCGCCGGAAATGGTCGGCGGCCCCGACGACACACCGATCGCACCGCGTCCCCGCCCGCGTACCGCACCGCCGCCCCCGCCACTGCCACGCATCGAACTGGCCGACGCGGCCAGCGCCCCCGTTAGCGCCGCACAACCAGCCGCCGACACCCCGGCAACGGCGATTGCCGAACCGATGGCCGACGCCCGCGCCGACGTCCGCCGCTTTCTGGAAAGCTGGCGCAAGGCCTGGGCCGGCCGCGATGCCGAAGCCTACCTGGCGCACTACGCGCCGGAATTCAAGGGCGGCAACGACAGCCCGGAAAGCTGGCGTGCCGGCCGCAAACGCGTCCTGGGCAGCGGCGGCGCCCTCGAAATCCGCCTGGGCACGCCGGACATCCGCTTCGACGGCGCAGACCGCGCCGACGTGGTCTGCGAACAGTACTACCGCTCGGAAAAACTCGCCGACGTGGGCACCAAGCGGCTCAGCCTGGTCCGCCGCGACGGCCGCTGGCTGATTGCCGGGGAACGGTTCACCGCGTTGAAGTAAAACGCGGCCGGAGAAATCGGGGCAAGCAGCGCCCCGATAAATGCTGTTTTTTTATCCAGCAATCCGCTGCACAAGCGCCCGCCTTTTGCGTATAGTTCCCACCTCCCCAACCCACGCAGAAAAACAGCGATGGAAACCCTGCGCATCCGCGGCGCCCGCACCCACAATCTCAAGAACATCAACCTCGACCTGCCGCGCGACCAGTTGATCGTGATCACCGGCCTGTCCGGTTCCGGCAAGTCCTCGCTGGCCTTCGACACGCTCTACGCCGAGGGCCAGCGGCGCTACGTCGAGTCGCTGTCGGCCTACGCCCGGCAGTTCCTGCAATTGATGGAAAAGCCCGACGTCGACCTGATCGAAGGCCTGAGCCCGGCGATTTCCATCGAGCAGAAGGCGACCAGCCACAACCCGCGCTCGACGGTCGGCACGGTCACCGAAATCCACGATTACCTGCGCCTGCTCTACGCGCGCGCCGGCACGCCCTACTGCCCCGACCACGATCAGCCGCTGGAAGCGCAGACCGTGTCGCAGATGGTCGATCACGTGCTGGCGCTGCCGGCCGAGACCAAGCTGATGATCCTGGCGCCGGTGGTCGCCAACCGCAAGGGCGAGCAACTCGATCTGTTCGCCGAACTGCGCGCTCAGGGCTTTGCCCGCGTCCGCGTCGACGGCACCGTGTACGAAATCGACGCTGTACCCAAGCTGGCCAAGTCGCAGAAGCACAACGTCGATGTCGTCGTCGACCGCCTGAAAGTGCGCGACGACATGCGCCAGCGCCTCGCCGAATCCTTCGAAACGGCACTGCGCCACGCCGAAGGCCGGGCCATCGCGCTGGAGATGGATTCCGGCCAGGAGCACATGTTCTCGGCCAAGTTCGCCTGCCCGGTCTGCTCCTACGCGCTGCAGGAACTCGAACCGCGCCTGTTCTCGTTCAACAACCCGATGGGCGCCTGCCCGAAGTGCGACGGCCTCGGCGTCATCCAGTTCTTCGACCCCAAGCGCGTGGTCACGGCGCCGCACCTGTCGCTGGCCGCCGGCGCCATCCGCGGCTGGGACAAGAAGAACCAGTTCTACTTCCAGATCATCGAATCGCTGGCCGAGCACTACGATTTCACGGTCGACACGCCCTGGCAGGAACTGCCGGAGAACGTCCGCCAACTGGTGCTTTACGGTTCCGGCAAGGAAGCCATCAACTTCCGCTACGCCAACGAGAAGGGCACGCGCTTCGACCGCAGCCACAGCTTCGAAGGCATCATCCCCAAACTCGAACGGCGTTACCGGGCGAGCGATTCCAACGCCGTGCGCGAGGAACTGTCGAAGTACATCAGCAACTCGACCTGCCCGACCTGCAACGGCACTCGCCTGCGCGTCGAGGCCCGCCACGTGCGCGTCGGCGACAAGACGCTGCACGAGATCAGCCGCCTGCCGCTGGGCGAGGCGCGCAACTATTTCAACTGCCTGCAACTGCCCGGCCATAAAGCGCAGATCGCCGACAAGATCCTCAAGGAAATCACCGCCCGGCTGACTTTCCTGATCGACGTCGGCCTCGACTACCTGTGCCTCGAACGCTCGGCCGAAACGCTGTCCGGCGGCGAGGCGCAGCGCATCCGCCTGGCTTCGCAGATCGGCTCCGGCCTGACCGGCGTCATGTACGTGCTCGACGAACCGTCGATCGGCCTGCACCAGCGCGACAACGACCGCCTGCTGCAGACGCTGCGCAACCTGCGCGACATGGGCAACACCGTGCTCGTCGTCGAACATGACGAGGACGCCATCCGCACCGCCGACTACGTCATCGACATCGGCCCCGGCGCCGGCGTTCATGGCGGCTCGGTGGTCGCCGAAGGCACGCCGGCCCAGGTCGCCGCCAACCCGGCCTCGCTGACCGGCGCCTACCTGTCGGGCACGCGCGAAATTTCGGTGCCGAAACAACGTCGACCGCAACATCCGGACAAACAACTGACAGTCGTCGGCGCCTACGGCCACAACCTGCGCGACGTCACGCTGGAGATTCCCGGCGGGCTGTTCACCTGCGTCACCGGCGTTTCCGGCTCGGGCAAGTCGACACTGATCAACGACACGCTCTACGCCGCGGCCGCCAAGCACCTCTACGGCTCCACCGCCGAACCCGCGCCGCACAAGGAAATCCTCGGTCTCGACCTGTTCGACAAGGTGATCAACGTCGACCAGTCGCCGATCGGCCGCACGCCGCGCTCCAACCCGGCGACCTACACCGGCCTGCTGACGCCGATCCGCGAACTGTTCTCGCAGGTGCCGGAATCGCGCGCCCGCGGCTACGGCCCCGGCCGCTTCAGCTTCAACGTCAAGGGCGGCCGCTGCGAAGCCTGCCAGGGCGACGGCATGATCAAGGTCGAGATGCACTTCCTGCCCGACATCTATGTCCCCTGCGACGTCTGCCACGGCAAGCGCTACAACCGCGAGACGCTGGAAATCCAGTACAAGGGCAAGAACATCCACGACATCCTCGGCATGACCGTCGAGCAGGCGCGCGAATTCTTCGACCCGGTGCCAGTCGTTGCGCGCAAGCTGCAGACGCTGGTCGATGTCGGCCTCTCCTACATCACCCTCGGCCAGGCGGCGACCACGCTGTCCGGCGGCGAGGCGCAGCGGGTGAAACTGGCGCTCGAACTCTCGAAGCGCGACACCGGGCGGACGCTGTACATCCTCGACGAACCGACCACCGGCCTGCACTTCGCCGACATCGAATTGCTGTTGAAAGTGCTGCACCGCCTGGCCGACCACGGCAACACCATCGTCGTCATCGAGCACAACCTCGACGTGATCAAGACCGCCGACTGGATCGTCGACCTCGGCCCCGAAGGCGGCGGCGGCGGCGGCCGCATCCTGGTCGCCGGCACGCCGGAACAGGTGGCGAAATGCAAGGCCAGCCATACCGGCCGCTTCCTCAAACCGCTGCTGGACAAGAAAAAGTGAGCGATTACAAGGAATTCAAGGGCAAGCAGGGACTGGTCCGGCTGATCAACGCGATGGGCTATTCGCGCGACGGACTGCGTTCGGCGTGGAAAAACGAGGCGGCCTTCCGCGAGGAGGCGATGCTCGCCGCCATCGCCCTTCCGCTGGCCCTTTTTTTGGGAAAAACCGGGGTTGACCGCGCCCTGCTGGTCGGCAGCGTACTGCTGGTGCTGATCGTCGAAATCCTCAACTCGGCCGTCGAGGCGGTCGTCGACAAGGCCTCGCCGGAAAAGCACGAGCTGGCCAAACGAGCCAAGGACATGGGCAGCGCAGCGGTACTACTCAGCCTGATCAATGTCCTGGCGATCTGGCTCTGCGTGCTCTGGCCGACCTGACGGCCGCGCGTCGGCCCGCACGACGCGATTGCGCCCCTGGCGCTTGGCGGTATAGAGCGCCGCGTCGGCCAGCTTGAGCGCGCTTTCGATACTGCCCTGCCCGGCATCGGCCAGACCGATGCTGACCGTGACCCGTACCACGCGCTCGTCCGGCAGGCGGATGTCGTAATCGGCGCAACGGCTGCGCAGTCGCTCGGCCAGCACCTCGGCCTCGGCCACCGTGCTTTCGGGGAACAGGAAGACGAATTCCTCGCCGCCGTAGCGGCAGATCAGGTCGGTCTGCCGCAGGCTTTCCTGAACCAGCACGGCAAAGGCCCGCAGCACCGCGTCGCCGGCGGCATGCCCGTAGGTATCGTTGAGGCGCTTGAAGTAATCGAGATCGGCCATGCCGACGGCGATCGGCCGCAAGTAGCGCTGCGCGCGCTGCAACTCGTGTTCGGCCTGCAGCAGGAAACAGCGACGGTTGGTCAGGCCGGTCAGGCCGTCGAGATTGGCCAGGTTTTCCAGTGCCTGGCGGGCCGCCTCGTTATGGCGCAAGGCATCGTGCAGTTCGCCGATCGCCCGTTCGACCGAAACGATCTCGGCCATCTGCCGGTCGTGGAATTCCGGCCGGGGACAATCGACATGCAGGCGCGACAGCACCCGGTCGATGCGCTGCAAGGGCCGGATCAGGTGGCGGTGCAGCAGCCACAGGAAAACGCCGAGGAAAATGCCGACCAGCAGCATCGCGCCGAACAGCTTGACGCGGGCCATCTCCATCGCCTGCAGCACATCCTTCAGGTCGCCGCCGGCCTGATTGACGCCCTGGATGTAAACGTCGTCGACCAGCACGCCGAGCCGTGCCGCCAGGCGCTGCCATTCCGGATAGCTCTCCATCAGCTTTGCATCGTCACTGCCGGCGTCGCGAACCGCATCGGACAGGAAACGTTCGACGCGGCGCGCCAGTTCTCGCGCCTCGGGATGATCGAGGATGCTCGGATGGCTGGCCACCAGGGTGACGACGAACAAGGCTTGCTGACGGGCCTGTGGCGTGGCGACGGCATAGACCCGTTCGCCCTCCTGGCGCAACTGTTCCAGATTGCGCGACAGCCGCTGATGCCGGACGATTTCCGGCATCGTCTGGTCCTGCAGCCGCATCGCCGTCTCGACCACGCGCTGCTGGTCGTGCGCCAGCCACAGCACGACGCTGCCGAAAGTCAGGGCAAAGGCCAGCGCCAGGACGACGAAGGCCCAGCCGGCCCGAAGTTTTCCGTCACGCGTCCAGTCCGGCATGGCGCTAGTCCAGGCTGAAATTGAAATGTCGCCGCACGATGCGGTGCAGCGTACCGTCCGCCCGCATCTCGACGAGCGCCTTGTCGACCGTCTTCCGCAAGCTTTCGTTGCCCTTGGGCAAGCCGACATGAACGCCGCCGCCCAGCCCGCGATCGGCGGCCGGCGGCCCGACGAAGGCAAACTCGCCGGTGGCCTCGCCAGCCAGCAGCGCATAGGCACTGAGCACCGGCACCAGCGCCACATCGGCCTGGCCGCGCCGCAGCATGCCGATGATGTCGCCCATGCTACCGGCCGGCACGACGACCAGATCGCGGCTTGCCGCGACGGACTGCCAGTAGGCGTGCTGCTGGGTTCCCGGCACCGCCGTCACGCGCAGGCGCTGCAGGCTGTCGAGCGTCGCGTCGCTCAGCCGGCGCTGGACATCGGCCCGGGCGATCAGGCGCGACGACGAGTGCCAGAGCGGCACGCTGAAGGCGATGCGCTTTTCGCGCTCGCCGGTCCGCAGGAAATTGCCAAAACCCATGGCATAGCGGCCTTCGGCCAGGCCTTCGAGAATTTCCCCGAACGGCAGGTTGACCGTGACACAGTGCACGCGTGCCCGTCGGCAGATTTCCCGCGCCACGTCTTCGTTGAAGGCGGTCAAACCGCCGGGCTGACTGGCGCCGCGATCCATCATGCCCAGCGCGACATGCCAGTCGCCGGCCAGCACCAGCGCGGACGGCAGCGCCAGCGCCAGGCACAGCAGACAACGGCGAAGCGCGACGGAAACGGTCATCAATACACCCGGAAGGGAATGAATTTGGAATTGATCCGGTCGTAGGCACCGCTGCGCTTGATCCGCTCGAGCGCCGCATCGACCTCCTGCTTCAGCGATGCCCTGGCCGGCGCGATGCCGAAACAGGCCTCGCCGGCCAGCCGGGCCGGGTCGATCACCCGGTGCTGCAGGCCGGCGTCGCGAAAGGCCGCCCGCTGCATCAGCCCGAGCGCAGTGGCCATCGGGATCAGCGCGGCATCGGCGTCGCCATTGAGCAACGGCCCATCGAGTTCGCCATTGCTGTTCACCGCAACGATCTGCCAGCCCTGCTCCTGGGCATAACGTTCCTGCGCCGAGCCGCGCACCACCGCGACTTTCTGCCCGGCGGCCTCGGCCGACTGGCCGGCCCGGCCGAACCAGAGCGAAACCGAGCGGAAGAAGGGCTTGCTGAGCACCAGCCGGTGCCGCCGTTCCGGCGTGTCGAGCAGCGCCATGCCGGCCAGGTCGTAACGCCCGTCGATCAGTCCGTTCTGGGCCTGATCGAGCGAAGACACTTCGAAACGGCAATCGCGCTTCAGTTCGGCGCACAACAGGTGCAGCAGTTCAACGGTGAAGCCGGTGAGTTGTCCCTTGTCGTCGCGGAAGGACATTGACGGCGAATTGTCGAGTACGGCGACGCGCAATGCCTGTTCCGCCCCGACCGGCCGGAACAGGCCGAGGCACAGGCAACACAGGACGAAGGCGCGGCGGATGGACATCGGACGGATGACTCGCGAAGACGCCGCCAGTATATGCCGCTGGCGCCCGAAGGAAGCGCCTCAAAGCGCCGGATCGAAGCAATGCAGGCGATCCTGCAGCGTAAAGTAGACAGCGGTCTTCGACGGCAGCGGATCGCCGGCGAACAGCGCGGCGTAACGCGCCAGTTGCGGCCGGAAGGCCTCGGCCCGTGCAGCCAGTTCGTCGTCCGCCGCACGCACCGTCTTGTAGTCGACGATCCAGCGCACGCCGTCGACGACGAAAACGCGGTCGATCACATGGTTGACCGCAAGATCGCCGTCGCGACTGGTCCACGCCTGCTCCGCATCGTGCGCTTCGTGGGCGGCCAGCAGCCAGCGACCGGTCGGGGAATTCAGCGTGCGTTCGAGCGCGGCCACCGCCTCGCCGGCACCGGCGGCCGCGGCGTCCTCGTCATGGCCGCGCTGGTGCAGCCAGCGTTGCCAATGGGCCTGCAGGGCGCCGATGCGGCTCGCCGGCCAGTCTTCCAGTCCCTGGCGGGCGATCAGTTCGAGGCAGCGATGGACCAGCGTGCCGACCGAGGCTTCGAGCGAAACCGCAGCGTCCGCCTCGTCGAGCGCCTGTACCGCGTTGGCGATGCCGCATTCGTCGGGCGGCTCGCGCAGCGCCGCCGGCACGGCCGCCTGGCGCCGACGCCACAAGGGCGCATCGAAGGCGGCCGGGTCGATCGGCAGCGCCGGCGACGGGCTGCGGTCGACCGTCGCAGCAGCCGAAAAATCGCCGGCCACGCTCGGCCACAACAGCTTCAGGAAACTGCCGGCGCGCGGTGCGGCAACGCCGTCCTCGCGCTTTTCCGACGGCGCCGCCGCGCCAATCAGGTGCAGCCGGCGGATCGCCCGGGTCGCCGCGACGTAGAGCAGGCGCTCGGTCTCGTGCGCGGCGCGCGCCGCTTCCAGGCGGCGCAGGTAGTCATAGGCCGTCGCTCCGTCGGCGGCTTCGCCGCGGGCTCGCAGCGGGGCGACCAGCAGGCGTTCCTCGCCGTCGTCGCCGAGCACTTCGTCCCACAGCAGCAGGGCGCTGTCGTTGTTGCCGGTATCGCGGTGCAGGCCGGGCACGATGACGGTTTCGAATTCCAGGCCCTTGGCTTTGTGGATGGTCATCATCTGCACCGCGTCGCCGAGCGGATCGGGCGGGGCAAACAGTTCGCCGGCTTCGGCAGCCAGCGTATCGGCAGTCAGCCGGCGGGCTGCGGTCAACCGGTCGATCAGCGCAAAAAAGGCGTCGACGTCGGCCATTTCGCTGACGTCGACCAGGCAGTGCGGACCACCGAGCATCAGCCAGACGCCTTCCAGCCAGCGCCGCGGCGGCTGCCGGTCGCGCTCGGCGAAGGCCAGCGCGAATACGGCGCGCAGATGCCGCAGGCGCTGCCGGCCGTCGTCGGTCAGCGCGGCCAGGCGCGCTTCGTCGTGCATCAGCTGCCAGACCGTGCGCCGGCGGTCGCTGCCGGCCAGCGCATGCAGATCGGCCAGCGTCAGCCCGCACCACGGCGCGCGCAGCACGGCCAGCCAATGCACGCGGTCGGCGCGATGAACCAGCGCGCGATACAGCGCGAGCAGATCCTGCACATGCTGGCGCTCGGCCAGGCCTTCGATGTCCACTGCCTGGAAGCGCAGTGCCGGCGCCTGTCGGCGCAAGGCGGCGACGAGCGCGTCGAGGTGGCGACGAGCACGGACCAGGACGGCGATCCGGCCGGCCGGATCGGTCCGCCGCGCCTCCTGGATCAGGGCCAGCGCACAGGCCGCTTCGGCCTCGGCTGGATCGCCGTCGACGACCAGCGGATGCACGAGGACGGCGCTGTCGGCGTGGGCCGGCCGGGTGGCGATCGATTCGGCGTAGCGCACGGCGCCGGCCGCCGGATCGTCGGCTGCCGGGAAAACCGTCGGAAAAACGGCGTTGACCCAGTCGACGACGGCCGGGTGCGAGCGGTTGTTGCGGTACAGCCGCAGATGTTCGAGCGCCAGGTCGCCGATGCCGCGCTCGCGCACCTTCAGGAACAAGCCGACGTCGGCCTTGCGGAAGCGGTAGATCGACTGCATCGGATCGCCGACCACGAACAGCGTCCGGCCGTCGCCCGGCATCCAGCCGCGCATCAGGCGTTCGAGCAGGTCGACCTGGGTCGGGCTGGTGTCCTGGAATTCGTCGACCAGCAGGTGACGGATGCGGTAATCGAGCGCCTGCGCCAGGTCGGTCGGCGCATCGTCGTCGCCCAGCGCCAGCCCGGCCCGCGCCGCGATCTCGATGAAATCGACCTCGCCGCTTTCCTGGAAGACCAGCCACAACTGGCCGGCCGCCAGCCGCAGCAGACGGGCGAAATCCTCGACCGTCGCCCATTCGGCATCGGCCAGCCGCGGCGCCGGCAGATCGAGCAGCGCGCCCAGCGCCGCGGCCAGCCCGGGCACCTCGGCCAGTTCGCCGAGCAGCGCCAGCATGGCCTGTTTCTGGTCGGCAAATTCCTTGCCGGCGGGAAACCCGACATTCTTGGTCAGCGCCTTGCGGAAATTGCCGTCGCCGGTCAGCAACAGCCCGGCCAGCGCTCGCCAGCCCGGCAGGTCGTCGGCACGGGCGACGAAGGCTGCGGTCCACTCGCCCAGCGCATCGAAAACCCCGGGCGCATTGGCGGCGGCAAAGCGGGCCAGCGGCATCAGCCGTGCCTGCGTGCCAACGCCCAGCCGGTCGACGACGGTGCGCAGGTCGCGCTCGACCAGCGCGTTGAAACCGGCATCGACCTCGGCGCGCAGACTGCCGCCGTCGAGCCGTGCCGCCTGCGCCAGCCACTGGTCGCGGCGGCCGAGCATGGCCACCAGCAAACGCGTCAGCCGGCCGGCATCGTTGTCCATGAAGGCCAGCGCACGGGCGACGACATCGGCGTCGGGCGTGTCGCCCTCGACCATCTCGAGCGTCCGCCGGGCGGCGTTGGCGTAGTGGCTGTCGGCATCGTCGGCCACCCCGGGCTGGGCGCCGAAGCGCGACAGGAAGGGCATCTGCCGAGCCAGGCCGGCACACAGCGCGTCGAGCGTGGTCACCCGCAGCCGGCCGGGATGCTGGCGCAGGCCCCAGCCGAGTTCGGCGTCGCGCGCCAGCACCGCCGTCGCCCAGTCGCGGGTCAGTGCCTTGTGCGGCGCCAGGTCGGCCGGCGCCGGCTGCGCGGCGGCGTCGAGCGCTCCGAGGATGCGGTCGCGCATCTCGGTCGCCGCCTTGTTGGTGAAGGTCAGCGCCAGCACTTCCTCGGGGTGATCGACGGTGGCCAGCAAGCGCAGCACGCGCTGGGTCAGCAGTTCGGTCTTGCCGGCCCCGGCCGGCGCTTCGACGATGAAGGAGGCGAGATCGAGCGCCCGCGCCCGGGCGGTTTTGTCGTCATCCAGCCGGTCGACCGCAGGACGCATCATGCTTGCCCTCCCGCCGCCCGTTGCGCGGCCGCCAGCAAACGCTGCCGCTCGCTCAGGCGCAGCAAGGGCAGGACTTCGCAATAACGCAGGTCGCCGGGATCGGCGAAACGTACGCCGGCGACGCCCCGCCGCACCTCGTCGGCAACGTTGTGCAGCGCCTGCCGCCAGTGCGTGACAACGCTGTTCCAGTCGGGAAATGCCTCGACCGGAAAGACTTTCTGTTTGGCGTCGCCCAGCCCGGCGACGCCGGGCAGCAGATCGCCGTCGGCGGCAACGCCGGTGAATGCCGGTTTGTCCATCAACACCTTGGCGAAGGCGACACCGACCACCGCCGCGTCCCCGTCGGCGCCGAGCAGGGCGGCATAGATCGGCAACTGCGGTTCGGTCAGCCGGGCCTGCGCCCAGTTCTTCGTATCGATCGCCGCCCCGGTCTTGTAATCGAGGATCAGCCGGCGACCGTCGGCCAGCCGGTCGATGCGGTCGACCACCATATTGACGCGGATTCCCTCGATGTCGACGCTCGCCTGTTCCTCGCAGGCCTGCACCGTAAACGGCTGCGGCCGGGCCGCCTCGACGGCCAGCCAGCGCAACAGCAGGCGCTGCAGGCGAGCGGCTTCGAGCGTGCGAAAACGCGCCGGCAGATTGGTCCGCTGCGCCGCTTCGAAGGCGGCCAGCGCGGCGGCGATGGCGCGGTCGACGGTGGCCGTCAGCGAAATTTCATCGAGTGCAGCCAGCCCGTCGGCGCCGCCGACTTCGCGCCAGAAAGCCTCCAGCGCACCATGCACCAGCGTGCCGCGGGCCGCCGGGTCGAGGCCTTCGACCGGCGTTTCCATCGCCTCGGCGCCGAGGCGGAACTGGTAGAAGGCCCAGGCCGGACAGATCGCCTGCGCCCGCAGCAGCCAGCTGCCGCCACGCACCGTTTCGCCCGGGTTATCGCCCAACGTCACCGGCGGTGCCTGCGCATCGTCGAGGGCGACGCAATCGGGCGCACCGGCCAGCCGGTCGGCCAGCGTTTCGACCGCCGGATCGCAGGCGACCGCAGCCGGCAGCCCAAGCAGCAAGGGGCTGGGCCGCAGCAGCCGGTTGCCGTCGGCGCGGGCATAGGAAAAGTGCACTTCCGGCGCGGCGCGCGACAGTCGTGCCTGCACGCGCCGCACAAAATCCAGCTCGACCTCGGCGCTGGCATGCGCCGATCCCGCCGCACGCTGGGCATCGACCGGCAGCAGCGGATTCGGGCGCGGCGGCGGCGGCCAGCGGTCGTCGTTCATGCCCATCACCCACAGGCCGTCAAACGCCAGGCCGGCGCTTTCGAGCACGCCGAGCACCTGGATATGCGGCCGGCCGCGGGTTTCCGGCTGGAACACGCGGCGCCGGCACAGCTCGCGCAGCCGGGCCAGCGCCGCCGCCGCGCCGAGCCGGCCGAGCAAGGGATCGAAACGGCCGAAACCGGCGAGCAGTTCGAGGAAAGCCTGGTGGGCCTGGTATTCGTGGCTGGACAGGGCCCGCTCGCCGGGCCAGCCGAAGGCGGCCAGCGCCCGCCGGAAGGTGCGCGCCCAGCCGCCGGGCAATTGACTGCGCGGCGCCTCGGCCAGGACCGCCAGACCGTCGGCCAGGGCGGCCAGGGTGTGCCGACAGGCGAGGTCTTCGCCGGCCAGTCGCTCGGCATGTCGCGGCACGGCCAGCGGCGCGACGAACCACGGCAGATCGCGGCGGATCGCCGCATCGAGCCGGGCCCGGCCATCCGCCTCGGCACCGCTCCCCGCCCAGAATCCCGCCAGCAGCAAGGCCGACAGCCGCGGCTGTTCGATCCGCTGATGGCCGCCACCGAGCGCCAGCAGGTCGAGCCCGAGGGCAACCAGCGGTTGCTCGGCCAGCGGGCGGCCGAGCGAGATGTTGAAATCGCGCAGGCTGCCGGCGCCGTCCGGACGGATCGCCGCCGGGTGCAGCGCATCGTCGAGCAAGGCCGCCAGCCGATCACGCACGCCGGCCAGATCGGGCGCGACGATGGCCAGCCGGACCGCCGGATCGACCGCCCGGCGGCGCAGCACCCAGTCGACCGCGGCGCGACATTCGGCCGCCGCATCCGGGCAGGCGAAAACCTGCCCGTCGCTGCGGTCGACCGCAGAAAAGACCGAATATTCGACGCGGCAACCGCGCCCGGCCAGCGCCTCGGCCAGTCGCCGCTCGGCCGGCGTCGGCCGGTCGAAGCCGGCGAACACGACGACCGCGGGCAGGGCGAACGCCCCGGCCGCAATCGCGTCGACCAGTTGCGCCTGCACCCCGGCCGTATCGAGCCAGCCGCCTTTCGCGCAACGCCGCTCGAACTCGGCTTGCCAGCCGGCGAAGCGCCGGGCCTCGTCGCTCGCCAGACTGCCGCGGGCAACCGCCGACAGCCCCCAGGCCCGGCACAAACCATGCGCTTCCATCGCCGAGGCGGCCAGTCCCGGCAAATCGAACAGTGCGGCACCGTCGACCGCAGCAGCCGCCAGATCGTCGGCAATCACCTGCTCCCAGAGCAGGCGCTCGGCATCGGCATCGAGCGCCTGCGGCAGGATCGGCCGGCCGACCACCAGCGCCTCATCGGCCAGCGCCGCCAGCCATTGGCCGACGCTCAGCGCCTGCCGCGTGCGCGCGACGGCGACGCCGTCCGGCAACTCGCCGCGCAGCGTCTGCGCCAACCGGCTGGTCGCGCACAGGGTGAGGGTTGAATCGGCCATGGAATCGAACTGAACCTGACGTGGAAAACGCGCCGCACAAAAACAAAAGCCCTGCCGGAGCAGGGCTTTTCACGGCATCGGCGTAGCTTACTTGGTGCCGATGACTTCGATGTCGACGCGACGATCCGGTTGCAGGCAGTCGATCAGGGCCTTGGTCTTGGCATTGCCCTTGCACTTGTCGCCGGTCACCGGCTGGGTCTTGCCCTTGCCTTCGGTGTAGACGCGGTTGGCTTCGATGCCCTTGGCGACCAGGTATTCCTTGACCGCGGCGGCGCGCTTCTCGGACAGCTTCTGGTTGTAGGCGGCACCGCCGATGCGGTCGGTGTGGCCGACGGCCAGGATCACTTCCAGCTTGATGGCGTTGGCCTTGGAGACCAGCTCGTCGAGCTTGGCCTTGCCTTCCGGACGCAGCACGGCCTTGTTGAAGTCGAACAGGGCATCGGCGGCGACGGTGATCTTCTCACCGGTCGGCTTCGGACCGGCGACGGCCGGCGCGTTCGGCGCGGCGGCGACTTGCTTGGCTTCGCAGGCTTCCTTCGGCAGCAGGTCCTTGTCGCACTCGCAACCGGCCTTGTCGGCGGCGGCAGCGGCCGGGGTCCAGTAGCCATCGCGCCAGCACAGGCCAAAGCCCGACTTGGCGACGACATCGCGCTGGTCGATCACATAAACGCGTTCCTGAGCGACGGCGGAGAAGCCGACGCCGGCGAGCAGCGCAACAGCCAGAGTTTGCTTGAAGAGCTTCTTCATGATGGAAATCCTTTTCAATGTCCGGGAGGTTGTAGTTATCGGAACGCCATTCTATTACGAATCGGCAACGCTCGACACGATCGCTCAAGGGAACTTGCGGCGTCCTGCGCTACCATACGTCATCCATCACTGACGGTCGCCGGACGACCACCGCCCGATGTCAAGGACCCACGCCCTACGCCGCCTATGGAACCGACTCTTCCGCCGCCCGACGGTGGACGAGGCCGCCGTGCATGCCGCACTCGAGGCTTTCCGCCGCCCCGAGGCCGACACGCTGGAGCTGCTCGGCCGCCTGATGGGCACGCTGCGCCCGGCACATCGTACCGACGACCAGACCAACACCCGCTACCTGGCCATGCTCGAACGCCTGGAGCGCGACGGCGAACTGAGTGCGGCCTTCCGCCACCACGTCGTGCAGTTCATCAGCAGCCGCCGGCTGATCACCTTCTTCACCGACAGCGGCATCCTGCCCGGCACCGGCTTCTTCTCGGAATGGTGGCGCATCCTCGGCAGCCGGATCCTGCCGGAAGTGCCGGACGAACGCCGGCTCAAGGACTGCCTGCAGATCGTCTTCGACCGGCGCGAGGACTGGCGCTGGCTGGAAGCCATTCCGCCCGAACTGTCGAAGCGCTTCTGGTCGCTGCTGGCGCCACCGGAAGATTTCCGCGAGCTCGACCGGCGCGGCGTGCAGGAACAGATGCTCGACGCCGTGCTGCTGCTGTCGCACCGGGTCAGCGGCCTCGGCGTCGACGGCGAATTGCTGCGCGCCTCGCCGAACCTCGACGACGACCTGCCTCGTTTCATCGCCCTGTCGGCCGAAGCCCTGGATTTCGTCGCCAGCTTCCGCCGCTGCCTGGACGACAATCAGGCCTGCGCCGACGACGGCAGCCAGTTGCTGGTCATCGTCGACCAATGCCAGGACACGCTGCTGCGCATTCGCAAACGGGCGATGACGGTCGGCACCAGCCTGCATCTGTCCTACCTGCTGCGACGCAGCGAACAGAGCCTGCAGCGGCTGGCCAAGCTGGTGCACATCCTGACCGCCGGCCTGCGCCAGATCACCCACGAGGAAGCAATCGACGGCTGGGCGGAGTTCGCCCGCACCGCCTTTCTCGCCGAAAACCGCCGGCACAGCCTGCGCCATTACCTGGCCCAGCTGTCCGACGTGCTGGCCGTGCGGGTCACCGAAAATGCGGCCCGTTCCGGCGAACACTACATCTGCGAAACGCGCGACGACTATCGCGGCATGTGGCGCTCGGCCGCCGGCGCCGGCGTGCTGATCGGCGTCATGGCACTGCTCAAGATCAAGGTCGCCGCACTGCATGCGCCGCTGTTCGTCGAAGCCTTCCTGTTCAGCATGATCTACGGCCTGGGCTTCGTGATCATCTTCCTGCTCGGCTTCACGGTCGCCACCAAGCAGCCGGCGATGACCGCGCAGACGCTGGCCGGCCTGCTCGGCGACCTCAAGCCGAACCGCAACGCCGATCTCGAGCGCATCGCCGACGTTGCCGCCGCGGTCAGCCGCAGCCAGCTGGCCGCCATCGGCGGCAACGTGCTGGTCGCCCTGCCGGTCGCCCTGCTGATCAGCCTGGCCTACGCCTGGAGCACCGGCAGCACCATCGTCGACGCCGGCAAGGCCGCCCACCTGATGGGTGATCTCGACGTCCTCTCATGGGCCGTGCCGCATGCGGCGATCGCCGGCTTCTACCTGTTCCTGTCCGGCCTGATCAGCGGCTACTTCGACAACCAGGCGGCCTACTCGGCGATCGGTCCGCGCATCGGCCGGCTGCGCTGGCTGCAGCGCCTGGCCGGCGGTGCCAGGGCGGTCCGCATCGGCCGCTACATCGAGAATCACCTCGGCGGCATCATGGGAAATTTCCTGTTCGGCTGCATGCTGGGTTCGACCGGCATGATCGGCATGCTGCTCGGCCTGCCGCTGGACATCCGCCACATCGCCTTCTCGTCGGCCAACCTCGGTTACGCCCTCGGCGGGGCCAGTTTCTCGATGGCCTGGCAGGCCTTCCTGCTCGGCGTGCTCGGCGTTGCCGCGATCGGCCTGACCAATCTGGCGGTCAGTTTCGCCCTGGCCTTGCGCACCGCGCTCGGCGCGCGGCGCATCGAATTCGCGCACTGGGGCAAGCTGCTGCGCGCCATCGGCCGCCGCTTGCGCGAACAGCCGCGCAGCTTCGTGATGCCGCCGTCACGCACCAGGATCGCCAACGAGGCCTGACGGAGCCCACTTGCGTCAACGGCTGCTTTTCCTGCTGATCTGTGCCGCGCTGCCGCTGTCGGCCGGCGCGCTGGAGCTCGATGCGCCGGCCGACATCGAGCGCCTGCTCGAGCCGCATCTGCCGGACGAGGACGGCACGCCGCGCCGTCTGCAAGGGCTGATCGACGACATCCTGGCCACCGAAGGCTATTTTTCGCCGAACTACAACTTTTCCGGCGGCGACGAGGCGCCACTGCGCCTGAAACTCGATCCCGGCCCGCGCACGCACATCGCCAGCGTCGATCTTGCGGTCGACGGCCCGGTCGACGAAAAAACCCGCCAGGCATTGCTCGACGGCTGGCTGCTGCCGGTCGGCAAACCCTTCCGCCAGGAAGACTGGAACGATGCCAAACAGCAGATCCTGGCCGACCTGCTGGCCGTCGAACACCCCGACGCGCGCCTGGCCGACAGCCAGGCGGAAATCGATGTCGACACGCGGCGGGCCGCGCTGCGCGCCCACTACGATGCCGGGGCGCGCTACCGTTTCGGCGAATTGCGCGTCACCGGACTGCAGCGCTACCCGGCCTCGCTGGTCGAACGTTACAACCGCAGCGCCCGGGCCGGCGAGGCCTATCGCGTCGACCGGCTGAACGAGCTGCAGACCGCCCTGCAGGCGTCGCCCTATTTTTCGTCGGTACGCGCCAGCCTCGACCGCACGGCGCCGGAAACGCTGCCCGACGGCAGCGTCAGCGCGCCGGTCCTGGTCGACGTCAGCGAACGGCCGGCCCACCGTGTCGGTTTCGGGGTCGGCGCCAGCTCGAACACCGGGGCACGCGTCGAAGCCAGCTACCACACGCCCGACCTGTTCAACCAGGCCTGGGCGCTCGACAGCGGCCTGCGCCTGGAGCAGAAGAAAAACACGCTGTACGGCGACGTCTTCCTGCCGCCCGACGACAAGAACCGCCGGCACAGCGTCGGCGGCATGGTCGAAACCACCGACATCCAGGGGCTGCGCACCGAGCGCTACGCGGTCGGCGCGCAAAGCGTGCAGATGCGCGGCAGCATCGAACAGCGCCTGTCGCTGAACTGGCAGACGGAAACGCGCCACCCGGACGGCGCCGCACCGGTGCTCAGCCGTGCGCTGGTGCCCAACGTGATGTGGATCTGGCGCAAGGTAGACAACCCGCTCGATCCGCGGCGCGGCCTGGTCGCCCAGTTCCAGGTCGGCGGCGGCGCCAAGGCGGCGCTGTCCGACCAGAATTTCGTCCGCGTGCACAGCCGCAGCCAGGTCTGGCTGCCGCTCGGCGCGCGCGACACCCTGAGCCTGCGGGCCGAAGCCGGCTACACGGTGGCCGATTCGCGCCAGCACATTCCGCAGGACTACCTGTTCCGTGCCGGCGGCACCGGCAGCGTGCGCGGTTACGCCTACCAGAGCCTGGGGGTCAAGGAAGGCGACGCCACCGTCGGCGGCCGCTACCTGGCCACGCTGTCCGCCGAGGCCACGCACTGGCTGAGCCAGGACTGGGGCGTCGCCGCCTTCGTCGATGCCGGCGATGCCGTCGATTCGTTGCAGGATGTCCGGCTGGCCGTCGGCTACGGCCTGGGCGCCCGCTGGAAGAGCCCGGCCGGTCCGCTCGGCGTCGATCTCGCGTATGGCGAGCGCGACCGCCAGGTGCAACTGCATTTCTCGCTGGCCATCCCGTTCTGACATGCGTCGTACCTTCACCGTCTTCCTGCTGATTCTCGCTTTAACCGTCGCGCTGCTCGGCTGGCTGGCCGGCACTACCGGCGGCCTGCGCGCCCTGCTCGGCCTGGCCGGCACGCTGAGCGGCGAACGCCTGAGCGCCACCGTCGGCGACGGCTCGCTGCTCGGCCCGCTGCACCTGACACGCCTGGACTGGCGGGACGACACGCTGAACGTCGGCGTCGACGAACTTGCGGTCGACTGGTCACCGAGCGAGCTTTTTGCCGGCAATTTGCGCGTCGACCGCATCAGCGCCGGACGGCTGGCCATCCGCAGCACGCCGAGCGACGAACCGGCGGTGCTGCCGACCGACCTGCGCCTGCCGTTGCGCGTCGCGCTGGCCGAACTGACGATCGGCGAACTGCAGATCGACGCCTTGCCGGCGGTGCACGACATCGCGCTGGCGCTGCACAGCGACGGCCGGCAGCACCGGATCGACGGACTGCGCCTGACGAGCGAGCGGATCGCCCTGAATGGCCGGCTGGCGCTCGACGGCGCGGCGCCCTTCGGGCTCGACGGCCACGTCGAACTGAGCGGCCGACTCGCCGACCAACCCTTGTCGCTGGCCGGCGAACTGAGCGGCGAACTGGCTGCGGTCGACCTCGTCGCGCAGGCAAAAACCGGCCTCGACGGCCACCTCACCGCCCGCCTGACACCGTTTGCCGCCACCCCGTTCGCCCACGCCGAGATCGACCTGCGCGGCGTCGCCCCGGCCCGCTGGCTGGCCGATGCGCCGGTCGCCGAGCTGAGTCTGAACGCCCGCCTGCAACCGGCCGGACAGGGCATCGCCGGCGACTTCCGGCTGGAAAATCGCCGGGCCGGGCCGGTCGACCGCGAGCGCCTGCCGCTCGAGATGCTGAGCGGCGAGATCGACTGGCAAGCCGACGGCGCCCGCATCGACCGGCTGCAGGCCCGTCTGCCCGGCGGCGGCACACTGACCGGCAACGCCCGCTGGCAGGAGCAAACGCTGAACATGACGCTACGCGCCGAGCGCGTCGATGCCGCCCGGCTGGTCGCGGCGCTCGTGCCGAGCCGGCTGAGCGGGGCGCTCGAACTGCGCGCCGGTGCGCAAGGCCAGTCGGTGCGGGCCGAGCTGAGCGATCCGCGCCTGCGCCTGGCGCTCGACGCCGAACGCTCGGCCGACGGTCGTATCGCCGCCCGGCGCATCGAATTGCAGGCCGGCGACGCCCGTCTGCAGGCCAGCGGCGAACTGGCCGCGGATGCCGGACAAGCCTTCCGGCTGAACGGCGAACTCGCTCGTTTCGATCCGTCGCGCTTTGCCAAGGTCCCGGCCGCGCTGATCAACGCCCGCTTCTCGGCCGCCGGCCGGCTGGCGCCGAAACCGACCATCGACGCCGAATTCGTCCTGCGCGACAGCCAGCTGGCCGGCCAGGCATTGCGCGGCCAGGGCAAGGCTTCGATCGCCTGGCCGGCGATTCCGGCCTTCGAGCTGGCGCTCGACGCCGGCGCCAACCAATTGCGCGGCCAGGGCAACTGGGGCGGCAAGGACGGCCGCCTGAGCCTGCGCATCGATGCCCCGCAACTCGCGCCCTACGGCCTGGAAGGCGGGCTGAGCGGGCAACTGCAACTGGTCGGCACGAGCCAGGCCGCAAGCCTCGACCTGGAACTGCACGCCGACCATCTCGGCCAACCGGGCGCCTGGCGGATCGAAGGGCTGGCGGCAAAAGCCGTCGCCGGTCTGAGCCCCGACGCACCGCTGCGCATCAATCTCGCGCTGAACCGGCTGGCCGCCGCCGACGACTGGCTGGCGCGCAGCATCACGCTCAAGGGCGAAGGCACGACCGCCGCCCACCGGCTGCAGCTCGACGGCCAACTGCCCGGCCCGCAACGCCTGCAACTGGCCGCCCGCGGCGGTCTGCGCGATGCCGGCTGGCGGGGCAGCCTCGAAACGCTGAACCTGCTCGGCGACGACCGCGAAACCGCCACCCGCAACCTGCGCCTGAGCGCCCCCGCGGCACTGACGCTGAATGCCAGCGGCGGCAGCCTGGAAGCCCGCCTGCGCGGCGATCCGCTGGACTGGCAGGCCGACCTGAAAGCCAGCGCCGAGGCGACGCAGCTGAACGTCGAGGTACACGCGCAGGGCTCGCGCATCGGCCGCGTCGACGCGCAACTGCGCGCACCGCTGTCGGCGCCGTGGCAACTGGCCGGCGACGCCCCCTGGCAAGGCGGACTGCGGGCCGACATCCCCGATCTAGGCTGGCTCGGCGAACTGATCGGCGAAGGCTGGCGCAGCGAAGGCCAACTGCGGGCCGACCTGACGCTGGCCGGCACCCCGGCCCGGCCCGCCCTGAACGGTCCCATCCAGGGCGAACGACTGGCCCTGCGCCTGGCGGAACAAGGCATGCAACTGGTCGACGGCAAGCTGGCCGCACGTTTCGCCACCGATCGGCTGTACGTCGACACCCTGCGTTTCAGCAGCCTGCTGAGCAAGCCGCCGCGCGCACTGCGCAACGCCCTCGGCGAGCAGGCCGCCGCTTTCGACAAGCCAGGCAGCGTCGAGATTTCCGGCGAAATTGCCGTTGCTACCCCGGTCGACCGCAAGAATGGCGGCGAACGCGCCGCGCTCGACGTCCGCCTCGACCGTTTCGGCCCGTGGCAGCTGCCCGAACAATGGCTCGCCGTCTCCGGCAAGGGGCGCGTCGACTGGCAGGACGGCGGGCTCGGCGTGCGCGGCCAGTTCATGGCCGATGCCGGCTACTGGCAACTGGCGCCGGGCGGAGCGCCGCGCCTGTCGGAGGACGTGACGATCAAGCGGCCCGGCCGGACGGCGCCGCCGACCCCGCGCACCCGACTCGAACTGGACGTCGAAACCGACCTCGGGCGACGCTTCCTGTTTTCCGGCGCCGGGCTGAGCAGCCGCCTGACCGGCAAGGTCCGCCTGACCGCCAGCGGCTACGACCTGCCCAAGGCGAGCGGCACGATCCAGGTACGCGACGGCCGCTTCGACGCCTACGGCCAGAAACTGGAAATCGAACGCGGCATCCTCAGCTTCGACGGTCTGCTCGACGATCCTCGGCTGGACGTGCTGGCGGTGCGCAAGGGATTGTCCGTCGAACCCGGCGTCCGGGTTTCCGGGACGGCCAGGCGCCCGGTCGTCCGGCTGGTCTCCGACCCCGAACTGCCGGATGCCGAAAAGATCGCCTGGCTGGTACTCGGTCACGGCTCCGAAAACATGAGCGCCGGCGATGCCGGCGTGCTGCTGTCGGCGGCCGGCGGCCTGCTCGGCAACGATTCCGGCGGCGTCGTGCAGCAGATCCGCGACACCTTCGGCTTCGACGAACTGGGCGTCCGCCAGGGCTCGCTGAACGGCAGCAGCCGCACACCGACCAGCCGCATCGCCGGCGGCGGCAGTACGGTCAACTCGGCCAGCGACCAGATTTTCACGGTCGGCAAACGCCTGTCGTCGAACACCACGCTCTCCTACGAACAGGTGCTGGGCCGCGCCGAGGGCGTCGTCAAGCTGAGCGTCGCGCTGACCCGGCAGTTGTCGGTGGTCGGCCGCGCCGGCAGCGACAACGCGCTCGACCTGCTGTACACCATCACCCTCGGTCAGCCGGAACGGCGCAAACGGAATCCGCCAGGCAATCGCTGAGCGGCCAGACGCCACCGCCCGTCACCCGGGGGCATATGCCGCTGGAAAAGCTGCGATAATCCGCCGACTTGGACAAGGCGTCACAACGATGGACGACTGCAACGCGCCTCCGGGCGACGATGGACTGGCCGACGAGAACCTCCAGCTACGGACGATTCTGGACCGGCTCGAAACCCATATCTTCACGAAGGACCAGGCCGGTCGCTACACCTACGCCAACGACCTGGTCTGCCGCCTGTTCGGCCAGCCGCTGGAAAACATCCTCGGCCGTACCGATGCCGATTTCTTCGACCTCGACAAATCGCGCGACCTGATCGAACTTGACCGCCGGGTCATGACCAGCGGCCTGGCGACCAGCGGCGAAGAGGAAAACGTCGTCGCCGACAGCGGCGAAACCCGCCATTACTGGGTCGTCAAGCAACCCATCTTCGATCACGACGGCCGGGTCGTCGGACTGTCCGGCATCTCCACCGACATCACCGAACGCAAGCGGACCGAGCAGCAGGTCATCGACAGCGAGCGACGTCTGCAGGAACTGCTGTCGGTGATCCGCGAAGGCATGTGGCACTGGCACGTGCCGAGCGGCCAGGTGCTGCACAACCGCTACTGGTACCAATTGCTCGGCGCTGTCGACGGCGGCATCCCGGACACCATCGACGCCTTCTCGCAGCACATCCACCCGGACGACCGTCCCGCCGTCTTCCAGCGGATCGACGATCTGATGCAGGGGCGGACCGCCGACTACTACTCCGAACACCGGCTGATCTGCGACGATGGCCGGCACATCTGGGTCCAGGATCGCGGCAACATCGTCGAACGCGACGCAGCCGGCAAGCCGCTGCGGGTCATCGGCAGCTTCACCGACATCACCGAACGCAAGCGGGCCGAAGCCGAAGTGGAACAATACCGGCTGCATCTCGAAGAACTGGTTGCCGAGCGGACCGTCGAACTGCTCTCGGCCAAAGCCGCCGCGGAAGCCGCCAGCGTTGCCAAGACGGCCTTCCTGGCCAACATGAGCCACGAGATCCGCACGCCGCTGAATGCCATCACCGGCATGGCCCACCTGATCCGTCGCGGCGGGCTCAGCGGCCGCCAGGCGGAACAGCTCGACAAGCTCGAATCCGCCGGCCACCACCTGCTCGACATCATCAACGCCATCCTCGACCTGTCGAAGATCGAAGCCGGCAAGTTCGAGCTGGCCCGCCAGGACATCTCGATCGATGCCCTGGCCGCCAATGTCTCGTCGATGCTGCACAGCCGCCTGCAGGCCAAGGGCCTGCACCTGGACATCGCCATCGAGCCGCGCGGCATGCATGTCGTCGGCGATCCGACCCGCCTGCAGCAGGCCTTGCTCAACTACGCGACGAACGCCGTCAAATTCACCGAACGCGGCAGCATCCGCCTGCACATCCGGCAGCTTGCCGACGACGGGAAAACCCGCCTGTTGCGTTTCGAGGTCAGCGACACCGGCATCGGCATCGATGCGGCAATCCTGCCCCGCCTGTTCTCGGCCTTCGAGCAGGCCGACAATTCGACGACGCGCCGTTACGGCGGCACCGGGCTCGGGCTGGCGATCACCCGCAAGCTGGTCGAACTGATGGACGGCGAAGTCGGCGCGGAAAGCACGCCCGGCGTCGGCAGCACCTTCTGGTTTACCGCCCGGCTCGACCGGCCGCTGAGCGACGCCCATCCGCCCGGCCAGCGCGCCGCAAACGACGCCGAAGCGCAACTGCTGGCCCACCATCGCGGCCGGCGCGTGCTGGTCGTCGAGGACGAACCGATCAACGGCGAAATCACCTGCAGCCTGCTCGAGGATGTCGGCCTGCAACCGGACATCGCCGGCGACGGCCTGCAGGCCATTGCCTGCCTCGAACACCAGGCCTACGACCTTGTCCTGATGGACATGCAGATGCCGCACATGGACGGTCTGGAAGCCACCCGGCACATCCGGTTGCGCCCCGACTGCGCGACCCTGCCGATTCTGGCGATGACCGCCAACGCCTTTGCCGAAGACCGGCAGCGCTGCCTGGAAGCCGGCATGAACGACTTCATCGCCAAGCCGGTCCGACCGGAAGTCCTCTACGAAACCCTGAATCGCTGGCTACCGGGCTGAACGGACAAGCCCTCCGGAACCCCCGCCGCGGCCTCGCCGGCTGGTAGAATCGCGCTTTTCGACGTTCCCGAAACCCCGTTCGCCATGTCCAACGAGCACGCCCCCGCCGCCAACTTCATCAAGAACATCGTCGAGGCCGATCTGGCCGCCGGCAAACACGCCCAGCGTCGCTGGGCCGGCGCCCCGGGCACCGCTGCCGACCACGCCGCGGCGCCGCTTGACCCGGCGAAGATTCGCACCCGTTTCCCGCCCGAGCCGAACGGCTACCTGCACTTCGGCCACGCCAAATCGATCCTGCTCAACTTCGGTCTGGCCGAGGAATTCGCTGGCCGCTGCCACATGCGCTTCGACGACACCAATCCCGAAAAGGAAGAGCAGGAGTACGTCGATTCCATCCTCGATGCCGTCAAATGGCTGGGCTGCTCGTGGGACAAGGACGGCGAAAGCAATCTCTACTACGCATCGAACTATTTCGACTGGATGGTCCAGTTCGCCGAGTACCTGATCTCGGCCGGCCACGCCTACGTCGACAGCCAGTCGGCCGAGGAAATGCGCGCCAACCGCGGCACGCTCACCCAGCCGGGCAAGGATTCGCCGTTCCGCAACCGCTCGGTCGCCGAGAACATGGACCTGTTCAAGCGCATGCAGGCCGGCGAATTCGCCGACGGCACGCACATCCTGCGGGCCAGGATCGACATGGCTTCGCGCAACATCAACCTGCGCGACCCGGCGATTTACCGGATCCGCCACGCCACGCACCACAATACCGGCGACAAGTGGTGCGTCTATCCGATGTACACCTTCGCGCACCCGATCGAGGACGCCCTGGAGTGCATCACGCATTCGTTGTGCACGCTCGAATTCGAGGACCAGCGCCCGTTCTACGACTGGCTGCTCGAGCGCCTCGCCGAAGGCGGCCTGCTGCAGCGCCCGCTGCCGCAACAGATCGAATTCTCGCGCCTCAACCTGACCTACGTCGTCCTCTCCAAGCGCAAGCTGATCCAGCTGGTCGAGGAAAAACACGTCGGCGGCTGGGACGATCCGCGCATGCCGACCCTGGTCGGCGCCCGCCGGCGCGGCTACTCGCCCGAGGGCTTCAAGCTGTTCGCCGAGCGCATCGGCATCTCCAAGTCCGATTCGCTGATCGACTATGTCGTCTTCGAGGATGCCCAGCGCGAGGTCATGAACGAAGCCGACCAACGCCGCGTTGCCGTGCTCGATCCGCTCAAGCTGATCATCGACAACTACCCCGAAGGCCAGTTCGAGGACTGCCACGCGCCCAACCATCCACTCAAGCCGGAGCTCGGCCAGCGCATCATGCCCTTCGGTCGCGAACTGTGGATCGAGGGCGAGGACTTCCAGGAAGTCCCGGAAAAGGGTTTCCGCCGACTCTTCCCGGGCAACAAGGCGCGCCTCAAGTACGGTTACATCGTCGAATGCACGGGCTGCGACAAGGACGAGAACGGCAAGGTCGTTGCCGTCCACTGCACCTACCTGCCCGATACCAAGTCCGGCACGCCGGGCGCCGACAGCGTCAAGGTCAAGGGCAACCTGCACTGGGTTTCGGTTGCCCACGCCTGCGCCGCCGAAATCCGCCTGTACGACCGCCTGTTTGCCGTGGCCGCCCCGGGCGGCCGGCGCGAGGGCGATGCGCCGGAACTCGAACGCGACTTCCTCGACGATCTCAACCCGAACTCCGTCCGCGTCATCGCCGCCCAGCTCGAACCCTCGCTGAAAGACGTCCCGCCCGAACAGCGCTTCCAGTTCGAACGGCACGGTTATTTCGTCGCCGACCGCGTGGACTCGCGCCCGGGCGCGCCGGTTTTCAACCGTGCCGTGACGCTCAAGGATTCGTGGGGCAAGGGTAGCTGAGATGGCCGACAGCTGGGGTTGTCCGCACGAGGTCGCTGACCGCTGCACGAAGATCAACGATCTGCCGTGCAACCCCGGCATGAAGGGCTGCGAACTGGCCGGCCGCTACCGCTTCGCCGACGCGAGCAAGAACGAGCGCTACTGGGAAAAGAAGGCGCGCGAGCAGGCCGCCGCCCAACGGACGACCGGCAGCGACTGATGCCGCTCGACGTCGAACGCCTCGGCCAGGTCTTCACCCCGCCCAGCGTGGTCGAGTTCATGCTCGGCCTGTGCCGCAATCGTGGCCGCGTGCTCGAGCCGTCGGCCGGCGACGGCGCCTTCTACAACGCCCTGCGCCAGCAAGGCCGCGAGCTCACCGGGGTCGAAATCGACCGCCGCGTCGCGCCGGCCGGCGCCCGCGTCATGGATTTCTTTGCCCTGCCCGAGAGCGAGCGCTTCGCCACCATCGTCGGCAACCCGCCCTACGTGCGCTACCAGGATATTGCGGTCAACACCCGGAAACGGCTGAAATCGCCACTTTTCGACAAGCGCAGCAACCTCTTCCTGTTCTTCATCGAGAAGTGCATCCGCCACCTCGAACCGGGCGGCGAACTGGTCTTCATCGTGCCGCGCGAGTTCATCAAGCTGACCTCGGCCCGGAAACTCAACGCCTGGCTGTTCACCCAGGGCAGCATCACGCATTTCTTCGAGACCGGCGACGTCCGCGTCTTCGCCGGGGCGACACCGAACTGCTGCATCTTCCGCTTCGAGAAGGGCCGTTTCGAACGGCGCATGGACGACGGCCGGACCTTCACCGAAGTTGACGGTCAACTGATGTTTCTGCGCGAAAACCACAGCGTGCGCCTGGCCGACCTGTTCGAGGTGCGCGTCGGCGGCGTTTCCGGCGCCGACCCGGTATTCCGCCACCCCGAGGGCAACCTCGATTTCGTCTGCTCGAAGACCGCCGACACCGGCGAGACGCGGCGCATGATCTACGGCATTGAGCACCCGGCGCTGCTGCCGCACAAGCAACGCCTGCTCGCCCGCCGCGTGCGCAAGTTCGACGAGGACAACTGGTGGCACTGGGGCCGCCATTTCCCGGTCAACGACGACCCGCGCATCTACGTCAACGGCCGCACGCGCAAGCCCGAACCCTTTTTCCTGCACGACTGCCCCAACTTCGACGGCGCCATCCTGGCGCTGTTTCCGAAGAACCGCCGGATGCGCCGGCGCGACCTGATCGAGTGCACGATGATGCTCAACCACGAAGTCGACTGGCAGCAACTCGGCTTCGTCTGCGACGGCCGCTTCCTGTTCACCCAGCGCAGCCTGCAGACCTGCCTGCTGCCCGACAAGTTTTCCCGCTATCTGCCGAAGGACGAAACATGACCTTTACCGACCAACTCGCCGCCGCCTGGCAGGACAACGACTCGCTGCTCTGCGTCGGCCTCGATCCGGACCCGGCGAAATTCCCGGCGCACCTCAAGGGTCGCGATGACGCGATCTTCGAATTCTGCGCGGCCATCGTCGACGCCACCGCCGACCTCGTCTGTTCGTTCAAGCCGCAGATCGCCTACTTCGCCGCCCGCCGTGCCGAAGACCAGCTGGAAGCGCTGATCGCCCACATCCACGAAAAGCACCCGGGCATCCCGGTGATTCTCGACGCCAAGCGCGGTGACATCGGCTCGACCGCCGAGCAGTACGCCGTCGAGGCCTTCGAGCGCTTCCGCGCCGATGCGGTCACGGTCAACCCCTACATGGGCCGCGATTCGGTCGAGCCCTACCTGGCCTTTCCCGACAAGGGCGTGATCCTGCTCTGCCGGACCTCGAATCCGGGCGGTTCGGACCTGCAGTTCCTCGAAGCGAATGGTGAAAAAGTGTACGAACACGTCGCCCGCCTGGCCGCCGAAAAGTGGAACACGAGCGGCCAGATCGGGCTCGTCGTCGGCGCCACCTTCCCGGCCGAAATCGCCCGCGTGCGCGCCATCACCGGCGACATGCCACTGCTCGTGCCGGGCATCGGCGCCCAGGGCGGCGACGTCGAAGCCACGGTCAACGCGGGCAAAACGGCAAAAACCACCGGCTTGATGATCAATTCCTCGCGTGCCATCCTCTACGCCGGCCACGGCGAGGACTTTGCCGACGCCGCGCGCCGTGCCGCCGAACGGACACGCGCCGAAATCAACCTGTACCGCTGAGGAACCGCATCATGCGCATGGACGACTACCGGGAAAGCGACAACGTCGAGGACCGCCGCGGCAGCGGCGGTGGCGGCGGCCTGCGTCTGGGCGGCGGCCGGCTGAGCCTGGGCACCATCGCCATCGCCCTGGTCGCCAGCTATTTTCTCGGCATCAACCCGTTGACCGTGCTCAGCATGCTGTCCGGCGGCGGCATGCCGGCCGTCGAGCAGCAGGCACCGGCCAAGGCACCGCCGGCCAACGACGAGACCGCGATGTTCGTCTCCAAAGTGCTGGCCTCGACCGAAGACACCTGGAACCAGGCATTCCGCGAGATGGGCAAGCAGTACCGCGAACCCAAGCTGGTGCTGTTCTCCGGCGTCACGCCGACCGCCTGCGGCACCGGCCAGTCGGCGATGGGGCCGTTCTACTGCCCGGGCGACCAGAAGGTGTACATCGACCTGAGCTTCTTCCGTGAATTGAAAGACCGTTTCAAGGCGCCCGGCGAATTCGCCCAGGCCTACGTCGTCGCGCACGAAGTCGGCCACCACGTGCAGAACCTGCTCGGCATTTCCGAACAGGTGCAACGCGCCCGTCAGCGCGCCGGCGAAGCCGAAGGCAACGCGCTGTCGGTCCGCCTCGAACTGCAGGCCGACTGCCTGGCCGGCGTCTGGGGCAAGCGTACCGACAGCATGGCCAAGGTGCTCGACCCAGGCGACCTGGAGGCCGCACTGACCGCCGCCACGGCGATCGGCGACGACCGCCTGCAGCAGGAAGCGCAAGGCCGCATCGTCCCGGAAAGCTTCACCCACGGCAGCTCGGCACAGCGCGTGCGCTGGTTCCGGCGCGGCTTCGACAGCGGTGATTTCAACCAGTGCAATACCTTCAAGGCAGCACAACTGTAAGCCGGTGAGCGAACCTGCGGTCGACACCCCGGTGACGAAGAAAACGCCGCGCTGGCGGCGTTGGCTCGTCGAAATCCTGATCTTCGCCGGCCTGTTCCTGGCCTTTCAGGCCTGGCAACTGCGCGATGCCACGCGCGGCCCGGCGCCGACCTTCGTCGCCGATTACGTCGACGGCACACCGTTCGACTTCGCCGCCTGGCGCGCCGAACATCCCGGGCGGGCCGTCCTGCTCTATTTCTGGGCCGACTGGTGCCCGATCTGCAAGACCACCGCCGGCAGCGTCGGCAACGTCGCCGGCGACTGGCCGGTGACCGGCATCGCCACGCAAAGCGGCGACGCCGCCGCGGTCGCCGCCTTCATGACCGAAAAGGGCTATCGCTGGCCCAACCTCGCCGACCCCGACGGTCGCCTGATGCAACGCTACGGCTTGCCTGGCACGCCGGCTTTCGTCATCGTCGCGCCGAACGGGACGATCCGTTTCGTGGCGGTCGGCTACACCAGCGAGATTGGCCTGCGCCTGCGACTGTGGTGGACGGAACGCACATGAAACAAACGATGTTTGCCCGGCGATGCGCCGGCCTGATTTTTTGCTGCTGGCTCACGTCGACCGCAGCCCTGGCACTGCCAACCCACTCGGCGGTGCCCGGCGGCGTCGCCGTGGTCGATCTCGGCCCGGCCTCGGCGCCACGACCGCAGGCCTTCTGGGACGACCGACCGCTGGCGGTGATCGGCGACAAGGGCCGCTGGTTCGCGCTGCTCGGCATCCCGCTCGACGCCCTGCCGGTGCCGTTGCAAATCCGTATTGAAACGGCGTCGACCGCCACTACGGTCGACGTGCCGATCGGCACCAAAACCTATCCGGAACAGCGGCTGACGATCAAGGAAACGCGCAAGGTCGAGCCATCGCCCGAGGATCTGGCGCGGATCGAACGCGAGCAGACGCATACAGCCGCCATCAAGCGCCGTTTTTCGAGCCCGGTGCCGGACACCGCCTTCGCCCGCCCGGCCGACGGTCGGCTGTCGTCGCGCTTCGGCCTGCGCCGCATCTTCAACGGCCTGCCGCGCAACCCGCACGGCGGTCTCGATTTCGCCGCCCCGAGCGGTGCCCCGGTACGCGCGCCGGCGGCCGGTACGGTGGTCGACACCGGCGACTACTTTTTCAACGGCAACACCGTCTTCATCGACCACGGCCAGGGCCTGATCAGCGCCTACATGCACCTGTCGCGCATCGACGTGAAGCGCGGCCAGCACATCGAGCGCGGCACCCCGCTCGGCGCGGTCGGCGCCACCGGCCGGGCAACCGGCCCGCACCTGCACTGGACAGTGATCCTCAACGACACGCCGGTCGATCCGCTGCTCTTCCTGGCGCGCTGAGCCCATGCCGGTGATCCACCTGCATCGCGCCGCCCCGGCCAAACCGGCGGCGGGCGAAGCCTGCAACGGCTGCGGCGTGTGCTGCGCCCTCGAAACTTGTCCGCTCGCCCGGCTGCGCTTCCTGCGCCGCCGCGGCCCGTGCCCGGCCTTGCGCTGGCAGACCGACGAAGGCCGTTACCGTTGCGACCTGCTGGCCGATCCCGGACGCTGGCTGCCGCTGCCGGCCGCCCTCGGTCGCCGCCTGGTCGGTCGCTGGATCGCCGCCGGCAGCGGTTGCGATTGCGATTTCGAACCCGACGCCGGCTAGCTTGCGTCGCTCAGTGCGTGGCTGCGGTCAACGCGATCTCGACCCGATATTCCGGCCGGGCCAGCCTGGCCTGCACGCAAGCCCGGGCCGGCGCGCAGCCTTCCGGCAACCAGGCGTCCCAGACCGCGTTCATCGCGTCGTAATCGGCCATGTCCGACAGATAGAGCGTTGCCATCAGTATCCGGGAGCGGTCGCTCCCCGCCTGCGCCAGCAAGCGCTCGACACTGGCCAGCAGGTTGCCGGTCTGGGCGGCAGCATCGCCATCGAGATTGGCCGGCACCTCGACCAGATAAACGGTGTCGCGATGAACGACGCTATCGGAAAAACGGCGCGTGGTGCCGTGGCGCTGGATGTCTGACATGACAACTCCTCAACAGGGATTCCGGAAACGAGAAGCCCATGCCGGATCAGGGCATGGGCTTCGTTTGCAGCTATCCCGGCACACCCGGCCGGGAGATTCGGCGTTACGCCGTTACGGAGTACGACTCGACAATGTCAAAACCAGCTTCCTTCGACAACGGCCATAGATTCTCCTGCAACGCAGCATGACTGCCACTGCATGCCGGACCCGCTGCTTGTCCGACACGGTTCCAGCTTAGCACGCAACGGAGAAAAAACCAGTCATACGCTTGTCCGCTTGTCGACATACATCGCGTGATCGGCCACCGACAGCAATTGCGACGCACGACTGCCATCGGCCGGAAAGACCGCCAGACCGATGCTGCCACCGATCGTCACCGTCACGCCGTCGGCCAGGCCGACCGGCACGCCCAGCACGCGCCGCAATTTCTCGACCAGAACCTGATACTGCTCGCGCTCGCAACCGCCCTCCAGCAACACCACGAACTCGTCGCCGCCCAGCCGCGCAACGGTATCGCTGGCCCGCACCTGGCCTTCCAGCCGGCGTGCCAGTTCGACCAGCAACTGGTCGCCAACCTGGTGGCCATAGGTGTCGTTGACCGCCTTGAAGCCATCGAGGTCGATCACCACCACGGCAAACCTGCCGTTGTTGCGCTGCGCCCGGCGGATTGCCTGATCGATGCGGTCGAACAACAGCACGCGGTTGGCCAGCCCGGTCAAACCGTCATGATGCGCCAGTTCGATCAGACGCGCCTCGCTCGCCTGCAGCTGGCGATTGGCCTCGGCCAGTTCGTGCGTACGGGCAGCAACCCGGCTTTCCAGCAGGCGCTCGGATTCTTCCAGCCAATGGACGCGCGCCCGCTCGCTGTCCAGCGCACGCGCCGTCGCCGTAGCCTTTTCCTTGAGCAGCAGCGAGATACGTTCGGCCAGCGCAAACGACAGCAACAGCATTTCCAGCGCCGAACCGAACTGGATGCCGTTGGCGGTGACGAAATTGGTCGGCAGCACCGCCATGTTGCGCAAGCCCATCAGCGCTACGCCGATCAGCAGCACCAGCCAGGCGATCAGGAAAAAGCGCGCCGCCGGATTGCCCTGGCGCAGGCTGGAAATGCCGCAGAACACCGCGAGCACCGCAAAGGCGAAGCCGATGCCCGAGGTCGCCAGCGCCGCCCACTGATACGGCAGCACCAGCGGGGCCAGCGCAACCAGCGCGAAAGCCGCCGAACTCAGGCTCAGCCAGCGATCGAGACGCGGATGGCGGCTCGCCGTGGCGAGGAAGAGCCGGGTGAACCAGGCGCCGAAAAGGCCGGTAGCGGCAAAGCCCGAACTCAGGGAAATCGATTGCCAGGCCGACCAGTCCGGCCAGACGAACTGGTAGCCGAAACCGCTGAGCGCCAGTTGCCCGACGGCCATCGCCGCGACGAAAGCGACATAGGCCAGATAGACCGGTTCGCGCAGCCGCGCCCAGATCAGCAGGTTGTACAGACCAAGACCGATCAGCATGCCGTAGTAAAGGGCATGCGCCGCATAGGAAGTCTGATCGGCAAGATGAAAAGCCTCGGGGGACCAGAGCCGCAGCGGCGCGGTCAGGGTGCCCTCGGAGGCGATGCGCAGGTATAGCGTCGTCGTCTCGCCGGCCGCCAGTTGCAGCGGAAAGACGAAGTGGCGATGAATCAGCGGCCGCGCCGCGAACGGCAGGCGGTCGCCGGTTTCGACGTGCACACGGCCGGCCGGGCCGAGTCGGTACAGATCGACCTGATCGAGCGTCGGGAATGCCACCTCGAGCAAGCGCTCGACCGGCAGGGTCGAGGGCGCCTGCAGCGTCACGCGCAGCCACCAGGCCGAATTGCTGTAGCCGAAATTCGGAGCCCCACTGCCGGCATAGGCCCGGAACCGGTCGGTCGCCATCACGTCGTCCAGGGAGGCGCTGCCGCTACGGTCTTCATAGACCTCGACCGCCTGCGACAAATCGACCAGCGCAGCCGTCGCGGTCAGATCAAGCGTCCCGGCAAGACTCCGCAGCGACAACAGCGACAGGAACAACGCAAACAGCAGGGCGCGCGACAAAAAGGCTTTCGGGAAAGGCACGACGGACCGACAACGGAGATAGGCAGCCGGCAGTTTACACATCCGCCGGCCGCTTTTCAGCAAGCTTTGTTTGGTCGAAACGTCGCGATCGGCGAAAATACCCCGACTTCACTCCCGCCGGCCCCATGGACAACCTGATCAAGGACACCGCAACGCTGGAGCTTTTCTGCTGGCTCGACCCTGGGGCCGAGCTGCCGGGCTGGGACATCCTGCGCGGCAGCCCCTTCGGCGCCACGCTGTCGGCCCCCGAAGGCGGCGCACCGGCGGCCGGCGACCAGCTGCTGCACGTGCAGAACTACTTTGCGGAATATCACCTGGAGTATTTCCGCCAGCGCCGCTACAACCATTTCCCGAGCCGTCTGCATGCGCTGCTGCAATTCGCCACGCGCACCGACGCCATGACCTACCGCTTCAAGCATCCCCAGCGCGTGTTCGGCAAGAACCTCTCCTGCTCGCGGACCAAGGGCGCCTACCTGTGCTCCTTCCACGATGCCAGCTGGCTCGATTACCTGCGCCTGCCGCACAGCCTGTCGCTCGCCGCGCTCGACGAAGTCGCCGAGCACTACTGGTCCGGGCGAACGGTCGAGGAAATCGGCCTGACCTTCATGAACGAACCCTGGCGCGAACCGCCGGTGATCGAGGCGCTCTATCAGGGCGCGCTGGAGCCGGTCTGGGGCCACGAGCAATCGGGCTGGTTGCCCGGCTTCCGCTGATCCTCGCCGGCCGGCCGCGGATGCCGGCATCCTTGATCTTGTCACGGGTTCACGGGACCATCGACGCCTGCTCATATTCCCACCCATCGCCATGCGTCGCCTCATCATCGCCGTTGCCGTCATCGCCATCGCCGGCCTCGCCCTTTTTGCCTTGTCGCGACCCAAGCCGATCGCCGTCGTCGTCCATGAGGTCGGCAGCGGCAAGGTCGAGGCAACACTGGCCAATACCCGCGCCGGCACCGTCGAAGCCTGCCAGCGCACCAAGTTGTCGACAATCGTCGGCGGGCGCATCGAATACCTCGGCGTCAAGGAAGGCGACCGGGTCAAGAAAGGCCAGTTGCTGCTCAAGCTGTGGAACGACGATCAACAGGCGCAGGCCAATCTGGCACAAACCCAGATCGCCCTGTCGGCGCGGCGCAGCGATGAAGCCTGCATTGCTGCGGTCAACGCCGAGAACGAAGCAAAAAGGCAGGCCGATCTGCGCGCCCGCGGCTTTGTTTCGCCCAGCAAGGAAGAAGCGGCCCGCACCGAAGCGGCGGTTCGTCGCGCGGCCTGCAACACCAGCCGGGCCGATGTCGCCCAGGCCGAAGCCAAGCTGAAAGCGACCCGCGTCGAACAGGGCCGCGTCGCACTCTACGCGCCGTTCGACGGCACGGTGGCAAAGATCGTCGGCGAACTGGGCGAGTATTCGACGCCGTCGCCGCCGGGTGTGCCGACGCCGCCGGCGATCGATCTGATCGACGATTCCTGCCTCTACGTCAAGGCGCCGATGGACGAGGTCGACGCGCCGAAGATCGCCGCCGGCCAGCCGGTGCGCATCACCCTCGACGCGTTGCCCGGCCAGTCGCTGCCCGGCAAGGTGCGGCGCGTCGCGCCCTACGTCTCGGCCGTGGAAAAACAGGCCCGCACTGTCGACATCGAGGTCGATTTCGAAAAACCGGAACAGGCCGGCAAGCTGCTGGTCGGCTACAGCGCCGACGTCGAGATCGTGCTGGCCGGCCGCGACAAGGTGCTGCGCATCCCGACCGCCGCGCTGCAGGAAGGCAGCAAGGTGCTGGTGCTGCAGGACGGCAAGCTGGCCTCGCGCACGGTCAAAACCGGCCTGTCGAACTGGGAGTACGCGGAGGTTCTGGAAGGCCTGCAGGCCGGCGAGAAGATCGTCACTTCGCTCGAACGGGCCGGCGTCAAGGAAGGCGCGCCGGCGGTCGCCGACAACGCGGCGAAGTAGATGGCGCTGATCGAACTGTCCGGCATCGAGCGCCGTTTCCAGCTCGGCGATACCACGGTCAACGCGCTGGCCGGCGTCAATCTGCGCATCGACAGCGGCGAGTACGTGGCGGTGATGGGACCGTCCGGCTCCGGCAAATCGACGCTGCTCAACCTGCTCGGCCTGCTCGACCGCCCCGACGCCGGCAGCTACCGGCTGGAAAACCGCGATGTGACGACGTTGACCGCAGACGAGCAGGCCAGGGTACGCAGCACCCGTATCGGCTTCGTCTTCCAGAGCTTTCATCTGGTACCGCGGCTGACCGCCGCCGAAAACATCGCGCTGCCGATGACGCTGGCCGGCATCGCCCCGGCCGAACGGGAACGTCGCGTCGCGCTCGCCTTGCAGAGCTTCGGTCTGGAACACCGCGCCGACCACAAGCCGGACCAGTTGTCGGGCGGTCAGCGCCAGCGCGTCGCCATTGCCCGGGCGACGATCATGCAGCCACCGCTGATCCTCGCCGACGAGCCGACCGGCAACCTCGACCGCCATACCGGCGAAGAAGTGGTCAATCTGCTCGAAGCGCTCAACGCCCAGGGCGTGACGCTGGTCGTCGTCACCCACGATCCGGGCATGGGCGAACGCGCCCGACGCCGGCTGGTGATGGAGGACGGCCGCTTGAAATTCGACAGCGCCAATGCGGCCGGCTGACATCCTCCGTTTTGCCCGCGACGCGGCCACCGGCTATCCGCTGCGCACGACGCTGTCGGTGCTGGCCATGGCCATCGGCGTCGCCGCCGTCGTGCTGCTCACCGCACTCGGCGACGGGGCGCGGCGCTACGTCGTCGGTCAGTTCTCGTCGCTCGGCACCAACCTGGTCATCGTCCTGCCCGGCCGCACCGGCACCGGCGGCTTCAACCCGGCCACCGCGATCACCAGCACGCCGCGCGACCTGACCATCGCCGACGCCCAGGCCCTGCTGCGCGCGCCGGCCGTGCGCCGGGTCGGCCCGCTCGCCGTCGGCACCTCGGAAATCAGCGCCGGCGGGCGCCTGCGCGAAGTCATGGTGGCCGGTGCCAACCGCGATTTCTTCGCCATCCGCAATTTCGAACTGGCGCAGGGCGAGGCGCTGCCCGACGACGACTGGCAGCGCGCCGCGCCGGTGGCGGTGATCGGCGCCAAGGTGCAGGAGGAATTGTTCGGCCGCGAGCCGGCGCTCGGCCGCCTGGTCCGCGTCGGCGACCGGCGGCTGCGGGTGATCGGCGTGCTGCGGCCGACCGGCCAGGGCCTCGGCATGAATACCGACGAACTGGTCGTCGTGCCAGTCGCGCTGGCACAGGCGATGTTCAACGCCAACACGCTGTTCCGCATCCTGGTCGAGGCACGCAGCCGCGAGGCGATTCCCGCCGCCAGCACGCAGGTTCTGGAACTGCTCAAGCAACGCCACCGCGGCGAGGAAGACGTCACGGTGATCACCCAGGACGCCGTGCTCGCCACCTTCGACAAGCTGCTCGGCGCGCTGACCCTGGCGGTGGCCGGCATCGCCGCGATCAGCCTGGCGGTGGCCGGCATCTTGGTGATGAACGTGATGCTCGTCGCCGTCACCCAGCGCACCGGCGAGATCGGCCTATTGAAGGCGCTCGGCGCACCGGCGCGCACCATCCGGCTGGCTTTCCTGGCCGAGGCGGCGATGCTGTCGGCAAGCGGCGCGCTGGTCGGCTACCTGCTCGGCGAAGCCGGCGCCTTCCTGCTGCGCCGGCTGTTTCCCGTCTTCCCGGCTTACCCGCCGGACTGGGCGGTGATCGCCGGCCTCGTCACCGCGTTGTCCACCGGTCTGCTCTTCGGTTTCCTGCCGGCCCGCCGCGCCGCCCGGCTCGACCCGGTGCAGGCGCTGATGAAGCACTGACATGCGCCTGCCCGACGCCATTTCGCTCGCCACCCGCGCGGTCACCGCGCAACGCCTGCGCAGCTTCCTGACGCTGCTCGGCATCGCCGTCGGCATCGCCTCGGTGATCCTGCTCACCTCGATCGGCGAAGGCATCCACCGCTATGTGCTCGGCGAATTCAGCCAGTTCGGCACCAATGTGATCACCGTGACGCCGGGCAAGACGAAGACCGGCGGCAGCGCTTCCGGGCTGCCGTCGAGCGCCCGCCCGCTGTCGCTGGACGATGCCCGGGCGCTCGCCCGGCTGCCGCAGATCGTCGCCGTCACGCCCAACGTGCGCGGCAACGCCGAGGTCGAAGGCAACGGACGTACCCGGCGGACGCTGATTTACGGCGTCAATGCCGATTCGCGCATCGTCTTCCGGTCGACCGTGCGCAGCGGGCAATTCCTGCCCGACGAAGATCCGGCCAGCGCGCGTGCCTTCGTCGTCCTCGGCAGCAAGCTGAAGGACGAACTGTTCGGTGCCGACAACCCGCTCGGCCAGCGCCTGCGCATCGGCGGCCTGCATTTCCGGGTGGTCGGCGTGATGGCGCCGAAGGGGCAATTCCTCGGCATCGATCTCGACGACACCGCCTTCATTCCCGCCGGCCGCGCCCAGGAACTGTTCAACCGCGAAGGCTGCGACGAGATCAACCTGGCCGCCATCGACGGCGTGCCGTCGGCAACGCTGGCCGAGCGCATCCGCCGCCTGCTGATCGAGCGCCACGGCCACGAGGATTTCACCATCGTCAGCCAGGAAGAAATGCTGAAGACGCTGTCCGGCATCCTCAACGTGCTGACGCTGGCCGTCGGTGCGCTGGGCGGCATCTCGCTGCTGGTCGGCGGCGTCGGCATCGTCACCATCATGACCATCGCGGTCAGCGAGCGGACGTCGGAAATCGGCCTGCTGGTCGCGCTCGGCGCATCGCGGCGCAGCATCCTCGGGCTGTTCCTCGGCGAGGCGGTGGCCCTGTCGGCGCTCGGCGGGCTGCTCGGACTGGCGCTCGGCATCGGGCTGGCGCAACTGATCCATCTGGCGCTGCCGGCACTGCCGGTCCATACGCCGCTCAGTTTCGTCCTGCTCGCCGAATCCTTGGCGGTCGCCATCGGTCTGCTGGCCGGCGTCCTGCCGGCGCGCAATGCCGCTCGCCTCGATCCGGTGGTGGCATTGCGTACCGAGTAACGTGCCTGCCACATCCATACGCTAACGTATGCTAGAGTCACTTTTTCGTTCAACGCAACCGGAGCTTTCCGCATGGCCTACTACATCGATCAACTGGAACCCGGCATGTCCGCCAGCACCTCGAAGACCGTCACCGAAACCGACATCGTGCTGTTCGCCGGCATTTCGACCGACGTGAACCCGGCTCACCTCGACGAGGAATACTGCAAGGGCACGATGTTCGGTACGCGTATCGCGCACGGCATGCTGTCCGCCGGCTTCATCTCGGCGACGCTGGCCAACAAGCTGCCCGGGCCCGGCACCATCTACCTGTCGCAGACGCTGAAGTTCAAGGCCCCGGTCAAGCCGGGCGACACCGTCACCGCCACCGTCACCGTGCGCGAAGTCAATGCCGCCAAGAACCGGGTCATTCTCGACACCGTGTGCACGGTCGCCGGCAAGACCGTGATCGAAGGCGAATGCCTGATGATGCCGCCGGTCCGCCCGGCCGCCTGAGCCGCCGCTCGATCCAAAAAAAACGCCGGCCGGGTTGCCCCGCCGGCGTTTTTTCATTGTATTGCGGTCGACCGCGACAATCGGTCAAAAACGCTCAGAACGCCTCGTCGGCGCGCAGGAAACGCCATTGCCCCATCGGCAGGTCGCCGAGGCGGATGCGGCCGATGCGCACACGCTTGAGGCCGGTCACCTTGAGGCCGACCAGCTCGCACATGCGGCGGATCTGGCGCTTCTTGCCTTCCTTCAGGATGAAGTGCAGCTGGTCCTCGTTCAACTGCTTGACCCAGGCCGGCTTCAGCGCCTTGCCGTCGAGTTCCAGGCCGTGACGCAGTAGTTCGAGGCCGCCCTTGATCATCTGTCCGGAAACGCGCACCAGGTATTCCTTTTCGGTGTCGCTGTCCTCGCCGATCAGGCGCTTGGCCACCCGGCCGTCGCTGGTCAGCACCAGCAGGCCGGTCGAATCGACGTCGAGCCGGCCGGCCGGCGCCAGGCCGCGCAGCATCCACGGCTTGAATTCGGGATCGCCCGGCTGGGGCAACTGCGCCTCCGCGGTGATCAAGGTCACCGCCGGCGTGCAACCCGGCTCCGGCTGGCCGGAAACATAACCGACCGGCTTGTGCAGCAGGATGGTCACCGCCTTGGCCTGATCCTTCTTCGCCTCGGTCGAGATTTCGATCTGCGCCGCCGGATCGATGCGCGAACCGAGTTCGCTGATCTGGACGCCGTCGACGAAGACCCAGCCGCGCTCGATCCACAGATCGGCTTCGCGCCGCGAACAAAGGCCGCGCTCGGACATCACCTTGGACAGGCGAACCCCCGACGGCTCGCTGCCTGCGGCAACGCTTGCCGCGGGGACCGCCGGACGCATCGCGGCTGGCCTGGCGGCCGGCGCTTTCGCCGATCTTGCGGTCGACGACGGTTTTTCCGGTTTTTTGACGTTGACCGCAGCACGCTCGAACGGCTTGCGCACCAGCGCGCCACCGCGCAGCGGACGCTTTTTCGGCTTGCCTTCGACGCCGGCTGGCGGCTTGCGCACCCCCAGCGTTCCGCTCGGCTTGGGCGCGGCTTCCGGCGCTTCGGCGGCGACCGGCGGAAGATCCGCTAACGGCGCCGGAGCGACGGCGTCCGGCGCTGCCGGCCTGTCCTGGCGATTGCCGGCACGGGCCGGCGCTGCGCTTTTTTCCTTTTTCGGCCGGTCGACCGCAGCTTCCTGCCCGGCCGGCTTGCGCCAGCGGGCCCAGGGATCGTCCGGTTGCTGCGGATCGCTCATTGCAGGTCGAGCAATTCCACGTCGAAAACCAGCGTCGCATTCGGCGGGATGACACCGCCGGCGCCGCGCGCACCGTAGCCGAGATGCGCCGGAATGGTCAGCTTGCGCGTGCCGCCGATCTTCATGCCCTGCACGCCTTCGTCCCAGCCCTTGATGACGTGACCGCGGCCCAGCGGAAACTGGAAGGGATCATTGCGGTCCTTGCTCGAATCGAATTTGCTGCCGTCGGTCAGCCAGCCGGTGTAATGCACGGTGACGAACTGGCCGGCCTGTGCCTCGGCACCGCTGCCCTCGACGGTGTCTTCGTAAACCAGCCCGGACGCGGTCTTGATCTCAGCCATGACTTTCTCCTTCTTGAAAGCGCCGCAGTCTACCACGGAACCGACACAAGGCTTTGACTTGCCGGGATTTTTCCGTATAATGCGCGGTTCTTCGTAGTACCCTTTGTTTGTTTTTCGGAGTCCAACCATGTATGCGGTCGTAAAAACCGGTGGCAAGCAGTATCGCGTGTCCGCTGGCCAAAAACTTAAAGTAGAACAGATACCGGCAGACGTTGGCGCAGAAGTTACCCTTGACCAGATCCTGATGGTAGGCGAAGGCGAGTCGGTAAAGATCGGCGCCCCCTTCCTCGCTGGCGCCACCGTCAAGTGCACCGTGGTTTCCCACGGCCGCCACGACAAGGTCAAGATCTTCAAGATGCGCCGTCGCAAGCACTACCAGAAGCGTCAGGGCCATCGTCAGAACTACACCGAACTGCGCATCGACACGATCGCTGCCTGAGTTCAGAGAAGGAGCTAACAAATGGCACACAAAAAGGCAGGCGGCAGTTCCCGTAACGGTCGCGACTCACAGGCCAAGCGTCTTGGCGTCAAGCGCTACGGCGGTCAATTCGTTCTCGCCGGCAACATCATCGTTCGCCAGCGCGGCACCGAATTCCATGCCGGCGAAAACGTCGGTATCGGCAAGGACCACACCCTGTTCGCATTGAAGGACGGCGTCGTCCAGTTCGCCGTCAAGGGCGAAAAGAAGCGCCGTACCGTCACCATCGTTCCGGCCGCCGAATAATTCGGCCCGGCGGAATCGCAAAGCCCTATCCGCCGGATAGGGCTTTTTAGTTTTCAGAGGCGGAAAATGAAATTCATCGACGAAGCCAAAATCTACGTCAAGGCTGGCGACGGCGGCAACGGCATCGCCACCTTCCGCCGCGAGAAGTACATCCCGATGGGCGGCCCGAACGGCGGCGACGGCGGTCGCGGCGGCAGCATCTACGTGATTGCCGACCAGAACATCAATACCCTGGTCGACTACCGCTACACGCGGAAATTTCTCGGCCAGCGCGGCGAGAACGGCGGCAGCGCCGACTGTTACGGCAAGGGCGGCGACGACATCGTGCTGCGCATGCCGGTCGGCACGGTGATCACCAACCTGCTCACCGGCGAAGTGATCGCCGACCTCGCCCATCATGACGACAAGGTGCTTATCGCGCGTGGCGGCAAGGGCGGTCTCGGCAACACGCACTTCAAGTCATCGACCAATCGCGCCCCGCGCCAATGCACCAAGGGCGATCCCGGCGAGGAATTTGAACTCGCCCTGGAACTGCGCGTACTGGCCGACGTCGGCCTGCTCGGCCTGCCCAATGCCGGCAAGAGCACGCTGATCCGCGCCATTTCGGCAGCCCGCCCGAAAGTCGCCGACTACCCGTTCACGACGCTGCATCCCAACCTCGGCGTGGTTCGCGTCGATACCGAGAAAAGCTTCGTCGTCGCCGACGTTCCGGGCCTGATCGAAGGTGCCGCCGACGGCGCCGGCCTCGGCATCCGCTTCCTGAAGCACCTGCAGCGCACCCGTCTGCTGCTGCATCTCGTCGACCTGGCGCCGCTCGACCCGGGCGCCGATCCGGTGCGCGATGCCAAGGCCATCGTCGGCGAACTCGCCAAACACGACCCGGAACTCGCCGCCAAGCCACGCTGGCTGGTGCTGAACAAGCTCGACCTGATTCCCGAGGAAGAGCGCGAGAAGGCGATCAAGGATTTCCTCAAGGCCTACAAGAAGGCCACCAAGTACGACGGACCGGTTTTCCCGATCACCGCCATCAGTGGCGACGGCACTCGCCCGCTGATCTTTGCCATCCAGGAGGCGCTGGAACAGATGGCACCACCGGAGATTGTCGAAGACGACGACCTGCCCGCAGAAGAAGCATGAGCCAGACACGTCTCGCCACCGCCCACCGCCTGGTCGTCAAGGTCGGCTCGGCACTGGTCACCAACAGCGGCAACGGCCTCGATCTGCCAGCCATCGACAGCTGGGCACGACAGATCGCCGAACTGCGCCGGCAGGGACGGGAGGTCATCCTCGTCTCCTCGGGCGCCGTCGCCTGCGGCGTTCAGCGGCTGGGCTGGGGACGCCGGCCGAAGACCGTACATGAAAAGCAAGCCGCCGCAGCCGTCGGCCAGGCCGGACTGATCCAGGTCTACGAGGCCGCCTTCGGCAAGCACGGCCTGCACACCGCGCAGATCCTGCTGACCCACGATGATCTGGCCGACCGGAAACGCTACCTGAATGCCCGCGCTACACTGAGCACCCTGCTCGAACTCGGCGTCGTTCCGATCATCAACGAGAACGACACCGTGATCACCGATGAAATCAAGTTCGGCGACAACGACACCCTGGGTGCACTGGTAGCCAACCTGATCGAAGCCGAAGCGCTGATCATCCTCACCGACCAGCCCGGCCTGTTCACGGCCGATCCGCGCAAGAATCCGGATGCCACGCTGATCCGCGAAGCCGCCGCCGGCACCCCGGAACTCGAAGAGATGGCTGGCGGCGCCGGCTCGCTGGTCGGCACCGGCGGCATGATCACCAAGGTCATCGCCGCCAAACGCGCCGCTCGCAGCGGCGCCCACACCGTCATTGCCAGCGGCCACGAACAGGACCCGATCCTGCGCCTGGCCGCCGGCGAAGCGCTCGGCACCCTGCTGGTTTCCCAAACCCCGCCGCTGGCGGCACGCAAGCAATGGCTGGCCGACCATCTGCAACTGGCCGGCAAGGTCCATCTCGACGCTGGCGCGGTCGACGCACTGAACAAGGGAAAAAGCCTGCTGCCGATCGGTGTGGCGACGGTTGACGGCGATTTCGAACGCGGTGCGGCCATTGCCTGCATCGCCCCTGACGGCACGGAGGTCGCCCGCGGCCTGAGCAACTACAGCAGCAGCGACGCCCGACGAATCGCCCGCAAGGCAACTGCCGACCTGGAAGGCATTCTGGGATACATCGAAGAACCGGAACTGATCCACCGCGACAATCTGATTCTCAGCCGCTGAATCTCTCCGGCCAGCAAAAAGCCCGGCATCGCCAAGCGATCCGGGCTTTTTTCTTGTCGCAGGCTTGCCGACAAAACAAAACGGCTGCCCGGAGGCAGCCGTTTCGGTACTTCTAGACCGGAATGACCGGATTAGAAGGAGTGACGCAGACCAGCGGCGACGACTTGCGACGAAGCACCAGCAACCGTCAGGTTGGGGGTGCCACCGTTGAAGCCAGCAGCACGGTTAGCACCATTTTCGTTTTCAACGAAGGTGTAGCCAGCGTAAGCGGTCGTGCGCTTGGACAGCGAGTAGGTGTAAGCCAGGGTGTAGGCAGCGGTGTTGTCTGCAGCCGTCGTGGCCTTGACTTGGTTGCCGGCGTACTGGGCGATGAAGGTGTGCTTGCCAACCGGAACGGCAACAGCAGCTTGCCAGGACTGGTTCAGCTTGTCAGCCGGATCGTTGACACCGGAGGTGACTTCAAGACCTTGCCAGGAACCGAAGACCTTGGCAACGCCGAAGTCGTAGGAAGCACGAATGCCGTATTCGGCAGCATCAACAAAGCTGGTGTTGGCGCCGAAAACCGGGAGAGTGCCCAGGGCGGTAACATCGATGTGCGAACCGTTGTACTTGGAGTACACGACGCCGGCGTCCAGGCCGCCGTTCTTGTAGCTGGCGGACAGCAGGGTGGCGTAGGCGTCCGGATTGCCTTGACCCGGGGCACCGGCGGCTTCCGTCACACGAGCGTGGTTGATCGCGAAGGTCACGCCGCCGAAGGACGGCGAGATGTAGGCGATGGCGTTGTTGGCACGGCCCAGGCCGCCACAATTGAGGGTCACGTTGACGCTAACCTTGTCCATGGCGTTCAGCGCGGAACCAGGCAGCGGGCCAGCGGCGCAGGAGAAGTCGTAGCCGGTGGTCTGCAGACGACCGATGACGGCGGTACCGAAACCACCCGTCAGGCCGACGAATTGCTGACGGGCATTGTCCAGAGCACCAGCGGTATCCATGGTCACGCTGTATTCCAGGGTGAACAGAGCCTTCAGGCCGTTACCCAGGTCTTCAACGCCCTTGAAACCCAGACGGGAACCGGACAGACCATTGGAGATGACGTTGAACTGGCTGTCACGGCCACCGTTGCCGTTATTGTTGGCGTTGCCGCCGTCGAAGCTGTAGGCGACGCCAGCGTCAACGATACCGTAGATGGTGACGTTGGTTTGGGCGAAAGCAGCGCTGGAAGCCAGGCCGGCGATGGCCAGAGCGATCAGTTTCTTTTGCATCAGAGAATCTCCTTAGTGGTTAGTTTTTAGTCACCCCTCGGTGAAGCGACTAAGCTTTACCTCTCGGATCGAGAAGTTGAAGGGCATTCTGGCAGAGGGGAATTCCCGCAGGCAACGACGGCGTGGCCTGACCACCTGCTTTTCTGGGCGCCTGTTGCGTCAATGCAACAAAGCACTCAGACAAACAGCCGGGACAGTTCCTCGCCAGGCTCGGCGGCACGCATGAAGGCCTCGCCAACCAGGAAGGCATGCACGGCGTTCTGACGCATCAGCGCCACATCGGCCGGGGCCAGGATGCCGCTTTCGGTCACCACGATGCGTTCGCCGGAAATCCTGGGCAACAGGGCCAGCGTGGTGGCGAGGGTGACATCGAAGGTTCGCAGGTTGCGGTTGTTGATGCCGAGCAAGGAGGTCTTCAATTGCAGTGCCGTCTCGAGCTCGTCCGCATCATGCACCTCGACCAGCACGGCCATGCCCAGCGCCTGCGCCTGCGCCTCCAGCGCCTGCATGTCGGCCAGCGACAGACAGGCGGCAATGAGCAGGATGCAGTCGGCGCCCATCGCCCGGGCTTCCACCACCTGATAGGGATCGACGATGAAATCCTTGCGCAGCACCGGCAAGCTGCAGGCCGCCCTTGCCGCCTGCAGGTATTCGGGGGCTCCCTGGAAATACTGGCGGTCGGTCAGCACCGACAGGCAGGCGGCGCCGTGGGCGGCATAGCTGCGGGCAATGTCGGCCGGGCGAAAATCCGGACGGATTACCCCTTTCGACGGGCTGGCTTTCTTGATTTCGGCGATCACGGCCGGTCGACCGCAGGCAATCCTGTCGCGGATGGCGCCGACGAAATCGCGCGGCAACGACTGTGCTGCCGCTTCGGCCTCGACCTCGGCCAGGGATTTCGCCGCACGGGCGGCAGCAATTTCCTCGCGCTTGGTAGCAACGATCTTGTTCAGGATGTCGGCCATTATTTCGCCAGCTCCCGGGTTTGCCGGACAAACGCTTCCAGCTTGGTGCGGGCAGCGCCCGAGGCGATCGCCTCGCGGGCCCTGGCGATCCCGTCGCCGATGCTGTCGGCAACGTTGGCCACATACAGCGACGCGCCGGCATTCAGGCAGACGATGTCATGCGCCGCGCCCGGCTGGTTATCGAGCACGGCCAGCAGCACTGACTTCGATTCGTCGGCGCTGCCGACGCGCAGATGACGCAGCGACATCATCGACAGACCGAAATCTTCCGGATGCACTTCGTATTCGCGGACTTCGCCGTCCTTCAGTTCGCCGACCAGCGTCGCCGCGCCGAGCGAGATTTCGTCGAGGTTGTCCTTGCCGTGCACGACCAGCACGCGCTCGGCACCGAGGCGCTGCATCACGCGCACCTGGATGCCGACCAGATCGGGATGGAAGACGCCCATCAAGGTGTTCGGCGCACCGGCCGGGTTGGTCAGCGGACCCAGAATGTTGAAAATGGTGCGCACGCCCATCTCGCGGCGTACCGGTGCAACATGCTTCATCGCACTGTGATGGTTCGGCGCGAACATGAAGCCGATGCCGCAGGCCTCGATACAGGCAGCGACCTGTTCCGGCGACAGCATGATGTTGGCCCCCAGCGCCTCCAGGACGTCGGCCGCGCCGGAACTGGACGACACGCTGCGACCGCCGTGCTTGGCGATCCTGGCACCGGCCGCGGCGGCCACGAACATCGACGCCGTGGAAATGTTGAAGGTATGCGCCGAATCGCCGCCAGTCCCGACGATATCGACGAAATGCCGGTCGTACGGCACCTTGACCGGCGTCGCCAGCTCGCGCATGACGCTGGCGGCGGCGGCGATCTCGCCGATGGTTTCCTTCTTGACGCGCAGGCCGGTGACGATGGCCGCGATCATCGTCGGCGAGACTTCGCCGCTCATGATCTGGCGCATCAGCGAAACCATTTCGTCGTGGAAGATCTCGCGATGCTCGATGACGCGCTGCAGGGCGGCTTGCGGGGTCATTTGCGGTGTTCCTCGAGGAAGTTGTTGAGCAGATCGTGGCCGCGCTCGGTCAGGATCGATTCGGGATGAAACTGGACGCCTTCGACGGCCAGCGTCTTGTGGCGCACGCCCATGATCTCGCCGTCCTCGGTCCACGCGGTGACCTCCAGACAATCCGGGCAGCTCGTACGTTCGATGGCCAGCGAGTGATAGCGCGTGCAGGTCAGCGGATTGGGCAGGCCGCGGAAAACGCCCTGATCCTTGTGGTGGACCGGAGAAACCTTGCCATGCATCAGTTGCTGCGCATGCACGATACGCCCGCCAAAGGCTTCGCCGATGGCCTGATGCCCCAGGCAGACGCCGAGCAGCGGAATCCGGCCGGCAAAGGTCTTGATCGCCGCCAGCGAAACGCCGGCTTGCGCCGGTGCGCAGGGGCCGGGCGAAATCACCAGATAGTCCGGTTTTTGCCGTTCGATCTCGTCGACCGTGATCTCGTCGTTGCGGAAGACGCGGACATCCTGGCCGAGTTCCCCGAAGTACTGCACAAGGTTGTAGGTGAAGCTGTCGTAGTTATCGATCATCAAAAGCATGGTCGTCTCCCGGATTCAGTCGAAACGCGTATCGAGGCCCTGTTCGGCCAGTTCGGCGGCGCGCAGCACGGCACGCGCCTTGTTCCGGGTTTCTTCCCATTCCGATTGCGGATCGGAGTCGGCAACGATGCCGGCGCCCGCCTGCACGTACAACTGGCCGTCCTTGACGACGGCGGTGCGGATGGCGATCGCCAGATCCATGTCGCCGTTGAAGCCGAGATAGCCGACAGAACCGGCGTAGACACCGCGCTTGACCGGCTCCAGTTCGTCGATGATTTCCATCGCCCGCACCTTCGGCGCGCCGGAGACGGTGCCGGCAGGAAATGTCGCGCGCAGCACGTCGACCGCATCAAGGCCTTCCTGCAGCCGGCCTTCGACGTTGGAGACAATGTGCATCACGTGCGAGTAGCGCTCGATGATCATCCGTTCGGTCAGCTTGACGCTGCCCACCCGGGCGACACGCCCGCAATCGTTGCGGCCGAGATCGAGCAGTTGCGTGTGTTCGGCCAGTTCCTTCTGGTCGGACAGCAGGTCGGCCGCCAGCGCGGCATCTTCTTCCGGCGTCGCGCCGCGCTTGCGGGTACCGGCAATCGGCCGCACCGTGACGCGATCCGCTTCGAGGCGAACCAGGATTTCCGGCGAAGCACCGACTACCTGATAGTCCTCGAAATCGAAATAGAACATGTAGGGCGAGGGATTCAGGCTGCGCAGCGTGCGGTAGAGCGCCATCGGGCTGGCCGCAAAGGGCTTGCTCATGCGCTGCGACAGCACCACCTGCATGATGTCGCCCTCGGTGATGTAGTCCTTGGCCTTGCGGACCGCCGCCTTGAACGCTTCCTCGCCGAAATTGGAAACGGCCGGTTGCGACACGACCGGCGTCTCCGACGGGATGACCACCGGCTGGCGCAACTTGCCGAGCAAGTCCTTGAGACGCGCCCGGGCCTTCTGATAGGCACCGGGAAAGCCCGGTTCGGCATAGACGATCAACGTCAATTTGCCGGACAGATTGTCGACGACGGCAATTTCCTCGGACAGCAGCAACTGGATGTCCGGCGCGCCAATCGGATCGTCGGCCGGCGGATTTTTCAGGCGCGATTCGACGTAACGCACCGTGTCGTAGCCGAAACAACCGACCAGCCCGCCGAGAAAACGCGGCAGGCCGTCGCTGTGCGGCGCCTTGAAGCGTTTGGCGTAGGCGTCGATGAAGGCCAGCGGATCGCTTTCTTCGCTGCGTTCGGCGATACGGTTGCCGGTCAGCACCAGCACCTGCCGACCCTGCACGACGAGGCGTGTCGAAGCGGCCAGTCCGATGATCGAGTAGCGGCCGAAACGTTCACCGCCCTGCACCGATTCAAGCAGGTAGGAATACGGCTGGTTGGCCAGTTTCAGGTAGATCGACAGCGGCGTGTCGAGATCGGCGAAGGTCTCGAGCGAGACGGGGATGCGGTTGTAGCCCTGGGCGGCAAGCGCGTTGAATTCGGATTCGGTCATGGAAGCCTCGAAATGACAGGATTTGGACAAACTGGAGGCGCCCCGCAGGGCGCAAGACGGGCAGGAGGTTACGGACGCCAGAGGCGCCAGCCGAGCCACAGATTCCAGTTGCGCAATACCGTCATTTGTTCAGGAGGTCTTGAGAGGGATGAACGCCCGGGAGGACGGTCTGCCGGCATGTTAGCCCAAGCCCGGAGCGACTGTCCACCTGCGGTACGTCAGACTTTTGCCAGCTCGCTGCGCAGGCTGGCGATGATCGAATCGTAGCGATGCGGATCGCCATCCTTGCCGGCACCATAGACCGCCGAACCAGCAACGAAGGTGTCGACGCCGGCAGCGGCGATTTCGGCGATGTTGGCCGGGTTGACCCCACCATCGATCTCCAGGCGGATACGTCGGCCGCTGCGCTGGGCATAGTCGTCCAGCCTGGCCCGTGCCTGACGCGCCTTGGCCAGCGTCGCCGGGATGAACTTCTGGCCGCCGAATCCGGGGTTGACGCTCATCAGCAGCACGACGTCGATCTTGTCGAGCACGTAATCGAGGTGGTGCAACGGGGTCGCCGGGTTGAACACCAGGCCAGCCTGGCAACCGCCATCACGGATCAGCGACAGGCTGCGGTCGATGTGTTCGGAGGCTTCCGGGTGAAAGGTGATGATATTGGCGCCGGCCTTGATGAAATCGGGGATGATGCGGTCGACCGGCTTGACCATCAGGTGGACGTCGATCGGCGCCGTCGTACACGGGCGGATCGCTTCGCAGACCAGTGGGCCGATGGTCAGATTGGGAACATAATGGTTGTCCATCACGTCGAAGTGAATCCAGTCGGCGCCCGCTGCAATGACGTTGGCCACTTCCTCGCCAAGCTTGGCGAAATTGGCGGACAGAATGCTCGGCGCGATGACGAAATCCCTGCTGGACATGATGTTTCCCTAACAAAAAAGCGAAAAGCCGATTATCCCATGACCGACCCCGACAAGTACCGTATCGAAATCATCCCGGTTCCCCGTTTCATCCCCGAGCAATCCGATCCCGACAACGACCGCTACGTGTTCGCCTACACGATCACCATCCGCAACCGCGGCAGCGTTGCCGCGCAACTGGTGTCGCGGCACTGGATCATCACCGACGGCAAGCATCGGGTGCAGGAAGTCCGCGGCCTCGGCGTGGTCGGCCAGCAACCGCTGCTGCGCCCCGGCGAAAGCTATGAGTACACCAGCGGCTCGGCGCTCGACACGCCGGTCGGCACGATGAAGGGCAGCTATCAGATGGTGGCCGAGGACGGCACGCATTTCGATGCCGAAATTCCGGAATTCGTGCTCGCCATCCCGCGCGTCCTGCACTGATGAGCCTGCGCCGCAGCTACACGCTGCTCGCGCCGGTCTACGATCTTGCGGTCGACCGGGCAACGCGGCAAATCCGGCGCAACAGTCTCGCGCAACTCCCCCGCCAGGCGGGACGCATCCTGCTCGCCGGCATCGGCACCGGACTGGACTTGCCGCACCTGCCACAGCGCCATCGCTACGTCGGCCTGGACCTGACCGGCGCAATGCTGCGCCGGGCCTTGCCGCGCACCCGCAACCTGGATTTCCAGGCCGTGCAGGGCGATGTGCACCGACTGCCCTTCGCCGACGCCAGCTTCGACGGCGTCGTCGCCCACCTGATCCTGGCTGTCGTACCGCAGCCGGCGCGCTGCCTGGCCGAGATCGGCCGCGTGCTGAAACCCGGCGGCGAAGCGCTGATCCTCGACAAGTTCCTGCAGCGCGGCCAGGCCGCACTGTTGCGCCGCCTGCTCAATCCGCTAGCGCGGCGTATCGCCACCCGGCTCGATGTGGTTTTCGAGGACCTGCTCGACGAGGTTACCGGACTGGAGCGCGTCGACGACCGCCCCGCCCTCGCCGGCGGCTGGTTCCGCCAGATCCGCTTGCGCCGTTACTGAATCGGCATCGCCCAGCGCATCGGCCACCCAGGCCTGCAGCAGCGTCCAGGTCACGGCCAGCACCACCGGGCCGACGAAGATGCCGATCAGGCCGAAACCGAGCATGCCGCCGATCACGCCGGCAAAGATCAGCAACAAGGGAAGATCGGCGCCGCGGCGAATCAGTATCGGCCGCAGGAAGTTGTCCAGCCCGGCGACCAGCAGGCTCCATACGCCGAGAAAAACCGCCCAGCCGGTGTCGCCCGACCAGAGCAGCCAGCCGGCGGCCGGCAGCAGGACCGGCAGAGGACCGACCTGGGCGATGCACAGCATCAACAACACGGCGGACAGCAGGCCGGCCAGCGGAATGCCGGCAACCGCCAGCCCCAGGCCGCCGAGCAAGGTCTGCACCAGCGCGGTGACACCGACGCCGAGCGCCACACCGCGAATCGCCTGACCGGCCAGGATCACCACATTCTCGCCGCGCCCGCCGGCCAGCCGGCGGCCGAAACGGCGCACCTGGCGCGCCGCGTCCTCGCCACCGGCATACATGATCGCCGCAAGGGTGACGACGAGCAGGCACTGCACCAGCATGCCACCGATACCGCCAACCTGAGCGAGCACCCACTTTCCGGTATCAGCGGCATAAGGCGTCAGTTTCGCGACGATACCGGCCGGTCCACCAGCAGCCAGTTGCGACCACAGACCGGACAGGCTGTCACCGACCAGCGGCAATGCCGCCACCCAGGCCGGTGGCGTCGGCAGGGCGCCATGCGCAAGCTGATCGGCGGTTGCGGTCAACAGGTCGGCATGATCGGAAATGGTATCGACGGCCAGCCACAGCGGCAGCACCATCAGGCACAGCATGCCGAGGGCCAGCAACGCGATGGCCGGCACGCGACGGCCGCCGAAACGTTTTTCCAGTGCGAGCAACAGCGGCCAGGTGGCGACGACGATCATCGCCGCCCAGACGCCGGCCGCCAGGAAGGGACGCAATACCCAAAGCGACAGCCCGGCCAGGCCGAGCACAACGACGATGGCCAGGGTGTTGCGGGTCAGGTCGCGGTGGATATCGCGCATGCCACGAAGCTCAGGAACGATAATCGGCGTTGATCTTGACGTAGTCGTACGAGAAATCGCAGGTGTAAACACTGGCAGCCGCATCACCGCGCCCGAGGTCGACCCGCACGCCGATCTCCGCCTGGGCCATTACCCGGGCGCCGTCTTCCTCGCGATAAGCGGCGGCCCGACCACCCCGCTCGGCGACCAGCACCTGGTCGTCGCCGCTGGACAGCCAGACGCGCACGCCGTCGACGTCGAGGTCGGCGATGCCGGCATAGCCGATGGCCGCCAGGATGCGACCAAGATTGGGATCGGAGGCGAAGAAGGCGGTCTTGACCAGCGGCGAATGGCCGATCGCGTAACCGACCTTGCGGCACTCCTCCCGATCGCGACCGCCCTGGACATCGATGCTGATGAACTTGGTCGCACCTTCGCCGTCGCGCACGATGGCCTGCGCCAGCTCGACCGAGACGCCGATGATTGCCGCCTTGACCTCGGCCCAGCCGGCGTCGCCAGCATCGGAGAAACTCGCGCCGGAGGCGCCGGAGGCGATCATCACGAAGGAATCGTTGGTCGACGTGTCGCCATCGACGGTAATGCAGTTGAACGACGCGTCGGCAGCTTCCCGGACCAGTTCGTCGAGCAACGGCTGGGCAATGCCGGCGTCGGTGGCGACGAAGCCGAGCATGGTCGCCATGTTCGGCTTGATCATGCCGGCGCCCTTGGAAATACCGGAAATCGTGATTTTTTTGCCGTCGACCGCAAGCGTGCGCGAAGCCGCCTTGGCCACGGTGTCGGTGGTCATGATCGCGTGCGCCGCGGCATGCCAGTTGTTCTCGCCGAGATTGGCCTGCGCCGCCGGCAAGCCGGCCTTGATGCGGTCAACCGGCAGCGGCTCGAGAATCACGCCGGTCGAGAACGGCAGCACCTGATCGGCGCCGATGCCGAGCAACGCGGCCACCGCATCGCAGGTCTCCTGGGCGGCCAGACGTCCGGGCTCACCGGTGCCGGCGTTGGCGATGCCGGTATTGATGACCAGCGCGCGAATGCCCTTGCCGGCGGCCAGATGCTGGCGGCACAACTGGACCGGCGCGGCGCAGAAGCGGTTCTGCGTGAATACGCCGGCCACCGTGCTGCCGGCGTCGAGCGCCAGCAGGGTCAGATCGCGCCGGTTTTTCTTGCGGATTTCCGCTTCGGCAACGCCGAGACGGACACCGGCAACCGGCAGCAATTGATCGGGAGAAGGCGTGGCGTAGTTGACGGGCATGTCGGGGGCTCCAATAGCATCAAGGCACCGCCGGGGTGCCTTGTTCGGGGATCAGGAAAGCTTGCCGTGGCAGTGCTTGTATTTCTTGCCGCTGCCGCAGGGACAGGGATCGTTGCGACCGACTTTCGGCCCGTTCTGGACCGGTTGCTGGGTCGCATCGCCGTCGTCCGGCTCGTCGCCCAGCGCTTCGTCGTAATCGGCGTGCTGGTATTTGACGTTCTGCATGTCGGCATGCGGCGCAGTTTCCTCGACATCTTCCGGCGAACGGATCTGCACGGTGAAGACGACGCGCGTGACTTCCTTGCGCACCAGATTGAGCAGGTTTTCGAACAGTTCGAAAGCTTCGCGCTTGTATTCCTGCTTGGGGTTCTTCTGCGCGTAACCGCGCAGATGAATGCCCTGGCGCAGGTGGTCGAGCGCCGCCAGGTGCTCGCGCCAGTGGCTGTCGAGGCTCTGCAGCATGACGTTGCGCTCGAACTGCCGGAAGGTGACCTCGCCGACCAGTTCGACCTTGGCCAAGTAGGCAGCGTCGGCCTGGGCCAGGATGCGAGCCAGGATATCCTCGTCCGACAGGGTCGGTTCATCCTTGAACCATTGTGCGACCGGCGCGTCGATCAGCAACTCGGCGGCCAGTTCGCGCTGCAGGCCTTCCATGTCCCACTGCTCGTCGACAGACTCTTCGGGCACGTGCTGACGGAAGATCTCGGCGATCACGCTTTGCCGCATTGCAGCGATGGTCTCGGCAATGTCCTCGCTTTCCAGCAGTTCGTTGCGCTGCTGATAGATGACCTTGCGCTGATCGTTGGCGACGTCGTCGTATTCGAGCAGTTGCTTGCGGATGTCGAAGTTGCGGGCTTCGACCTTGCGCTGCGCCGATTCCAGCGAACGGGTGACGAGCGGATGCTCGATGGCCTCGCCTTCCGGCATCTTCAGCTTGTCCATGATGGTCCGCAACCGCTCACCGGCAAAAATGCGCAGCAACGGGTCGTCCAGGCACAGGTAGAAACGCGACGAACCGGCATCGCCCTGACGGCCGGCACGACCGCGCAACTGGTTGTCGATGCGGCGCGATTCGTGGCGTTCGGAGCCGATGATGTGCAGACCGCCGGCGGCGAGCACCGCCTCGTGCACCGTCTGCCATTCGGCCTTCATCTCGGCCAGCCTGGCCTCGCGCGCCTCCGGGCTGAGCGATTCGTCGGTACGGACGGCATCGAGCAGCTTTTCGACGTTGCCGCCGAGCACGATATCGGTACCCCGACCGGCCATGTTGGTGGCGATGGTGATCATCCCCGGTCGACCGGCCTGAGCGACGATTTCCGCTTCCCGGGCGTGCTGCTTGGCATTGAGCACCTGGTGCGACAACTTCGCCTGGTCGAGCAGATGCGACAGCAACTCCGAACTTTCGATCGAAGTCGTGCCGACCAGCACCGGTTGGCCGCGCTCGTGGCAGGCCCGGATGTCGGCAATGATCGCCGCGTTCTTCTCGTCGGCAGTTTTGTAGACCAGATCGTTCATGTCCTTGCGCGACATCGGACGGTTGGTCGGGATGACGACGGTTTCCAGGCCGTAGATCTGCTGGAATTCGTAGGCTTCGGTGTCGGCCGTGCCGGTCATGCCGGCCAGCTTGCCGTACATGCGGAAATAATTCTGGAAGGTGATCGAGGCCAGCGTCTGGTTCTCGGCCTGAATGGCCACGCCTTCCTTGGCCTCGACAGCCTGGTGCAGTCCGTCCGACCAGCGGCGGCCGGTCATCAGGCGGCCGGTGAACTCGTCGACGATGACCACTTCGCCATTCTGCACGACATAGTGCTGGTCCTTGTGGAACAAGGTCAGCGCACGCAGGGCGGCATTCAGGTGGTGCATCAGCAGGATGTTGGCCGCATCGTACAGGCTGCTGCCTTCGGCCAGCAGACCCGCCGCCGCAAGCAACTGTTCGGCATGCTCATAGCCGGCCTCCGACAGATGCACCTGATGGGCCTTTTCGTCGACCCAGTAATCGCCCGCGCCGTTTTCTTCCTGGGCACGGCTCAACTGCGGCACGACCGCTTTCATCCGCTGATAAAGATCGGTATGGTCGTCGGCCTGGCCGGAAATGATCAGCGGCGTCCGGGCTTCGTCGATCAGGATCGAATCGACTTCGTCGACGATGGCATAGTTCAGGCTGCGCTGGACGCGCTGCTGCGCGGCATAGACCATATTGTCGCGCAGATAGTCGAAACCGAATTCGTTGTTGGTGCCGTAGGTGATGTCTGCGGCGTAAGCAGCCTGTTTGGCCTCGTGATCCATCTGCGACAGGTTGATGCCGACGGTCAACCCGAGGAAACGGTGCAATCTGCCCATCCACTCGGCATCGCGACTGGCCAGGTAATCGTTCACGGTGATCACGTGCACGCCCTTGCCGGAAATCGCATTGAGGTAGGACGGTAGCGTTGCCACCAGCGTCTTGCCTTCGCCGGTACGCATTTCGGCGATTTTGCCGTAGTGCAGCACCATGCCGCCGATCATCTGCACGTCGAAGTGACGCATGCCGAGAACGCGCTTGCTGGCTTCGCGAACCACCGCAAAGGCTTCGGGCAACAGGTCGTCCAGCGATTCGCCGGCCGCGTGGCGCTGCCGGAACTCCGGCGTCTTGGCCTGCAACTGTTCGTCGCTCAGCGCCGAAATCTGCGGCTCCAGCGCATTGATGCGCTTGACGGTCTGGGAATACTGCTTGATCAGCCGGTCGTTACGGCTGCCGAAAACTTTTTTGAGTAGGCCGGAAATCATCGCGATGTGAATGAGCTGCGCAGGCAATGCAAAAGGAAAGGGATTCTAGCATGCGCCGACGCCCCCACCCGGCAGCCCGAAACAAACTGGGCAATCAGCGGCGCTGCAAGCTTGCGAACTCTTCGCTGCGCTTGAGGAAAGCCGCCGGGTTCTGCGGAACACCCAGCATCCGCACTTCGAAATGGAGATGCGGGCCGGTCGACCGCCCGGTCGTCCCGACACTGCCCAGCCGCTCGCCCCGCCGGATCAACTGCCCCACCTTGACACTGTATTCGGTCAGGTGGGCATAACGCGACATCAGGCCTTCACCATGATCGACATCGACGACATTGCCGAACTCCGGATGAAATGTCGCTTCAAGCACGACACCATCGGCCGCCGCATAGACCGGTGTGCCGCTGGGCGCGGAAAAATCGAGGCCGTCGTGGCGCGACTTGACGCCGGAAAACGGATCGCTGCGAAAACCGAAGCCGGAGCCGATCAAGGCTTCCTTGACCGGCAGGGTCGTCGGCATCAGGCGATCCTGTACGCGCTTCTCGAGAATCTTGAATTCAAGCAAGGCCAGTTCGTCGGCCCGCCGGTCGACATCGCCGGACAGACGCTCGATTTCCTGATACAACTCGCTTGCCGACATGGATACCGGCAGGAAAGGGCCGCCCCGCCCGGGCTCGACAGCCGGCACAGACCGCTCCTTGTCCCGCTTGACCCCGGCCACGTCCGACAGATGCGCGCTTTGCGTATCCAGCTGGATCACGCGTCCCTGCAGCTCCCCCAACCGGGTGGCCATCATCTGCAGGTTGTTGGTGATGAAATCGCGCGTCTCGCGGGTCTGGCGCTGCTGAATGGCCAGCAGGGCATCCTCGACAACCGGCAAACGCCAGTACAGGGAAAGCCAGGAGAAGAGCAGTGCCGTCACCAGGACGGCCGACAGAAACAAGGCTGCCACAGCCAGCAGGTGCCGGGGCATAATGGTGATCGTGCGTGCCGCCTTCAGGTGGCGCGAAACAAGAATGATCTGCACAGAACCTCCCACTCCATGTATCGAGCCCCCGAGCACTATCTGAATACCGACGCCAATACTGGCCGGCTGATGGCGCACGCCCGACTTCTGACCAAGCTCTCCGGTCGTTTCCACGAAATCGCCCCAGGTGGGTTGCGCGAAGCTGCACATGTCGCCAACTACCGGGCCGGAACGCTGATCATCCACGCCGAGAACGGCGCGGTTGCCGCAAAGCTCAGACAGCTCAGCCGGAGACTTTGTGACAGATTATCGTTTGAAGGCTGCGAGTGTAACGAGATCGAAGTAAAAGTTCAACCGAAACAATTACCTTTCCGATCAATGACTTCGACACTCAAGCCCTTGTCCGGGAAAACCGCCGGAATTTTGCGGTCGACCGTGGAAGCGCTGCCAAAAGGCCCGTTGCGCCACGCGCTCGACACCTTGTTGCAGCGTTCCGCTAGATCGGAATGATCGCCAGGCGCTCGATGAACATCAGCGCAAAAATACCCAAGGCAAATAGTAGACCGTAACGAAACAGCCGGCCGGCGACGCGCAGATAATCGCGACGCCCGGTAAAAGCGTAGACGATCAGACAGACGCCGATGGCCACGACCAGCAGGACGGCCAGCAGTCGCAACAGCCACATGGGGGAGTCAGGCGGCCTGGGCCAGCCAGCGGGTCACGCCCTGCGGCGCCGTATCCGGCGCCTCGAAACTGACCAGCTCCCAGGCCTCCTTGCGTTCGAGCAGGGTCCTGGCCAGCTGGTTGTTCAGCGCATGCCCGCCCTTGTGCGACGCGTAAGCCGCCAGCAAGGGATGGCCGAGCAGATAGAGGTCGCCGACGGCATCGAGGATCTTGTGCTTGACGAACTCGTCGCCGTAGCGAAGGCCATCCTGATTCAGCACACGGAACTCGTCGAGCACGATGGCGTTCTCGAGACCGCCGCCGAGCGCCAGCCCGTTCTCGCGCAGGTACTCGACTTCCTGCATGAAACCGAAGGTACGCGCCCGCGATACTTCGCGGACGTAGGACTGTTCGGCAAAATCGATTTCCGCCTGCTGGGCGGACTTGTCGATGGCCGGATGGTTGAAAACGATGGAAAAGGCCAGTTTGTAACCTTCGTACGGCGTAAAACGGGCCCATTTGTCACCGTCACGCACCTCGATCGGCTGCGTGACGCGAATGAATTTCTTGGCGGCGTTCTGTTCTTCGATGCCTGCCGACTGGATCAGGAACACGAAGGGCGATGCGGACCCGTCGAGGATGGGCACCTCGGGCGCATCGAGATCGATCCAGGCATTGTCGATCCCCAGGCCGCACAGCGCGGACATCAGGTGTTCGATGGTGCCGACCTTGACCCCGTCCTTTTCGAGACAGGAACACATGCGCGTATCGCCGATCAGGAAGGCCTGGGCCGGAATATCCACCGGTTCGGGCAGATCGACGCGACGGAAGACGATGCCGGTATCCGGCGCGGCGGGCCGCAGGGTCATGTTGACCTTGACGCCACCGTGCAGTCCGACGCCCGAGGCGCGGATGACAGTCTTCAGCGTACGTTGCTTGAGCATGGGCTAAGTCATTGATCGATTGGGGAAGGTTGCGCATTGTAGCACAATGCGCAACCGCCCTTTTTCAGAGAAAGCGCTTGTTACGACTTAATCCGCCTGCTTGCGCAGGAAAGCCGGGATGTCGTAACGATCGACTCCGCTGTTGGCCAGCGCCTCGACGGTGACGTTGCGCTTGCGCACCACGGCCGGTACATCGGCGATCTGGTTGTAGTCGATGGCCGGACCACTGTTGAAGGCGACGGCATCATGCGTGCCGGTGGCCACCGCTTCGACGATCGGGGTGTTGATCACTTCGAAGGTCTGACGTCTGGCAGCTGCCTGGCCGAGGCCGGTGGCGACGACGGTGACGCGCAGCCCATCGCCCATCAATTCGTCGTAGACCGCACCGAAGATGATGTGGGCGTCTTCGGCGGCAAATGCCTTGACGGTGTTCATCACCTCGTTGACTTCCTTCATCTTCAGGTTGCCCTTGGCGGCGGTGATGTTGACCAGCACGCCGCGCGCGCCGGACAGATTGACGCCTTCCAGCAGCGGCGAAGCAACGGCCTGCTCGGCGGCGATGCGCGCACGGTCAACGCCGCTGGCGGCGGCAGAACCCATCATGGCGCGGCCCATCTCGCCCATCACCGTGCGCACGTCTTCGAAGTCGACGTTGACCAGGCCCGGGTAGGTAATGATTTCGGCGATGCCGCCGACCGCGTTCTTGAGCACGTCGTCGGCCGCCTTGAAGCAATCGTCGACATCGGCGTCGTCGCCCATGACTTCCATCAGCTTGTCATTGAGGATGACGATCAGCGAATCGACATGCTTGGAAAATTCGGCGATGCCGGCTTCCGCCGACTTCATCCGCTTGCCGCCTTCGAAGCTGAACGGCTTGGTCACCACGCCAACGGTCAGGATACCCATTTCACGGGCGATCTCGGCGACCACCGGTGCCGCGCCGGTGCCCGTGCCGCCGCCCATGCCGGCGGTGATGAAGGCCATGTGGGCGCCTTCCAGCGTCGCGCGGATTTCTTCGCGATGGGCATCGGCCGCCATCTTGCCGGCTTCCGGCTTGGCACCGGCACCGAGACCGGTCTTGCCGAGCGACAGCTTGGTCGATGCCGCATTGCGCGACAGCGCCTGCGCATCGGTATTGGCGGCGATGAATTCGACGCCATTCACGCCTTCGCGAATCATGTGCTCGATGGCATTGCCACCGGCACCACCCACGCCGAACACCTTGATGATGGTGCCGACATCCTCGTCCTTCTCGATGATCTCAAACATGACTACCTCCTCTGAAAAAACCGTTCAAAAACAAATCAGAAATTCTTGGAAAACCATTGCTTCATGCTGGAGAAGACATCCTTGATGCCTTGCTTCTCCTGAATCTTCTGGCCGCGCTTGCGCTGTGCCTGGGCTTCCAGCAACAACCCGAAGGCCGTCGAGAAGCGCGGGTTCTGCACGACATCCGACAGGCTGCCGCCGTATTTCGGATTGCCCAGACGAACCGGCATGTGAAAGATTTCCTCGCCGAGCTCGACCATGCCCGGCATCACGCTGGCTCCGCCGGTCAACACGATGCCGGAGGACAAAACCTCCTCGAAGCCGGCGCGACGCAGTTCGTTCTGGATCAGTTCGTAGAGCTCCTCGACGCGCGGCTGAATCACGTCGGCCAGCGCCCGACGGCTCAATTTTCGGCTCGGCCGGTCGTCGACCCCGGCAACGTCGAGGTTTTCCGAAATGTCGGCGAGTTGCGCCAGCGCGCAGCCGTATTTGCACTTGATGTCTTCGGCTTCGCGGGTCGGCGTGCGCAGCGCCATCGCGATGTCGTTGGTGATCTGGTCGCCGGCAATCGGAATCACCGAGGTGTGGCGGATCGCGCCCTGCGTCCACACGGCGATGTCGGTGGTGCCGCCGCCGATGTCGATCAGGCAGACGCCGAGATCCTTCTCGTCTTCCGAGAGCACGGCGTAGCTGGAGGCCAGCGGCTGCAGCACCAGGTCGTTCACTTCCAGGCCGCAGCGGCGCACGCACTTGACGATGTTCTGGGCGGCCGAGACGGCGCCGGTGACGATGTGCGTCTTCACCTCGAGACGCATGCCGCTCATGCCGATCGGCTCGCGGATGCCGTCCTGGCCGTCGATGACGAATTCCTGCGTCAGGATGTGCAGGATTTCCTGGTCAGCCGGGATGGGCATCGCCCGCGCCGTCTCGATCACCCGCTCGACGTCGGCCTGGGTGACTTCCTTGTCCTTGATCGCGACCATGCCGTTTGAATTGAAGCTCTTGATATGACTGCCGGCGATCCCCGTGTAGACGTTGCCCACCTTGCAGTCGGCCATCAGCTCGACTTCCTGGATGACGCGGCTGATCGTGTGCACCGTTTCCTCGATGTTGACCACCACGCCCTTCTTCAGCCCGCGCGAATCCTGGGAGCCCATGCCGATCACGCTGAGCCGCCCTTCCTGGTCAAGGTCGGCGACCAGCGCGACGATCTTCGACGTCCCGATATCCAGACCGACAATCAGATCCTTGTTGTCCCTGCTCATAGCCTTACTTTCCCTTCCCCTCGCCCACGACCTTCATCGCGAAACCGTTCGGATATCTCAAATCGACCACTGCCGGTCGAACCGGCAAATTTCCCACCGTCTGCGGATAGACCTCGATAAATCGGGACAGCCGCGCGTCGACCGCAGACCTGGCGTTCTCCCGGCCGATCTCGATGCGCATGCCGTTCTCCAGGCGCAACTGCCAGGCCAGACGCGGCGACAGCACCAATTCGACCGGCCGCTGGCTGACTCGCGCGAACAGGGACGAAAACTGCGCAAAGCGCTCCATCACTTCGCGCGACGTGCCGGCCGGACCGTCGAGCAACGGCAGGCGCGCCATCTCGGCATCCGGCATCAGTGCAGCGAACACCTCGCCATGGCTGTTGACCAGTTCTGCCCGTCCCTCGCCCCAGCGCGCCTGCGGCCGATGCTCCTCGACGGCGATTTCCAGCGTCGCCGGCCAGACCCGGCGTACCTGCACCTTGCGCACCCAGGGCAGTTGCTCGAGCGCCACACGTACCGCTTCCAGATCCAGACTGAAGAAATTCCCGCGCAAGGCCGATGGCAGCACCTGCTCGATCTCGCCGCGCCGGGTATGCGCCAGCGGCTCGACGAACTGCACCTGCCTGACCGGCAACGACGGCACCCGAACCAGCCAGACAGCACCCGCCGCCAGCAGGGCGGCCGATGCCACCAGCACCAGCAGGTCGGCGATCGCGGTCAGCAGTTGCGGTTTGTGCCACATTCATCGTCTCAGTCGTTCGTCGCCAGTTCGAGGACGCGTCGCACCAGCGACGGGTAATCCATGCCGGCCACTCGCGCGCCCATCGGCACCAGCGAGTGATCGGTCATGCCCGGCGCGGTATTCACCTCGAGGAAGTAGTGATTGCCGTCGGCATCCATCAGGAAGTCGACGCGCCCCCAGCCGCGCCCACCGAGGACGCGAAACGCCTCCAGCGCCTGCTTGCGGATCGCCAGTTCGCGACTTTCCGGCAGCCCGCAGGGACACAGGTAACGGGTATCGTCGCGGTTGTACTTGGCCTCGTAGTCGTACCATTCGGTCGCCGGCTCGATCTTGATGATCGGCAGGACTTCGTCACCGACGATACCCACCGTGTATTCGCCGCCGAGCACGCCCTGTTCGGCGATCACCAGCGGATCATGGCGGGCTGCTTCAAGATAGGCGGCCTTCAGTTCACCGGGCTGCTTGACCTTGGTCACACCGATCGACGAGCCCTCGCGCGCCGGTTTGACGAACAGCGGCAGACCCAGACGGGCCTCGATCGCGCTGAAATCGCTGTCGGCCTCAAGCACGGCGTAATCGGGAATCGGCAGGCCCGCCGCCTGCCACATCAGCTTGGTGCGAAACTTGTCCATGGCCAGTGCCGAGGCCAGCACGCCGGAGCCGGTATAGGGAATGTGCATGACCTCGAGCGCCCCCTGGATCGTGCCGTCCTCGCCATGACGCCCGTGCAGCGCGATGAACGCCCGGTCATAGCCCTTCAGCGCGTCAAGCGGCTGATCGGCCGGGTCGAAGGGATGAGCATCCACACCCTGGCCCAGCAGGGCGGCCAGCACCCGCCCGCCGCTGTTCAGGGAAACCTCGCGTTCGGCAGAAGTTCCGCCGAACAACACTGCGACCTTGCCGAACCCGCTCATTTGCCTTCCACCAGCTTGCCGGGCACCGCACCGATCGAACCGGCGCCCATGGTCAGAACCACGTCGCCATCGCGGGCGACCTCCAGAATCGTTTGCGGCATCGCCGCGACATCCTCGACGAACACCGGCTCGACCTTGCCGGCCACGCGCAACGCGCGTGCCAGCGAACGGCCGTCGGCGGCGACGATCGGCGCTTCGCCGGCGGCGTAGATTTCTGCCAGGCAAAGTGCGTCGACCGTGGACAGCACCTTGACGAAGTCCTCGAAGCAGTCACGCGTCCGCGTGTAACGGTGCGGCTGGAAGGCCAGCAGCAGCCGGCGTCCGGGAAAGGCACCGCGCGCCGCGGCCAGTGTCGCCGCCATTTCGACCGGGTGATGACCGTAGTCGTCAACCAGCGTGAAACTGCCGCCAGCCGGTAGCGCAACTTCGCCGTAGCGCTGGAAGCGACGACCGACGCCCTTGAACTCGGCAAGCGCCTTGATGATGGCTGCATCGGCAACCTGCACCTCGGTCGCCACGGCAATCGCCGCCAGCGCGTTGAGCACGTTATGCAGGCCCGGCGTGTTCAGCACGATGGGCAGGCGCGAGGTGCTGCCGTTGACCCGGACACAGTCGAAACGCATCTGACCGGCATCGGCGACGATGTTCTCGGCGTAAAAATTGCAATCCGGGGTCAGGCCGTAAGTGATGATCTGCTTGTTGACCCGCGGCATGATCGCCCGCACGTTCGGATCCTCGTTACACAGCACGGCAACGCCGTAAAACGGCAAGCGATTGAGGAAATCGACAAAGGCGCCCTTGAGCCGCTCGAAATCGTGGCCGTAGGTTTCCATGTGGTCGGCATCGATGTTGGTGACCACCGAGATGACCGGCGACAGGAACAGGAAGGAGGCGTCCGATTCGTCGGCTTCGGCGACGATGAACTCGCCGCTGCCCAGCCGGGCATTGGCACCGGCGGCGTTGAGCCGGCCGCCGATGACGAAGGTCGGGTCGATGCCGCCTTCGGCCAGTATGCTGGTGATCAGGCTGGTGGTGGTGGTCTTGCCATGGGTGCCGGCGATGGCGATGCCGCGGCGCAGGCGCATCAACTCGGCGAGCATCTGCGCACGCGGCACGACCGGAATTTTTCGCTCGCGGGCAGCGACGACTTCCGGATTGTCTTCTTTGACGGCCGTCGACACGACCACGGCATCGGCGGAGGCGATGTTGGCCGCGGCGTGGCCGATGGTCACGCGCACGCCCTCGCCTTCGAGGCGGCGGGTGGTCGCGCTGGCCGCCAGATCGGAACCGCTGATCGAATAATCGAGGTGAGCCAGCACTTCGGCAATACCGCTCATGCCGGAACCGCCGACCCCGACGAAATGGATATGTTTGACCTTGTGTTTCATTTGGCAATTTCCGCGCAGAGATCGGCCACTGCGGCCGTCGCATCCGGCTTGGCCAGACTGCGGGCCTTTTCGGCCATTTCCAGCAGTTGACCGCGGGTATAGTTGCGGATCAGCGCAATGCTGTCCGCCGTCAGTTCGGTTTGCGGCAACAGGAAGGCGCCACCGACACTGACCAGGAACCTGGCATTGGCGGACTGATGATCGTCCACCGCATGCGGGTAAGGCACCAGGATGCTGGCCACGCCCGCCGCCGCCAGTTCGGCGATGGTCAGCGCGCCGGCCCGGCAGATCACCAGGTCGGCCCATTCGTAGGCACCGGCCATGTCCTCGATGAACGGCACGCAATGCGCCTGGACGCCGACCGCAGCGTAGGCCGCCTGCAGCGCCTCGATATGCTTTTCACCGGCCTGATGCACGATCTGCGGCAAGACGTCGGCCGGCAGGCGCGACATGCCTTGCGGCACCGTTTCGTTGAGCGCCTGGGCCCCGAGGCTGCCGCCGATCACCAGTACCCGCAATGCGTCGTTCCGGTCAGCCATGCGTTCGGCCGGCGGCTGGATCGCGGCAATTTCCGGACGCACCGGATTGCCCAGCCATGCGCCTTTGGCGAATACATTGGGGAACCCCGTGACGATCCGGTCGGCCACTCCGGCCAGCACCTTGTTGGCCAGCCCGGCCACGGAATTCTGTTCGTGCAGTACCAGGGGAACGCCGGTCAGCGCCGCCATCATGCCGCCCGGAAAGGTGATATACCCCCCCATGCCCAGCACGACGTTTGGCCGAACCTGACGGATCGCCTGCCAACCCTGCCAGAAACCGCGCAACAAATTGACCGGCAACAGCAGCTTGCGCAACAAGCCCTTGCCGCGCAAGGCCGAGAATTTGACCCAGACCATCTCGAAGCCATGCTGCGGCACCAGGCGCGCTTCCATCCCTTCCGGATTGCCGAGCCAGACGACGCGCCAGCCGGCATCGCGCATCCGGTGCGCGACGGCGAGCGCCGGGAAAATGTGGCCGCCGGTACCGCCGGCCATGATCATGATGGTTTTGCTCATAACTTGCCTCCGCGCAGGAGGCGCCGGTTTTGTCTACGGCCGCGCTGCGCGCTTAACACCGGCTGCGCCGGGTTAGCCTTCGACGAAATCGCCAAGCACGGATTTTGGCTACGGCCGGGCTCCGCCCTTAACGTGCTACGCACGTTAGCCTTCGCCGAAACAGGCAACGCGAACGTGGTCATAGTTTTCCACCTCTCATGAGTTGCCTGTTTTCCCAGTCCACCCGCAGCAGAATGGCCAGCGCCACGCAGTTGGCGAGGATGCCCGAGCCGCCGAAGCTCATCAGCGGCAAGGTCAGTCCCTTGGTCGGCAGCAGGCCGACGTTGACGCCCATGTTGATGAAGGACTGCACGCCCAGCCAGATGCCGATACCCATCGCCACCAGCGCCGGGTAGAGGCGGTCGAGCTGGACGCTCTGGCGGCCGATGGCGAAGGCGCGCTGGACGAGTAACGCAAACAGCAGGATCACGGTCAACACGCCGACGAAGCCCAATTCCTCGGCGATCACGGCGAGCAGGAAATCGGTGTGCGCTTCCGGCAGGTAGAACAGCTTCTCGACGCTGGCGCCGAGGCCGACACCGAACAGTTCGCCGCGCCCGAAGGCGATCAGCGAGTGCGACAGCTGATAGCCGCGACCAAAGGCGTCGGCCCACGGATCCATGAAACCGAAGATGCGGTCGCGCCGGTACGGCGAGACGATGATCATGATCGCGAAGGCGATCAGCAGGCCGACGATCAGCAGCGCGAACATCCGCGCCTTGAGGCCACCGAGGAAGAGGATGCCCATGGCGATCGAGATGATCACGACGAAGGCGCCGAAGTCCGGCTCCTTGAGCAGCAGGATGCCGACCAGCGCCATTGCGCCGAACATCGGCAGGAAAGCCTGCTTGAGGTCGTGCATCACGTTGATCTTGCGCACCGTGTAGTCGGCCGCGTAGAGCACGGCGAACAATTTCATCAGCTCGGATGGCTGCAGGTTGGCAAAGCCCAGCGGCAGCCAGCGGCGGGCCCCGTTCACGTCGCGCCCGAGGCCCGGGATCAACACGACGGCCAGCAGCACGACACCGATCATGAACAGATACGGGGCGTATTTCTGCCACAGCTTGAGCGGCATCTGGAAGGCGACGGCGGCGGCAACCAGGCCGATGCACAGGAAAACGCCGTGACGGATCAGGTAGTAGGCCGGCTGGTAGTTGGTGAACCGGCCGCCTTCGGCAATCGCGATCGACGCCGAGTAGACCATCACCATGCCGCCGAGCAGCAGGATCAGGGCCGACCAGAGCAGTGCGTAGTCGATTTCGGAGGTCTGCCGGCGCGGCAGATCGAGGCTGGACAGCATCATGGCGCCAGTCCTTTCACCGCGTCGACGAAAGCCTGGGCCCGATGCGCGTAATTGCGATACATGTCGAGCGATGCGCAGGCCGGCGACAGCAGCACGCAATCGCCCTTTTTCGCCTTGCCGGCCAGCCAGCGGACAGCCGCCGCCATGTCGGCGAAGCGCTCGCTATCGACACCGCAGCCGGCAATCGCCGCGGCGATGGCATCGGCGTCACGGCCGATCAGCGCCACCGCCCGACCGTGTTTCTTCAAAGCCGGTTTCAGCGGCGAGAAATCCTGGCCCTTGCCGTCACCGCCGAGCACGATGGCGATCTTGCGCCCCATGCCTTCGATGGCGGCCAGCGTGGCGCCGACATTGGTGCCCTTGGAATCGTCGACGTAGGTCACGCCACCGATCTCGGCCACGGTTTCGACCCGGTGCGGCAGGCCGGCGAAGGACTGCAGGGCGCCAAGCACACGTTCCGGCGCGACGCCGACGGCTTCGCACAAGGCCAGTGCGGCCATCGCGTTGGCGGCGTTGTGCAGGCCGGACAATTTCAGCGTATCGACCGCCAGCAGCGGGGTCTTGCCGCGCACGATGGTTTTTCCGTCAAAACCGTAGTCGACCGCACGCGGCGCCGGGTTGAGGCCGAAGGTGACGATCTTGCGGCCACACAGGCCGTTGCTCATCGACCAGTCGTCGTCGCGGTTGAGGATCATCGCGCCCTTGCCCTGGAAGACGCGCGACTTGGCGGCGGCATAGTTGGCCAGGCTGCCGTCGTAACGATCCAGATGATCCTCGGAGACATTGAGTACAGTGGCCGCCGCCGCATTCAGGCGGTGCGTCGTTTCCAGCTGGAAACTCGACAGTTCGAGCACCCAGACCGTGGGCAGCGTCCCGCCATCCTGCGCGTCCATCAGCGCATCGAGGGCCGACGGCGAAATGTTGCCGCAGGCAATCGCCGGCACGCCGGCGCCGTTCAGCAGATGAGCGGTCAACGCCGTGGTCGTCGTCTTGCCGTTGCTGCCGGTAATGGCGACGATGCGCGACGCCGGCACCTGCTCGCGCACGCCGGCGGCAAACAGCTCGATTTCGGAGATCAGCGGCAGGTCGACCGCAGCAATCGCCGGCGTCGCCTTCGGCACGCCCGGCGACAGCGCGATGAGCTCGATACCGGCAAACGTCGCCGACGAGAACTCGCCGGTCAGCAGCTCGGCAGCCGGCGCGACGGCACGCAAGGCCTCGACGTTCGGTGGCGTCTCGCGCGAATCGGCAACGCGCACGACGGCCTGCTGGCGATGCAGCCACTTGGCCATCGCCAGCCCGGACTCACCGAGTCCGATCACCAGAACGCGTCTGCCCTTGAGATCCATGTCAGCGCAGTTTCAAAGAGGACAAACCGATCAGCACCAACATGATGGTGATGATCCAGAAACGGACGACGACCTGCGTTTCCTTCCAGCCGGTCTGCTCGAAATGGTGGTGCAGCGGCGCCATGCGCAGGATGCGCCGACCCTCGCCGTATTTCTTCTTGGTGTATTTGAACCACGACACCTGCAGCATCACCGACAGGGTCTCGACGACGAACACGCCGCCCATCACCAGCAGCACGATTTCCTGGCGGACGATCACGGCGACCGTGCCGAGCGCGGCACCGAGCGCCAGCGCGCCGACGTCGCCCATGAAGACTTCGGCCGGGTAGGCGTTGAACCACAGGAAGCCGAGCCCGGCGCCGGCAATCGCCCCGAGCAGGATGCACAACTCGCCGGCCCCCGGCACATAGGGAATCAGCAGGTACTTGGCATACACCGCGTTGCCGGTGACGTAGGCAAAGATGGCGAAGGCCGAGGCGATCATCACCGTCGGCATGATCGCCAGGCCGTCGAGGCCGTCGGTCAGGTTCACCGCGTTGCTGGTGCCGACGATGACGAAATAGGTCAGCACGATGAAACCGATGATGCCCAGCGGATAGGCGACGCTCTTGAAGAAGGGCACGATCAGCTCGGTTTGTGCGGTCGACGTCGCCGAGAAGGCCAAAAACAGTGCGGCGCCGGCGCCGAGCACCGACTGCCAGAAGAATTTCCAGCGGCTGGCCAGCCCGTTCGGATCGCGATAGACGACCTTCTTCCAGTCGTCGTACCAGCCGATGATGCCGAAGCCGAGCGTGACGACGAGCACGGTCCACACGTATTTGTTGGACAAATCGCCCCACAGCAGCGTCGTGATGCCGATCGCGATCAGGATCAGCACGCCGCCCATGGTCGGCGTGCCCGATTTGACCAGGTGCGTCTGCGGCCCGTCGGTACGCACCGCCTGGCCGATCTTCTTGGCCGCCAGCCAGCGGATCACGCGCGGGCCGGCGGCGAAGGAAATGAGCAGCGCGGTCATCGCCGCCAGCACGGTGCGCAGCGTGATGTAGTTGAAGACATTGAAGAAACGCACATCCTGTGCGAGCCATTGCGCCAGTTCGAGCAGCATCAGTGCTTGCCTCCGTCGACGAGCGCATCCGCCACCAGGGCGTCGGCCACTCTTTCCATTTTCATGAAGCGCGAACCTTTCACCAGCACGGTGGTTTCCGCACCAAGTTCCTTGTCGACCGCAGCAATCAGCGCCTCGACGCCGGTGAAATGCAGGGCACCCTCACCGAAATTGCGTACCGCCGCCTTCACCGATTCGCCGAGCGCGAACAGGCGGTCAACGCCCTGACTCTTGGCGTAACCGCCGATCTCGTCGTGATATTGGCCGCTGGCTTCGCCGATCTCGCCCATGTCGCCGAGAACCAGCAGTTTGCGGCCGATGGTCGAGGCGAGCACGTCGATGCCGGCGCGCACCGAATCCGGATTGGCGTTGTAGGTATCGTCCAGAATTTCGGCGCCGCGTTTGCCCGGCCGGCGCTGCAGGCGCCCCTTGACGCCGGCGAAAGCACTCAGGCCATCGGCCACGGCTGCCAGCGGAATGCCGGCAGCCAGGCAGGCGCTGGCCGCCGCCAGGGCGTTGCGCGCATTGTGGCGGCCGGGAATCTGCAAGGCGATTTCGCAATCGCCCTCTGCCGCCGCGATGGCGAGCCTGATCTCCAGGCCGTGCTGATGGACGAGACCGCGCACATCGGCCGGCTGATCGATGCCGAAGCTGCGGACCGGCCGTTCGCCGACCAGTGCGCGCCAGAATCCGGCGTAGGCGTCATCGGCATTGATCACCGCCACGCCGTCGGCCGACAGGCCGTGGTAGATCGCGCCCTTTTCCCGCGCCACTTCGTCAAGATCGCCCATGCCTTCGAGGTGGGCGCGCTGCGCGTTGGTGACCAGCGCCACGGTCGGCGCACCGATGCGCGTCAGGTAGTCGATCTCGCCGGGATGGTTCATGCCCATCTCGATCACCGCCGCGCGGTGCGTTTCATCCAGTCCGAGCAGGGTCAGCGGCAGGCCGATGTCGTTGTTCAGGTTGCCGCGCGTCGCCAGCACCGCATCGCCGTAGGCAGCCTTGAGCACGGCAGCGATCATTTCCTTGGTGGTGGTCTTGCCGTTCGAACCGGTCACCGCGATGACCGGCAACGCAAACCGGGCGCGCCAGGCGGCGGCCAGCCGACCGAGCGCCAGTCGCGTGTCGTCCACGACGATGGCCGGCACGCCGGCCGGCAGGCGGCTTTCGTCGCTGACCAGCAAGGCTGCCGCGCCGCCGGCCACGGCCTGATCGAGGAAGGCGTGGGCATCGAAACGTTCGCCGTGCAGTGCGATGAACAAGCCGCCAGCAACGATCGCCCGCGTATCGGTAGACAGCCCGTCTATCGGGCAGTCCGCGCCGATCAGGCGGCCGCCGACAGCGGCATTGATCCAGTTCAGGGATTCACGCATCAGGCAGCCTCCGCATGGCGGGCAAGCAGGGCGGCACTCGCCTGTTCGAGGTCGGAAAACGGATGACGCACACCGCCAATCTCCTGATAGGGTTCATGCCCCTTGCCGGCCAGCAACAGGACATCGGCCGCGTCCGCCCTGGCAAGCAGCTGGCGGATCGCCGCCGCACGGTCGATTTCGACCTCGGCGCCGGCGGCACCGGCCAGAATGTCGTCGATGATCGCCTGCGGCAATTCGCTGCGCGGGTTATCGCTGGTCACCAGCACCCGGTCGGCCAGGCGCACCGCCACTTCGCCCATCTGCGGCCGTTTGCCCTTGTCGCGATCGCCACCGCAACCGAACAGCACCTGCAACCGGCCACCGCGCACCTCGGCCACCGGGCGCAGGGCCTGCAAGGCGTTTTCCAGCGCATCCGGCGTGTGCGCGTAATCGATCATGACCAGCGGCTCGCCGACACCGCCCAGGCGCTCCATGCGCCCCGGCGGCGGCGTCAATTCCGACAGCCGGCGAGCGATTTCGCTCGGCATCAGGCCGATGTCGTGCAGCACGGCCGCCGTCGCCAGCAGGTTGGAAACGTTGTAGCGGCCGACCAGCATGGTATCGACCCAGGCACGCCCGTTCGGCAGCACCAGTTCGAAACGCTGGCCGAAAGGCGTGCTCTCGAGTTTTTCGGCGCGCACCAGCGCGGGGAAATCGCGGCGTGCCTCGCCGATTGCGTAGCCCAGCACTCGCAAGGCCTCGGTTTCGCGCAGCAGGTGCACGCCGAATGGATCGTCGAGATTGATCACCGCCGTGCGCAGGCGCGGCCAGTGGAACAGTTTTTCCTTGGCCGCCGCGTAAGCTTCCATCGAACCGTGATAATCGAGATGATCGCGGGTGAAATTGGTGAATACGGCGACGTCGACCCTGACACCGTTCATGCGCCCTTCCTCGATGCCGATCGAAGACGCTTCGAGGGCGCAAGCGGCAGCCTCCGCGGCGCGGAATTCGGCCAGATAGCGCATCAGCACGGTGGCTTCCGGCGTCGTGAAGCCGGTTTCCTTCAACCGGCCGGGAAAGCCGGCACCCAGCGTACCGATCGCCGCACAAGGCTTGGGATATGCCTGGGCGATGCACTGACTGACCGTGGTCTTGCCGTTGGTGCCGGTAATCGCAATCAGCGACAGCCCTTCGCTCGGATGACCATAAACCACGTTGGCCAACGGACCGGCCAGCGCGCGCAGATCGGGGGCCGCCAACTGGGCCACGGTCCACGCCGGATTCCAGGCAAAATCGCCGCCCGGTTGCCAGATGACCGCCATCGCCCCCCGCGCCAGCGCATCGGCGATATATTGGCGCCCATCCGCCAGATCGCCCGGGTAGGCCAGGAACAGATCGCCCGGCCTGACCTGACGGCTATCGTCGGCGACGCCGGCGAGTTCGATGCCGAGGGCCGAGAAATGATCGAGGATTTCGCGCGGGCTCACAGCCTGCCCTCCTGTTCCGGCAGCGCCGCCACGTGCATCGGCAAGGCATCCGGCGGGACGCCCAGCGTTCTCAGCGCACCGGCCATGACCTGCGAAAACACCGGCCCGGCGATGTCGCCGCCGTAGTAACGCCCGGCCCCCGGCTCGTCGATCATCACCGCGACCACCAGACGCGGATCGGACATCGGCGCGACGCCGACGAAGGAAGCGACGTACTTGTTGGCGTAGGTACCGCCCTCCAGCTTGTGCGCTGTACCGGTCTTGCCGCCGATGCGATAGCCGGGCACGGCGGCTTTCGGTGCAGTGCCGCCGGCCTGCACGACCAGTTCCAGCATCGAGCGCATCTCCCGCGCGGTCTGCGGCGAATAGACCTGCGTGCCATGCGCCACCGGCTGATCGGCGCGCAGCAACGACACCGGAATCACGTCGCCGCCGCGGGCCAGCGCGGTATAGGCCCGGGCCAGCTGAATCAGGCTCACCGAAATGCCGTGACCGTAGGACATCGTGGCCTGTTCGATCGGCTTCCAGCTCTTCCACGGCCGCAGACGACCGCCGACCTCGCCGGGGAAGCCCAGTTGCGGCGACCGGCCAAAGCCCAGCGCGTCGAACATTTCCCACATTTCGCGCGGCGGCAGCATCAAGGCGATCTTGGTCGTGCCGACGTTCGAGGATTTCTGAATGACTTGAGCCACGGTCAACGCACCGTGCGGGTGAGAATCGTTGATCGTCGCCTTGCCGATCGTGATGCGTCCGGGCGCGCAGTCGATCACCGAGTCGTAGCGAACCTTGCCGCGCTCCAGACCCAGCGCGACCGTAAACGGCTTGAGCGTCGACCCCGGCTCGAAGGTGTCGGTGACGGCCCGATTGCGCAACTGCTCGCCGGACAGCTTGTCACGGTTGTTCGGGTTGTAGGTCGGCCAGTTGGCCAGCGCCAGAATTTCACCAGTGCGCGTATCGACGACGATCGCGCCGCCGGCCTTGGCCTTGTTTTCGATCACCGCGTTCTTCAGGTTGCTGTAGGCCAGATACTGGATCTTGGAGTCGATGGCCAGCACGATATCCCGCCCATCCTGCGGCGGCCGCGTCGCACCGACATCCTCGACGATGTTGCCGCGACGATCGCGAATCACCGTGCGGGCACCGGGGCGCCCCAGCAGTTCGCGTTGGAAGGCCAGTTCGACACCCTCCAGCCCCTTGTCATCCACACCGGTAAAGCCGACCAGATGGGCCGTCATGTCGCCGGCCGGATAGTAGCGGCGGTACTCCTTTTCCTGATGCACGCCCGGCAATTTCAGGCCGGCAATACGATCAGCCACTTGCGGCGGCACCTGGCGCTTGATGAACACGAAGCTTTTTTCGGAGGCCAGACGGCCATCCAGCTCGCGCGGCTTCAGGTCGACCATGTCGGCCAGCTGGCGCTTCTGCTCGACGTTCATCGTCCGCGCGTCGGCGGGGATCGCCCAGATCGACTTCATCGGCGTCGACACCGCCAGCATTTCGCCGTTGCGGTCGGTCACCTTGCCGCGCGAGGCCGAAATCTCGATGTCGCGCAAATAACGGGAATCGCCTTTTTCCTGCAGGAAATCATTGTTGATCACCTGCAGATAGAAAGCCCGCGACAAGAGCAGCAGGAAGGCCCCCATCAACAACAGCCCGACCATGCGCGAACGCCAGCCTTGCAGCGCCAACTGCAGGACCGGGCTTTCGGTATAGCGGTGTCCGCGCTGCGGACGGCGGCGGACGACCATCAGCGGCCTCCCGCCTCGGCCAGCCGGGCCGCCGCCGGCAAGGCCATGCGCAGGCGCTCACGGGCAATCTTCTCGATGCGCGGATGCGTCGCCCAGGTCGACATTTCGATCTGCAACTGGCCGTATTCGACATCCAGCTGGCGCACCCGCTCCTGCTCGCTTTCAAGCGCCTGGAACAGCTTGCGTGCGCGATGCTGCGCGGTCACCGTACCCAGTGCACACATCACCACGATCAGCAGGAGGACGAGATTGAGGCGGAACATCACAACTTCTCCGCAACACGCATCACGGCACTGCGCGCCCGCGGGTTGGCAGCCACCTCTGCCGCCGACGGGCGCAGCGCCTTGCCGACCAGCCTCAATTGCGGCCTGGGCAATTGATCGGCACGCAGCGGCAGGCCTTTCGGCATGACATCTGCGGTCGACCGGGTGCGCATGAAGTTTTTGACGATGCGGTCTTCCAGCGAGTGGAAGGAAATCACCACCAGCCGTCCGCCCGGTGCCAGCAGCTCGACGGCTTGCGGCAGGGCTACCTCCAGCTGGCGGAGCTCTTGATTGATATGAATCCGTAGAGCTTGAAAGCTGCGCGTCGCCGGGTCCTGCCCTGGCTCACGGGTGCGCACGGCCTCGCGTACGAGGGCCGCGAACTGAGCTGTTGTGACAATTGGTTGTTCGCCCCGAGCAGCCACAACCTTCTTTGCAATCTGGAAAGCAAACCGTTCTTCGCCATAATTTCTGATGACCTCCGTAATTTCCCTCAATTCGGCCCGCGCCAGCCACTCGGCCGCCGTCTCGCCCTGCGTCGTATCCATCCGCATGTCGAGCGGCGCGTCATAGCGAAAGCTGAAACCGCGCTCCCCGTCGTCGATCTGCGGCGACGACACCCCGATGTCGAACAACACCCCATCCACCTGCGCCACACCACCTTCATCCGCCGCCACGGCCAACTCGCCAAACGCGCGATGAACCAGACGAAAGCGCGGATCGTTGATTGCCGCCCCCGCCAAAATCGCCTGCGGATCGCGGTCGACTGCCAGCAAACGGCCTTTTTCGCCGAGCCGCGACAGGATGCAGCGGCTGTGCCCGCCACGCCCGAATGTCGCGTCGACGTAAACACCGTCATGCTTGATTGCCAGGGATTCCACCGCTTCTTCCAGCAGCACCGTGACGTGGGCGCCGCCAGTGGTCACAGGACAAGGTCCCCGAGACCGGCCGGCAGATCGCCCACCAGGGCTTCCGCCGCAAGGTCGTTCTGCTGCTGCCAGCCCGCCTCGCTCCAGATTTCGAAATGGGAGCCCATGCCGACCATATAAACGGTCTTTTCAAACTGGGCGTAGGTACGCAACTCCGGGGCAATCAGCAGACGACCGGCAGAATCCGGCGCCTCGGTGCGGGCGTTACCGACCATCACACGCTTGATTGCCGCGGCCCGCGGATCGAGGCTGGACGCCTTCAGAATCTGGTCGCGGATCGGCTGCCAGGCCGGCGCCGGGTAAAGCAGCAGGCAGCGATGCGGGTGCGCGGTCAGAACCAGGGAGCCTTCGCCGGCCACGAGCAGGGCGTCACGATGCCTTGCCGGAATGGCAAGCCGCCCTTTCGCATCCAGACTGAGTGCCGCAGCCCCCTCGAACATCCCCGTTTACCCACTTTTCTACACGTTTTCCCACTTTAGTGCATGCCCAGCATGCCGTCAATAGAAAAATGCGGGATTTTTTCTTACGCAACAATGACTTAGAAGGCTTTTCGCAGAATTTTTTTTGAAATTTTTCCCTTAATAATCAATAAGTGAAAAACGCAACTTAAAGTAAAACATCAGGAGTGGCATCAAAACGATGCATACACCCGCATGGCATTCGCACGCGTGGGAAAAAGTGGAAAACCGCAACAAAAAAACCCGGCATCCCTGCCCAAGGGAATGCCGGGTCACGCCGCAGACGCCGAAGCGCCGTTGCGAAGCGGATTTACTTCTGCTGCGCGAGCTTCTGCTCGATCGTGGCGATCGGCACCGCGCCGGGAACACGCTCACCATCAGCGAAGATCAGTGTCGGCGTACCGGTGATATTGAGCTTGCGGCCGAATTCCTGGTTGCGGGTGACCGCCTTGGTGTCGCAATTGTCCCGACCGCCCGGTTGCTTGCCATCGACCATCCAGTCGTTCCAGGCCTTGACGCGATCGGCCGAACACCAGATCTGACGGGATTTCTTCAAGGAATCCTCGGACAGGATCGGGTACAGGAAAGTGTAGATCGTCACGTTGTCGAGACGCTGCAGATCCTTGGCCAGGCGCTTGCAATAGCCGCAATTGGGATCCTCGAAGGTGGCCAGCACGCGCTTGCCATCGCCGCGGACGACCTTGATCGCCTGATCGAGCGGCAGATCGCTGAAATTGATCGCCGTCAGCTTGCGCATGCGCGCATCGGTGATGTTGCGATTGGCCTTGAGGTCATAAAGCTGCCCAGCCACGATCATCGTTGTCATCTTTTCATCGACATAGACGATCTGTCCGTCGACATAGACTTCGTACAGCCCCAGATAGCCGGCCTTGGTCACGCTCTCCACACGAGCGCCGAGCTTGGCCTGCATCGCTTTCTGGATTTCCGCCTCGTTGGCGAACACCGGCAGGGCAACGAGGCCACACAGCAGGCCGATCAGGAATCTGGATTTCATGAACTTCTCCTAAATTGCCCCGAGGGCATAACGGATCAATGCGTTTTTCACCACCGGCAGGCGATCGGTCAGCCCGAGGCCGAAATTGCGCAAGGTCGGCAACCCCGGCAGACGGGCGGCAAAGGTTCGACGCAGCAGGTCGGTGGTCGTCTGCATCAGACGAATTTCCTCACGGCGTGCGCGCTGGTAGCCCTCGAGAAAGCGCAGGCGACCGATATCTTCCCACGGCTTTGCCGCCATCAGCCGTCGGGCCAGTTCGGCAGCGTCCTGAAAACCAAGGTTGATCCCATGCCCCGACAGCGGATGGATGCCGTGTCCGGCGTCGCCGACCAAGGCCAGTCGAGGCGCAACCATCTGCGGCACGCGCATCAAGCGCAATGGAAAAGCCGCTGGCGAGGTCAATAATTCGAGTTCGCCCAGCGCATGCCCCCCAGCCGCCTCGACACGCCGGCACAAGGCCTCGGGCGACAGTCCGCAAAGTTCGTCAGCAAGCGCATCGGGCGCCGACCAGACAATCGAAATCGCCTGCCCCGGCAACGGCAGATAAGCCAGCACGCCATCGTCGCGGAACCACTGCCAGGCAACGCCGTTATGCGGCCTGGCGCAGGCGAAATTGGCAACCACCCCCTGCTCGCCGTAATGGCGATTCAGCGCAGTCAACCCGGCCGCTTCCCGGACCCAGGAATCGCGACCGTCGGCGCCGACCAGCAGGGCCGCCGACAACACGCAATCTTCGCCCAGATCGAGCACCGCGACCTCATCCCGAAAGTCCAGTGCCACCGGTTTCCGGGGCACGAACATGTCGAGGTTACCCTGACGTTTCAGACCTTCCCACAGCTCGCAAGCCATCAGCGAAGATTCGAGGATGCAACCCAACTCCGGCACGCCGGCGCCGTAAGCCGAGAAATCCAGCTTGCCACCGGCATCGCCGAAAACCCGCATGGCACGGATCGGCGCGATGCGACTGGCGTCCAGATGCTTCCAGACGCCGATTGACTCGAGAAAGGCGCGATTCGCCGGACTGAGCGCATAAATGCGCGCATCCCAGCCTTCGGGACGGCGCGGCGGCGACGATTCGACCAGCGCGATGCGCAAACGGCTGTCGCGCAACGCAACGGCCAATGCCGCACCGGCCAGCCCGCCGCCGACGATGATCAGATCGTAATGCTGCATCAAAGCGCGGGCCGTCGATCAGCCCTGGGTACCGCCCGGATTGGGTTTGCCGTTCTGCGGCCTGGGACGACGGTTGTTCTTGGTCCGGGGACGATGCTTCTTCTGCTGCGCACCGAGACCGGGCTTGCCCTGCCCCTGGCCCTGACGCGGCATGCCGCCACCGGCCGGTTCGTTGCCGGTCAGACGATTGCCCGGTGCCAGCTGGATTTCCAGCTCGATGATTTCATCCCACTGCTCATCGCTGCGATCGCGTTCCGGGATGGACAGCAGATCGCGCAGGCGGCGACGGATATCGACGGCAGGCGCGGCTGCTTCGGCAGTCGGCACCTCTTCTTCGGTCTGGATTTCTGTATTGGGAGTGTTCATTGCAAAGTAAAAAGCGGAGCCCGCCAGGAGCGGACCCCGCATTGGGTGAAACCTGGATTACTTCTTCTTGGCAGCGCTTTTCTTGGCGGCGACCGCAGCCTTGAAAGCCGTACCGGCGGTGAATTTCGGCACGGTCGTCGCCGGAATCTTCAGCGTGGCACCGGTCTTCGGATTCTTGCCGGTGCGCGCAGCGCGCTTGGCGGACTTGAAAGTGCCGAAACCAACGAGGGTCACCGATTCGCCCTTGGCGACGGTCTTGACCACAGCGCCGATGATGGCCGACAGAGCCTTGTCTGCGGCAGCCTTGGTGATACCAGCTTCTTGTGCAGCAACTTCGACCAGCTCGGATTTATTCATCTAAGTGCCTCCTGTTACCTTGATTGAGTTAAGAAAACTGGCCGTTGGAACGGCAGCGAGGTAAAAGTAGCACACCTTTTTCGATAAGTGTTGCCCGGCAACGGCCTTATAGCGCGGTTTCACGTGTTTTTTTGTAATCAGGCATCGCCGCCGGAAAGCCAGCGTCATTGGCAAAAATAGCGCTCGGCTATGTACCATATAGAAGCAATCAATTGGATCAATGACCGACCCGATCCTAAGATTCGTCCTGTCGTATTTCTCAACCCGTTCCAGGAGATATCAATGTCCCTCATCAACACCCCGGTCCAGCCGTTCAAGGTCAACGCCTTCCACAATGGCAAGTTCATCGAAGTCACCGAAGCCGACCTGAAGGGCAAGTGGTCCGTCCTGATTTTCATGCCGGCCGCGTTCACCTTCAATTGCCCGACCGAAATCGAAGACGCCGCCGAGAACTACGCCGAATTCCAAAAGGCTGGCACCGAAGTGTACATCGTCACCACCGACACCCACTTCTCGCACAAGGTCTGGCACGAAACCTCGCCGGCCGTCGGCAAGGCCAAGTTCCCGCTGATCGGCGATCCGACGCACCAGCTGACCAACGCCTTCGGCGTGCATATCCCGGAAGAAGGCCTGGCCCTGCGCGGCACCTTCGTGATCAATCCGGACGGCATCATCAAGACCGTGGAAATCCATTCCAACGAAATCGCCCGTGACGTTTCCGAAACGCTGCGCAAGCTGAAGGCCGCCCAATACACCGCCGCCCACCCGAACGAAGTGTGCCCGGCCAAGTGGAAGGAAGGCGCCAAGACCCTGGCACCGTCGCTGGACCTGGTCGGCAAGATCTAAGACTGGGCAAAAAATCCCGCCGCCTCGCCGCGGCGGGGATTTCAGCGCAATGCTGCGGTCGACCGCAGCATTCCAGTGAAATCCAGAACAAACAGGGAGAACAACATGCTCGACGACGCCATCAAGGGTCAGTTGAAGGCCTACCTCGAACGTCTGCAACGCCCGATCGAACTGGTGGCAGCGCTGGGCGACGATGCCGGGTCGCAGGAAATGCGGGCGCTGCTCGACGATATCGTCGCTTGCTCGGCCAAGGTCAGCCTGCGCGAGGAAGCCGACGCCCGGGTGCCGTCCTTCGGCATCGCGGTGCCGGGCGAAGCCGCCCGCATCCGCTTCGCCGGCCTGCCGATGGGTCACGAATTCACTTCGCTGGTACTCGCCCTGCTGCAGACCGGCGGCCATCCGCCCAAGGTCGATGCGGCGGTGATCGAGCAGATCAAGGGCCTGCCGGGCCCGCTCAAATTCGAGACCTTCATCTCGCTGTCCTGCCACAACTGCCCGGACGTCGTGCAGGCGCTGAACCTGATCGCCGTGCTCAACCCGAACGTGACCAGCACGATGATCGACGGCGCGCTGTTCCAGGCCGAAGTCGAGCAGCGCCAGATCATGGCCGTGCCGACGGTCTACCTGAACGATGCCGAGTTCGACCAGGGCCGGATGACGATCGAGGAAATCCTCGCCAAGGTCGATACCGGCGCCGCGGCGCGGGCGGCCGAGCAAATCGCCGGCAAGGAGGCGTTCGACGTGCTGGTCGTCGGCGGCGGGCCGGCCGGCGCGGCGGCGGCCGTCTATGCCGCGCGCAAGGGCATCCGCACCGGTGTCGTCGCCGAGCGTTTCGGCGGCCAGGTGATGGACACGCTGGGCATCGAGAACTTCATCTCGGTCAAGGAAACCGAAGGGCCGAAGCTGGCGATGGCGCTGGAAGAACACGTCAAGGCCTACGACGTCGACATCATGAACCTGCAGCGCGCGGCGAAGCTGGTGCCGGCGGCCGAGCCGGGCGGGCTGATCGAGGTGCAGCTGGACAGCGGCGCATCGCTCAAGTCGAAGTCGGTGATCGTCGCTACCGGCGCCCGCTGGCGCGAGATGGGCGTGCCGGGCGAGAAGGAATACAAGGCCAAGGGCGTCTGTTTCTGCCCGCACTGCGACGGCCCGCTGTTCAAGGGCAAGCGGGTGGCGGTGATCGGCGGCGGCAACTCCGGCGTCGAAGCGGCGATCGACCTGGCCGGCATCGTCGCCCACGTGACGCTGCTCGAATTCGGCGACACGCTGCGCGCCGACGCGGTGCTGCAGAAGAAGCTGACCAGCCTGCCGAACGTGACGGTGATCAAGTCGGCGCAGACCACCGAAGTGACCGGCGACGGCCAGAAGGTGAACGGCCTGACCTACACCGACCGGACCAGCGGCGAGAGCCGGCACGTCGAGCTCGAAGGCATCTTCGTGCAGATCGGCCTGCTGCCGGCGACCGACTGGCTCAAGGGCACGGTAGCCCTGAGCCGCTTCGGCGAAATCGAGATCGACGCCAGGGGCCAGACCAATGTGCCCGGCGTGTTCGCCGCCGGCGACTGCACGACGGTGCCGTACAAGCAGATCATCATCGCCATGGGCGCCGGCGCCACCGCCTCGCTCAGCGCTTTCGATCATCTGATCCGGACGTCCGCACCGGCCTGATCCCGGTTTTTTGCCAAATCCTACGGTCGACCGCAAGGTCGGCCGTTTTTCTTTGGGTCGTCCCGAAAAGTTCGCCGGATCAGGCCGCCGCCAGCCGCCACAGCGAGGTGATCTCGGCGGCCCGCGCCGCATGCAGCGGATCGTTGCGGTCGTTCGCCTTGCCGTGCACCGGCCGGGTGTCGAGCCGACCGACGACGCGCAGGCCGGCGGCGGCAATCCATTGCGCCAGTTCGTCGCGCGAACGCAGACCGAGATGCTCGGCCAGATCGGAGAGGATCAGCCAGCCCTCGCCGCCCGGCGCCAGGTGGGTCGTCAGACCGTCTAGGAAGCCGCGCAGCATGCGCGAATCGGGGTCGTACACCGCATACTCGACCGGCGAAGTCGGCTGCCCCGGCAACCAGGGCGGATTGCAGACGACCAGCGGCGCCCGGCCCGCCGGAAACAGATCGGCTTCAACAATCTGCACTTGCGCGGTCAACCCGAGTTTTTCGATGTTTTCGGTGGCGCAGGCCAGCGCCCGCGGCGCCATGTCGGTGGCGACGACATTCAGGCCGCGGCGGGCGAGCACGGCCGCGAGCACGCCGGAGCCCGTGCCGATGTCGAAAGCCTGATCGCAGCCCGGCGGCAACGGCGCCCGGGCAACCAGATCGACGTATTCACCGCGGACCGGCGAGAAAACGCCGTAATGGGGATGGATGCTGCCGCCGACGGCGGGAACCGGGACCCCTTTCTTGCGCCATTCGTGGGCACTGATCACCGCCAGCAGTTCGCGCAGCGCGACGACGCTGTTGCTGCCGTCCGGCTTGCCCCAGGCTTCGCGGCAGGCCTGACGCACGTCCTGAGCGCGACGCAACGGCAGCTTGTAGTCGGGACCGACCGGCACCAGCAGGCGGGCCAGCAACGCCGCACGGCGCCCCTGCGTCACGCGGTGCGCAGCAAAGGCGTTGCCCGCAGTCGTCGCCGGCGCATCGCGGAAATGGCGTTCGGCACGCTGCGTCAGCGTCTGCAGCAGGCGCCGCACGTTCGGCCAGTCGCCGCGCCAGAGCAGGTACTCGCCGGCAAGCAGACGCGACCAGAGCGTATCGGCGGAAATCGCCTCGTCGACGACGTCGACCGCAGCCGGCGCCGGCAGACCGGCTTCGGATCGCCAGCGCGCCTGACGGCGACGGCCCTGTTCCGACCATTCGAGCAGCGATGCCATGAACGCCCCGTGACGATGAAAATTAGGCCAGACCTGCGGTCGACCGCAGGCCACAACGAATTCATGGAAAGCCGGCCGATAAGCCGGGTTCTGTTCCCCTCTCGCGAGGTTCGGCAATCATTCCTCTAGGCCTGCCGTCACCGACAGGCTCAAGCAACCTACCCGGAAGCAGCGCGGGCCACGCCTGATGCTTCCCTATTTGGTCTTGCTCCGGATGGGGTTTAGCGTGCCGTCGAACGTTACCGCCGACGCGGTGGGCTCTTACCCCACCGTTTCACCCTTACCGACCGGGTTGCCCCGATTGGCGGTCTACTCTCTGTTCCACTTTCCGTTGCCTTCGTCTTGCGACTTATAGCACCCAGCCGTTAGCTGGCATCCTGCCCAATGGAGCCCGGACTTTCCTCCCGATACTTGCGTATCCAGCGATTGCCTGGCCGACTTTCCGGGGCGGATTATAAACCCCGCCCGACCTTCGCGCTTGCCACGGGGGCTCACCATGCGAACGGAATTACGCTAGAATCCGCCATCCCGTTTTTCGCCATCGCGACCTTCTTCCATCATGCCCAGCGCACTCCGTCTTGCCATCGAACAAGGGGATCTCATTGCCGTCCAGGCCGCCCTGGCTGCCGGCGCCGACGTCGAGGAGGCCGACATCCACGGCATTCCCGGCCTGCCGCTGCGGCTGGCCAGCTTCCGCGGCCACGCCGACATCGTCCGCGAACTGCTGCGCTACGGCGCCGACCTGCACGCAGCCAATGCCGACGGCCCGGACGCCCCGCTGCGCATGGCGGTTCGCGGCAAGCACCAGGCGGTCGTTGAACTGCTGCTCGGCACCGGCGCCGACATTCCCGCCGACCTGCACCTGCCGCAGTTCCACACGCACGAGCGCCGTCTGCGCGGCGAACGGCGCGGCGCCGACAACGGGCCCCCGCACGGTCTGCGCGAACGCCGGCAGGACGGCCAGCGGCGCAGCACCTCGGTACAGGAAGTCAGACTGTCGTCGCAACAATGGGAACATCTGTTCTCCCGTCCCGGACTGGCCGGCAGCGGCGCTTGAGCTTCACACCGGCAGGCTGCTGCGGTCGACCACCTTGCGCAGCACAAAACTGGTGTGCACACCGGTCACGCCGGGGATGCGCGTGATCTTGTTGAGCAGCAGATCCTGGTAGGCATCCATGTCGCGGACGACGACCTTCAACTGGTAATCCGATTGCTGGCCGGTGATCAGCAGGCATTCGAGCACCTCGGGAATGTCGGAAATCGCCTGCTCCAGATTGGCGAAACGCTCCGGCGTGTGCTGATCCATCGAAATGCCGATCAGCGCCATCAGGCTCAGACCGAGCTTCTTCGCATCGAGATGCGCCCGGTAACCGGCGATCAGCCCGGCATCCTCCAGCGCCCGCACGCGCCGCAGACAGGGCGAAGGCGACAGGCCGATACGGTCGGCAAGATCCTGGTTGCTGACGCGCCCATCCGACTGCAGGATGGCGAGAATTTCCCGGTCATAGCGATCGATTTCCAAAATATTTCTCCAATGCAAACAATTGAGAAATATTCTGCCAAACTCAACCGGATTTCAAGCAAACAACGCAAGCACCTGCCGGGCGATACGGCCTAATATTTCGCCATCGCAAAACGTTTTCCGGAGTGCCGCCATGCCGCAACAGATCGCCCGCAAATACACCGCCTTCCCGCCTGTCGGGCTCACCGACCGCCAATGGCCGAACCGCGTCATCACCCAGGCGCCGATCTGGATGAGCACCGACTTGCGCGACGGCAACCAGGCCTTGTTCGAGCCGATGAACGCCGACAAGAAGATGCAGATGTTCCAGACGCTCTGCCAGATCGGCTTCAAGCAGATCGAGGTCGCCTTCCCGTCGGCCTCGGAAACCGAATTCGGTTTCGTCCGCCGCTTGATCGAGGAAAAGCACATTCCCGACGATGTCACCATCGAAGTGTTGACCCAGGCGCGCGAGCACCTCATCCGCCGCACCTTCGAATCGCTCAAGGGCGCCAGACAGGCCATCGTCCATGTCTACAACGCGACCTGCCCGAGCTTCCGCGACTTCGTCTTCGGCATGAGCAAGGCCGAAGTGGTGAAGATGGCGGTCGACGCCGTCACCTTGATCAAAACGCTCGCCGCCGAGATGCCGGAAACGAAGATCACGCTCGAATACAGCCCGGAGTTGTTCACCGCCACCGAACTCGATTTCGCCAAGGAAGTCTGCGACGCCGTCACCGCCGCCTGGGGCGCGACGCCGGACAACAAGGTCATCCTCAACTTGCCGACCACGGTCGAGATCGCCACGCCGAACATCTACGCCGACCAGATCGAGTGGATGCACCGCCACCTCGCGCGCCGCGACAGCGTGATCATCAGCCTCCACCCGCACAACGACCGCGGCACCGCCGTCGCCGCCGCCGAACTCGCCTTGATGGCCGGCGCCGAGCGCGTCGAGGGCTGCCTCTTCGGCAACGGCGAACGCACCGGCAACGTCGACCTTGTCACCCTCGCCCTCAACATGCACACCCAGGGCGTCGATCCGCAGCTCGACTTCTCGGACATCAACGCCGTCGCCCGCACCTACGAACACTGTACCCAGCTCCCGATCCATCCGCGCCACCCGTACGTCGGGGATCTCGTTTTCACGGCCTTCTCCGGCTCCCACCAGGACGCCATCAAGAAGGGGTTTGCCGCTCAAAAGGCGGATGAGCCGTGGGCAGTGCCCTATCTCCCGGTCGACCCGGCCGACGTCGGCCGTTCCTACGACTCGGTGATCCGCGTCAACAGCCAGTCGGGCAAGGGCGGCATCGCCTATTTGATGGAGACCGAATACGGCGTGGTCATGCCGCGCCGTCTCCAGGTCGAATTCTCCGGCGTCGTCCAGCGCCACACCGATGCCCACGGCGGCGAACTCGGCGCGACCGACATCTGGGAACTCTTTTCCGGGGAATTCCTCACCTCGACCGCCGGCCTCCGCTATCGCGAACATCATCTCTTCGAGCACGGTGACGCCCAGGGCATCCGTCTCGCCGTGGAGATCGACGGCGTGCCGCACGTCCTCTCCGGCGAAGGCAACGGGCCGATCAATGCCGCCGTGCATGCCTTGCAGGGTGCCGGCTTCGCCTTCCAGGTCCGCAGCTACGAGGAACGCTCGATGGTCCCGATGGGCGACGATGGCAACGCCCGCGCCGTCGCTTTCATCGAAATGAACGCCGGCAACGGCGGCGAACGCTACGGCGTCGGCATCGATGCCAACATCGTCAGTGCTTCGCTCAAGGCCTTGATCAGCGGCGTCAACCGCCTGGGTGCCGCCGCCCGGCTCGACCGCGCGGCCTGACCGGCATCAGCCCGCTGCCACCCGCTCCCAGGGCGGTAACGGGCTGAACAGCCGTTCCAGCTCGGCAATGAAGGCGCCGACCTTGGGTACTCGCGCCCGACTCGGCGTGTAGCAGGCATACAGATAACGACCGAGGCCAGTAAGCGGCTCATAGGCATCGAGCAGGCTGCGCAACCTGCCGTCAGCCAGCATCCCGGCCACCAGATAGGTCGGCAGCACGGCCATGCCCTGGCCGGCCAGTACCGCGTCGAGCACGCATTCGACATGGTTGAAGCGGAAGGGGCAACTGACCGGCACGGTGATTTCCTCGCCGCTGCGATCGACGAACTGCCAGAGGCCAGCCCGGTCCGGGCCGGGGACGTCCATGCAGCGATGCGCCATCAGGTCCTGCGGCGTTTTCGGCTCGCCGTGCTGCGCCAGGTAAGCCGGCGTTGCGCAGACCACCCGCCGCAACTGCACCAGCTTGCGCGCCACCGCATCCTGCGGCGGCTGCCGGGTCAGGCGCAGCGCCAGGTCGATGTCGTCGGCCGCCAGATCGACCAGTTGATCGGTCAACACCAGTTCGCAGCGCAATTCGGGGTAGGCCTCGACAATGCGCGGCAGCAAGGGCGCAATGAAGATCCGGCCGAAGGTGATCGAGGCGCTGACGCGCAGCACGCCGCTCGGCATCTCGCCGGTGTTGCGCATCGCCACCGTCGTTTCGTCGACGGCAGCCAGCGCCCGCCGGGCGTGTTGCAGGAAAATCTCGCCGGACGGCGTCAGGCGCTGGCGGCGCGTCGATCGCTCGAACAGCCGGACGCCGAAGGCCTTTTCCAGTTCACCGATCTGCTTGCTGATCTGCGCCCGACTGCAGTCCAGCCGACGCGCCGCGGCGGCCATGCTGCCGCTTTCCGCCACCTTAATGAAACTGTCCCAGCTTGCCAGCCACGTCATCGTCAATGATCCGTTGACACTGAAGCGCCGATTATCGGCTATTTGCCAATAATCGACGCATTTATAGTGTGCACCGCAGCAACGACCAACCTTCAACGAGAAACCACCATGTTCCGCAGTCTCAATCGCCCCGGCGTCCTCGGCGTCACGCTCGCCGCCGCCGGCATCCTGCTGGTCACGATGGGCGCCCGCCAGTCGCTCGGCCTGTTCATCGCACCGATCGGCCAGGACACCGGCCTGAGCATCGCGACGATCAGCTTTGCGCTGGCCATCGGCCAGTTCACCTGGGGAGCGATCCAGCCGGTGGCCGGCGCCTTTGCCGACCGTTACGGACCGCGTGCCGTGCTGCGCTGGGGCATCGTGCTGCTCGCCCTGGGCAGTGCGGCGACGCCCTTCGTCAGTTCCGGCTTCGGGCTGATCGTCACGCTTGGCCTGATGTCGGCGATCGGCGCCGGCGCCGGCAGTTTCTCGGTGCTGATCGGCGCCGCCGCGCAGCGCCTGCCGCTCGAAGCACGCGGCGCGGCTTCCGGCGTGATCAACGCCGGCGGTTCCTTCGGCCAGTTCGTCTTCGCCCCGATCCTGCAGAAGCTGATTCAGGGGGTCGGCTGGATGGGTGCTCTGTGGGCGATGGCGCTGGCGACGCTGGCCGCGCTGCCGCTGATCGGCCGGCTGACGAGTGCGGTCGACACCCCGGAAAAGGCAAAAACCGCCAGCCGCGATGCCGACGACCGGGGACTCTGGCCGGCGGTACGCACGGCGATGGGCGATCGCAGTTATCTACTGCTGCACGCCGGCTTCTTCACCTGCGGTTTCCACATTGCCTTCCTGGTCACCCACCTGCCGGGCGAAGTGAACCTGTGCGGTCTGCCGCCGTCGGTCGCCAGCTGGTCGCTGGCGATCATCGGCCTGGCCAACATTTTCGGCAGCCTTTATGCCGGCGCCTGCGTGAACCGTTACCGCAGCAAGTACGTGCTGGCCGCCATGTATGCCTCGCGCGCCGTGCTGATCGCGCTCTATCTGGCCGCACCGCGCACCGAACTGACCTACTACCTGTTCGCCGCCGGCCTCGGCTTCACCTGGCTGGCGACCGTCCCGCCGACCGCCGCCATCGTCGGCAAGCTGTTCGGCATCCGCTATCTGGCGACACTGTTCGGGTTGACGCTGCTGTCGCATCAGATCGGCGGTTTCCTCGGCGCCTGGCTGGGCGGACTGAGCATCGTCCGTTTCGGCGATTTTTCGTGGATGTGGTACGCCGACATGGCGCTCGCCGTTGCGGCCGCGCTGGTCAACCTGCCGATCCGCGAAGCGCCGGTCGTCAGGCCGGCGACGGCCTGAGACGGCCGGGCCGGAACTGCCAGACATCGTCGTAGTAGGCCGGGTCCTCGCTGTCCGGCACGACGCCGGGAATGCCGAGCAACGGTACCGGCTGCAGGTCGCGCGGGGCCGGCGTGGACGCGGCGAAAAATCCCGCCAGACGACGGTCGACCGCAGCATTGAGTGCATCGCGCTCGAGCGCCAGCGTTGCCGCATCGATCTCGAGCAGTACGCCTTTGGCGGTCAGGCCGCGGAAGGGCGCGAGCAGCGATTCGTAGGTGGCATGGCCGAAGACGACGAAACGCATGGCGGCGCGTACCGCCGCCCGGCGTTCGACGAACAGCTCGCGCCAGGCAAAATGGCGCAACAGATCGAGCAGTTCGGGAGACGACGAGAGCACGGCGATGCCGCACTCGTCGAAATGCGTCAGCCCGTCGCGCCTCGCCCCGCGGCGGGCGCCGGCCGGCTGCATCGCCGCCACGTGCGCCGCGGTGATCGCCTGCTTGGTGGCGGGGAAAGCCAGCCAGACCAGCGCGTTGAAATAGTCGTGCCAATGGCCGGGACGGGTTTCGACTTCACCCTGCTGCCAGACCCGGCATTCGTAGCTCAGGCCGTCGGCCTGCGGCGGCACGAAACGCAAAGGGCGACCGTCGCCGACCGTCCGCGGATGGCTGTCGCACAGATTCAGCAGGCCGGCCGCCGCCGGTGCATCGGGCAGGCGATCCAGCCAGCCGCGCAGCGGATCGAACAGCGGATTGGCGAAACGCTCGCCGCTCACTCGGCCTCGCCGGCCGCTTCCTGAGTGTCTTCCTTGACGAACAGCAGCTGGCCGCCCTTGACGCGGAAGGTGCCGCGCAACTGGCCGAGGCCGTCTTCCGGCTCGCTGTCCAGCCGCGCCCAGGCCACGCAGGTCTGGGTTTCGGTGGCGTACATGCGCTTGCCGACCTTGATGATGAAAGCGCCGGACGGCACCTGATAAATCTCGACACGCGTGTTCTCGGTGCCGTAGCCCAGACTGTGTCGGCGCATGCAGGCCGGCATGCGCGAGACGACCAGCGACAGTTCGACCTTCTTGTCCCAGAAATAGGGCTGTTCGCGGATCAGCGACAGCACGTGTTCGCGCGTGCCGTCGATTTCGTAGGTCGCGCCGTCGTTGACGCAGGCGCTCAGCAGGGGAAGGGCCAACAGGGCAAGGCAGGCGGCACGCCAACGCATGGCGGAACTCCTCAGCGCATTTTCCAGGAAAGCGACTCGCCCGCACGCAGCGGCACGATGTCGTCGGTCGAGAGATAAGGATAGCTCGCCGGCACCGTCCATGTCTCCCTGAGCAGCGTGATTTTGTCGGCATTGCGCGGTAGACCGTACCAGTCCGGACCGTGGAAGCTGGCAAAACCCTCCAGCTTGTCGAGCGCCCCCGCCTGCTCGAAGGCTTCGGCATACAGCTCGATTGCCGCATAGGCCGTGTAGCAGCCGGCACAACCGCAGGCGGCTTCCTTGGCGCCCCTGGCGTGCGGTGCCGAATCGGTGCCGAGGAAGAATTTCGGGTTGCCGGAAATCGCCGCCGCGACCAGCGCCTCGCGGTGCGTCTCGCGCTTCAGGACCGGCAGGCAGTACCAGTGCGGGCGCACGCCGCCCTGGAAAATGGCGTTGCGGTTGTAGAGCAGGTGGTGGGCGGTGATCGTCGCCGCGACGTTGGCGGCGGACGACGCCACGAACTCGGCGGCGTCCTGGGTGGTGATGTGCTCCATCACCACCTTCAGCTTCGGGAAGCGCTGCGTCAGCGGCAGCAGCACGGTATCGATGAAGACTTTTTCACGATCGAACAGGTCGACCGCAGGATCGGTGACTTCGCCGTGCACCAGCAGTGGCAGGCCGACGCGTTCCATTTCGGCGAGCGTCGCATCGGCCTTGCGGATGTCGGTCAGGCCGGCATCGGAATTGGTCGTCGCGCCGGCCGGGTAGAGTTTGACCGCCTTGACGAAGCCGGACGCCGCGGCCCGAGTGATCTCGGCCGGCTGCATGTTGTCGGTCAGGTAGAGCGTCATCAGCGGCTCGAAAGCCATGCCGGCCGGCAGCGCGGCCAGGATGCGGTCGCGGTAGGCGGCGGCCAGCTCGACCGTCGTCACCGGCGGCTTGAGGTTGGGCATGACGATGGCCCGGCCGAACTGGCGGGCGGTATGCGGCAGCACGGCGGCCAGAGCTTCGCCGTCGCGCAGGTGAAGGTGCCAGTCGTCGGGGCGAGTGAGGGTCAGTTCTTGCATGGCGTTTCTCGGAAGATTTTCACGGATTTTATCAGCCGCCGGCCTCAGTCCCGTTCGGCTTTCAGCGCCAGCGCCCGGTCGTACAGCGCGTTCTTCGCCGCACCGGTAATCGCCGCCGCCAGCTTCGCCGCCTGCTTGACCGGCAGGCCGTCGGCCAGCAGCAGCTTGAGGACGCGTTCGCCCTCGCCGTCGTCGGCGGTTTCCGGCGCGCCGGAAACGATCAGCACGAACTCGCCGCGCTGGCGGTTGGCGTCGGCCTTGAACCAGTCGACGGCTGCGGTCAACGGCAACGAATCGATGTTTTCGAACAGCTTGGTCAACTCGCGGGCGACGACCAGCGTGCGGTCACCGAGTACCTCGGCGAGGTCGCCGACGCTGTCGAGCACGCGGTGCGGCGCTTCGTAGAAAACCAGCGCCGCGCGCTGGTCGCGCAAGCCTTCGAGCGCCTGCCGGCGCTGCCCGGCCTTGGCCGGCAGGAAGCCGTAAAAGAGGAAATGCTCGTCGGTCAGACCGGCCGCCGACAGCGCCGTCGTCGCCGCACAGGCGCCGGGCAGCGGCACGACCTTGCAACCGGCGGCACGGACGGCGGCGACGATGCGCGCGCCGGGATCGGAAATGCCCGGCGTACCGGCATCGGAGATCAACGCGACGGCCTCGCCGGCGCGCAGCTTGTCGACGATGCGGGCGGCGGCCTCGTGCTCGTTGTGCTGGTGGGCGGGCAAGGTCCGGCCCACGGCGCCGAGCTGTTTGAGCAGCGGCGCGCTGTGGCGAGTGTCCTCGGCGGCCACCCACGGTACCGCACGCAGCACGGCCTCGGCGCGCCGGGTCAGGTCGGCGAGATTTCCCAGCGGGGTCGGCACCACGTACAATGCCGCCATCAATTCATTTGTCATTTTTCGGCAATGCAGGCAAAAACCAACGATACCACCGTGGCCCTTGGCCGCGAAGCCGAAACCCGGGCGTTGCGGCATCTGGAAAATTGCGGTCTACGGCTGGTCGACCGCAATTTCCGCGTACGCGGCGGCGAGATCGACCTGATCATGCGCGACGGCCGGACGCTGGTCTTCGTCGAAGTCCGCTCGCGCCGGCGGCAGGATTTCGGCGGCGCCGCCGCCAGCATCACCGCGACCAAGCGCCGGCGCATCGTGCTGGCCGCCCGCCATTACCTGGCCTGGCGTGGCGACCAGGCCTGCCGCTTCGATTGCGTGCTGATCGACGGCGAGCACCTGGACTGGCTGCGCGATGCGTTTTCCAGCGATCGCTAGCCTGCTGGCCGCGCTGACCTGCTGGCCGCCGGCGCTGTCGGCACAGGGCGGCTGGCTGCTGATCCAGCGCTCGCCGCTGGCCGGCAGCCAGTACTACGCGCTGGGCGAACACTGGGCGCAATTGCGCGTCGGCGATCGCCTGACGCTGACCCGCGAGCCGGACAACCGGCACGACCCGCTGGCCGTGCGCGTCAGCTGGCAGGGGCATCCGCTCGGTTACCTGCCGCGCGCCGAAAATGCCGCGGTCGCCCGGGCACTCGACCGCGGCCTGCGGCTGGTCGGCCGCATCGCCCGCCTGACGCCGCATCCCGACCCCTGGCAGCGGGTCGTCGTCGAGGTCCATGCCGGGCTGTGATGTAGAATTGCCGGATAAACGACTGAACAGAGAGAGCTTCATGGATTTGATCGCCCGCGTTGCCAAGCATTTCGAAGACAGCGCCCAGACCAAGCTGGCAGCCATCGACGCGCTGGCTGCCCCGATCGCCGCTGCGGTCGAGACAATGACGCAAAGCCTGCTCAACGGCGGCAAGATCCTCGCCTGCGGCAACGGCGGCTCGGCCGGCGACGCGCAGCACTTCGCCGCCGAACTGGTCGGCCGTTTCGAGCGCGAGCGCCAGGAACTGGCGGCCATCGCACTGACCGTCGACAGTTCGATCCTGACCGCCGTCGGCAACGACTACGGTTTCGCCCACGTTTTCTCCAAGCAGGTGCGGGCGCTCGGCCATCCGGGCGATGTGCTGCTGGCGATCTCGACGTCCGGCAACTCCGGCAACGTCATCGAAGCGATCAAGGCCGCCCACGAGCACGACATGCAGATCATCGCGCTGACCGGCAGGGGCGGTGGCCAGATCGGCGAACTTTTGCGCGACGCCGACATCCATCTCTGTGTTCCCGCCGACCGCACGGCACGCATCCAGGAAACCCACCTGCTGATCGTGCATTGCCTGTGCGACGGTATCGATGCACTGCTACTCGGAGCCGACTGATGAACAAATTCCGCCTGACCCTTGCCATTCTCGCCCTGGGCACCGCCCTGCCCGCACTGCAGGGCTGCGTGCCCGCCGTCATCGCCACCGGTGCCGCGGTCGGTGTGCTGAGCGCCCACGATCGCCGGACGACCGGCACCCAGACCGACGACGAAACCACCGAATGGAAGGTCGGCGCGCGCATTCCCGAGCAGTACAAGAAGCCGTCGCACGTCAACGTCACTGCCTACAACCGCCGCGTGCTGCTGACCGGCGAAGTGCCGAACGAGGAAGCCAAGGCGGCGATCGCGGCCGAAGCCGGACGCATCGAAGGTGTGCGCGAAGTGATCAACGAACTCGGCATCGGCCCGGCAACGCCGCTGACCTCGCGCAGCAACGACTCCTTCATCGATTCCAAGGTCAAGGCGCGGCTGGTCGACTCGAAGCAGATTTCGGCCAATCACATCAAGGTCGTCACCGAACGCGGCATCACGCACCTGATGGGCATCGTCAGCGACCGCGAGGCCAAGGTGGCGATTGCCGTCGCCCGCACCACGGCCGGCGTGCTGAAGGTGGTCAACGTCATGGAAGTCCTGTCCGACGACGAAATCCGCCGTCTCGACGAACAGGCGCTGGGTTCGCGCCAGGCGGCGCCGGCGCCGGTCGTGCCGGTCGAAAAACGCTGATTTCCGCGGTCGACCGCGGCAGGGAGCAAAAATGAACCTGGAAAAAGTCGTTTTCGGTTTCTTCATCGTCCTTGCCGCCACGCTGAACTTCGGCTTTTTCGTCGGCGATATCGACCGCCCCGAACTGCACCACGTCTACGAACTGGCCGCGGCGCTGGTGGTCAGCCTGATCGCCACCGCCCTCAAGTTCGGCGATCGCACGCAGATCGGCGCCATCCATCTGGCGACCAGCCTGGTGGCCGACCTGCAACTGGTGGCGGCGGCGGTGATCTGGGCCATCGCCGTCCATGTCACCGGCGAGGGCATGACGGCGTCGGTCACCTCGAGCGTCGTCTCGCTGTCCGGCGGCGCGCTGTTCGCCAACATCGTGTCGGTCGTCCTGCTCATCGTCGAAACCGTGATGCTGCGCCGCTGACGCGGAGCCGGCGGTGAACAACTCCACCTTCTTCCTGGTCCTGCGGCGCATGCGCGCGCCGATCATCGCGCTGATCGTCATCTACGCGATCTCGGTCTGCGGCCTGACGCTGGTTCCCGGCGTCGACGCCACCGGCCGCCCGGCACCGCCGCTGTCTTTCTTCCACGCCTTCTATTTCATCAGCTACACGGCAACGACGATCGGTTTCGGCGAGATGCCGAATGCCTTCTCGGATGCCCAGCGGCTGTGGGTCATCGTCTGCATCTATCTGTCGGTGATCGGCTGGTCCTATTCCGTGATCACGCTGATCGCGCTACTCCAGGACAAGGGCTTCCAGAAGACGCTGACCGCCAACCGCTTCATGCGCCGCGTCCGCCGCCTGCGCGAACCCTTCTACATCGTCTGTGGCTGTGGCGAGACGGGCAGCCTGATCTGCCGCAACTTCGACCGTCTCGGCCAGGCCTTCGTGGTCCTCGAAAAGGATGAGATCCGTGTCGAGGAACTCGATCTGCTCGACTTCAAGACCGACACGCCGGCGCTGGCCGCCGACGCCAGCCTGCCCGACAACCTGCTGCTGGCCGGGCTGCGGCACCCGCGCTGCCGCGGCGTGCTGGCGGTGACCAACGACGAACAGGCCAATCTCGGCATCGCCATCGCCGTCCGCCTGCTGACCCCGAAGCTGCCGGTCATCGCCCGTGCCCGCTCGCCTTCCGTCACTGCCAATCTGGCCTCGTTCGGCACCGATCACATCATCAGTCCCTACGAACGCTTCGCCGATCATCTGGCGCTGGCGATCATGGCGCCGGAACGCTTCCGGTTGATCGAACTGCTCACCAGCCTGCCCGAATCGCCAATTCCGCAAGTTCATCGGCCGCCGGGCGGCCACTGGATCCTGTGCGGCTATGGCCGCTTCGGCCGGGCGGTCGGCGAACGACTGGCCGAAACCGGCATCACGCTGACCATCATCGATCCGGCCGGCGATCCGCAAGCCGGCCACATCGCCGGCAACGGCACCGAGGCCGACACCCTGCGCGCCGCCGGCATCGCCACGGCCAGCGGCATCATCGCCGGCAGCGACAACGACGTGAACAACCTGTCGATCGCCGTCACCGCCAGCGAACTCAAGCCAGCACTGTTCGTCGTCGTGCGCCAGAACCACGCCGCCAACGCACCGCTGTTCCAGGCCTACGGCGCCGATTTCGCCATGGTGCCGAGTCACATCGTTGCCCACGAAAGCATCGCCATCCTGACCACCCCGCTGCTCGCCCGTTTTCTCGGCGAAATCCGCCGCGCCGACGAAAGCTGGTGCCACGCGCTGGTCGACCGGCTGCACGCCTTGTGCGACGGACTGACGCCCACCGTCTGGGGCATCTGCCTGAACGCCTCGGAAGCGCCGGCGGCCCGCCAGGCGCTGATGCACGGGCGCGGCATCGCATTGCGCGACGCCTTGCGCGATCCGAGCGATCGCGAACGCATGCTGCCGGCAATACCGCTGCTGATCGACCGCAACGACCGGCTGACGCTGCTGCCGGACGACGATTTCGATCTGGCGGCCGGCGACCGCATCCTGTTTGCCAGTTCGCTGTTCACCCTGAACCACATCAAGCTCACGCTGCAGAACGCCAACGCCCTCGATTACGCCATCGACGGCCACGCCGACGAATCCGGTGGCTGGCTGTGGCGCAAGCTGCGCCCCGCTAACGTCCCCGCCCGGCGCTAGGCGGCCAGCAAGCGGCGCAGGCCGCGCCACAGGCCGCCGAGCAAGGGCAGCTTCATGTACAGCTCCTCGCCGGTATCCCAGTAGTCGCGGTGATAGCAGACCCGCCCGTCGGGCGCGAAGCGCAGGTGCGAGACGCCGCGCAGCAGTTGCGTGCCGCCACCGCCCAGACGTGCGCTGCGGAAACAGAATTCCCAGATCAGCACGGCGCCGCCGGCATCGACGATGCGTTCGCCGACCACGAAACGCGGCATCTCCACTTGCGTGAACATGTGCGTGAAGATGCGCTGGATGGCTTCAACGCCGCGCACCTCGTTGAACGGATCCTTGAACCAGGCATCGTCGGCATAGAACTCGGCAAAACGCGCCACCCGTTCCGGCGTCAGGCTTTCGTAGAAATCGATCAGTTCGTCGAGGGTCATGTCAAGCTCCGGTCAACTTGCGCAGCAGGGGAAAATACCAGCGATAGGGCAGCAGGCGCAGGCACTTCAGCACCCGGGTGAAGCGCTTCGGGTAATGAATCTCGAAATTGCCCGTCGCCAGCCCGTCGACCGTGGCAATGGCCGCCTGTTCCGGGGTCAGCAGCGCCGGCATGCGGAAATCGTTGCCGGCCGTCAGCGGCGTCGCGACGAAACCGGGATTGATCGCCCAGCAGCCGATCCCGCGTGGCGCCAGATCGAGGTGCAGGCATTCGGCAAAATGGATCAGCGCTGCCTTCCCCGGCCCGTAAGCCAGCGCCTTCGGCAGGCCGCGATAACCGGCGACGCTGGCGACGAAGGCGATGCCGCCGCCGGGACGGAGCGCGGGCAGGACGACGTCCGCGGTTTTTACCGCGCCGACGAAGTTGACCGCAAACAGCCGCTCGGCACTCGCCAGGTCGAAATTATCGACGGTCATCGGCCGGTAATCGCCGGCCAAATAGCACACCAGGTCGACACCGCCCCAGCGCGCCTCGATTGCCGCCAGCGCAGCGGCCAGCGCCTGCCGCTCGGCGACATCGCACGGCAGCAGCAGCGCGTCGGCCAGCCCCAGCGCCTGCAAGGCCTCGGTACGCCGCGCGCTCAAGGCCAGCCGGGCGCCGCGGGCGGCCAGTTCGCGGGCCAGCGCGGCACCGATGCCGCTCGACGCGCCGATCAGCCAGACCCGGCGTCCCGACCAGTCGCGGATTTCTGGATTGGCCGGCATGGCTCAGGGCCTGACGAAGCTGAGCGTCACTTCGCCAAGCCGGAAGCCCCACTTCGACATCGCCGACCGGTTCAGCATCACGCGCTCGTCGATCAGGTACATCCAGTCGTCGAAATCGACGTGGTAGGTCTTGCCGTCCACCGGCAGCGCCAGCACATAACGCCAGCGCAGCGCGTTGCCGGCCAGCTCGCCGACCGCCTCGCCGACGACATCATCGGCCGTGCCGCGATAGCTGCCGTCGGGCTGGCGGACCAGCGTCCACACCCGGCGCGAGGTCGTGCCGTCGGCCCAGGTAAAGTTCTCGTCGAGCACGCCGCGACCATCCTGCCAGCGGGCATCGATCACCACGTGGAAACGTTTCTGTACCCGGCCGTCGCGGCCCTGGAACATGCCCCAGCCATCGATCCGGCCATTGAAGTAGTGTTCCAGCCGCAACGGCGGCCCTTCGTCGCGGTATTGCGCGACATCGACGCCGGCACAGCCCCCCAGGCCCAGACACAGGGCCGCCGCAGTCAACAGTTTCATGATCCGACCTCCAGGGAATGCCGCCAGCGCCAGAGCAGCGCGGCGGCGAGCGATTTGCCGGCAAGCGGCAACAGGACGTAGGCACCGACCAGTGCCCCGAGTCCGCCGCCCTGCCCCGGCACATAACCGAAGGCGGCGATCAGCGGCAGCGCGAGGCCGGCGGCCAGTGCCAGATTGCATTTGGCGATCAGGTTCCAGATGCCGAAGCAGGCACCCGGCTGGCCGAGACGTTCGCCGAAGTCGGCCGCGATGGCTGCCGGCAGCGCCAGATCGGCACCGAGCGCCAGGCCGGAAAGCAGGCAGACCAGCGCAAATAGCAGCACATCGCCGGCCCCGAGCAGGCCGGCTCCGGCAAACGCCACCATCGCCAGCAGCATGGCAGCCAGCCAGGCCCGCGGCCGGCCAAGGCGGCCGGCCAGCCAGACCCAGCCAGGCAAGGAGGCGGCCCCGGCGACGAAATACAAGGCCAGTAGCAGACCGGAAAAGCGCTCGGCCTGCAGCACGTCGCCGACGAAAAACAGGAACAGCGTCGCCGGTAGCGCCGAAGCGATGCCGTTGCAGATGAAGACGAGCAGCAAATGCCGCATCGACGGATCGGCCAATACCCGGCTCAGGGCGGGACGCCAGGCCGGTGGCGGCGTCGGCGGGGCGCCTTCGTGACGGATGGTCAAGAGCGCCGTGCCGGCGGCAAGGACGACGAGCAGCGGCAACAGCCAGCCCAGGGCGACCAGCCCTTCGCTCGCTTGCCCGGCCAGCCAGCCGGGCAACGCGGCGGCCAGCACGATGCCGGCCAGGCCGAAACCTTCGCGGGCTGCGGTCAACCGCGTCCGCTGCGCAGAATCCGTCGCGATCGCCGCCCCCCAGGATTGATAGGCGACGGTCGCCGCAGAAAAACCGAGGTAGGTCGGCAGCAGGCACAGGAACAGCCAGACGGCAGCCCACGCCGGCGGCGGATGCCACAAGGCCACGAAGCCGACCGAGAACGGCAGCAGCGACCAGGCCAGCAGGCGACGCCTGGGCAGACGATCGGCCAGCCAGCCCAGCCAGGGATCGATACCGGCATCGAGCAGCCGGCTGACCAGCAGCAGCATGCCCAGCCAGGCCAGATCGAGCCCGTGGCCGCGTGCATAGAAATCGGGCAGATGCACGTAGACCGGCAGGGCGCCGAAGGCCAGCGGCAGGCCCGGCAGACCGTAGGCGAGCAGTGTCGTGCGTTGCATTGCCATGGCGCTCAGCCGCGCCCGCGGGTCAGCAGCGCCGCGCGCAGTTCCGGCGCACTGGTCCGGGCATCCAGCCAGATCGCGAAGAATGCCCGGGCGAACGCCGGATCGCGCACTTCGCCGAGCAGCCGGCCGCCCTGCAGAAAGCGGGCGCCCTCCGGCAGCCACAGGCCGACCAGGTGATCGCCATCGACCACGTCCGGAAACAGGCTGGCCATCCGTTTTCCCCAGCCGGCAAGGCGGGGTTCGTCGTCGACGAAGCGTCGCATCTCGCGCACGCTGGCCTCGGCAATCGCTGCACCGGCAATGCTGCGCCGATAGTCGAGCCGCAAGGCCAGCGGCGGCACGGCCGGATCGTCGCCGGCCCACAGCGTGGCCCGGTAAACGAGAAAGCCGAAGCGCCGGTAATCGCCGCTACCCCAACGCTGCAGCCCGGCCAACGGCGCCTCGTTCGCCAGGGCCCGGCCGGACAGGCAGGCCAGGGCGCCCAGTCCGAGCAACAGGCGCCGCCGGCCGCGGTCAGCGATGGACGAGTTCGAACTGCACGACATCGATGTCGCCGGTCAGGAAACCGGCCTCGCAGTAGCACAAGTAGAGCCGCCACAGCCGGCGGAAAGTGTCGTCGAAACCCAGTTCGGCGATACGCGGCCAGGCCTGCTCGAAAGCCACCCGCCAATGCGCCAGCGTACGCGCGTAGTCGGCACCGAAGGCAAACTCGTCGCTGACCTTCAGCCCCTGTCTGGCCGCCTGCTCGCGGAACGCCCGCGGCGACGGCAGCATGCCGCCGGGAAAGACGTACTGCTGGATGAAATCTGTGCCCCGGCGGTAGGCCGGGAACAGTTCGTCGCGAATCACGATGCTCTGGATCACCGCCTTGCCCTGCGGTGCCAGGCAACGTGCCACCGTCGAGAAATACGTGGGCCACCAGCGTTCGCCCACCGCTTCGAACATCTCGATCGACACCAGATGATCGAATTGCCCGTCCAGGTCGCGATAATCCTGCAGGCGCAAATCGGCCCCGGGCACCCGGGCCTGTGCCCAGGCCAATTGGGCCGGCGACAGCGTTACGCCGGTGAGTTGCAGACCGGCCGCCGTCGCCCGTTCGGCAAAACCGCCCCAGCCGCAGCCTATTTCCAGCACGCGCTGACCGGGGGCGGCCTGCAGCCGAGACAGGATACGGTCGTACTTGGCCTGCTGGGCGCTCGCCAGACTGTCGTCCGGATGCGCGAAGCAGGCCGCCGAATAGCTCATCGTCGAATCCAGCCAGTGCCGGTAGAAATCGTTGCCCAGATCGTAGTGGGCCATGATGTTGCGCCGGCTGCCGGCGCGGCTGTTGCGATTGAACCAGTGGCGCAGGCGAGCGGCCAGCAGGCCCGGCCAGGCGCCGTAGATGGCGCGACGCAGATGCTGGCGGTTGCGCGACAGCAGCACCAGCAGCGCCGTCGGATCACAAGCATCCCACTGGCCGTCCATGTACGCCTCGGCCAGACCGATGTCGCCACGCGCCAGCACCCGCCCGAACATGGCTTCGTCGTGCACCTGCAGGGTAATGCCCGCGTCGCCCTCGCCAAACAGCGCCGACGAGCCGTCCGGCAGACGGATTTCCAGACGCCCGCCACGCAGTCCGTCAAGCAGGGCGAACACCTGGCGCGTTGTCCGGGCCTGCGGCAGGTTGCCGCGCATCGTCAGGGATTCGTTCATTTGTTCGTTTCCTGTAGGGAGGTTGCCGGCAGGCGGGCGCCGAAGAAGGGAACGCCCTTGCACCACAGACGCAGGGCCTGCCAGTGAATGCGCGCCATCACCCCGAGCGTCAGCCAGGGCATGCGCAGGAAGGCGAGCAACAGGGCACTGGCGGTCCACTGCCTCGGCTTGCCGGAAATCGAGGTGAGCAGCACTTCTCCCTCGGCATCGTCGTAATCGATCCGGGCCAGCTGGACGCTGCGCTGACGCTGGAAACGGAAGCGGTAGCCGCCGTCGACCGTACAGAAGGGAGAGACATGGAAAGCCTTGTCGGCGCGTAGTTCGACGCCTTCCGGCAGCGGCCGCCCGCAATCGTGCAACAGGTAGCTGTGATGACCGCCGAAGGTGTTGTTGACCTCGGCCAGGATGGCGATCAGTGCGCCGTCCCGGGCATGGCAGAACCAGAAGCTGACCGGATTGAAGACATAACCGAGCACCCGCGGGAAGGTCTGCAGCACGATCTCCCCGTCGGCCGGCAAGCCCTGCTCGCGCAATATCAGCTCGATCCACGGCAACAACGGCGAGCCGTCGCGCGGCCCGTGGTCGGCGCTGTGGAAACTGAGCAGATTGCTGCGGTCGACCGAGAAAATCCCGCAATTTGCCTGCGCCAGACGGCGCAACGGCAACTGGACGTAAAACACCGGATAGACGAAGGCATTGACCGCCGGCCGCAGCCGGCGGTGCATCACATGGCCGAGGAACAGACGTGGCGGCGGGTGCATCGTCGTCTCAGGCAAAGCGATATGCCGGCGCCGCGGCAGCCTGCCAGGGCGCGGCCACACCGAGCGCGTTGGCAACGCGCAGCGCCGACATCAGGCCATCTTCATGAAAGCCGTAGCGCCCCCAGGCACCGGCAAGCCAGATGCCGCCCTGCCCCTGAACACGCTCCAGCGCCGCCTGGGCGGCGATCGCGCCGGCGTCGAACACCGGATGGGCATAATCGAATTCGGCGATCACCTTGGCCGGGTCCGGTTCGCGGGCCGGATTCAGGGTCACCACCACCGGCGTCGAGAACGGCAGTGGCTGCAGCTTGTTGATCAGATAGGAAACGCCGACCGGCCGGTCATGTTCGTCGCCGGCACCGGCAAAGTAATTCCAGGCCGACCACAGATGACGACGGCGCGGCAGCAGGGCAGCGTCGGTATGCAACAGGGCACGATTGGACTGGTAGCGCACCGCCGTCAGCACGGCCCGTTGCGCCGGATCGGCGGTCTCGCCGAGGATGGCCAGCGCCTGATCGCTGTGACAGGCGCAGACAACCTGATCGTAACGCTCGACGCCGCCGTCGAAATGCAGGCTCAGACCCTGCGCATCGCGGCTTACCGCGCGGACCGGACAGCCCAAGCGGATGTCGTCGAGCTGGCCGGCGAGGCGCCGCACGTACTCGCGACCGCCGCCTTTGACCGTGCGCCAGGTCGGCCGGTCGAAAACCTGCAACAGGCCGTGGTTGTTGCAGAAGCGGATGAAGGTGGCGAGCGGCATGTCGCGCATCTGGCCGGTCGGACAGGACCAGATGGCGGCCGCCATCGGCAGCAGGTACCAGTCGGCGAATTCGGCCGAGTAGCCTTGCTCGGCCAGATACTGGCCGACGCTGCGCCGGTCGTCCGGGTGCTCGGCCAGCCAGGCCGTGCTCTCGCGATTGAAACGCAGCAGGTCGGACAACATGCGCCAGAACCCCGGACGCAGCAGGTTGGCCGGCTGACCGAACACAGTGGCCAGCGACGACCCGGCCCATTCCAGCGCCGGCCGCTCCAGGCTCACCGAAAAACTCATCTCGGTCGCCACCGATTCGACCCCGAGCAGGGCAAACAACGCGATCAGGTTGGGATAGGTGCGATCGTTGAAGACCAGGAAGCCGGTGTCGACCGGATGACTTTTTCCCTCCAGCTCGACGTCGACCGTATTGGTGTGCCCGCCGAGATAATCGGCGGCTTCGAACAGCGTCACCTCGTGCTCGCGCGACAACAGCCAGGCGGTGGCCAGACCGGAGATGCCGGCGCCGATCACTGCGATGCGCTGGCGCCCCTGCGGATGATCGGCCGGAAATCTGAGCGGTGCATTCATGGCGGGTCTCCGAAAGCCTCAGCGGGCCAGGAATTCGTCGATCTTGCGCAACAGATCGCCGTCGTCCGGCTTGGTCAGGCTGGTATAGGCGACAACCTCGCGGCCATCGCGACTGATCAGGTATTTGTGGAAATTCCACTTCGGCGTGCTGCCGGTGATGCGCACCAGTTCCTGATAGAAGGGGTTCGCCTGGCGCCCGCGCACCGTCGTCTTGGCAGCCATCGGAAACTCGACCCCGTAGGTGAGCCGGCAGAAATCGGCGATTTCCTTGTCGCTGCCCGGCTCTTGCGAGCCGAAGTCGTTGGACGGAAAGCCGATCACCACCAAGCCCTTGTCCTTGAGCTGGGCATGCAGTTTTTCCAGACCGTCGTACTGCGAGGTGAAACCGCAATAACTGGCCGTATTCACCACCAGCAGGACCTTGCCGGCGAACTGGCAAAGCGGCATCGGCTTGCCGTCCTGCAAGCGCTTGAACTCATGACGCAACAGCGGCGGACATTCATCCGCCAGCACGCCGGCAGGCGCAACGCCAAGGCCGAACAAACCGAACAAGCCCAACAGCCGCCAAACACTGAAAATTGACATGATCACCTCGTTTGTCCTGGACAAATCAATACTCTGTTCGTAAGATAGAGATCGAATTAAGGTTTGTCAACGCAAAACAAAGGTTTTGTCCAGGACAATATGAACAACTCAAGCTTCAGCATCGCGATGGTCGAGCGCGACACGGGCCTGTCGAAAGATGTGCTGCGAGTCTGGGAAAGGCGCTATGGCTTCCCCTGCCCGCTGCGCGACGCGCACGGCGAGCGTCAGTACCCGGCCGACCAGGTCGAGCGGCTGCGCACCATCAAACGCCTGATGGATCAAGGACATCGTCCGGGCAAGCTGCTCGTCGCCAGCCCCGACGAACTGGCCGCGCTGACACCGAAACGCTCGCCGAAGCGCACCCAGTCGATCAAAGCCGCCGTCGACGAGACGATCGAGGCCTTGATCGAGCCGATCCGCCAGCACGACGCCGGCGCCTACCTGCAACAAATGCAGCAACGCCTGGCCCGGCAGGGCCTGCAGGCGTTTGTCCAGGACACCGTGGCGCCGCTGACCTGGCGCATCGGCCTGGCCTGGGAAGAAGGGCGCATCGAGGTGTTCGAGGAACACCTGTACACCGAGCTGACCAAACGTCTGCTGCGTCAGGCCATCGCAGGATTGCCGCCGGGCGGTGGAACGCCACGGGTGATCCTGACCAGCGTTTCCGAAGAAGCGCATGTGCTCGGCCTGCTGATGGTCGAGACGCTGCTCGCCCTGGAAGGCGCCGAGTGCATTCCGCTCGGCACCCAGATGCCGCTGCTCGAGATCGCCCGTGCCGCCGATGCGCACGCCGCCGACATCGTCGCCCTGTCGTTCTCGGTGGCCTTTCCGGCACGCCGCATTCCCGGGCTGCTCGAGCAACTGCGCCGCCTGCTGCCCGACAGGGTGGCCCTGTGGGCCGGCGGCAGCGGGGTCCGGAAATTGTCGTCGACACCGGGCATCGAGATCATCCACGATCTGCCGCAGACCCTGGCGGCGCTGGCCGATTTCCGCGGAGGCAGGCACAATCGGGGCTGACCCTGCAGCCCTTTGAGCCATGACCGCGATATTTCCCCTGATCGCCCTGCTGCTCGGCGTCGCCCTGCTGCTGCTCGGCAGCGGCCTGCTCGGCACCCTGCTCGCCGTGCGGGGCGGCATCGAAGGCTTCGGCAGCCAGACGCTGGGCGCGATCGGCGCCATGTACTTTGTCGGCTTCCTGGCCGGTACCTACCTCGGGCCGATGATGATCCGGCGCGTCGGCCATGTCCGCGCCTTCGCCTTCTTCACCGCCGCCATCGCCTGCGCCGCGCTCGGCCACGAACTGCTGACCAATCCATGGGCCTGGGCCGTGCTGCGCCTGATCACCGGCATGGGGATGGTCGGCCTGTACACCACCATCGAAAGCTGGCTGAACAGCCACGCGGCACCGGACCAGCGCAGCCGGATCTTCGCCACTTACATGGCGGTCAACCTCGGGGCGTTGGCGGTTTCCCAGCAATTGTTGCACTGGGCCGATCCGGCCGGTCACATCCTGTTCTCGATTGCCGCGCTGTCGATTTGCGCAGCCGTGATGCCGGTGGCCGCCACCCGACTGGCCCAACCGGTAGTGGACACGGTTCACGGCATCGGTCTGCGCACACTGTTCGGCCGTGCGCCGGTCGCCTGTACCGCAGGTCTGCTCAGCGGACTGGCGCAAGGTGCCTTCTGGAGCCTGGGCGCGGTATGGGCCAGCAGCAGCGGGCTGGCACCGGGCGACGTGGCCTGGGTGATGACCACGGCGATTGTCGGCGGTGCCGTCTGCCAGTGGCCGATCGGCCGCCTGACCGACCATATCGACCGCGGTTACGTGATCAGCGTCGTCGCCATCACGGCAGCCCTGCTCGCCGCCACCTTGCTCTGGTCGGAAAGCCAGCGCCTCGGCGTCATGCTGGTGGCGGTGTTTGCCTACGGCGGCATCGCCTTCGCGCTCTATCCGCTGGCGGTGGCCCGGCTGATGGACCGCCTGGAAAAACCGGAAATCATTGCCGGCAGCGGCTCGCTGCTCCTGCTGCACGGCATTGGCGCCAGTGTCGGCCCGCTGCTCGCCGGTCTGCTGATGCAGCGTTTCGGCCCGGCCGCGCTGCCGGCCTGGTTCTGCACCGTACAGACGCTGCTGGCCGTCAGCACCTGGTGGCTGGCCCGCCGCACGCCGGCCGACGTCGGCCACCAGACGCCGATGAAACCGATGGTCCGCACCTCGCCAAGCGCGCTGGAAATGCTCGACGAAAGCGCGCCGACCCCACGCTGAACCAGCGCCCGCCGCAACCGGCTGTGTGCCGGAGCCGGCAGGAAGGCCGGGTTACAATGAAGGTCTATCCGAAAACCTTTCCGCCCACTCATGTCCTATCTTCCGCCCGACTTCGAACGCAAAATCTGCCCGCCCGGGACGTTGACCGCAAGAGCCGCCGAACTGGCACGGCCGCTGGTCTTCACCAATGGCTGCTTCGACATCCTGCACCGTGGCCACGTCACTTATCTGGCGCAGGCAGCGGCACTCGGTACCAGCATGGTGGTGGCACTCAACAGCGATGCGTCGGTCAAGCGGCTGGGCAAGGGAGACGACCGGCCGGTCAATGCGCTGGCCGACCGCCTGGCGGTAATGGCCTCGCTGGCCTGCGTCTCGCTGGTCACCTGGTTCGACGAAGACACCCCGCTGCAGCGAATCCTGGAGTGCCGGCCGGACATCCTGGTCAAGGGCGGCGACTGGCCGGTCGACCGGATCGTCGGCGCCAGCGAAGTCCGGGACTGGGGCGGCACGGTGCATTCGATTCCGTTCATCCACCAGACGTCGACCACCGCGTTGCTGGAAAAAATTCGCCGGCTCTAGGCCGGCGACATCGACAGACAAAGGGAGCGGGCGGTTTCAGCCGCCCAACGCCGCCTTCAGCGACTGCACTTCCTCTTCCGACTCGGCCACGATTTCGGCCAGCGTCTCGGCATCGAAGATGCGATCAAGCACCGAGGTATCGACCTCGCCATCGTACTGGGCGTCGCGCCAGCCGGCAGTCCGGTTGGCGATCTTGTTGGCCACGTAGAGGACATCCGACAAGGTCTTGATTTCCTTGACCTCGCGATCCGTCTCATGCTCCTGCACGGCGACCAGCACCGACTCCGGCGAACCGAGCGCCGACAGCAACGCATGGCCGATGTTGTCGTGCCAGCCGACCAGCAACGCATGCAGTTCGACCTTGTCGGCAACCAGTTCCGGGAAATTGGCCGCGCGCGACATCAGGTAGAAGACGCCCAGGTCATGCACCAGCCCGGTAAACATTGCCTCGTCGCCGTTGATCCTGGCCAGCTTCCGCGCGAGCACGCGGGACAAGGCGGCAACGTGCGCCGTATGCTCCCACAGCCGTTTGGAAATGCCTTCGAACGGCTGCATCTGCTTGGACTTCAGCAACTGCTCCATGGCCACGGCGAAGGACACGGTACGCACCGCCTCCATGCCGACCCGGACAATCGCATTCTTGACATCGGCGATCTCGCGCCCCGACGGATTGAGCGCCACCGAATTGGCCATACGGATGATCTTGGCGCTCATCAGCGGTTCGGCGCCGACCAGCTTGGCCAGTTGATCGACATTGAGGTTCGGGTCCTTGAGGGCCGTACGCACCTGGAAAGTGATGTCCAGGAAAGTCGGGAAGGTAATCTCCTCACCCGACAAATCCTTGGCGATATCCTCGAGTATCCTGAAGGTCACGGCGTTGGACATGGCGAGCCTCTCAGAACGGGATGTCGTCGCCCAGATCGTCGAACGCCGGCTTCGGCCGGTTCTTCGGCGGTGCCGGCGCGTAATCCGTCGGCTCGTCGTAGCCGCCGCCACCGCCCTGACCGGCCGGCGCGCCCATTCCCTGACGACCGCCCAGCATCTGCATTTCGGTCGCCTCGATCTCGGTCGTGTAACGGTCCTGACCGTCCTTGTCCTGCCACTTGCGGGTCTTGATGCGACCTTCGATGTAGACCGAGGAACCTTTCTTCAGGTACTGGCCGGCGATCTCGGCCAGGCGACGATAGAAGACCACCCGGTGCCACTCGGTGATCTCGCGCTTGTCGCCGCTGTTCTTGTCCTTCCAGCTCTCGGTGGTGGCCAGCCGCACATTGCAGACCGCATCACCGCTGGCGGTGTAGCGGGTTTCCGGATCGGCACCCAGATTGCCGACGAGAATCACCTTGTTGACCGAAGCCATCGTCACTTGTCTCCTAAAGCCCGGCCGGACAGGCCGTCAATCGTTCACGAATCCTGCAAGGATATTGGATATTCGCTGCCGGGGAAATGCCGGCACTGCCGAAAACGAAAAAAGCCCTGAATCGTTCAAGGCTTTTTTCAAAAATCTGGTGGACCGAATGAGGATCGAACTCACGACCTCCGCATTGCGAACGCGGCGCTCTCCCAGCTGAGCTATCGGCCCGTAAGGCGCGCATTATAGCCCAGCGCTAGCCGGATTTTGCAAGTTTCCCGCGGTCGACCGCAGCTGCCGATCAATTTTGCCCGGCACCCGCCGCAGCGCGGCGCAGGCGGTCGGCGACGGCAGCCCATTCCGGGCCATCCGGCAGCGCCTCGACGACGATCAGGTCGACGCCGGCGTGGTCCATCTCGCGCAGCGCCGCGTAGAGTTCGTGCGCGTAGCCGACCGGCTCGGCCGGCAGCAGGCGCCAGGCGTGCGGCATGCCGGCCTGCGGCGGCTGGTTCGGACTGATCACGCCGCAAGTGCCGCCGCGATGTCGCTGGGCATTGAGGAAATCGAGCAGGCGCTCGCCGCTGACCAGCCGCAGCGGCGTCGTCGGCGCGTAATGCGCTTCCAGCGAGCCGGAAACGCGCGGCGCCCCCTGGCTGGTCTCGATGGCCGGCCGGCGGCCGAGCACCGCTTCCAGATGCAGCGGCGAGATGTGGCCGGGGCGCAGCACGGTCGGCTCGCCGCGCGAGCAGTCGATGATCGTCGATTCGATGCCGACGGCGCAGGAACCGCCGTCGAGGATCAGCGGCACGCGCTCGCCCAGTTCCTCCGCGACGTGCGCGGCCGAGGTCGGGCTGATGCGGCCGAAGCGGTTGGCCGAGGGCGCGGCGATGCCGGCGCGCTCACCCTTGGCGGCGGCGAAGCGGCGCAGCAGTTCGAGCGCCACCGGATGCCCCGGCACGCGCAGGCCGACGGTGTCCTGGCCGCCGGTGACGGCGTCGGGCACCCAGGCCTGCTTCTTCAGGATCAGCGTCAGCGGGCCGGGCCAGAAGGTTTCCATCAATTCCCAGGCGACGTCCGGCACCTGCTCGGCCCATTGTCCGACGGCGTCGTGGCCGGCCAGATGGACGATCAGCGGATGGTCGGCCGGGCGGCCTTTGGCGGCAAAAATCTTCGCCACGGCGGCCGGGTTGGCGGCGTCCGCGCCCAGACCGTAGACCGTCTCGGTCGGGATGGCGACCAGCTCACCGGCGAGCAGCAGCTCGACGGCGCGGGCGTAGTCGGCGTCCGACGGGTTCATCAGTCCTCGATGCCGATGGCGGCGCGGGCGGCCAGCGCGGCCTGCTGCACGGCTTCGGCGTGGTCGCCGATCACCGTGAAGTGGCCCATCTTGCGGCCCGGCCGGGCGTGGTGCTTGCCGTAGAGGTGCAGCTTCAGGTTCGGGATGGCGTGCAGCACCGACCAGTCCGGTTCGCGGTAGACGTCACCGTCGTACCAGAGGTCGCCGAGCAGATTGACCATCACCGACGCCGAATGCGCACGCGGCTCGCCCAGCGGCAGGCCGCACAACGCGCGTACCTGCTGTTCGAACTGGTCGGTAACACAGGCATCGATGGTGTAGTGACCGCTGTTGTGCGGGCGCGGCGCCATTTCGTTGACCAGCAGTTGGCCGCGGCTGACGAAGAATTCGACGCCCATGGTGCCGATGTAGCCAAGCTTCTCGGCGATGCGCGCGGCGATGTCCTCGGCGTCGCTCTTCATGCAGCCGGAAGTGCGAGCCGGCACGATGGAGACATCGAGGATGCCGCGCGTGTGCTGGTTTTCGCCGGTCGGGAAGCAGGCGACCTTGCCGTTTTCGTCGCGCGCCAGCACGACGGAGACTTCGTAGTCGAGCGGCAGACGCTGCTCCAGCACGCATTGCTCGCCCTTGAACTGGCCGAAGGCGAGCAGCGCTTCTTCAATATTGTTGACCGTCGCCTGGCCCTTGCCGTCGTAGCCGAAGCGGGCGACCTTGAGGATGGCTGGGAAGAGGCTGGCCGGCGCGGTTTTCAGGTCATTTTCGCAGTTGACCGTGAGGAACGGGCCGTGCGGGAAACCGTGGTCGCGCAGGAAGGACTTTTCGCTGACGCGGTGCTGGCAGATTGCCACGGCGCCGGCATGCGGGCGCACCGGCACGAACTTGGCGAGGTAGTCGAGCGTCGCCGCCGGCACGTTCTCGAATTCGGTGGTGATCGCGGCACAACCGGCAGCGAATTCGTCGAGCGCGGCGTAGTCGTCGTAGGCGACGCAGAAGTGGCGCTCGGCGATCTGGGCGGCGGGAGAATTCTTGTCCGGGTCAAGGACCCAGACCTGGTAGCCCAGTTCGTGGGCGGCGGCAACGAAGAAGCGGCCGAGCTGGCCACCGCCAAGCATGCCCAGCGTGGCGGGCGGAAGTATCGTCGTCGTGCTCAAGGCAGAAACCTCAGACAAGTTTTTGGCCGAAATCCGGAGTCGACCGCAGGATTTTCAGACAGCCGGCAACTGCATGGCCAGCACCTTTTCGGTCTGGGCCTTGCGGAAAGCCTGCAGCTTCTCGTTCAGCGCCGCATCGCCGTTGGCCAGCATGGCCACCGCGAACAGCGCGGCATTGGCGGCACCGGCTTCGCCGATGGCGAAGGTAGCGACCGGAATGCCCTTGGGCATCTGCACGATGGAATGCAGCGAATCGACACCGGACAGCGCCTTCGACTGCACCGGCACGCCGAGCACCGGCACCGTCGTCTTGGCGGCGAGCATGCCCGGCAGGTGGGCGGCGCCGCCTGCCCCGGCGATGATCGCCTGCAGGCCGCGCGGACCGGCGGTCTCGGCGTATTCGAAGAGCAGGTCAGGCGTGCGGTGGGCGGAGACGACACGGGCTTCGAAGGCGACGCCGAAATCCTTGAGGATCACAGCGGCGGCCTGCATGGTCGGCCAGTCGGAGTCGGAGCCCATGACGATGCCGACGGAAATCTTCTTTTCGGACATTAGCGAATCCCCGCTTTGCGTTCGGCGGCCTCGATGGTGTTGGCCAGCAGCATGGTGATGGTCATCGGCCCGACGCCGCCCGGCACCGGCGTGATCTGGCCGGCGACTTCGAGGCAGTCGGCGTAATCGACGTCGCCGCACAGCTTGCCGTCCGGCAGGCGGTTGATGCCCACGTCGATGACCACGGCGCCCGGCTTGATCATGTCGCCCTTGACGAACTTCGGCTTGCCGACGGCGGCAACGACGATGTCGGCGCGCTGGGTGTGGAACTTCAGGTCGCGCGTCTTCGAGTGGCAGACGGTGACGGTGGCGCCGGCGTTGATCAGCAGCATGGCCATCGGCTTGCCGACGATGTTGGAGCGGCCGATGACGACGGCTTCCTGGCCGGCGAGATCGACGCTGCCCTTCTCGAACATCTTCATGACGCCGTAGGGCGTGCAGGGGATGAAACGCGGCGCGCCCTGCGACAACGCACCGACGTTCTCGGCGTGAAAGCCGTCGACGTCCTTCTCGGCGGAGATGGCTTCGAGCACCTTCTCCTCGTCGAAGTGCTTGGGCAGCGGCAGTTGCACGAGGATGCCGTGGATGGCCGGATCGGCGTTCAGTTCGGCGATCTTGTCGAGGACGACCTGCTGGGCCACGTCCTTCTCATAAACGATCTTCTCGGAATGCATGCCGATGGCCAAGCAGCCATTGACCTTGTTCTTCACGTAGACCTGGGAGGCCGGGTCTTCGCCGACCAGGATGACCACCAGGCCCGGCTTGTGGCCCTTGGCCGTCAGCGTTTCCACGCGCGCCTTGAAGCTTTGGCGCAGCTCTTCGGCCAGCGCCTTCCCGTCAATGATTTGTGCCGTCATCGTCGCATCCATCAAAAGAAAACGGGAAAGGCGGCAACCTTTCCCTTTGAATTTGATGAATTTTAACAGAATCGCCACCGCCGTCCTCTGCCAGTGCGAACGATACGACATTTACCCGGCCCATCGTTGCACAATGCGGATTTTGTTTTTACAATGCGGAAAGAGGTCTAGGTGTAAACACGGGTCGCGAACCGGCCCGGCTAGCGCTAAAGTGGTGTTACCTACCCGGTGGCACAGAACGAAAACTTCAAAGAAGGAGACTCAAACATGGCCGACCAGCCGAATGCCCTGCCTGCCGATACCGACCCGCAGGAAACAAAGGAGTGGATCGACGCCCTCGAAGGCGTCATCAGCAACGAAGGCGCCGACCGCGCCCATTACCTGATCGAGAAACTGATCGGCCAGGCTCGCGAGGACGGCATCGACATCCCGTACTCGGCCAACACCGAATACATCAACACCATCCCCGCCGATCAGCAGCCCAAGTACCCGGGCAATCCGGACCTGGAAATCAAGATCCATTCCTACATCCGCTGGAACGCCATGGCCATGGTCGTGCGCGCCAACAAGGACACCAACGTCGGCGGCCACATCGCCTCCTTCGCTTCGGCCGCCGCGCTCTACGACGTCGGCTTCTCGCATTTCTGGAAGAGCCTCGACCACGACACCGGCGGCGACCTGATCTTCTTCCAGGGCCACTCGGTCCCCGGCGTCTATTCGCGCGCCTTCATGCTCGGTCGCCTGAGCGAGGAACAGATGGACAACTTCCGTCAGGAAACCGACGGCAAGGGCATCTCCTCCTACCCGCACCCGTGGCTGATGCCGGACTTCTGGCAGTTCCCGACGGTGTCGATGGGCCTCGGCCCGATCCAGGCCATCTACCAGGCCCGCTTCATGAAGTACCTCGCCTCGCGCGGCCTGATCGACGCCGCCAAGGCCGAACAGCGCAAGGTGTGGGCCTTTTTGGGGGATGGCGAGACCGACGAGGTCGAATCGCTCGGCGCCATCGGCATGGCCGGCCGTGAAAAGCTGGACAACCTGATCTTCGTCATCAACTGCAACCTGCAGCGCCTCGACGGCCCGGTGCGCGGCAACGGCAAGATCATCCAGGAACTGGAAGGCGAGTTCCGCGGTGCCGGCTGGAACGTCATCAAGCTGATCTGGGGCACCCATTGGGATGCCCTGTTCAACCGCGACAAGAAGGGCATCCTGAAGAAGCGGATGATGGAGCTGTGCGACGGCGAGTACCAGACCTTCAAGGCCAAGAACGGCGCCTACGTGCGCGAGCATTTCTTCAATACGCCGGAACTCAAGGAACTGGTCGCCGACTGGACCGACGACGACGTCTGGAACCTGAACCGCGGCGGCCACGACCTCTTCAAGATCTTCGCCGCCTACAACGCCGCCGTCACCCACAAGGGCGCGCCGACGCTGATCCTGGCCAAGACCATCAAGGGCTTCGGCATGGGCCAGGCCGGTGAGGCGATGAACATTTCCCACCAGCAGAAGAAGATGGACAAGGAGCAGATCGGCCGCTTCCGTGACCGCTTCGCCCTGCCAGTGCCGGACGACAAGCTCGAGGAACTGCCCTACCTGAAGTTTGCCGAGGACTCCCCCGAATACCAGTACATGCGCGACCGCCGCATGGCACTCGGCGGCTTCCTGCCGTCGCGCCGGCGCAAGGCCGAGCCGCTGGCGATTCCGGCGCTCGACAAGTTCGAGGCGCTGCTCAAGGCCTCCGGCGAAGGCCGCGAACTGTCCACGACCATGGCCATTGTGCGCATCATGAACATGCTGCTCAAGGACAAGCAGGTCGGCCGCAACGTCGTGCCCATCGTGCCGGACGAGTCCCGCACCTTCGGCATGGAAGGCATGTTCCGCGCCGTCGGCATCTGGAACCAGCAGGGCCAGAACTACGTGCCGGAAGACCATGACCAGCTGATGTTCTACAAGGAGTCGAAGGACGGCCAGGTGCTGCAGGAAGGCATCAACGAGGCCGGTGCGATGAGCGACTGGATCGCCGCCGCCACGTCCTACTCGGTGCATGGCGTGCAGACCATCCCGTTCTACATCTGCTACTCGATGTTCGGCCTGCAACGCGTCATGGACCTCGTCTGGGCAGCCGGCGACCAGCGCGCCCGCGGTTTCCTGGTCGGCGGCACCGCCGGCCGCACGACGCTGAACGGCGAAGGCCTGCAGCACGAGGACGGCCACAGCCACATCCTGGCCAACCTGATCCCGAACTGCCTGTCGTACGACCCGACCTTCCAGTACGAAGTCGCCGTGATCGTGCAGGACGGCCTGCGCCGGATGAACGCCGAGCAGGAAGACGTCTTCTACTACATCACGGTGATGAACGAGAACTACGAGCACCCGGAAATGCCGGCGGGTGCCGAGGCCGACATCATCAAGGGGATGTATGCCTTCAAGAAGGGCGGCGCCGGCGACCTGCGCGTGCAGTTGCTCGGCTCGGGCACCATCTTCCGCGAAGTCATCGCCGCCGCCGAGTTGCTCAGGAATGACTGGGGTGTCGAGGCCGACATCTGGGGCTGCCCGAGCTTCAACGAACTGGCCCGCGATGGTCAGGACGCCAGCCGCTGGAACCTGCTCCACCCGCTGGAAGCGCCGAAGCTGTCGCACGTCGAGCAGAAGCTCGCCGGCACGAGCGGCCCGGTGGTCGCCGCGACCGACTACGTCAAGCTGTTCGCCGAGCAGATCCGTCCCTTCGTCAAGAGCACCTACGTGACGCTGGGCACCGACGGTTTCGGCCGCTCCGACACCCGCGAGAAGCTGCGCCACCACTTCGAGGTCGACCGTCACTGGGTGACGCTGGCGGCGCTGAAGGCGCTGGCCGACGAAGGCAAGATCGGCCGCGAGAAGGTCGCTGCCGCGCTGGTCAAGTACAACCTGGATCCGGCCAAGCCGAATCCGCTGTCGGTTTAAGGGAAGGAGACCACCATGAGCCAACTCATCGAAGTCAAAGTCCCCGATATCGGCGATTTCTCCGAAGTGCCGGTGATCGACCTGTTCGTCAAGGTCGGCGACAGCATCAAGGTCGACGACGCCATCGCCACGCTGGAATCCGACAAGGCCACCATGGACGTGCCGAGCACCGCTGCCGGCGTCGTCAAGGAAGTGCTGGTGCAGGTCGGCTCCAAGGTCGGCGAAGGTTCGCTGCTGATCAAGGTCGAAGCCGGTGAAGCCGCTGCGGCGGCGCCTGCTCCTGCAGCCGCTGCACCCGCCCCCGCTGCCGCCCCGGCCGCTGCGCCGGCAGCCGGCGGTGCGCTGGTCGAGGTCAAGGTGCCGGACATCGGCGACTTTTCCGAAGTCCCGGTCATCGACCTGTTCGTCAAGGTCGGCGACACGATCAAGGTCGACGACGCCATCGCCACGCTGGAATCCGACAAGGCCACCATGGACGTGCCGAGCACCGTCTCCGGCATCGTCAAGGAAGTGCTGGTGCAGGTCGGCTCCAAGGTCGGCGAAGGTTCGCTGCTGATCAAGGTCGAAAGCGGCGCCGCCGCCCCAGCCGCTGCCGCCCCGGCGCCGGCTCCAACGGTCAACACGGAAAACAGCCAAAAAACGGCGTCGACCGTGCAAACCGCCCCGGCTGCCGCCCCGGCCTCGCTGCCGGCCGCCCAGCCGCAGACGCTGGGTCTCGGCGCCAAGGTGCATGCCTCGCCGTCGGTCCGCGCCTATGCCCGCGAACTGGGCGTCGATCTGTCCAAGGTCGCCGCCACCGGTCCGAAGGGCCGCATCGTCAAGGAAGACCTGACCAAGTACGTCAAGGGCGTGCTGAGCGGCGCCATCTCCGGCCCGGTCGCTGCCGGCGGCGGCATCAGCGGCGGCGGCACGCTCGACCTGCTGCCCTGGCCGAAGGTCGATTTCAGCAAGTTCGGCGAAATCGAGGTCAAGCCGCTGTCGCGTATCAAGAAGATTTCCGGCCAGAACCTGTCGCGCAACTGGGTGATGATCCCGGCCGTGACTTACCACGAGGACGCCGACATCACCGACCTGGAAGCTTTCCGCGTGCAGTTGAACAAGGAAAACGAAAAGGGTGGCGGCGCCAAGCTGACCATGCTGGCTTTCCTGGTCAAGGCTTGCGTCAAGGCCCTGCAGAAGTTCCCCGAGTTCAACGCCTCGCTGGATGGCGACAATCTGGTGCTGAAGAAGTACTTCAACATCGGCTTCGCCGCCGACACGCCGAACGGCCTGGTCGTGCCGGTAATCAAGAACGCCGACCAGAAGTCGGTCTTCGAGATCGCCCAGGAATCCGGCGACCTCGCCAAGCAGGCGCGCGACGGCAAGCTCAAGCCAGCCGACATGAGCGGCGCCTGCTTCACCATCTCGTCGCTCGGCGGCATCGGCGGCACCTACTTCGCCCCGATCGTCAATGCGCCGGAAGTGGCCATCCTCGGCGTCAACAAGTCGGCGATGAAGCCGGTCTGGGACGGCAAGCAGTTCGTGCCGCGCCTGACCCTGCCGTTGTCGCTGACCGCCGACCACCGCGTCATCGACGGCGCGCTGGCGACCCGCTTCAACGTCTATGTCGCGCAGCTGCTGGCCGACTTCCGTCGCGTCGCGCTGTAAGGGGGAATGACCATGAGCAATCTGGTTGAAGTGAAAGTCCCGGACATCGGCGATTTCGACAGCGTGCCGGTCATCGACCTGTTCGTGAAGGTCGGCGACAGCATCAAGGTCGACGACGCCATCTGCACGCTGGAATCCGACAAGGCGACGATGGATGTGCCGTCGCCGGTCGCCGGTACGGTCAAGGAAGTGCTGGTGCAGCTCGGCGCCAAGGTCAGCGAAGGGGTTCTGCTGATCAAGGTCGAGGCGGGCGCATCGGCCGCTTCGACGGTCAACGCCGAAAATGGGCAAAAAACCGCGTCGACCGTGCAAGCCGCTCCGGCGGCGCCGGCACCGGCCGCCGCCAGCCATGCCGGCGGCGCCGACGTCGAATACGACATGCTGGTGCTGGGCGGCGGTCCGGGCGGCTATTCCGCCGCCTTCCGCGCCGCCGATCTGGGCCTCAAGACGGTCATCGTCGAGCGTTACGCAACGCTCGGCGGCGTCTGTCTGAACGTCGGCTGCATCCCGTCCAAGGCGCTGCTGCACGTCGCCGCGATCATCGAGGAAGCACAACACGCCAATGACCTCGGCGTCAGCTTCGCCGCCCCGACGGTGGACGTGGACAAACTGCGCGCCCACAAGGAAAAGGTCGTCGGCAAGCTGACCGGCGGTCTGGCCGGCATGGCCAAGGGCCGCAAGGTCGACGTCGTGCGCGGCTTCGGCACCTTCCTCGATCCGAACCACCTGGAAGTCGAAGTCACCGACGGCGCCGGCCAGGACAAGACGGGCGCCAAGAAGGTCGTCAAGTTCAAGCAGTGCATCATCGCCGCCGGCTCGGCGGCCGTGCACCTGCCCTTCATCCCCAAGGACCCGCGCATCGTCGATTCGACCGGCGCGCTGGAACTGCGCTTCGTTCCCGAGAAGATGCTGGTCATCGGCGGCGGCATCATCGGCCTGGAAATGGCCACGGTGTACTCGACGCTGGGCGCCAAGGTCGACGTCGTCGAAATGGCCGACGGCCTGATGCAGGGCCCCGACCGCGACGCCGTCAAGGTCTGGGAAAAGCAGAACGCCAGCCGCTTCGACAAAATCATGCTGAAGACCAAGACCGTGGCGGTCGACGCCAAGGACGACGGCTTGTATGTGAAATTCGAGGGTGAAGGCGCCCCGACCGAAGCGGTCAAGTACGACATGATCCTGCAAGCCGCCGGCCGCGCGCCGAACGGCAAGAAGATCGGCGCCGACAAGGCCGGCGTCATCGTCGACGAACGCGGTTTCATCCCGGTCGACGCGCAGATGCGCACCAACGTGCCGCACATCTTCGCCATCGGCGATCTGGTCGGCCAGCCGATGCTGGCGCACAAGGCGGTGCACGAGGCGCACGTCGCGGCGGAAGTCGCGGCCGGCCACAAGGCTGCCTTCGACGTGCAGGTCATCCCGGGCGTCGCCTACACGCATCCGGAAGTGGCCTGGGTCGGCTACACCGAGGACCAGGCGAAGAAGGAAGGCCGCAAGGTCGAGACCGCCAAGTTCCCGTGGGCGGCTTCCGGTCGCGCCATCGCCAACGGCGCCGACTACGGCTTCACCAAGCTGATCTTCGATGCCGAGACGCACCGCGTCATCGGCGGCGCCATCGTCGGCCCCTCGGCCGGCGACATGATCGGCGAGGTCTGCCTGGCGATCGAAATGGGCTGCGACGCCGTCGATATCGGCAAGACCATCCACCCCCATCCCACCCTGGGCGAATCGGTCGGCATGGCCGCCGAAATCGCCCACGGCTCCTGCACGGACGTTCCGCCGCCGCGCCGGAAGTAAAGGCCTCTGCGTTACGCTAAGTTCTTTAGCGTTCGGTTTGGGCGACGGCTAACCCCGTCGCCCTTTTTTTATCCTGCTTACGGTCGACCGCAGGAGAACGCTAAAATCGGCGCATCCTCTGCCTTCCCAGTCCCAGCCATGCACAACCAAGCACCGCAAGCGCGCCGCAGCGCCGACGAACAGGAACGTCTGGAAGCGATGTTGCGCGACATGTTCGAACACCGGATCAGCTTCAGCGAACTGCTCGGCTTCCGGATGAGCTCATTGGCACCGGACAAGGTTCAACTGACTTTCGAGATGCGGCCGGAACTGGTCGGCCATTATTTGTACGGCCGTCTGCACGGCGGCGTCATCGCCACGGCGCTGGACACCGTGGCCGGGCTGGCGGCGATCGTTGCCATCGCCGAAAAGTACGCGCACGAATCCGCCGAACAGGTTGCCCACCGCTTCGGCCGCATCGGCACCATCGACTTGCGCACCGATTTCCTGCACCAGGGCATCGGCAAGACATTCACCGCCACCGGCCGGGTCACCCGGCTTGGCGGCCGCATCGCGTCGATTCAGATGTCGCTGGAAAACGAAGGCGGGCTGCTGATCGCCACCGGCAGCGCCGCCTACGTCGTCAGCTGAGGGTCAAAGCAGCGGCACGCCCTGGTGTTCGCCGCGCTCGTAGACCACGTTGGCGCGACCGACGATCAGCGGATCGAGATTGCCGATCCGCGTCGTGTCCTTGTTGGCATACGGCAGCTTGTGCAGCACGTAGCGCATCGCATTGAGGCGCGCGCGCTTCTTGCAATTGGACTTGATCACCGTCCACGGCGCATCCGCGGTATCGGTATGGAAGAACATCGCTTCCTTGGCCTTGGTGTAATCGTCCCATTTGTCGAGCGAGGCCATGTCGATCGGCGACAGCTTCCACTGCTTCAGCGGGTGCACCTTGCGCTCGCGGAAACGGCGACGCTGTTCTTCCTGGCTGACCGAGAACCAGAACTTGATCAGATGCGTCCCGGTACGCGCCAGCATGCGCTCGAACTCCGGCGCCTGGCGGACGAATTCGGCGTATTGCTGATCCGAACAGAAGCCCATCACCCGTTCGACACCGGCGCGGTTGTACCAGGAACGGTCGAACAGCACGATCTCGCCATTGGTCGGCAGATGCTGCACATAGCGCTGGAAGTACCACTGGCCCATTTCGGTCGGCGTCGGTTTCTCCAGCGCGACGACGCGGGCGCCCCGTGGATTCAGGTGTTCCATGAAGCGCTTGATCGTGCCGCCCTTGCCCGCCGCGTCGCGGCCTTCGAACAGGATCACCACTTTCTGGCCGGTTTCCTTGACCCAGGCCTGCAGCTTGAGCAGTTCGACCTGTAGCCGGTACTTCTGCCGCTCGTAGTTGCGGCGCTGCATCAGGTTCTTGTACGGATAACCGCCTTCGCGCCAGTCGCTGGCCAGTTCCTCATCCGGGTTGGCCTGCAGCGAATCGACGGTCAGTCGCTGCTGACTGAGCAATCCCTTGAGCAGGGCCAACCCTTCTTCCGGCTGCGAATTGGCCAGGATATCGCGCATCGCGGCCAGTTTCTTGGCCTGCGCCGCGTCGACCGCGTTATGCACGGTAAAGCCTTCAATGCCTTCGGCCGACGGGTTCGGCGGCACGTCGCCCTGGCTCACCTGGCGGGTACGCGGACGGCGAACCGCTGCCGGCTTGTTGCCTGCGGTCGACGTCGTTGCCGCTTGTTTTTTTGTCGTACTGACCATCTTGCCCCCTGTGCGTATGCCAAAAGGCTCATTTCACGCCTCTGCGCGCGACTTGTCCAGAGGCGGGGCTCAGTCGATCAATTCCACCGGAATCATGGCCCGCAGCACAGTCTGCGTTTCACCGCGACGCAAACGGTTGGACAGCCACCACAGCGCCCCTTTCTTGATGCTCCAGTCGGCTTCCTGGCCGGCCAGCAGCAGCGAGGCCAGGCGCCCCAGCGCCGGCTGATGACCGACGACCAGCACCGATCCCGGCGCATCCGGCCAACCGATGGCGGCGATCAGTTCCGACACGCAGGCATCGGGCCCCAGTTTTCGGTGGGTCTCGAAGGGCAGCTTGAGCGCTTCCACCGTCTGCTGGGTACGCACAGCCGGACTGACCAGAATGCGCAAATCCTTCGGTTGATGGGCGTGTATCCACGCCGCCATCGTTTTCGCCTGCTTCTCGCCGCGCGAGGTCAGGCGCCGTTTCAGATCATCTTCGCCATCCTCGGCTTCGGCGTGGCGCCACAGCAGCAAATCCATGGTTGTCTCCGCAAAGGCCGCCATCATGCGCAAGCGATGTTACCGGAACATGTCAGCCGGCATGCACCGCATTCGTGCTGCGATATGACATCGATGCCTCGAAACGAAGCGGCGACTTCAGCCACGGACTGTCGCATTCGCCACACCGCCGGCCAGGCAGGCATAGCGGGATGGAAGATCGCCGGGCAAACGCCAGCCGAGCAGCAGTTCTTCGGCATCGTAGACCGAGGCACCGGTCGACAGCACATGCTCCGCAAGCGTGGCGAAGGCCGCCAGGCGCATCCAGAACAGGCTTTCCTCATTCAGCGGGACTGACATGAGCTTCTCCCAGGAACAGACACCCGCCATTCCTAGCAAGATGCATCCCAGGCCGCCTGAAAAGACAAACGGCAACCCGAAGGTTGCCGTCTGAACGAAACTTGGTGGCCTGGGGCGGAATCGAACCACCGACACGCGGATTTTCAATCCGCTGCTCTACCAACTGAGCTACCAGGCCAAGAGAGGCCGCATTATAGCGACCCGCCACGCGCTGCGCAACAGGATTTCACGTTTTCCGGCAGTCGACCGCATCAGGGGCCGATCGGCGGCGACTGGCGGTACAGCTCCGAAAAATCGTCGGGCGGCGGTGGCGGCGGCAAGGGCGGATACCAGGCGGCGAAAGCGACGCGCGCCACCGCCCCCTTGCCGCGCGGATTCGGCCGAAGGCTGGCGGTGGTGCCGTGCTGGCTGGCAATCTCCTGCACGATGGCCAAACCGAGCCCGCTCCCCTCCGTCGTCGCGTCATCCACCCGGTAGAAACGCTCGAACACCAGTTCGGCCTGATCCTCGCTGATACCGATTCCGTCGTCCTCGACCTCGAGCAGGATGGTCGGTGCGATATGCAGGATGCGGCAGGTGACGTGTCCGCCATTGGGCGTATAACGGATGGCGTTGTCGATCAGGTTCTTGACCAGTTCGCGCAGCAGCAGCGGGTTGCCGCTGATGATTGCCTTGTCCTCGGCCTCGAAGCCGAGATCGATTTCCCTGGCCAGCGCCAGCATCACCCAGTCCTCGACAATCTCGCGAACCACCGGCACCAGGTCGAAAGGTTCGTGCTGCAGCTGGCCGCTCTCGCTGCCTTCGGTGCGGGCCAGCGTCAGCAACTGGTTGATGAGCCGGCCGGCACGATCGACCCCGGTGGCGATCTGCTGCAAGGCATGCCGCAGCGCAGCCGGATCGGTTTCGCGCATGGCGAACTGGGCCTGCGTCTTCAGCCCGGTCAGCGGGGTACGCATCTGGTGTGCGGCGTCGGCGACGAAACGCTGCTGGGCTTCGACGTTGCGCTTCATCCGTTCGAGCATGGCGTTGAAAGCGTCGACCAGCGGATCGAGCTCTTCCGGAACCCGTCGGGTGGCGATCGGCGAAAGATCGGCCGGATGGCGCGTCTCGATCGTGTTGCGCAGACGGGTGAGCGGCCGCAGACCGCGCGACAACCCGAACCAGACCAGCATGACGGCCAGCGGAATGATGATGAACTGCGGCAGGATCACGCTGGCAACGATCTTGTTGGCCAGCTGGGTGCGCTTTTCGGTGGTTTCGGCCACTTCGACCAGCACCCAGTCCTGCTGGGCCATGCCCGGTTCGGCCAGCCAGGAATAGGCGACGCGGATATCCTGGCCGTTATATTCGATATCGCGGAAATAGGTTTCGCCGGGAACCAGATCGCCATCCGGATGCGCCTCCGGCTCCGGCAGATCCTTGTCGCCGACCAGCAGGCGGCCATCGCGATCGAGCACGTGAAAATACACGCTGTCCATTTCGTCGGCCCGCAGGATGGCCCGCGTCGACTCGTGCAGGGAAACGACCGGCTTGCCGTCGACCAGACTGACCTGACGGCTGATGGCCATTACCCGTTCGCGCAGCGCCTGGTCGTAGGGAAACTTGGCGACGTTGTTGGCGAAATAATGGGTGAAGGCGATCGACAACGGCCAGACGAACAGCAGCGGCGCCAGCATCCAGTCGAGGATCTCGCCGAACAGCGAGCGCTCGCTTTCGCTTTGCGCGCCGGTTTGATTAGTTCCCTTGCGGTCGCTCAAGGCAGTATCCCAGGCCGCGGACCGTGGCGATCCGGACGCCGCCGGGTTCAAGCTTCTTGCGCAGGCGATGCACGTAAACCTCGATCGCGTTGTGACTGACCTCCTCGCCCCAGCCGCACAGATGATCGACCAGCTGGTCCTTGCTGACCAGACGGCCCATGCGGTTGAGCAGAACTTCGAGCAGACCGATCTCGCGCGCCGAAAGATCAAGCGCCTGACCATCGATCTGGGCGATCCGCCCGACCTGGTCGTAACTCAGCGCACCGCACAGGATCACCGGTGCCGTCCCGGCCGAACGCCGGGTCAGCGCCCGCACGCGGGCTTCCAGTTCGGCCAGTTCGAAGGGCTTGACCATGTAGTCGTCGGCCCCCAGATCGAGCCCCTTGACCCGGTCCCCGGTGCCGTCGAGCGCGGTCAGGATCAGGACCGGCAACTGGGAATTCCGGGCACGCAGGCGCTTGAGCACTTCCAGCCCGGGCACCTTGGGCAGTCCGAGGTCGAGAATCAGCAGGTCGTAACCGACGGCGGCCAATGCGGCTTCCGCTTCCAGTCCATTCGGCGCCCAGTCCACCGCGTAACCCGCCTGGCGCAGCGAACGGGTCAGACCATCGGCAATGATGGTGTCGTCTTCAGCAATCAGAATACGCATTCTCGGAATTTCCCACCGGCATCATTTTAGTAAGCGCTGTGTAAGGCTGCGGCCTTAATCTGTCCGGGCTGTTCTCCTTTTATGGTCTTGGAGTTTGCGGTCACCCGCAACTCAGGGGGTTGACCCGATCCTGCACTGGGCAGCCCCCTACCGTTTTTTTCGCTCCCCAGTTTAACAAAGAAACCCGCCGGCCGATGTCGCCCGGATTTCCTGCTTCGCTTGCGGTCGACCGCAGCACGACGGGAAAAACGCTCAGCGCGAGCTGCGGTAGGACAAGCCCACACCGGTCTCCGAACGAATGAACTGCGCCGCATAACCAGCACGATCCTCGGCGGCCCGCGGCGAGCGATCAAAGCGCGAGAACAGCCAGATACACAGGAAGGCCAGCGGCATCGTCAGCAAGGCCGGCGAAATCAGCGGAAACGGGGCCGATCCCACGGGCATCCGCAGCACGCCTTCCCAGACCGGCGGGGACAACAGGCTGAGCGCGGTCGACGACAACAACCCGGCAAATCCGCCCAGCGTTGCCCCACGCGTCGTGCAGCCCTGCCACAGCATCGCCATGACGAGCACCGGAAAGTTGGCCGAACAGGCGATCGAGAAGGCGAGCATGACCAGCACCGCCACGTTCATCCGCTCGCACAGGATACCGAGAGCGACACCGACGACACCGAGGGCAAAGGAAGTCAGCTTGGCGACGCGCAACTCGCGGCCGGACGAACTCTCGCCGGCACACCAGACGCTGGCGTACAGATCGCGGGCAACCGCCGACGCACCGGACAAAGCCAGACCGGCAACGACCGCCAGAATGGTGGCAAACGCAACGGCGGCGAAGAATCCGAGAAAGACGTCGCCGCCCAGCACCGAGGCAAGATGGACCGCCGCCATGTTTTCACCGCCGACCAGGCCACGCGCCGGCAGCCCGCCGACGAAATGCCTGGCCGGATTGCCGTAGAGCAAGGCGATGGCACCGAAACCGACGATGAAGGTGAGGGCGTAGAAGTAGCCGATCCAGCCGGTCGCCCAGGCCACCGAACGGCGTGCCTCCTGGGCGCAGGTCACCGTGAAGAAGCGCATCAGTACATGTGGCAGGCCGGCCGTACCGAACATCAGGGCAACGCCGACCGACAGCGCCGACCAGGGATCGCGGATCAGGCCGCCCGGCCCCATGATCGCATCGTGCGCCGGATGTGCCGCCACCGCATGGGCAAACAGCGCATCAAGGTCAAAGCCGACATGCAGCATCACGCCCAAGGCCATCACGGAGGTGCCGACCAGCAGCAGCACGGCCTTGGTGATCTGCACCCAGGTGGTCGAGGTCATCCCGCCCACCAGCACGTAGGCCAGCATGGCGATGCCGACCAGGATCACCGCATAAGCGTACTCGAGCCCGAGCAACAACTTGATCAGTTGCCCGGCGCCGACCATCTGGGCGACCAGATAGAAGACGATGACGATCAGCGACCCGCTGGCCGCGAAGACGCGGACCGGCCGCTGGGCAAAACGGTAGGCCGCCACGTCGGCAAAGGTGAACTTGCCGAGATTGCGCAGACGTTCGGCCAGCAGGAAAGTGATCACCGGCCAGCCGGCCAGCCAGCCCACCGAGAAGATCAGCCCGTCGAAACCGCTGGCGAAAACCAGGCCGGAGATGCCGAGCAGCGAGGCCGCCGACATGTAGTCGCCGGCAATCGCCAGGCCATTCTGAAACCCGGTCACGCCCCCCGCCCCGGCGTAGTAATCCATCGACAGTCGCGCCCGGCTGGCGGCCAGCCGCGACACCCAGAGCGTGATGCCGATGCACAGCACGAAAGTCACGACCACCGTCCAGTTGGTCTGCTGACGGACGAAATGACCGATCCCCCGCTCGCCGGCCCAGGCCGCTGCAGACCCCAGCACCAGCAGACACGCCAGGCCGGCACGCCCCCCGCGCGCCGTCACCGGCAGGCCTCCTTGCGGACTTCCGCCGCTTCCCGATCGAAATCCCGGTTGGCACGCCGCACATAAAAAGCGGTCAAGACGACGTTGACCGCAATGATCCCCAGACCGAGCGGCATGCCCAGCGTCATGGTCATCCCCGGCCCGAGCCGGCGAGCCAGCCAGTCCGGCGCGAAGGCAACCGCCAGGATGTAGGCAAAGTACAGGACCAGGACGAGCAACGTCAGTCCCAGCGCATGCCGATTGCGCCGGGCGACCAGCGCCTGGAAGCGCGGATTGTCGTGGATCTGCTGGTACGGGGCAGACGGTCTGGACATCGTCCGGGATCATCCCGAGAAAAAGGGGCGCCAAGGATACCGCATGCGGTCGACGACGCAAACGGCGGAAAAAGGCAAAAAAAAGCCCCGCACGAGGCGGGGCTTGGCGAAGTGCGGAAAGCGCAGGCTTACATGCCCATGCCCATGCCGCCCATACCACCCATGCCGCCCATGTCGGGCATGCCACCGGCCGGCTTGTCTTCGGCCAGTTCGGCCACCATGCACTCGGTGGTCAGCATCAGGCCGGCCACGGAAGCGGCGTTCTGCAGCGCGGTACGGGTAACCTTGGTCGGATCCAGCACGCCCATTTCGACCATGTCGCCGTATTCGCCGGAAGCAGCGTTGTAACCGTAGTTACCCTTGCCGCGAACGACCTTGTCGACGACCACGGACGGTTCGTCGCCGGCGTTCGAAACGATTTCGCGCAGCGGGGCTTCGATGGCCTTCAGGATCAGCTTCACGCCGGCGTCCTGGTCGTGGTTGTCGCCCTTGATCTTGGCGATGTTGGCACGGGCACGCAGCAGCGCAACGCCGCCGCCCGGGACGATGCCTTCTTCAACGGCGGCACGGGTCGCGTGCAGCGCGTCTTCGACGCGGGCCTTCTTTTCCTTCATTTCGACTTCGGTGGCGGCACCGACCTTGATCACGGCAACGCCGCCGGCCAGCTTGGCGACACGTTCCTGCAGCTTTTCGCGGTCGTAGTCGGAGGTGGCTTCCTCGATCTGCACGCGGATCTGCTTGACGCGAGCCTGGATCGAGGCTTCGTCGCCGGCGCCGTCGATGATCGTGGTGTTTTCCTTGGCGATCTCGATGCGCTTGGCCTGGCCCAGATCCTTCAGGTCAGCCTTTTCCAGCGACAGGCCGGTTTCTTCCGAAATCACGGTGCCGCCGGTCAGGATGGCGATGTCTTCCAGCATGGCCTTGCGGCGGTCGCCGAAGCCCGGGGCCTTGACGGCGACGGTCTTCAGGATGCCGCGGATGTTGTTGACGACCAGGGTGGCCAGCGCTTCGCCATCGACGTCTTCGGCGATGATCAGCAGCGGGCGCGAGGCCTTGGCGACTTGTTCCAGCACCGGCAGCAGGTCGCGGATGTTGGAGATCTTCTTGTCGAACAGCAGGACGAACGGGTTGTCCAGCAGGGCAACCTGCTTTTCCGGGTTGTTGATGAAGTACGGCGACAGGTAGCCGCGGTCGAACTGCATGCCTTCGACGACGTCGAGTTCGTTGGCCAGGGACTTGCCGTCTTCAACGGTGATGACGCCTTCCTTGCCGACCTTTTCCATGGCCTCGGCAATGATGTCGCCGATCGAGGAATCGGAGTTGGCGGAGATCGAACCGACCTGGGCGATTTCCTTGGTCGTCGTACAGGGCTTGGAGATGGCCTTCAGCTCTTCGATGGTGGCGGCGACAGCCTTGTCGATGCCGCGCTTCAGGTCCATCGGGTTCATGCCGGCGGCGACGTACTTCATGCCTTCGCGGACGATCGCCTGGGCCAGCACGGTGGCGGTGGTGGTACCGTCACCGGCGATGTCGGAGGTCTTGGAAGCAACTTCCTTGACCATCTGGGCGCCCATGTTGGCGAACTTGTCCTTCAGTTCGATTTCCTTGGCGACGGAAACGCCGTCCTTGGTCACCGTCGGGCCGCCGAACGAACGCTCGAGCACGACGTTGCGGCCCTTCGGGCCCAGGGTCACCTTGACCGCGTCGGCCAGGATGTTGATGCCTTCGACCATGCGGGCGCGGGCGGAATCACCGAATTTGACTTCTTTGGCTGCCATGTGAATAGCTCCTGAAAATTGTTCTGTAGAGAAGGTCGACCGCAGAAATTACTTCTGCAGGACACCCATGATGTCTTCTTCACGCATGACCAGGACTTCCTGGCCATCGACCTTGACGGCCTGGCCGGCGTACTTGCCGAACAGCACGCGGTCGCCGACCTTGACGTCGGGAACGAGATACTTGCCGGCGTCGTCGCGCTTGCCCGGACCGACGGCCAGCACTTCACCCTGATCCGGCTTCTCGCCGGCGGAATCGGGGATGACGATGCCGGAAGCGGTAGTACGCTCGGCTTCGACGCGCTTGACGATCACACGGTCGTGCAAAGGACGGATATTCATGGATATGACTCCCATTGAAGTGGTAACGAACGGATTTGAAATAGGCCGGCGATCAAGTGCGCCGGGCCCGGCGCGCCTGCTCTCTGTTAGCACTCGCATCCGGTGAGTGCTAATAATAGGTTCGCCCCCGGCGGATTTCAAGGGCCGCCACGACAAATTTCTTTGTTCCGGACACCGCCCGGCGCGCGGGCGCATTCCTTGCTGACCGCTCGATCGCGAAGCAAACCCTGTCGGCAAACCGACAAACGCTGTGGAAAACCCTTATTACTTAAGTGATAGCCATTTCCAAACAGCCTGTTTAGAATGGCCTCACGGTGCCGTTGGTTATTGGCCGTGACAACAACTCCCCCCACCCGGCAAGTCTCGTCAGCCACACCCAAAAAGTAGCCAGAACATGAAAAACAATCAGCCCGTCACCCAACGAGAAGTCCAGTTCCCCCCCAACACCTACCTGGTCTCGCGTACCGACCTGAAGGGCATCATCACCTACGCCAACGATGCCTTCGTCGAGATCAGCGGTTTTTCCCGCGAGGAACTGCTTGGCAAGAACCACAATCTCGTCCGCCACCCGGACATGCCCGAGGCAGCGTTCGGCGATCTGTGGAAAACGGTGAAATCCGGGTTGCCGTGGCGCGGGCTGGTCAAGAATCGCTGCAAGAACGGCGATTTCTACTGGGTTGAGGCCTTTGTCGTGCCGCTCAAGAAGGACGGCCGGATCACTGGCTACATGTCGGTACGCACACCGGCGCCGGCCGACAAGCGCAGCGCTGCGGAAGCGGCCTACAAGGCTGCCGGACAGAAGGGCAGCCTGCCGACCACCGGGCGCCGCATGCTGGGGCTGCGCGCCCGGCTTTGGGGGGCGATCGGCGTCATGGTCGCGCTGATGCTGGCGATCAGCGCCATCGGCCTGGGCGGACTGAAGAGCAGCAACGAACAATTGCGTGCGGTTTATCTCAACGACCTGCAACCGTCGAACGACATCAACCGGATGATGTTCCTGCTCTCCGACAATCGTTCGCAGATCATGCTCGGCTTGCAGCACGACCCCGGCAGTCCGCTGTCGAAGATGCACGACCATCCGCTGGGCATGCATATCGAGAAGACCCTGAGCAACCGCGAGGAAATCAACGCCTTGCTCGACAAGCTCAAGGGCATCACGCTGAGCGAACACCAGAAGGCACTGCTCGACAAGTTCGGCGAAACCCGCGAACGCTTTTCCAAGGAAGGCGTCAACGCCGCCCGCGAACTGCTCAAGGCAGGCAGTTACACCGAAGCCAACGTCGTCCTGCTGCGCAACATCAACCCGCTGTACGCGGAAATGCAAAAGGATGGGCAAGCGCTGGTCGACGAACTGGCGAAGTCCGCCAGCGAACGATTCGGCAAGGCGGAAATCCACTACGCCGAAATCCGCAATCTGAGCATCGGCCTGCTGGTTGCCGCCATCGCCATCGGCACCATCGGCAGCCTGCTGCTGGTCGGCGCCATCGTCGGCCCGATGCGGCGGGCGATCGCCCATTTCGAGCAGATCGCCGGCGGTGACCTGACCGAGGAAATCGACATCAGCGGCCGCGACGAAACCGGCATCCTGATGTGCAACCTGGCGACCATGCAGGGCACGCTGAAGGCGATTCTCGACGAGATCACCTCGGCCTCGCGCGCCATCGACAACCGCAGCAAGGAACTCGAAGCGCAGATGGCACTGGTCGCCCAGCAATCCGAGCAGCAGCAGTCCAGCGTCGAAGGCGTGGCCGCCGCCACCGAGGAATTCAGCCAGTCGGTCCAGGAAGTCGCCGCCAACGCCGAGGAAACGGCCGGCGCCGCCCGCGAATCCCAGGAACAGGTCAGCCAGAGCAACCACAACATCAATCAGAGCATGGAAGCGACGACCCGGGTCGTCGAGGCGGTCACCGCGTCCAAGCAGACGATCGACCAGCTCAACCGCTCGATCGCCAAGATCGGCGACATCACCCGGGTGATCGCCGACATCGCCAGCCAGACCAACCTGCTGGCGCTCAACGCCGCCATCGAAGCGGCACGGGCCGGCGAACAGGGGCGCGGCTTCGCCGTGGTGGCCGACGAAGTGCGCAAGCTGGCCGAGCGCACGACCTCCTCGACCGCCGACATCAACAACACGGTCAACGAAATCCAGTCGGTCACCGCGCAGGCGGTGTCGAGCATGGAAATCGCCGCCGATGAAGTCGATACCGGCATCGGCAAACTGCGCGAAAGCGTTTCCGGGCTGGCCGGTATCACCGAATCCTCCGGCCAGGTGTCGCTGATGGCCGGCCAGATTTCGGATGCGGCACGCCAGCAGGGCATCGCCAGCGAGGAAGTGGCGGCCAGCATGCAACAGATCACCGACCTGATCGAGCAGAACACCACCGCGGCGCGTTCGGCCCGCCAGGCGGCCGACGATCTGCTCGGCACCGCCCGCCAGCTCGACACGCTGATTTCCGGCTTCGTACTCTACCGGCGCTGAGCGGAGCCGCTTAGAATCCGGGGAGGCTGCGGCCTCCCCTTTTTCATTTCCGTGATCATGCTCGCCCGTTTCCTCTGTTTCTGCCTGGCCCTGCTCGCCAGCCCCCTGCTCCATGCCGAACTGCCGCCGGAAGTCGCCGACGCGCTGCGCGCCGCGCGCATTCCCGAAAGCGCCGTCGGCGTCGTCGTCCAACCGGTCGATGCCGGTCGCCCGCTGCTCGAACACAATGCCCGCCAGGCGATGAACCCGGCGTCGGTGATGAAGCTGCTGACCACCTATGCCGGCCTCGATCTGCTCGGCCCGGCGTGGACCTGGCAGACCGGCGTCTGGACCGACGCGCCTGCGGTCGACGGTGTGCTGAAGGGAAATCTCTACCTCAAGGGCAGCGGCGACCCGCGGCTGGCCATCGAGGACCTGTGGGCGCTGCTGAGAAAACTGCGCGTCCGGGGCGTCGACCGCATCGCCGGCGACATCGTCCTCGACCGCAGCGCCTTCGCCCCCTTCCCCTTCGACCCGGCCGCCTTCGACAACAAGCCGCAGCGCCCTTACAACGTCGGACCGAACGCGCTGCTGCTCAATTTCCAGGCCTTCAACTTCACACTTGCTGCGGTCGACGGCAACGCCCGCGCCATTCTCGAAACGCCCAGCGAAGGCCTGCAGTTCGACAACAAGCTGCGCCTGACGCCAGGCGCCTGCGGCAGCGACTGGAAGGAACGGATCAGCCTGCGCCTGCTGCCCGGCCCGCGGCTGGAAATGAACGGCAGCTACGGCGAGCAATGCGGCGAACGGGCGCTCAACCTGTCGCCGCTGTCGCCGGAACAGCACGCCGACGGGCTGATCCGCGTGCTGTGGCGCGAATTGGGCGGCAAGCTCGATGGCCGCGTGCGCGACGGCCGCACGCCGGAACGGGCGATGCCGCTCGTCCGTCACGAGTCGGCGCCGCTCGCCGACATCGTTCGCGACATCAACAAGTACAGCAACAACGTGATGGCCCGCCAGCTGTTCCTGACGCTGTCCGGCGACGGCGCGCCGGCATCGACCGAACGCGCGACGCGCCGCCTGCTCGACTGGCTCAACGCACGCGGGCTGGCTTTCCCGGAACTGGTGGTCGACAACGGCTCAGGCCTGTCGCGCAGCGAACGCATCGCCGCCGGCAGCCTCAACCGGCTGCTGCTCGATGCCTGGCGCAACCCGGTGATGCCCGAGCTGATCGCCAGCCTGCCGCTGGCCGGTGTCGACGGGACGATGAAGAAGCGCCTGAACGGCTCGCCGGCGGTCGGCCGCGCGCACATCAAGACCGGCACGCTGGATGGTGTGAAGAGCGCCGCCGGCTATGCCCTGGACGGCGACGGCCGGCGTTACGCGGTGACCTTCCTGATCAACGACCCGCGCGCCGCCGCCGGCGGACCGGCGATCGACGCGCTGCTGACCTGGGTCGCCCGGCGCGGCGACCGGCCATGAGCAGCCCGGCCGCACCGCATCCCGAGCTTTTCCCCGACGGCGCGCTGGCCGACGCCGGCCTCAATCTGTGCCACATCTTTGCGGTCGACGCGCTGCCCGACGACATTCGCCGGCAACTCGGCGCCGAGGCCGGCGAAACCCGGCTGATCCTGCTCGGCCACGCCGGCCGGCGCCTGTGGGACTGCGTGCAGGCCGGCGGCATCGCCGGCGACCATCCGATCGACACTTACACGCTGGCTACGGTCGACCGCGTGTTTCGCGAAAAAATGCCGGAACGGCGCTGGCGTGCGCTCTACCCTGCCGCCGTCGAGCCGGATCGACCGATCGGCCTGCAGACGCTCGGTGCGCTGGCCGGCTGGCATCACGATTCGCCATTCCGCGTCGGAGTCGATCCGCACTGGGGCAGCTGGTACGCCTACCGCGCGCTGCTGCTGTGCGACGGCGATTTTTCACCCTCCGTGCCGGTCGACCGCAGCAGTCCTTGCGCCGACTGTCGCGACCGGCCGTGCGTCGCGGCCTGCCCGGCCGGCGCCTGCGGCGAGTCCTTCGACCTGCCGGCCTGCCTCGGCGAACGCCTGCGTCCTGCCGCGCCCTGCGCCACCGGCTGCCTTGCCCGCCAGGCCTGCCCGGTCGGCCGCCAGCACCGCTACGACGACGCGCAGATCCGCCACAGCTACGGCCATTCGCTGGCGATGATCCGCCGCTGCTTTCCCGCCGCGGTCGGTCGCGGCTGAAATCTCGGGCACAATCAGCCTGTCCCCACCGCAAGCGTTCCGACCATGCATTCTTTTCTGATTTTCCTGCATCTCGCCGGCGTCATCGTCTGGGTCGGCGGCATGAGCTTCGCCCATTTCTGCCTGCGCCCGGTCGCCGCCGAACTGCTGCCGCCGCCACAACGCCTGCCCTTGCTGAGCGGCGTGCTCGGCCGGTTCTTTGCGCTGGTCGGCGTCGCCATTGCGGCGATCCTCGTCTCCGGCTTTGCGCTGATCCTGATGCCCGGTTTCGCCCAGGCGCCGCTGTACTGGCATGCGATGGCCGGCCTCGGCCTGCTGATGACCGCGATCTTCATCGCCATCTACGGGGTGTTCTACCGCCGGCTGCGCGCCGGCGTGGCCGCTCAGGACTGGCCGACGGCCGGTGCGGCGATGAACCGCATCCGGCCGCTGGTGGCGCTGAATCTGGCGCTCGGCGCGTTGACCGTGGCCATCGCCACGCTCGGGCCGCTGTTCGTCGGCTGAAGCCGGCGCCGGATCAAACCGGCCGCACGCCGGCCAGGGCCAGCCAGCCGCGGATCACGCGGTAACCGACCCAGATGCCGAGCAGCGGAATGACCAGCCAGGCGGCAAACGGGATGCCGACGATGGTCAGCATCAGCAGACCGGCCACCAGCAGCCACAGCGCGGTAAACCAGAAGGTCCGGATCTGCCAGCTGAAATGGCTTTCCAGCCAGGTACCGCGCACATCGCCGCGCTTCAGGTAATTCAGGAAGACGGCGAGCAGCGACGGCAGGCCGAAGACGAAACCGCCGGCCACCGTGGCGACCGACGAGCTGACGCCGACGATCACCGCGCTGGCGTGCAGCGCGTAGATGACATGGGTCAATTGCACCAGCGACGGACGAACGCCCTGCAGGTCGGGCGCGGGAACCGGTTGGTTCATGGCTTCTCCTCGATGCGGCGGCGACCTTGCCGCCGCGGCAAGACTACAGCATTTTCTGCAGGAACAAGGCCTGACCGGCCGCCGGATCGAGCACATAGGGCGCGAAACCGGCCCGCTCGTAGGTAGCCATCGCCGGGCGGTTGTTCGACAGCACTTCCAGCGTCAGCTTGCAGCAGCCCAGTGCATTCGCCCGCTGTTCCGCCCAGGCGAGCAGCGCCTGGCCGATCCCGCGGCCGCGCCAGGCGCGGTGCACGGCGATGTCGTGGATGTTCAGCAAGGGTCGCGCGGCAAAGGTCGAAAAACCGGCGAAGCAGTGGATCAGGCCGACCGCATTTTCGCCGTCGAAAGCCAGTGCACCGTGGAAATGCGGCACCTGCTTCAGGGCATCGACCAGCGTCGCCCTGACCTCGGGCCTGAGCGGCACGCCGCCGCCCATCGGGTCCTGCGCGTAGTGGTCGAGCAGTTCGACGAGCGCCGCTGCGTGGCGCGCATCGCCCAGATCGACATCGACGACCGTCATGCTCACAAGCCCAAGCCGTCCCAGATTTCGTCGACCCGCGTTTTCACCGCAGCATCCATGACGATCGGCCGGCCCCACTCGCGATTGGTCTCGCCCGGCCACTTGTTGGTCGCGTCGATGCCCATCTTCGAACCGAGGCCGGCCACCGGCGAGGCGAAGTCGAGGTAGTCGATCGGCGTGTTGTCGACCAGCGTCGTGTCGCGCACCGCGTCGAAGCGCGTGGTCATCGCCCAGATCACTTCCTTCCAGTCGCGGATGTCGATGTCGTCATCGACCACGACGATGGTCTTGGTGTACATGAACTGGCGCAGGAAGCTCCAGATGCCGAACATCACCCGCTTGGCGTGGCCGGGGTACTGCTTCTTGATCGACACGATGGCCATCCGGTAGGAACAGCCTTCCGGCGGCAGGTAGAAATCGACGATCTCGGTGAACTGCTTCTGCAGCAGCGGCACGAACACTTCGTTGAGCGCAACGCCGAGCACCGCCGGCTCGTCGGGCGGCTTGCCGGTGTAGGTGCTGTGGTAGATCGGGTTTTTGCGCATGGTGATGCGGTCGACCGTAAAAACCGGGAAATTTGCCTGCTCGTTGTAGTAGCCGGTGTGATCGCCATAAGGGCCTTCGAGCGCCATTTCGTCCGGATGGATATGGCCTTCCAGAACGATTTCCGCCGAAGCGGGCACTTGCAAACCCGAACCGATGCATTGCGTCAGCTCGGTCTTGCCGCCGCGCAACAGGCCGGCGAACTGGTATTCGGACAGCGAATCCGGTACCGGCGTCACCGCGCCGAGAATGGTCGCCGGATCGCAGCCAAGCACCACGGCAATCGGGAACGGCTGACCGGGGTTGGCCAGTTTGAAATCGCGGAAATCGAGGGCGCCGCCGCGATGCGCCAGCCAGCGCATGATCAGCTTGTTCGGGCCGAGCACCTGCTGGCGGTAGATGCCGAGATTCTGCCGGTTCTTGTGCGGTCCCTTGGTGACGACCAGGCCCCAGGTGATCAGCGGCGCGACGTCGCCGGGCCAGCAATGCTGGATCGGCAGCCGCGACAAATCGACATCCCGGCCTTCCCAGACGACTTCCTGACAGGGCGCGTTCGACACCTTCTTCGGTGCCATGTTGAGCACCTGCTTCAGGACCGGCAGCTTGTCCCAGGCGTCCTTCAGCCCCTTCGGCGGCTCCGGTTCCTTGAGGTAGGCAAGCAGCTTGCCGACCTCGCGCAGCGCCTGCACAGATTCCTCGCCCATGCCCAGCGCGACGCGCTTCGGCGTGCCGAACAGGTTGGTGAGTACTGGCATCTCGTGCCGGCGGCCCTGCGTATGGGCCTTTTCGAAGAGCAGCGCCGGGCCGCCGGCGCGCAGCACGCGGTCGCCGATCTCGGTCATTTCCAGGTGCGTATCGACGTCGACCGTGACACGCTTGAGTTCGCCGGTCTTTTCCAGTTGCGACAGGAAGTCGCGCAGGTCGTGGTATTTCATCGGAGCAGGAAGTCCAGGGCGATGCCGGCGAAGATGATGCCGCCGACCCAGTTGTTGTGCAGGAAGGCCTTGAAGCAGGCCATGCGTTCGCGGCCGCGGATCCAGGTGTAATGGACGCCCATGATGCCGGCGGCGATGACCAGCGCGCCGTAGAACGGCCAGCCCAGCGCATAGCTGCTGCCGACCCAGGCGATCAGCGCCAGTGTCGCGGCGTAGCACAGCATCACCGCGGCGACGTCGAAACGGCCGAAGGTGATCGCCGAGGTCTTGATGCCGATCTTCAGGTCGTCGTTGCGGTCGACCATCGCGTACTCGGTATCGTAGGCGACCGCCCAGAAGACATTGGCCAGCAACAGCCACCAGGCCTGCGCCGGCACCTCGCCGAGCTGCGCGGCGTAGGCCATCGGGATGCCGAAGCCGAAAGCAATGCCGAGGTAGGCCTGGGGGATGGCGAAGAAGCGCTTGGTGAACGGGTAGCTGGCGGCAAGGAAGACCGCCGGAATCGACAGCCAGACGACCAGCGGCTTGCCGAGCATCAGGACCAGCGCGAAGGCCGCCAGGCAAAGCGCGGCGAACAGGAGCAGCGCCTCTTTCGTGCTCACCTTGCCGGCGGTCAGCGGGCGTTCCCTGGTGCGCTCGACGTGTTTGTCGAAATCGCGGTCGGCGTAATCGTTGATCACGCAGCCGGCCGAACGCATCAACAGGGTGCCGAGGGCGAACACCCAGACGACGATCCAGTTGGGGCCGCCCTCGGCCGACAGCCACAGCGCCCACAGCGTCGGCCAGAGCAGCAACAGCGTGCCGATCGGCTTGTCCAGCCGCATCAGCTTCTCGTAGAGATCGAGCCGGGCGCGGATCGTCGGCCAGTTCATTGTCGCCTTGTCCATCAGTGCACGGCCGCCGGACGACTGGCCCGTTGCCAGGCGATCACCGCCTGCCCGGAATGCGCCAGGATGGCCTGGTAACGGTCGGCCGGCAACGCATGTCGCAGCGAGGCGAACAGGGTCTGCATCGCGTCCTGCGCCACCGCGCTGGCCGAAGCATCGTTGAGCAGGCTGATCTGGATGTTGGCCAGCGCATCGGCCAGCAGACGCCAGCCGAGCACCGGCATGCGCTGGTCAAGCGCCAGCATCAGGCTGCCCAGCGGCCGGACGATGTTTCCTGCCTGCTCGGCGGTCTCGCAAGCCGCCATGGCATGCCACAAGGCCAGATGGATGGCCCGGCGCAGTTCGATCTTGAAATCGATGGCGGCGCTTTCCTCATCGTCGATTTGTGCGAAATAGCGCTGAAACAGCGCATCGCCTTGCGCATCAAGGCCGGTGCGCAAGGCGCCGACCAGCGCGCTCAGCGCCGGAATTGCCGTCAGCTGGAAAGCCTGGCTGTAAGCCAGCCCCCACTGGTCGAGGCCGCTGATCAGCAGAGCCAGCCGCAAGGCCCGGCCTTCGTCGCTGCCCGCCGCCCGGCACCAGTTGGCACAACGCGCGCCGACCTCGGCCAGCGCGGCTTCGTCCGATGCACCGTCGGCCGACACGGCCTGCCGGAACACCCCGCCGAACACATCCTGCGCCAGGCGCGCCGCCAGGCGTTGCAGGTCGGCATCGGCCAGCGCGACCAGCGGATCTTCGGGTATCGTCGTTACGGCATTCATCGGGCTATCCGGCGGGAAAAACGGCCTATTTTACCCGTTCACCGCAACTCTCCCCGCAGCCCTCGAACGATCTCGAACAAGCCAGCCGGTGTCGCCTCGGCCGCCGCCAGCGGCGCCCCGACCCGGAGCCGGATCGGCGAAAATGGCCCGCGCCGGAACGGACGCTGCATCGCCGCACCGTCGATGCGCGAGAAGAAACTGCCCCACAGGCCGGACAAGGCCATCGGCACGACCGGCACCGGATTGTCGGCAAGGATGCGGTTCACGCCCGGGCGGAAGGGCTGCAACTCGCCGTCGCGGGTAATCCCGCCCTCCGGGAAGATGCCGACCAGTTCGCCGTCGGCCAGTGCGGTCGACACCTCGGCGAAGGCTTTTTCCATCAATGCCGGATCGTCCTTGGCCGAGGCGATGGGAATCGCGCCGCAGTGACGGAACACGAAGCCGAGCACCGGCGCGTTGTAGATGCGCGCATCCATCACGAAGCGCACCGGCCGCGGCGCAGCCCCCATCAGGATCACCGCATCGGCGTAACTGACGTGGTTGGCAACGAGCAGCGCCGGTCCTTCCAGCGGAATGTGCTCACCGCCCTCGACGCGCAGCCGGTACACCGCCTTGACCAGCAGCCAGGCGATGAAACGCAGCAGGAATTCCGGCACCAGGCCGTAGATGTACACCGCCACCGCCGCATTGAGCAGCGCCGCGATGCCGAACAACGCCGGGATCGACAGCCCGGCGCCGAGCGCCGCCGCCGCACCGAGCGCGCCGACGACCATGAACAGGGCATTGACGATGTTGTTGGCGGCGATGATCCGGGCCCGCGTTTCTTCGGCGCTGCGCAACTGGACCAATGCGTACAGCGGCACGATGAAGAAGCCGCCGAAGACGCCCAACATCAGCAGGTCGAACAACACGCGCCAGACCGCCGGCAGGCTGAGCAGCGCGCTCAGCGCGTGCGCCGTCGTACCGACCAGATCGGCCGGCGAAGCCCACCACAGGTCCAGGCCGAACAGCGTCAGGCCGATCGAGCCGAAGGGCACCAGACCGATTTCGACGTGTCTGCCCGACATCCGCTCGCACAGCATCGAACCGGCACCGATACCGACCGTGAACACGGCCAGCAACATCGTCACCGCGCCTTCGCCGCCGCCCAGCACGTTCTTGGCGTAGGCCGGAAATTGCGCCAGCAGCATCGCGCCGAACAGCCAGAACCACGAAATGCCGAGGATGGACAGGAAGACCGTGCGGTTCTGTCGGGCAAAACGGATATTGCGCCAGGTTTCGGTCAGCGGATTGAGGTTGACCGCCAGCCCGGGCGCCGGCGGCGGTGCGACCGGCACGCCGCGGCTGCTCAGGTAGCCGGCAAAAGCAACGACGAAGCCGCCGGCGGCAATCCAGGCCGGATGCTCGACCGAGCCGGCGAGCAGGCCGCCGGCCAGCGTGCCGATCAGGATGGCGATAAAGGTGCCGGCCTCGATCAGCGCATTGCCGCCGACCAGCTCGTCGGTGTGCAGGTGCTGCGGCAGGATCGCGTACTTGACCGGCCCGAACAGCGTCGAATGGCAGCCGAGCAGAAACAGCGCGACCATCAGCACCGGCAGGCTGACCAGGAAGAAGCCGGCGGCGGCGATCGCCATGATCGCCATTTCCAGCACCTTGACCAGCCGCGCCAGCAGCGCCTTGTCGTATTTGTCGGCCAGTTGCCCGGCCGTCGCCGAGAACAGGAAGAACGGCAGGATGAAGACGCCGGCCGCCAGGTTGGCCAGCAACTCCGCCTTGAGCGTCGTCCATTGTGCCGCCTGGAAAGTCAACAACACGACCAGCGCGTTCTTGAACAGGTTGTCGTTGAAGGCGCCGAGGAACTGGGTGACGAAGAAGGGCGCGAAACGTCGTTGCTTGAGGAGGGCGAATTGTCCGCTCATGACCGGTCGACCGTAAAAATGCGGCGGGTATCGAAGACCGCCGGCGAGAAGGAATGACCCTGCCACGAGAGCAGGCGCTTGAGAACGAAATCGAAGAGTAGCGGGTTGTGTTCGCGCAGCGCATCGAGATCGGCGACCGCCGCCTTCGGCAGCAGGCCGGCGCGCGCCAGCGTCGCCGGCGAAATCAGCGGCAGCACGCCGGGCAACGGATAGTCCGAACCGTGCAGCAGGCGCGGATGCAGATCCTCGCGTTCGAGCAGGCTGCGGATCACGGCCGGCTGGCGGTTGCGCAGCGCGATCGCGGAAATGTCGCCGTAGAGCCGGTCGACCGCACGCGGCTCGGCCATCGCCTTGAGGAAGAGGTCGAAACTGGGGCGGACCTGGCCATCGTCGTCGAGGTCCGTGCCCATCGTCGCGCAGTGGGCGACCACGACCCGGACGCCGAGATCGAGCGCCCGGCGCAGGCGCAGCGGGTTGCCGAAGGCCTGGGTATCGCTGCCCTTGACCGCCTTTTCCTCGCCGCAATGGACGATCAGCGGCGTCCCGGCCTCGGCCAGCACGCGGTAGAAGGCATCGCACTTGGGCGACGCCGGGTCCATGCCCTGCGCGGCCGGCAGCCATTTCACCGCCCGCGCGCCGTCGGAAATCGCCTGTTTCAGCTCGTCGACCGCAGCAACGTGGTAGGGATGCAGCGACGCCACCCACTCGAAACGCGCCGGAAACTCGCGCGCCAGCTTGGCCGCCCAGGCGTTCGGCACGTAGAAAGCCGAATGCTCGGGATGCGCGTGGCCGGCCGCGTCGTGAAAACGCTCGAAGGCGAAGAGCATGACCTTGAAGCCTGCCGGCATCGCGTCGCACAGGTTGAGCAGGCGCGCAACGTAGGCGGCATCGACCGCACCCGGCGCGTCGTGGGCGCAGCCGGCGTTCATGTAGAACAGGCGCTGCGCGTAATGCACCGGCTGCAGCGGCGACGACAGTTGCGGCCCGATCTCGATGCCGCTGCCACCGTCGCCCAGCCCGGCCAGATGCACATGGCAGTCCCACAGCCCGGCCGGATCGATGCCGGCCCAGGCCTGCTTCAACCAGGGGCTGTCGAGCAGTTGCAATGGAATCGCCGCGCGACAGGGATTGACCACCACCGGCTTGGCCAGGCTGGCACCGGCGGCGGCCAGCGCGGTGCCGCCGGCGATGAAGCCGAGCAAGCGGCGGCGAGTGCGATCAGGATTTCCTTCAGCAGACACCTTCATGCTCCCTTCCTGCATTCATTCGGATTAAATTTCTGACGCCCCAGACACCGACGATGACGCCCAACGCATAGGCCAAAGCCATCCCCAACCAGAGCGCAAAAGCCAGCCCAACATCCCAGGCTCCGCTCTGGAGCGCGGGATAAATCAGGAACAGCCGGTTGGCCAAAGGGACGAAAAGCTTGAGCAAGCCATAGGGTGCAACGGCTAACCAACTGGCGAATATCAAGCAGGCCTGCCAGCACGGCATTCCGGCAACGCGGACACGCCTTGCCAGGAGACGATAGACCAACCAGGTCAGCCCCAAGAAGACCAACAACTGCACGGCGATGATCGGTTCCACGCGCATGCTGTTTCGGCTTACGCCGCCTCCGCCATCTGCTTCAGCGTCACGTAATCGATCTTGCCCGTGCCGAGCAGCGGCAGCGCGTCGACCACCTGAATCTTCCTCGGCACCGCCAGTTCCGGGACGCCGAGCTCGCGCGCCTTGCCGGCCAGCGCCTCGCGGGTCAGTAGCGGGTCGGTGGTGAACAGCACCAGCGCTTCGCCCTTGGCGGCATCGGGCTGGCTGGACACGGCATGCGGTTTGTCCGGCGAGGTGGCGACGGCGAGTTTCTCGACGACTTCCAGGCTGACCATCTCGCCGGCGATCTTGGCGAAGCGTTTGACCCGGCCGACGATCTTCACGAAGCCTTCGTCGTCCATGTCGACCACGTCGCCGGTTTCGTACCAGCCGTCGCCCGCATCCGAGGTCGGCGCCTGCAGCACGCCCGGCCGGTCGGCCTTGAGGTAGCCGGCCATGACGTTGGGCCCGCGCACGTGCAGGATGCCGCCGTTGGCGATGCCCGGCACCGGCAGCAGTTTGTGCTCGATGCCCGGCAGCAGGTTGCCGACGGTGCCGGTTTTGTAGGCCATCGGCGTGTTGACCGCAAGAACGGGCGCCGTCTCGGTCGCGCCGTAACCTTCGAAGATGCGAATGCCGAACTTCTCGAACCACTGGTTGCGCACCGCTTCCGACAGCTTTTCGGCACCGGCCACGACGTAGCGCAAGCGGTAGAAATCGTACGGATGCGCGAACTTGGCGTAGTTGGCGAGGAAGGTCGAGGTACCGAACAGCACGGTGCAACTGCGGTCGTAGGCGACTTCCGGGATCACCCGGTAGTGCAGCGGCGACGGGTAGAGGAACAGGCTGGCGCCGGTCAGCACCGGCAGCAGCGCACCGGCGGTCAGGCCGAAACTGTGGAAGATCGGCAGGGCGTTGAGCACCTTGTCGTCCACCGAGAAATCGATCACCGCCCGCACCTGCGCAATGTTGGCGAGGATCGCCCGGTGCGGCAGCACGACGCCCTTCGGTTTGCTTTCGGAACCCGACGTGAACAGCACCACCGCCGCATCCTCCGGCGAGGCCGGCAGCTCGAAGGCACGCGGGAAGCGGATCGCCCACAGGATCAGCCACAGCTTGTCGGCCAGCCCGATACGCTCGCGGATGTCTTCCAGATAAACCAGTTCGACCGCCTGCAGACCGGCCAGCTTGTCGGCAAGCTTGGCCTGCTCGACGAAGGCGCGCGAACTGATGATGGTGCGCACTTCTGCCGCGGTGCAGGCGGCCTGCATGGCGTCGGTGCCGGCGGTGTAGTTGAGCATCGCCGGCACCCGCCGCCGGGCGGTCAGGCCGAAGATCAGGCCGATGGTCGGCACCAGGTTGGGCAGCAGCAGGCCGACCCGCTCATCCACCCGGGTGATGCGCTCGATCTGCCTGCCGAGGATCAGCGCCATTTTCTGCAGGTCGCGGTAGGAATACTCGATCTGCTTCATGTCCTCGAGCAGCCGGCGTTTCGGCCCGAAGATCTCGGCCGCGTCGCACAGGGCGTCGTACAGCGTCTGCTGCGGGCGGGAGGCGAAGATCATTTCCTGCATCAGCCGGCGCATCTGCTCACCGGCCTTGCGCCGGCGCAGTTTTGCGGTCGACGCCTCGGGCATCGGAAAATGCGCAGCCGGCAGCACGGTCATCCGGATCTGCGGGAAAAAGGCTTTCGGATACTTGCCGGACAGGCGCGAGAAATAGGTGCGCGAAGCACCGTCCAGACGCACCGGAATCACCGTCGCACCGGTCTTGGCGGCGACGAAGGCCGGACCGTCGTAGACCTTCATCAGCGAGCCGGTCAGCGTGATCCGCCCTTCCGGGAAAATGACCACCGGCCGGCCGGACTCGATCAGCCGGATCACCTGCTTCATCGCCATCGGACTGGTCGGATCGACCGCCAGGTAATCGACCTGCGACAGCAGCAGACGAAAGCCCCATTGCCGGGCAATGCCGGTATGCACGACGAAGACCGGGTCGATCGGCAGGAACAACCCGATCAGCAGACCGTCGAGAAAGGACTCGTGATTGGCAACGATCAGCAGCTTGCGGTGCGAGAAGTCGGACTGGTGAAACTGCACGTCGACACGGAACAGCAGACGCGCGAGAAAGCGCAGGAGCGGACGCAACAGGGCTCGCATCAGGTGGATTCCTTCAGGTAATCGAGAACGTTGGAGAACGTGGTTTCCAGCATCGGCCGGTCGATCCAGAACCAGACCTCCTTGCCGATCTTTTCCGAAGCCAGCACGCCGGCCTCGTGCAGCACTTTCAAGTGGTGAGAGACGGTCGACCGCGCCAGCGTGGAGACTTCGGCGATCTGCCCGACATTCAGGCGCTCGCCCGGCTCGAACAACAACAGGATGCGCTGCCGATGCTCGTCGCCGAGGGCAACGAAAATCTTCGACATCTGGCGCCATTCGGGCGGGATGGTTTGGGTGTAGTCGGATTTCATATCGATAAGTTTAGTTACATCGATATGATTTCGTCAACGGTCTCGATCTATCCCTTCTCTCGTCCGCAGCTTAAGTTGAGACTTTCGCAGCTTAGGTCGAGATAGCAAACATCGGTGCCACAATGGTTTCCAAGGGTTATCAACCGCTAAGAGCTGCAGAATTCGGCAAATCAGAAAATTGGAGTTTCGCAGACACCGTTGAGAAGCCCTACTTTTCAAACCAACTAGAGCCCAATCTAGAATGGCGCTCTTATTAGGCTGGATATCGACCGGAGCCGACTTTGAGGTAGTGCTTGGAACCAGGCAGCTTTGCGATAGTTAGCTGTCACTCGGTAGTTGATCGTACTCAATGACTGCTTTCCTCTTCAGTGAAGAACGGCCCAGAACCCGAAGAGATATTGGCTTCCAATGGGCAAATGTCTGACTTCCGAGACTGAACAGTCAATCCAGAAATTCATGCATAGGTTGCCGTCGAGGTCTTCGACAACTGAACTAGAACTGGCTTGAAGTTCCCTATGCCCCCCTGCCAGGGTGTATGACGAACAATTCGAGGTAACATAGCCCAGATAAATCTTTGAATTCGCTCAGTGGAGGACGAAATGGCAAGAGGGAAATCAGTAGTTCTCGAAACAATCAGCTTTGGCAATCAAACCCAAGCCCATGCCTTTTTCAAGGAAATGCTTAATCGCTATATCCCTGGTGAAATCGTTTCACCCGAGGATTCCACTCATCTCGCAGAACTGTTTAAGAGACACCCGAGCTATTCATCAAAAGTTGGTCCTGGCGTAAATTATTTCGAGGTTATGCCAGAAAAATTCGGTTCTCAGTGCTTTTGTGCGGTGTTGTTGGATGGAACCAAGGAAGGCTTCTCATACAAGAAATGCGTGACGCAAAAAGGCGACTGACCTTTTGATTGGATGACCTCGATGCACTTTGAAATTCTCATCAACGACAACTACCTGAATCTGATTCAGGGCACAGAGCTTGCTCCCGTCGACAACAAAACCGTTTTGAGCCTGGCTAACGATTTTGAGGATGAGAAGTGGCGACGAAGAAAATTCAATAGTTTCGTCTGGGACAACATCGCTTTGACAGCACTAACGGTACAAGAGCGAGAAAAGTTGGCAGGCAAGAGTGATTCGACTCTACGAGAGGCTGCCATGAACTTGCGGCTGACCGACAAGGAGGACGACAAGGGGAAGGGAAGTGAACTTGCCGAAATTGTCCTCTATGGAATCATGCACCACCACTACAAGGCATTGCCCATCGTCCCCAAGATTTTCTACAAGCAAAATGTTCAAGACAATGCCAAAGGGGCAGATAGCGTTCATATTGTTATAGAGGGTAACGATGCTTTTTCGCTTTGGTTTGGGGAGGCAAAGTTTTACAACAGCATAGAAGACGCAAGGTTGGCATCCATCGTCAAGTCAGTCGGAAACTCACTGCTGACAGAGAAGCTGAAAAAAGAAAACAGCATCATCACCAACATGGCAGAGGTAGACCGACTTGTTGAGAACAAGGCGCTGGCTGCCAAGATTAAGCTTGCATTGTCGCCCGACAATTCGATGGACAACATCAAGCCAATCCTACATATCCCCATCCTGCTTTTGCATCAGTGCTCAATAACGGCAGGTACCAAGGAGATGAATGACGAATATAGGGCGAAGCTTCGAGAGCAGCACCTTGACCGAGCGACTGCCTACTTCAAGAAGCAAATTGAAACGCTTGCGGATAAGGTCTCGAAGTATTCATCTATCAAATTTCACATCATTTTGCTTCCCGTTCCAGATAGGCAAGAACTGGTTGATCAGTTCACGAAAGCTGTTGCTTTTTACAAGGATAACGGGTGATGGATATCTTCGAGGAATGCTCCGCCATCAATGACTTACTGCAAGCTAACGAGGAGATTGAAGCAAGAAACCGCCTTATTTGCCTGCTTGATACTCTTGGCAAAACAGAACAAGCCTACACCCCGTTGCTGAACCACCTTATTCGAGAGTCAGGGCTGTTTCCCTATCTCGAACCTGAGACATCGAGTTGGCAAGACAGATTCGTCTATGAATCTTTCAAGGTGGACATCGGACAGGATGAGCCTGTCACGCTACACAGTGAGCAGTCGTTAGTCCTAAAACACCTTCTGGATGGCGACGACCTTGCTGTCAGTGCTCCTACAAGCTTTGGCAAAAGCCTGATCATTGATGCCTACATCGCAATCAAGAAACCTAAAAACGTTCTGATTCTGGTTCCCACCATCGCACTGACCGATGAAACCAGACGTAGATTAAGCAAAAAGTTTTCTGCCGAGTACAAAATTGTGACGACATCGGAGGTCGAACTCGGCGAGAAGAACATCCTCATCTTCCCGCAGGAAAGGGCGATTCACTACAGTGACAAGCTTGAACAATTGGACTTGCTGGTCGTCGATGAGTTTTATAAGGCGAGCCGTGCCTTCGACAAGGAAAGGTCGCCAGCCCTCTTGAAAGCCATGCTCAAGCTGGGAGAGAAGGCAGCACAGAAATATTACTTGGCACCGAACATCGCCGACTTGAACGACAACCCTTTCACGAAGGGTATGACCTTCCTGCGTATGGATTTCAATACGGTGTTCCTTGAGAAACATGAAGAGTTCAAGGACATCAACAAGGATGTGCAGAAGAAAAACGATGCACTTCTCAGGATTTTGGGGAAACACGAAACCAAGTCTCTGATTTACGCAGGCTCCTACCCTGGCGTTGATAGCGTAACCACATTGCTGATCGACAACACCGACAAGGAGGATAGTCCGCTGCTCTCCGACTTTTCCGCCTGGCTTTCGACGAACTATCACCCGAACTGGAAACTGACCAATTTGGTTAAACGAGGGGTCGGCATCCATACAGGACAGCTTCATCGCTCCTTGAGTCAGATACAGGTTCGACTCTTCGAAGAGGAGAAGGACGGGCTACAAACGCTGGTTTCAACCTCATCAATCATTGAGGGGGTGAATACCTCGGCGGAGAACGTCATTGTCTGGAGTAACAAGAAAGCACACCTGAAACTCGATGATTTCACCTATCGCAATATCATTGGGCGAGGTGGAAGAATGTTCAGGCACTTCGTCGGCAAGATTTATATCCTTGAAGAGCCTCCCGCTGCTGCTGATACCCAGCTTGAATTGACCTTCCCTGACGAGTTGCTTGCTGATGTAGATGACGAGAAATACAAGCAGGAACTGACCAAAGAGCAGTTGGCAAAGCTCTTGCACTACAAGGAGGAGATGGCTCAGATCATGGGGGATGAGTCGTTTGAGCGCATGCGGAACGAAGGTGCGTTGATTTCAAGCGACACGGAATTGATTACCGCAATTGCATTTGCAATCAGGAATGACTCCAAATTGGTAAGAGCACTTGCCAACCTATATGCTCCATCAAACGACTATTGGGTTTGGACGCTCTGTAAAGTCCTGAAACTGGTTCCTGGTGGATGGGATGCTTCTCACACGAAATTCGCTGAATTTGTAAGAGCGTTGTCTGGCAATTGGACCCTTTCGATTCCTGATCTGCTGGAGCAGCTATCGGAGCACGACGTAACGATCGAGGCGTTTTTTAAGATGGAGCGCAATGCAACGTTTAAATTGACTGCATTGCTGAACGACATCAATGTCATTCAGAAGGAAATGACTCCGGAGTACAAGGTGGATATCTCTCCCTTCATTGCCAGACTGTCGAAGGCTTTCCTGCCGTCGTGCGTAATGGAGCTTGAAGAGTATGGATTGCCACGCATGCTGGCAAAGAAAATTCACGCCTCTGGTCTCGTAAATTTCGAAGATGAAAAGCTAGATCTTCATTCAGCAATCAATTTTCTGCGTGAGATACAGCCCGATATCATCGGGAAAGTAGGGGGGCTTGATTCGTTCGATAGGTATGTCTTGGACTACTTCTTCGATGGTATTGCCCCGCAACAACTAAGAGCAGTTGAGGCTCCTGCACAATGATGATTTATCGGGGTATATAGCAGGCTGCCGAAAGCTATCTTCTGTATTTTCAAAACACAAATGGCCGCTCTGTCACCAGAACGGCCATTTGCATTTCGAGGGCCACAGTCCGCTAAGGCCGAAGAACGGAAGCCACTCAATCAGCCATGCATCCGATGGTGTCCGCAAAACTTCCAGCGATTACATGGTGACGGGATAAGCCGCAGCTCAAGTTGCGTTGCGAAAAACCAAGCCGCGAACGAGACCGCTGCCAGCACGCCGGAGGGCGTCGCTCAAGCCCATCGCAAACTCAGCGGCAATCCGGGCAGATCGTGGCGATTTCGAGTTCGTGGCACGCCAGGTGATGGCCGCTGCGCTCGACACTGCGCGAGAAGGCGGCCATCAGCGCCGGATCCTGCAATTCGCTGAGTTTTCCGCAGCGCCGGCAGACCATGAACACGCCGGGGAACTGGTGCGACTCATGGCGGCAGATGACGAACTGGTTGAGTCGTTCGATCTTGTGCACCAATCCCTGTTCCATCAGGAAATCCAGCGCCCGGTATACGGTCGGCGGCGTGGCGTTGCTGCGTAGCGCCTTGATGCGGGCCAGCAGGTCGTAGGCCTTCAGGCCGTGCTCGCTGGCGTGCAGCAGGCTCAAGACATCCCGGCGGATCGGCGTCATCTGGGCACCGCGGGCCTTGCAACGTTCGGCGGCCCGATCGACGAACTCGGCGCATTCAAGCATGGGCGGGGATATTTTTCGTGGCATGGACGGATTTTAGGCAGCGGACGCTGGAAGCGACAAATGCAATGTTATAACATTGCATTTGTTTTCCGAACGCCCGGCCTTTCCCGGCGTCGCCGAAACGGAGAAACCATACATGTCCCCCTTGACCGAAGCGGCCTTGCTGTCGGCGCCGGCAGACGACTACATGTCCCCCCGGCAACTCGCGTTCTTTCGTGAGCGCCTGCTGGCGGAAGAGAAGGCTCTGCGCGACGCGGCGCAGGAAACCACCCAGCATCTGCAGGAAAACGCGGCCACGCCGGACTGGACCGACCGCGCCAGCAGCGAGGAAGAACACACGCTGGAACTGCGCGTGCGCGACCGCGAGCGCAAACTGCTGAAGAAGATCCGGGAATCGCTGCGCCGCATCGACGACGGCAGTTACGGCTGGTGCGAGGAAAGCGGCGAGCCGATCGGCATCGCCCGCCTGCTCGCCCGGCCGACTGCCACCCTGAGCCTGGAGGCGCAGGAGCGCCGCGAACAACGTAAACGCCAATTCGGCGACTGAAGGCCATCATGAACCATACCGACCACGACCGGCGCATCCCGGTCACCCTGCTCACCGGCTTTCTCGGCGCCGGCAAGACGACGCTGCTCAACCACTTGCTGAAGCAGCCGGAGATGGCCCGCACCGCCGTGCTGATCAACGAATTCGGCAGTGTTGCGGTCGACCACCATCTGGTGACCAGAATCGACGAGGATCTGGTCCTGCTCGATTCCGGCTGCATCTGCTGCACCGTGCGCAGCGACCTGACCCGGAGCCTGGGGGAGCTGTTCATGCGCAGCCTGCGCCGCGAACTGCCGCCGATCGACCGGGTGATCATCGAAACCACCGGTCTGGCCGATCCGGCGCCGGTGATCTTCACGCTGATGGAGGATTTCTTCATCGCCGAGCGCTTCCGTACCGACGGCGTGGTCACCGTCGTCGACAGCACCCACCTACTCGATCAACTGGCCCGTCATCCGGAGCCGGTCAAACAGGTGGCGATGGCCGACCGCCTGTTGCTCAGCAAGTGCGACCTGGCCACGCCCGGGCAACTGGCTGAAGTCAGCGCCATGCTGACCCGGCTCAATCCCGCCGCCGCGCAGATCTACGTACGGCGCGGCGAGCTTGCCGTTGCCTCACTGACCGACTGCGGGCTCTATGATCCGCGCCGCAAATCGCCCGACGTCGCCGGCTGGCTGGCCGAGGAAAAGGTGCGCGAGGAGCGGCGCAAGGCGCACGAGCATCATCACCATCACGACGTCGACCGCCACGACGCCCACGTATACAGCTTTGCCCTGACCTTCGACGAACCGCTGCAATGGGTCTTCTTTGCCGATGCCGTGGCAACGCTGCTCGACACCATGGGCGACCGCATCCTGCGCATCAAGGGTCTGCTCAATGTCGTCGGCGATCACAAGCCCCGCATCGTGCAATGCGTGCAGCACGTGATGTACCCGTACGCCCGGCTCGACGAATGGCCGGGCGAGGCGCCCTACAATGATCGACGGAGTCGCCTGGTGTTCATCGTCCGCGACATTCCGCAAAGCATGATCGAACAGGCCTTCGCCATGTTCTGCGGTGCCCGCGACGTCGGCGAAACGAAAGCGGCATGCTGATCCGCAAGCTGTTCCGCTTCGAGAATGCGCACATCGTGCGCGGCTGCAGTACACGCCGCTGTTCGCACTCGCTGCACGGCCATTCGTACAAGGTCGAGCTGCTGCTCGAAGCCTTTGCGCTCGACCGCGGCCAGATGGTCTACGACTTCGGCTTGTTGAAGTGCGGCGCGCACACGCTGATCGACGCCTTCGATCACGCCGTTGCGCTCTGGTCGGGCGACGACCCCGAGTACATCGCCGCCGGCCAGCGCTTTTCCGAACGCTGGGTGCGGATTCCCGTTTCGCCCAGTGCCGAGCAGTTCTCGCGCTTGTTCTTCGTGCTGGTTGAGCGACTGCTCGAACTGACCGAGATGAGCAACGGCGAGGCCGACGTGCGCCTGCATTCGGTCATCGTCCACGAAACCGAAACCGGTTACGCCCAGTGCTTCCGCGACGACGCGATCAATCCGCGCATGGGGCCGATCGCGCTCGACGACATCGAATTTTCCGACGCCATCCGCCAGGCCTGGCCCGATCCCGATCTGTTCGAACGGCTCAAGCGCGGCGAGCGCCAGTCAATCCTCGGCACGGCTGAATCGCGACAATGACCACTCTGCTCATCCGCAACGCCCGCCTGGTCAACGAAGGGCTCATCGTCGAAGCCGATCTGCGGGTTCGCCATGGCCGTATCGACAAGATCGCGGCCAGCATCGACGCAACGGCCGACGAGGAAATCGATGCCGCCGGCCAGTGGCTGCTGCCCGGCATGATCGACGACCAGGTCCATTTCCGTGAACCGGGGTTGACGCACAAGGGTTGCATTGCCAGCGAATCGGCGGCAGCCGTCGCCGGCGGCATCACCAGTTTCATGGACATGCCCAACACCCGGCCGCCGACACTGTCGATGGCTGCCGTGGCCGAGAAGAAGGCCATCGCCGCCCGCGACTCGCTGGCCAACTACGCCTTTCATTTCGGCGTCACCAACGACAATCTCGACGCCGTCGCTGCCGTCGATCCGCGCCAAGTGGCCGGCATCAAGGTGTTCATGGGCGCCTCGACCGGCAATATGCTGGTGGACGACCCGGCCGTACTCGAACGCCTGTTCGCCTGCGCGCCGACCCTGCTGCTCGCCCATTGCGAAGACACGCCGTCGATTGCGGTCAACGAGGAGAAATGGCGAAAAACGCACGGCGATGCCGTGCCCTTCTCGGCCCATCCGCTGATCCGCGACGCCGAAGCCTGCTACCGATCCTCGTCGCTCGCCGTGGCGCTGGCCCAAAAGCACGGCACGCGGCTGCACGTGCTGCACATTTCGACCGCCCGCGAACTCGAACTCTTCACCGACCTGCCGCTGGCCGACAAGCGGATCAGCGCCGAGGTCTGCGCCCATCACCTGCTGTTCGACGAGCGCGACTATGCCAGGCTGGGCAGTCATCTGAAATGCAATCCGGCGGTCAAGACACAGGCCGACCGCGACGCCCTGCGCGCCGCGCTGAACAGCCACCGTCTCGACGTCATCGGCACCGACCACGCGCCGCACACGCTGGAGGAAAAAGCCGGCCGCTACTTCCAGGCGCCGGCCGGCCTGCCGCTCGCCCAGCACGCGCTGCCCGGTCTGATGGGCCTGGTGCACGACGGCATCATCGACCTGCCGACCCTGGTCGCCAAAACCAGTCACCGCGTCGCCGACCTGTTCCGCATCGCCGAACGCGGCTACCTGCGCGAGGGCTACTGGGCCGACCTGGTGCTGATCGGCGACCGCGACGTCGATGCGCCGGACGATCCCGTGCTCAGCCGTTGCGGCTGGTCGCCCTTCGCCGGCCGGCGCTTCCGCAGCCGTGTCGCGACGACCGTCGTGTCCGGACGGATCGCCTGGCACGCCGGACAACTGCGTAGCGATTGCCGCGGCCGGGCACTGGCGTTTTTGCCCGATTTCGCCGGTTGACCGCAACCAGCCCTGCGCCAGCCCGTCGGCACGAAAAGGAAATCCCATGCGCCACCTGCTCCCTGCCATCGCCCTGCTGTTTGCCTCGTCGCTGTCCGCCGCGCCACCGCATGTGCATGGCGAAGCCCGGCTGGAAATCGCGCTCGAGGGCGAAACGCTGCTGATCCATTTCGACAGCCCGCTCGACAATCTGCTCGGCTTCGAACATTTCCCGCGGACAGCCGGAGAAAGACAGGCGGTGGCGGCGCTGAAAGCGCAGCTCGAGGCGCCCGAAAAACTCTTCGACCTGACACCGGAAGCCCGCTGCCAGGCCTTGCCGCCGGAGATCGCATCGCCGCTTTTCGCCGGCCGGCGCGAGGCCGCCCATGTCGACCTGGACGCTGACTACCGCTGGCGTTGCACTCGCCCGGACGAGCTGCGCGCGGTGCGCACGCAGCTGTTCGCCGAATTTCCCCGGCTGAAGCGGATCCGGCTCGACTTTGCCGGCCCTCGGGGACAGCAGTCCGACATGCTGACGCCCGCCCGGACGGGGTTCCGCTGGTGACGGGAGCACCTGCCCTGATGATTCGTCAGCTGCAGTTCCGCAGGCCGGGCGCAGATGGCTTTTCCCTGAATCTGCCCGAACTTGCGGTCGACCGCGGCAAAAGCCTGTTTTTGCAGGGGCCGAGCGGTAGTGGCAAAAGCACCTTGCTGAACCTGATCGGCGGCGTGCTGACGCCGCAGGCCGGCCAGATCGAGGTGCTCGGGCAGCCGCTCCGGACACTCTCCGCCGCCCGCCGCGATGCACTGCGCGCCGACCATGTCGGCTTCATCTTCCAGCAGTTCAATCTGATCCCGTATCTGTCGGCCTTCGACAACGTGCTGCTGCCCTGCCGGTTTTCCGTCCGTCGCGCCCGCCGCGCCGGCGATGCGACCGCAGCGGCCCGCGACTTGCTGGCGCAACTGGACATCGCGCCACCGCTGTACCGGCAGCCGGCGCACACGTTGTCGGTCGGCCAGCAACAGCGGGTGGCGGCGGCACGGGCATTGATCGGCAGGCCGGAAATCGTCATCGCCGACGAACCGACCTCGGCACTCGATGCCGCCCGGCAGGCCGCCTTCGTCGAGCTGCTGCTCGCCGAGGCCCGCGCCAACGGCAGCGCGCTGGTTTTCGTCAGCCACGATCCGGCGCTGGCCAGGCATTTCGACAACAGTCTGGCGCTGCCGGCATGACCCGCTGGCGTTTCCTGATCCCGCTGGCCTGGGCCAGCGCCTGGAACCGGCGCGCGACGCTGGGCCTGACCCTGATCGCCATCGTGCTGGCCAGCACGCTACTGCTCGCCGTCGAACGCTTGCGCCATGACGCCCGCGAGAGTTTTGCCCAGTCGGTCTCGGGTAGCGACCTGATCGTCGGCGCGCGCGGCAGCCCGCTGCAACTGGTGCTGCATTCGGTCTTCCACTTGGGCGAACCCGGCAACAACATCGCCTGGCAAAGCTACCGGCAGATTGCGGCCGATCCGGCCGTGGCCTGGAGCATTCCGCTGTCGCTCGGCGATTCACATCGCGGCTACCCGGTACTCGGCACCACCGCCGACTATTTCCGGCATTTCCGCTACGGTCTGAGAACCCCGTTGGCCCTGGCCGCAGGACGCGCTTTCGCGGCCGGGCGCGACGGCATCTTCGAAGCCGTCCTCGGCGCGGAAGTCGCGGCGCGACTGGGTTACCGTCTCGGCCAGGCGATCCTGCTCAGCCATGGCACCGGCGCCCTGCCCGGCCTGGAACACGCCGGCAAGCCCTTCACCGTGGTCGGCATCCTGGCAGCGACCGGCACACCGGTCGACCGGACGGTGCATGTCGATCTGGCGGCAATCGAAGCCATCCACCTGGACTGGCAGGGCGGCATGCCCTTGCCCGGCCTCTCGATTCCCGCCGAGCAGGTCGGCAAATTCGACCTGACGCCGCGCGAAATCACCGCCTTCCTGATCGGCCTGCATCACCGCACCGCCGTCTTCGGGCTGCAGCGCCGCATCGCAGGCTTCAAGGACGAGCCGCTGCAGGCCGTGCTGCCCGGCGTGGTGCTGGATCAGCTATGGCAGAACCTGGCCTTTGGCGAGACACTGTTGCGGGGACTGTCCTGGCTGATCCTGGCGCTCGGCTTGAGTGGCTTGCTGGCGACGATGCTGGCCGGGCTGGGCGAACGGCGGCGCGAACTGGCCATTCTGCGTACGCTCGGCGCCGGACTGCCGCAGATCGCCATCTTGCTCCTGCTCGAAAATCTGCTGCTCGGCCTGAGCGGCGCGCTCGGCGGCCTCCTGCTACTGACGCTGGGCAGCGGATTGCTGGCCCCCTGGCTGGTACAGCATTGGGGGATCGTGCTGCAATCGTCGTTTCCCGGCGGCGATGAAATCCGCCTGATCGCCACCATCGTCGCCACCGCCACACTGGCCGGGCTTCTCCCCGCCTGGCAAGCCAGCCGCCAGGCGCTGGCCGATGGCCTGACACCGAGATTATGAACAGCCCGCAACTGACGTCGCTATGCCTGGCCTTGCTGCTGATCACCGGTGCCAACAGTCTGCCGGCGCAGGACCAGCGCATCGGCGAACGACTGAAACCGCCAGCGACGCCAACCCGGACAGCGTATCGCGAGATGCAGTGGGAAGAACTGCAACCCCGGGACTGGGATCCGATGGCGGCGTTCAAGCACCTCGACCTGAACCGCCTGAAGGATGGCGACCCCCGTGCCCAGGCCCTGCTGGAGAAAATGCGCACCGCCTGGGATGCCGCGCCGGTGGAACCTCGGCTGGCGGGAAAGCGGATTCGCATCCCGGGTTTCATCATTCCCCTCGAGCGCCAGGGCGACCAGATTCTGGAGTTGCTGCTCGTCCCTTATTTCGGCGCCTGCATCCATACACCACCGCCGCCGGCCAACCAGGCGATTCACGTGCTGCTCGCCAAGCCGATGCGCGGGCTGCAGATGATGGATGCCTTCTGGATCAGCGGCACCCTGCAGATCGCCCGCGGCGACAGCGGAATCGGCGTTTACGGCTACCGCATGCAGGCCGACGCGCTGGAACGCTACCTGTTCAAGCGACCGTGACGAGAGGACCCGAGGACTATTTGCCGATCCCCGCCGCCCTCGCTCGTGCCGCGTGCGCCTTGCGGTAGCTGTCGAGCAGGCGCTGGTGGCGGTCCAGGCCTTCCAGCTTCATGCTGGTCGGCGTCAGGCCGTGGAAGCGGATGCTGCCATCCACTGAGCCGATGACCGCGTCCATGCGCTCGTTGCCGAACATGCGGCGGAAGTTGGGCTCGTAGTCTTCCAATTCCAGTTCGTCGTCGAGCAGCACTTCCAGCACCACATTGACCGCCTGGTAGAACAGGCCGCGCTCGGCGGTGTTTTCGTTGTACTGCAGGTAGGCTTCGACCTGCTCCTTGGCCGCCTCGAAATCCTGCAGCGCGAGGTTGATGAGGAGCTTGAGTTCGAGGATGGTCAGCTGGCCCCAGTCGGTGTTTTCGTCGAATTCGACGCCGATCAGCGTGATGATGTCGGTGTAGTCGTCGAGCTCGCTCTCTTCCAGGCGCTCCAGCAGCGCTTCCAGTTGGGCGTCGTCGAGGCGGTGCAGGTTGAGAATATCTGCGCGGAAGGCCAGCGCCTTGTTGGTGTTGTCCCAGATCAGGTCGTCGACCGGGTAGATTTCCGAGTAGCCGGGCACCAGGATGCGACAGGCGTTGGCGCCGAGCTGGTCGTAGACGGCCATGTACACTTCCTTGCCCATGTCGGCGAGAATGCCGAACAGGGTGGCGGCCTCGTCGGCGTTGGAATTCTCGCCCTGGCCGGAAAAATCCCATTCGACGAAGTCGTAATCCGCCCTGGCGCTGAAGAAACGCCACGACACCACGCCGCTCGAATCGATGAAGTGCTCGACGAAGTTGTTCGGCTCGGTGACGGCGTTGCTCTCGAAGGTCGGCCTCGGCAAGTCGTTGAGGCCTTCGAAGCTGCGGCCCTGCAGCAGTTCGGTGAGGCTGCGTTCGAGCGCCACTTCCAGGCTGGGATGGGCGCCGAAGGAGGCGAAGACACCGCCGGTGCGCGGATTCATCAGGGTCACGCACATCACCGGGAACTGGCCGCCGAGCGAGGCATCCTTGACCAGCACCGGGAAGCCCTGGTTTTCCAGTTCCACGATGCCGGCGACGATGCCCGGATATTTGGCCAGCACCTCGGCCGGCACGTCGGGCAGCGCGATTTCGCCTTCGAGGATTTCGCGTTTCACTGCCCGCTCGAAGATTTCCGACAGGCACTGCACCTGCGCCTCGACCAGCGTGTTGCCGGCGCTCATGCCGTTGCTGAGGAAGAGGTTGTCGATCAGGTTGGTCGGGAAATACACCGTCTCGCCGTCCGACTGGCGCACGTAGGGCAGCGCGCAGACGCCGCGCTCGGTATTGCCGGAGTTGGTGTCGAACAGGTGCGAGGCGCGCAGTTCGCCGTCCGGGTTGTAGATTTCCAGCGTGTAGTCGTCGAGCAGCCCCTTGGGCAGCGCATCCTTCTTGCCGGGCTTGAACCAGCGCTCGTTCGGGTAATGCACGAAGGGCGCGTTGGCGAATTCCTCGCCCCAGAACTGGTCGTTGTAGAAATGGTTGCAGCTCAGGCGCTCGATGTATTCGCCGAGCGCCGAGGCCAGCGCGCTTTCCTTGCTGGCGCCCTTGCCGTTGGTGAAGCACATCGGCGAATGCGCGTCGCGGATGTGCAGCGACCAGACGTTGGGTACCAGGTTGCGCCAGGAGGCGATCTCGATCTTGATGCCCAGCCCGGCGAGCAGGCCGGACATGTTGGCGATGGTCTGTTCGAGCGGCAGATCCTTGCCGGCGATGAAGGTCTGGGTGCCGGCGTCCGGGTTGATGGTCAGTAGCGCCTGCGCGTCGGCATCGAGATTCTCGACTTCCTCGATGATGAACTCCGGCCCGGTCTGCACCACCTTCTTGACGGTACACCGGTCAATCGAGCGCAAAATGCCCAGCCGGTCCTTGGCCGAAATGTCCGGCGGCAGCTCGACCTGGATCTTGAAGGTCTGCTTGTAGCGGTTTTCCGGATCGACGATGTTGTTCTGCGACAGGCGGATATGCTCGGTCGGGATGTTGCGCGTGTCGCAGTAGAGCTTGACGAAATAAGCCGCGCACAAGGCCGACGAGGCCAGGAAGTAATCGAACGGCCCCGGCGCCGAGCCGTCGCCCTTGTAGCGGATGGGCTGGTCGGCGATGACCGTGAAGTCGTCGAATTTGGCTTCCTGACGAAGCTTGTCGAGAAAATTGACCTTGATTTCCATGGGGATTCCGAAATGGCGGTGACAACGAAGCGGCCGCCATTATCCGGCTTTCCTGGGAAAAGCCTGTGTTTTCCGGCGGCGCTCCGCGAGGCGCCCCGCTGGATTTTTTGCCGAAACCTGCGGTCGACCGCAGGTTTCGGGCAATTTCCGGCGATCAGGCCTGGGCGCGCATACGCTCGGCCCGCTCGCGCGGACTCGGGTGGGTGGACAACCAGGAGGCCCCGCCGCCGCCCATCGCATCCAGCTTTTCCAGCGCCGTGACGCAGGCCATGCTCGGATAGCGATGATTCTTCATGAAAGCCATCGCCCGGTCATCGGCTTCGTTTTCGTTGGCTTGCGAATGCTGGGCGCGGATCACCTGTTCGAACAGTTCGCCCATCTGCGATTCGGCCAGGGCAGCGACCTTGCCGCCGGTCGCCGAAGCGGCACCGCGCAGCGCGCTGGTACGCATCGCCATCTGGATGCGCGCCTTGGTGTGGCCGGCCTTGACGTGACCGATTTCGTGACCGATCACGTAACGGATTTCATCGTCGGTGAATTTGTCCATCAGGCCGCTGTAGACGCGGATGGTGCCGTTGGCCATCGCGAAGGCGTTCACTTCCGGCGTCATGTAGGCCTTGATGTCGAGCTTGAGGCCGTCGTAGCTTTCCAGCCCCTTGGACAGCTTGGCGATGCGCTTGCCGTAGGCGTCCTTGGGCGTCGCCAGCTTGTTCTTGGCGTCGCTGTCGGCGGCCATCTGGTCGAAATAGGATTGCAGGTCGGCATCGGACAGGGTCTCGGAGTCCATCAGCGTTTTACCGGCTTCGAGCATCTTGCCGAAATTGAACTGGGCGGCGGCGTTGTTAACGGCACTGATGCCGGAAAAAAGCGTGGTCCACAAGACGAAATCACGACGGTTCATGAGCGGTTCTCTCCATCTGGTTATCGGTTGAACCGCCGATTATATGCCGCCGACACATTGGCGTGGCATGGCACGGGAGATTTGCCTTCTCGCCTTAAAATGGCGGCTCCCCTTCCGACACTGCCATCATGCTGCCATCCCGCTCAGAAACGCTGGACCTGCCCGACGTCCGCCTGCACATCCGCCGCTGGGGCAACCCCGACGCGCCCACGCTGTTCCTGTTGCATGGCTGGATGGACGTCTCGATGTCGTGGCAATTCGTGGTCGATGCGCTGGCCGGCGAATGGAACATCGTCGCGCCCGACTGGCGGGGCTTCGGGCCGTCGCAGTGGCTGCACCGGCCGTATTACTTCGCCGAACACATCGGCGACCTCGAAGCCATCCTCGACCACTACGCACCGGCCGGCAAGGTCACGCTGGTCGGTCACAGCATGGGCGGCATCGTCGCCTGTCTGTACGCCGGCATCCGCCCGGCGCGCGTCGAGCGGGTGATCTCGCTGGAAGGTTTCGGCATTGCGCCGCACCAGCCGGAGATGGCGACGGAGCGCTACCGGCAGTGGCTGGATCAGCGACGGACGCCTCCCAGCCTGCATGTCTATGCCGACCGCGAACACTTCGCGCGACGCCTGATGAAGAGCGATCCCTACCTGCCGGCCGGACGCGCCGCCTTTCTGGCCAGGCATCTCGCACGCATCGGCGAAGGCAGCGACAAGCGCGGCAGCACGCGCCACGGGGTGATCTGGAACGGCGATCCCTGGCACAAGAACTTCTCGCCCTACCTGTTCCGGCTCGAGGAATCGATGGCGATCTGGCGACAGATCGTCTGCCCGGTGCTTTGGGTTGCCGCGCGGCAGAGCTGGGTGATCCGTGACTTTGCCGCCCGCCCGGGCGACTGGGAGGCGCGTCAGGCCTGTTTCGCGAACCTGCAGGAACGCTGGGTGGAAGAGGCCGACCACATGATGCATCACGACCAGCCGGAAGCGGTGGCACGCATCGTCGAGGAATTCCTGGCCAATCCGGACTAAGCTGAAAGCCTGCCCCCGGATTATCGCTACCCATGCTCGTCGCCTCTTCCGCCAGCTATCGCACTTACGGCAGCCCTGCCGCCGGCGGCGCACAGGCCGGCAACCGGCAGCAGCTGAGCGACGACGAACAGCAGTTGGTCGCCAGATTGCAGGCCCGCGATCGCGAAGTCCGCCAGCACGAACAGGCGCACCTGGCCGCCGCCGGCGGGCTGGCCGTGTCGGGCGCCAGCTACAGCTACCAGCGCGGCCCGGATGGCAAGAACTACGCGATCGGCGGTGAAGTCGGCATCGACGTATCGCCCGGCAGCACGCCGGAAGAAACCCTGGCCAAGGCTGAGCGCATCCGCGCCGCGGCACTGGCCCCCGCCAACCCGTCCGGTCAGGATCGGGCGGTTGCCGCCCAGGCGGCATCGATGGCTCAGGAAGCGCAGGCCGATAAGGCAACACGCGGCAACGAAAATGCCGCAAATGGCGAGGTTGACCGCAGTGCTGCGGTCAACCGGGCGTATTCGGCAAATTTCGGCACGGCCAGCGGCAATCGGATTCAGGCCTGGGCCTGATCACGACTTGAGCAGCTCCTCGCGCGAGCCGAGCCAGCGCTGCAGGTGCTTTTCGGCAGCAGCGGGATGATCGCGCAGCATCTCTTCGGCAATCTCCCGCGCCATGTCGACCAGATCGGCGTCGAGCTCCAGGTCGGCGTAGCGCAGCAGCGGCACGCCGCTCTGGCGAGCGCCGACGAATTCGCCGGGACCGCGGATCTGCAGATCCTGGCGGGCAATCTCGAAACCGTCGGTATGCTCGAAGATGATCTTCAAGCGCTGCCGGGCGATCTCGCCGAGCGGCCCGGCGTAGATCAGCACGCAGCTTGATTCGTACTGGCCGCGGCCGACGCGGCCGCGCAGCTGGTGCAGCTGCGAGAGGCCGAAGCGCTCGGCGTGCTCGATGACCATCAGGCTGGCGTTGGGTACATCGACGCCGACTTCGATCACCGTCGTCGCCACCAGCACGTCGATCTCGCCGGCGGCGAAGGCGCCCATCACTGCCTGCTTCTCGTCGGCCTTCAGCCGGCCGTGCACCAATCCCACGGTCAACCCCGGCAAATCGACGGATAGCTGTTCATAGGTGTCCTGCGCGGTCTGCAACTGCAGCGCCTCGGATTCCTCGATCAGCGGGCATACCCAATAAGCCTGACGGCCTTCCTCGACATGTTTCTGCACGAAGCCGACGACGTCCTGGCGCCGGTTGTCGGCGACCAGCCGCGTCTTGATCGGCGTCCGCCCGGGTGGCAGCTCGTCGAGCACGGTAACGTCGAGGTCGGCGTAGTAGCTCATCGCCAGCGTGCGCGGGATCGGCGTTGCCGACATCATCAGCTGGTGCGGGTTGCTGCCCTTCTTGCGCAGCGCCAGGCGCTGGGCGACGCCGAAGCGGTGCTGCTCGTCGACGATGGCCAGGCCCAGCCTGGCGAAGTCGACGCCGTCCTGGATCAGCGCGTGCGTGCCGACCACCAGTTGCGCGTCAGCCGCCGTCGCCGCCAGTTGCTCGCGCTTGGCCTTGCTCTTCAGGCTGCCGGACAGCCAGGCGACGCGCACACCGAGCGGCTCCAGCCAGTCACGCAGTTTCAGGTAATGCTGCTCGGCGAGGATTTCGGTGGGCGCCATGAAGGCCGCCTGCCAGCCGGCGGAAATCGCCTGGCAGGCCGCCAGCGCGGCGACGATGGTCTTGCCGGCGCCGACGTCGCCCTGCAGCAGGCGCTGCATCGGGTAAGGCTGGGCGAGGTCGCCGGCAATCTCGGCCATCGCCCGCAATTGCGCGCCGGTCAGGCCGAAGGGCAAACGGTCGAGCAGGCGGGCGCCGAGGTCGTCCTGCGCCACCAGCACCGGCGCGCCTTGCTCGCGGCGGGCCAGGTAGGCACGACGCAGCGACAGTTGCTGGGCCAGCACCTCGTCGAACTTAACCCGCCGCCAGGCCGGATGGTTGCGCGCATGCAGCGTATCCAGCTCGGTGCCGGGCGGCGGCCGGTGCAGAAAGCGCAGGCTGCGCGCGAAGCCCGGCAGTTTGAGGCGCTGGCGGATTTCATCGGGCAGGCTGTCGGCCAGGTCGCCGTCATCGAGTGCCCGGGCAATCAGCTTGTGCAACGCCGAATTGGCCAATCCTGCGGTCGACGGGTAAATCGGGGTCATTTCCGTCGGCAGCGGGGTGTCTTCCTCGACTTTGTGGAAACGCGGATGCACCATCTCCAGCCCGAAGAAACCCCCGCGCACCTCGCCGAAGGCGCGAACCCGCGAGCCGACCGCCAGCGCCGCCTGCTGGCTCGGATAGAAGCTGAAGAAACGCAGGGTCAGCTCACCGCTGTCGTCGGCGGCGCGCACGACCATTTGCCGGCGCGGCCGGAACTGCACCTCGTTGCTCAGCACCACCACCTCGACTTGCACCGGCTCGCCGGTAAAGGCGTAGGACAGCGGCGTGACGCGCGTTTCGTCCTCGTAACGCAGGGGCAGGTGAACCAGCAGATCGGCTTCGGTCTGCAAGCCGAGCTTGGCGAGCTTCTTGCGCAGCGCGTCGGATGCCCGGATCGCTACCGGGCCGCTTGCCGTCATCCGCCGATGACCAGTACCGCGTCGGCCTCGACCAGGGCGCCGCGCGGCAGTTCCTTGACGCCGACCGCGGCGCGCGCCGGATACGGCTCGCTGAAATACTTGGCCATCGTCTCATTCACCTTGGCAAAATTGGCCAGATCGGTCAGATAGACATTGAGCTTGACGGTATCGGCCAGCGATGCACCGGCGGCTTCGGCAACGGCCTTCAGGTTGTCGAAGACGCGAACGATTTGCGCATCGATGCCGTCTACCAGTTGCATGGTGGCCGGATCGAGCCCGATCTGCCCGGACAGGTAAACGGTATCGCCCGCCTTGACGGCCTGCGAATAGGTACCAATGGCGGCCGGGGCGTTCGGAGTGGCGATGATGGTCTTGGCCATGGGAAACTTCCTTGTCTCAACACGAAAGCAACGATTTTAGATGAACCCGCGCATCGAATCCCTTGAAAAGATGGTCGACGGCCCGCGCGACGGCGCGCTGCTGCGTTTCTCGCTCGGCAACGAATACCTGAAAGCCGGCGCACCGGCCGACGCCGCCCGCCATTTTCGCGCCGCCGTCGACGTCGACCCCAGCTATTCGGCCGCCTGGAAGGCACTTGGCAAGGCGCTGACGGAAGCCGGCGAGGCCGACGGCGCACTCGCCGCTTATGAGCAGGGCATCGCCGTCGCGGAAACCCGCGGCGACATCCAGGCGGCGAAGGAAATGGGCGTTTTTGCCAGGCGTATCCGGAAAGCCCGGGGAGAAGCCTGAGCATGGTCGAGGCCGGCAAGGAATTTCCGGGATGGCGTCAGCGGATCGCCGTGCCGGACGTTATTCGGGCATCACGGAGTACGATTGAAACGATGCGAAATCCCGCCGTCCTGCGTTTGTGCCTGATGCTATCCGCCATCGCCGGCCTGTCGGCCTGCGCGACTGGGCCCGGCGACTACGCCGCTTACCGCGACGAAGCGATCTACCGGGACAGCTATCGCTACCCGGGTTATCGCGGCTATCCCTACGGCGACCCGTATTACCGCGACGGCTATCGCAGCGCGCCGCCTCCGGCTTACAACGACGGACCTCGGCGCGGCAATCCGTTCGACGACGCCATGCGCCTGCATCGGGACACGCGTCGCTCGCTGGGTCTGCCGCGGCTTCCCGGCATGCCCTGAACGGCGGATTCAACGCTTGCCGGCAGGCGGCACCAGAATGGTATCGATCCCCAGTTCGCGCAGCTTCTGCTGCGCGGCTTCGGCTTCCTGGCGCGTCTTGAACGGCCCGACCTGCACCCGGGTTTCGACCGTCGACGGAACGCCGCTCAAGGTCAGTTGGGCATGCAGTTCTTCAGCTCGCTGCACGCTGCGGAAGACTCCGGCCTGCAGCACGAATCCCGAAAACAGGCGGGAAGCGCCCGCCGACGGTTCCCGACTCAGCACACGGGCCGGCGCCGGCGGGACGGCAGTGGGCTGAGGCTGGGGTACGGGCGACGGGGTCGGTTGCACCTGCGGTGCTGCGGTCGACTCGGGAACGGCGGCAATTTCCGGCCGGGCCGGCGTGGCCGGCCGGACGACAGCCTGAGGACGCGATACCGGCTTCGCGCCGCCCTGCGCATGTGCGGGTTCACGGCTGGCGGCATTCTCCGGGGCGGCCGGCTGCGCCGGAACGTCGGGCGGCGGCGGCGTTTCTGCCACAGGTTGTGCCGTGGAAGCTTCGCCAGCAGATGCGGGTTTGTCCTCGGCCGGCGGCTCCGGTACGGCATCGACCGGCGTCACCGGCTGCGTTGCCGGTTTCTTCGGCGCAACGGGAACCGGCTGGGTGAACACCGGTACCTCGTCCTCTTCCGGCGCCTGCGAGAGATAGTCGAAGATGGTCAGGATGCCGAGCAGTAACGCCACGATGATGGCGGCAACGGACAAGCGACGGATCAGCTGGCCACGCAGGTCGGCACCGCTATCGGCGGTTTCCGCGGCGGGAGCGTTCGGTTTTTCGGTCATGTTTTCCTCACTGGGCCTGACTGCGGGCCAGCGCAACCACCAGATCGGCTTCGGCACGGGCAATCCCGCAACGCTCGGCGATCGTCGCCGCATCGTAGCCGGCGGCTGCCATCTGCATCGCATCGCCATAGATCGGCGAGACTGACTGGGTCGCTCTCAGATGGGCGAGTTCTTGATGCATGTCGTTACGCAATGCCGCCAGTTCGCCGCGGATGGCATCGACCTCGTCGCGCAGCATGGCCAGTTCCCGCGTCGCCATGTCGTCGCGCCGGATTTCCCCGACGGGAATGCGAACGTCAGGCAACGGCAGATCGGCATCGGCGATTTCCTGCGCGTCCAGCGTGTCGACCGCAGCCAGGCCGGGATCGCTTTCCCCGCCCGTCGATTCTGCCCGGTGCGCGGCGGGCGTCGGCGCCGAGCGCTCTCGCTCTCGCTGCAGCCGTTGCATGCGCAGCAATACGAAAACGATATAAACAGCGACCAGGACAACCAGGCCCAACACGACGTCGCGCAGCCCGATGCTCAGGCCCGCGATGTTCAGGGAAGGCAGTCCGCCGAACACGGCCCCTTAGAATCCAACCGAGTACTGGACGCCGACGATATGCGCATGCGCATTGTATTCGCCGTGCAGGATGTTGCCGTTCTTGTTCTGGTCGATGCTCGGATCGCGCACGTAGAGGTAGGCGTAGCCGACATCGACCTTGCCGTAACGGCCGGTGTTCCACTGACCGCCCAGCGAGAACCAGATGCGATCGTTGTCCGGCACACGCGCGGAACGATCGGCGTCCTGCACCGGCGTCCGGTCGTAGGCGACGCCGAATTTGAACTTGAAGGCATCACTGGCCTTGTAGGCGGCACCCCAGGCGATGCGCCACGAATTGCCGTAGTTGAAACGCTCCGAGGTCAGCAGCGTACCGTTCGCACGATTGATGACATCCAGCGACTGCAGGCTTTCCCAACGGGTATAGGAAAGATCGCCCATCGCCTCCCAGCGGTCGGATACCTGCTGCCAGACCGACAGGATGAAGGTATCGGGCAGTTTCAGGTCGGCCCGTACCGGCGTGTTGTTGGCTTCGCCTTCCAGCGTGTGCTTGATGGCCGAGCGGTAGGAAACGCCTACCCGCATTGCCGGCGACAGCGTGAACAACGCACCGGCGTTCCAGCCCCAGGACTTGTCGTCACCGGTCAGGCGCGACAGCGAGGTAGTCAGTTCGCCGTCGATCTTCTGGTAATTGACACCGAAGCCGAGGGCCACTTTGTCGTTCACCCGGTAGGCGATCGCCGGATTGATGTTGACCGTGCGGATTTCGGATTTCTGCGAATGGAATTGCCCCACCCAGCCGCTGTCGTATTCGGTCGCCAGACCGAACGGCGTGGAGATGCCCAGACCGGCCGTCAGCGAAGGGGTCAGTTGCCAGCTCATGTAGGCATTCGGCAACGCCGACCAGCCGCCGGCATCGCCGCCGTCGCCATTGCCGATCAAGGGCCCCGACGATCCGCCATCCCGGAATTTGTAGCTCGGCCCAACGAGGCTCGCCCCGACCGAGACCTGCACGCCACCAAGCTGGCTCATGCCGGCCGGATTGAAGAAGATCGTGCTGGCGTTGTCGGCGATTGCCGCCGAGCCTGCATAGGCCGTGCCAAGGCCGCTGGCGTTCTGTTCCAGCAGCTGGAAAGCGGCGGCCGAAGCGCTGCCGGAAAAAGCCAGCGCGATCACGGCGGGCAAGGTTCGCAGGGTGGTCTTGTACATGGGGTGTTCCCTTCAACGGGGGAAATCGACGAATTGCGCGATTTTATTCCATTTCTGTGTGAAATTAGGGAAGCGTTTGCACCCCGGCGGCGAGGGTTTAGCCTGACGATTGACGGTATTCCACCGATTCGCTGCAAATCCTCACCGCAGGCTTCCGGCTTTTTTCTATACTGGCCGGCTCATCCTCTTATCCATCGCTTCCATGGCACACCACGGCAGACAGTCCCGCGACGCCCCGCCGGCAACAGACCTGCATGTCTGGGCAACCATTCGCCTGCTCTTTCCGTATCTCTGGCAATACCGGCTGCGGGTCGGTGCGGCGCTGACCTGCCTGCTGGCGGCCAAGTTGGCCAACGTCGGCGTTCCGCTGATTTTCAAGGAAATGATCGATGGCCTGAGCGGCCCCCAGCAACTGCTGGCGATGCCGGCGATGCTGCTGGCGCTCTACGGCTTGCTGCGCTTTGCCACCTCGGCATTCACCGAACTGCGGGAAATCCTGTTCGCCCGGGTCACCCAGCGGGCGATCCGGCGTATCGCACTGGAGGTATTCCGCCACCTGCACACGCTGTCGCTGCGTTTCCATCTCGAACGTCAGACCGGGGGAATTTCACGGGATATCGAACGCGGCACCAAGTCGATTTCCAGCCTGATTTCCTACACGCTGTATTCCATCCTGCCCACCCTGGTGGAAATCGCGCTGGTGCTCGGCATCCTGTTCGTGCAGTACGACATCGGTTTCGTGGCCATCACCGCAGTATCGCTGGGCGCTTACATCGTGTTCACGGTCAAGGTCAGCAACTGGCGCATTGCCATCCGGCGCGCGGTGAACGAAAGCGATTCTGCCGCCAATACCCGTGCGGTCGACAGCCTGCTGAACTACGAAACGGTGAAGTATTTCAACAACGAGGACTGGGAGGCCAGGCGCTACGACGAGCAGTTGCTGAAGCTCGAGGATGCCAGCACGCGCAGCCAGACCACACTGGCGATGCTCAATCTCGGTCAACAGGCGATCATCGCACTCGGCGTCACCGCCATGATGTGGCGCGCTGCCGACGGTGTGGTTGAAGGACGGATGAGCATCGGCGATCTGGTGCTGGTCAATGCCTTCCTGATTCAGCTTTACATGCCGCTGAACTTTCTCGGTATCGTTTATCGCGAAATCCGTCAGGCACTGACCGATATCGAACGGATGTTCAACCTGCTGTCCACACAACGGGAAATCGCCGACGCGGCCGAGGCCGGCATACTGCCCGAGCGAGCGGCACAGACCGTGGATTTTGTTGCGGTCGACTTCGCCTACGAGGCAAAAAGACCCATCCTTCACGAGCTCAGCTTCCACATTCCAGCGGGTGGCAAGCTTGCCGTCGTCGGTCATTCCGGTGCCGGAAAATCCACGCTGTCGCGCCTGGTCTACCGTTTCTACGACGTGACCGGCGGCCGCATCCTGGTCGGGGGCCACGATATCCGGCAGTTGACCCAGCACAGCCTGCGCTCGGCGATTGGTATCGTGCCGCAGGATACGGTTCTGTTCAACGACAGCATTCTTTACAACATCCGCTACGGGCGCCCGGACGCCACGGACGAAGCGGTCGTTGCCGCAGCCCGGGCAGCCCATCTTGACGCATTCGTCAGTTCGCTGCCTGACGGCTACCAGACGCGCGTCGGCGAACGCGGACTCAAGTTGTCCGGTGGCGAGAAGCAGCGCGTCGCCATTGCCCGCGCATTGCTGAAGGACCCGGCCATCCTGATCTTCGACGAAGCAACATCGGCACTCGACTCCGCCACCGAGCGCCAGATTCAGCAGGAAATCCGCCTGGCCGCCAAGGGAAGGACGACGTTGATCATCGCCCATCGCCTGTCTACCGTGATGGACGCCGACCACATTCTGGTCATGGCACACGGACGTATCGTCGAGCAAGGACAGCACGACGAACTGCTGGCCCGGCGCGGCGAGTACTGGCGGATGTGGCGCTTGCAGCAGGATGCGGCCGACGACGGGCAGGCGACTGACGCATGATAGGATTCGGCACCGGCTTGCCCCCCGCTAATATGAACCGCTCATTCGACAAGATGAAAGTTCTGGCTGTCGACGACAACCGGACCAACCTCCACATCCTGCAGGTATTCCTGAAGAAGCTGGGGCATCAGGTCATCCTGGCGGCAGACGGTGCGCAAGCCGTGGAGAAGTTCGCCGAAGAACAGCCCGACCTGGTCCTGCTCGACATCATGATGCCGATCATGGATGGTTTCGAGGCGGCACGGCGAATCAAGGCGGCCAGTCAGGCAAGATGGACGCCGATCATTTTCCTGTCAGCCTTGAGCCGGGACGAAAATCTGGTGGAGGGTCTGGAGGCAGGCGCCGACGACTACCTGACCAAACCGGTCAACTTTGTCGTTCTCGAGGCCAAGCTGCGCTCCATGCAGCGTTCGCTGGCCCTGCAGGAAGCTGCGCTCAGTTCGGCAGCGCGCCTGCAGGCCATCTCGGACAATGTACTCGATGCCATCATCACTGCCGACGAGCGGGGAAGGATCACTACGGTCAACCGTGCAACCGAACGGATTTTCGGTTGGCGAGAAGAAGAACTGCTTGGCCAGTCCATCGAGCGGCTGATGCCCGACAGCTTCGAGTCCCGTCACCGTCAGGCTTACGATGCGGCAGTCGCCGGCGACACGGATCGCAAGGCCGGCACGGAAAGGGACGGCGACGCAATGAAGCGCGACGGTACGTTGTTTCCGGTTTCGGTCGGCATCCGGGTGGCGCAAACCGAAGAGGGAAAACTGTTCGTTGCCGTGGTACGCGACATGTCGGAGCGCAAAGCCGCCGAAAAAACGCTCAAGGAAAACGCGGCACTGCTCCAAGCCTACTATGACAGGACGCATAGCGAACAAACGCTGGCCCTGCGCCTGATGGAAAAACAGTTGCATCGCCCGGGTCTGAAGGACCATGGCCTGCGCTACAAGGTCATCGCCAGCGAACACTTCAGTGGTGATATCGTCGGCGCTTTCCGCTCTGCGGAAGGCCGTCTCTACGGACTACTGGCCGACGCAACGGGACACGGCCTCACCGCCGCCATCAGTGTCCTGCCGGTGCTTGCCCTGTTCTACCGCATGACCCGGTTAAACCGCGACATTCGGGAAATCGTCTACGAACTCAACCAGCAGCTCTGCGAATCGATGCCGATCGGTCGCTTCGTGGCGGCAACGATGGTCTGCCTGGATGAGCGCCAGCGCCGCGGCGAAGTCTGGATCGGTGGGACGCCGGATGCGATCCTGACAGCGCCGGACGGAGAAGTTTTATCCCGCTTTCCGTCCAGCAACCTGCCGCTTGGGATCAGCCCCTGCACTGCGGAAGAGATAACCCCCGCAGGCTTTTCGTGGCCAGCTGGAGCACAACTGGTCCTTTGCTCTGACGGCCTGCTGGAAGCCGCCGATCGGGAAGGACGCCAATTCGGAATCGAACGCCTGTTGCGCGTTCTGACAGCGAACCAGCCGGCAATGCGCTTCACGGCTATCGAAACGGCCTTTGCCGAGCATCTCGGCGACGCCACCGCTGGCGATGATGTATCGCTGATGGTGATCGACTGTCCCTGAAATGAAAAAAGGCCGGACGAACCGGCCTTTAAACAAGCGTGACGAGTAATTAATTACTCGGCAGCTTCGTCAGCAACTTCGACTGCTTCCGTCGGTTCCGGACGATCCAGCAGTTCGACAAACGCCATCGGCGCATTGTCGCCGACGCGGAAGCCGCACTTCAGGATGCGCAGGTAGCCGCCCGGACGGGTAGCGTAGCGCGGACCGATTTCGGCGAACAGCTTGACCACGATCTCGCGGTCACGCAGACGGTCGAAAGCCAGGCGCTTGTTGGCCAGGGTCGGGTTCTTGCCGAGGGTGATCATCGGCTCGACGACACGACGCAGTTCCTTGGCTTTGGGCAGCGTGGTCTTGATCGCTTCGTGGCGGAGCAGCGAAACGGTCATGTTGCGCAGCATCGCCAGGCGATGGCTGCTGGTACGGTTGAGTTTGCGAAGTCCATTACGGTGACGCATGGTTAATCCTTTCTATGTTCTGCAGGCGTCCCTAGACCACCGCGGCTGAAAAAGGCTTACGCCTTTTCCAGACCGGCGGGCGGCCAGTTTTCCAGTTTCATGCCGAGGGTCAGACCGCGGGCGGCCAGCACTTCCTTGATTTCATTCAGGGACTTGCGACCCAGATTCGGCGTCTTGAGCAGTTCGTTTTCCGTGCGCTGAATGAGATCACCGATGTAATAGATGTTCTCGGCCTTCAGGCAGTTGGCAGAGCGAACCGTCAGTTCCAGGTCGTCGACCGGACGCAGCAGCACCGGATCCACCTGGGCCGGCTTGGAAGCCTCGGCCACCGGGGCGGTGCCTTCGAGGTCGGCGAACACGGAAAGCTGTTCCATCAGCACGCGGGCAGCGTAGCGGATGGCTTCTTCCGGCTCGACGACACCGTTGGTCTCGATATCGACGATGAGCTTGTCGAGGTCGGTGCGCTGTTCGACACGGGCGTTTTCCACCGCGTAGGCAACACGACGGACCGGGCTGAATGAGGCATCCAACACCAACTGACCGATCGTCTTCGAGTCACCAAGGTTGCGAACGTTGCCGGGCACATAACCACGACCTTTTTCGACCTTGATCTCCATGGCCAACTTGCCGCCGGCCGAGAGATGCGCGATGACATGCTCGGGATTGATGATTTCGACATCGTGCGGCAACTCGATATCGCCCGCCCGGATCGCGCCCTCGCCTTCCTTGGAAAGCTTGAGCGTGACCACTTCACGGTTGTGCAGCTTGAACACGATGCCCTTGAGGTTCAGCAGGATGTCGACAACATCCTCCTGTACGCCATCGATGGTCGAGTACTCATGGAGCACGCCTTCGATGGAGACTTCGGTCGGTGCATACCCCGGCATCGACGACAGCAGGATGCGACGCAGCGCGTTACCAAGCGTATGTCCGTAGCCGCGTTCAAACGGCTCCATGACGACCTTGGCTTCGACCGGCGAAACACTTTGCACATCGATGATGCGGGGCTTGAGAAGTCCACTGCTTTGCATGGGCTATATTCCTCTGCTTGCGGGTTACTTCGAATAAAGTTCGATGACGAGGCCTTCGTTGAGCGTCGCCGGCAGTTCCGAACGCTGCGGCAGCGCCTTGAACGTACCCTTGCCTTCCTTGACATCGACAGCAATCCATTCCGGGAAACCACGCGACTCGGCAGCTTCGAGAGCAGCCTTGCAACGCAGCGACGCACGGGCACGGTCGGTCAGTTGAACGACATCGCCCGGCTTGACCTGGTAGGACGGGATGTTCACGCGCTTGCCGTTGACCAGAACGCCGTTATGACGAACGATCTGACGCGATTCGGTGCGCGAAGCACCAAACCCCATACGGTAAGCGACGGAATCCAGACGGGCTTCCAGCAGTTGCAGCAGGTTTTCGCCGGTCTGGCCCTTGCGGCGTTCAGCTTCGAAGAAGGTCTTGCGGAACTGTCCTTCGAGGACGCCATAGACACGACGAATCTTCTGCTTGGCGCGCAGGTGGACGCCATAGTCGGACAGACGGGCACCGGACTTCTGACCATGCTGGCCAGGCGCATACGAGCGACGCTCGATAGCACACTTGTCGGTGAAGCACTTTTCGCCCTTCAGGAACAGCTTTTCGCCTTCACGGCGGCACTGACGGCATTTCGGATCGAGATTACGAGCCACTTGTCTTTCTCCTTAGATGCGGCGCTTCTTCGGCGGACGGCAGCCGTTGTGCGGCACCGGCGTCACGTCGGAAATGGCGGTGATCTTCATGCCCAGAGCATTCAAGGCACGAACAGACGATTCGCGGCCAGGACCCGGGCCCTTGATGCGGACTTCCAGGTTCTTGACGCCACATTCCTGAGCGACCTTGCCGGCAGCTTCCGCGGCCACCTGAGCTGCGAACGGGGTGGACTTCCGCGAACCGCGGAAACCGGCACCGCCGGACGTTGCCCAGGACAACGCGTTACCCTGGCGATCGGTAATGGTGATGATGGTGTTGTTGAACGATGCATGGATATGCGCAATACCCTCGGCAACGTTCTTCTTGACCTTCTTGCGGACTTTCGGTGCAGTCTTAGCCATGTTCAATCCCTATCACTTCTTGCCGGCGATGGCCTTGCGCGGACCCTTGCGGGTACGGGCGTTGGTACGGGTACGCTGACCGCGGCAGGGCAGACCCTTGCGGTGACGCAGACCACGATAGCAACCGAGGTCCATCAGGCGCTTGATGTTCATGGTGACTTCACGGCGCAGATCACCTTCAACGGTGAACTTGCCGACTTCATCACGCAGACGGTCCATGTCCGTATCGGACAGGTCCTTGACTTTGGTGTTACGAGCCACGCCGGCCGCATCACAGATCTTCTGTGCGCGGGTACGGCCGATACCGTAGATCGCCGTCAAAGCGATCTCGGCATGCTGATGGTTCGGAATGTTTACCCCTGCAATACGGGCCATTGATTCACTCCAATATTTCGAAAATTAACGAATGCCGAATTCGTCAGGAATTAACCCTGGCGCTGCTTGTGACGGGGATCCTTGCAAATGATGCGCACGACACCCTTGCGACGGATCACCTTGCAATTGCGGCAAACGCGCTTCACTGAAGGTTGCACTTTCATGTTTCACTCCTCGTCTGCGAGAGCTTGGAAGCAGCCGTGATTCCTTGCCCTGCGGTTTATTGCGTAGAGAACTTTTACTTTGCCCGGAAAACGATCCGGGCCTTGCTTAAATCATACGGGGTCAACTGAACGGTGACCTTGTCTCCCGGCAGGATGCGGATATAGTGCATCCGCATCTTGCCGGAGATGAATCCATGGACGATATGTCCGTTTTCCAGCTTAACCTTGAAAGTTGCATTGGGAAGGTTTTCGATCACCTCACCCTGCATTTCGATGTAATCCTCTTTTGACATCTTGCTTACTTGACCAGAGGCGAACCCTTGAAGTTTGCCTTCTTGAGCAGGCTCTCATACTGGTGCGACATCACGTAAGCCTGGACCTGCGCCATGAAATCCATGGTCACGACAACAATGATCAGCAGCGAGGTGCCGCCGAAGTAGAACGGGACATTCCACTTCAGGATGAGGAACTCCGGAAGCAAGCAGACCACGGTGATGTAAGCAGCACCGATCAGCGTCAGCCGCGTCAAAATCTTATCGATGTAGCGGGCCGTCTGCTCGCCAGGGCGAATGCCAGGAACGAAAGCGCCGCTCTTCTTCAAGTTGTCGGCCGTTTCCTTCGAATTGAAAACCAGCGCAGTGTAGAAGAAACAGAAAAACACGATCGCGGCAGCGTAGAGCATGACGTAGATCGGCTGCCCCGGGGAAAGCGTAGCTGCCACATCCTTCAACCACAGCATCGACTCGCTGGAGCCGAACCAACCGGCCAGCGTGGCGGGGAAGAGAATGATAGACGATGCGAAGATCGGCGGAATGACGCCGGCCATGTTCAATTTCAGCGGCAGGTGTGAACTCTGTCCGCCATAAATCTTGTTGCCGACTTGCCGCTTTGCATAATTGACCAGAATCTTGCGTTGACCGCGCTCGACGAAAACAACGAAGGCAGTAACCAGAACAACCAGCAGGCAGATGACGATAGCAGTCAGCGGATGCATTGCCCCGGTACGAACTAGCTCAAGCAAACCGCCGATGGCGTTCGGCAGCCCCGCAGCGATACCGGCGAAAATGATGATCGAGATACCATTGCCCAAACCGCGCTCAGTAATCTGTTCGCCCAGCCACATCAGAAACATCGTACCGGTCAGCAATGTCGAAACAGTGGTCAGACGGAACATGAACCCGGGATCGTTGACCAGACCAGGTTGGGCTTCAAGCGCAACGGCAATACCGATGCCTTGAAAGAGCGCCAGCACGACAGTACCGTAGCGCGTGTACTGGGTAATCTTGCGCCGCCCGGCCTCACCTTCCTTTTTCAAGGCTTCGAGTTGAGGGCTGGCAACGCTCATTAATTGCATGATGATCGAAGCCGAGATATACGGCATGATCCCCAGTGCAAAAATCGTGAAACGAGACAGGGCGCCACCCGAGAACATGTTGAACATGCCCAAGATACCGCCTTGCTGCGAATTGAACAGATCGGAAAGAACGTTGGGATCGATGCCCGGCACGGGGATGTGCGCCCCGATCCGGTAAACGACCAGCGCGCCGAGCAGGAACCAGAGTCGGCGCTTGAGATCGCCGAACTTGCCACCTTTGCCAACGGTATTGGGATTCGCAGCCAACGTTCTGACCCTTCTACTTACTCAGCGACGGAGCCGCCGACAGCCTCAATGGCAGCCTTGGCACCCTTGGTTGCACCCACGCCCTTGAGGACGATCTTGCGAGTAATGGCACCGGAAAGGATCACTTTCGCGGACAGAGCATCACCAGGCACAACGCCCGCGGCCTGCAACACCAGCAGATCGATTTCTTCAACCGGCAGACGCTCAAGATCGGTCAAACGGATCTCGTAGTTGCGAGCACGCGTCAGAGAGTTGAAACCACGCTTCGGCAGACGACGCTGCAAGGGCATTTGACCGCCCTCGAAGCCAACCTTGTGGAAGCCGCCCGAGCGGGATTTCTGACCCTTGTGGCCACGGCCGCAGGTCTTGCCAAGGCCGGAACCGATGCCACGACCGACACGTTTGGCGGCTTTCTTGGAGCCTTCACCCGGCTTGATGGTATTCAGACGCATGGCTTAACCCTCAACCTTCACGAGATACTGAACCTTCTGGATCATGCCGCGAACAGCCGGCGTATCCAGCAGCTCGGCAGAGCTGTTCAGCTTACGCAGACCCAAGCCGCGCACAGTAGCGCGATGGTCCTGCTTGGTGCCGATGACGCTCTTGACGAGCGTTACTTTGATTTTCTTGTCAGACATGGTGTTCACCCCAGAATCTGATCGACCGACAGACCACGCTTGGCGGCAATCTCGGCCGGCGTGTTAACCTTCGACAAGCCGTCGATGGTTGCGCGCACGATGTTGTAGGGATTGGTCGAGCCATGAGCCTTCGCGACGACGTTGGTGACGCCGACAACTTCAAAGACCGCACGCATTGCACCACCAGCGATGATGCCAGTGCCATCCGGGGCCGGCTGGATCATCACCGTCGTGGCGCCATGACGCCCCATCACGGTGTGGTGAACAGTACCGTTCTTCAGGCTGACCTTGGCCATCTTGCGACGCGCTTCGTCCATTGCCTTCTGAACCGCCACAGGCACTTCGCGGGACTTGCCCTTGCCCATGCCGATACCGCCATCGCCATCGCCAACCACGGTCAGCGCTGCGAAACCGAGAATGCGACCGCCCTTCACCACCTTGGTGACGCGATTGACCGCAACCATCTTTTCGCGCAAGCCGTCGTCGCGCTCTTCAGCCTGTTGCGGCTTCTTGTTACGTTCGGGTTTAGCCATTTCTTAACCTCGTCCTTTCGCCGTCGGTTAGAACTTGAGACCGCCTTCACGCGCGGCTTCCGCCAACGCCTGAACGCGACCGTGGTACTGAAGACCGGAGCGATCAAAAGCAACCTGCTCGATGCCTGCAGCCTTTGCCCGCTCGGCAATCAATTTACCGATTGCGGCCGCTGCAGCCTTGTTGCCACCATTAGCGACGCTAGCCCGAACGTCCTTGTCCAGCGTGGATGCCGAGGCCAGCACCTTGCCGCCACACGGCGAGATAACCTGTGCATAGATGTGGCAATTCGTGCGATTGATACACAGACGCACAGCCTTGAGCTCGGCGATTTTGGCCCGGGTTTTGCGGGCGCGACGCAGACGCGCTTCATTTTTGTTAAACATATGCCACCCTTACTTCTTCTTGGTTTCCTTGATAACCACGACTTCGTCCGAATAGCGAACGCCCTTGCCCTTGTAGGGCTCCGGCTTGCGATACGCACGAATTTCAGCGGCAACCTGGCCGACCTGCTGCTTGTCGGCGCCCTTCAGAACGATTTCGGTCTGAGTCGGGCACTCAACCTTCACACCGGCCGGCATCTTGTGAGCAACCGGGTGAGAAAAGCCGAGGGAGAGATTCAGCGTATCGCCGGCAGCCTGGGCACGATACCCCACGCCAACCAACTGCAATTTACGCTCGAAGCCCTTAGAAACGCCGGCCACCATGTTATTCAGGTTGGCCCGCATCGTTCCCCACATGGCGGCACCATTGACAGCGCCCTCAATCTTGGAAACAACGACGCTTTGACCATCCAGAGCAACACTCACAGCCGGGTTTGCGGCGGTTTTCAAAGTACCCAACGGTCCTTTGACGACGATCTGCTCACCGAGAGTTACTTCGACACCGGCAGGCAGGACGATCGGATTCTTACCAATACGAGACATGATTGCTTCGCTCCTTACGCCACGATGCAGAGGACTTCGCCACCAACCTTGGAGGCACGAGCCTTGCGATCGGTCATCACACCCTTCGGCGTGGAGACGATGGCGACGCCAAGACCATTCATGACACGCGGAATGTCATCAACGCCCTTGTAAATGCGCAGACCAGGCTTGGACACACGCTCGATTCGCTCGATAACCGGGCGACCGGCGTAGTACTTCAATGCGATATCAAGCGTCGCCTTACCATCAGCCTGACGCACAGCAAAATCTTCAACGTAACCTTCGTCTTTCAGAACCGCGGCAATCGCCACCTTCACCTTGGACGACGGCATGGACACAGACGCCTTCTCGGCGAGCTGGGCGTTGCGGATGCGGGTCAGCATGTCCGCGATCGGATCGCTCATAGCCATTCTGTATCTCCCTCTTACCAGCTGGCCTTAACAACACCCGGAATTTCGCCATTCATGGCGAGCTCACGGATCTTGTTACGGCACAGACCGAATTTGCGGAAAACGCCACGCGGACGACCGGTCAGCTGGCAACGATTGCGCAGGCGAGACGGGCTGGCGTTGCGCGGCAGGGCCTGCAACTTCAGCCGAGCTTCGTAACGCTCTTCATCAGTCAGACCTGCATTGTTAATGACCGCTTCCAGTGCCGCACGCTTTTTTGCGTACTGCACCACCATTTTGCGACGCTTTTCTTCACGGTTGATCAGAGCAAGTTTTGCCATGATTGCCTCAATTCTTGAACGGGAACTTGAACGCCACAAGCAACGCCTTCGCTTCGGCATCGCTCTTCGCGGTCGTGGTGATGCTGATGTTCATCCCGCGGAGGGCATCGATCTTGTCGTACTCGATTTCCGGGAAAATGATCTGTTCCTTGACGCCCATGTTGTAGTTACCCTGGCCATCGAAACCCTTGCCGGCCACACCACGGAAGTCACGCACACGCGGCAGAGCGATCGTTACCAAACGATCCAGGAACTCGAACATGCGAGGACCACGCAGCGTCACCATGCACCCAATCGGGTAACCATCACGAATCTTGAAACCGGCGATGGATTTACGCGCCTTGGTAGTCACGGGCTTTTGACCCGCAATCTTCTGCATATCACCGACGGCGTTCTCAAGAACCTTCTTATCAGCAACCGCCTCACCAACCCCCATATTCAGGGTAATCTTGGTAATCCGGGGAACTTCCATGACAGACTTGTAACCGAACTGCTTGATCAGCTCAGCAACAACGCTGTCCTTGTAAAACTGTTGCAAACGCGCCATGACTCCCCCTTATGCGTTCACCAGTTCGCCGTTCGACCTGAACACGCGAACCTTGCGACCATCTTCCAGGGACTTGATACCGACACGATCGGCCTTCTTGGTCGCCGGATTGAACAGCGCAACATTGGAGATATGGATCGGCATGTCCTTGTCAACGATGCCACCCTGAACACCCTTGACCGGATTCGGCTTCACGTGCTTTTTAGCGCGATTCACCCCTTCCACAACCAAATGCTCAGCATCGACACGACGCAGCACGGTACCGCGCTTACCCTTGTCCTTGCCGGTGATGACGACAACCTCGTCACCCTTGATAATCTTTTCCATCTCAGCTCCTTACAGCACTTCGGGCGCCAGGGACACGATCTTCATGAAGCGCTCGGTACGCAGTTCGCGAGTAACCGGGCCAAAGATGCGCGTGCCGATCGGCTCGAGCTTGTTGTTGAGGAGAACGGCCGCATTGCCATCAAAGCGCACCAGCGAACCATCAGGACGACGAACACCCTTCGCGGTACGAACCACGACAGCATTGTAGACATCGCCTTTTTTGACACGACCACGCGGAGCCGCATCCTTGATACTGACCTTGATGATGTCACCAATGCCCGCATAGCGGCGCTTGGAACCGCCAAGCACCTTGATACACATAACCGAACGCGCGCCAGTGTTATCGGCGACATCCAGTGTCGTCTGCATCTGAATCATTTAAATAAACTCCAACTTAATCCGCAGAGCGGTCAGTCTTGGAACCCGTACGGGTCGAACACCTTTATCGCAACCAGAGCGGTCAGCAATAAAAAAGAAGCCGGATTATACCGGCTTCTTCTGACTTCGCGCAAGCGTTTCTGCGAAAATATTAGACGATCACAGCCTTCTCGAGGACACTGGTCACCGCCCATGCCTTGGTTTTGGAAATCGGCTTCGTCTCGACGATCTCCACCAGGTCACCGGACTTGGCCAGATTACCTTCGTTATGTGCGTGATACTTTTTGGAACGGACCATAACTTTGCCGTACACAGGGTGCTTTACCTTGCGCTCGACGAGAACAGTCACTGTCTTCTCCATCTTGTCGCTAACCACGCGCCCTACAAGACCGCGCTTAACGCTACTGGCTTCGCTCATTGCTGCACCGCCTTTTCACGAATAAGGGTACGAACACGCGCGATGTCGCGACGCACCTTGGACATTTGGCTGGTGTTGGACAGTTGCTGGGTAGCAAGCTGCATCCGCAGACCAAACTGGGCCTTCAGCAACTCCAGCAGTTCAGTATTGAGCTCGTCTGCGCTCTTGGTTCTCAGTTCACTAGCTTTCATGATTACCCCAGATGACGAGTCACGAAGGTGGTTGCAATCGGCAGCTTGGCAGCAGCGAGGGCGAATGCCTCACGGGCCAGCGCTTCATTGACACCGTCCATTTCATACAGGACCTTGCCCGGCTGGATTTCTGCAACCCAGTACTCAGGATTGCCCTTACCATTACCCATACGAACTTCGGCCGGCTTCTTGGAAATCGGCTTGTCCGGGAAGATACGGATCCAGATACGACCACCCCGCTTGATGTGACGGGTCATCGCACGACGGGCTGCCTCGATTTGCCGGGCGGTCAAACGCCCACGCCCGGTCGCTTTGAGACCCCACTCACCAAACGACACCTTGGTGCCGCGGGTAGCCAGACCTTCATTGCGTCCCTTGTGCTCCTTACGGAACTTGCGACGATTAGGTTGCAGCATGTCAAGCACCTGCCTTTCTTACTCGCTTGGCGGGCGCCGCATCACCGTCGGCTTTCTTTACCGTACGAGTGCGGGGCTTGTCGCCATCGGTCTTACCCGGGGCACGACGGCCGCGACGATCATCCGCCGTCGGCTCAACGACTTCAGGCTGTTCGTTGCGGTCAAGCATGTCGCCCTTGTAGACCCAAACCTTGATACCGATGATGCCGTAAGTTGTCAGCGCTTCGGAAGTTGCGTAATCGATATCAGCACGCAGGGTGTGCAACGGCACACGCCCTTCACGATACCATTCGCTACGGGCGATTTCCGCGCCATTGAGACGACCAGCACTCATCACCTTGATGCCCTGAGCTCCGAGACGCATCGCATTCTGCATCGCACGCTTCATTGCGCGACGGAACATGATGCGCTTTTCGAGTTGCTGGGCGATCGAATCGGCGATCAGCTGAGCATCGACTTCCGGCTTACGGATTTCCTCAATCGACACATGGACAGGAACGCCCATGATGCGCTGAAGATCCGTACGCAGTTGTTCGATGTCTTCGCCCTTCTTGCCGATGACAACACCCGGACGAGCCGAGTAAATGGTGACACGGGCATTCTTGGCAGGACGCTCGATCAGAACGCGACCCACAGAAGCGTGCGCCAGTTTGCGCTTCAGATATTCGCGCACCTTGACGTCTTCCTGCAGCATACCCGGGAAGTCCTTGCTGTTGGCATACCAGCGAGAGCTCCAATTTTTGGTGACGGCCAGACGGAAGCCAGTCGGATGAATTTTCTGTCCCATGGCTCTTCCTTAGTTACCAACGGTCAGATAGATATGGCAGGTCGGCTTGCTGATCCGATTGCCACGACCCTTGGCGCGCGCCGTGAAGCGCTTCAGCACCATGCCCTTTTCAACGTAGATGGTTTTCACCGTCAGTTCGTCGATATCGGCACCATCGTTGTGTTCCGCGTTGGCAATCGCCGACTCAAGAACTTTTTTGACGATTCCGGCGCCCTTCTTAGGGCTAAAAGCCAGGATGTTCAGAGCCTGACCAACCGGCTTGCCACGCACCAGATCCGCAACAAGGCGGCCCTTCTGCGCAGAGAGGCGTACGCCTCGCAAACTTGCACGAGTTTCCATGTCAGCTCCTTACTTCTTGGCCTTCTTGCCGGCGGTGTGACCCTTGAACGTCCGGGTCAGCGAAAATTCGCCAAGCTTATGACCGACCATATTCTCGGTCACGAAGACCGGAATATGCTGCTTACCGTTGTGGACCGCGATCGTCAGACCGATGAACTCGGGGAGGATCGTCGAACGACGCGACCAGGTCTTGATCGGGCGCTTGTCGTTGGTAGCGCGAACTGCTTCGACCTTGTCGATCAGATACGCATCAACAAACGGGCCCTTTTTGAGAGAACGTCCCATTTCCTACCCCTTAACGCTTATGACGACGCTGAACGATCATGCTGTTCGTGCGCTTGTTGCTGCGGGTGCGATAGCCCTTGGTCGGCTGACCCCACGGGTTGACCGGCACACGTCCCTCGCCCGTCTTGCCCTCACCACCACCATGCGGGTGATCGATCGGGTTCATCGCGGTACCACGGACGGTCGGACGAATACCACGCCAGCGCTGGGCACCGGCCTTGCCGATTTTGCGCAGGTTGTTTTCTTCGTTGCCGACTTCACCGATGGTGGCGCGGCATTCAATGTGCACGCGACGCACCTCTCCGGAACGCAGGCGGATCTGAGCGTACGCACCTTCCCGCGCCAGAAGCTGGACAGAAGTGCCCGCAGAGCGCGCAATCTGCGCCCCCTTGCCAGGCATCATTTCAACGCAGCAAATGGTCGTACCAACCGGAATATTTCGGATTGGCAAGGCGTTACCGGACTTGATTGGCGCTTCCGAACCACTGACCACCTGCTGGCCAACCACCATACCCTTGTTGGCGATGATGTAGCGGCGCTCGCCATCGGCATAGAGCACGAGCGCAATGTTGGCAGTGCGATTCGGATCATATTCCAGACGCTCAACCTTGCCAGGAACTCCATCTTTGTTACGCTTGAAATCAATGATGCGATAAGCCTGCTTGTGACCACCGCCTTGATGACGAACCGTAATACGGCCATTGTTGTTGCGACCGGACTTCTTGCTCTGCGACTCGACGAGGCCGGCGAACGGCTTGCCCTTATGCAGATCGGCATTGACAACCTGCACTACGCCACGACGCCCCGGGGAAGTCGGCTTGACTTTAACGAGTGCCATTAAGCGTTACCCCCTTCAACGAAGTTGATTTCCTGACCAGGCTTTAGGCTCACAAAAGCCTTCTTCCAGCCCTTGCGACGCCCCACGGCGCCACGGAAACGCTTGACCTTGCCCTTGACATTGGCAGTCTGGACAGAATCAACCTCAACCTTGAACAGCAACTCAACCGCCGCCTTGATTTCAGGCTTGGTTGCATCAGAGGCAACGCGGAACACAACCTGCTCGTTCTTCTCGGCAATGAAAGTTGCCTTTTCGGAGATTTGCGGTGCCAGCAGCACCTGCATCAGACGTTCCTGGTTCATCCCCACATCTCCTCGAACTTGGCCACAGCATTCTTGGTGACCAGCACCTTGGCGAAGCGCACCAGCGAAACCGGATCAGCCTCCTGGGCTTCAAGCACCAGAACATTGGGCAGGTTGCGCGACGACAGATAGAGGTTTTCGTTCAATTCGTCGGTAACAACCAACAGATTGCCTTCAAGCCCCATACCCTTCAGCTTCTGAGCGAACAGCTTGGTCTTCGGCGCATCGACCGCCAGATCGTCGACGACGACAAGGCGATCCTGACGCGCCAACTCGGAGAGAATCGCAGCCATGCCGGCGCGGAACATCTTCTTGTTGACCTTCTGGGAGTAATTCTGCTCAGGCGAATTCGGAAAAATCCGACCGCCTCCACGCCACAGCGGCGAGCCATTCGAACCGGAACGAGCTCGGCCGGTACCTTTCTGGCGCCACGGCTTGGTGGTGGTGTGACGAACTTCGGAGCGATCCTTCTGCTTACTGTCGCCAGAACGCGCGTTTGCCTGATAAGCAACGACAATCTGGTGCACCAGCGCTTCATTGAATTCGCGACCGAACAGAACGTCCGAAGCCTGCAGCTTTGCAGCTTCCTGACCTTGTTCGTTGATAACCTTCAGTTCCATGTCGCCCCCTTAAGCCTTGACTGCCGGACACACGACAACGTCGGCGCCCTTGGCACCCGGAACGGCACCCTTGACAAGAAGAAGCTGCCGTTCAACATCAACGCGAACCACAGTCAACCCCTGGGTCGTAACCTGCTCGTCGCCGAGATGGCCCGCCATGCGCTTGCCCGGAAAAACGCGCCCCGGATCTTGTGCCATACCAATGGAACCCGGTGCGTTATGCGACACCGAGTTACCGTGAGAGGCACGATTGGAACTGAAGTTATGACGCTTAATGCCGCCCTGAAACCCCTTACCGATAGAGGAGCCGGTGACATCAACTTTCTGCCCTTCGGCAAAAATGGTGACAGCAACCTGATCACCCGCCTTGAAAGAGGCGAGTTGCTCGACATCAATCTGGAATTCCTTGAGCACATGCCCGGCTTCCACACCCGCCTTGGCCAGATGACCAGCCAGGGGCTTGGAAACACGCGAGGCACGGCGCTGACCGAAAGCAACCTGAATGGCTGCGTAGCCATCGGTTTCCGGCGTTTTAACTTGGGCCACACGGTTATTCGACACGTCAAGCACCGTCACCGGGATGGAAGCACCATCCTCAGCAAAGATGCGAGTCATGCCGACCTTGCGACCAACAAGGCCTAGACTCATGGTTATTCTCCTCATCGCCGGCTGCGATTGGCCGGTCGATGTAAAACAACAAACGGGCAACCGTTACCGGCCACCCCCGAAAAGCGCGGATTATATCCGCAATACAGCAATTACTGCAACTTGATCTCGACGTCGACGCCAGCAGGCAGATCCAGCTTCATCAGGGCATCAACAGTTTTGTCGGTCGGATCAACGATATCCATCAGACGCAGGTGCGTACGAATTTCAAGCTGATCGCGGGAAGCCTTGTTGACGTGCGGCGAACGAAGGATATCAAAACGCTGCTTACGGGTCGGCAGCGGCACAGGGCCACGAACGACAGCACCGGTACGCTTGGCGGTTTCGACGATCTCCTGGGCGGATTGATCGATCAAGCGATAGTCAAAGGCCTTCAGGCGAATACGGATTTTTTGGCTTTGCATTTTCTTGGCTTCCTAAAAGAACAATGGGGCGACATTCACCGCCCCGGTTTTCAAAAGAGCGAATTACTCGATGATCTTGGCGACGACGCCGGCGCCGACGGTACGACCGCCTTCACGGATGGCGAAACGCAGACCTTCTTCCATGGCGATCGGCGCAATCAGCTTGACCGTCATCGAGATAT
>NZ_JACBFO010000003.1 GCF_021401135.1 Azonexus sp. R2A61 | reverse complement strand
TCCCCATTCCAACAAAGGTGGCGCTGAGCCGCTCCTTGTCGTTAGATCTTCCTGTTTCGCCGCGCCACTTTAGGCATTGCGGGCTTTGAAGCAATACTTTCCTGAAGTTGTTTGGATGCAGAGTCAGGTGACACAAATAAGCCCCCTGGATTGGGATATTTTCAGGCCACAAACTAGCCCCTTCTACCCCAAACTAGCCCCCCGACAGATGTATGGCAGGTTCGCAAACTAGCTCCCCATTCCAACAAAGGTGGCGCTGAGCCGCTCCTTGTCGTTAGATCTTCCTGTTTCGCCGCGCCACTTTAGGCATTGCGGGCTTTGAAGCAATACTTTCCTGAAGTTGTTTGGATGCAGCCAGAGCGAGTTCTAATTCCCGTTGCAACAAAGCCAATTGTGTTTCCTGCTTGACCAGAGTCAGGCGGAGCGCAGCCAGCTCTTCTAGTTGCTTTTCATTTCCAGCTTTTAGCTCCTCCTGTCTGCCTTCGGTAACACCTAACTGCTGCCTTGTATTGGCTAACTCGGCCTTGCTGGCGGCCAGTTCAAACCGCAACTGTTCCTCGTTTTCAAGACTACTATTTCGGAGTTGTAGAAGCTCGCGATGTGCTTTTACTACCATCTGACGTTCGTGATCGATTTCGAGCAAGGCGCGCTTCTCGTTAGCGGCCAAACGATCCTCGGAACGCCGGAGCTCTTGGCGTGATTTCTCGAGTTCAGCGGAATAGTCTTTTCTGGCTTCAGCCAGTGCGGCCTCTAACGTAGTGTGTTGGCGCTTGGCTGACTCAATCTGTTGTTCTAGGGACTGAGTTCTGGCGTGTTCCCCCGCCAGATGACGCTCAAGATCCAATATCCGTTCATTGGCCGCTCTAAGGGCTTCTCGGGATTGATTCGACTCTGCTTCTGCGGCTACGCGAGCTTGGTCTGCAGTAGCAACAGCCTTTAGAGATTCAGAAACTTTTTCCTGCGCTTCCTGACGGAAGACGACGAGGCCATCCTGGGCACTCGTTTGTGCCTGCGACCACAGTGACGCCACCAGTTCACCCGCGGCAGTTTTTAGACCCTCCGGCAGATCCGGATGCTCAATCCGGACCCGACTCTTCTCACGCAAGTCAGACCAAAATTTGGCCAAGGCTTCTGCTGGCGCGGACATGCTCCCTTTTCGTACGTATTGGTAGAGCTTATTGGCCGTGGGTGTAATGCCGTAGCGAAAAAATAGAATGGTGCAGACCTCGCGATACAGATACTGTGTCTCGAGACCATAAACCTTGAGGGCTTCAATCTCCGCGATGATTTTGGCTTCTGTGCTCATGCTTTCGCTCCTGTAGCCACCAATCCGGCGGACTATATAGATTCATAAATAAATAATACAACGTATAACGTTGTATATATAACTTCCAGCCTAATTAATTTGACATTACGACTATACTGTCGAATTATGTCGGCGCTACAATTACGGCAAAGTAGCCAGACTTGCGAAGCCAAAAAAAATGAGCGATTTGATCCCCGTTACAGCCATTGCGCCACTCGAATTAGTCCGCTTGCCGGATCACCTCGATGGACGGACTGGTAGTAATCGTTCGTTGCTCGGTCATGCCCAGATCGCCGCGCAAACTGACATTGATGCCCTGAAAGCTTGGTTGGCCCGCTTTGTCGATACGCGCACGACGTTTGATAGCTATCGCAAGGAATCCGAGCGTCTGTTGTTATGGGCGACTCTGGAACTCGGAAAGCCTTTGTCTTCGCTGACCCACGAGGACCTGTTGGTATATCAGCGTTTTTTGGCCAATCCCCAACCGGCTGAACGCTGGGTGATGAAGGCAGGTCGAAAATGGTCGCGTTTTGATCCGGATTGGCGTCCTTTTGCAGGCCCCCTCGCCCCTACCAGTCAGCGGCAGGCGATCATCATCCTCAATACGATGTTTTCTTGGCTAGTCAACGCTGGTTATCTGGCCGGAAACCCGTTGTCGCTGTCACGCCAGCGGCAGCGTAAAGCCAAGCCGCGGATTACTCGATTCCTTGACGATGAGCTTTGGCTTGAGGTCAAAACGACGATTGAAACCATGCCGCGCGAAACTGATCGGGAGCGCGAACATTTTCATCGTGTCCGCTGGCTGTTTTCCTTGCTCTACATCTGTGGCCTACGTATCTCCGAGGTCATTGAAAACACAATGGGCGCTTTTTTTTGCCGACGTGATTCGGAAGGCGGAGACCGGTGGTGGCTGGAAATCACCGGCAAGGGTGACAAGACCCGCTTGGTTCCAGCAACGGCTGAACTCATTGTTGAGCTAACCCGCTATCGTCGTGAAAATGGGTTGTCGCCCTTACCTCTTTCCGGAGAGCCCACTCCCCTCCTCCTGCCCATTGGCGGAAAACAACGCTCACTAACGCGGAGCGCGGTGCATTTGATCGTCAAGGAGGTATTCAATCGAACAGCGTCCCGAATTCGCGATCGCGGAGTTGAGTTTGAACACCTCGCTCAAATGGTCGAGGATGCGTCGGCGCACTGGATGCGGCACACTGCAGGATCGAATATGGCCGATACGATGGATTTGCGGCATGTTCGCGATAACCTTGGCCATAGTTCTATTTCGACGACGAACACCTATCTGCATACCGAAGATGATAAACGGCACAAAGAGACTGAGGCTAAACACAGACTCGGCTGGTGATCATTTTGTTTTCCGCCGCTCCTGCCCAGGGTGCATACCAGCTTAACGACCAGTGTCGCACCATGTTGCCGAGATTAGTGCTCTATGCACTCTATAGTGTTGATATTCAATTACCGCTGGAGGATGCCTACCGGGCGAATGGACGATGTGCGCATACGAGTGTCGCAATAGGTTCACGAGGCTGAATAAAACCGATAGCATTATAAAAGTGGGCGCTACCTCGTAAGAGGTCTATGCGTGATAGACACATCAAACCTAGGGATAAAATGCGCATCGCATTCGTTCATTTGTCAGATATTCACTTTGGCCAAGAGCGTGACGGATTAGCCGTTGTGAACGACGACGTCAAGAACTGCTTAATTGATGATTGCAGAGTGACTTTGTCGACCATTAACGTTGAAAAAGTTGGCGGTGTCTTGGTCACTGGAGACATTGCATACAGCGGCAAGAAGGTCGAATATGACTTGGCGGGACAATGGCTCGACAGGCTTACGAAAGCAATTGACTGCGAACGCACCCACGTGCAAATCGTTCCCGGAAATCACGATATTGACAGGGATACGCTGAGTGAATCAACCAAGGATATGTTGGCTGCCATTGCGGCCCATGGCGAAGAAAAGCTAACCAAGTACCTTAAAGACGAGGGTGATCGCGATAGATTATTCGCGAGATTTAGTGATTATCGTCTTTTCGCGGAAGCCTACGACTGTTCGCTTGATAACGAAGGCGGACTTGCAGGGAGCAGAGTCGTTCAACTTGCCAACGGGCGAACGTTGCGATTTGTCGGGGTCAATTCGGCTCTGATCTGTGCCGCGAATGACACGGAAGGGCGGCTCTTACTTGGAAAGCGTCAGTGGGTTCTGCCCAGAACTGTCGGCGAAGAACTCGTCGTGTTGACTCACCACCCGATGAACTGGTTTCAAGACTCAGAGGATGCAGTTAACTACGTTATGAGTCGCGCCCGGGTTTATTTATCGGGCCACGAACATCATCCCGCTGTGCATATTGAACCCGTTGAAGGTGGCGGGGATTTAATGCGCCTTGCTGCAGGCGCAACAGTACCTCCGAAAATCGAAAATGGAGTCAACTATTGTTACAACATCTTGATTTTTTCTTGGGTTGAAGAAGAAGAGGCTTTGTCAGTACAAGTGCTTCCTCGAGCATGGAACAAAAAAATTACCGCATTCGATGACGCATCAGACCTGCTTAAAGGACAAGGCCCACACTTCAAGCTTGCATGTCCAAACTTTCGAGATGCAAAAGGATTTCTGCCCGGGCCCCCGACAATAACGGCACCTTCGCATCAGCGAGCGAATCCGAGCACCAATAGTATTGGGGCAAACATGGGCGATCAATTCGCAGATATATTGCTTCGCTATTTTCGTGATCTAAATGAAAAAGAGCGTTTAGCTATTTTAATCAAGTTGTCTTTGCTGCCCGCCGAGTGGAAAGGCCCACTTTCCCACGTTCTAGAACGGCGCTGCTTGGACCGCGCAAGAGCCACCAATCTCTTGACTGAGTTAGAGGCTGCAATCACTGGATATGGCAAGTAATTTCCGAGGACGAGATATGAACGATGTTGCAAGTTTAGTTCGAATTTTTAACCCGTCGCCTGATGATGACTATGTTGACAAACGCACGAAGGCAATCGCTGATCTCGCAGAAAAATTCCGAGCATCGAGAGTTCCAAAAAAGTTTTGGGAGTATGCCGACGGTATTGCTACAGCCTTGTCGACTGGCACGATGCCGGATGCTCTCGCTGAAATGGTTGAGTCTTCCATAAAAGAATTTAGTAGCTCATTCACTCGCAACGACAATGAGCTCCAAATGCTGGTCTGTGCCTTGGCGGCAGCCTATAACGTCCTGTCTGAGTGCAAACCGAGTAGCAACGGATACACGTCCGCCGAGATCTTCACAGTCACTTTGCTTTCGGCGCTGAGCGGCCCTATGACAGTGCTAGCTCCCAAGCTAGAGGAGTGCAAAAACGCGCTCATTGAGGCCGCCGATGCGGCAGTTGCAGCGGCAGCAGATAAACAGCGCGAGAGAAAGGCCGTTCCCGATTTCGACGTCGCGCTTGAAGAAGGAGAAGCTACCTCTGAACTCGCAAAAAAGATCAACGCTGCGCTGAATAAGGTACTTCAACCACTACGATCAAATGCCATTTTGGACCGAGAAGAACTTAATCTGCTTTGGTGGGCAATTGGCGACTGGAGCACTATAGGCAACAGTAGAATTTCCTCCATGTCGACTGCACAGGCACTGCTTCTTTCTTCGTTTGAAACGGCGAACCGCCTCCGCCGCATTCCCGCTACAGCTCACGTATATGTTGCGCTTGCAAAAATACGCGCCAACGAAGAAGTAGGATTTAGCGAATTGCGAAATGCAGCATTCGAATATCGGACGCAACTGGAAGAGCACGACAAAAAATTTGTCGAAGCGCTCAAGTATCCACGTGCCTTTCCTTTGCTTTGCGGACTTTTTGACAATGTTGATACCCCCTTTAGCGAGCAGCAACTTCCAGCAATTGAATGGGCAAAGCGTTTAATGGTTGAGATCGGAACGGTTCGCCTGACAAACAGCCACAGTGTGTAGTATGAATAAGTCTTGCAGCAATCCAGATTGCACTGTTGCCCAGACAGGCAAATGCTTACTAAACCATTCACTTGACGCTTGCCCTAGCCTCGTCGAAACGGTGTCTGCAAGTACGCCACCAGCGTTTGGGTTACCCCCTGTGCTCGCCGCGCCCGACTCAAATGTCCGACTACCTCCTAGCTTAGCACTTGATCGCGATTTAGCTGAGCGGCTTGCCTCAAAACGCCCTTGCACACAGGTTGGAATTCTCGGACTTCCTGCCTCAGGGAAAACTGCCGCTCTTGTTAGCTTGTATTTGCTCGTTGCAAAAGGACTGTTAGAGGGATTCGATTTTCGTAATAGTCTGAGCCTGATGGCCCTTGAAAAGTTAAGCCGCGGCGCCCGCAGATGGGACACTACATCGTTACCTGACCAACTGACTGCCCACACCGAAATAGCCGACAACCGTACGGCCGGATATCTTCACCTTAGACTTCATTCAACTCGCCATGGCTTTGATCTCGACCTCTTGTTGCCCGATCTTCCTGGCGAATGGACAAAGTCGCTGATTGATACAAACCGGACCGATCGACTAGCGTTTCTAAAATCCTGCTCAGCGATCTGGCTGTTTGTAGACGGGAGGAAACTACATGACAATGCAACAAAGCAGCACGCCCTCCATCGGTGTGAGATGGTTCTAAGACGCCTAAAGGCGTACCTTGGGCAGATCGTCCCCACCATTACGGTGGTTGCGACTCACAAAGACTATGGGCAACTCACGAGTAGCATTTTTGACCCTTTGTTGGGTCTTGCTGGAGAGCTAGGGATCGATGTACGGATTCATCAAATCGCTTCCTTCGCGCAGGAGCATTCCACTACCGTCGCCGGCGAGGGGATAGCGGAACTGATAGATGGTTTATGTCTATCAGTCGGAGACCAGCGGTGGTTTGAGGCGGAACGTTCTGGTTGTTCTAGATCGATTGGCGACTATAGGGGGGGCGAGGTATGAGCGCTCACACAGTTATCCTAGTAGGCGGCCCCAACTCAGGTAAAAGTAACTTTCTTGCAAGGCTATGGGGCGCGCTCGTAAAACACGAAGGAGCTCTTCGTGCTCCACTTCCCCCAGACAAGATTGAGTATGTCGAAAAGTTACTTCACCACCTACTAATCGGCCAATTCGCGCCACGTTCGGAAACCACGCTTGAAGAAAGCGAGCATGACTTGGCTATAGGAATCACACACATTGATCGAAACGATATATCAGCTGATCTTGTGGTGCCGGATGTCAGAGGAGAATTGTGGAAAAAGGTCGTAAGTTCGAGTGAAATTCCACCAAAATGGCTTGAAATTATCAAAGGTACGGAATCAGCATTGCTATTTGTACGTGCTCTGTGCGAAGAAAATTGTGATCCGCTTGATTGGGTAACTGCTAAAGAGCTACTTGCGAGTGGCCTCGGTGAAAATGAGGCTGTAGATGCTATACCAACACAGGTATCACTCTGTGAGCTTTTGCGCATGCTTGAGAACACTCTTTCAAAAGCAAATGGCAAGCCTAAGGTCGCGATTATTGTGACAGCGTGGGATGCTCTTCCTCCGGACATACGCACCCAATCTCCATTAACCTATATACAAGAACAATTCCCTCTGTTTGCTGGTCGCCTTCGAGATTCGAGCGATGTGCATATTCGGACCTTTGGACTTAGCATTCTCGGTGGCGATGTCGGAAATGCACAATTTCGCGAACAATATTTAAACGGTGGTGGCTTAAAAGGGGCTGGTTACGTGGTTTTTGAAGAAAATGGCCAGATAATTCAGGATAAGGATGTAACGCATCCCATTCAGTGGCTAATAACGTGACGATGCAACAATCTGTGGTTCATCAACAAGTGCACGCCTACCGAGGTGGGCATGAGTTGATTTCCTCCAGTATCAAACTAGAGGAGAGAGACCAGGATCTAATTGATCGCCTGTCGGATTTGGCCGGCCCGATTGGTCCGGGAGACCAGTTCGACGCCTATCTGACACTCTACCCTCTACCAAGTGCTAACTACTACGTGTTCGCGCGTACGTGGCAAGATTTTTCCGCCGCCCGCGCGGGTTGCGTTGTTACCCGTAGTCTCATAGTTCCAATTGCGTTCTGGGAATCCTCTACGGGCATTCTTGCTGCACTGTATTCAGAGTTAAAGGAGTTCAAACGGGCGGATGCTGGTGTAAGCGATATCGTCGTTGCATCAAACCCATGCGCTCCTTTTAAGCCAATTCGTGATGGCATGACTGCTGAGTTGCTAGAAGCCCTATTTTTGGAATCTAGGCAGCCTATTGTCATTGTTGACACACCAAACGCAGACCTAGTCACACTGCGCCTAATGGAGGCATTCTGGCCATCACTGAGACGTTCTTTTTCTGCATGCACACATGCATACTCGCCCAGAGGAATTGAAGGCCGACCATTCGATTTATTGTTTGCACCGAGCGGTGCATGGTCTAACTATGGCCACTGGCAAGGCAGGCAGATTGATGGAAGATCGTTGTCTAAACCACGTCACAGATGGACCGAGTTTCTGTCGCAGCGTATTTTCGAGAATCCAATTCCAATGCCCCTTCTTGGAGCCTTTGGTAGCCTCAATCTGTCTTCCGACGATATAGACGAATCAACACTACGTCTCTACTTGATGTGGAATGAACTGGAACAGCGGGCAGAATCATCACCGCAAGCAGTACTCGGGCTATTGGACATCGCGAGTACCAGGAAAGACCCAAAACTGATAGAGAGTTTGTTCCCTTTGGTGGATAGATCACTCGAGTTGGCTGCCGGCAGTTTTGCCCCCCCCGATCTGTTGGCCTATCTGCAAACTCTCCTCGGCAAGTTTCCAAGCTCGCTTCCTCCAAAGACTATTCTGCGCAAGATCCGCAAGCACACCCTTGAAGCATCGCTCCTAGAACCGCGTGCAGCACTCGATACCTTGGCACGCGCCCCGGAAAATCCAATTCCAGTCGTGATGGTCGCGGGTATAGGTGATGGTTTGGCGGCATCCTCTTCTCTGACAAATTTGATAGCCCCTGTCCTCGGACTTGGAAGAGATGCCGTGCAGCTTCTGCTTGGTTTTAGCAAGAAATTTGCCGGTCGCTTCATTCAAATGGTCGAAGAAGCGGAAGACTTGAAAACGTATCAGCATCTGGCTGCGATTCTTGAAACAAGAGATCAGGTGCGCCGATCACGATTGCGACGAAATATCCTGCCGCATCTTCGCTCACCTGGCTGGGAAGAATCGCTTAAAGTATTACTGATTTCATCAACCCCGGCGTCAATATCGAGTGCTGTTAAGGCACTGTGGGGGGCAAATAAACTTGAGATCGAAAAATTCGGTCTCGCACTTAGAGATGCAGCCGATGATCCTAAGAAACTTGGGGCGCTGCGCTCGGCGTTAGTTTGTCTCCCCTCCTCTTCCGCGATCGATTGCGTGGTCATATCCACGGTCGGCATGAATGAGCAAGATGTGAATTGGCTGTTCACATCAGCCTCAGAACGGTCTCGAAAGAGCAGATGGTCGGAAATGCTTGTAGATCGAGCGACTGAATGGGAAATTCGAGCCTTGCCAGAGCGATCTATTGAGATCCTAATCAGTTTGCTGGAAACTGGGCTGCCAAAAACAGCAAGGCATATGGCCGAATTGCTAGTGCAGTCGCAATCTGTGCTCAATCGGTCAATTCACATCGTGGGTTCGCTAATTCCGTGTGTTGACGCACATGTCGCGGATCGCCTCGTATCAATGGGAATTGAAGGTATTTTGACCGGTCGCGCGAACTGTGAGCTCAACGAATCGGCGACCTTCTTTAACAGCCATGCCAATAAAGTACCACCGCGCGACTTGGTCTTGATGCTTGTCGGAGGACGATCTGACGTAGAGCGTGTTTCAAACAATTTAATGCTGCTAGAAGGTGCTCCAGATTCTATAAAGTCGAATATCGCGCCTAGCGTCGATGACTTATCTGATTCGCTTAGCAAAAGACATGGCCTCGTTCCTAGTAAGGACGCGATTGACAGTTGGGCGGACTTTATCCAATTCTCTGGAAATATTGCAGAATCAGCTCAGTTTCGCGCAGCATCAACGGCTCTTGAATATGCATTTCAACGAAAACATTTAGACGTAAGTTCACTTGTAGTAACTTGCTTTCCAATTGTGTATGAGAATCTACGGCAAGGGCGGTCGACGCCATCCTTCCTTTCTCACTTCATTTTTGTCGATTGGGATCGTTGTAGGACGGCGAGAAATGAACTCGTGGATGCGTTTCTTGGCTCAGTTTGGCCACCTTCAAACTTGATCGTCACGGCGATTTATGTAGATGAACTACAAGAGGTCATCAATATATTAATGCGAAAAAAGAGTGGTCGGGAATATCTAGAACGGATGGCCTCCGACCTCGTTGATCTTCCTGAAACATTGCGTTCCAAATTTTTGTCGTTACTCGAACGCAAGGGGTAGGCCATTGCCCTGCCTCGTTTGACATTATCGCCCTAGCGCTCAATCTTCGACGGAGCAATACACCGAGCCGTGTTCAGGGCACCAGCTAAATCTAAGTAAAGTGAGGCGAATGAGCGCCGCCCTATAGCCTCTGGTAACGTCCAATCCCATTTTTCACGTAAGGTGTTTTTGGCCTCGTTTAATAGAAACACAGGATCTATATTTTCGAGTTCTGCTATCTCACCCAAAGCCTCAAGAACGTGCTCCTTTGTGCTTCCAGTGATATTCACCACCAGCCCTTCGTTGCTGGCTTGCAAACCATATCGAGCTAGCAACAAAGCCAGGGCGTCATTGACCCAGTCGCCACGCCAAGTGATCAAGCAGATTTCGTTACCTCGCTCTAAGACCTGATTGGCATCCAAGGCTACGCGCTGATAATAGTTCCGCCCTTCCTCCAATAGCGCCTGAGCTCTTTCATCGAGGAATGCCACCCTATCGCTACTCGCCAGGACTACCCGCATTTCCTGCCGGACTCGGTCATGCACCATTGCTCCGCTGCCATCGAAGGCCGGTGGCGCCCCGCCTTTGTCCGGAGCAACCACAATGAGCTTCTTGTCGCCGTCCACCTCTAAGACCCTCCAACGACGGCCCGCAAAGATGATCCGCTGCTCCGGCACGAGAGGCCGGGTCACGGGCAGAGAGCCCAGCGCCTTGCCGTCGCAGACCAAGCGGAACTCTTCATCGCTGGAGAATGCTGCAAAGAATTCATAGTGATTGACAAGCTTCTCACCGAGCTCTCCATGCAGGAGAAGGCCAGAACTCTCCTGGATCAGAAGATGTAGTTCCCCCATCCGCTTCAACAACAGCAGAAAATCTTCCCGCGACAGTCCCTCAAATGTCCCCCCTTCAGCAGCCAACGTCCCCCATAGTTCGCGGACATGCGAACCGCCACGCTCAGCGATGATCGAGAGTATTTGCTGGACCAGGGTTGAGGCATGTATGCCACCGACCCGAGGAGGTTCAAACCACCCGCAGATCAATAAGCGGATCATGGCCACCGACTGCACCAGTCCTTCCCGCAGGTTGTCCGAAATGCTGGATTTCGGTTCAAGGGTGGGTTCAATGCAGTAGCTACGGAGAATCGCAGGCTCTCCTTTTCGGCGTCCCGATCGACCGAGCCGTTGTCGAAGGCTCGCGACGGATGGTGGCGGCCCGACCTGACAGATGCTCTTGACTGAGCCGATATCGATCCCTAGTTCCAAGGTCGTCGTGCAGATGGCAGTCGCCGCGCGAGCTCCATCCTTCAAAGCCCGCTCCGCTTCTTCCCGATAGTCCTTAGCCAAGCTGCCATGGTGCGCCCAGAACTCATTGGGGAGGCACTCTCGTTCGCAGTGACGGCGCAGCAAATCGGCGTAAATCTCAACTGAGCGCCGGCTGTTGGGAAACACAAGGTTGTTTGAGCCGCGCAGGGCCTGGTAGAGGTGAGCTGCTACCGCCACCACGCTGCCAGGTACCACATCTTCCAACTCCGGATTCTCTAGCTCTGGTTCGCTTTCGATCCGCGGCGGCGTTTCCGTATAGCCTTTCAACAGGATCTTCAGCTCCTGACCACCACTTTGGGCCACGATCAAGTGCACCTTGTCTCCGGCCGACGGGCGAAGAAAGCGCGCTGCCAACCTCATGTCACCCAATGTGGCCGACAAGCCTACGCGAGGTACCGACCGGCCCGCCACCCGCTCGATGCGATGCAGCAATGACTGCAGCTGCTTGCCACGCTCCGATCCGATAAAGGCGTGCAACTCATCGACCACGATGTATCGAACCCCGGCCATCAGCCCAGGCATGGACGAACCGCGCATGACGAACAGGGCCTCAAGCGATTCCGGGGTAATCAGCAGGATACCCTGGGGATTCTTGAGAAATTGATGCTTACGGTTGGCGGCTACATCACCGTGCCAACCAACGACCGGCACCTCCAAAGACTCACACAGATCGTTCAGCCGTCCCCACTGGTCGTTGATCAGCGCCTTTAGTGGGCTGATATAGAGGACCGAGCCAATGTCCGGCTCGTGACGCAGCAAGTGCGTCAGGATCGGAAAGAAGGCCGCCTCGGTTTTCCCTGCCGCCGTGGCGGCCGCCACGATGACGTCCCGGTCGGCATCGATGAGTGCAGGAATCGACAGCTCCTGTGCGTCCCGCAGCGTGGTCCAGCCTTCGCTCCAGATCCAGCGCTGGATGCGCTCGTCGAGCCGTGCGAATCCTTGTGAGTCAGAGCTGGAAGCTGGCGAACTCGTCGTCATTCTCGACTGCCACATCGGCTGCACCGCCACTGTCGGCGACCACCTCGGTGACCCCGATGAGTTCCTTCCAATCGGAGCCGGGGTTCTGCTCAAGCACGGCTAACAGGTTAATGAAGGCCGTAATCGTGGTCCGCGGCGTCCTGAAATAGGCATCGCCCAACCGCTTGGCGCAATGCTCCATGAAGGCGGGAATGGCGGGATCCGGGAGGAGATATTGAGCGGCTTCACCCGACGCATAGACATGCCTCAGCTTCTGCAGCAGGACGAAGAAATCCTCCGGGGTGAGACTGGCCAAGCGCATCACCGGCCCGGAGTAGTCGACCATGCCTGCCTTGGCGAAGGTGTTCTCCGCCAAGCGGGACTGCAGTGCGGCATAGCTGTAGAGCCCGCGCCGCGTGTCCATGAGGAACTCGGGGGTTCCGCCCAGCACGAATCCCAAGCCCTCGGCCGAGCCCTGTAGGGAATCGTTCAGGATGCGCAGGATCTGCTCGTAGTTGGAGTTTCGGGCCTGCGTGTTGGAGAGCTTGTAGAGATTGACCAACTCATCAAGGCAGACCATCAGGCCACTGTAGCCTGCCAGGCGGACAAACCGCGCCAGCAGCTTCAGCTGGTCGTAGAAAGAAGCGTCGTCGATGATGGTCCGCACGCCCAAGGCCGCCCGGGCATCGGTCTTGGTGGTGAACTCACCGCGCAGCCAGCGAATGGCATCGGCTTTGAGCTGCTCGTTACCCTCTTCGAAGCCTCGGCAGTAGGCGGCAATGACTTCGGCAAAGTCGTAGCCATTGACCATTTCTGTCAGGTGGTCGAGTCGTTGCCGGATCGCTTCCTCGGTGGTGATGCCGCTCGCCTTGGCCTCCGATTTCGCCTGCGCCACGAACTTTTCGACGATGCCGGCCAGCGCACCGCCCTCGGGTTTGGTGCGGCTGGCGAGGTTCTTGGCGAGCTCGGCGTAGAGCGAGCGCGCCTGGCCACCGGTCGCGTGCAGGCGCCGGTCTGGATTGAGATCCGCGTGCATGGTGACCAGCTTCTTCTCTAGCGCAATGGCGCGAACGAGGTTCAGGAAGAAAGTCTTGCCGGAGCCATACTCGCCGATGACGACCCGAAAGCCAGAGCCGCTGTCGGCGATGCGCTCGACGTCCTTCATCAGCGCTTCCAACTCCTTGACGCGGCCGACCTGGATCAGGTGCTGGCCCGTGCGCGGCACGACGCCGGCTCGCAGGGATTGGATAACGGCATCACGGTCTTTGGCGCGGATAGTGCTCATAGGGGAAGTTTCTCCAGAAGCTCTTGGTTGATTTCGATGGGGTCGTCGCCTTCGGCAAGCGGCGCGTCGAACGAATCCAGAATGGCCTCGTTGATGTGTTCCAGCGCACCGTCCAGCATCAATTCCATGTCAGCCGCCATGTCGGCCAACTCGTCCCGCGGCCAAGCGTGCCGACCAATCAATTGACGCAGGAAGGCGGAATGATCGTGATCCAGGCCCAATATCCCGGCCGTCACCTCCGGTACCTCTTCGGCCAACGTAGCCTCGTCGATGGCCGCTTCGGCGGGTGCTTCCTCCGCAAAGACATTCGCCAGCAGCGCGGACACCGCCTCGGTTTCCTTCTGTAGCTGGGCAATGCGCTCGACGTCGAGAGTAAAACCAGAGGGCTCGGCCGGTGCGACAGAGGCGCCAATGGCTGGAGCAGCCACGGACGCCCCGGTCGCAGCTTGGACATGCAGGTCTGAATAAACCTGTTGGGCTTCGATCCCCAGCATTTTGTAGACCCGCTCGAGGAACTTCACCTCCTCGGGAGTGACCTTGCCGTCGGCCTGGGTGAGATGCGCCAAGAAGCGGACGATCGAGCGCTTGGCATCCGCCGGCAAAGGCTCCAGTTTTTTCTTGAGAGACGCCAGGGTGGCCGGCTGGTCGACTCCGAGCCGCAGATGGGCCTTGAGGCGCTTCCGGTGGGCTTCGCTCAAATGTGTCCAGGAATCCACCTGTTTCGTAATGTGCAGCAGTTCATGGGCCGACGCCTCGCCATCAGCCAGCGCCGCAACGCAGGCAAGGTCGAGCGTCAACGCAGCCGCTGAATAGGCCGGCCCCGCACGTATTGCCCCATCCTCCGGATGGGTGGCAAACAGGGCAATTTTATCCTCCGCCTTCGGCGTCTTGGCGCCCGCCAAGACGTCGGGTTCCAGGCCGAGGTGGAGGCTTTCCAGGGCCCGGGCGAGGCCCAGCACCTTGTCGCGCGTCAAGCCACCCGCGCTTTTCAGGCGTCCGGACAGTTCGCCGAAGCTTACGAGAATCATGCCATCTCCAACGCGTTTTTTGAGGTCATCGAGCTCCGCCCGTACGGGCGCCGGCCAGAGCTCGGCCGGTAGTTGCAGGAGTCCCTCCAGCGCTTGCGCCTTGTCGGGATGGCGGCCGATATACCGGCTGTAGGGATCGAGCGCGCTCGTGCATTCGTTGACCAACTCCTGCAATTTGGCGACCGGCGTCTTCACCGCCGACACGTCGGGCAGATCCCCGATCGTGCGGGTGAAATCGAAGGAGCGGAGTCCTGCCGAGGCTGGTGTGTAGCCGACCTTGAGCTTGGTACGATTGACCTTGAGGATGAAGCCCTCGCCATGGACCTCGGCATACTTCTGCTTGAACAAGCTGGCGAACAGATCCGCGCAGCGGGTTACAGCCGTACGACGCGAGATGTTCGGATCGGCCAGTGCCCATGCCAGAGCCCAATCAGCAGGTACCGGCTTCTGGTCCACCGCCAGCTGTCCGAGGCCGACGCGTAGCGATAAGGGGAGGACAAAGGAGTATTCCGTGATGACCGGCGGTGGCCGGAGATAGGACTTCTCGCTGACTCCGTCCAAAGCGATATAGCTTAGGAATTCGCTCGCGTAGTTCCGGAATGAGTAATTGCTGCCGTAGAGATCCAGCAACCGCTGCACCTCGGTCGCAACGACTGGAATGTCCGCCTTAGCGACAGGTTCCGTCGGCGCCTCCAGGAGAACTCGGCGTTCCAATCCGTAGAAGAATAGAAAGACGTAGCCGATGTTGGCCTGCGGCGCCTTGCGGTCGCTGGAATGCCACTGCAGATAGCCCTTTCGGGCATCCGACGAAATGCTCGAGTAGCTTGGCCAGTAATCGGTCAGCGCCAGGCTGATATCGACATCAGCGGTGGAAACCTTGAGGTTCGGGTTGATTAGGGCAGGATCGACATCGTAGTATCCCGACTTCAGGCCGGTGCCGACATAGATCATTCCCCCCGGAACAGTGACTCCGGCGACGGTGACGGCTTCCCCGGCGGGGATCCAGCGCGCTTTTGCCTGAGCGCCGGCCAGCGGCGTCGGGATTCGGTATTCATCGCTGCCAGGCGTTCTTGTAACGCTAACAGTGACAAATACCTCGGATTGCTTGGCGCTATTGGTGGAAGCCCCGGCTTGAGGTACAACAGATCGTGCAGGCGTGGTTGTCCTGGCTTGAACCGGCGCTGGCTTAGGCAGAGCGGCGGTGTCCTTGGTTTTCGTGAATTTCAGGACGATCCAGACGACAATCGCCAAGACGATGAGGCCAATCCAGATCTCTTTGGGGACTGAGGCCAGGAGCCCGATGATGAGGGCCGCACCAACAATCAATCCACGCCCTGCTGAATTCTTCTTCGCCACGATGCGCTTGTGCTCCCCTCTGATTCGTCATTACCACACAGGCATGATCGTAAGTCGCTTGGCATGGCTAGGCAACGACATATTTTCCATGGCTGTGGATTTTGACCATAGCAAGGGTGAGGCGCTTTAGTTGGCGTCCTCCTGCAAAGCCGAAGGCTAGAATTGAGTCGCCTTGAACTATTTGGGCAACCAGCCCAAATTGCCAAAGAGGATCAGTTCTCCAAGGCTAAACGCGCAAGCTTCTCAAGGACACTCATCTTTGAATTGTCTCCCCCAACAAGCACACCATTGGTCATGGTGTGCAAGTACAACTGCACGAGAGGCAGACTCAGCAGACCGTCCTTGCTGACAGTACCGTCGGCGGCATAGTGCATTACGTCTCGCATGCCGGAAAGCGCGTCTCCGGAGCCATTCATACCGCCTTCCGGCGGTACAAATAGCCGTACCCACGAACCACAGTCCTGCACAGGCATCTTCAGCCCAATGCGCTCGCCGTGCTTCGAGTGCTCCGGTTTGAACATCGAGATGTAATACGGTAATAAGTTGAAGTCGCGGCTCTTGGAAAGAAGCCGGCCCTCGCCGCCCTCCTCTTTCTGTGCAGCTTGGAGGTTGTCCTGTGCAGCGATGGCTGCTTCGATGCCTGAATACGCGTCATTGAGGATAATTTTGGGGACGAACGTGCCGGCCCAGACGGTCAACCTGTCGCCCTTCTTGGCATCAATGACCCAGAACTGCCCGTCCCGAATCCAACTTTTGCCGTTCTCTTGCAGGAAGGGAAACTCTGCGACGAACTCCAGCAAAGCGCTGGGCTTCCCCCACGGGGTGCGGCGAGTCTGTATTACGGATAGCGTACCACCCTCGACCATTACGTCGACAGCCGCTACCATCTGTTCAGGTGCCTGGCGGCCTGGCTGCTTGATGCGCCTAGTTGCGATAAGTGTCAGTTGCCGAGGGACAAGGTCAGGCATCGCTGGGGCCATAATTGGCTTTTTGCCCAGCAGTACCTCTTTGAGCGAGAGTTCCACGAAGCATCGCTTGAGAGCTTCCTGTAGTTGCCGGGCGTCAGAGTCCTTCGCCTTGCCCGGTCGGAGCGCTGCAAGGGCTCTGGGGCCGTAGTTGAGGCCCTGTGTGGCTACTTGGAAAATCGCTTTGGCGAGCAGGTTGTGAAACTTCGCTTCCGTGTATGGGTCCGCCCTACCCTCACCCTTGGCCAGTGCAGTGTATGCAACCTCAGGCCGTACCGGCTGCTTGTCGCTGCCCGGGACACCCTTAGCCAGGCGGATGCTCCCAGACTCCTCATCGCCTTCACCGTTCAGGAAAAGGTAATTCACGTCACCATCGAGTTGAACGGGTACGTTATCCGCAACCCGCAGATCTGGGGCCAGAAAATGCGTCTTCTTGTTGCCCGCAACGTGATAGCCAGGCAAGTACTCTGGGAACCTCGCCAATGGAGCGATGGCATCGTGTTCCATTGCTTCCGCCGTGGTATTCACCACGACCAAGGGACGCTGCAGGTTCGCCAGCGGCTCGAGGGGAATGTACGCGTTGTCTACGTAGTGAGTCGCAACGAAGGTTTGGCATGCGAAATCAATACCTGCCCTGACGAACAAGCGAGCTGCGAATTCTGTGAGCACGTTGAGGTAGTACAGCCGGGTGCGCCTGATTTTCTCGCGGTCGAGGCTCAGGCCCTCCATCGGGTTCTTACGTGCGTCAACCTCGAAAAAATCGTCCGGGACAATGCGGGTCACCCCTATAAGGTAGCCTTCGCCTGCCGAGGCGAGACGCGTTGCCGCGGCAGTCTCGGAGTCCGCTGAAGCCTTGCGAGCAAACCGTTTTGACTTGACGTCACATAGCACGAGGCCGTGCTTCATGTTAACCTCGAACTCGGCTTCCGCTAACTGGAGGTACTTCTTCGATGCTTGGCTGACGCTACCCAGGTACACACTTGGCCCAAAGCCGCCTCGAATGAACGTGTCCTCCTCGAAGGCCGCGGATTCGATCAACTCCTTCATCAGCATGAGCTCAATGAACTTGGCCGGCTGCGCGGCCACCGCGGCCAGCATCGACGGAACATCAAGCTTCGGGCGTGGGCCGAGGTACCAAGCATCTTTGCCGGCCATCGTAAACGACAATTTCGAAGCAGCCTCTCCGTCTAGGTCAAGCGCCTTGGCGATTTCGGCTCGCACAAGCTTGGCTCTTTCCCGGAAAATCCCCGCGCCGCGAGAAGCCCCTTCTTCCCCCTTGGGCATCGCCACAGGGATGGGCACAAGCAGACTACCCTGGCCAGCCTGCCACTGAGCCAGATGCTGCGCTGCCTCTGCCACCGAGCAATTGAATCTGAGCGCGTTCAGCCGCGCATGCGCTGTGACCTGGGGGTCAAGTGTTTGGATTGACATTATTTTCCAAGAATGGCGTCGCGTAGGTTCGCATTGGGCATCCACCCGGCTTCACCGGTGTTCTGTACGTACATGGCCATGAAGCGAATGGTGCCCTGCGGCGGGCGGGTCACTGCAAATTTGTGGGCGCCCTGCAAGTTTACGTATAGCGTGTGCACGGTGGCCTCTGGTAGCAGGTCACGAAGCTTGGCGTGCTTCTTCTCTGCAGTCTCCTGCAACTGCAGTTTCTTGAGGCTGTCGGTGTTCCGGGTCCAATTCTTCAAGTCCACTGCCACCCACACATCCGGAGCCGGCCGCAGGTAGTAGTCAAAGAGCTGGTAGAGCTCGGCGTAAAGCGGATGCTGTTCAAGCTGAACATATTCAACCGGGCCACTACCCAACTGCAGGTCCTTCGCCCAAACGTTGAACTGCTCGCCAACGTACTGCTCGAACTCAAGCTCCGCGATGTAGCCTTTCATGATTTCAGTCACGAACCAAGGCTGCGGCAGCAAACGCTTGGTCTTGTCCGCCAGACGGATACCGCGCCACTCCTTCAGCAGGCGGTGTGTGCTTTCCGAGAGGCGCGACACCAGACTATCGGGCGCCACCATGCCCGCCCAATCGAACGCTTCCGTTCCGTCCTCGGCATCCGTAATGACCAGATCAGACATGCCAGCCATGGCGAACAGCCTGGTGTAGACGTCGGCACCAACTGGTACTTCCACAAAGCAGCCGTTTAAGTAAGCCTCAGAGACTCCGCTGGCCCACAGCTCCTCCTGGTATTTGACCGGATCTGTAAACATAGTGGAGCGGAACAGCAGCTCCCACGTCGTACGGGCTGCGGGGTCAGACCGGAAGCGAGCTGGCATCGAACTGGTGAACTCCCTAAAGGCCACCGCCTTCTGCAGGCTCTCAATGTGATGGCGCTCCCGTTCGGCCGCTGACGCAAAAATACCTGTCTTGCGATGATGCAAGGCCAGCCTTTCTAGGACTGCACGCTGCGCCGGAGAAGCCCGTTTGCGCAGTTCGGGTGCGTGCCGCAGGCCGAGATGAACCATTCGAGCGGCCTCCGAGCTGACATACAGGTATTGGCACCGCATCTTCTCATTGGGCCGGCGTTCGCCGCGGCCGAGGGCTTGGAACACCGTCCGAGTGATGTCGATGACGTGTTCTTTACGCAGACGTTTCCAGCGATTGCGCGAATACTCGAACAGCAGATCGCCCTTGGACATGGCCGCCCACTCTGGAACGTCATCTCGCAGTACCTGCGCGAAGCTCTGGAACATCTCCATCGAGAAGCCGCTTGAGCCAGGTCGAGTATGCCGCGTGTAGTAAGGGTCATTGAGCAGGCAGAACAGTTCGAAATCGCGCTCAGTTCCGTGCTGCTTGGTCAGGAAGTTGATACCGCGAGAGGCCGACGCATATGCCGTCCAAAGCAGTACCTTCTTGCGGCTGATATCCAGCGCATCCTCCAATTCCTTATTGAACTGCCCCTTGTCGTCGTCCTCTTCAGTTGCGCCTGTTTTGGTGCGGTCCTTTTTTCGGAAGCGTTCCGCCGAGTACAGAACAATATGAACTTCTTCGGCCTCCCCAAATTCGTGATAAGTCGGTACAGCCCGCGGCTTCACTACGAAATAGTCGCCCGTAGTGTCTTTCTGCGTGACTAGCCCCAGCGAAGAGTTGGCCAAGCGAATCAGGCATTTCTTCACATGTTGGGTGGTCTGGCACAGAACGAGGCCCGAGCGAATGCTAGTTGCCATAAGTTTGTCCAGGCTGGCGACCAAGCCCTGCAGTTCGTGCCGTTTGTGTCTATTCAACGGCCCGTAGCCGGATTCGCCCTTCTTTGGGCGAGCATCATCAAACAGTTGGTACAATCCTTTGAATGCCGTCGAAGTCTCGAACGTGGGTGCTGGGTCTTCGTCGTCGAGGATTACGACCTTCCGCTCCCTCTTCTTCAGGAACTCCAGTGCCTGGGCGCCAACCACCTCCAGTTCGTCGTCTCCCATCTCTGAGAAATGGCCACCGCGCTCTTCCAAATAGCGGCGTAGGTGTTTCGTGTTGAAGGCACCCGACGAGGCGGAATCCAAACCGCCAGTGGCGCTCATCAGGTATACGCCGTTCGTTCGTCCGAGGGCTCGAACAATGTCCTCCTCGGGTGTGGCACGTAGGGAGGTAATGGTCAGGGTGAGGCAGATGTCCGCCTCCTTGTTGTACTCCTCGGCCTGGTTGCGGCTCTCCTCCAGCGTCACAACGGACTTGGTGTGTTCGAACAAAAATGAGTCCGTGAGCAATTCCTTATCGCTCACCTCGGTCTCCAGCCCCTCGGAAGCGGTCTTGCCGTCGAATAGCCGGCGCACATCTGAGCGGAACTTGTCCAGGCTAGGGTAGCGCTCTTGGTCCACCTTGGACATCTCGATGGCATCCTCTCCACTGGTCACCGCCAAAACGCGCGCCATAAAGATCACCAAGCGAAGGTAGTCGTACAGGCTATACGCCCCTTCGGGGATGTTGCCATCGTGGTACAGCAAGCGGATGGTCTGATGCGCCGTGTCTTTCATGAGTTGTACCTGGCGCAGGAATTCGGTATCCATCACGCTGGCTGACTCGGTGAAAAAGGTTTGTCCGGGCTGGTCCAAGACCTCGCCGTACGTCGAACGACTCATGGTGAAGAATTTCTTATTCACTACGAGGTCGTGCAAATTCACGAAAACATCGTAATCGGTACCCTGACCGGGCTGCCTAATATCCTGCACGTACGAGCGAATCCGCTGGAGGACCCGAGCTTTTTGACGAAACCGCTTAAAGTCCGCATGGGCATCATTACGCTCATGAAGCTGCGTGAGAACCTGCAACAACTCCTCGTCGGTAAAATGATTCGCGGCGATCGGGGACAGTTCAAATAGCTTGGTACGCAAAAGCTCCACCCTGCGCTGCGGCAGGATGAACGATGCCTTTGTGCGTTCGGCTTCCAGCTTGAACTCATCCTCAAGGCCTTTGCTGATACGAGCGAAGTCCTCCAGGTGGTTGTATACCTTGTACGCCAGCTCTCGCCGTGGGCCAGACCGCTCAAGGCGCTCGAAAGCCATCGGCCACTTCAGGTCGAAGTATTGGAAAAACTCCGTAATGACTAGATTCAGGTCATTCCGGCCTCCGGAGTTCACCACCGACTTGCGCTGTTCGAACAAATACCAGTAGGAGTCTTCCTCCTCATCGACGAACGTAACAACGCGAGCGGAATCTGGACACCGGGACACCAGCAGACCAAGGGCACTCCCGTCTCGATTGAGCTCCTCCAGGAACAGCGGCAGGTTTTCCCAGTCGTGCTGTTTGAAGCCACCCTTCCCATCAGCCGCAAAGACCTTGTGTGCCACCTGCGCCTTGGAAGCCGTGCTGACAACGATGCCTGGCGCATCAAGAAAGGCCTGGAGCGGGTGAAGGCGTCTCACGAGTTCCGCAACCTCTCGAGCCTGCATGTGCCGATCTTCGTCACGATCGGCGGACCGGCTTTCTACATCCAACTGAATCAGCTTCCAGACGAACCTGTCGGCGAGACTGCGGGCTTGTCTTGCCGACTTCAAATACGCCGCTCTTGTATCCTCGTAAGTATCGTCCGCAGTGGACATTCCGAGAAAATTGGACTGCTCGCACGAAGCCGCTTTGGCGCGCAGTTCCTGAATGCGGCTGCGGATGCTTTTCTCGGTGTCCGCGTGCTTGGGCGAGCGCTCCATCTTCGCGACAACTTTGGGGTGGCGGTCGAACCAGCGCACCAGCGCAAGACAAGCGCTGAAGAAGGTACGGTCGTTGACGTGGTAATCAATCGAGTACAGCCGATAGACTGGGATGTCCGCACCATACTCGAACACCGCCCGTTCAAGATCGTCGGCGTAGTTCCTGGCCTGCTCATGCTGACGTATTTCGCTATTGAACTGAGAAACCAGCGATTGCAGTGGCGCAATGAAGACGGGGATGACGTCACACTTGAGGAATAGCTCGATGCTGAAGGCTGCAGCGTTGTAAGTCTTTCCGATGCCCGTGTACCAGTTCAAGAGTTTGATGAACGGCCGGTCATTCGAGCGTAAATAGGGTTCCTTGAAGCCCTTGAGAAAAATCGCTGCTGCGGTCCGAGATGGCTTTTGGGTCATTCGCCCGCTTGCTCGAATACATCGAACAAATCCCAAGAGGTGTCTAGCTGATCCAGCAAGCGGGGCGACGACATCCTCATTGCAGCACTCCCCGGCGCTCAAAACTCAGAAAGACAGAATGTCCCCGCGCTAAAAACCAATAGATGGCTTTTGCGAGGTCTCGAAGCATGCCTTTATCGACGAGGAAATCAACCATGGCATAAGCATACATCGCCTACATATGTTCGTCGACGACAGCACAGAGTTCCGTTACGCCTTTGTTTAAAATTTCCCCTCCATCAGCGACCATCGAGGTTCCTACCCTATCTCGTTTGACATTACCCCCAGTAGGTCAGGAGTTCGGCCATAGCTGCCATTGGCGCACTCAATAAACAATGGCTGTTCTAGATCGCATACCGGCTGTTTGCAACCGGAAATGCGTCGAGCAAGGGCGATGTACTGACTCAGTCAATGGTCATCTGCCCCTTCAAATCATCACTCAACTTTCATTAGGCATGACCGTGCGTATCGGGCGAGTCCCGATCTTCGCTCCGGTGACTTCATCGACCGCCACTGCCTTGATCTCAGTTCCATTTTCGGCGTCAAAAAAACGAACCAGATTGCCGCCGCCTCGGTATTGACGCCCCCAGGCACCGATCATGAACAGCACCGGCAGAAAATCGCGACCGGCTGCAGTCAGCAGATATTCCTCGCGTGGTGGATGTTCCGAGTAGCGCTGTTTCTCCAGTAAGCCCTCCTCGGTCAAGGTCGCCAGCCGGCGGGTCAGCATCGTTGGCGCGATACCTAGGCTTTTCCGGAATTGGTCGAAGCGCGTCAGGCCGGCATGGGCGTCGCGCAGGATCAGCAGGCTCCACGCATCCCCCGCAAAAGTCAGGCTGCGGGCGATCGGGCATACGTCTTTGGAAATATTTTCGTCGTTCATACTGTTTTAGTAGTGACTTACTTTCAAATTAATAGTATCGTCCGTTTCAATTTGATAGTAACACTTTAACCCCCGCCGATCCAGCGATCTGGCGCGTGGATTGATGAACGATTTCTCCGCCGACTTAGAGGAGCGAAAAATGAGTAGTGTGAAATGGAAAGACGTACCGACCCGCAGCATTGACGTGGATGGCGTGCCTTTCGTCTACCGGGAACTAGGCAAGAGTTCCGGCGTGCCGGTGGTTTTTCTGCACCACCTGATGGCCGTCCTCGATGACTGGGACCCGCGGGTCATCGACGGCATCGCAGCGCAGCGTCGGGTCATCGCTTTCGACAACCGCGGCGTTGGCGGCTCGGGCGGCCTGGTACCCAATACCGTCGAAGAGATGGGGCGGGACGCTATCGCCTTCATTCGAGCCTTGGGGTACCAGCAGGTCGATCTGCTCGGATTCTCGCTGGGCGGCGGTGTAGCGCAAATGGTTGCCCTGCAGGCCCCCGGGCTCGTGCGCAGGATGATCCTCGCCGGAACAGGCCCGAAAGGTGGCGGCGGGATCGAGGAGATCAACAAGGTTGCTGCCCTGGCTTACCTCAAGTCCGCGCTGACCTGGAGCGACGCCAGGAACTTCCTGTTCTTCCCCCGCACGCCGGAAGGCAAGCTCGCCGCGAAAGCTTACTTCGCCGCGCTTAAGGAGCGGACCCATGAACGCGACCAGCCCATTTCCCTGCAGGCCCGGCGCGCCCAGCTGGCGGCCATCAAAACCGCCGGCCTTAGCGAACCCGACGATCTCTCGCGTATCAACCACCCGGTTCTCGTCGCCAATGGCGACCACGACCTCATGGTTGCCAGCCGCCTCTCGGCCGACATGGCGCGCCGCCTGCCCAACGCCCGCCTGACTATCTATCCGGATTCCGGACACGGCGGCGTCTTTCAGCATCACCAGGCCTTTGTTTCCGAGGTTCTGGATTTCCTCGCCAACTGATCGGACAAGAACGAAAGCCCAAGATGAAAACCCAAATCATGAAAGCCCTCACCTTCAAACGCTACGGCAAGTCGCCCGACATCGGCTTTGCCAATATTCCCCGGCCGACGCCGAAGGCCAACGAACTGCTGGTCCAGGTGTATGCAGCCGGCGTGAATCCGGTCGACAACATGATCCCGACCGGGATGTTCAAGCCTGTCTTGCATTTCCAGTTGCCGGCGACGCTCGGCAGCGATCTGGCCGGTATCGTGGTTGAAGTCGGCAGCGGCGTAACGCGCTTCAAGCCGGGCGACGCCATCTACGCCAACATTTTCGATCTCGGCATCGGTGCCATCGCCGAATTCGCCGTCGTGCCGGAGCACGCTGCCGCGTTGAAGCCGGCCAATCTGGATTTCGTTCAGGCCGCCTCGATTCCCATGGTCGGCCTGACCTCCTGGCAGGCGCTGAAGGAACGTCTCGACCTGCGGTTCGGCCAGAAACTGTTCATTCCGGCCGGCGCCGGCGGCATCGGCAGCTTTGCGATCCAGTTGGCCAAGCAGCTGGGCGCCAAGGTTGGCACCACCACCAGCACCGGCAATGTCGCAATGGTCCGCGCGCTGGGTGCGGACGAAGTGGTCGATTACAAGCGGCAGGAATTCGCGCAAGTGCTGCGCGGCTACGATGCGGCGCTGGGCACCCTCAGGGGGAAAGAGATTGAAAAATCCATCGGCATCCTCAAGCCGGGTGGCCGGATCGTCTCGCTCGTCGGGCCGCTCGACGCCGCGTTCGCGCGGGCGCGAGGCCTGAACTTCGTCATCAAGTTCGTCTTCGGCTTGATGAGCCGCAAGATCATGCGCCTGGCGAAGAAGCAGGACGTCGCCTACTCCTTCCTCTTCGTGCGCCCCGATGGCGCCCAACTTGCCGAGATCAGCAAGCTGCTCGAAACGGAGCGCATCCGCCCCATGATCGACAAGGTGTTTCCTTTCGAGCAGGCCAAGGATGCCCTCGACTACCTGGCCCAGGGCCGCGCCAAGGGCAAGGTCGTCGTCAGGATGAATCAACCGCCCCTCGATGTTTGACCCCCAACCACCCCAAGCAAGGAAAACAACTATGCAAACCCTTCCCACCGTCCTCATCACCGGCGCATCCAGCGGCATCGGCGCCACCTACGCCGAACGCTTCGCCCGCCGCGGCCACGACCTCGTCCTCGTGGCGCGCGACAAGGCGCGCCTCGAAGCCCTGGCCGCCCGCCTGCGCGCGGAATGCAAGGTGGCCGTCGACGTATTGCCGGCCGACCTGACCAAGTCCGACGACCTGTCCGTGATCGAAAGCCGTCTGCGCGACGACGCCCGGATCGGCATCCTGATCAACAACGCCGGTAAGGCTCAGGCAGGCGCCTTCGCTGACCAGACTGCCGAGGAGATCGAAAGCCTGATCACGCTCAACACCACGGCGCCAACCCGGCTCGCTGCAGCGGTCGCGCCGCGCCTGGCTCAATCCGGCAGCGGTGCTATCGTCAATATCGGCTCGGTGGTCGGTTTCGCGCCCGAATTCGGCATGTCGATCTACGGCGCCAGCAAGGCCTTCGTGCTCTTCCTGTCGCAGGGACTCAATGTCGAACTGGCGCCCAAGGGCGTTTACGTTCAAGCCGTGCTGCCGGCGGCGACCCGTACCGAGATCTGGGAACGGGCCGGCGTGGACGTCAACACCCTGCCCGAGGTGATGGAAGTGGAGGAACTGGTCGATGCGGCACTGGTCGGCTTCGACCGCCGCGAACTGGTCACCATCCCGCCGCTGCACGTTGCTGAACGCTGGGATGCGCTGGATGGGGCACGCCAGGGGCTGATGTCGGACCTTCGCCAAGCCCATGCAGCTGAGCGCTATCGGTCACAAGCCTAAATAATTGTTTCATTTGACTTGATGTGAATTCAACAATCAGGAGACTTTTATGAGCAGCGCACTATTCACCCCGACCCAACTCGGCAGGCTGCCGCTGAAGAACCGTATCGTCATGGCGCCGCTAACGCGTAGCCGCGCTATTGGGAACCTGCCCAATGCCCTGATGGAGCAGTATTACCGACTTCGCGCGGATGCCGGACTGATCATTACCGAAGGCACCTCGCCATCGCCCAACGGCCTGGGTTACCCACGCATTCCCGGACTCTTCAACCAAGAACAGGTTCAGGGCTGGCGACGCGTGACAGATGGCGTCCATCAGGTCGGCGGCCGGATTTTTGTGCAACTGATGCATACCGGACGGGTCGGCCATCCCGCCAACCTGCCGGTCGGCGCTAGCGTCATTGCTCCCTCGGCAATTGCCGTTCCCGGCGAGACATGGACTGACACCGATGGCATGCAACCACATCCCATCCCCCGTGAAATGAGCGAGGCCGACATTGCTCAAAGCATTGCCGAATATGCGACTGCGGCCAAACTGGCCATCCACGCCGGTTTCGATGGCGTCGAATTGCATGCAGCGAACGGCTATCTGATCGACCAGTTCCTCAACACGGCCTCCAATCAACGTAATGACCGCTGGGGCGGCACGGTTGAAAACCGCATCCGTTTTGCCGTTGAAGTCGCAAAAGCGACCGTTCTCGCCATCGGCGCTGATCGCGTTGGCATGCGCATCTCGCCGTATGGCGTGTTCAACGCCCAAGTGCCGGATGCCGAGATGGACACCCTGTACCTGCGCTTGGTCGACGAGTTGAATGCACTCGACCTGCTCTATATCCACGTCGTGGATCACAGCGCGATGGGAGCACCGGAAGTCAGCCCGGCATTGAAAGCCCGAATCCGTGGTGCATTCAAGGGGAAATACATTCTTTCCGGGGGTTACGACGCAGCCCGTGCAGATGCAGATCTCGATGCGCAGCGTGGCGATCTCGTCGCTTTTGGTCGCCCGTTTATCTCGAATCCCGATCTTGTAGCCAAACTTAAATTGGGCCAGGAATTGATTGAGCCGGACTTCTCAACTTTCTATACGCCCGGAGAAAAGGGCTACACCGACTATTAATCAGTTATCGCATGCCGTGCCTACAGTGTTACCCGAGTGCTCGGCACGGCATCAATAAAACCTAACAACACCTTAGCGATTCAATCAATGGAGTTCCCTATGAAATACGCTTTGTTTGGCAAGACTGGCCTTAAGGTTTCTCAAGTGGCACTCGGTACCGGAAATTTCGGCACCGGCTGGGGCTACGGATCAGATACCGATACCGGTAAAGCGATCTTCAACACCTATGCTGAAGCTGGCGGCAATTTTATCGATACGGCGGATACCTACCAGTTTGGACAATCCGAGGAAATGCTAGGTGCCTTGTTCGAAGGACGCCGCGACGATTTTGTTCTCGCCACGAAATTCTCCAATGGCGCGGCGCCTAACACCAACCAATTGGTCACAGGCAATAGCCGCAAAGCCCTGGTGGCCTCCCTTGAAGCAAGCCTTAAGCGCCTAAAAACAGATCGGATCGACATCTTCTGGGTGCATCATCCAGATGGCGTCACGCCAGCAGAAGAAATCGTCCGCGGATTCGAGGACCTGGCCCGTGCGGGAAAGATTCTCTACGCCGGTCTCTCGAATTTTTCTGCTTGGCGGCTCGCCCGCGCTGTGACCCTGGCGGAAATGACTCGCGCAGTTCCCATTGCCGCCGCGCAGTTCGAGCACAGCCTGGTCCACCGCGAGCCGGAAGCCGACTTATTCCCGGCAACGTACGCGCTAGGCCTGGGTATCATGACTTGGTCACCATTGGGTGGCGGCATGCTGACCGGGAAATACCGGCGTGGCGAGAAAGGTCGAGCTGAAGGTTTCGGTGGCAAGGTATTTCAGCCGGAGAACTCAGCACAGCGCACGCAGATCCTCGACACAGTCATTGCTGTTGCGAGCGAACTGAGCGCTAGTCCCGGTCAAGTCGCAATTGCTTGGGCCGGCACTCATGGTGCGGTTCCGATCATCGGACCACGCTCGTTGACACAACTGAACGACAACCTTGGCGCCCTGTCGCTTGAACTTTCAATTGAGCAAATAAACCGCCTCGATACCGCCAGCAACCTGGATTCATCAGCACCGGCGAGAACACCTGTTTCCTGGGCCGTGGGTAGTGCCCCCCGGATTATTGCCTGAGCCTGGCTGGCAACATGAATCGCCCCGGAACAGATAGATGCAAGCCAGAAAAAGGCCCCTCTGTATTACTCATCTTCAGACGTTATTGCCGCGTTAAACAGCCGGTAATGCTCAGTCTAATTTTTCAAGGAGTACTAAATGTTTAAAGCAATCGTTATTGAGAAGGACGAAGCAAGCTACCGTGCAAGCGTCAAGGATCTTGATGAATCGCAGCTTCCGGAAGGCGACGTGACTGTGCGCGTCAGTCACTCGACCCTCAACTACAAAGATGGCCTCGCAATAACAGGGAGAGGCCCGGTAGTTCGCAAGTTCCCTATGGTTCCTGGCGTCGATTTGGTCGGTACTATCGAGGAGAGCAGCGATCCGTCGTACAAGGTCGGCGATGCAGTGTTGCTGAACGGTTGGGGAGTCGGCGAAGGCCATTGGGGTGGCTTAGCCCAAAAGGCGCGCTTGAAAGGAGAGTGGCTGGTTCCCTTGCCGCCCCAATTTGCCCCTCAGCAAGCCATGGCTATAGGTACCGCAGGCTATACGGCGATGTTGTGTGTTCTTGCTCTTGAGCGCCACGGTGTCACTCCAGAGCATGGCGAAATTCTGGTTACAGGGGCTGCCGGAGGTGTTGGTAGTGTTGCCGTATCCATCCTTTCGAAGCTTGGCTATACCGTTGTTGGCGTGACGGGACGCATGGCGGAAAGTGAATACATTAAAAGTCTTGGCGCCAGTGAGGTTCTGGAGCGCTCAGCGTTTTCCTCTGCCGGCAAACCACTTGGCCGAGAACGCTGGGCCGGAGCCATTGATGTTATCGGCAGTCATACTTTGGCCAATGTCTGCGCTACAACCAAGTATCGCGGAATCGTGACCGCCTGTGGTTTGGCGGGTGGAATGGATTTTCCCGCGACGGTCGCCCCTTTCATCCTGCGCGGGGTGGCGCTAGTCGGGATTGATAGCGTCATGTGTCCTCGCTCAGAACGCCTAATTGCTTGGCAGCGTCTGGGGACAGATTTGGATATCTCCAAACTGAATCTAATCACCAAAGAAATTGCTCTTTCGGAAGCAATTCCCATGGCTACCAGACTGTTGGACGGCCAAGTTCGGGGACGGGTTGTGGTTAACGTGAATGCCTGAAGGTAGCGAATAATTCGCCGGCAGGTGAGTAAAACATTGCTCGTTCCTTCTACCGCCGCTTCACCCCCTTTCGCGCAGACCTCATGGTCAAATGAAATACAGGAGACTCAATTATGATCGTCGTTACAGGAGCATCCGGCCAACTCGGCCGGCTGGTTATCGAAGCCCTGCTGAACAAGCTACCGGCCGATGAAATCGTCGCCACCGTGCGCCATCCCGAGAAAGTTGCTGATCTGGCGAAGCGTGGCGTCCAGATTCGCCAGGCCGATTACGATCAGCCGGCCAGTCTGGCTGCCGCCTTCGAGGGGGCCGACAAGCTGCTGCTGATTTCGGCCAGCGAAGTTGGTCGCCGTGTGCCGCAACATCGAGCTGTGATCGATGCCGCCAAGGTAGCAGGCGTCGGCTTGCTGGCCTACACCAGCATCCTGCATGCCGACATCTCACCGTTGCCGCTGGCGGCCGAACACCAGGAAACCGAAAGCCTGATTCGCGCGTCCGGCCTCCCGGCAGTCATTCTGCGCAACGGCTGGTACACCGAGAACTACACGGCCGGCATTCCAACCGCGCTGCAGTATGGCGTGGTGCTGGGCAGCGCCGGTCAGGGCAGGATTACCTCGGCTGCGCGTGCCGATTACGCCGAAGCGGCCGCCGCCGTGCTGACGCGGGACGAACAAGCGGGCCGCATCTACGAACTTGCCGGCGACGAGTCCTACACGCTGGGCGAACTCGCCGATGAAATTACCCGGCAATCCGGCCAGGCCGTGGCCTACCGGGATTTGCCGGAAAGCGAATTCAAGGCGGCTTTGCTTGGCGCCGGCCTGCCGGATTTCCTGGTGACGCTGCTAGCCGAATCCGACGTCGGTGCGTCAAAAGGCGGCTTATTCGATGATGGCCGGGAATTGAGCGCATTGATCGGCCGCCCGAGCACGCCGCTGGCCGAAATGGTCAGGTTGGCCCTGAGGTGATCGTTGAACGACGGTTAGCACGCCAGCGACAAAGATTTATTGCCTTCAGCCGGTCTGAACATCAGGTTGCATACTGGGCAACTCCACTACCAAATGACCAGTTCTCTTTTTTAACCTCGACCAGATTGATGAAGACATCAGCCGGCCGAACACCGGCTTCTCGATTTAGCCCTTCCGCAATTGTCTTTTAGAGGAGTTTCTTCTGCTCCGTCGTCCGCCCCTCGTTGAGCGTGATTTGGATAAACACCAACCCATCACTTCGTTTTATCCCGAGATAGGTAGGGTCATAGACGAAATGGTCATCGTCGTGCTCGGACAGAATCTGAAAGTTATCTTGGTCAGGGACGTTAATTGCAGTCTTCATTGAATCGTAAACAATCTTGCCCAGCTTTTTGGCATAGGAAGCGTCGGAGTTTCTTTTGATGTCGATACGAACGAGGGGCATTTATCTCTCCATTTAAGTTTTGAAATAGTTGACCTGCAGGGGGGAAGATTTCAGGGGATCATGGTGTCGGTTTACTGGCCAATGCCGGCATCCTTCATGCCGATACCTCGCCCTTGCATCAAGGCACGAATCGTTCCACCAAAAGCCTGGCCACAAAGATCTGAACCGGTTCTTTGCGCTGGTTGTATGTCGTCACGCGCGCTTTGACCATGCCTTGTTGTGGTCTGGATCTCGACGGACGAAGCTCGAGAATCTCCGTTTCGACAGAAAGCTCGTCGCCGGGGCGCACCGGCTGGTGCCACTGGAGCGCCTCCAGACCGGCGCCAATGATGCCCCCGGCCGGCTTGAATTCACTGTCGACGAACAGCCGCATCGTCACGGCAGCCGTGTGCCAGCCGCTTGCCGCCAGGCCTTGAAAGAAGGATTTGGCTGCAGCCGCATGGTCCAGATGGAAAGGCTGGGGATCATACTCGGTAGCGAATCGCTTGATTGCTGCCTCATCCAGCACGTACTTCCCGGAACCGAAGCGTTGGCCGACATGCAGGTCATCGAGGTAGTAAATTTTTTTCATGTCATTTGCCACCGATCAAGACTTCGGCCAGAGAATCATTTGGGTGCAGCGAAACAATGCCAGTTTCCTGCCCGTCGCCGCATCGATCACGACGGCATCCCAGACCTGCGTCGTCTTGCCCAGATGCTGGGCAGTGGCGGTACAGGCAATCTCCCCGTCCCGCACCGTGCCGAGGTGGTTGCTCTTCAGCTCGACCGTCGTGAAGGACTGGGCGCCGGCAGGCAGATGCGCAATCGTCGCATTGCCACAGGTGGTGTCGGCCAACGCCACGACGCTGGCAGCGTGCAGGAATCCGTTGATGGCGCCGTGCAAGGGTTTGACCGCCATGCGGCTGGTCATCACGCCTTGCTTTAATTCCATCATTTCGACGCCCAGAAATCCGGGCAGGCATTCCCTGCTATCCCGGTTCAGGGATTCCGGGCTGATGTCTTCGCGCAGAACACTCATGATGTGCCTTTATCTGTCGCCAGCGGTGATTGGGGGGGTATGAAGGGCTTGCCGATCGGTGCTTCCTTGATGGGCAAATTTACGAGGGCGGCGAGCATGGCGAGGACCATGTCGGCGTACCACATCCATGAGAAGTCACCGAACCTCGAAATTGTCAGGCCGCCCAGCCAGGCGCCAAGGAAACCGCCAATCTGGTGCGAGAGCAGCGTCAGTCCGAACAGGGTCGCCAGGTAGCGCGTCCCGAAAAGCTTCCCGACAATCGCCGCGGTGGGCGGCACGGTCGCCAGCCATGTGAAGCCAAGGCCGGCCGCAAACAGGTAGTAGGTCCATTCGGTGCGCGGCATCCACAGATACAGGGCGATCAGCAAGGCCCGCGAGGCATACATGGCAGCCAGGACATACTTGCTGCGATAACGGGCCACGCAAGAACCGGCATACAGGCTGCCGAATACGTTCGCCAAGCCGATGATGGCCAATGACCAGCTGGCCACGCTGGGCGGAAGACCGCACAGATTCACTTCACCGGGCAGATGGGTCACTAGGAAGGCAATGTGGAATCCGCAGGTGAAGAAACCGGCGTGCAGCAAGCCGTAGCTGGGATTTTTGAGCGCCGCCAGGATGGCCCGCCCCAGTTTCGAGTCGTTGGCATGCTGGGGTGCGGCCGTCGTCGGGCCGGTCAGTTTGCCGACCAGCGGCAGCGCAGCCAGGGTTGCCACGACCATCGCCCACATGGCACCCATCCAGCCCATGCTCTGGATCAGCTTTTGCAGGAGGGGTGCAAAGATGAATTGGCCGAAGGAGCCGCCCGCGTTGATGACCCCGGAGGCGGTGCCGCGTGACTCGAAGGGCAAGCGTTGGGCGGCAGCGCCGATCAGCACGGAGAAACTGCCGGCGCCCGAGCCCATGGATGCAAGGATGCCGAGGGCGATCGCCAGCCCGAAACCGTTCTCGATGAAGGGCGTCAGGGCGCAGCCGATGGCCAGCGTTACCAAGGCGGCTTGCAAGACCAGCCGGGGACCGTAGCGGTCGGCCACGGCACCGGCAATCGGCTGGATGGCGCCCCAGGTGAACTGCCCGATGGCCAGCGCCAGGCTGATCGTGGCGATGCCCATGCCGGTCGACGTGTTGATGGGACTGACGAAGAGTCCAAAGGACTGGCGGGTGCCCATGGTCACCATGAGAATGCCGGCCGCTGCCAGGGTGACGGAGAGCACATCGGGGCGTCGAATAGAGTTGAACATCATTCCCAGCACATCAAGTAATGCTTGAATTGTGGTCGCTCAACAGAGCCGCGACAAACCAGTTATGATGCCTCTTGTTATAGAAAATCTATGCCATGACTACGTATCCACCCCTCAAGGCGTTAGTCGCCTTTGATGCTGCCATGCGCAACAAGAGTTTTTCTCTTGCGGCGGATGAGCTGTGCGTGACGCCGGGCGCCATAGGCCAGCAAATCCAGAAACTGGAGGAATGGCTGGGCATGTCGCTGTTCATCCGGCAGGTGCGGCAGGTGCAACCGACGGATGCGGCCACCGCTTACTGGCAGAAAATCCAGCCGGCGCTTACCCAGATTGCCGACGCCAGCAACCGTCTCAAGCGCAGTCGCAGCATGGCCGTGTCGCTGTCGATGACGCCAAGTTTTGCCGCCAAGTGGTTCACCAGCCGCATGGCCAGGTTAGTGACCCGGCACCCGGACATCGAGCTTCACCTCAATGCCTCGGTTGAAACCGTCGATTTTGAGCGCGAGGTGGTTGATCTGGCGATTCGCCATTTCAACGGGAAAAGCGCCAACCTCGATGCTAGCCTGCTGTTCAAGGATGAGGCCCGGGTGTACTGCACACCGGAATACGCGGCGGCCTTGCACATAAGCGCGCCGGAGGATCTGGTCAGAGCCAACCTGCTGGTCACCACCATCCAACCCTATTGGGAACGATGGTTCAAACAGTTCAGCCAACTGGATGACGGAGCCATCGCCAGGATTCCTCGCATGCACTTCGACCAGTCCCTGCTTGCTATCGAGGCGGCCAAACGCGGGAACGGCGTGGTTTTGGCCAGCCCCTACCTGACCGAAGTAGAGGTTGCCAGTCGGTCTCTGATAAAGCCATTTGACTGTTGCCTTGAGCTTGAGAATGGCTACTACGTGGTTCACCCGAGCAAGACAGCGCCCAGCCAGGCCGCAATGCGGGTAAAGCAGTGGCTGATTGAAGAGGCTGCGAAATATGCCGACAACGGATTTACGGCCGATAGGGGGCTGTAATTCCTCAAGCCCGAAGATGTTTGCTGCTTTGAAAATAGACGCAGCAGGAAATTACGGGCAGGTGTTCAAACCTGCAAATTTCAAATGGCTGCTATAGATCGCAGAGCAGGCATTTCTCAAAGCAGCTGCCACTGGCGGCTTTGGCCGAACAGCGGAAGTAGCCAACTCCCCTACCCCGCGCGCTTTGACATTATTTCCCTTAGGTGCGCAGATTACGTCGAACGATTTCGGACGCAAAGAATGTTTGCGCTGGATTAGAGGGGGCAAAATAGTCTTGAACCTCGTCCCATACTTTGTACGTCGGCTTTAACGCTTGCAACCGATCAAGTGACTTCTCGATCGTTTTGATGGTTCTAAGGAGGCTGCTGCGCGCGCTGCGTCGGACTACAGAACTAGGCCCGATGTAGTTCTCGCAGATGATTCCCGTTCCAGGGTTGGCCAGGGAAAAGGCGGCAGCAACAGCAGAAAATTCATCTGCCAGGCGCAGTTCCGCCTGATATAGGCAATCCTCTTTCTCGGCCAAAGCAGCGAGCTCCGCCAGTCTCTGGGAGATATTGGGATCCTCTGTCATTGCCACTTCCTCTGAGACACGTGTAATGCATTGGAAGACACAATCTCAACGTTTGATTTTGCAAGATCTTGGCACACAGCGATGACTGAACACTGGCTAGACGAAATAGTCGATTTTGGACTATTCGAATCTGGACTGCAACCTCCCGGCATTCCTCTCTGGTGTGTCGATGGAAAAATCCATTCATTCTTCCGAATACGAACGTTTCCTAGCTTTGCTACGAGAAACTCGAGTGCTAAGTGGACTGACCCAAGAGGATATCGCGACCAAACTGAATGCCACCCAGTCATTCGTCAGCAAGTGCGAACGCGGGGAGCGTCGGCTCGATCTTGTGGAGCTTGCAGCATGGTGCTCTGCGCTCAACGTCTCGCTTACCTCATTTGTCGAACGCTTTGAAAAGCGATCCCAATAGCGTTGTCGTTTCCACGGCAATTGCTGTTTTAACGACAATGAACAGCAATCCCTAGTGGATAACCTGCTGGCCTCTTTCTTAGCCTTAAGTGTCGGGCCCCATCCCATTTCGGGGTTTGACATTAGTCCTTCAACGGACAATTTTCCCCTTCGTTCAGGTGTTGAACCCGATCGAAGTCATTGATCCTTCCGAGATCCTCCGATGAGTCGCACCCCAGATTCCATCACTGCGGCCTTTCCGACGGGCCACCTATCTCCATTAAGTCAGGCCCAATAATTCGAGCGCATCCGGATCATCTGCCGATAGCAGCAGACCGATCGCTTTCCCAGGTATACGGTCGGCGTTATGGGTGCTAAATGGTTTTCTGGCCTCTCCGTCATCTCGATCATAAATGATCCGATTCACCGAAAAGTCACAGAGCTCGGCTGAAATCCCGGCAAATAGTGGGCCACTTAAAAAATCTTCGAGCAGCATCCAGAAGCGCATGCCCAGGTAACACGCCGCGTCTGGTTCGAAGCTGAGGCAGGCCTCACGATACAGCGCGCCTAGGAGCGCGACAAAATCCAGATTCTGCGGATGCTGGGCGACCAGATTTTCGATTCGTCTGCGAATGAGACTGTCCTCATCCTGCCATTCTGCCTTCTTGTCGGCAGCCAACACCTGCTGCCATTGCCTGGCTAGCCATGCTTCTTCTTGATTCACCGAAAGCCGGACGAGATTTAGCCGGTCCAGGCAACGCCTTACCATCCGCGTCGCCGCCGCCCGGGTCTCAGGAGGATTCACCAGCAGGGGCCAGAACAGGCTGGCCGCAAGGTGCTTGATAAGCGCGAGTTCAGGCACTTCCGCCAATCTCTTGACGACATCCATAGGCAATGGCGTTCCGCGGTCTCTGGCGTGTTCGAACACGTGAGTACGGTCTGCGGAGGTACATTTGGCACCGCCCTGCCTTCGCGCAAACTCGACGTCGAGACTCGTGATGCTCCGCTTGCCGAAAACAGCAATTACCAACGCAAACTCCGTCCACCCAAGCCATTTCTTCCCGTGAGGAGTTGGTGGTTTCCCTCGTCGTAAAAACTCCTTTGTCTCCATTTATGTGCCTCACATCTTCGTCCCACTTGAACCCTATTTAAAGGAATGGACCGTCGCACTGCAAGGGGTGTGGAATCGCAGTGTCCAGAAATTTTCAGAAAGTGTCCGAACGATGTACACCAAATTCGGCACGGTAGTCTTTCACTCCCGTGTTCGAAAACACCTACCCCAGAAAACTATCGCCGGTCGTGCCGGTATCGATTCCTCGTACCTTGCTTCGATTGAGCGCGGCCGACGGCCACCGCCCCGCCGACAGATTGTGGACCGGATTGTCGCCGCACTGGGAATGTCCGATGCCGAAAAAGCCAACGCAATTACGGCTGCAGCCCTAGATCGACTGGAACCGGCGATTCGAGAGGCCGAGGGAGACATTCCTGGTGTCGCAGTCTTGGCAAGACTTTGCAGTGCGCTGCCACATCTGAGCCAATCCAAGCTCGCAGTACTAAATGACGTTATCAATGTCCTTGCAGACCAACCGCTGAGGGAGGAATCAATGGGCTAGTCACGAACGAAAAAAGCCGCCGACATTGGGGATGCCGGCGGCTTTCTTAGGGACCGTTCCCGAAGGAATCAGCCCGGGTCGCACTGGCAGTATTCCTTGCGTAGCCAAACGCGTCAAGGCAGCGGCCCCTCCTCTTCCCCGTCTAAAAACGCTTGTGGGCTGGTTTGCCACAAGAATGGACTCGAGGAGCCCATCATGCCTGATTCGAAGGCTGCCTTTAGCGTTGCAAAACGCAAAAAACAGGTAATTAGACGCCACTCGCCACACATAGCCCAGAGTGGCACAAGATGCACCCACAATCGTTGCTTCCGGAGTGGTCGCGTCCCCTTCCTGTTTGTCACTAACACCAACTACCGTGCAGGCAACCTGTGGATCACAGCGCATCAGAGCGATTTCTGTCATCCCCGAGCGAAGTGCACTTTTAATACGTGTACCAACAAATTCGCCCGTTCTGGCGAATCTACATTTGCCCCAAATAAGGGGGAGGTATGACTAAGGCTACCGGAACAGGGCGTGGTCGGCGTCTGGGAACGCAACTACGCGGCGAAATGGCTGCGTCGTATGACGCGCGCGGAAAGGGAAATGCGGACCTCGTGTTGCACTATAGCCCGAAAGCAAAATGCAACGTCCAACTCGCCGGACAACTGCAGTTCCTGCATTTTTTATACTGCGAAATCGACTGCCATATAGCGACTGCCGATTATTCGCCTTATTCAGCGATCTCATCATTGGCAGGCGATAAGTTTGCCTCTCTCATCGATGCACAGGTGGAAACAAGGGATGGAAAGGTAATCTGGCATCGGCTCATAGCATCCGAACCTGACGAAGAGGCACTCACTGACGATCTTAGGTCTGTCCTGGGAAAGGGACCGCTTGCCGGCATTTGTGCCCTCGAAATCTGGACAACCGCTCGTCTGACCGCAAATCCGATGCGGTTGCGAAATTCACTGAGGGCCGTGGCTTGGATGAGTGCCGCCCGCCATTGGCCACTTGCTGAGTTTAAGTCCAACGTACTTACCTTCATCTCCAAACAGCGCTCAGTAACCTTCGATGAGATTCTCAACTTAGAGGCCGGTCCTCGCCGTGCTTTGTCCGGTGCTGCAGCTCTTGAACTCGCCTGTACGGGCACAATTCGCAGCGATCTGCTTGAAGTGCCTCTGCATGGCCTTACGCGATTTCATGCCTCAGGAGACTCTGATGGCAATTGACACTCTGAGCGAACAGGTTCACCCACAACCCAGCGTGGTTGTGCCTCCACATTACACATTCCAGACAATTCCCTATGAGCACCGAAATTGCGAAGAATGGCCAAGTGCTAGCACTCCAAATGCTGCAGACCTCCTAGGCTGGTTTCCACACCTTTCGGCAGTCGAAGCCGAAAAACGTGCAACCGAGATAGCACAGCGATTCGATCGCCTTCAGCGCGGGATCAAGGTTTATCTGAGCAGTGGTTCATTGAAGTTAGCACTCAGCGAAGCCCAATGCTCACGGGAGGTGTTTTATCGACAATTCAATCGTTGCCTACTTCCGAATCCCCTGAATGGCGAGGGAATTGCCGGTTGGTCGGGACTGATAAGCCAACTGCGCTTGAAGCCCTACACGCGTGTGAATGTCGGCAACGGTACTGCAGGGCAATTTCAAAAGTGGTTGCGAGAGCATCCTGTTTGGAGGGAGATGCTCCACAATATGATTGAGAAAGGCAACGGCGGCAAGAAGATCGCTGCCCGCAAGCCCGATGTCCGCAGCGTGGCTCGAAATTTCATCGCGGCATTCTCGAAGGCGCAAGGAGAAAATAAGCAGCCCAAGATTCCACTCGGGACCTACCCGCACGATGGCCGTTCTAATGCACGCCGTGCGATTGAGCGCTACATCAACCACTTCATCGCCATAAATCCCAGCACAACCGCAGTTTGGTTCGGCGAGGATGTAGCCGATCGGCAGCATCTTGGAACAGGACCGCAGAGTTTTAATCTTGCTACCGCTCCATTTGATGTCATAGGGTGTGATGCCCACACAGTGGATTGCATTGGCTTCATCATTCTCGAAGGAGAAAGCGGGCCTCAGAAGATTCCTGTTACCAGGATCCAAATCGTGGCAACTTTGTGCCACAACAAACGTGTCGTAACTGGGTACTCCGTCTGCATTCGACCTCAGATTGAGGCAGCACATGTCGAGGAGGCCTACGCAATGGCTAACACGCCGTGGAAACCCAGAGCACTGACCATTGAGGGAATGCGCTATGCGGAAGGCGCTGGTTTCCCAAACGGGGTAGTCGACGGCATCACCGAGATTAATCCCGCCCTTCTTCGTCTCGACAACGCTGCGCAACACTTCGCCAATGGCATACGCTCACGGCTCAGAGAATCGTTGGGTTGTGCGATTGTATGGGGGGGTGTCGGCCACTGGTGGCGAAACGCCATCACTGAGCGATTCTTCGGGACACTTGAGAGATACGGATTTCAGCGACTACCTTCGTCAATGGGTACCGGCACCCAAGATCCCCAGCGTGCAAATAACCCAGTCATTGAGGCCACTGGCAAGGGAATTGAATGGCATGAACTAATCGAACTGGTGGACATACTGCTCGCCAACTACAACGCCAAGCCACACAGCAGCTTGGGCGGAGTCAGTCCTCTCGACTCCTTACGAGCAAGCTTAGCGATTCGTTCCTACTGCTGGATCCCCCGCATTCGTCCACCGCACACGGCCAATTCGCCTCGCATCGGGGTACAGATTCTGAGAAGGCGGATTGCTGGCAGTGTAAAAAATCGAGTGCCTCCTTACGTTGAGATCGGTGAAGAGCGTTACACCGCTGTCTGCCTATCATCGCAGTACGACCTTATAGGTCGACATGTCTACGTTCACCTTCCACAGGACATACGCACTGTCGAGTGCTACCTGGACAGCGGCCAGTATATCGGCCAACTCGACTGCATGAACCGTGGTTGGATGCTATCTGCACACACTCTGCAAACCCGGCAGGTCATCAATGCCCTAATCCGCGAAGGTCAGATGTGGGTTCCAGATGGTGGCGATCCGGTCGCAGTCTATCTTGTCCATCTTGAAGCGAAGGCAATCTCGCAGGCCACTGCAAGCGGTAACTCTAGAATTTCATCGGATGCTTCCGCTGTGGCGGACAGCCTGCTCGCTGCCGACACTATGACCGTTACTCGAGGTAACACATCACGTCAAAAGCAAAGCAATCGCCGCGTCCTTATTTCTGCTCGCCTGCCTTCGAATTGGGAGTAGGCATCTATACCTCGGAGCACCAGTCATGTCTGACTTGGAAATTGACATTCACGACACGCAGCAAGAAACCATGAAAAATTGTTCCTTAGCAGAAAATAAGGAACAAAGTGAACGCAGCAACTCATTGCGCTCAGCTACGCTAAGTGCAGGTCCTGATCGCGAATATCATCTTACTAACCATCCGATATATCAACGGCCAGTGCAAATCCTGACCAATGCGATTAAGGACGCCTTTCTCATCGCTAGCGATGCAGTGAGATTTAAGCGCCTAGGATGCTCCTTCCTGGCCGACTTTCGTGCTGGGAAATCTACGGCACTTGAGATGATTGCGCGACACCTTACAGATGTTCTCCCGGACGTAGCTAGTCAACTCGTGAGCGCAATAACTCACGATGCAGTAACAGAACGGACATTCTATGGCGATCTCCTCATCGCCTTTGGGCTCCCAATCGACGGTAGCGCACAGGACCGTTCCAGTCGCCTTCGCGGTGCAATTATTACTGCATGTATTAATGCAGGGGGAAGGCACTTCTGTCTATTCATTGATGAAGGACAGAACTGGGGGGGACGTGAGTACACATTCCTGCGGGATTTTTCAAACCAACTTCGTCAGGACGATCGTTATGTTCTCTCGACGGTGATCTTCGGTGACCTCAGGCTGGAAGAGCTAGCTTCAAGCTTCCGATCTAAGCGCAAGGATCTATGGGCGAGGTTCCTGATGAAGCCAGAATCATTCGCCGGCATTCGCAGCATCGAGGATTTAAAGTTCTTCCTGTCAGAATATGACAATATTAAGCGCTGTGAGTATCCAGCTGGCTCCAAACTAAGCTATTCAGAGTTCTTTCTTCCACTGGCGTATGCAAGCGGTTGGCGTCTCGCCGATGAAGCCCAAAATGCGTGGGACGCATTCGTTCGATCAGCCGCCAGCGTCAACCGTAAGCTTGGTGACATCGGGATGCAGTGGGTAGGCGATACGGTGACCCAGTTTCTAACCGGGCAGATGGCAATCGACGTGGCGAAATTCAAGAGCACCCCGGACGATTGGGATGCGGCCGTTCTTCATTCCAAGTTTATCGACTCCTTGATCTAGCCATACCTTCATGGCAATCCCCACGCTTGGCGGACTCATTTGGCATTCTCAATGGAATGCACTGGGAGAAGGGCCCTATTCCATCGTGGCGAAGCTCATCCATGCCAACGCCCTTCCTGCAAGCTACTTCAAAGAAGTGATTTGTTGGAAAAGCCCTGCGGGTGCCAGTCTCTTGCGGCCGAAACCACCGCAGTCGTTAAACGAGCCAGCCGCTTCGCTCGCGCGTCTGATTCAAGACTCAAGCCTCTCCAGGCTTTCGTGGTACATGCATGGTGCGTTGGCAGGCGACCAAACGCTACGGTACTGTCGTACGTGCATGAGCTCAGGCTTTCAGGCGGCAATTGCTCAAATCGATGGATTCGACGATTGCCCAATCCACAAGGAGCCACATCTCAGCATTTGTGATCGTTGCGGTGCAAAGACGCCTGCATATTATCTGGGAAACAATGATCGCCTTCCTAAATTTTCCTGCAGAAAGTGCGGACACCCCTTTGGCGGCAGTGTGTTGATTGAGCGGAAGCTTGATGCCTGGAGGCCACCCGATCACCTCCATCGACTCGATCTCATCCACCGGTGGCTAAGAGAAATTAATGACGAGCAGCGCATCCTTTGGCCATGTGCTTTGGGGTGGGACACGACGCGTTTCCTTGAAGAAGGGGAGGAGCAACACAGACGCCGAGCAGTATTCGCAGTACTTAGGGCACTTGTTCCTGATTCGAACATTCCAAGCCCTAAGTCCGCTCCGGACCTTGATATCTTCGGTCCTTTTTCGGTCGATATCAGTTTTGAACGGCCATTGAAATATCTTAGCGTGCCAGCCTACGACATTGCTCGCCAACTTCCCTGGGGATGCGAACTTAATGACTATCGTCGAAATCTCCGCATGCCAAGTTTTGGAGTTCCAGTTCCAGATGACCCAACTGTTCCACCTTTGGTCCACGCAAAGCTAATCTTTCGTGCCCAATTTGAGCATCTCTCTGAGGTTCTTGAAGAGAGGAGATTTAGTACTGAGTTCTCATCTAACGCAATTATGGAATTGCTGAGCGCACAACGTTCGATTTCATTCAAAATGCTTGAGGATAAAAGTTTCGTGCGCGCCATATTGGCAGCCACCCAGATAGCGGCAGAGAAAATTGCCAACGAATGGCATCGTTTTCTACTCGAAATCAGTAGGACCGACACCACACGTTTTAATGAAAGCTGGTTGACAGCTTGTAATCGTTGGTCAGGTCGGCTCGGATGCTGGAGGGAGCACGGATACTTCCCAATCAGCGTGATTTTAGCCAGGCATTCGACAAGTTGGGAACGAGGGATCTACTTGGCAGTAGCGTGAATACTGGTCTAGCAAAAGCGTTCGCGCTGCTAGCACACCTCAATTTGCGCCATCCCCTCATCGTGCTGACCAACCGCTCCTTCGGTGCTGATATTGCTTATTTAGCTAGCAGTCCGCACAAAGTCGTCCTCCCAGTCCCCCTAACCAAGCCCTCGCCCCCTCAGAAATGACACGCTTCATCGGTTGGTGAAATTTGCTGGTTAGGGCTGAGGGGCTACTTTGTGGTGTCGGCGCAGCGGACGAGGGGCAGAATTGCAACACTTCATGGCGTGGGGGGTTAGATTGCAGTCAATTGATTGACCGCGATCTAACCCCCCAGGAAAAAGCGGAGTCCAAAGAATCAGTCAGTTACAAAAAAAACCAAGACCTAGATTTGTGTCACCCGACTATAATTCTCGATAGCCAGCCATCGACACCAGTCGCCTAGCCAGCCACGAATCTCTGAACAATGGACTTCATTCCGTGGCTGCCACCCATCCCGTTGCCGAACTTTACTCAGACCATCACGGCTGGCTGCACGCGTGGCTGCGCAAGAAACTGGGTTGCACTCACCGGGCCGCCGATCTGGCCCAGGACACTTTCCTGAGATTGCTGGCTCGCGACGTGCCGCTCGACGTCCGCGAGCCGCGCGCGTTTCTGACGACGGTGGCACAAGGCCTGGTCGCCAACCATTTCCGTCGGCAGAAACTCGAACAGGCCTGGCTGGAAGCGCTGGCGCAAATGCCGGAAGCCAGCGCACCATCGCCCGAGCAACGGGCATTGATGCTGGAAACGCTGATCGAGATCGACCGCCGGCTGGATGCGCTGGGCCCCGTCATTCGCCGGGCCTTCCTGCTGTTCCAGCTCGATGGCCTGACGCAATCCGACATTGCACAGCGTCTCGGCATCTCGATTCCCACGGTCAAGCGCCACATTGCCCGAGCACTGGTTGCTTGTTGTTTCGACGATGTCCAACACTGAAAAATCCACCTTGATGATGCGAGAGCCGGCCGATGTGCGTCATCAGGCGGCGCTGTGGCTGATCGAACTCAGCGAGGATCGCGCCAACGCCGATCTGCGCCGGCGTTGGCAACACTGGCACGATGCGGCGCCGGAACACCGGGCGGCCTGGGCAAAACTCGAAGCCTTCGGTGCCGGGTTGAAGCAGGTTCCGGCTGCGCTGGCGCACGCCACCTTGGCGCCCCGAAAATCGCGCCGCCTGGCGATCAAGCGGCTGGCACTCCTGCTGGCCGGCGGCGGCGCGACGCTGCTTGCGGTCAACCACCGCGAGTTGCCGATTTTGCTGGCCAGCGAACGTACTGCGCCCGGCCAACGCCGACAACTCACGCTGCACGATGGCAGTTACGTCGATCTCAATGCCGACAGCGCGCTCGACATCCACTTCGATGCCTTCGAACGCCGGTTGATCCTGCGGCGTGGCGAAATCCACGTGACGACTGCGGTCGACCCGGCCGGCCGGCCGTTTTTCGTCGATACCCCCCAAGGCCGCGCGCAAGCCTTGGGCACCCGGTTTACCGTGCGGACGCTGGCCGATGGCACACATAGCCATGTCGCCGTCTACCAGGGCCGGGTCGCGCTGCGGCCGCGCTCGGCGAACGACGATGCACGCGTGCTGGCAACCGGCCAGCAGGCGGATTTTTCGGTGCACGCGGTGTCGACCGTATCCGCGAGCCACGGCACCGACCTCGCCTGGATGCACGGCATGCTCGTCGTCGAGGACATGCCCCTGCCCGCCTTCATCACCGAATTCGCCCGCCTGAGCGGCCAGCCGCTGGACTGCTCCCCTGCCCTGGCGGCACTCAAGGTCAGCGGAAGCTATCCGCTGGGCGATCCACCGGCGGTTCTCGGCATGCTCGTCCGCACCCTGCCAATTCGCGTCGAAACGCGGCAACGCTGGTGGGGACGGACCCGTCACGAAATCCTGCCGGCCTGATTATTTGCCCGGGACCTGATCCCTTTCCCGTTTTCGCGGGGCATGGATAACGAAAGCTCGTTTTCCAGACACTCAACGAAAGGGATCTCCATGGGGAAAAACACCTGCCGGACGCCGCAACGCCGGGCGGCATTCTCTCGCCAGCGTTTGTTGGCGCAAGCCATCCGCGGCCTGTGGCTGGGTTCGCTCGCCATCACCGCGGCGTTACCGGCCGGCCCGGCCATGGCGCAGGAAAGCAGTCGCCAGTACGCCATTCCGGCCGGCAATCTGACCGATACGCTGAAACGCTTCGGTAGCGAAAGCGGCCTGCTGATCTCGTTTTCCACCGAACTGACCGGCGGCTTGCGCAGCCCGGGCGTGAACGGCAGCTACACGCCGGGCGTCGCCTTGCGCGAATTGCTGCGGCAGACCGGCCTGGAGGCCGTGCCGCAAGGCAGCGGCTATCTGCTGCGCAGGATTCCTTTGCCGGTCGGTGGCGAAGCCCAACTGGCGCCGATGACGGTCACCGCCAGCACGGAACGCAATCCGACCACCGAAGGTACGGGGTCCTACACCACGCGAGTATTGAGCCTCGGCAAGATGCCGCTGTCGATCCGCGAGACGCCGCAATCGGTCACCGTCGTCACCCGCCAGCAGATGGACGACCAGAATCTGGTCACCGTCGAGGACGTCATCGCGCAGACCACCGGCACATCGAAATCCCAGCGCAACTTCGGCTCCCACGTCTATATCCTGCGCGGCTTCGAGATTCCCACCCAGAACTACCTGATCGACGGAGTCGGCGGCGGCGGTGTTTACAACCCGACCGGCTGGGTGCCGATGGACACGGCGGTTTTCGATCGCGTCGAAGTCCTGCGCGGCGCAGGCGCGCTGGCAGTCGGCGTCGGCGACCCGAGCGGCGTGGTCAACATGGTGCGCAAGCGCCCGCGTGCGGAAAAGCATCTCGATGTGGTCGCCAGCATCGGTTCCTGGGAAAACTACCGCACCGAAGTCGACGGCGGCGGCCCGCTCAATGAAGCCGGCACGCTGCGCGGCCGGGTGGTGGCGGTGTATCAGGACCGCAAGTTCTTCTACGACGTGGCGCACGCCAAGGAACCGATGCTCTACGCCGTCGTCGACGCCGATCTGGGCAGCGACACCAAGGCCACCGCCGGATTCCGCCATCAGGAAGTGAACATCGACGGCTACGCCATCTTCGGTCTGCCGCGCTTCACCGACGGCCGTCCCCTGCCCCTTTCCCGTTCGACCTCGCTGGCGCAGAACTGGAACCGCCATGAAGCGCGCATCGACGACGCCTTCGTCGAACTCGAACATCGTCTGAACGACAACTGGCAGGCCAAGCTGACCTTCAACCAGAGCCGGACGACGATCGACCAGAAACTGGGCTCGGCCCGTGGCGCGATCGACCCGGCGACGATGACCGGCACCCGGATGGCCAGCTTGTACTTCGTCGACCGCGACATCACCGCCAGTGCCCTGGATGCCCACGTCACGGGGCGTTTCGAGGCCTGGGGCGGCGACCACCAGATGATGTTCGGGACCAGCTGGTCGACGATGACATCCACCTTCCGGTCGACGACGATTGCGTTGAACACGCCGGTCGACGTATTCAACTTCGACCACGGGCTGATCCCCGAACCCGATACCCCGGCCTTCGCCAACGACCTGAAGGATCGCAACCGGCAGTTCGGCATCTACGGCAGCGCACGGCTGCAACTGGCCGAACCGCTGCACCTGCTGCTCGGCGGCCGCTTCAGCTGGTACGACTTCCACACCGACAACCGGATCACCGGCAAGGTCACCAACGACTATCAGGAAAACGCCCAGTTCACGCCCTACGCCGGCCTGGTCTACGACCTGGATCGGCGCTGGTCGCTCTACACCAGTTACGCCAGCACCTTCGTCCCGCAAAGCCAGTACTCGACGCTTTCCGGCAATCCGCTCAAGCCGGCCGTCGGGACCAACTACGAGGCCGGTCTGAAAGGCGAACTGCTCGACGGCAAGCTCAACGTCGCGCTGGCCCTGTTCAGCATCAAGAAACGCGACGTCGCGCTGTACGACGCAGCGAATGCCGGCATGTGCCCCGGGATCACGACCAACGACTGCTACACCAACGCCAGCCTGATGCGCAGCAAGGGCGTCGATCTCGAAGTGGCCGGCCAACTGGCTACCGGCTGGCAGGTCTCGGCCGGCTACACCCACCTGAAAACCCAGGATGAAAGCGGTGCCTCGATCAGTTCCGATACCCCGCGCAACCTGTTTCGCACCGCCACCAGCTATCGTCTGCCCGGCACGTGGGAAAGATGGACGATCGGCGGCGCCCTGGCCGCGCAGAGCGAGGCTTATATCATCGATGGCGTCCGCGTGAGCAACCCCGGCCGCGCCATCCTCGACCTGCGCGCCGCCTACCGCATCGATCCGACCTGGTCGCTGGCGCTTAACGTCGGCAACGTCACCGACAAGACCTACTTCTCGGCCATCGGCGGCACCCGCAACGGGACCTACTACGGCACGCCGCGCAACTTCATGCTCAGCCTGCGCGGCAGTTTCTGACAACAGAGGGACGCCCGGCGGCATTTTTGCGGTCAACCGGTCGTTGACCGCAATTTTCCGCGCCGACGCGCAAGACGATTGACGCCAACGCATCGCACCGAGAAAATAGGAACCATTCTCGATAGCCAGCCATCCTCCGGGTAGCCAGCCAACGCACCATGCCGTAGCCGGAGTCCCCCATGTCTGCCGCCCCGCCCGTTGCCGAACTCTATGCCGACCACCACGCCTGGCTGAAAAGCTGGCTGCGCCGCAAGGTCGGATGCCCCGAACAGGCGGCCGACCTGATGCAGGACACGTTCATCAAGGTCATGCTCGGCCGGGCCGAAGCGCAAATTCGCGAACCCCGCGCCTACCTGGCGACGATCGCCAACCGTTTGACCGTCGATTTTTTCCGTCGCCAGCAACTCGAACGCAGTTATCTCGAGGCGCTGGCCGCGTTGCCGGAAAACGAATGGCCGTCGGCCGAGGAATCGGCGCTGTTCAAGGCAGCACTGCTCGAACTGGACCGGCTGCTCGACGGGCTCGGTCCCAAGGTCAAGCAAGCCTTTCTGCTGGCCCAGTGCGACAACCTCGGCTATGCCGAAATCGCCGCCCGGCTGAATATCTCGCTCCGCTCGGTCAACAACCATGTGGCCAGGGCGATGGCGCATTGCTGCCTGGCCTTGCCATGAACTCGCCGCTCGATCCGCAAACCCGCTCGATCCACGAAGCCGCCGACTGGTATGCACGCTTGCGCGGCGCAACGGTAACGCCATCGCTGGAACACGAATGGCAAACCTGGCTGCAGGCGAGCGATGCCAACCGCCAAGCCTGGCACAAGGTGGAAACGGTCTGCGGACGCTTCGACCGGGTACCGGGGCGCTTGAGCGTTCCGACGCTGGGCGCCTCGGGCGCACGCCGCAACGCCTTGCGCAAGCTGGCGCTGTTCGCCGTTCTGGGGGCCGGCGGCATGCTGGCCTATCGCCAGTCGCCCTGGCGCGAATGGTCGAGCGATCTGCGTACCGCGACCGGCGAACGGCGCGATCTGCAACTGGCCGACGGCTCCCTGCTACAACTCAACACGCGGACGGCCGTCGACGTCCGTTTCGATGCCGACCAGCGACTGCTCCGCTTGCACGCCGGGGAAATCCTGGTCACCACGCACCCCGACCCGATTTCCCCGCCCCGCCCTTTCAGGGTCGACACCGCCCATGGACGGATTCTTGCGCTGGGTACGCGCTTCAATGTCCGCGTCGAACGCGATCAAACCACGGTGAGCGTGCTCGAAAAAGCCGTCGAAGTCTCGCCGGCTACGCAGTCGGAAATTCGACAACGCATCGAAGCCGGACAAAGCCTGGCCTTCCAGAACGATCGACTGGCACGGCCGTTTGTCAACGCGCCGGGAAGCGCCGACTGGACAAACGGCAGCCTGATCGTCGTCGACCGGCCATTGGATGAAGTGCTCGCCGAATTGTCGCGTTATCGCAGCGGCCACCTGGCCTGTGCAGGCGAGATTGCCGACCTGCGCATCTCGGGCGCCTTTCCGCTCGACAACACCGACGAAGCCCTGACCGCGCTGGCCGAGAATTTTCCGGTTCAGATCGAATACCGGACCCGCTACTGGGCCCGCGTCGTCCCGCGCCTCAGCTGACTTCCCCGTTTTCAGGGGCGTTGCACCCGGCCCGAAAAAAACAGGGCCGGGTTTGCATTTTTGCCCCGGCTCGTCCGTCCTCCCAGTGATACCCCTTCCATTCATCACTGAACGAGATGCCATGAATCCTTCCCCGTTTATTCTTCGCCCCGTCGTTGCCGCCATGCAGGCCATGTTGCTGTGCGCGAGCGTCGCGCTACCGGCGCAAGCCGCCGGTAACGCGATGCCGGAAGCCGGCGTCGCGGCCAATCGCAGTTACGACATTCCGGCCGGCCCGCTGGCCGAAACCTTGAGCCGCTTTGCCGGCGCCGCCGGCGTGACGCTGGCCTTCGACGGCGGACAATTGAACGGTCTGCACAGCGCCGGCTTGCGCGGACCGTATTCGGTCGACGGCGGTTTTGCGCGACTGCTGGCCGGTACCGGCTATGAAGCCCTGCCCACCGGCGGCAAACGCTACAGCCTGCGCAAACTGCCGGCACAATTGCCCGGGGAAAGCTCGCTGGCACCGGTCACCGTGACCGCGCGCGAAGACAGCGGCAGCGAACTGCCGCGCGCCTACGCCGGCGGCCAGGTGGCCAAGGGTGGTCGTCTCGGCCTGCTCGGCAATACCCATTTCATGGAAACGCCGTTCAACCAGACCAGCTACACCGCCGAGGTCATCGAGGACCAGCAGGCGCGCAGCCTGTCCGACCTGCTGGTCAACGAACCGTCGGTACGGCTGGCCAGTGCGCGCAGCAACATCAACGAGGATTTCTCGATCCGCGGCTTCACGGTCGCCAGTGGCGATGTCGCGCTCAACGGCATGTACGGGTTGATGCCCTACTACCGCGTGCCGGTCGAAATGGCCGAGCGCGTCGAAGTGCTGAAGGGCCCATCCTCCTTGCTCAACGGCATGCCGCCCAGCGGCAACGTCGGCGGCGCGATCAACATCGTGCCCAAGCGGGCGGGCGAGGAAGCCCTGACCCGGCTGAGCGCCAGTTACCTGTCCGATTCGATCTTCGGCGTGCATGCCGACATCGGCCGGCGTTTTGGCGAAAACAAGGAATTCGGCGTGCGTTTCAACGGCGCCTACCGCAGCGGCGACACGACGACCGACAACCAGGAACAGACCGATCAGGTCTATTCGCTGGGCCTCGATTACCGCGGCGAACGCCTGCGCGCTTCGCTCGACCTGCTGTACCAGAACCAGCGCATCGACGGCGCGGTGCGCCAGTTCATCGCCGCCGGAACCCTGACCGCCCTGCCCAAGGCACCGGAAGCCAGTCTGGCCTATCCCGGTTTCGGTTATTCGAAAACCCAGGACAAGATGATCGTCGCCCGCGCCGAATATGATCTGACCGACGCCATCACGATCTACGCCGGCCTCGGCACCCGCCGGCACGAACTCAATGCGCTGACCGGCAATCCCTCGCTGCTCAACACGGCCGGCGACTTTTCCTCCTCGCCGGCCTGGCAGATCTACCAAGTCATCAACAATGCCTACGAGGCCGGTGCCGACTGGCGCTTCGCGACAGGGCCGGTCGGACACAAGGTCGCGGTCAATGCGTCGCGCGTCGTCCAGGATGCCAAGATCGACTTCGACACCTTCTGGGCGGCCCGCAGCTCGAACCTCTACAATCCGACCTACAGTTCGACGCCGGACGTCGGCAGCGCCACGATCAAGCTCAATAACTACAACGACACGACGCTGACCAGCTACGCGCTGGCCGACACCCTGAGTTTCCTCGACGACAAGGTCAAGCTGACCCTCGGCGCTCGCCACCAGAACGTCGAGACCCAGGCCTACAACTTCGCGACCGGCGATCCGTCCGGCGGCAAGTACGACGAATCTCGGATCACGCCGGTCGTCGGCCTCGTTGTCCAGCCGCGCAAGAACCTGTCGTTCTACGGCAACTACATCGAGGGGCTGTCCAAGGGGCCGGTCGCGCCGGTGGCGGGCGTGAGCAACCCGGGCGAAATCTTTCCGCCGATCAAGACCAAGCAGATCGAGATCGGCGCCAAGATCGACTGGGGCCGCCTCGCCACCACCTTCAGCCTGTTCCAGATCGAACGCCCGAGCGCCTTCGTCTCCGGCGGCACCTACGGTGTCAACGGCGAGCAACGCAATCGCGGCGCCGAATTCGCCGTGTTCGGCGAACTGGCCCGCGACGTCCGCCTGCTCGGCGGTCTGACGCTGATGCAGGGCAAGCAGACCAAAACGGCCGACGGGACCTACGATGGCAAGGACGCCGTGGCCGTGGCCCGCCTGCAGACCAACCTCGGCATCGACTGGGACAACAGCCTGCTTCCCGGCCTCGGCCTGAACGCCCGCGTGATCCATACCGGCAAGCAGTATGCGGATCAGGCCAACCTGCTGCGACTGCCGTCATGGACGCGGCTCGACGTCGGCGCCCGCTACCGGACCAAGCTCGGCGACAAGCCGGTGACCTTGCGCGCCAACATCGAGAACCTGTTCGACCGGAACTACTGGGCCTCGTCGAACGAGGGGTATCTCTATCTCGGCGCACCGCGCACGCTGTTGATCTCGGGCAGTGTGGATTTTTAACGAAAACCGCGGGTTGACCGCAGCCACGGCGGCGGAGATCGCTCCTCCGCCTTTATCTTTTCCGGAGCATTCATGAATTTCCGACTCTGGTCGCTGATCCACAAGTGGAGCAGCCTGATCTGCACCTTGTTCCTTTTGCTGCTGTGCCTGACCGGGCTGCCGCTGATTTTCCACGAAGAGATCGAGCATCTGTCCGGTGAGGTCGAGGCGCCGGCCATGCCGGCGGATACGCCGGAGTTGTCGATGGACCGCATCGTCGCCGCGGCGCAGGCGCATCGCCCGGACAAGGTCGTCCGCTACCTGATCTGGGACGCCCATGAGCACCCGCACGTCACGCTCGCCAACATGGCCGGCTCGATGAGCGCGCCGCCCGACGACTACTGGTTCGTTGCCGTCGACAGCCGTACCGGCGCCGTGCTCGACGAGCCGAACGAGCGCGGCTTCATGTACCTGATGCTCAAACTGCACACCGACCTCTTCGTCGGCCTGCCCGGCCTGCTGTTCATGGGCTTCATGGGGCTGCTGTTCGCGCTGGCCATCGTCTCCGGCGTCGTCCTCTACCATCCCTTCATGCGCAAGCTGGACTTCGGCACCGTGCGGCGGCGCCGGACGCGCCTGCAATGGCTGGACCTGCACAACCTGATCGGCATCGTCACCGTCGTCTGGGCACTGGTCGTCGGGCTGACCGGCAGCCTCAACACGCTGGTCATGCCGCTGCTCGGCATCTGGCAGGGCGACCAGATGGCACAGATGATCGCGCCCTACCGCAACGCGCCGCCGCTCGAAACCACCGGTTCGGTGCAGACCGCCCTCGACACCGCCCGGCATAGCGTACCCGACATGGAAGTCCGCTTCGTCGCCTTCCCCGGCAGCCTGATGTCCAGCCCGCACCACTACACCGTGTTCATGCGCGGCAACACGCCGGTCACTTCCCGTCTTTTGCGCCCGGCGCTGATCGATGCGCAGACCGGCGAACTGACCGACAGCCGCGACATGCCCTGGTACATGCAGGCCCTGCTGATTTCTCAGCCGCTGCACTTCGGCGACTACAGCGGCCTACCGCTGAAGATCGTCTGGGCGCTGCTCGACCTGCTGACCATCGTCGTGCTCAGCAGCGGCCTCTACCTGTGGTTGAAGAAACGCGGCAAGCGCCGCGAGGAACTGCTCGACGAAGCCACGGAGGCGCAAGCATGAAAATCTGGTTCTGGCCCATCGTGCTCGGCCTGCTCAGCGCCGCCGCCCTGCTGGTCGGGCTGTTGTTCGACAACGCCTGGGACGAAGTCGCCACGCTGATGCTCGCGCTGCCGGTCGGTGTTGCGCTGTGGTTCGGCTGGTACCGGCGCTGATCGGGCATTTTTGCGGCAATCCTGCGGTCGACCGCAAGGTCGGCCGGTTTTCCCCGGACATTGACGGCGGGCGTCGCCGGGGCTCATTTTCGGTCCTGCGCCCGGAAGTTCGAGGTAGCTGCCTGCCTGGCAACATGGCAAACAAGCTCAACGTACTCAAAATGAATTATCGTATGGCATGTTGCATTCCGAGGAGACGTCATGTTCATTCGAAAAACGCAATGCCAACGCGCCCTGGCGACACTACGCGACGATCTGGAACGGGAGATCGCACGCTATCGCGACGAGTTGAACGCCATACGACAAAATCTCGCCTATATCGAATTCACGCCGGAAGGCATCATCCTCGACGCCAACGACAGCTTTCTCGCTGCCACGGGTTATACCCTCGACGAAGTCCGCGGCCATCATCACCGCATGTTTTGCCCACCGGCCTACACGACAACGGAAGAATACGCGGCCTTTTGGCACGATCTCGCGCAGGGCGATCCCCATCGAAACACATTCGAGCGGCTCACCAAGTCCGGTCAGACCGTCTGGCTTGAAGCCTCCTATTTTCCGGTCAGGAATGCCGCCGGCAAGATCGTCAAGATCATCAAGATCGCTGCCGACGTCACGGAAAACACCGTTCCCTGCTCGAAAAGACGGCCATGTTCAGCGCACTGAACAACGCCCTCGCGGTCATCGAATTCGCCCCCGATGGCACGATCCTCACCGCCAACGAGAATTTCCTGCGCACGATGGGATATTCGTTGCCCCAGATTCAGGGCAAGCATCACTCGATGTTCTGTACCGAGACCTTCTACCGCGAGCACCCGGACTTCTGGCGGCGCCTGGCGGACGGACACTTCGTGGCCGATCGTTTCGAGCGGATCAACAGCGCCGGCGAGCGGGTGTGGGTTGAAGCCACCTACAACCCGATTGTCGACACCCATGGCCGAGTGTACAAGGTCATCAAGTTCGCCGCCGACATCACCAACCGGGTCAACGCCAAACTCGATGCGACGACGGTTGCCACCGTCGCTTCGCGTCAAACATCGCAGATCGCGCACGAAGCCAAGGAGCAACTCGACGAGGTGGTAGCGATTTCCGACGAAATCGCACGCCATTCCAACGAAGCCACCACCGTCAGCACCCGACTCGACGACCAGATCGAGTGCATCAACGAAATCGTCGTCACCATCCAAAGCATCGCCAACCAAACCAACCTGCTATCCCTCAACGCTTCGATAGAAGCCGCGCGGGCCGGAGAAAGCGGACGAGGTTTCGCGATCGTGGCGGACGAGGTTCGCAAGCTCGCCACGAAGACCTCCGAAGCCACCGCCGAAATCGGCAATGTCGCCCACGCGAACACCGAACTGACCCGGCAGATCGCATGCCAGATCGGCCGCATCCGTGAAATCTCGACCAGTGGTCAGGCCAAGGTGCAACACGTGCGTGCGCGTATTGTCGGCGTTGACGACAGCGTGGCGAATCTCCTCGACATCGTCACCCATCTGGAGGCATGACGCGAATTCCTTGGAAGAAGCGATTCGAGGCCCACGACTCGCGATCCCGAGCGCAGACCCTGACGAGGCGAAGCAGCACTTCTGCGGTCCGCGCAAGGAAAACTGGCTGAACGTAAATGCCGGCACGGCGAATCAGGATTTGACGCCGGCCTGCGGTCGACCCGAAAATAAGAACAATTCTCGATAGCCAGCCATCCTCCGGGTAGCCAGCCAACGGTCTCGTCATTGCCGGAGTCGCCCGTGTCCGCTGCCCACCCCGTCGCCACCCTCTACACCGAGCACCACCGCTGGCTGCACGCCTGGCTGCGCAAGAAGCTCGGCTGCACCCACCAGGCCGCCGACCTCGCCCACGACACCTTCCTCCGCCTGCTCAACCACGACGAGATACCGCCCCTGTCAGAGCCACGCGCCTTTCTGACCACCGTCGCGCGGCGTGTGCTGTCGAATCACTGGCGCCACGAAAGGATCGAGCGGGCGTTCCTGGAAACCCTGGCGCACTGGCCGGAAGCGATCGAGCCCTCGGCCGAGGAAAAGGCTAGCCTGATCGAAACCCTGGTCGAGATCGACCGCTTCCTGGACGGTCTGCCAAGCGTCGTCAAACGCTGTTTCCTGCACGCCCAACTGGATGGCATGAGCCACGCCGACATCGCCGCCGAACTGAACATCTCGCTCAGCTCGGTGAAGCGCTACCTGACCAAGGCGGCGGCGCAATGCTATTTCGCGCTGGCGGTGGATTGATGCGCAGCCAATCGATGCCCCCGAAAACCCCGCCGGCCCAGGGATTTTCCCCATTTCCCCCGGTCGACCGCAGGATTCCCGAGATTTCTCCGCAAGTGGCCCGGCAGGCGGTCGCCTGGCTGATCGACCTGCAGGCCGCCGGCACCGATGCCGCCCTCCACGAGGGCTTCGACCGCTGGCGACAGGCCGATCCGGCGCACGAGCGGGCCTGGCGGCACATCGAAGCGGTCAATGCCCGTTTCGGCCACCTCGCCTCGCCGCTCGGTTCGGCGCTGGCACAGGCGGCGCTGACCCAGCCGGCCTCGCCCAAGCGGCGGCAGGCGATCAAGCTGCTGGTCGGTGCCTTGTTCACCGGCGGCACCCTGCTGGCGGCGCACCGACACACGCCATGGCCGGTCTGGGTCGCCGACGAGCGCAGCGCCACCGGCGAACGTCGTCGCCTGCAACTGGCCGACGGCAGCCGCTTGCTGCTCAACAGCGATACCGCGGTCAATATCGCTTTTTCGGCAAAAACCCGCGAGGTGCAGTTGCTGCGCGGTGAAATCCTCGTCGATACCGGCCGCGACGAGGCGTATGCACCGGCCCGTCGTTTTGTGGTGAAGACGCCGCACGGCGAACTGGTGCCGATCGGCACTCGCTTCGCGGTGCGCCTGCACGCCGACCGCACACGTCTCGATGTCTTCGCCGGCGCGGTCGAGATTCGGCCGACCGCCGACCAGCGCAGGCTGACGGTCGACGCTGGCGAAAGCGCCGAATTCGCCGAGCCGGCGGTACTCGCCACCGGCCCCGCCGATGCCGACCGGATCGCCTGGCAGGACGGGATGCTGGTCGCCAGCCGGATGCGTCTCGCCGATTTCGTCGCCGAACTCGACCGCCACCGCCGCGGCCGCCTGCGCTGCGACCCGGCGATCGCCGAGTTGCGAATCTCCGGCTCCTTCCCGCTGGCCGAGCCGGAGCGCATCCTCGACGCGCTGCGCAGCACGCTGCCGGTCGAGATTCATTACGTGACGCGTTACTGGGCGACGGTCAGACCGGCGCACCGCAGCTAGAAAAATATTTTCGCCGGGCTGAGCTGTTTGCGGATCTGAAGAGACATGGAGGGTAAGCCTCGATGCTTGCCACCCCATTCAAGGATTCGATCATGACTCAAGACCATCCCTTCCGCCGCACGCTGCTTGGCGTTGCCGTCGCCCTCATGACGAGCACCGCGCTGGCACCGGCGGCCCATGCCGACGGCACCGCCAGCAGTGCGGCAAGCACCCACAAGAAATACGACATCGGCCCCGGTTCGCTGGAAAACGCGCTCAATCGCTTCGGCCGTGAAGCCGGCATCCTGCTCGCCTTCCCCAGCGAGCTGGTGAGCGGCCTGAACAGCGCCGGACTGCGCGGCACCTACACCCCACAGGAAGGCCTCGACCGTCTGCTCGACGGCAGCGGCCTCGAAGGCTTCCGCGATGCCAGCGGCAAGTACGGGCTGCGCCGCGCGATCCCGGCACCCACCAGTGGCGAAGCAACCCTGGCGCCGGTCCGGGTCACCGCCGGCCTCGCCGGCAGCGCCGCAACGCCGGGCCGGGTCAATGCCAAGACGCTGCAACGTTATGCCGCCAACGACCTCGAGGACATCTTCGCCGGCCAGCCGGAAGTCGCGGTCGGCGGCGGCCACGGCATCGCCCAGAAGATCTTCGTGCGCGGCATCGAGGACACCCTGGTCAGCGTCTCAATCGACGGCACGGTCCAGGGCAACCGCGGCTTTCACCATGCCGGCCGGCTGCAGCTCGAACCGGAGTTGATCAGCCGGGTCGAGATCATGCCCGGCGTCGTCGACGCCACGGCCGGCCCCGGTGCGCTCGGCGGCGCCGTCCGCTTCATCACCAAGGACCCGGAGGAAATGCTGCGCCAGGGAGAACGGGCCGGTGCCCTGGTCAAGGGGGAATACACCAGCAACGCCGAAGGCTACAAGGCGCACACCACGCTCTTCGGCCGCCTCGGCGACAATTGGTCGGGCATGGCTTCGCTGACCCGCCTCGATCAGAGCGACTACAAGGATGGCGGCGGCAAGCAGGTCTATAGCACGGGCTCCGAACAGGAATCGAGCTTCTTCAAGATCGTCGGCAAACTGACGCGCGAACAGACCCTCCGCCTGACCTACGACCGGCACGACAACCAAGGCATGCGCAACCAGCGTCCGCAATGGGTGCGCAGCGCATGGAATCCGGCCTACCCGATGCGCAGCGAGCGCAAGACCTGGAATGCCGGCTACACCTGGAAATCGGAGAATCCGCTGATTGACCTGGCCGGCAACGTCTACCGGACGAACACCGACTTCCAGCAGAACGTGATCGGCCGCTGGGGCGTCTATCTCGCCCAGATGGAATCGACCGGCTTCGACCTGCGCAATACCAGCAGTTTCGCCAACCATCGCCTGACCTATGGCACCGACTACCGCCGGGACAAGGTCAACGCCGGCTCGCTGGCCAACCCGCACGAAGAGAACGGCCACGGCAAGGTACAGGGTTTCTTCGTCCAGGATCGCATCCAGTTGGCCGAACCGCTGCACATGGACGTCGGCGTCCGCCACGACCGCTACGAAGTGGTCGACGACAGCGGCAGCCGGCTGACCGCCAGCGGCTACAGCCCGAACATCGGCTTCAGTTACGCGCTGACCCCGGAACTGCTGCTGCTCGCCGGCCATTCGCGTTCGCTGCGCGGGCCGGGCAACATGGATGCCTTCAAGATGTCGGTGGCAACCAACGCACCCGGACTGAAGGCCGAGAAGGCGCGCTCGTCGGAGCTCGGCTTCGAATACGAAAACGACGATCACCTGCGCTTCGGCGGCAAGGTGTACGACACCCGGATCGACAATGCCATTCTGGACCCGCTCGGTAACCCGAGCCGTTACGAAAACGTCGGCGAACTCCGCTCACGCGGCTTCCTGCTGCATGCCGGTTACCGCTGGCAGCGCCTCAGCCTGGCCATCAACTACCACCGCAATTTGCTCACGCTGAACGACGAGGTCCCCAACGGCTATGCCCACAACGGCCTCGGCATCAGCCAGGGCAACACGGTCACCGCCAGCGCGGATTACGCGATGAGCGAGCGGGTCGACATGGGTTGGCAGGGGCGTTTCGTGCGCGGTATCGACGACCAATGGACCAGCGTCGGCCGGGTCGACAAGCCGGGCTACGGCGTGCATGACGTCTATGCCCGCTGGCGTCCGACCGGCCGCGACGACTACACGCTCAGCATCAGCATCAGGAATCTGTTCGACAAGGACTATCTCGACCACGCGACCACCGAGGACTTCCAGCACATTCCGGGCTTCGCCGGCGTCGTCGGCTCGCGCGAACCGGGACGCGAATTCCGGATCGGCCTGAGCGCCCGCTTCTGATCCCGATGCGGCGGTCGATCGTCGTCCTGCACCGGGTCGTCGGCCTGACGATGGCCCTGTTTCTGGTCGTCGCCGGGCTGACCGGCAGCCTGCTGGTCTGGTACGAAGAGATCGATGCGGCGGTCAATCCCGGCTGGCTGCGGATCGTCCCGCCGAGCGACGGGCAGGCGCCGCTCGACCCGCTGCAGTTGCGGGCTGCGGTGCTCGAACACTATCCGCAAGCCAGCATCCATTATTTGACCTTGCACGGCCGAGCGGACCGCGCGGCCGTCTTCTGGCTGCAAGCCAGCGACGGAAAACCGCTCGCGGTCGACACGGTCTTCGTCGACCGTTACACCGGCAAACTGCTCGGCGCCCGCCACCACGGGGAGATCGGCGAAGGCATCCACAATCTGGCGCCGTTCCTGTACGAACTGCATCGCTCGCTCGCCCTGGGCAAGACGGGCAAGCTGCTGCTCGGTATCGTCGCGCTGCTTTGGACAATCGACTGCTTCGCCGGGGCCTGGCTGACCTTTCCGGCCCCCGCCCGACGCCCGGCCAATGCCGGCTGGCGCAACTGGCTGCGCCGCTGGGGACCGGCCTGGAAGCTGCGCTGGCAGGCCGGCAGCTACAAACGCCATTACGACCTCCATCGTGCCGGCGGGCTGTGGCCATGGGCACTACTCTTCGTCTTCGCCTGGAGCAGTGTCGCCTTCAACCTGCCGGAGGTCTATACGCCAGTCATGAATTCGCTGTTCGATCATCAAGCGGAACCGAGAACGCTGGCGCCGCGCCTCCCACGGGCACAGCCGCAACCGGGACTGGCCTGGCCGGCGGCACTGGCACGCGCGCGGCAACTGATGGCGGCCGAAAGCCGGACGCGCGGTTTCATCGTCCACGAAGAAAGCAGCCTGCGTTACGACCCGCGGAGTGCGAGCTTCCATTACCGCGTGCGCAGCCAACTGGACGTCAACGAAAAACGTGGCAACACCACGGTCGTCTTCGACGCCAACGACGGTCGCCAACTCGGCGTTTTCCTCCCGACCGGCGCTGCCGGTGGCGATACCGTCAGCACCTGGCTGCTGACGCTGCATCTCGCCCATCTCTGGGGAATGCCTTACCGCCTCGCAGCGACGGCGATCGGGATGATCGTCGCCATGCTGTCGGTCACCGGCATCTACCTGTGGTGGAAGAAGCGGCGGGCACGTCGAATGCGCGCAAGCAAGCCTTCCTGACTGACAATGTCGGCACTGCATCGAATCAGGATTTGACGCCAGCCTGCGGTCGACCCGAAAATAAGAACAATTCTCGATAGCCAGCCATCCTCCGGGTAGCCAGCCAACGGTCTCGTCATAGCCGGAGTCGCCCGTGTCTGCCACCCACCCCGTTGCCCATCCCGTCGCTGAACTCTATGCCGACCACCATCACTGGCTGCTCGGCTGGCTGCGCCATAAGCTCGGTTGCCGGCAGCAGGCGGCGGATCTCGCCCACGACACCTTCCTGCGCATTCTCGGCAGCCGGCAGGACAGGCTGGCCGACTTGCGTGAACCGCGCGCCTACCTGACCACCATTGCACGCGGTCTGGTCGTCGACCAGTTCCGCCGGCGCGAACTGGAACGGGCCTACCTGGCGTCGCTAGCCGCCGAGCCTGAAAGTGCGGCGCCATCACCCGAACAACGGCAACTGGCGCTGGAAGCGCTGATGGAAGTGGACCGTCTGCTCGACGGCCTGTCCGCCAAAGCGCGCAGCGCCTGGCTGTACAGCCGGCTGGACGGCCTGACGCACGGCGAGATCGCTGCCTCGCTCGGTGTTTCGGTGCCGCGCGTGCGCCAGTACCTGGCCGCCGTGGCGCGCCAGTGCTACGAACTGCGCTACGGCCCTGCCGCCTGATCCGATGAAACCGCACGACGACACGCCGGTTTCCCGGCGCGTGCTCGACGAGGCCATCGCCTGGCAATTGCGCCTGGACGACGCCGAAGATACCGAGCGCACGGCCCACGCAGCCTGGCTGGCGGCGCATCCCGAGCACGCCCGGGCATGGCGGCAACTGTGCCGCATCGACGCCGAACTATCCGATCTGCCGGCCCAGGCTTGCATCCGCCGGACGTTGACGAAACCGCGGCGCAAGGCCGTGTGGAAAACGGCGGCCGTCCCGCTGACCCTGTGCATGGCGCTCGGCCTGGGTGCCGCCGTACTCGACCGTTTCCAGCCGGTCGCCGGCCTGCTCGCCGATTACCGTACCGGAACCGGCGAACGGCGAACCTTCACGCTGCCGGACAATACCGTCATCGTGCTCAACGCCCGTACTGCGGTCGACCTCGATTTCGACGAAAAAACCCGCGCCATCCGCCTGCGCGAGGGGGAAATCCACGTTCAAACCGCCCATGGCGATCCGGCGGAAACTCGGCCGTTCGTGGTGTTGACCGCACAAGGCAGCCTGCATGCCCTCGGCACGCGCTTCGTTGTCCGCCATGAAGCGGATACGACCGAGCTTTCCGTCACCGAATCCGCCGTGCTCGTGCGTCCGGCGCCTTGCCCGACCGACCGGGCCAGTCCATGCCCGGCCGAGCGCCGGGTCGACGCCGGCCAGCAGTGGCGAATCGCCACCGATGAGCCCTACCGCCTACCGGCCGCCGATACGGGTGCCGATGCCTGGCTGGATGGCATGCTGGTGCTCGACGGCGCACCGCTCGCCACCGTCGTCGCCCGACTGGCGCGCTACCGGCCCGGCCTGCTGCACGTGGCGCCGGAGATCGCCGACCTGCGCGTCACCGGCACGCTGCCGCTCGACGACGGCGAACGCGCCCTGGCGGCGCTCGCCGCTTCGCTGCCGGTGCGCGTCGTCAAACATGGCGATTGGCTGGTCCGCATCGAAGGAAAACCCGGGCCCTGATTTTTTCGCGGCAGGCCTATCACTTTCCGGAAGTGGTTCGGCAAACAGGGAAGCGTCATTCATTTCCCCATTCAAGGAGTTTGCCCATGCCTCGTTGCCGCCCCGCCACCGTCTTCCTGCGTCCGCTCGCCCTGAGCCTGCTGCTGGCGCTCAACGGCGCCATACTCCCGACGGCCCACGGCCAGACCGGCGCCCTCCAGTCGTACGACCTTCCCGCCGCCCCGCTGGCCACGACGCTGAACCGGATCGGCCGCGACGCCGGTCTGGCCCTGACGGTGGACAGCACCCTGGTCGGCAATCGTCAGGCAGCACCGGTGCGCGGCCGGCTGTCGCCGGAACAGGCGCTGCATGCGGCCCTGAGCGGCAGCGGGCTGGAACTGGTCAGAAGCGATACCGGCACCTACACCTTGCGCAAGGCACCGGCATCGTTCCCGGGAGAGGCAACGCTGGCGCCGTTGACGGTGACGGCAGACGCCCAGCGGGAAAACGCCTGGGGGGCGCTCGACGGCTACGCGGCCAGGCGCAGCGCCACGGCGACCAAGACCGACACGCCGATCGTCGAGACGCCGCAATCGATCACCATCATCGGCGCCGAAGAAATCGAGACACTGAAATCGCAAAGCCTGCAGGACGCGTTTGGCTACGTCGCTGGCGTCAACCGCGTCGAAGGCCAGGACCGGACCAGCGACGCCTTCTTCCTGCGCGGTTTCAAAACCGGTAACAGCAGCATCTTCCGCGACGGCCGCCTGTACGTCGTCAATTACTACAACGGCCAGCAGGAGCCCTACGGCCTTGAACGCATCGAACTGCTCAAGGGCGCTGCATCGGTGCTCTATGGATCGGCGGCGCCCGGCGGGCTGATCAACACCGTGAGCAAACGCCCGAGCACCGAGACGCTGCGCGAACTCAATGCCGAACTGGGCAGCTTCGATCGCAAGCAGGTTTCCGGCGATTTCGCTGGCGCGCTGGACCGCCAGGGCGACTGGTCGTACCGCCTGACCTTCCTGAAACGCGACAGCGACACCGCGATCGACCATGTCCCCGACAACCGGACCTACATCGCGCCGGCACTCAAATGGCAACCCGATGCCGATACCTCGCTGACCCTGCTGGCCGACTACCAGAAAGACCATACGGTCTATGTCGACGGCTTGCCGGCCGAGGGCACGGTACTGAACAACGTCAACGGCCGGATTTCGCGCACGCGGTTCACCGGCGAACCCGGCTACGATAAATTCAAGCTCGAACGCTATTCCGTCGGTTATCTTTTCGAGCATGCCTTCAACGCGCAATGGAAGCTCCGGCACAGCCTGCGCTACTACCACGCGCAAAACGAATACAACTATGTCTGGGGCTGGGGGCTGAGCAGCGACCAGCGCTCGACGGCCTACCGCGGCGCCCAGGATCGCTGGGACCGCTCATCGGCCATCGCCACCGACAGTTCGTTGCAGTACCAGGCGACGCACGGCTTGTTCCAGCACACCGCCTTGATCGGTATCGACTATGCGCTGCCGGAACACGAGTCCGAACGCTACAACCGCGACGCGGACAATCTGGACTACTACGCCCCGGTCTACGGCAAGGCGCTCGGCAGTGCCACGCCAGCCCCGTTCTCGTGGAGAAGCAAGATGAAACGCCTGGGCATCTACGCCCAGGAGCAGGTGAAGATCGCCGATCGGTGGGTCGTCCTGCTGGGCGGGCGCCAGGACTACGTGCGCTACGACGAAAAAGCTTTCTTCACGGATGACAAGACGGTGGACAACGAGAAAAGCCAAGCTTTCACCGGGCGTGCCGGCCTGGTCTACCTGGCGGACAACGGATTGGCCCCCTTCGTGAGCTTCAGCGAATCCTTCGAGCCGACCGACGGCAAGGATCGTCTGGGCAATCGCTTCAAACCGACCACCGGGCAGCAATACGAAGCCGGGGTGCGCTACCAGCCCAAGGGCTCGGATACGCTGATTTCAGCGGCAATCTACCAATTGACTCAGGACAACGTGACCGTTGCCGATCCCGCCAACAGCAATTACTCGATCCAGGCCGGCCGGATCCGCTCGCGCGGTTTCGAACTGGAAGCGCGCACCCGGCTTGGCCGCCATGGCAATCTGATCGCCGCCTACGCCTATACCGACGCCCGCACCCTCAAGGCCAGCCCGCTGCAGCCGCAGCTGGAAGGACAACGTTCCAATTCGACGCCTTACAACCAGGTCTCGCTCTGGGGCGACTACACGCTGGACGCATTCGGGCTGGCCGGCGTCAAGCTTGGCGCCGGCCTTCGCTATCTCGACGAATCGCTCGGCCAGGCACAAGGAACGACCGTCACCGTTCCCGGCTTCACCCTGATCGACGCCATGGCCAGCTATCGGACCGGTCCGTGGAAATTCGCGCTGAACGTCACCAACCTGACCGACAGAACCTACATCGCCAGCTGCACCTACGGTTGTTTCTACGGCGAGCCACGCAAAGTGATCGGCAGCATCAGCTATCGCTGGTGACCCATTTTTGCGGTCGACGCCCGGTCGACCGCAAAAACGCACCGCGCGCTGCGATTGACGGCAAGCCCCACATAACGAGAAAATGAGAACAATTCTCGATAGCCAGCCAACCTCCAGGTAGCCAGCCAGCGGTCTCGTCCTTGCCGGAGTCGCCCGTGTCTGCCATCCACCCCGTTGCCGAACTCTATACCGATCACCATTCCTGGCTGCACGGCTGGTTGCGGCGCAAGCTCGGCTGCACGCACCGCGCCGCGGATCTCGCCCACGATACTTTCCTGCGCGTACTGAGCACACCGAAGCTCGATGAAATCCGCGAACCGCGCGCCTGGCTGCGCACGGTAGCGCATGGCGTGATGGTCAACCACCTCCGGCGGCAGGACCTCGAGCGGGCCTACTGCGAAGCCTTGGCGGCGCAGCCGGAAAGCTTGGCGCCGAGCCCGGAGGCGCGGGCGCTGGTACTCGAAGCCCTGCTGCAGATCGATGCCCTGCTCGACGGCCTGCCGGCCCGGGTACGCAGCGCCTTCCTGCTGTCGCAGCTCGAAGGGCTGACTTATGCCGACATTGCCGGCCGACTCGGCGTCTCGCTCAGCATGGTCAAGAAGTACATGCTGCAGGCGATCACCCATTGCATGCAGATCGAGCGGCCATGAGCCCGGCCTGCCGCACGGCCGAGCCCGGCCCGGAAATCCTGCATGAAGCCGCTCGCTGGTTTGTCCTGCTTTCCTCCGGCGAGGCCAGCGAAGCGGATCGCCGGCGCTGGCAGGCCTGGCGTGCCGAAAATGCGCTGCACGAAGCCGGTTGGCAGCGCGCCCAGGCGGCTTGCACGCTGTTTTCCGGCATTCCCGCCGGCCAGACCCGGCCGGCTTTCGACGCCCTGGAACGCCGCCCGGGCGTCAGCCGTGGCCGGCGGCGCACGCTGGGCGGCATTGCCGGCCTGTTTGTCGCCGCATTCGCCGGCTGGCATGGCTGGCGCGTTAGCGACCGCTCGGCGGATCACGTCACGGCAATCGGAGAACAACGCGAAATCGTGCTGGCCGACGGCAGTCGCCTGCAGCTGGACACCGATTCTGCGGTCGACATCGCGTTTTCGGACAAAATGCGCCTGGTCCGCCTGCGTCGCGGGCGGTTGATGATTGCCACCGCCCGGCAATCCCGCAGCGACCCGCCGCCCTTCCTGGTCGAGACGGCCGAGGGCCGGATTCAGGCGCTGGGCACGCAATTCACCGTACAGCAGGCATCGGGCAGCAGTGCCGTCGTCGTGCTCGAATCGCGGGTCGCCATCCACGTCGAGAACGGCGCCGGCGAAGCGCCCATCCTGAACGCCGGCCAGGCTGCCCGTTTCAACCGCCGCGGACTGCTGGAGCGACGCCCGCAAACCCCGGCCGATGCAGCCTGGCACAAAGGCATGCTGGTGGCCGACGCGATGCCACTGGGCGAATTCATCGACGAACTGGCGCGTTACCGCAGACAACCGCTGCACTGCGCGCCGGCTGTACGCCAACTGCGCATTTCCGGCACCTACCCGCTGGCCGACACCGAGCGGACGCTGGCGGCGCTGGCCGACACGTTGCCGGTCCGCGTCGAAGCCCTCCGGGCGGACGACCCGTCGGGCGGCCAGATCGTCGTCGCCAGGAAATAATCGGCGAGCGCGCTGTACTTTTTCTGCCCTCGCTTGGCAAGAAAGGAGAACCCCCTTTCACACCCGACGAGGCACCACGACATCATGCACGCTTCCCGTAAACTTCCGCTGCGGCCGGTCGCCCTGGCCCTACACCTGCTCTGCGCCGGCATCGCCGTTTCCGGCGGATTGCTGCCGTCGACCGCAGCAGCGCAAACCGCCACCCACCGTTTCGACATCCCGGCCGGCCCGCTGGCCGCGGCACTCAACCAGGCCGGCGAAACGGCCAAGGTGCTGCTCAGCTATGACCCGGCGCTGGTCGCCGGCCTGCACAGCGACGGCCTGCACGGCAGCTACCGCCTCGACGACGCACTGCACCGGCTGCTCGCCGCCAGCGGTCTGGTCGCCCAGCTGCGACCGGACGGCAGCTACCGCCTGTTCCGTCCGGCCGTCGGCGAAGCCACGCTGGCGCCGCTCACCGTGCGCGCCAGTGTCGAGCAGGAATCCGCCTGGGGGCCGGTCAATGGTTATCTCGCCAAACGCAGCGCCACGGGCAGCAAGACCGACACGCCGATCATCGAGACGCCGCAGTCGATCACCGTCGTCACCAAGGATTTCGCCGACGCCATCGGCGCCACCCGGCTGCGCGACGCGATGGGCTACACGCCGGGTGTGAACATCTCGCCTTACGGTGCCGACTCGCGCTACGACTGGATCTTCATCCGCGGTTTCGATGCTTCTTCGCCCGGTTACTATCTGGATGGACTGCAACTGCGCAATGCCGGAACCTGGGGGGTGTGGCGTACCGAGAATTACGCACTGGAACGCATCGAGATCCTGCGCGGCCCCTCCTCCGTGCTTTATGGTCAAAACATTCCGGGCGGCATGGTGAACGCCGTCAGCAAGCGGCCGTCGGAAGTCGCCTCGCGCGAAATCCAGGTTCAACTGGGCAGTTTCAACCGCCGGCAACTGGCCGGCGATTTCACCGGCGCGCTGGACGAGGACGGCAAGCTGCTCTACCGCCTCACCGGCGTGCTGCGCGACGCCGAACTGCCGGCAGGTGGCATGCCGGACGACCGCATTTTCGTCGCCCCGGCCCTGACCTGGAAGATTTCCGACCGGACCACGCTGGACCTGCACGCCCATTACCTCAAGGACCAGGCCGGCAGCTATACCACCGGCGCGCCTTATGCCGGCACCTTGCTGGACAATCCGAACGGTTCGATTTCATCCCGCCGTTTCCTGGGCGACGCCGACTTCAATCATTTCGACCACCGGCAGTGGATGCTGGGCTACCGCCTGGAACATCGCTTCGACGACACCTGGACCTTCCGCCAGGCGGCCCGCTACGGCAGGCTGGAAGCCGATTACGAAGCGATGACCGCTTCCCGCTTCGTCACCCTCAACGCCGGCAACCCGAGCGACCCGGTCAACTTCCGGCGAGCGCGGCGCAATGCCTTCGGCGCCTTTGAAACAGCACACACGATCAACCTGGATAACCAGCTCCAGGCCGATTTCACGACCAGCAGCCTGCGACATACGCTGCTCGCCGGCCTGGATTACCAGCGCAGCCGCTTCGATGTCAGCGCCTATTCCGGCAGCAGCGGCACCACCATCGATGTCTACGACGGTAGCGTCCTGGGCAGCTACAGCCGCCCGGCCACCTTCATCGATGCCAATACCCTGCTGACGCAGAGCGGCTTTTACCTGCAGGACCAGATCAAGTTCGGCGAACGCTGGGTCGCCACGCTGGGCGGTCGCTACGATACGGCCGAGGTGGAAACCGACGACCGCTTGAGCCATAGCCGCAGCGAGCAGCGCGACGGCAAGTTCAGCGGCCGGGCCGGGCTGGTCTATCTCTCGCCGAACGGCATCGCCCCCTACGCCAGCTACAGCGAATCCTTCTCGCCGAACACCACCATCGACCCGAGCTCCGGCAGCGCTTTCGCCCCGGAAACCGGCCGCCAGTACGAAGTCGGGGTCCGCTATCAGCCGGTCGGCAGGAACGACCGCTACAGCCTGGCCGCCTTCGACCTGAAACGGCAGAATATGGTGACCTACGACGGCACCACTGGCATACCGAGGCAATACGGCGAAATCCAGGTGCGCGGCCTGGAGCTGGAGGCTGCCTTCCAGCCGATCAAGCCGCTGAACGTCGTCGCCAGCTGGACATTCACACCGAAGGCGGACGTCACCCAAAGCGCCAACACCGACGAAGTCGGCAAGCAGGCCAACGAAGTCTCCCGCCACCAGGCCTCGCTGTGGGCCGACTATCGCTGGGCAGTCGGCCTGAAGGCCGGCATCGGCGCACGCTACGTCGGGACCAATCGCGGCACGGCGGAAGCCGCACCGATCAAGGTGCCGGCCTATACGCTGGTGGACGCCATGCTCGGTTACGCGTTCGAGCGCTGGCAACTGGCCCTCAACCTGCGCAACCTGACCGACAAGGCCTACCTGGCGCATTGCGGCTACGGCGTCTGCAATTACGGTGACCGACGCACCGTCAATTTCACGGCGACGTATCGCTGGTAATCCCCGGCAGGCCTCCATCGATCGGGAAAGGGACGGCACGAATGTCCGTCCGGAAAGCTTCCACCAGACAAAACGGCACCTGACGGTGCCGTTTTTTCATGAATTTCTGCGGTCGACCGCAGGAATCGGGGATTTTTCGTCAGCGCTTGAAGATGCCGAGCTTGCCCAGGATGAAGATCAGCAGCGAAGCGCCGGCAATGGCGATGACGAAGCCGAGAAAGCCGCCGCTGGCGGTGATCCCGGCCAGGCCGGCGATCCAGTAGCCGAGCGACGATCCGACGATGCCGACAAGGATGTTGGCGATGATGCCCATCTGGGCGTTGGTTTTCATGACGATGCTGGCCAGCCAGCCGACGATGCCGCCGACGATCAGCGAAATGATCCAGTCCATGACTCGACTCCTTCGTAGGGTTCCGGACATCGAACCATACCGCTAATTCGCCACGGAAAGCCAGCCCCGCGGGACAGGCGTATTACAACCGACTAAATAACAATTATTCCTATTTACTTGCAATGAACGCGGGCGTATATTGAAGTCAACCGAAAGACGCGACCTGCGCCCCTCCGCAGTCCCGCAACCGCCGGTTGTCTCATCACTCGTGTTTTTTGGCCCAGCCAGCCTTTGCCAGCCAGCCGTTTTTTCAACGGCGCCCGATCGCCGAGGATTCCATGACGACACGTATCGAACACGACACTTTCGGCCCGCTTCCGGTCCCCGCCGACCGGCTGTGGGGTGCCCAGACGCAGCGTTCGCTGCAGAACTTCGACATCTCCGGCGAACGCCAGCCGCCGGAAATCATCCGCGCGCTGGCCGAGGTCAAGCGTGCCAGCGCACTGACCAACGAAGCGCTCGGCCTGCAGGACGCCAACCGGACGGCGGCCATCGTCGCCGCCGCCGACGAGGTGATCCTCGGCAAGCACGACCGGGAATTTCCGCTGGTCGTCTGGCAGACCGGCTCGGGCACGCAGACCAACATGAACCTCAACGAGGTGATCGCCAACCGCGCCAGCGAGATTCTCGGCGGCCCGCGCGGCGAAGGCCGCCTGGTCCATCCCAACGACGACGTCAACCGCAGCCAGTCGAGCAACGACGTCTATCCGACGGCGATGCATGTCGCTGCCGTCGACGCCATCGTCCGCCGCCTGCTGCCGGCGCTGTCCCTGCTGCGCGCGACGCTGGCCGCCAAGGCCGGGGATTTCGCCGAAATCGTCAAGATCGGCCGCACCCACCTGCAGGATGCAACGCCGTTGACGCTCGGCCAGGAAATCTCCGGCTGGGTCGCCCAGCTCGATCACGCCGACCGCCACCTCCGCGCCACGTTGCCCCACCTGCACGAACTGGCGCTCGGCGGTACCGCCGTCGGCACCGGCCTGAACGCCCCGCGCGGCTACGCCGAACAGGTCGCCGGCGAACTCGCCCGCCACACCGGCCATCCCTTCATCAGCGCACCGAACAAGTTCGAGGCGCTGGCCAGCGTCGATGCCCTGGTGCACGCGCACGGCGCGCTCAAAGGCCTGGCCGCCAGCCTGATGAAGATCGCCAACGACGTCCGCTGGCTGGCCAGCGGCCCGCGTTGCGGGATCGGCGAGCTGAGCATCCCGGAGAACGAACCGGGCTCGTCGATCATGCCCGGCAAGGTCAACCCGACGCAGAGCGAGGCGCTGACCATGCTCGCCGCCCAGGTTTTCGGCAACGACGTGGCGATCAACTTCGGCGGCGCCTCGGGCAACTTCGAACTGAACGTCTTCCGGCCGATGGTCATCCACAATTTCCTGCAGAGCGTCCGCCTGCTGGCCGACGGCATGAAAAGCTTCAACAACCATTGCGCGGTCGGCATCGAGCCCAACCGCCAGCGCATCGGCGAACTGCTCGAACGCTCGCTGATGCTGGTCACCGCGCTCAATCCGCACATCGGTTACGACAAGGCCGCGCAGATCGCCAAGAAGGCGCACCAGGACGGCAGCAGCCTGCGCGAGGCAGCGCTGGCCCTCGGCCACCTGACGGCGGAGGAATTCGACCGCTGGGTCGTTCCGGCCAACATGACGGGCCGATGATGCTGAGCCGCCTGTTCTTCCTGCCCCGCCGTCACACTACCGAGGCTCCGCTGCCCGCCGGCGGTCCCGGCGGCAAACCGGAAGCTGCCGTGCTGCTGCGCCATCTGGCCGACGTCCAGCAACGCTGCAGCGACCTCGCCCAAGCCCAGGCGCGCCGCATCCAGCATCTGGAAGGCCTGGCCCGACACCTGCAACAGGAACTGCTGCAGCGCGATGCCGAATTGCGCGCCCTGCGCGAACGCCACGCTACCGGCGACGAACAACGGGCTGCCGACGAAGTGATCTGCCGCACCGGCTGCGTCAGCCACAATTATTACTGGCGCAGCGATGGGCACTGCCAGCGCAAGGACGACAGCTGCCACCATGCAGTGGCCGATGCCGCCGTCGAGGAAGACGTCCGATGAACCGCGAAGCCGCACTGTCGGCCGCCCAGCGGATCGCCCACGACAAGCTCGGGACGGTCGTCCGGCTGGCGCTTCATCCCAACGAGCCGCGCCACATCCAGGCCTACGTCGACTACGCCGAAGCGCTTGCCGACCGTAACGCCGACGCCTGGCGCATCCTCGAACGCACCTTGCTGACGCTGCTCGCCAGCGCCAACGACCCGCTGTTGCCCTTCGCCTGGCGGATCAGTTGCTGCGACCTGGCCTATCGCCCCTATCGCGCGCTGCACCGCATGCCCGCCTGGCTGCAGCGCCCGGACCGGCTGCGCCGGCTCGGCCATCGCCTGGCCACCGTCAAGCTTTTCGAGGCGAACCGCCACGCCTAGGGATTTCGGCCGATTCTTGCGGTCGACCGCGTCAAGCCACCGAAAAGACGCCGCATTTGCCCCGCTTCTTCGCCTCATACATGGCGTTGTCGGCCTGCCCAAGCAGTTCATCGGCCGAAAGCCGGTCGCCCTGACGATAGAAGGCGATGCCGATGCTCGCCTGGGCTTTGACGTCATGCGATTGAAGCACCATCGGCTTGCAAATCTCTGCCAGCATCTTTTCGGCGATCTGCCGCGCTTCGCCTTCTTCGTTCAGATTTTCCAGCACGACGACGAATTCGTCGCCGGCCAGGCGCACCACGTGATCGGTGCGCCGTGATACCTGCAACAAGCGATGCGCGACTTCCTTCAGCAACTCGTCACCGATTTCGTGGCCCAGCGTATCGTTGATCCGCTTGAATCCGTCGAGGTCGATGAACAACAGCGAGAACATCCGGTTGTAACGGTCGGCGCGGGCGATCGCCTTGGGCAGGATGGCGAACAGCATGCGCCGGTTGGGCAGGTCGGTCAGCGCATCGTGGTGCGCCTCGCGTTCGAGCAGCTTCTCGATCCGCTTCTGTTCCGAAATATCGGTGATGAAGCCGACGAACATGATCGCTTCCTCGAACACCACCTTGCCGACCGCCAGGCGGATCGGGAAAGTGCTGCCGTCCTTGCGCTGAGCGGTCGTCTCGCGGCCGATCCCGATCACCCGGGCAATCCCCGTATCCAGGTAATTGCGCAGGTAACCGTCGTGCTGCGTGCGCTGCTGCTCGGGCATCAACATCTTCACGTTGCGTCCGATCAGTTCCTCCTTGCGCCAGCCGAACAGGCGTTCGACCGACGGGTTGACCGTCGTGATGACGCCATCCTTTTCGATTGTGATGATCGCATCCACCGCCGTATCGAACATCGCCTTCTGGCGCAGTTCGCTCAACTGCAACTGGGCATAAAGCTGGCGATAGCGGGAGATCAGGTTGCCGGCCAGCACGAAACCGCCCAGAACCACGGTCACCACAGAGATGCCGATGACCAGCCCGAGGTCGTGGGTTTGCAGATAATCGCGTTGTTCCTCGCCAACGAAGCGAGCCGCACGCATCGCAACATAGTGCATCGAAGCGATCGCCAGCCCCATCGCCGTACCGCTCAGCACCGTGATGCCGCCCTTGCCCATCCAGCGTTGATGGCGCAGGCCGAAACGAATCCACAGCGCGAAATTCGCCATGAGCACGGCAACGATGATCGAAGTCGCGAACCACGCGGGGTCGTAGCGCAGTTCCACCCCCATTTTCATCGCACTCATGCCGGCGTAATGCATGGCACCGATGCCGGCACCGACCAGTACGCCGCCGATCATCAACTGGCGGGCGCTGATCCGGTCACGCGAGAGAATCTCGAGCGCGATCCAGGAGGCAAGGATGGCCGGCAGAACCGACAATACGGTGATCTGCGGATCGTAGCGAATGGGCGTGCACAAGCGGAAAGCCAGCATGCCGATGAAATGCATCGACCAGATGCCGGCCCCCAGCGCAACGGCGCCGCTACCGATCGCCACATGGCGAAAAAACGGTCGATGGCTGGCCTTGGCAATGCCGGCAATCTGCATCGACATGCATGAAATCAGGATGACGATCAGCACCGACAAAAGAACCAACCCCATGTGATGCTCGCCGATGAGCAGCTGGGTTTCGTTGTCGTTCAGCCAGAAAAATTTTTCAAGCATCCCATGCTCCTCTTGATTTCCCGGTTCGATGGATTTCCAGAGTTCCGACGTACAAGGCAATACTACATGAATAAAAAAACTCATTTTCATAAACCAATCCCATGTGCATCTGCCCGTATGGGAATTCCGGTTTGAAAATTTGACCTTGCAGCGCAAATCCAAAATAATGCGAACCATTCGCAATAACTGACGCAAGCCACGCCGCGTTCCCTTCGCGGCCAGCCAGCGGCGCTCATCCCGAGGAACTTCATGAGCAACGCGGCCGTGCCCGATTCCGTTTCCACACTCTATCAAGCACACCACGGCTGGCTGTTCGGCTGGCTACGGCGCAAAACCGGCTGCTCGCAGCAGGCGGCCGACCTGGCCCAGGACACCTTCCTGCGCCTGCTCCTGAAGCGCGAATGCGAAGCCTTCCGCGAACCGCGTGCCTACCTGCGCACCGTGGCACACGGGTTGATGGTCGACCAGATCCGCCGGCGCACACTCGAGCAGGCCTACCTTGAAGCCTTGGCCCTGCTGCCGGAACCGGTCGCCCCGTCGCCCGAAGAGCGCCTGCTGGTGATCGAGGCCTTGCTGCACATCGACCGCCTACTCGACGCGCTGCCGAAAAAAACCCGCACCGTCTTCCTGCTCTCGCAGCTCGAAGGCCTGAGCTACCCCGAGATCGCCGAGCAGCTCGGCATCGGCCTGCGCTCAGTCAAGCGCTACATGCACGACGGCTTCGCCCAATGCCTGCGAGTCCTGCTCACATGACCCCGATACCTTCGTCTGCCACGATTTCTCCGCTGACCATCGACCAGGCCGCCGACTGGCTGGTCCGCCTGCACGCCGGTGAACTCGATGCCGGCGGTCGCCGGGCCCTCGATGCCTGGCGCGCCTCGGCACCGGAACACGAAACCGCCTGGCGCGCCGCCGAATCGCTGGCCACCACCCTGGGCGCGATTCCCGCCGGCATCGGCATCAATACACTGGCCAACAGCCACCGCGCGCGCCGCCGCAAACTGGCCAAGGGCATCGCCCTGCTGTTGCTCGCGCCCTCCGCCGGCTGGCTCGGCTGGCGCCTGCGGCATGGCGGGCCGACGACCGATTACCGCACCGCCACCGGCGAACGGCGTGCCCTCCATTTGGCCGATGGCAGCCGGCTCCACCTCAACACGGCAAGCAGTGCCGATGTCCGTTTCGACGCGGGGCAGCGTCGCATCGTGCTGCACGGTGGCGAAATCCTCGTCGAAACGGCGCCGGATGCCGCCCGGCCGCCTCGCCCCTTTCTGGTCGACACCGGGCACGGCCAGATCCGCGCGCTGGGCACGCGTTTCATCGTCCGCCGCGACGGCGACGGGCGCAGCCATGTCGCGGTACTCGAACACGCCGTGGAAATCCGTCCGCACCGGAGCGATGCGCCGCGCCGGCTGGAAGCCGGACAAGCCGCCAGCTTCGACGAGCACGCCGTCGGACCGGCCAGTCCGCTGCCGGTCGGCATCGACGCTTGGCAGGACGGCAACCTGATCGCCGACCGGCAGCGGCTGGCCGATTTCCTCGCCGAACTCGCCCGCCACCGCCCCGGCCTCCTGCGCTGCGCGCCGGAAATCGCCGACCTGCGCATTTCCGGCGTCTTCCAGCTCGCCGACACCGACCGCATCCTCGCCATCCTGCAGGACAATCTGCCGATCGCCATCCGCCGCCATACCCGCTACTGGGTCAACGTACTCCCCCGCGACCCCGCTCTCTGACGGTTTCCCGACCGCCGGCGCGGCGCATCGGCCGGCCCGCGGAAGCGCGCTCCGGATCAAGCGCGGATCGACAAGACTGGCCCCTTTTTCCGCTTCGTTCGACAAGCCAGGGAAACCTTCAAAAACGGCTATCGAAAGGGGTACCCCATGCCATCCCAGACACGCAACCGAACCGTCTTCCGCCTTCGTCCACTGAGTCTGGCACTGTTCGGCCTGAGCTGTACCGCGTTGCTGCCAGCCGGTGCGGCGTCGGCCGCCGAGTTGCCGGCGAACGTCAGCGCCAAAGCCTACGCCCTGCCGGCCGGTCCGCTCAGCCAGGCGCTCTATGCCTTCGCCGCCCAAGCCGGCATCACGCTGAGCTTCGACCCGGCACTGACCGACGGGCTCAAGTCCGGCGGCCTCAACGGCAGCTACGGCGCCGAAGCCGGCCTGCAGAAACTGCTCGCCGGCAGCGGCCTGGAAGCCGTGCGCGGCGGCAACGGCGACTGGCGCCTGCGCAGGCTGCCGCCGGCCACCGGCGAAGCCACGCTGGCGCCGATGACGGTCACTGCGGCCGGCCTCGACGGCACGACGGAAAACACCCGCTCCTACACCACCGGCGCGATGAGCACCGCCACCAAGCTCACCCTGTCGCCGCGTGAAACGCCGCAGTCGGTCAGCGTACTGACCCGCCAGCAGATCGACGACCTGGGCATGATCACGCTCGACGACGCAGTACAGAACATCACCGGGCTGGTCATGCAGAAAGGCTATTACAGCGGGGAATCGGGCAGTTTCTCGGCACGCGGCTTCCCGATATCCAACCTGCTGATCGACGGTCTGCCCACCAGCACCGGCGCCAACGGCACCTTCAATGCCGACAACGACGCGCTGGACATCTACGATCGCGTCGAAGTCGTACGCGGCGCCACCGGCCTGACGACCGGCGCCGGCACCCCGTCGGCGGCGATCAACCTGGTGCGCAAGCGGCCGACGGCCGACAAGCAGGCCAGCGTCACGCTGAGCGCCGGCAGCTGGCGCAACTTTCGCAGCACCGTCGATGCGGGCGGAGCGCTCAACGCCGCCGGCACCCTGCGCGGCCGCACCGTGGCAACGGTGCAGGACAGCGAGCAGTTCTACGACACCGCCCACGACCGCAACCACCAGTTCTACGGCATCCTCGAAGCCGACCTGACGTCGGCCACGGTGGCGACGCTGGGCGTCCACTACCGCAAGGTGGATAACGACGGTTTCCTGCCCGGCCACCCAACCAACGCGGACGGCAGCTTCCTCGCCGGCCTGAGTCGCTCGGCCAACACCGCCAACGATTTCGACTACTGGCAACAGACTGACAAGAGCCTCTTCGCCGACCTCACCCACAAGTTCGCCAACGGCTGGCAGGCCAGGGCGGCAGCCCTGTGGAAACGGCCGGAACAGGACATGATGTTCTCCGGCCTCTACACGAACGGCGGCGTACTGCGCCAGAGCACCCAGCGCTACCGGCTCGACAACCGCCAGGACAGCTACGACCTGAGCGTCAACGGCCCCTTCACGCTGCTCGAGCGCAGCCATGAACTGATGTTCGGCGCCAGTTATCGCAAGTTCGACAACAAGAACTGGGGCGGCTGGTCCAGTTACGCCTGGACCCCGGCCGGCCCGGCGGTCGATCCCTATCATTGGGATTCGTCCAGCGTCGCCCGGCCCGACATCGACATGTCGCTGTGGAACTGGGCCTACACGGCGCGCCAGAAGGGCGTCTATGCGGCGACCCGCCTGAGCCTGGCCGATCCGCTGAAACTCATCCTCGGGACGCGGATCAACTGGTACGAGAACGAAAACCACAGCAACGCCACCCATTTCGAAGTCAACCGCGAAATCACCCCCTATGCCGGCCTGGTCTACGATCTGAACGACAGTCATTCGCTCTACGCCAGCTGGACCGAAATCTTCGAGCCGCAAAGCAACCGCGATCGCGACGGCAAGCTGCTCGACCCGATCACCGGTACCAATTACGAGCTCGGCATCAAGGGCGAGTACTTCGGCGGCCGTCTGAACGCCAGTCTGGCGACCTTCATCGTCCAGCAGCAGAACCGCGCCGTGGACGATCTGGCCGGCCCGAACCCCTGCCCTGGCAGTTCCTGGGGCTACTGCAAGCGAGCCGCCGGCGAAGTCGAAAGCAAGGGCATCGAGCTGGAAGTCAGCGGCGCGCTGACCCCGAACTGGCAGATCGCGAGCGGCTACACCTACGTCAATGCCAAGTACACCAAGGATGCCGACCCAAACAACATCGGCAAACAGTTCGACAGCGACCAGCCCCGCCACCAGTTCAAAATGACCACCAGCTATCGCCTGCCCGGCGAGCTTTCGCGCTGGCGCATCGGTGGCAACGTATACGCCCAAAACCGGATCAAATCGAGCGACGACCAGAACATCCAGCAAGCCGGTTACGCCATCGTCGGCCTGAACGGCAGCTACCGCTTCGACGAGCACACCGAGATTCGCCTCAACCTCAACAACCTGTTCGACAAGCACTACTACCAGGGCATCGGCTGGAGCACCGGCGGCAATGTGTTCGGCGCCCCGCGCAACGTCATGCTGACCGCCAGGTACACCTTCTGAGCCGCTTTGCGGACGCCTTCAAGGCACCGTTCTGCGGTGCCTTTTTTGTTTCAACCGGCGGTCGACCGCAGCAGGCGAAATCGCCTTGTCGGTTGCGGTCGACCGTGGAATTCCGGCGGTTTTCCCCAAATTGACGCTATCCGGCGAATTCGCGATAATGAGAACGTTTCGCAAATAAAGGCCAGCCATCCGCTTCGGACCAGCCAGCGCCGACCGCTCCGGAGACCTCCTTGAACACCGCCGCCGCACCGGATTTGCCGGGACTGACCATCGCCGCGCTGTACCGCGACCACCATGGCTGGCTCAGCGGTTGGCTGCGCCGGAAGCTCGGCAACCGCTTCGACGCCGCCGACCTGGCCCAGGACACATTCCTGCGCGTGCTCGCGGCGCGCAACGCGACAGCCATCGAAGAACCCAGAAAATACCTGGCCACCGTGGCCAACGGGCTGGTCGTCGACCGCTTCCGCCGCTTGAGCATCGAACAGGCCTGGCTCGACACGCTGGCCGCCCGGCCGGAACCGGTTGCCGTGTCGCCCGAAACGCGGGCGCTGATCCTCGAAACCCTGGTCGCCATCGACCGCATGCTCGACGAACTCGGGCCGCGCGCCCGCGAGATTTTCCTGCTCGCCCAGTTCGAAGGGCTGACCTATGCGGCGATCGGCGAACGGCTCGGCATCTCGCTCACCACCGTCAAGAAACACCTGGCCCGCGCGCTGACGCAGTGCCTGATCCTCGCCGAGGGCTGCTGAAGTGGCCGGCGAACTGCCGCGCAGCGCGCTGGAAGCCGCCGCCCACTGGTACGTCCAGTTGAACGACGCGGCGCTGCGCCCGGCCGAGCGCGCCGCCTGGGAGCGCTGGCTGGCCGCCGACGCGGCGCACCGCCAGGCCTGGGCGCGCATGCAAGCGCTGGAACGGCGGCTGAACAGCGTGCCCGGCGACATGGCCGTGCCGACGCTGACCGCCGCCCGCCAGCGCCGCCGGCGCACGGTCAAGCTGCTGACCCTGCTGCTCTCGGCCGGCAGTCTCGCCGCGCTGCTGCCGCAGCTCGAATCCGGCTGGCAGATCGCCCGCGCCGATCTGCGGACGGCGGCCGTCGAACGTCGTCGCATCCGGCTCGCCGACGGCGGTACGCTGGACATCAACAGCGCTTCTGCGGTCGACATCGATTACCGCCCGGATTTGCGCCGCTTGCATCTGTTGACCGGAGAAATCCTTGTCCAGACGGCCGCCGATCCGCGTCCTTTCGAGGTCCATACCGCGAACGGCGCGGTGCGGGCGCTCGGCACGCGCTTCAGCGTCCGGCGCGAAGACGGCGAAACGCGCGTCGCCGTGCTCGAACATGCCGTCGAACTCCGCCCCAGGGCGGGAACGGCGCGACGCCTGGAAGCCGGCCAGCAATCCCGCTTCGACGACCGCGAGGTGGCCGCACCGCAGGCGCTGGCCAGCGGCGAAGGCGCCTGGCGCGACGGCAAGCTGATCGCCAACGACCGCCGGCTCGACGACTTCCTCGCCGAACTGGCGCGCCATCGCCCCGGCTACCTGGCCTGCGCGCCGGAAGTTGCCGGGCTGCGGCTATCCGGCGTCTTCCGGCTGGCCGACACCGATGCGGTGCTCGACACCCTGGCGGCATCGCTGCCGATCCGCTGGCGTTACGCGACCCGCTACTGGGTGCGCGCCGAGGCTATTTAAGAATTATTTTCATCCAGGGGTTGCTCTTTTTCCGTTGAAAACGGCCAACCGGGTAGAGGCGCTTGCCGCGTCCTTCCACGGTCAACCAGGAAAAAGAGGAATTTTCGTCATGACTCAGCCCTTCCCTTCGCGTCCGCGCCGCATCGCCCTCACCTTGCGCGCCGCCATGCTCGGCCTGACGCTCGCCGGCCCGGCCCTGCTGCTGGCCAGCCCGCCGGCCTACGCGCAAAACGCCCCGCTGCGCAGCTACCAGATTCCGGCCGGGCCGCTCGGCAGCGCGCTCACCGCCTTCGCTGCCGCCGCCGACATCACCTTGTCGTTCGAAGCGGAACAGACACGCGGCCTGCGCACGCCGGGCCTGAACGGCGACTTCACGCCGGCCGCCGGCCTGGCCCGGCTGCTCGCCGGCAGCGGCCTGGAAGCCGTGCATCGCGGTCAGGGCAATTACGTGCTGCGGGCCAGCCAGACGAGCGGCAGCAGCAGCGGAGAAACCACGCTGGCAGCGATGCAGGTAACCGCCAACCAGTTGGGCGAAATCACCGAAGGCAGCGGTTCCTACACGCCCGGCACGATCGCCACCGCCACCCGGCTGGTGCTGACGCCGCGCGAGACGCCGCAAACCATCAGCGTCATCACCCGGCAGGAAATGGACGATTTCAACCTGACCTCGATCGACGCGGTGATGGCGCACACGCCGGGCATCAGCATCGTCACCCTGGACAGCGAGCGGACCGCCTACTACGCACGCGGCTTCCCGATCAACAACTTCCAGTACGACGGCATCCCGATGACCCGGAACGCCTCCTACTCGGCCGGCAACACGCTCAGCGACATGGCCATCTACGACCGCGTCGAGGTGCTCAAGGGCGCCACCGGCCTGCTCACCGGCAGCGGCGATCCGGGCGCGACGATCAACCTGATCCGCAAGAAGCCGACCAAAAACTTCCAGGGCGAAATCAGCCTGGGCGCCGGCACCAACGACAACTACCGCGGCCAGCTCGATCTCGGCGGCGCGCTGAACCCGGCCGGCAGCCTGCGCGGCCGCGCCGTCGCCGCCTACCAGGACCGTCATTCCCACCTCGACGGCTACGAACGCCAGACGGCGACCTTCTACGGCATCCTCGAGGCCGACCTCGGCCCGGCGACGCTGCTCACCGTCGGCGTCGACGCCCAGAACAACGACCCGAAACGCTCGACCTGGGGCGGCATCCCGATCTACGACGCCAACGGCAACTTCAACCAGATGCCGCGCTCGTTCAACAACGGCGCCGACTGGAGCAGCTGGAAACAATACACGCGCACCGCCTTCGCCACCCTCGAACACACGCTCGCCAACGACTGGGTGCTCAAGGCCCAGTTCAACCACCAGATCAACGGCTACGACGCGACACTCGGCTCGGCCGGTTCGGGCAATCCCGATCCGGCAACCGGCGGCGGCGTCACCACCTGGGAAGGCAAGTACGTCGGCAAGACCGTCGCCGACGCCATCGACCTCTATGCCAGCGGGCCGTTCGAACTGCTCGGCCGCAAGCACGAACTGGTGCTCGGCGCCAGTCACGCCAAGCGGGTGTGGACCAACCGCAGCTACTGGGCCGGCAGCAACAACATCGCCGATTACTACCACTGGAACGGCCAGTTGCCCGAGCCGGACTGGGACAACGCCGGCTGGCAGGGCAGCGACCGCGAGACCATTCGCGAAAGCGGCGCCTACACCGCCGCCCGTTTCAACCTGCGCGACGACCTCAAGCTGATCGCCGGCGGCCGTGTGCTGAACTACGAAAACGCGACGATGAAGAAATCGGGCGTCATCGTGCCCTACCTTGGCGCGGTCTACGACCTGAACGACCGATATTCGCTCTACGCCAGCTACACCAGCATCTACCAACCGCAGAGCGCGCAGGACGCGCAGGGCAAAACGCTCGACCCGCTCGAAGGCATCAACTACGAGACCGGGATCAAGGGCAGCTTCTTCAACGGCCGGCTGAACGCCAGCCTGGCCTACTTCCGCCTCGAACAGGACAACTACGCCGAAGCCAGCGGCGGGCTGACACCGAGCGGCGGCACCGCCTACCGGGCGATCGACGGCGTCCGCACCCGGGGTTTCGAGGCCGAAATCTCCGGTCAACTGACGCCGCAGTGGCAGATCCACGCCGGCTTCAACCACAAGATCGCCCGCCAGCAAGGCGAAAAAGTGGCCACCATGTCGCCGGAAAACCAGTTCACGCTCAGCTCCAGCGTCAAACCGGCCATCCTCCCCGGCCTCACGCTGGGCGGCGGCGCCCGCTGGCAGAGCAAGGCCTGGGCCGACGTCGGTCATCCGATCCAGGGCACCGTCAAGCACACCATGGCCAGCTACTGGCTGCTCGACGCGATGGCCAGCTACCAGATCGACAAGCACCTGTCGGTCAACCTCAAGGTCAGCAACCTGCTCGACAAGAAGTACTACACGCTGTTCGACTGGTACAGCACCTACACCTGGGGCGAACCGCGCAACGTCATGCTGACGATGAAATACCGCTTCTGAGCCCTGGCCCGCACCAACAACGGCGCCACGGCAACGGCGCCGTTTTTTGTCGATACCTGCGGTCGACCGCGGAATTGCCGGAAAATTGACGTCGCGGGACAAATCCACAACACTGCTCCGCGCTTTGCCAACCAACGACGCCAGCCACGCCAAGCTCGGCCAGCCAGCGCACAGACGAGCCGAGACCGCCGTGAAAACCGTTCAATCGATGCCCCGCCACGGATGGCGCGCACTGCGCCATCTTGCCCTCCTCGCCGGCCTGGCGTCGGCCGCGCTGCCCGCCGGCGCCGACGAGGCAGCCCGGCAACTGGCCGCTGACCTGCTCGATCGCCTGGACGGCGGCGACTATCCGGCCGCCGTCGCACTGATGACACCGCAGCTGGCTACCGCGCTGCCGGCCGAACGCCTGCGCAGCGTCTGGGAATCGCTGCCGGCCGTCTATGGCGCCCGCCGGCAACGCGGTACCCCGGTCGACGAAAACTACCGCAGCGGCCACAAAGTGCGCGTACCGATGACGTACGAACGGGCGGCTTTGAACGCCGAAATCGCCATCGACGGGCAACGGCGCATCGCCGGCCTGCTGATCGTGCCGCAGACGGCGCCGACAGCGCTGGAACAGAACGCGAATTTCAGCGAAACGCCGCTCGCCATCCCGCTAGCCGGGGCTTCCCTGCCCGCCACCTTGACCCGTCCGGCTGCGGCCGGCAGGGTCCCGGGCGTCGTGCTGGTGCACGGCTCCGGCCCGCACGACCGCGACGAAAGCATCGGCCCGAACAAGCCATTCCGCGATCTCGCACATGGGCTAGCCAGGCGCGGCGTCGCCGTGCTGCGTTACGAAAAGCGCAGCCGCGCCCGCCCCGAAGATTTCGCCGGCGACTTCGGCATCGACGACGAGACGACCGACGATGCCGTCGCCGCGTTGCGCGTGCTGGCCGGCCAGCCCGGCATCGGCCCGGTCTTCGTGCTCGGCCACAGCCAGGGCGGCATGCTGGCGCCGCGCATCGCCGAGCGGGCCGCCGTGCCGGCCGGCGCCATCCTGTGGGCGGCACCCGCCCGGCCGGTGCTGGACAGCGTGATCGAGCAGTTCGAGCGCATCGCGGCGCAGGACGGCGCGGTGGATGCCGGCGAACGGCGCGCCATCGACGCGCTGGCCGGTGGACTGGCGGCCATCCGCCGCGGCGAAGATCCGCCACGCGCCGACGCGCCGCTGCAACTGCCGGCCGGCTACTGGCGCAGCCTGGACGCGGTGCGTGCGGTCGACGACGCACAACGGTCAAAAACGCCGCTGCTGATCCTGCACGGCGGCCGCGACTACCAGGTCACCGACGCCGACTGGGCGATCTGGCAGCAGACCTTCGCCGACTCGCCGCGGGTCGTACTGAAACGCTACCCGGCGCTCAACCATCTGGGCATCGCCGGCGAAGCACCGAGCACCCCGCTCGAATACCAACGGCCGGGGCGCGTCGACAAGGCGCTGATCGACGACGTCGCAGCGTGGATCAAGGCGCGCGCCGGGTCGTGAGGCACGGCACCGCTTAGAACTTCGCGCTCAGCGTCAGCGTCGCGCGGCGCGGCTCGCCGTAGAAGTTCATCCCCTGCGTCGACGACAGGCCGAACCAGCAGCTCTTGTCGAACAGGTTGTTGATGTTGAGGCCGACGGCGAACTGCGAACTGCGGAAAAACCAGGCTGTCGCCCAGCCGGCGCCGCAGCCAGTGCTTCAGCCAGCGGCCATGTTCGACGTAGAGAGTGCCGACGGCATCGCCGCCGGCGCAGGGAAATTCATGCTTGCGTTCCGGGACAGGTGACGGGCCGGCCGAATCGTTTTTCGACACCGCCGCCGTTTTTCTGGATAATAAGAACAATTCCCATTCGTAGCAAAAATTCTGATTCCCGTTCCCAGCCCGCCGATGGCCACGCATTTCTACGCCGAACTGGTTAACTTCTTCTCCCGCACCTTGCGCGACCGCGACGCGGCGAGCGACGTCGTGCAGGAGAGTTACGCCCGCGTGCTGGCCATGGAAAGCCAGGCGGCGATCCTGGACATGCGCGCACTGCTCTACCGCACCGGCAAGAACATCGTGATCGACGCGGCGCGCACGCGCCAGGCGGAACTGCGGATGATCGAAACCCTGAGCCTGATCAGTCCGGATGAATCGCCTTGCCTGGAACGCACGGTCGGCGCCCGCCAGGGCCTGGCGCAACTGGCCGCCCGGCTCGGCGCGATGTCCCGCAAGCGGCGCGAGGCCTTCATTCTGGTCCGCATCTACGGCTTCACGCACGCCGAAGCCGCCGGCCACCTGGAAACGACCGTGGCATCGATCGAAAAACACATGGTGCGTGCAGTCTGCGATCTCATGATGGAAAACGGCCGCCATGAGTGAACCGAGCGCAGTCGCCCGCCAGCGCCTGTTCGAGCAGGCGCTGCTGCTGGTCGTCCGCCGGCACGGCGGTTCGCCGCCCGATGCCGCGGCGGCGGCCGGCGAACTGGCCGACTGGGAAACGCGCGGCGGTGCCCACGCCGAGGCCAGCCGCGCCGCCCAGGACGCCTGGCGGCAAACCGACGCGCGTCGGCTGCGCGACGAATTCGCGTTGCCGCCGTCGGCCGCCGAACGCAAGCGGCAGACCCGCCGGCGGCTGAGCGCCCTGCTCGGTTTCGGCGCGCTGGCGCTGGCCACCGGCGGCGTCGGCCGCTGGTACTGGCAACGCCCCACGTTCACCCTGGTCGCCAGCACCGGCCGCGGCGAGATCGCCACGCACGAGTTGCCGGACGGCAGCCGCATCGACCTGGCGGCACGCTCGGAAGTCGCCATTGCCTACCACCGCGACCGGCGGCTGGCCCACCTGTCGGCCGGCGAAGTGCGCTTCGACGTGGCGCCCGACCCGCAGCACCCGTTCGAGATCGAGACGCCGCTCGGCCGCGTACGCGTGCTGGGCACCGCCTTCTCGGTACGCCTCAACGACAACGGCCTGCGCGTCGCCGTCGCCCACGGACGGGTCGCCGTCTGGCGCGCCGGACAACCGGCCGATGCCTTGCCGGATACCGAATTGGGTGCCGGCGATGCGGTCTACATGCCGCGCAACGGCGAACTGCGCCACAGCCGGGTGGCGCCCGACGACGTTGGCGCCTGGCGCCGGGGCTGGCTGGTCTTCGATGGCATGCCGGTCGACAAGGCAGTTGAGCGCTGGAACGACTACCTGGCGACGCCGATCGACATCGAGCCGCAACGCGCGCTGCACCGCATGACCCTGACCGGCAGTTTCCCGATCGACAACCCGCAGGCCTTCCTCGAAACGCTGCCGCGCATCCACCCGGTGAACGTCGTACCGCTCGGCAACGGGCATTTCGTGATCCGCCTGCGGTCGACCGCAACAAACGGCGAAAAAGCCGGCCGCGAAAAATAATTGTCCGGTAGTCGGCGTCACAAACGTCTTCACAGGGAAAACCACCCATGAGGACCTTCGCCATGTTCCCCCCTGCCCCGTCCCAAGCGCACCGCCCCTGGCGCCAGCGCCTGCTCCCCCTGGCCTGCGCCGCCGCCCTCGGGGGTCCGGCGCTCCTGCCGCCGGCCCTGGCCCAGAATACGGCGCCGGCCACCCGGCACGCCTTTGCGCTGGATGCCCTACCGCTCGGTCAGGCCCTGAACGCGTTGGCCCGTCAGTCCGGTGTCGCCATCTCGGCCGACGCAGCACGGGTCGCCGGCCGCAACGCGCCGGCGCTGCACGGTTCGATGACGCTGCACGAAGCGCTGCAGCGCGTGCTGGCCGGCAGCGGCCTGGTCGCCGTGCCGACCGGATCGGCCTATACCATCCACCCGGCCGGCACCGACGATGGCGCGACGCTGGCGCCAATGACCGTCACCGCGCAGGCCGACCGGGCGACCACCGAGAACACCGACTCCTACACCACGCGCAGCATGCAGACCGCCACCCGCCTGCCGCTGTCGATCCGCGAAACGCCGCAGTCGGTCAGCGTGATCACCCGCCAGCGCATGGAAGACCAGGGCCTGACCCAACTGCCCGACATCGTCCAGCAGACCGCCGGCCTGAGCATGGTGCAGTCCGGCAACGCCGGTTCCGACTCGTCGCCGATCTATTCGCGCGGTTTCCAGGTCGAGAACTACATGGTCGACGGCATCGGCCACCTGCACAGCAACTATTCGAGCATTTTCCAGAGCAACGACATGGTGCTCTATGACCGCGTCGAGATCGTGCGCGGCGCGACCGGCCTGATGAACGGCATCGGCACGCCGAGCGCGACGATCAACCTGATCCGCAAGAAACCGACCGCCGAGTTTCAAGGCTACGTCAAGGCCGAAACCGGCTCGTGGGACCGCTACCGGCTGGAGGCCGACCTGTCGGCACCGCTCAACGCGGCCGGCACGCTGCGCGGGCGCGGCATCGTCGCCTGGCAGGACAACGATTCCTACATCGACCGGCTGAACGAAACCAAGAAGATCGTCTCCGGCATCGTCGAAGCGGATTTATCGTCGAACACGCTGTTGACCGCAGGATTGACCTGGCAGCGCCACGACGCCACCGGCCACTCGCGCGGCGGCCTGCCGCTGTTCAACAGCGACCGCACGCGCACCCAGTGGCGCCGCTCCGATTCCGCCGCCGCATCGTGGGCCTCTTCCCGGCGCGAGAACCTGGCCGCCTTCGTCTCGCTCGAACACCGCTTCGCCAACGAATGGAAGGTCAAGGGTAGCTATTCCTACGACCGTACCGAGTACGACGAACAACTGGGCTACGCGACCGGCGGCAACCCGAACCCGGCGACCGGCGCCGGTGTATCGATGTATGCCGGCCGGTGGGCCGGCCCACCGGTCCAACACAGCCTCGACGTCTCGGCGAGCGGCCCGTTCACGCTGTTCGGCCGCCGGCACGACCTGGTGTTCGGCAGCACGCTGTCACGCACCAAGCAGGATGCCGAAGCCTACCACCTGTGGCACGTGCTGGCCGTTCCGAACATCTACACCTGGGACGGCAATACGCCAGGCAAGCCGGACAACTCGCCGGTCGGCGACTTCAACTACAAGGAAATGACGAAGAGCGCCTACCTCACTGCCCGCTTCAAGCCATTCGACCCGCTGTCCATCATCGTCGGCGCGCGGACGACGACCTGGGAGGACGAAACCTACAACCGCAGCTACGCGACCGGCGCCACCGACAACGTCACGCGCAAATGGACCAATCAAGTCACGCCCTACGCCGGCATCGTCTACGACCTGACCCAGCAATGGTCGCTGTACGCCAGTTATACCGACATCTTCAAGCCGCAGAGCAACCGCGACCCCGGCGGCAACTACCTCGACCCGCTGCTCGGCAAGGCCTACGAACTCGGTAGCAAGGCCGAACTGTTCGACGGCAAGCTGAACCTGGCCGCCGCGGTCTACCGCATCGAACAGGACAATCTGGCCGTCATGATTCCCGGCGTAACGGCACCGGACGGATCGCAGGCCTACCGCGCTGAGGCAGGCACGACGACGCGCGGTTTCGAGATCGAGGTCGGCGGCCAACTCGCCCGCCACTGGCAGGCCTCCGCCGCCTTCTCGCGCAACCTGCCGCAGAACGCCCAAGGCAAGCTGCTCAACACCAACGTGCCGCAGAACGCGCTCAAGCTGTTCTCGAGCTACCGCATGCCGTGGGTCGGCAACGGGCTGACCGTTGGTGGCGGCCTGCGCTGGCAGAACCGCACCTGGTCCGACCTCACCGTACTGGGCAGTCCGGCGCGGGTGACGCAGGAAAGCTACACGCTGGTCGACCTGATGGCGCGCTACGACATCACCAAGCAGTTCAGTGCGACCTTCAACGCCTACAACCTGTTCGACAAGACCTACCAGACCAGCTCGGCGTCGGCCTATTACGGCGAACCGCGCAGTTTCCGGTTGAGCCTGGCCTATCGCTTCTGATCCGGCAGGCGGACGCGTTCGTGCGATGCGTCCGCCGGTTTTTTTGTAACAGATTGTGACCAACACGACCTTTTTTCCCGTCTCAAACGACATGTCTATTGAGAGCGCCGAAAACAGGGCGCCGATCATCGATCGCCGTCGGCGACGCCCCCGACAATCCCTTCAGCCGAGGTTTGCCATGTCCGTTCCCTTCGCTTCACCCCGTCCGCGCAGCGCGCTGCTGTCGCGCATCGTCGCCGCCGTTTTCGGCGGTTACGCGCTGGCCTCCGTGTTCTCCATTTTCGTCAGCCACCTGCTGCCGGCCGAACTGCCCGAGGCGGTGCTCGGCGCGACGCTGTTCAGCTTCGCGGTCTACACCGCCGCCATCGTCTGGGTGTTCGCCGCTGCCAGCGCGACGCGCGCCTGGCTGGGCCTGCTGATTCCCGGTGCGCTGATGGGCGCGCTGGCCTTCGCCCTGCAGGTCGGAGGTGCGGCATGAAAACGACTTTCCGCCAGTCGATGTCGTGGCTGCACACCTGGGGCGGCCTGTGGTTTACGTGGATCCTGTTCGCCATCTTCCTGACCGGCACGCTGGGCGTGTTCGACGACCCGATCTCGCACTGGCTGCGTGAGAAAGGGAAAATCGGCGAATTCACGCCGTTGACCGCAGAACAGCGCGCCGACGCGGTGCGCAAGGCGCAAGCCTACCTGCAGGAAAAATCGCCGCGCGCCGAGTTCTGGACCATCGGCCTGCCCGACGATGAAAACCCGGAATTGCGCGTTTTCTGGCGCGCCGACGACGATGCGCCGGTCCACCGCCTGCGCCTCGATGCGCAGACCGGCCGCGAGCTGCCACCGGGCACAGCACGCGAAACCGAAGGCGGCCACCATTTCGTGCACATGCACTTCGAGTTCCACGCCGGCATGGCCGGCATCTGGATCGTCGGCGCGGCGACCGTCGCCATGCTGGTCGCGCTGGTCTCCGGCATCGTCGTGCACAAGAAAATTTTCACCGACTTCTTCACCTTCCGTCCCGGCAAGGGGCAGCGCTCCTGGCTGGACGGCCACAACGCGCTCGGCGTGCTGACCCTGCCCTTCCTGTTCATGATCAGCTACACCGGGCTGATCATCTTCTGGTCAATCTACATGCCGGCCGGCATCCTGGCGCGCTACGCCGGCGACGAGGACGCTTTCTTCGCCAAGCTGAACGAAGGCCCGCCGCCGCGCCCGATGCAGTTCGCCGACGCGCCGGTGCATGAACTGGCCTCGCTGATGCAGCGCGGCGAAGCGGCCATCGAGCGCGAGGCGGGTTTCGTCGTGGTCAACCACGCCGGCGACCGCAGCGCCGCAGTGCGTATCTTCGGCCGCTTCGATCCGGAGGCGGAAACCGATCGTCTGGTCGGCCGCAGCAACGGTTCTGCGCTGTTCGACGGGGTCAGCGGCGAAACCATCGACGTGCAGAAGCCAAACACCGTGCGCGGCGGCAATGTGCTGCAAACGCAGCGGACGATGAACGCGCTGCATTTCGTGCGTTTCGGCGGCTACCCGATGAAATGGCTGTACTTCCTGTCCGGCATGGCCGGCGCGGCGATGCTGGCGACCGGCGCGATCCTGTTCATGGTCAAGCGGCGCAAGAAGTCGGCCAATGAATTCGGCGGCGCGACGCCGCGCGTCTATCGCATCATCGAAGCGCTCAACGTCGCCGCCATCGCCGGGCTGTCGCTGGCCTGCATCGGCTTCTTCTGGATCAACCGGCTGCTGCCGCTCGACGTTGCCCAGCGGGGAACGCGCGAGATCGTGCTGTTCTTCGCGCTGTGGCTGCTGACGCTGGTCCATGCCGGGCTGCGCCCGCCCCTGGCCGCCTGGCGCGAACAACTGGCCGCCGTCGCCACGCTGTGCCTGGCGCTGCCGCTGCTCAACCTGGCCACCACCGGCGACTGGCTGTTCGCCGCGCTGGCCCGCGGCGACGGCGAAACGGCCGGCGTCGAACTGACCGCCATCGCCTTCGGCCTGATCTTCGCCGCCGCGCTGCGCCAGTTGCAACGACGGATGGCAAAACCTGCGGTCGACACCCGGATCGACGAAAAAACCGGCGCGCCGGCCAACGATGTCGCCCCGGCGACGGGAGGCCGCTGACATGGACAAGCATTTCGCCGTCTATCTCGTCTTCTTCGTCTGCTACGCCGCGCTGCTCGCGCTGTGCCTGGCGATGGACCGGCACCACGCCCAGGTCCTGCACGGCAAGCCGGGCCGCCCGCGGCGGCTGGCGCTGCGCCTGGCCGGCGGGAGCCTGATCGGCGTCGCGCTGTGGCTGTGCAGCCTGGCCTGGGGCTGGGCGATCGGCCCGGTCGCCTGGTTCGGCCTGCTGTCGGCCGCCGCTTTCGCGCTGGTCTTCCTGCTGCCTTACGCGCCGCGCTTTGCCGGCTGGCTGATCGTCGTCGGCCCGGTGCTGGCGCTGCCGCCCTTCTTTCTCTGATTCCCGAGGATCGTTCATGACACGCGCTGCCATCGCCGGCATCGTCCGGCGCTATCTCCCCGTTTTTGCCCTGCTCGCCGCGTCGACCGCACAAGCGCAGTATTTCTGGATCGACGGCGACGCCGACGGCCGCCGCATCCAGTCCGGCGAACTCGGCAAACCCGCCGCCATCGCCGATACCCGGGGCGCCCGCGCCTTCGCCGCCGACGGCAAGGATCTTGCGCTGGCGGCCCTCGACGGCGGCTACCGCGCCGCGCCGGGCGGCGGCGACCTGCGGTTTGCCGCCAGCCGCGCCGACGACAAGGCGCTGACCCTGTTCCACGCCCGCTTCGGCCGGCAGGAGACGAAGGCCGTCAGCGATCTCGAACTGGTCCCGACGACGCCCGGCGGCAACAGCTTCCGGCTGTTCTGGAAAGGCAACCCGGTCAGCGCCTCGCAGGTCAACGTCGTCACCTCGGAAGGCTGGTCGCGCATACTGCGGCCGGCGGCCGACGGTTCGGTGAGCTTCAATCCGTCCTTCCCGGGGCTGTACGTGCTCGAAGTGTCGGCCAGAATCAACGGCTCGGCGACCGTCGACGGCAAGAAATACGACGACGTGCGGCACGTTGCGACGTTGAGCTTCCGGGTGGATCGCTGATGTCCCGCCTTTCCCGTTTCGCCACGGCCAACCGCGGCCGGCTGCTGATCGCCGGCGGCTTGGCGCTGGCCGTCGCCTTGCTCTGGTGGGTCAAACGCCCGGCGGTGGATTACGAGGTGACAACGGTCGCCCGCGGCGACATCGAGGCCACCGTCACCGCCATCGGCACGCTGCAGCCGCGCCGCTACGTCGATGTCGGCGCGCAGGTCTCCGGCCAGATCCTGAAACTGCACGTGCAGCCGGGCAGCCGCGTCGACAAGGGCGATCCGCTGGTCGACATCGACCCCAGCGTGCAGCGGGCCACCGTCGACGCCGGCCGCGCCGCGCTGGCCGGGCTGCGCGCCCAACTGGCCGAACAGCAGGCGCAACGGATACTGGCGCAGCAGCAGAACGAACGCCAGCAGCAACTGGCACTGGCCGACGCCACCAAGCGCGAGGACGTGCAGACGGCGGCAGCCAACCTGGCCGCCGCCTTCGCCCGCATCGACCAGCTGAAAGCGCAGATCGAGCAGACCCAGGCGACGCTCAAGGCCGACGAAGCCCGCCTCGGCTACACCCGCATCTTCGCGCCGATGGCCGGCACCGTGGTCGCCGTCGAGGCGCGCGAGGGGCAGACGCTGAACGCCACCTACCAGACACCGAACGTGCTGCGCATCGCCGACCTGTCGGGGATGACCGTGTGGACCGACGTCTCGGAAGCCGACATCGCGCAGGTCAAGGCCGAATTGCCGGTCTGGTTCACCACGCTGGGCGGCCACAACGAAGCCCGGCCGCGGCGCTGGGAAAGCCGCATCCGCCAGGTCCTGCCGGCCCCGCCGACGGCGCCCGCGACGGCCGGCGGACAAGCCGGCGGCGGCCAGCCGCAAGGCATGAAGGCGGTCAATTACACGGTGCTGTTCGACGTGGACAACCCGGACGGCGCGCTGATGCCGCAGATGACCGCCCAGGTCAGCATCGTCACCGCCGCCACCCGCAACGTGATCAGCGTGCCGCTTGCTGCGGTCGACGGGCTGGGCGAGGAAAAACCGACGGTGCGCCTGCTCGGCCGGGACGGCGACATCGAAGTCCGGCCGCTGACGCTCGGCGTGCGCAGCCGCCACCTGGCCGAAGTGACTGCCGGGCTCAGTGAAGGCGAACGCCTGATCCTCGGCGAAAAGGCCGTCGCCAGCGGCCCGCGGAGATTCACCTGGTGACACCGCTGATCGAACTGCGCGGCATCCGCAAGCGCTACGGCGGCGGCGACCGGCCGCTGGTCGAGGTGCTGCACGGCATCGACCTGAGGATCCACAGCGGCGAATTCGTCGCCATCGTCGGCGCCTCCGGTTCCGGCAAATCGACGCTGATGAACCTGATCGGCTGCCTGGACCGCCCCAGCGAGGGCAGCTACCGTTTCGCCGGGCAGGACGTCGCCGATTTCGACGCCGACCGCCTGGCCTGGCTGCGCCGCGAAGCCTTCGGCTTCGTCTTCCAGGGCTATCACCTGATCGCCACCGAATCGGCGCGCGAGAACGTCGAGATTCCGGCGCTCTACGCCGGTGTACCGGAAACCGAACGACGCCACCGCGCCACCGCGTTGCTCGACCGGCTGGGCCTGGCCAGCCGCCAGGACAACCGGCCCAACCAGCTGTCCGGCGGCCAGCAGCAGCGCGTGTCGATCGCCCGCGCCCTGATGAACGGCGGCCGCATCATCCTGGCCGACGAACCGACCGGCGCGCTCGATTCGCACAGCGGCGCCGAGGTCATGCTCCTGCTGCGCGAACTGGCGGCGGCCGGCCACACCGTCATCCTGATCACCCACGACCGCGACGTGGCGGCGCAGGCCGAACGCGTCATCGAAATCCACGACGGCAACATCACCCGCGATTCCGGCCCGTCGACGCCGTCGACCGCACTACCGCTGCCGACGCTCGACCCGCTCGAACAACGCGGCGCCAGCCTGCGCGACGACCTGGCCGAAGCGATGCGCACCGCCTGGCGGGCGATGCGCGTCAATCGCGGGCGCACCGGCCTGACCCTGCTCGGCATCGTCATCGGCGTCGCCTCGGTGATCCTCATGCTGGCCATCGGCGAAGGCGCGCGGCAACGCGTCATCGACCAGATGGGCAGCATGGGCACGACGATCATGTACCTGGGCAGCAAGGTGCCGAAAACCGGCGGTCCGGTCGGCATGATCAGCGACGACGACCTCGACGCGGTACGCGCCCTGCCCGACATCCGCCGCGTCATGCCGGTGATCGGCGACCCGATCCTGGTCCGCCATGGCAACGTCGAACGCACCATCTACGTCTTTGCCGGCGGCGAGGAAATGACCGACATCTTCCGCTGGCCGGTCGCCCGCGGCCGCTTCTTCACCGGCCGCGAGAACGACGAACTGGCACCGGTCGTGGTCGTCGGCAACAAGGCCTACCAGCAATTCTTCCCCGGCGTGGCCGACCCGATCGGCCGGCATCTGCTGATCGGCAACGCGCCGTTCGAGGTGATCGGCGTGATGAGCAGCCGCGGCAGCGACGGCTGGGGCCAGAACTACGACGACATGGTCTTCATCCCCTATCGCGCCGGCCGTGCCCGCGTCTACCGGACGCAGACGCAACCGGACTACTCCGTCATCGACGTCGTCTCGGCCGACGTGGTGGACGAAGCGGAAGCCGCCGTCGGCACGCTGCTCAGCGAACGCCACGGCCGCGAAGACGTGGCCATCGGCAACGCCGCCGCCCGCATCAAGGCCGAGATGCAGACGCGCGAGGCGATGACCATGATGCTCAGCCTGATCGCCGCCGTCTCGCTGGTCGTCGGCGGCATCGGCGTGATGAACGTGATGCTGATGACGGTGCGCGAACGCACCCGCGAAATCGGCATCCGCATGGCCACCGGCGCCCGCCAGCGCGACATCCAGCGCCAGTTCCTCAGCGAAGCCGTGCTGATTGCGCTGACCGGCGGCCTGATCGGCGTCGGCAGCGGCCTGGCCATCGGCTTCGCCCTGCTGCTCTGGGAAATCCCGGTGGTTTTCTCGTTGACCGCAATCCTCGGCGCCTTCGGCTGCGCCATCGCCACCGGCCTGGTCTTCGGCTGGCTGCCGGCCCGCCAGGCATCGCGGCTCGATCCCGTACGGGCGCTCTCCGGAGAATGAACACGATGCGCTTTCCCCTCCTTCGCGCCACGCTGGCCGCCCTCACCTGCCTGCTCGTGCTGCCGCTCGGCGGCTGTTCGTCGCCGGCGATGCGCGACGCCAACCCGGCCGCCGCACTGCTGCCGGCGGACTGGTTCCGCAAACCGGAAACCGTTCAGCCTGCTGCGGTCGACACCGCCTGGTGGCGAAATTTCGCCAATCCCGAACTCGACGCGCTGATCGACCAGGCCGAACGGCAATCGCACGATCTGGCCGCCGCCGTTGCCAACGTGCGCCAGGCCCGGGCGCTGGCCGGCGCCGCCGGCGCCGCGCGCTGGCCGGCGCTCGACCTGCTGGTCACCGGCAAACGCGGCGACGCCACCGGTACCAGCCGCAACGACTACGCCGCCACGCTGACCGCCGCTTACGAGCTGGATGTCTGGGGGCGCGTCCGCGCCACGCACGAGTCGGCGCTGGCCACGGCCCTGGCCTCGACCTACGACGCCCAGGCGATCAGGCTCGGCATCCAGGCCAGCGTTGCCAACGCCTGGCTGGAAAGCGTCGCGCTGCGCCAGCGCCTGAGCATCGGCGAACAGGACCGGCGCGACGCCCGGCAAACGCTGACGCTGATCGAGGCCCGCCAGGCGGCCGGGGCGGCAAGCGAACTCGATCTGGCCCGCCAACGCGGCGTCGTCGCCGAACGCGAGAAAAGCCTGGCCGTACTGCAGCGCCAGCTCGCCGACAACCGTGTGTTGCTCGCCCGCCTGCTCGGCGAAGCCGGCAGCCGCGACATCGCCACCGCCAGCCTCGACGAGGTCGGCCTGCCGGCCATCGACAGCGGGCTGCCCAGCGAACTGCTGCGCCGCCGCCCCGACCTGGCACGCGCCGAAGCGCAGTTGCAGGCGGCCGACGCCGACCTGGCCGCGGCGCGCGCCGCGTTGCTGCCGACGATCAACCTGAGCGCCGCCCTGAGCGGTGGCAACGGCGAACTGCTCAAGGTCATGGAAAACCCGGCCTACAGCCTGTTGACCGCAATCGCCGCGCCGATCTTCAACGCCGGCCGCCTGTCGGCGCTGCGCGACGGCGCCCGGGCCAGGCAGGAGAGCCTGCTCGCCGCCTACCGCTCGGCCATCGTCGCCGCCTTTGCCGACAGCCAGGGCGCGCTCGACGCCATCGCCGGCAACGAAGCCCAGCAACGGGCCCAGCAAGCCATCCTGCGCGAAGCCGAACGCGCCTGGCGGCTGGCCGACGTACGCTACCGCGCCGGGGCGGCCGGCATGCTCGATCTGCTCGACGCCCAGCGCACGCTGCACGCGGCACGCAGCGACGCCGTCCAGTTGCAGCTGCTCCGCCTGCAGGCCCGGGTCTCGCTGTACCGGGCGCTGGGTGGCGGCTGGCAGAAAGTCGGCGGATAGCCCGACAACCGTGGAGAGCATCATGCAAAACCTGTCCAGCCCGGCTTTCCGGAAAACCGGCATCGACGGCGCCGGCAACGATCCGGCGCTCGACGCGCTGCGCCGGAGCGGCCTGCGCATCACCGCCGCCCGCGTCGACGTGTTCAACGCATTGCAGCGCCAGGGCGGCTTCGTCCGCCCCGAGACGCTGTTCCGGATCTGGCTGGAAACGCGCCGCCAGACCAATATCTCGACCATCTACCGGGCGTTGACCGATCTTTCCAAGGCCGGCGTGATCCTCAAAGCGCGCGATGCCGAGGGGCGCAACATCTATGCGACGCCGACCGGCGGCGGCGACGACAGCATCCACCTCTATCTGCCCGAACTGCCACCGATTCCGCTGCACCACCCGGCGCTACGCCGGGAAATCGAGGAGGCGGCACGCGCCGTCGGCATCGAACTGCACGGCCGGCAACTGGGTATCACCGTCGGCAGCCCCGACCCCAAGGCCCCCTGAACGCGCCTTGCCGCGACGCGGCAAACGGCAGCCGCCGCGGCGACGGTTAGAATAGCGACGATGCGCCGCCTGCCATCCCGCCATTCCTTCGCTCTCGCACTGCTGCTGTCCGCCCTATTGCACCTAGCCGTCCTGCTGTTTCCGCGCCACGAAAAGGACGGCGAACAAGCCGCGGCGCAACCGCTGCAGGCCCGTCTGCGGCAACCGCCGGCGGCCAGGCCGGAAACGCCGCCGCCCGTGGCCGCCACACCGCCGGCCAAACGTGCCGCCCCCCGCGAAGGGCGCCGCGTGCTGACCGCCGAAAAATCGTCGCGAACGACCAGCGGCCAGCGCTGGAGCGCCGCCGAAAAAGCGGACATGGACAATTTCCTCGAGGAACTCGAACGCGCACCGAAGCCGACACTGGCCCAACGTTCGTTGGCCATGGCCCGCGACCAGGGGCGGCAGCTGGCGGCCCGCGACGACGCCGACGATGCGCTGCTGGAAATGCGCCCGAACGCGCCGCCGATCCATCCGTTCAGCCTGGAAAGCTACCTCGACGGCATGTTGCGCCGCCTGAACCGCAGCGCCGGCTACGTCGCGCGCGACCAGCGCAATCCCGGCGTCCGCCCGGCTGCCGTCCAGTTCAGGATCAATCCCGACGGCTCGCTGAAAAGCTTCGTGGTGCTCGATGCCGGCGACCAGGCATCGGAGATCGCCTTCATCAAGTCCGTCATCGAACGTTCCATCCCGTTCTCGCCCTTTCCCCCGGACATCGACAAGGCCGCCCGCTCGCTCGGCGTGACGATCTGCATCCGCCCCGGCAGCAGCGAAGGCGGCGGCAGCGGTTTCTCGCGGATGCGCGGCAACCGCTGCCAGGGATGAGGCTGCGGTTCATCCGGATGGACGCGCGTTGAATTCCGGGCGACGATATCTGTCCTAAACGGCGCCGGCCGCCTGCCAAAGAGACCGGCTTTTTCAGTGCGACAATCAGGAGATGAACATGGAACACATTCGCTTACTCGGCATCGCCGGCAGCCTGCGCCAGGCATCCACCAACCGCGGCCTGCTGCGCGCCGCGCAGAAAAACCTGCCGGACGGCGCGACGCTGGAGATCGCCGACCTGACCGACATTCCGTTCTACAACCAGGACATCGCCGCCAAGCCGGCTGCGGTCGACCGCGTGCTGGCGCAGATCGGCGCCGCCGACGCGCTGGTTTTCGCCTGCACCGAATACAACTATTCGCTCGCCCCGGCGCTGAAGAACATCCTCGACTGGGCCTCGCGCGAACCGGACAACGCGCTGCTCGCCGGCAAACCCGCCGCCCTGATGGGCGCCGCCGGCGGCATGGGCAGCTCGCGGGCGCAATACCACCTGCGCCAGGTCTGCGTCTTTCTCGATCTGCAGCCGTTGAACAAGCCCGAAGTCTTCGCCAATGCCTTTGCCGGCGGCTTCGACGCCAACGGCGATCTGACCGACGACAAGATCGCCGCGCTGATCCGCCAGCAGATGGCGGCACTGGTCGCCCGCGTCGGTCGCTGAGCCCATGGAACTTGCCCAGATCGGCGAGCAACTGCGGCAGGACGCCGTCAGCGTCGTCTTCCTGAACGTCCTGCTGCAACAAATCGGCCTGCCGGTACCGGCAGTGCCGACGCTGCTGCTGGCCGGTAGCCTGGCGCTCGGCAACCATGCGCTGGCCGGCATCCTGGCCGCCGCGGTACTGGCGTCGGTCGCTGCCGACTGGCTGTGGTACTGGGCGGGAAAACGCTTCGGCTATCGCGTGCTGTCCGGTCTGTGCAAGCTATCGATCAACCCCGCCTCCTGCGTCAGCCAGACCGAAGCCCGCTTCGTCCGCTGGGGACTGCCGTCGCTGGTCGTCGCCAAGTTCATCCCGGGATTCTCGACCGTGGCGCCGCCGATTGCCGGCACGCTGCGCATGAACCCCGTCGGCTTCCTTGCCGCATCGGCGGTCGGCGCGGCGCTGTGGGCCGGGCTGGCGATCCTTGCCGGACGGCTGATGCGCGACGAGGTCCAGGCCGTCATGGATATCCTCGAACGCAATGCCGCGGCCGCCCTGCTCGTCCTGATAACCGGCATCGTCGTCTGGCTGGGCTGGAAATTCCGGCAGAAAGCGCGCTTTCGCCTGAACTGCGCGATGACCCACATTTCCCCCGAACAGTTGCGCGCTGCGCTCGACGGGCCGGAACCGCCGCTGCTGCTGGACCTGCGCGGCCCGGCGATGATCGCCGAAAACGGTCCGCTGGCCGGCGCCCGGGTCGCCGAGCACGATTTTCTGGAAGCTGCCGTCGATGGCTGGCCGAAGAACGCACCGATCGTCACGCTATGCGCCTGCCCGGAAGACGCCAGCGCGATCCAGGCGGCCAGGCATCTGCTCGGCGCCGGCTTTCTGTCGGTCAAGCCGCTGAAGGGCGGCTACGAAGCCTGGATGGCGCTCAACCGGCCGGCCGGGATCGACCACGCCGGCACGGCAACCGGCTAGTTCAGATCCTCTTCCCGGGGCAGGGGCAGATGCAGGACATCGATCCCCTCCTCCTTCAGGGCCTCGCGCTCCTCGGGCGTGGCATTGCCGCGGATCGAGCGTTCCGGGGCTTCCTGGTAATGAATCCGCCGCGCTTCGGCCGCAAAATCGTCGCCGACGTCCTCGCTGCCGCTGACGATGCTCTGCACAAACTGGCGATACAGTGCCATGACCTGCGTGCCGGACGGAATCATCGCCGCGCTCGAGTGCGCCGCAGCGCCAACCGGCGCCGCTTCCACCCGCTCACCGGCCGCCGGGCTACCGATCGCGATCGCCGAAGGAATGCGCCGGACGGCCGGCGTATCGCACTGCGGGCAATGTACCTGACCGGATTCGCACTGCCGGGAAAAATCGTCGGCGCTGTGGAACCAGCCTTCGAACCGATGTTCGTTATCGCAAATCAGGTCGTAGATGATCATTCGGGAGTCGGTGGTGGTGCCCGGAACCGGAATCGAACCGGTACGCTCGATGAGCGAGAGATTTTAAGTCTCTTGTGTCTACCAATTTCACCATCCGGGCAAGCCGCGACATTTTAGCGTCCGGCGGATGCGAAAAAGGGAAAGCACGGAGGCTTTCCCTTTTCATTTGGAGCGGCAGAAGAGTCTCGAACTCTCGACCTCAACCTTGGCAAGGTTGCGCTCTACCAACTGAGCTACTGCCGCATTGTTCTCTGGAGGCGCGGGCCGGAGTCGAACCGACCTACACGGATTTGCAATCCGGTGCATAACCGCTTTGCTACCGCGCCCCGCCTACAAGCTTTACTTCAAGTAGAAAAGCCTGGGGCTTTTCCGGAAATTCTGGAGCGGCAGAAGAGTCTCGAACTCTCGACCTCAACCTTGGCAAGGTTGCGCTCTACCAACTGAGCTACTGCCGCGCTGAACAACAGAAGCGCGCATTATAGACAGCCCACGAGAATTGTCAACACGATTTCTTACTTTTCTCCTGTTCATCGGCTTTTCGGCGCTTCGAGCCGATTTTCCGGCCGGGCGTTTTGACCGGCGGCACGATAGCGCCTATGCTCTCCCGGTCTTCAGGGCGGGGTGGAATTCCCCACCGGCGGTAGGCTGCTGCGCAAGCGGTGGCGAGCCCGCGAGCGCCGCGTTTGCCGAAAGGGAAATGCGGGTCAGCAGATTCGGTCGAATGCCGAAGCCGACGGTCACAGTCCGGATGAAAGAAGGCAGCATTCCCCGTGCACGCCAGCCGGCGCGCACGGGTTTTCTGCATCCCTGAAACGCCCTTTTTTCTTGAACAACCCAGGAGCGTTTCATGCAAACCGACATTTCCCTCAACACCCGCCAGCAACTGCAACGGGCGATCGCCGCGATCCGCGCCGGCCGGCCGGTCATCGTGCTCGACGACGAAAACCGCGAGGACGAGGCCGACCTGATCATGGCCGCGGAACTGGTCAGCGCAAGCTGGATGGCCCGTTTCATCCGCGATTGCAGCGGCATCGTCTGCCTCTGTCTGGACAACCGGATCGCCGACCGTCTCGAACTGCCGTTGATGGTCAGCGACAACGGCAGCCGTCACGGGACGCCGTTCACCGTTTCGATCGAGGCACGGCATGGCGTGACCACCGGCGTCTCGGCCGCCGACCGGACGGTTACCGTGCTGACGGCCTGCGCCGAAAATGCCCGCGCCGAGGATCTGGTACGCCCCGGCCACATCTTCCCGCTGCGCGCCCACGACCGGCGCGTGCATGGCCGGCGCGGCCACACCGAAGGCGCGGTGATGCTGGCCGAGCTGGCCGGACTGCGCCCGGCGGCGATTCTCTGCGAGTTGATGAACGACGACGGCACGATGATGCGCGGTGCCCAGCTGCGCGATTACGCGGCGCGCAACGATCTGGTCGTTACCTCGATCGCCGCGCTCGCCGACTATCCGGACTGACGCCTCGCGGAAACGAAAAGGCCGGCAATCCGCCGGCCTTTTTTCCTCCGCTGCTGCGGTCGACCGCAGCAGTCGGCAAAAAACCGTTCAGTCCCCGCTGTGCCGGGCGATTTCCGGCCAGGCCATGCGCAGGTAGTAGCCCATCGACCACAGGGTCAGCAGCGCAGCAATCCAGATCAGCCAGTTGCCGAGCTGCAGCGTGTCGAAGCCGAGCAGCGGTGCCTGGTAGAGCAGCAGCGGAATCGCCATCATCTGCGCGGTGGTCTTGATCTTGCCCAGCATCGATACGGCAACGCTCTTCGACGCGCCGATCTTGGCCATCCATTCGCGCAGCGCCGATATGGTGATTTCACGGCCGATGATGATCACTGCGACGATGGCGTCGGTACGGTCGAGCTGGACCAGGATCAGCAAGGCCGCAGCGACCATCAGCTTGTCGGCGACCGGATCGAGGAAGGCACCGAAGGCCGAGGTCTGGTTCAGCTTGCGCGCCAGATAGCCGTCCGCCCAGTCGGTGAAGGCTGCCGCCATGAAGATGCCGGTTGCCAGCAGATCGCGTTCGTGCGCGCCAAGCCAGCCGGCCGGCAGGTAGTAGACGGCGACCAGCAGCGGGATGGCGACGATGCGCATCCAGGTCAGCAGAATGGGGACGTTCAGTGGCATAGACCGTCAGTGTAAGGCGGAATGGATCTTTTCGGCCATCTCGCGGCCAATGCCGGGGATTTCGGCCAGTTGGTCGACCGTCGCCTCGCGCACGCCGGCCAGGCCGCCGAAACGGGCGATCAGCGCCTTGCGCCGGGCCGGGCCGACGCCGGGCAGGCTCTCCAGCGTCGAGGTTTTGCGGCTTTTCGCGCGTTGACCGCGATGGCCGGTGATCGCGAAGCGGTGCGCTTCGTCGCGCACTTCCTGGATCAGGTGCAGCGCCGGGTGATCGGACGGCAGGTTGAGCGGTTCGCGACCGTCGGCTTCGGGGAAGATCAGGCTTTCCAGGCCGGGCTTGCGCTCCTCGCCCTTGGCGACGCCGATCATGTTGAGGTGGCTCAGCCCGAGGTCGGCGAGCGCCGCCCAGGCCGAGGCGACCTGCCCCTTGCCGCCGTCGATCAGGATCAGGTCGGGCGCCCTGCCCTCGCCGCTGGCGATGCCGTCATAGCGCCGCGTCACCGCCTGGCGCATCGCCGCGTAATCGTCGCCGGGCGTGATGTCGCGGATGTTGAAGCGGCGGTAGTCGCGCTTGCTCATCTGGTTGCCGTCGTAGACCACGCACGAGGCAACGGCGCTTTCGCCCATCGTATGGCTGATGTCGAAGCATTCGATACGGGCAAGCGGCTCGGCCAATTGCAGCGCTTCCTGCAGCGCGGCCAGCCGCATCTCCTGCTGGGCGCTGGCCTGATTGCGCGCCAGGATGGCCAGGCGGGCATTCTGCAAGGCCATCTCGACCCAGGCCTTCTGCGTCAGGTTGCGTGCTTCCTGGATCGGCACCGGCCGGGCGGCCTGTTCGGCCAGCGTTGCGGCGGCTTCCTCGGCGTCTTCGTTTTCCGGCAGCGGCGAGACCAGCAGCCGGGCCGGCGCCGGATGCACTTCGTAATGCTGGCGCAGGAAGGCGACCAGCGCATCGGCGGCGGTCGAATCCCCGGCATTGCTCGGGAACAGCGGCCGGTCGCCGAGATGGCGGCCGCCGCGCACCATCGCCAGGTTGACGCACAACTGGCCGGCTTCACGCACGGCGACGACGATGTCGGCATCCTCGCCCTTGCTGCTCGAGACGAACTGTTTTTCCTGGACCTGGTGCAGCGACTGGATCTGGTCGCGGTAGATCGCCGCCTGTTCAAAGGCGAGGTTGAGCGCGGCCTTTTCCATCGATGCACTGAGGCGCTTGATCACTTCCTGCTGCTTGCCGGACAGGAACATCGTCGCGTACTGCACGTCGGCGGCGTAGTCGGCCGGCGAGATGTAGCCGACGCACGGCCCGCTGCAGCGCTTGATCTGGTACAGCAGGCAGGGCCGCGAGCGGTTGGCGAAGACGGTGTCCTCGCAGGTGCGCAGGCGGAACATCTTCTGCAGCAGCTGGATGCTATCGCGCACCGCCCACGACGACGGGAACGGCCCGTAATAATCGGCCTTGCGGTCCGGATTGCCGCGGTAAAAGCCGAGCCGCGGATACTCGCCGCGCGTCATGACGATGTACGGGTAGGACTTGTCGTCGCGGAACAGGATGTTGTAGCGCGGCGCCAGCGACTTGATCAGGTTGTTTTCCAGCAACAGCGCTTCCGCCTCGGTACGCGTCGCGGTCGTCTCGACGTGGTCGATCTGGCTGACCATGTGGGCGATGCGCGGGCTGGACAGATTGTCGCGGAAATACGACGACACCCGCTTCTTCAGGTTCTTGGCCTTGCCGACGTAAAGCACGGCACCGTCGGCGCCGATCATGCGGTAGACGCCGGGCAGTTCGGTCAGCGAAGCGAGAAAGGATTTTGCGTCGAAAGCCACGGTCGACCGGAGAAATGGGCGAAAAACGGGGAAGAAGGCACGGGCCGCGATGTTAACATGCCGGCCATGCAGCTTCACTGGGACATCTTCTGCCGCGTCGTCGACAACTACGGCGACATCGGCGTCTGCTGGCGGCTCGCCCGGCAACTGGCGGCCGAACACGGCAAACGCGTGCGGCTGTGGGTGGACGAGTTGACCGCCCTCGCCCCGCTGTGTCCCGACTGCGATCCGGCGCGCGACGAACAATTCCTGGCCGGCATCGAACTGCGCCGCTGGCCGGCCGCCGATGCTGCGGTCAACTGGGCGGCCGCGGCAAAAACCGCCGACGTCGTCATCGAAGCCTTTGCCTGCGAACTGCCCGGCGCCTACCTGCAAGGCCTGGCCCGGCGCGAGCGGCGGCCGGTCTGGCTCAATCTCGAATACCTGAGCGCCGAAGCCTGGGTGGACGGCTGCCACGGCATGGCCTCGCCGCATCCGACGCTGCCGCTGACCAAGCATTTCGTTTTTCCCGGTTTCACGCCGTCGACCGCAGGACTGCTGCGCGAAGCCGATGCCTGCCCCGCCCTGCCCGCACTTTCCCCGCAGACGCTGGAAATCAGCCTGTTCTGCTACGACAACGCGCCGGTCGGCGGGCTGTTCGCAGCGCTGGCCGACCTGGCGCAACCGGTGCGCTGCCTGGTGCCGCCGGGCAAGCCGCTGGCCGCCACGCAAGCCGCGCTCGGCGCCGGCAGCGCGTGGCAGCTCGGCCGGCTGCAGGTCGAAGCCATTCCCTTCCTGAGCCAGACCGCCTACGACGCGCTGCTGCGCCGTTGCGCGCTCAATTTCGTGCGCGGCGAGGACTCCTTCGTCCGCGCCCAATGGGCCGGCCGGCCGTTCGTCTGGCAGATCTACCGGCAGGACGACGATGCCCATCTCGTCAAACTCGACGCTTTTCTCGCCCGTTACCTGAACGGCCTGCCGCCGGCCACGGCGGCGACGCTGCGCGCGCTCTTCTTCGCCTGGAACGGCGTCGGCGATCCGGCCCCGGCCATTGCCGCAATGCTGCGCCGCCTGCCGGAATTTGCCATTCATGCGGTCGACTGGCGAAATTCGCTGAAAAAACAGCGCGATCTGGCGTCCAGCCTCATTCAATTCTGCGCCGACAAGGTATAATCGCGGGCTTTTCTCCCACCCGATTTTGGATACCCTCTCATGAAGACCGCTCAGGAACTCCGCTCCGGCAACGTGATCATGGTCGGCGGCGAGCCGCTCGTCGTGCAGAAGACCGAATACAACAAGTCCGGCCGCAACGCCGCCGTCGTCAAGATGAAGCTGAAGAACCTGCTGTCCGGCAACCCGTCGGAAGCGGTCTACAAGGCCGACGACAAGTTCGAGATCGTCGTCCTCGACAAGAAGGAAGTGACCTTCTCCTACTTCGGCGATCCGATGTACGTCTTCATGGACGCCGAATACAACCAGTACGAAGTCGAAGCCGACAACATGGTCGACGCGCTCAAGTACCTCGACGACGGCATGCCTTGCGAAGTGGTGTTCTACGACGGCCGCGCGATCTCCGTCGAACTGCCGACCGCACTGGTCCGCGAAGTCGAATACACCGAACCGGCCGTCAAGGGCGACACCTCGGGCAAGGTCCTGAAGCCCGCCCGCATCAAGCCGACCGGCTTCGAACTGCAAGTGCCGGCCTTCGTCGAAATCGGCGACAAGATCGAAATCGATACGCGCACCGACGAATACCGCAGCCGTACCAAGTAATCCCGGCTCAGGCCGCAGCATGACGGGCAGCCTTGGCTGCCCGTTTTTCATTCCCCCGACGGAATTCCGCCGATGCGCATCGATCCCCGCTACGCCAACCTGCTGTTCAGTTTTCTGCTCTCCGGCATCATGAGCTGCATCGTCTCCGGTGTCGTGCTGGTCACCCACACCGAACTGAGCTGGGCCTTTCCGCTGCAATGGGCCAGCGGCTTCATGACCACCTGGCCGATCGCCTTTCCGTCGGTGCTGTTCCTGGCGCCGCGCGTGCGTCGCGTGGTCAACCGCCTGACCCGCGAATGAGCGCGGTCGACACGGAAATTTCACGATTTTCTGTCAGAATCCCGAACTGACTCACCACCGAATCCCGGAACATTTCATGACCTACACCGTATTTGTCGATGGCCAGGAAGGCACCACCGGCCTGCAGATCAACGAACTGCTGGCCAGGCGCAGCGACATCGAAATCATCAGGATCGACGCCGACAAGCGCAAGGACCTGGCCGAACGCAAGCGCCTGATCAACGCCGCCGACGTCACCTTCCTGTGCCTGCCGGACGACGCCGCCAAGGAATCGGTCAGCCTGGTCGACAATCCGAAAACCTGCGTCATCGATGCGTCGACCGCACACCGTGTCGATCCCGCCTGGACCTTCGGCCTGCCGGAACTGGCCAGGGATCAGCGCGACAAAATCCGGGCCTCCAAGCGCATCGCCAACCCCGGCTGCCATGCCACCGCCTTCATCCTGGCGCTGCGCCCGCTGGTCGCCGCCGGCCTGATCCCGGCCGACACGCAGATTGCGGCGAATTCGATCACCGGGTACTCCGGCGGCGGCAAGAAAATGATCGCCGACTACGAAGCCGCCGCAGCCGGCACCGCGCTGAAGGCGCCGCGCCCCTACGCGCTGGCGCTGGCCCACAAGCACCTGCCGGAAATGCAGGCCTACACCGGGTTGACCGTGGCACCGATCTTCCAGCCCATCGTCGGTCCTTTTTACAAGGGCCTGGCGGTCAGCGCCGCGCTGCCGCCGGCACAGTTCGCCCGTCGCGCAACGCCGGCCGACGTGCAGCGGATCATCGCCGACTACTACGCCGGCGAAGCCTTCATCAACGTGCTGCCGGTCGATCTGGCGGCGACGACGGACGGCGGCTTCTACGACGTCGAAGCCAACAACGACACCAACCGCGTGGATATCGCCGTCTTCGGCAACGCCGAGCGCATGCTGCTGATCGCCCGCCTGGACAACCTCGGCAAGGGCGCCTCCGGCGCCGCCGTACAGGCGATGAACGTGCATCTGGGCGTCGAGGAAAGCCTGGGCCTGGTCTGAAACACCGCCAGCCCGAAGCATCAAAACCCGCCAACCGGCGGGTTTTTTTATGGCGTTGCCAGTCCGGCCAGGGTCTGCAACGATTCCCGGTAGCGGTGGGGATCGGGATAGCGCACAGCCTCGGCCGGCAACAGCCTGGCAAGCCGCGCGGCACGACGGGGATCGCTTTCCGGCTGCCAGCCGTCCAGCACCTGGGCGACGGCATCCGGCGCGTTGCAGACGAGCAGCATGTCGCAGCCGGCGGCCCAGGCGGTCTGCACGCGCGCCAGCATGTCGCCGACGACACCGGCACCGGCCATCGACAAATCGTCGGTAAAAACCACCCCGTTAAACTTCAACTTATTTCTCAAATAAGTTATCCATTTATTTGAAAATACGGCAGTATTGCAATCGAAGCACTCGTAGATGACATGCGCCGCCATCACTGCATCGAGGGCCAGTTCGCGGTAGGGGCGCAGGTCGTCGGCCATCGCCGCCAGCGGCCGATCGTCGACCGGCAGTTCGACGTGCGAGTCGGGAATGACGTAGCCGTGACCGGGGAAGTGCTTGCCGCAGGTGCCCATGCCGCCGGCTTTCAGGCCCACGCCAAGCGCGCTGGCGAGCGCAACGACGACCGCCGGGTCGCGGTGGAAGGCGCGGTCGCCGATCACCCGCGACGGCCCGTAGTCGAGGTCGAGCACCGGCGTGAAGGAATAATCAACGCCGCAGGCGCGCAGTTCGGCGGCAAGCACGAAACCGGCGGCGCGGGCGGCTGCCAGCGCGGCCGCTGGATCGCTGTCGTGCAACTGACCGAGGGCGCGCATCGGCGGCAGCCGGGTGAAGCCGTCGCGGAAACGCTGCACCCTGCCCCCTTCGTGATCGACGGCAATCAGCAGGCGCGGCTCGCGCAGCGCGTGGATTTCGTCGCACAGCGCGGTGAGTTGGGCGCGGTCGCGGTAGTTGCGGGTGAACAGGATGATGCCGCCGACCAGCGGGTGGCACAGGCGTTCACGGTCGAGGTCGGTGAGTTCGGTGCCGGCGATGTCGATCATCAGCGGACCGGGCAGTTTGACGCTCATGCTTGCTCCAGCAAAACGTAGGCGACGGCGTATTCGGCTTCGTCGCTGATCGAAAGATGTGCGGTCAACCGCCGGTTTTCGACGATTTCCGCCAGTTGACCGTGAAAGTTGAAGAGCGGCTTGCCCAGTTCGTCGTGGCCGATGGCAATCGCCGGCAGCAGCACCGGCGGTCGCACCCCCGTGCCGAAGGCCTTGGCGAAGGCCTCCTTGGCAGCGAAGCGCTTGGCCAGGAAGCGACCCTTGTCGGCGGCACGCGCGAAATCGTCCAGTTCGTCCGGCGCCAGCAGCTTCTCCAGCGCCTTGTCGCCGTGCCGTTCCCACATGCCGCGCAGCCGCGCGACGGCGACGATGTCGGTGCCGATGCCGACGATCATTCGGCTTCCGGACGCTCGGCAGCGGCGACCATCAGTGCCTTCATCTCGCGCACCGCCTCGCGCAGACCGACAAAGACGGCGCGGCTGACGATGGCGTGACCGATATGCAGTTCGCGGATGCCGGCCAGCCGGGCGACCGGCTGGACGTTGTAGTAGTTGAGCGCGTGGCCGGCGTTGAAGCGCATGCCGAGCTGGCGGATGGCGCGGCCGGCGGCGCGGATCTTGGCCAGTTCGGCCAGCACCGCCGGCGCCTCGGCATCGCGGCCTTTTTCGTAGAAGGCGTGGGCGTAGGGGCCGGTGTGGATCTCGCAGACGCTGGCGCCGATCCGCGCCGCCGCCTCGATCTGCGGGATTTCGGCGTCGATGAAGACGCTGGTGGTGATGCCGGCGTCGCGCAGACGGGCGATCACGTCCTTGAGGCGAGCTTCCTGGCCGACGATGTCGAGACCGCCCTCGGTGGTCACCTCGTGGCGCCCTTCCGGCACCAGCATGGCCATTTCCGGCCGGGTCGCACAGGCGATGCCGACCATCTCGTCGGTTGCCGCCATTTCAAGGTTGAGCTTGATCTGCGTCGTTTCCTTGAGCCGGCGGACATCAGAATCCTGAATGTGTCGGCGGTCTTCACGCAGATGCACGGTGATGCCGTCAGCGCCACCGAGATGCGCCTCGACGGCGCCCCAGACGGGATCGGGTTCGTAGGTGCGCCGGGCCTGGCGGACGGTGGCGATGTGGTCGATATTGACGCCGAGTTCGATCATAACTTATTTAACCCTTTAGAGATGTTGCGTCTTGTGGAATCCATGCATAGACCCCGTGTTAAGGCGATACGCAACATTTGACCTGTTGTTTTATATGCGCCAATTCTTCCATGCCTTGCATCGAAGAACGCAATTAGATTGTGCTTTTTGAGACGCGGTTTTTTTCAAAGCTCTATTGATTGGAAGTCGCTTCGGCCGGTTCTGTTGGGGAAATATAAGCCGGCGTCGTATCCACAAAGACGTGTATCAATCGAATGATGTGACCTGCTGCCCCCTGCGCCAGTTCGCCTGAGTGCATTGATAACGCGTCGGGATGTGCGTCGAAATCCCCCAACTTTGCTGCTTCACCATAGGTAGATCGGATACGAGCGTCAATGCCAGCAACAAAAGCTGCGCTCGGCAATTTCAATACGTATCCGAGCATCACTCCCCAGTGATGGCCACTCGCGTACTGCCCCGTGACGAATCGATTTACCCCTTGTGTCACGTAACGCTGATTTAACCCGGACTCACCATGTCCCACGCGTTTGCATTCAACGCCCAAATATGCCTCCTCATCCCCGAACTGATGCAAGAAGCGAAGAATGATGTCGATTCGACCAAGAACTTCGGGATCGTCATTGCTCAGATCCAGCAGTTCGAACTCGCCCATGATCTCAATATTGGACAGACCGAGTTCCTTCTTCAGCCGCCGCATCGCCTTTTTCACATGGATCGTGATTGGGACTTCCAGCATCCCCGGCTGTAGCAACGGCCGGGCAGCGGCGGCGCCACGGCACAGAAGATCGACCACCGTGGCGATTTGATCTTCGGACAAATCGAAGGAAGGTCGCCCTAGGGGCAGGTCAGGCGACAGATGCATGAAGCCCCTGGATCCAATGGTCAGCTAGGACGGTATCCCCATCGTTAAGACCTGCCGTGCGTGTCCAATAGCGCCCCTCGGATGGCTTCAGAATGAAAAGAGCGCTCTCATCGTAAATTCGGATCTGCCGCCGCTCATTGAGGTATGGAGGAACGTTCGCGTTGACCTGTCCATGAAAGAGAGCGGCAAGACGCGCAATCTCCTCCTCATTTCCTTGATGCACACACGGCGTATCCGACGGCGCACCAGCCAACATAGTGAACCTAACCGCATCTACACCAGGCGTTCCATCGATGGCATTGCCGGCGGAGATACGCCGCGGATAGATGACTGCCTCCAGATGCCGCCTGCCGCGTGCACGTAGATAAGCATTGACCGTCCGAACTACTTCACTGGCGTACACCGCCAGGTCATCCAAGGAAGGCCGTGCAACAAGCATCATTCGCTGCGCCCTGCTTTCAAACAACAGTGCGCGGGCGCGCTGAACTCCGTCATTCACGACAACGACCTCATCTCGCTCCAAACCGTAGAGCTCGCATACGGCGTGATCCAGAGCTGCGATCAGCTCCAAATCGCCAGGCGACTCCGTAGCGGCAGCTTCAGCAGAGAGCACAGCCTCCAACAGGTCAGTATCGACTTTGCTTAAATCCGGCACACGCAGCGCAAGTAGATCACTCGGCTCAACGGTAGGGCGCTCAAGGCCCCAAGTGCTTCCACCGAAGGCCAGTTGGAAGGCGGTCACACCTGAATTCAGAATGGCTGACAGCACTCTCGCTGCGGAGAGTTCATTACCAACGAACGAGATGCCATAGAAATTCTTGTTGTAGAGCACGCTTTCAACACTTACCGATGCGCTGTATCTCCCAGGTTCAACTGCCGCAGCGAAATTACCCTTCGGACAGAGTAGCAATGGGCCTTCGAAAATTGCTGGATTACGTGTCCGGTGCAGCGACTGATGTTCGAAACGCTCCAGCGAGTTGGAATGAATTTGAAATGGTCGATAGCAAGCTGGAGTCACAACCCCAAGCGAGTAATAGTTGTCAGGAGGATAGTTGATGTCGCCACCCTCCACCTGAAAGCCCTGCCCTCTTGCATTAAGGCTGGCGCCTGCCAGCACCTGTTCGAATGTGGGGAATGTCCGCTCCAACTTCTCGATCAGCCAAGCATCTCGCGCAGTGCCGAATGCTGTCGCCTTGAGTATTGCCGGTGTGCGCAGTACACGCGCCAGCGGCACACTCTTCAATTCACCAGGACCGACATGAAAAACCCCATTGCGCTTGAAGTCAGGCGTCCACGGAATTGAGCCGGCTAATAGGCGATCATCACGATCTACCAATGCGCAACGACCGAAGAACAACAGTGCTGGTCCGGTTGCATCCGGGAACAACCCCTCCTTACGCAGCGCCGAGAGATTTACGAGTGCGACAGGGTGGAGTGTGCGCAGAAGAGCCTCGCGCGACTGGGTCGCTTGGTCATCCTTCGAGAAGAACGGAGATGCCTTCATGATCATGCCGATCCGTCCGGCATCACCTGCCAGGCGCGATGCCACCCACAAGAATTCCTGATCTGGGCTACGCCGTGGCCTACTGGATCGATTATCGTTGGTCTTGCGCTTGCGCGAGGCGGTTGCCTTCTTCACGAAGGTCCACGGAGGATTGCCCACGACCGCATCGAATGGCTGTTGCGTAACTAAAGATGGGAGATCGTCATGAACAGTATCTGCCTCAAAGAGCGTGACACCGATCAAGCGATCGAACTTCAGATCCTGAATGTCCTGAACTGGCTCCTCGTCAAGTTCCAGCGCAGCGAGGTATAGACTAAAAGCAGCTATACCTAGAGCAGACCTGTTGATGTCGATCCCGTAGAGCTGCTCGTAGAGAACTTCTCGCACCACGGAACGGCTGGCAGCCCTGCCTTGGGTCCGCTTCCAGACCAATCTCCGGAAAGCCTCAACCAAAAAAGCGCCCGACCCGCATGTCGGATCGATCACACGCGCATTTGCAGGAAGTGCCTCAAATACCGGATCAAGGGTTAGGTGGACAAGCTCAACGGGCGTGTAATGCAACCCCTGCGTGTGTGCATCATCTGCAGCACTAGATCGCGCAAACTGCTGATAAATCGAACTGACAAGGTCAACTGGAATAGCGTCGAAACGAAAGCGGAAAAGCCTGCCTTGGCCCGACAGAAGGCTACGCCCTTCAACAAAGTCGCGCAGCAGTTCCAGATGTGCATCGCCCAAGCGCTGGTGTTCAGCTCCCGGGTCATCCATAGGGAAAAGATCACCGTTGAAGGTACTACGCAACCACCGAAACAAAGTGAACGCAGAATCGACGGTTGCGAACAGGCTTGCTACGTCAGCAGGAAGCTCTTGCGGCAAAAACGGCTGCGCAATACCGCGATCCACCAGATAGGACGTGAAGATGCAACGGCCAATCAATCGCTGAGCGAAGTCACGAGAAGCCTGTGTCTCATCTTTGTCATCGGGTTGTGGCTGACCATTGGCAGGGGCAAGAACAGTCAACCGATTTTCAAGCGCACTGATCTCATCGAGCAATTGACGATCCACCCGATTCCGACGATCAATCCGTTGCCCGATAGCACTGGACCAGAACGCCCCTGTTTCGGTGGCGCAACGCCCACACATGGCATCAAGGGATTGCAATCTATCTTCTGCCTGCAAGGAAAACACTTCCAGCGGTTCAGTCGCAATCTGCTGGGGACTTTGCTTTGCAGGCGAGGCATAACAGTCGTACAGGCGCACATCCGTAGGTGTAATGATCCACAACAACGGTGCCACGCCAACATTCCAAGCGGCTTCATGCCATCTGGCGATCTGATGCTCGGAAGGAGCCTCGTCGCCGGCATCCTTGAAAATCGCCGTCGGTACACTCTGCGCGGAAAAAACCGCATCCGCCTGCAAGCCCACGCGGCTGTCCGAAAGAATGGCGCGAAGGCGTGATCCTACGTCTGCTCCTGCGCGCGCTAGTCCTGGCGCCGACTTGCCATCAGGAAAAAGATAGCCGGTTGCTGTCAGTGCCTTTGTGAATGCCGGGCTACCCATATCTTCGGCGTTCATTTGAATTGTTATCCGACACATCTGCCATTACCCCAAGGGCAGGGAAAAGCCGGAGTTGGCTGGGAGCTAATGCGTTGGGAAGAGAAAAGCTCTCCGATAGCAACTGCAAATGCGGCTCAAGCCGCAACACGATGCAATCATCAATGGAGATACTTTCGTCGTGCGGATCAATCACCCCCCATCTGGTCCCGCCATAGAGGGCAAGGGACTTCCCCCACAGGGACAGAAAGGACGCTCCAGCCAAGCCAGCACCCAGTTCGACAAATAGCTCACGATGAGCATGTAGTTCCAGCTTAAAACGGTCTCGCAGTACGACTGCCAGGCGCAACAACAGTATCGTCTGCCACGAGTAACGTGCCGGAGACCCGTGTCCTTTTGGTTTTACATCAGGAAGAATCAACGCGCGACGGCTCGTCCACTCGCGGAGTTGTTCCGTCGAGAGTCCGGTAAGTCTTGTTGCATCACGCGTTGTTACCATGTGCATATTTTTGATTACTCACAACCGCTGGAGCCCAAAATCATTTGTATTTTCTCACAAGATCGGGTGCCACACCCGTTCTTGTGCTGATTTCGGTAGAACATAACTTGCTGGATTCGTTAAGGCGAACGGTGTGCACTGCCTGCCCCCCCCTATTTTGATCAACCGTCCGAGGTTGGTACGACGCCCCCCTCTCCTCGCTCAGTAGCTAACACTCGTCACGATCATCACGGTAGTCTGGTTCAACATAGCCAAATCGGGCTCGCCGAATCGTTTCAAGTATCTCCACTTCAGATACTTCGATTTCGTCGATGTTTTGAGAAAAATCGCCTGACAGGGTTACGAGAATGTCTGTGTGGTAGCGCTCATTGGCTTTGTGAACGCAGCCACCAAGGTTGACGTAGTCTTTATCGATTGAGTCGTAAATCGAGAAGCTGAACGTCGCTTCTATTTCAACCTCGACCGTTGCACCTAGACCGAGAACAATTTCTTCATCTGTGATTCGAACAATTTGAACGGTTGCTGTGCCATCAGCACCGCCATCAAGTTCGTGGCTTATATAGCAGGCTTGGACGTCATCCCATTCGTGAGGGAGATAAGAATCGGCCTCAATTTCAATTCTTGAATCATCAATGCTGCGAATAATCGCTTGCTCTATTTCTTGCAGAATCTGGTTACCCCCCGCGAGAAGCGAGGCTTTTCTAATGTGCTCGACAACATTTCGAACCTTGTTGTGCGGCTGGAATTTTTCTAGCGCTTCCGCAAGAGAAGTAAGCACGGTGAGCCGAGGCGAACTTTCAGCATAGTCTTTCCACCCCCCATCATTACTGACCACGATCATGTTGAGATCGTGCTCTTCGGCCCACCCTTCTAGGCTCAACAACGCGAATGCATCTGGAAATTCGCTTTTCTTGTCTTTCTTGGTCTCGAACGGTGGTTCTGTCCCGAAATACATTCCAGTTAACTCGTCGATATCTACGAATTTTGACGATTGAATTATTTCGGCACCAATCTCCACATAGAATCGTCCGAGGCGTTGTTCGGCGATTGACCGATCGCTCCCCTCAACTGAGAGCAGTGCCTCGGCCTGTTTGATTGCTTGCTGACTAACTTTAAGTTGCTTGGCGGCAGAACGAAGGCTTTGGTTAATGGCGTTTCTCGCCTTGCATATTTCGCTAGCAATGTGTGAGATAGCTTCGTTGTGGATGAAGTCTGATATGACTACTGCGACCGGGCTGTCTTTGAACTGACGCAACTGGGCAAGCAAGCCTTCATCGAACTTATACCCTTCGCTTTTCAGGATATCGTTATCGATCGATAGGGCACCAAAGTCGAGTTCAGTAGTATCCATGAAATTTTCCGCTTGAATTATGCCAACTGGGCATCATAGCATCCCGGCAATGCTGATCGAAACATCGCGCATGATGCTAGGACTCAATGGAAGCGAGGTGATTTGTTGGAAATCACGGAAGAGCTATTAGCGGCCGGAGCTAGCGCACGAGGGGGCTTCTCCAAGCAACAACTGGCACTACTCGGTATCGAGTGGCCGCCCTCGCGTGGCTGGAAACAGGCGATCGTTGGACGATCGATTCCTGAGGACGATGTGGAAGAATTTCTCCGCATCGCCGGCCGCCATCTTGTACGCAAAGCCGAAAAAAGCGTACAACCTATTAATTGGTGCGGCTCGCCGGAGCCTATCGACATCTACCTCTACGTTCTGGCACTGACCGATGGCTGCTTTTACGTTGGTCTCACATCCGATGTTGCAAACAGGATGGCGCAGCACTTTGCCGGCGAAGGTGCCGAATGGACCAAGTTGCACGCACCAGTAAAGGTTCTGCACACCATCGGTACTGGCACTAAGGACGGCCGGGCAGCGGAACAGATGGAAGATGAGGTGACCATCACCCTCATGCTCCGTTATGGGATCGATAAAGTGCGGGGCGGCCATTTCTCTTATCCTGACCAGACGCTGGTCGAAACCAATTTGCGAGGGAAAGGCTACTGGGAGCGGATCAAGCAGGCGGAGTTAGGATGTCAGGCCTTTGACACAGAAGCTAGCTGGGCCGATGCTTTGGATCGCTTTATCGAACTGGCTGTGGCCTATTACGATGCTGGCGCCCCTGTCGATCAGCACGACGCTATTTTTGCGGCATGCTACAGGCTCACCCGGTACCACTACTGGCACGAGGATTTTGCGCCTGGCCTGAGTTGGCACTTCTGGAATCGCAAGGGCATTCTGCCCGTGTTGCTTTCATTCAAATTTGGCCGGCCAGTAGGTAGCCGCTTGGCGTCAGCCTATGATGTACTGGCGGCTGCGCTGAATCGTGGACGGGATGGGGCACATCCGCTGCGTCGCCTCTTCCTTTTAGCATGGCAAGCATATGCCCCACCAACGACCGGCAATCAGGCAATGTCCGTAGCACGATTCATGGAATACCTTTCCGAGGAAACGGTGGCTGAATGCCGATACGACGCCTTCGTTTCCGTCTTATTGCCGGAGATGCGGTACCTCTTACGACAAAAATAAGCTGCTCACTTCCGCAAGCACAGCTTTGGAAAATCTTGGTCGTGCTCAACGAACTCGAGTGCTGTTTTTTCTGAAATAGCGGATCAACTGCATTCCTTCATTCATACATGGATATCCAAATTCGTCCGACGAGCAATGACATGTAGTATCCTGACTCTGCACGCATGTATGCATTTCGGATGGCGCGAGCGTAGATATTGGTTCGGCGCTGCCACCAACTCCATTTGCCGATCGCAGAGAAAAGGAACGCCTGGGCGAGGTACGCCCTTCCAAACGAAGTCGTCCGTGGTAAGGAATAGCTTCACTACAGGCCCTTCTTCCGCAGCGTGCCGATGGCCGTCTTGAAGTCGCTCCTGAATAAATGCATGGACAGATCGACTGCCCCACCACCACCGATTTCCGAACGAGTATCCCAAAACTTTGAGCCAGTCAGAAGCAACTCGAACTCCCGACCTTGAACAGTTGCATGCCAGCGGGTGGTCCCTTGGTCCTTTATCGGTGCGAAGGTCGGATCAGGCTTGGCGTAATCGGCAAGCGCCAAAAGCGCTTTCGCCATGTCCATGGCGCGCCACCGTCCTAACTCTTCCGAATCAGCTCTTGGCATGACTTTAGCCCCCTAGCTACTCGGCTTTCAAAGAAAGCCGGCTACTCGACTACATCATTATTTCTACGCGGAATTATGCAGCAACATCTCCTAGGGGACATATCATAGTTCCTGCAACTCCTTGAAAATCTTGCGGGTTTCCAGCTCCTGGCCGCCCAGGTAATAGCTCAGCAGCGTGCGCATCAGCGTCTTGGCCTCGCCGCGCGAGCGCGGGTTGGAGAAATCGCCGGCGCCAAGGTCGAGCAGGCTGCTGCCGCGTACCACCTGGGCGTCGGCTTCGGCATGCGCCAGGCGCACCGGCCCCTGCTCCATCCGGTAAGTGTAGAACGCCTCGGCGGCAATCGGCTCGCCGGCGGCATCATGGTCGAGCATCAGGCCGTAGCCGAGCTCCTGCAACAGCGCTTTCTCGAAGCTGCGCAGATCGCCCTCGCGGGTCGCCGCGTCGCTGTGCGCGGCCAGGCGTTGCAGGGTTTCGGCGTAGCGGGCGAACAGCGTCTGGTGGGCGTCCTCGCGCGGCAGCAAGTGCATCAGCAGTTCGTTCAGGTAATAGCCGCAGAACAGTGCCTCGCCGCCGAGCAGCGGCTGGCCGCCGACCCATTCGGCCTTCATCAGCGTCAGCACCTCGCCCTTGCCGGCCCAGCCGATTTCCAGGGGCTGGAAGCCCATCAGCAGCCCGCGGATCGCCGCCCGCGGCCGGCGCGCGCCGCGCGCCAGCAAGGCCATGCGTCCGAAATCGCGGCTGAAGACTTCGACGATCAGGCTGGTCTCGCGAAACGGCATGCTGTGCAGCACGTAGGCGGGCTGGCCGTCGACCTTGCTGCGCAGACTCATCGCGAAATGTCCCGGATCGGCGGCTTACTCGTAGCCGAGGCTCTTGAGCAGGCGCTCGTCGTCGTTCCAGCCCGACTTCACCTTGACCCAGACTTCGAGATAGACCTTGCCGTCGAACAGCCGCTCCATGTCCTGGCGTGCCTCGCTGGCGATGCGCTTGAGCGATTCGCCGCCCTTGCCGATGACGATCGCCTTGTGATTCTCACGGTCGACGACGATGGCGGCGTAAATCCGGCGCAGGTTGCCCTCGACCTCGAATTTCTCGATCTCGACGGCGGTGGCGTACGGCAGTTCGTCGCCGAGCAGGCGGAAGACCTTCTCGCGGATGTACTCGGCGGCGAGGAAACGCTCCGACTTGTCGGTCAGATCGTCCTCGGGGAACATCAGGCCTTCGTTCGGTAGGTGCTTGCGCGCCTCCTTGAGCAGGTCCTGCGTCTGCCGGCCCTTGGCGGCGCTGACCGGAACCACGGCGGTGTAGTCGAAATCGGCCGAGACTTCGGCGAGGAAAGGCAGCAAGGCTTCCCGGCTCTTCAACAGGTCGGTCTTGTTGATGACCAGGATCACCGGCCGGTCCTTCGGCAACAGGCGCACCACCGCCTTGTCCTTGGCGTCGTAGCGGCCGGCCTCGATGACGAAGAGGACGAGATCGACGTCGTTCAGTGTCTGCGTCACGCCGCGGTTCATCGCCCGGTTCAGCGCGTTCGAGAACTTAGTCTGGAAGCCCGGCGTATCGACGAAGACGAACTGGGCGTCGGCTTCGGTCAGGATGCCGGTGATGCGGTGCCGGGTGGTCTGCGCCTTGCGCGAGACGATGCTGATCTTCTCGCCGATCAGGTGGTTGAGCAGCGTCGACTTGCCGACGTTGGGTCGGCCGACGATGGCGATGTAGCCGGAGCGGATGTCAGTCATGCTTCGAGTGCTTTCAGTGCCTGTTCCGCAGCGTTCTGCTCGGCGATGCGCCGGCTGCTGCCGGTGCCCAGCGTCCGCAAGCGGGGATTGTCGATATCGCAGGCCACTTCGAAGGACTGCTCGTGCGCCGCGCCGCGCGTTTCCAGCAACTGGTAGCGAGGCAGGGGTTTCTTGCGCCCCTGCAGCCATTCCTGCAGACGGGTCTTGGGATCTTTTTGGAACTGCCCCGGCTTCAGTTCGCCGAGCTTTTCCTGGTACAGCCGCTGGATGACCCGATACGCGGTTTCGAAACCGGCATCCAGATAGATGGCGCCGAAAACGGCTTCCAGCGCATCGGCCAGCATCGATGGCCGGCTACCGCCGCCGCTGCGCAACTCGCCCTCGCCGAGGCGCAACTGGCTGCCCAGATCGAGTTCGAGCGCCAGCCCGTGCAAGGCATCCTGCCGGACGAGATTCGCCCGCAAGCGGGAGAGATCGCCTTCCGGCAACTCGGGAAAACGGGCGTAGAGTTCGGCGGCAATCACGCAATCGAGGATGCCGTCGCCCAGAAATTCCAGACGTTCGTTGTTCGGCTGGCCGAAGCTGCGATGCGTCAGTGCCGTGCGCAGTAGCGCCGGATCGGAAAAGACATGACCAAGTCGTTGCGCGAGACTGCCCATGCCTTACTTCGCCGAAGACCCCTTGTAGCGGATCACCAGGCTGACATTGTCGAGCAGCTGGACGCGACGCTCGTAATCGAAGTCGATCGTGATCTGACCGAGATTGTTCTTGTAGATGTCGAGCTGGCTGGACTTGAAATCGGTCAGGTTGTCGACTTCGACGAACTTGTCGAAAGCCTTGCGGATATCGGCGACCGTGGCATCGGGAGCAGCCTGCGCCGCCACCGTCTGCACATCCTTGCGGATCTTGTAGTACTCGGTCAGCGTTGGCACCACCTTCATGCCGAGGATGGCCACCAGGGCCAGCACGATGCACCAGAAGATCAGACCGCTGAGCGAAATGCCACGTTGATGTTTCATCGCTGTCACCTTATTTGAATGTTCCGATACGTCCCAGATCGCCCAGATTCAACCAGATGAAGACCGCCTTGCCGACGATATTGGCTTCGGGCACGAAACCCCAGGCCCGGCTGTCGCGACTGTTATCGCGGTTGTCACCCATCATGAAGTAATGGCCTTCGGGAACCTTGCAGATCACGCCAGCGGCATTGTAAGTGCAATTTCCGCGGTGCGGGAAATCGCCAACACCGGGAATGAAGGCGGGTGCATCTTCGTCGTTCAGGTAGTGGTAATCGACATTGCCGAGTCGGCTCGCGAACTCCTGGGAATAGTACAGGCGCTCGGCATGCAGGTAGTCGCCGACCTTGTGCGAAGCCACCGGCTGGCCGTTGATGGTCAGCTGCTTGTTCTGGTAGGCGATCGTGTCGCCGGGCAGACCGACCACGCGCTTGATGTAGTCGAGCGACGGATCTTCCGGATAGCGGAAGACCATCACGTCGCCACGCTGCGGGTCGTTGATCGGAATGATCTTGGTATTGATCACCGGCAGACGGATGCCGTAGGTGAACTTGTTGACCAGGATGTAATCGCCGACCAGCAGGGTCGGAATCATCGAGCCGGAAGGAATCTTGAACGGCTCGAAGATGAAGGAGCGCAGTACGAAGACGATCAGGATCACCGGGAAGAAGTCGGCGCCCCACTCCACCCACAACGGCTGCTTGCCATTCTGCGCCTGGCGCAATTTCCGGAATTTCAGCACGTCGACCGCATAAAGCAGGCCGGTGACGACGGTCAGCACGAGCAGGATCAGGGCGAAATTCATGCGTTCTCTCTCAGTTGTCCACGCGCAGCACGGCGAGGAAGGCTTCCTGCGGAATTTCCACCGAACCGACCTGTTTCATGCGCTTCTTGCCGGCCTTCTGCTTCTCCAGCAGCTTCTTCTTCCGCGTGATGTCGCCGCCGTAGCACTTGGCCAGCACGTCCTTGCGCATCGCCTTGACGTTTTCGCGGGCGATGATGTGCGAGCCGATGGCGGCCTGGATGGCCACATCGTACATCTGGCGCGGGATCAGTTCGCGCATCTTGTTGGCCAGTTCGCGGCCGCGATACTGCGAGTTGGCGCGGTGCACGATCAGCGACAGCGCATCGACCTTCTCGCTGTTGATCAGGATGTCCAGCTTGACCACGTCGGCCGTGCGGTATTCCTTGAAATCGTAGTCGAGCGAGGCGTAGCCCTTGGAGCAGGATTTCAGCTTGTCGAAGAAGTCCATGACCACCTCGGCCATCGGCATTTCATAGACCAGCTTCACCTGACGGCCGTGGTAGTGCATGTCGACCTGGTTGCCGCGCTTCTGGTTGCACAGCGTGATGACGTTGCCCAGGTAGTCCTGCGGCACGAAGATGGTCGCCTCGATGATCGGTTCGCGGATTTCCTCGATCTTGGAGACTTCCGGCAACTTGGCCGGGTTTTCCACCTGGATGATCGTGCCGTCGCGATTGACCACTTCGTAGACGACAGTCGGCGCCGTCGTGATCAGGTCCTGGTCGAATTCGCGCTCCAGGCGCTCCTGCACGATTTCCATGTGCAACAGGCCAAGGAAGCCGCAGCGGAAGCCGAAGCCCAGCGCCTGCGAGACTTCCGGCTCGTACTGCAGCGAGGCGTCGTTGAGTTTCAGTTTTTCCAGCGATTCGCGCAGCGAGTCGTACTGGTTGGCTTCGACCGGGTACAGGCCGGCGAACACCTGCGGCTTGATTTCCTTGAAGCCGGGCAGCGGCGCGGCGGCCTTGCGGTCGGCGTGAGTGATGGTGTCGCCGACCTTGGCGGCCTTCAGTTCCTTGATGCCGGCGATGACGAAGCCGACCTCGCCGGCGCGCAGCACGTCGCGCGGTAGCGACTTCGGCGTAAACACGCCGACCTGCTCGCACAACTGGTTGGCACCGGTGGCCATGAAATGCAGCTTGTCCTTCGGGCGCATCTCGCCATCGACGACACGCACCAGCATGACCACGCCGACGTAATTGTCGAACCAGGAATCGATGATCAGCGCCTTCAGCGGCGCCGCCGTGTCGCCCTTGGGCGGCGGCACGCGGGCAACCACCATCTCGAGGATGTCCTGCACACCCAGGCCGGTCTTGGCGGAAGCCTGCACGGCGTCGGTCGCGTCGATGCCGATGACGTCCTCGATTTCCTGCTTGGCGTTGTCCGGATCGGCCGACGGCAGATCGATCTTGTTGAGCACCGGCACGACCTCGACGTCGAGTTCGATCGCGGTGTAGCAGTTGGCGACAGTCTGCGCCTCGACACCCTGCGAGGCATCGACGACCAGCAGCGCGCCTTCGCAGGCCGACAGCGAACGGGAGACTTCATAGGAGAAGTCCACGTGTCCCGGCGTGTCGATCAGGTTCAGGTTGTAGACCTTGCCGTCGCGCGCCTTGTAGCTCAGGGCGGCGGTCTGCGCCTTGATGGTGATGCCGCGCTCCTTCTCGATGTCCATCGAGTCGAGTACCTGTGCCTCCATCTCGCGGTCGGACAGACCGCCGCACAAATGAATGATGCGGTCGGCCAGGGTCGATTTGCCGTGGTCGATGTGGGCGATGATCGAAAAGTTGCGGATATGGTCCATTGCAGCCAGTAAAAAAGGGCGCTGCGAGCGCCCTTCGCGATTCGGAAGACCCTGAATTCTAGCGGATTTCGCTCAAATATTCACGGGTTTTGGCGACATCCAGATGATAGTGGCACAGCTCGGTTTCACCGTGCAGCAACACCGGCACCAGTTCGTCGTACTTCGCTTCGAGTGCCGGATCGGCGTCGACGTCGAGTACCGTCACGCGAGCGCCGAATTCGGCGGCCAGCGGCAACAGCGCTGCCTCCATGTCGTGGCACAGATGGCAATAGCCGCGACTGATCAGCGTCAGTTCAATTGCCATTGAGCCCCCGCACGGTCACGAAAGTCTGCATTTCGCCGCGCCGGACCAGCAAGGTGACGTTGGCCCCCTTGTCGAAGCGCGCCAGCAGCTTGTTCAGTTGGTCGACCGTTTTCAGTTCGGTCGTCGTGCCGCGGGCAATCACCGCAATCAGCACGTCGCCCGGCTTGAGGTCGGCGCGCGCCGCGGGGCCGCTGACCTCGTCGACGATCAGGCCGCCGTCGAATTTCAGCTCACGACGCTGTTCGGGCGTCGGTTCGCTGAGCGCCAGACCGAGCCGGTTGACCACCGGTTCGGCACGCGGCGCCGCGCGCCCGCCACGCCCGGCCGCCAGCTTTTCATCCGGCATTTCGCCGATGGTGACGGTAATGTCGCGGGTCGCCCCCTTGCGCCAGACCTGGACAACGGCACGCACACCGGGTTTGGTCGCCGCGACCAGGCGCGGCAGATCGGCCGAACTGTTCACCGGCTTGCCGTCGAAACGAAGGATCACGTCGCCCGGCTCCAGCCCCGCCTTTTCCGCCGGACCGCCCTTCTCCACGGCATTGACCACGGCGCCCATCGGTTTCGCCAGGCCCAGCGATTCGGCCAGATCCTTGCCGACTTCCTGAATCACCACACCGATCCGTCCGCGACTGACTTTTCCGGTAGACCGCAGCTGTTGCTGAATATCCATCGCCACGTCGATCGGAATGGCGAACGAAACGCCCATGTAGCCGCCGCTACGGCTGTAGATCTGCGAATTGATGCCGACCACTTCACCGCGCAGGTTGAACAGCGGCCCGCCGGAGTTGCCCGGATTGATCGCCACGTCGGTCTGGATGAAGGGCACATAGTTTTCCTGCGGCAACGAACGCCCCTTGGCCGACACGATGCCGGCGGTCACCGAATTGTCGAAACCGAACGGCGAACCGATGGCGGCCACCCATTCGCCGACCTTCAGCTGGCCGGGATCACCCAGCCGCGCGACCGGCAGCCCGTTGGCGTCGATCTTGATCAGCGCCACGTCGGTACGCTTGTCGGCACCGACGATCTTGGCCTTGAATTCGCGCTTGTCGGTCAGTCGCACGTTGACCTCGTCGGCCCCGTCGACGACGTGGGCATTGGTCAGGATGTAGCCGTCGCCGCTGATGATGAAGCCGGAACCCAGGGACTTGTTCTCGAAGTCGCGCGGCGCGTTGCCGCCGGGCGCCCGGGGGAAGAAACGCTTGAAGAACTCGAAGGCCGGATCGTTCTCGTCGAACGGCAGACCATGCGCCTGGCCGCGCACCACCTGCGTGGTACTGATATTGACCACGGTCGGCCCCTGCTTGTCGACCAGTTCGGTGAAATCCGGCAACGCACGCGATTGCGCCGATGCTGCGGTCAACACGAAATAAAGCGAAAAAATGCCGAGCAGGCGTTTGATCATGGCGTTTCCTCCGATCGATCCGTCATGCGGGAGAGAATGTAAGGCTGGTCGGCCGCGTTCGCCGCTTCGCCACGGGAACGCTGCAACATCAGCGCGAACCCGGCGAACAGGCCGAGCAATCCGCCCAGCATGGCAGCAACGTCGCCCAGCCAGAGATCCCCGACAATCGCCCCGGCCAGACAGGCGACCACCGGCAAGCCATAGGCCAGGTTGGCGGAGCGCCGGATGTTGCCCGGCGCGACCGCAACGCTGACCGTATCGCCGACCTGCGCACCAACGTCGTTGCGCACCCGGTAGCGTTTCGGCCCGTTGCAGAACATCTGGGTCAGCGACTGGCCGCCGCAACCACCCTTTTCATAACAGCGGCCACAGCCCTGCTGCACTTCGACCAGCGCCTCGCGGCCGTCCAGCGCGCTGACCTGCGCGCGTATCGTGCTGAAACCTTCGGTCATCACCAGCGGCGATCCGGCGCGGTATCCAGCAAGGGGCGCAGACGCGCCGCAACGGCTTCGCGCGCCCGGAAAATGCGCGAACGCACGGTGCCGATCGGACAATCCATGATGCCGGCGATTTCCTCATAGGACAGCCCCTCGATCTCGCGCAGCATGATCGCCGTCCGCAGCTCCTCGGGCAGCGCTTCCATCGCCGCATCGACGGTCTGGCCGATCTGCTTCGACATCAGCAGGCTTTCCGGCGTGTTGATGTCGCGCAGCAAGGCCGCATCCTCGAAGGTCTCGGCTTCGTCGGCATCGTATTCGGTACTGGTCGGCGCACGCCGCCCCTGGGAGACCAGATAGTTCTTGGCCGTGTTGATGCCGATCCGGTACAGCCAGGTATAGAAGGCGCTTTCGCCGCGAAACGCGGGCAAGGCACGGAAAGCCTTGATGAAGGCCTCCTGGGTCACGTCCTCGACCTCGGCCGGGTCGCGGATGAAGCGCGCCAGCAGACGATTCAGCTTGCGCTGGTACTTGCCCACCAACTGGTCGAAGGCGGTCTGATCACCACGCTGTGCCCGCTCGACCAGAACCTGGTCGATCTCGCGCTCACTCATGACTTTGTCTGTTCCCTGAGGGTTGTCGTATGTTGTCGCGAAAGTATAGCGCAGCCGCGGCGCGCACGCCCTCTGCCGCACGGCGCTCAGCCGTGAAGATTGTGACGTTGCGTAACGGTATGAGGGCTTTGGCGCGTGCTATATTTCGCGCCAAACAATTCCCCTAGAGAACAGCCGTGCAGAAATTCGATGTGCTCATCATCGGCAGCGGGCTGGCCGGACAATCGGCCGCGCTCCGTCTGGCGCCGCATTGCCGCGTTGCCCTGGTCAGCAAGCGGACGCTCGAAGATTCCGCCTCGGGCTGGGCGCAAGGCGGCATTGCCGCGGTGCTCGACAGCCAGGATTCGATCGAGGCGCACATCCACGACACGCTGGTTGCCGGCGCCTGGCTGAACGACGAAAAAGCCACCCGCTTCGTCGTCGAAAACGGCCGCCGGGCGATCGAATGGCTGATCGACCAAGGCGTCCCCTTCACCAAGGACGCGTCCGGCTACCACCTGACACGCGAAGGCGGTCACAGTGCCCGACGCGTCATCCACGTCGCCGACGCCACCGGGGCCGCGGTGCAGGAGACGCTGACCCAGAAAGTCCGGGCCAATCCGAACATCACGGTGCTCGAACACCATATTGCGGTCGACCTGATCACCGGGCCGAAAATCGGCCGCGACGAAAACCGTTGCTACGGTGCCTATGTGCTCAACAGCCAGACCGGCGAAGTCCTGACCGTCGGCGCCGACAACACCCTGCTGGCCACCGGTGGCGCCGGCAAGGTCTACCTCTACACGACCAATCCCGATACCTCGACCGGCGACGGCATCGCGATGGCCTGGCGCGCCGGTTGCCGGGTGTCGAACATGGAATTCATCCAGTTCCACCCGACCTGCCTTTACCACCCGCAAGCCAAGTCCTTCCTGATTTCCGAAGCCGTACGCGGCGAAGGCGGCCTGCTCAAACTGCCTGACGGCACGCGCTTCATGCCCGAGCACGACGAACGCGCTGAACTGGCGCCGCGCGACGTGGTCGCCCGCGCCATCGACTTCGAAATGAAGAAGCGCGGCCTGGACTGCGTGCATCTCGACATCTCGCACAAGGGCGAAGCCTTCATCCGCGAGCATTTCCCGAACATCCACGCGCGCTGCCTGGAGCTCGGCATCGACATCGCACGCGAACCGATCCCGGTCGTGCCCGCCGCCCATTACACCTGCGGCGGCGTCGTCTGCGACCTCAAGGGGCAGACCGATGTCGCCGGTCTCTATGTCGCCGGCGAAGCCTCATGTACCGGCCTGCACGGCGCCAACCGCCTGGCTTCGAATTCGCTGCTCGAATGCATCGTCTTCTCGGAAGCTGCGGTCAACGACATGCTGGCGGCCAAAAAGCCCGTGCTGCCCACATTGCCGGCCTGGGACGAAAGCCGCGTCACCGACGCCGACGAGGAAGTGGTCATCTCGCACAACTGGGACGAACTGCGCCGCTTCATGTGGGACTACGTCGGCATCGTGCGCACCACCAAGCGCCTGAAGCGCGCCCAGCACCGGATCGCGCTGCTGATGCGCGAGATCGACGAGTTCTATGCCAATTTCCGGGTCAGCCACGACTTGATCGAACTGCGCAACCTCGTTGTCACGGCCGACCTGATCGTCCGTTGCGCGATGCGCCGCAAGGAAAGCCGCGGCCTGCACTTCTCGCGGGACTATCCGGAACTGGCGCCCAAGGTACGCAACATCGTCCTCAGGCGTCGCCGTCCGGCACGCTGACGCTCGTCACGCCGGCTCGCCAGCGCAGGAATACGCGTAGCCGGCGCAAATCCTCCCCGCCAGCCGAGTCGACCGCAAGAACGAAGCCGACCGGACGCTCGTCCGGCAGCGCCACGCGAAAGGCCGTCAGCAGCGGATGAACGAAGGCGCCGGGCAGCAGATCGGCGGTGCGCCCTGCCGCCGTCGCTTCACGACTCAGGCTGATGCTGCCGTCGGCCTGCAGTCGCAAGAAGCGAAACGGGATACGGGCCAGATGTCGCCAGGCCAGGGCTGCGGTCAACAGCAGGATCAGTGAAAAAATCGCCTGATCCAGCCGACTGCCGGGGTAGGCAAGAACAACGGCCAGCCCGGAAACGACAATGCCGGCCAAACAGGCCGGCATCCATCGCGAACGGTGCACCTCGATCAGGATCGGGAAGCGCACCGTTCGCCTCTGCGCAAGGCGTTCAGATCCGCTTGAAAACCAGCGAACCGTTGGTCCCGCCGAAGCCGAAGTTGTTCTTCAGCGCCACATCGATCTTCATCGGCCGCGCCTGGTTGGCGCAGTAATCCAGGTCGCACTCGGGATCCTGGTTGAAGATGTTGATGGTCGGCGGCGAAATCTGGTGATGGATCGCCAGCACCGTGAACAACGACTCGACACCGCCGGCGCCGCCCAGCAGGTGGCCGGTCATCGACTTGGTCGAATTGACGACGATGGACTTCTGCGCGTCGCCAAAAGCCGCCTTGATGGCGTCGGATTCGTTCTTGTCGCCAAGCGGTGTGGATGTACCGTGCGCATTGACGTACTGCACGTCGGACGGACCAATGCCGGCGTTCTTCAACGCATTGACCATCGAGCGGCGCGGGCCGTCCATGTTCGGCGCGGTAATGTGATAAGCGTCGGCGCTCATGCCGTAGCCGGCCACTTCGGCGTAGATCTTGGCACCACGCGCCTTGGCGTGCTCGTACTCTTCGAGGACCAGAACGCCAGCGCCCTCGCCCAGCACAAAGCCGTCGCGATCCTTGTCCCACGGACGGCTGGCCGTGGCCGGATCGTCGTTGCGGGTAGACAGCGCGCGGGCGGCGCAGAAACCGCCGAGACCGAGCGGCGACACCGTCGATTCGGCACCGCCGGCAACCATCACGTCGGCGTCGCCGTATTCGATGATGCGCGCGGCTTCGCCGATCGAGTGCGTACCGGTCGTGCAGGCGGTGACGATCGACAGGTTCGGCCCCTTGAAGCCGAACTCGATCGACAGGTTGCCGGAGATCATGTTGATGATCGAACCGGGCACGAAGAACGGCGACACCTTGCGCACGCCGGCCGCGTTGTACTCGTCCTTGGTGGCTTCGATCAGCGGCAGACCGCCGATACCGGAACCAATGGCGACACCGACCCGTTCAGGATCGGCGGCGCCTTCCTGGTCCAGGCCGGCATCGCGCACGGCCTGCATGCCCGCCGCCAGGCCGTAATGGATGAAGGTATCCATGCGGCGGGCGTCCTTGGCGGAAATGTACTGGGTGATGTCGAAATTCTTGACCTCGCCGGCAAACTGGACCGGGAAGGTAGAGGTGTCGAAACGGGTGATCGGCGCGATACCGGTACGGCCGGCAATGATGTTCTGCCAGCCCTCTTCGACGCTGTTGCCGACCGGGGAAATCAGACCCAGGCCGGTGATGACGACTCTGCGACGTGCCAAGATGTGCACTCCGAAAGCAAAAGTGACAAGGCCGGCCTAGCGGGCCGGCCTTGCCTGGTTCAAACCGGAATTGGCTTACTTCTTGTTGGCGAGGATGTAATCGACGGCCTGTTGCACGGTCGTGATCTTCTCGGCCTGGTCGTCCGGAATCTCGGTCTCGAATTCCTCTTCCAGCGCCATGACCAGTTCGACGGTGTCCAGCGAGTCAGCGCCCAGATCGTCAACAAACGAAGACTCGTTCTTGATGTCGGCTTCGTTCACACCCAGTTGTTCGGCGACGATCTTCTTGACGCGCTCAACGATGTTATCCATTCGAAAAACTCCTTCCCCTCGGGGGTACGAAAAAAAACGTTGCGATTCTACCAAAAGCCGAAGCTTAGGGATATCAATCCATGAACATACCGCCATTCACATGAACCGTGGTACCGGTCACGTAAGCGGCGGCGGGAGAAACCAGGAAACCGACCGCACCGGCCACATCTTCCGGCGTACCGGCACGGCCGAGCGGAATGGAAGCCAGCATGGCCGTCTTCTGCTCTTCGGTCAAGGCATGCGTCATGTCGGTCGCGATAAAGCCCGGGGCAACACAGTTGACCGTGATGTTGCGGCTGCCCAACTCGCGCGCCAGCGAGCGGGAGAGACCGGCGACGCCGGCCTTGGCAGCACAATAGTTGGCCTGGCCGGCGTTGCCGGAATAGCCGACCACCGACGAAATATTGACGATGCGGCCGAAGCGCGCCTTCATCATGCCGCGCATGACACCGCGCGACAGGCGGAAAACCGCCTTCAGGTTGGTGTCGACGACCGCATCCCACTCGTCGTCGCCCATGCGCATCGCCAAGTTGTCGCGGGTGATGCCGGCGTTATTGACGAGCACGGTGATGGCGCCGAATTCCTTGGCGACATCGGCCAGTACGGCATCGGTCTGGGCGTTGTCGGTGACGTTGAGGACAACACCGCGACCCTTGATGCCGGCTTCGGCGAGGTAGGCAGAAATCTGCCCGGCACCGGCCTCGCTGGTCGCCGTGCCGATCACGGTGGCTCCCTGACGGCCGAGTTCGAGGGCGATGGCGCGACCGATGCCGCGAGTGGCGCCAGTGACCAGCGCAATCTTGTCGTTGAGCATCGCTTACTCCAGGCCGAGATTGGCTTCGATGGCCGCCGCGTCGGCCAGGGCGACGCCGGCGACACCGTCGGCACAGCGCTTGGTCAGACCGGCCAGAACCTTGCCCGGACCACACTCTGCCACGGTCGACACGCCGATGGCGGCCATTTTCTGGATCGTCTCGACCCAGCGTACCGGGTTGTAGGCCTGGCGCACCAGCGCGTCCTTGATCCGGGCCGGATCGTTTTCGATCGCCACGTCGACGTTGTTGATCACCGGGATCTTCGGTGCCTGCAGCGTCAGCTCGGCCAGACGCGCCGCCAGCTTGTCGGCGGCCGGACGAATCAGCGAGGAGTGGAACGGGGCCGACACCGGCAGCGCCTTGGCCATCTTCGCGCCACGCGCCTTGCAGGCATCCATGGCACGTTCGACGGCGCCCTTGTGGCCGGCGATCACGGTCTGGCCGTTGGCGTTGAAATTGACCGGCTCGACAATCTCGCCCTGCGCCGCTTCAGCACAGGCGGCAACGATACCGGCATTATCCAGGCCGAGCACGGCGGCCATCGCACCGGTGCCGAGCGGCACGGCTTCCTGCATGGCGGCGGCACGCAGGCGGACCAGTGGCACCGCGTCCTTGAATTCAATGACACCGGCGGCGACCAGCGCCGAATATTCGCCCAGGCTGTGACCGGCGACGACGGCCGGCATCTTGCCGCCCTTTTCGCACCACAGGCGCCAGGCGGCGATGCCGGCAGTGAGCATGACCGGCTGGGTGTTGACGGTCTGGGTCAGCACCTCGGCCGGACCGTCGGCAACCATCGCCCACAGGTCGTCGCCGAGCGCGGCGGAAGCCTCGTCAAAGGTCGCGCGAACCACGGCGGCATCGCCGTAGGCGGCCATCATGCCAACGCTCTGCGAGCCCTGGCCGGGAAATACGAAGGCAAAAGACATCAATCAGTCTCCTATCAGAATTCGAGCAACGCGGCACCCCAGGCGAAACCGCCGCCGATGCCTTCGAGCAGGACTTTTTGGCCGCGCTGGATACGTCCGTCGCGCACCGCCTCGTCAAGCGCCAGCGGCACCGAAGCGGCCGAAGTGTTGCCATGACGATCGACCGTCACCACCACCTTGTTGCGATCAATGCCGAGCTTCTTGCCGGTCGCATCGATGATGCGCAGGTTGGCCTGATGCGGAATCAGCCAGTCAACGTCGCTACTGGCCACGCCGGCCGCCGCACAAACCTCTTCGGCGACATCGGCAAGCACGCGCACCGCAAACTTGAAGACGGCCTGCCCGTCCATGCGCAGGAATGGGTCGCCGGTCACCTGACCGCCACAGACCTGCCCCGGCACGTTGAGGATGCCCGAATAGCTGCCATCGGCGTGCAGGGCCGTGGCCAGGATTCCGGGCGTTTCGGAAGCCGTCAGCACCACCGCGCCGGCACCGTCGCCGAACAAGACGCAGGTTCCGCGGTCCTTCCAGTCGAGGATGCGCGAAAAAACCTCGGCGCCGATCACCAGTGCCTTGCGATGCGAGCCGGAACGAATGAATTTCTCGGCGACACCCAGCGCATAGGCAAAACCGGCACAAACGGCCTGCACGTCGAAAGCCGTTGCCCCCTTGTTGCCGAGCTTGTTCTGGATCAGGCAAGCCGTGCTGGGAAAGATGAAATCCGGGGTCGACGTGGCAACGATGATCAAATCGAGTTCGGCGGCAGCCACACCGGCCATTTCCAGGGCGCGCTGCGCAGCGATCAGGCCGATGTCGCTCGACGTCGTTCCGACCGGTGCCAGATGACGGCTACGAATCCCGGTCCGGGTAACGATCCACTCGTCATTGGTATCGATCCCACGCGCCGCAAGTTCATCGTTGCTGACGGGACTTCCCGGCAGATAGCTACCGGTACCGATCACGCGTGCGTACATTTCAGGAATTCTCCGTGACAGCGGCTTGCGCCGCATTCATCTGGGCCAGCTTTTCGGCGATGCGCTCGATCACGCGATTCTCGGCAGCATCGTAGGCACGGCCGATGGCATGAAAAAAGGACAAGGCATCGGCTGAACCGTGGCTTTTCACCGAAATGCCTTTCAGACCGAGAAGCACGGCGCCGTTGTAGCGGCGATGATCGAGGCGCCGCTTGAAATTTTTCAGTACCGGCATGGCGATCAGCGCCGCCAGGCGGGTCAGCAGGTTGCGACCGAATTCCTGCCGCAGGAAGGTTGCCAGCATCTGGGCCACGCCTTCGGAGGATTTCAGGGCGACATTGCCAACAAAACCGTCACATACGACGACATCGGCCTCGGCCTTGAAGATGCCGTCGCCCTCGACATTGCCGATGAAGTTCAAGCCCGAATTTTTCAGCAACTCGGCCGCCTGCTTGACCACCTCATTGCCCTTGATGTCTTCCGAACCGATGTTCAGCAAGCCGACCCGCGGCCGTTCGCAATGATCGACGGCGGCTGCCAGCATGGCACCCATGACGCCGAACTGAAGCAGATGCTCCGCTTCGCAATCGACGTTCGCACCAAGATCCAGCATGTGAACATGCCCGCCGCCAACGGTAGGCAGCACCGGACACAGCGCCGGTCGATCAATGCCGGGCAGCATTTTCAGCACGAAACGGGAAATCGCCATCAGCGCTCCCGTGTTGCCGGCCGAAACGCAGGCCGAAGCTTCGCCTGCCTTGACCAGATCAATGGCCACACGCATCGAAGAATCCTTCTTGTTGCGCATGGCGAGGGCCGGCGACTCGTCCATGCCAATCACTTCGCTGGCGTGAACGACGCGAATCCTGGGGTCGGTTGCCTGAGCGCCCAACGCAGGTCGCAAAACCTCCTCCTGACCAACCAGGATGAGATTAGCCGCCGGATGTTCTGCAAGAAAGCGCAACGCAGCAGGAACCGTCACCGACGGCCCGTGGTCACCGCCCATGCAATCGATGGCGATACGAGTTGTCATGGCAAAAAGAAAGGCAGGCGCTCCTCGCGGAGCCGCCTGCCCAACTCTGAACGATTACTCGCCCTTGCCCTTCAGGACTTTCTTGCCGCGGTAGAAACCGTTCGGGGAAACATGGTGACGCAGGTGCGTCTCGCCGGTCGTCGGCTCAACGGCCAGCGGCGGGGCGGACAGGAAATCGTGGGCACGGTGCATGCCACGCTTCGACGGGGACTTCTTGTTCTGTTGAACGGCCATTTTGTTGCTCCTAAATAAATCAGTTCGGCTTGCCCTTGAGCCCACCGAGCACAGTGAAAGGATTGACCCGATCACCAGCTTCGGCTGTTCCCGGCAAACCACATTTTTCGTGCCGCGGCGCCACCGGCAGGGCCAGAAGGATTTCATCCTCCACCAATTCGGCCACGTCCAGCTCTTTCACCACCGGCAGGAAATCCCGGCTATCGTCTTCCAGCTCGTCCTGCGACATGTCGGCACCTTCCGGAACCAGTTCCAGCAGACTATCGACATCGAGTTCGAAAGGTACCGCTTCAAGGCAGCGCTGACAGGCCAACGGCAAAACGCCGGTAACGGTCAACTGCAGCAGCGGCTCTCCACGAGACCCCTTGTATCCTTCCAGACGCCAGGCAACCCCACCATCCAATCCGGCAAGCAGATCGTGCAGGCGCGCCAGCTCCCGAACCGCCAGCGTTCCCTCAAGAACACCGCCATTCCGGGCAAAGACAAAGGCATCGTTGATTCTTTTCAAACTGAAGCTGTTGCGACTAAAACCCGAGATGATATTATTTTTAGTCCATCAAGTCAAAACAAAGTGTTGCCTGAACTCATCGCCGCAACGCCTTGTTGCATAAAGAAATCACCATGCAAGAAATCATCCTCGCCTCGACCTCGCCTTACCGGCGGGAATTGCTCGGGCGACTCGGCCTGCCGTTTTCGGTCGCCAATCCGCAGACCGACGAATCGCCCCTGCCCGGCGAAACACCAGAAGCCCTCGCCCTGAGACTCTCCGAAGCCAAGGCACGGGCTGTCGCTACGGCACACCCGAGGGCACTGATCATCGGCAGCGATCAGGTTGCCACGGTCGACGGCAAAATTTACGGAAAACCGGGCGACCATTCCCGCGCCGTCCAGCAACTACGCGAACTATCCGGCAAGACGGTCAATTTCTTCACCGGTCTGTGCCTGTACAACGCCGCCACCGGCGAGGCGGAGGTCCGCGGTGTGCCGACCCTGGTCGCTTTCCGCACGCTGAGCGACGACGAGATCGAACACTACCTGCGTCGCGAGCCGGCCTACAACTGCGCAGGCTCAGCCAAATCCGAAGGACTCGGCATCGCCCTGCTGCAGTCGATGCGGGGTGACGACCCGAATGCACTGGTCGGCCTGCCGCTGATCGCGCTGTGCGACATGTTGCGCCGCCAGGGCGTGGCCGTTCTCTGATGGCCGGCACCCTCTACCTGATCCCGGTGCCGCTCGGCCCGGTCGCACCGGCCGACTGTCTGACGGCGAACGTTCTCGCCACGCTCAGACCGCTGACCCATTTTGTCGTCGAACAGGCCAAGAGCGCGCGCGCCTTCCTCAAGGCGGCGGGTACCGATGCGCCGTTGCAGTCGCTGCAACTGGAGGAGTTGAACGAACACACCCGGGCGGATGCGCTGGAACGCCTGCTGGCACCGCTGCGCGCCGGACACGATGTCGGCCTGCTCTCGGAGGCCGGTTGCCCGGCCGTCGCCGATCCAGGCGCCAACCTGGTGGCCCTCGCGCAACATGAAGGCATCCGCGTCGTGCCGCTGATCGGCCCTTCCTCGCTACTGCTGGCCTTGATGGCCTCCGGCCTGAACGGCCAGCGTTTCGCCTTTCAGGGATATCTGCCGGCGAAGGATGTCGACCGCAGCAAAGCCCTGCGCGAACTGGAAAACGAATCGCGCCGGAAACGACAGACCCAGCTGTTCATCGAAACGCCGTATCGGAACCGGGCGATGTTCGATGCCGTCATACAGCACTGCCAGCCGGCCACACGCCTGTGCGTGGCCACCGACCTGAGCCTGCCCGGCGAAACGATACGCACGCAAAGCATTGGCCAGTGGAAAAAACAGACGCCGCCCGATATCGAGCGGCGTCCGACCGTTTTCCTGCTGCTGGCCTGATCAGTTCAGGCGAAAATCCGAGGCGGCGCCGGAAATGCCGCGCCACAGGCTGTCGACCGCACCGGCGCCGAAACGCTTGGCGAAACGCTCGGCAAAATTGTCCTTGACCGAATAATCGAGCACGGTTTCCGCCTTCAACACATCGCGCGCCACCGAATCGACGCTACCGTAATCATCGGCAAGCCCCAGCGCAATGCTCTGCGCTCCGGTCCACATCAGCCCCGAGAACAGATCGGGGTTGTCCTTCAAACGATCGCCACGTCCCGCCTTGACGACATCGATGAACTGCTGGTGGATGTCCTTCAGCAATGCAGCGGCAAATGCCTTCTGCTTTTCCGGCAGCGGCGAGAATGGGTCGAGGAAGCCCTTGTTTTCGCCGGCGGTCAGCAGACGGCGTTCGACGCCCAGTTTTTCCATCGCCCCGGTGAAACCGAAACCGTCCATCAGCACGCCGATCGAGCCAACGATGCTGGCCTTGTTCACGTAAATCTTGTCCGCAGCGGCCGCCACGTAATAACCGCCCGAGGCACAGATATCCTCGACCACCACATACAGCGGCTTATCCGGATGCTTGCCGCGCAGGCGACGGATTTCATCGTTCACCAGACCCGCCTGTACCGGACTGCCGCCCGGGCTGTTGATGCGCAGCACGACCCCCACCGACTGCTCGGCCTCGAAAGCCGCATCCAGCGCCGAAATCAGGTTTTCCGCATTAGCTTCGCCCTTGGCTGCAATGGTGCCCTCCAGGCTGACCAGCGCCGTGTGCTTGTCATGGATCGGCCCCTTTTCCCAATCCACCAGCGTAAACAGGATGACCGCCACGTAAGCAAAACCGAGCAGCTTGAAGAAGATGCCCCAGCGACGCCGGGCGCGCTGCTCGGCGAGCGAGGCAAAGGCGAGTTTTTCGAGAGTCTTGCGTTCCCAGGCGGGATCCTGCTGTGGGTTATCCATTGCGGCTGTCGGGTATGAGATAGAGTTGTCCGTCGATTTCGCGCACATCCAGCGGCTTGAGCCCCCTGCCCTGGCAGCGTCCGCCAAGGCAGCGGCCGGTATCCGGCGCATAAAGCGCACCGTGGATCGCGCAGATCAAGTATAGCTTGGAATGATCGAAGAACTCGCCGGGCTGCCAGTCGAGTTCGGCCGGCACATGGCCGCATTCGTTCAGGTAGGCGTATACCTTACTGTCGTAACGAACGGCAAAGGCCGGCACCTCCCTTCCATCGCGGCTGACTTTGAAACGTAGACCGGTGCCGCCGTCAACCAGTGTCGAAACGTCGCCGATCAGGCGTGGCTCGTCAGCCATGCATCCAGTTCCGCGACATCGTTCAGACAGGCGAGCGGCGAATACTCGCGCAGGTGAGCATGCGGATGCGCACCATAGGTCACCGCCAAGCCCTCGACACCGGCATTGAGCGCCATCTGCAAATCGTGCGAGGTATCGCCGATCATCACGGTCGACATGGGCGTGACGGCAAATTCGGCCATCAGTTCCTCAAGCATCTGCGGATGCGGCTTCGAATGGCATTCGTCGGCACAGCGCGAGGCATGGAACAACGGGCGCAGACCGGAATGATCGAGTGCCCGCTCCAGACCGAGACGACTCTTGCCGGTGGCAATCGCCAGCAGGTGACCGGCCGCGCGGAGCCGGGCCAGCATTTCCGGCACCCCGGAAAACAGCGTCAACGCGTGATCGCCGGACAGATAATGAAAACGATAGCGCTCGACCATTGCCGGCGTGTCTTCCGGGCGCAGGTCAGGAACCGCATGACGCATCGCATCGGCCAGCCCCAGGCCGATCACGTGCCTGGCCTGCGCATCGTCCGGCACCGGCAGACCAAGATCCGCGCAAGATGCCTGGATGCTGCGCACAATGGCACCCGCCGAATCGAGCAGCGTGCCATCCCAGTCGAAAACGATCAGTTGATATTTCATCGGTCATCCTTCCCTGCCAGCCAGTCGGCCAGGTTATCCACGGCGAATTCCCGGCCCTCGCGGGCGTCAACCGCAGCAATGTAATCAGCGATCCCGGCCGGCAAAGGTGCGGTCGTGCGCATTGACTCACCGCTCAGCGGATGGCGGAAATCCATCTGCCAGGCATGCAGCGCCATGCGCTTCAGCCCCTCGGGACGCAGACGCTTGTTGAGTGCGAAATCCCCGTATTTCTCGTCGCCCAGAATGGGAAAGCCGAGATGCGCCAGATGCACGCGGATCTGATGCGTCCGCCCGGTTTTCAATTGCGCCTCGAGCAGGCTCATGCCCGACCAGCGGGCCAGCAACCGGAACACCGTGTGCGACGGCTTGCCCTCGGCATTGACCGAAACACGACGCTCGCCGGATTCGGTCAGGTATTTCAGCAAGGGCTGCCTGACATGTTGCGTGGCGTTCATCCAGCGCCCCTTGACCAGCACCAGGTAGCGCTTGTCGGCGCCCGCACCGTGCTCGCGGAACATGTCATGCAATGCAGTCAACGCCGAACGCTTCTTGCCGACCAGCAGGATGCCGGACGTTTCGCGGTCCAGCCGATGCGCCAGTTCCAGGAAACGGGCCTGCGGGCGTTGCCGGCGCAACGCCTCGATGACACCGAAACTGACGCCGCTACCACCATGCACCGCAATGCCCTCCGGCTTGTTGATCACCAGCATCGCCTCATCCTCGAAGACGATCGGCAGATCGACCCGTTGCTTGGCCTGTTCATCGACCTCGTCAACCGATCGCTCGGCCAGGCGTATCGGCGGAATCCGAACCTGATCGCCGATGACAAGACGATAGGTGGCATCGACCCGGCGACTGTTGACCCGTACCTCGCCGCTGCGCAGGATGCGGTACACATGACTCTTCGGCACCCCCTTGCAATGGCGCAACAGATAGTTGTCCAGACGCTGGCCGGCAGCCTCCTCGTCGATCGTCACCCGGGTGACTGAATTGTTACCAGCGCTGTGCATTTTCTAATATACTGCCCAGGTTCCAAGTCTCGGTTTGCAAGAGATGCCGAACCGTCAGACCGTAGGCCCTCGTACCCGGGAAGGGATGCGACCGCCACACGGCAGGCTCCGACCGCTCTCCTGTGCCAACTGCGCAGGCCAAGCCAACGAGGAACACCTGGTTAAGTTCACTCACCAAAAGTAGTGATGTTAATGGATTAGCTCGCCAGAAGCACGCACGGATCGCCCGTTGCAGGAATTTACCGGTCGCGCATTTGAAGAAAAACACGCGGCCCAAGTCTGATAAACAGCACGTTCAACCATCGCCTTGCCAACCTTACATGACGCAACCCGATAAAGAATCCGTCGCTGCCTGAACAACGGGCGTTTCATTGCGGTCGACAGCGCGCTGGAGCCGAAATCAATGAAACGCATGCTATTCAATGCGACACAGGCGGAAGAACTCCGTGTCGCCATTGTCGACGGTCAGAAACTGATCGATCTCGACATTGAATCCGCCGCCAAGGAACAACGCAAGAGCAACATCTACAAGGGCGTCATCACGCGTATCGAGCCCTCGCTCGAAGCGTGTTTCGTCGACTATGGTGCCGAACGCCACGGCTTCCTGCCGTTCAAGGAAGTCTCCCGCGCCTATTTCCAGCCTGGCGTCGAAGCCGGTCGGGCCAAGATCAACGAGGCCCTGAAGGAAGGCCAGGAATTGATCGTCCAGGTTGACAAGGACGAACGCGGCAACAAGGGTGCCGCGCTGACCACCTACGTCTCGCTGGCCGGCCGCTACCTGGTCCTGATGCCGAACAATCCGCGCGGCGGCGGCGTTTCGCGCCGCGTCGACGGTGACGAACGTGCCGAGCTGCGCGAAGTGATGGACCAGCTCGAAGTCCCGGGCGGCATGAGCCTGATCGCCCGCACCGCCGCCATCGGCCGCCAGGCCGAAGAGTTGCAGTGGGACCTCAACTACCTGCTGCAACTGTGGAGTGCCATCGAAGGTGCTGCCCAGCAGCAATCGGGCGCCTTCCTGATCTACCTCGAAGGCTCGCTGGTCATCCGCGCCATCCGCGACTACTTCCAGCCGGACATCGGCGAGATCCTGATCGATACCGATGAGGTTTACGAGCAGGCGCGTGCCTTCATGGGCACCGTGATGCCGGGCAACATCAACCGCGTCAAGCGCTACCGCGACGACGTGCCGCTGTTCTCGCGCTTCCAGATCGAACACCAGATCGAGACCGCCTTCGCCCGCCAGGTCAACCTGCCGTCCGGCGGCGCCATCGTCATTGACCACACCGAAGCCCTGGTCGCCGTCGACGTCAACTCCGGTCGTGCCACCAAGGGTGCCGACATCGAGGAAACCGCCCTCAAGACCAACCTCGAAGCGGCCGATGAACTGGCCCGCCAGTTGCGTCTGCGCGACCTGGGCGGCCTGATCGTCATCGACTTCATCGACATGGAAAACAGCAAGGCCCAGCGCGAAGTCGAAAACCGCCTGCGCGACGCCCTGCGTTTCGACCGTGCCCGCGTGCAGATGGGCAAGATCAGCCGTTTCGGCCTGATGGAACTGTCGCGCCAGCGCCTGCGTCCGGCGCTGGCCGAAACCAGCTACATCTCCTGCCCGCGCTGTACCGGCACCGGTCACATCCGCTCGACCGAATCCGCCGCGCTGCACATCCTGCGCATCCTCGAAGAGGAAGCGATGAAGGAAAACACCGGTGCCGTGCATGTCCAGGTTCCGGTTGATGTCGCCACCTTCCTGCTCAACGAGAAGCGCCCGGACATCCAGGCGATCGAGCTGCGCCACAAGGTCACCATCCTGCTGATCCCGAACGTGCATCTGGAAACGCCGGCGCACACGATCACCCGCCTGCGCCACGACGACCTGAACCAGGAAGACCTGCGCGAGCCGTCCTACCGCATGGTCGACATGCCGGTCGAGGAAGCCATCAAGCAGGCGACCCAGGAGAGCAATGCCAAACCGCGTCAGGAAGCGGCAATCAAGGGCATCTCGCCGGAACAGCCGGCCCCGATCGTTCCCGAAAAGAGCGAAACCGTGGCCCCCGCGCCGGTTTCCGCTGCCCAGGAAACCGGGCTGTTCGCGCGCATCCTGTCGCTGTTCCGCGCACCGGCCAAACCCGCTACACCGGAAGTCAAACCCGAACCGGCACGCAAGCCCCGCGAAGCCCGTCAGGGCGATGGACGCCGCGACGGCGGCCGGCGCAACGGTCGCAACGGCAACAACCGCCGTGACGAAGAACGCCGCAACGAACCCCGTGCCGAGAAACCGGCCCGCGAGCGTAACAACGAAGAGACTGGCGGTGAACGCCAGGAGCGCCGGCAACGCAACAAGGACAAGCAGCGCGAACCGCGTCCGACCCCGGCAAATGTCGATCAGGTCCAGGCTGAAGCCGCTGCCGTGACCGAAACCGCCCAGATCGTCGGCAATCAGCCGGGTGAGACGGGTAATGACGAACAGAACGGCGGCCAACGCCGTCGGGGTCGTCGCGGTGGTCGCGGTCGTGGTGAACGACGCCCGGAACAGGAAAACGCCGTCGGCGAAACCGCCACGCCGGTCGATGCGGCATCTGCAGCCAATGCCGAACCGATCGTCGTGACCATTCCGACCGACGAAGTCAGCCAGCCGGTTGCGATCGTCGCCATGGAACCCGCGATCAGCACCGTTGCCGAAGCCATCCCGGTTTCCCCGGCAGCAGAAGCTGCCGCCGAACCAGTTCCGGTGGTCGTCGTCGAGACCCAGCCGGAAATGCAGTCGTCTGACATCGAAAGCACGGTCGCCGTGGTCGAGGAAACGGCCCCGACCGTTGCCACGGTGGAGGCAGTTTCCGTCGCCGCCCAGCCTGAAGCGCCGGTGGCAATGGAAATTCCGGCAAGCAGCCTGTCGACCGCAGAAATCGAAAACAGCCTGGCCGACAGCGGCCTGGTCATGGTGCAGACAACGGCTGCCCCGATTACGGCAGCGGTTCAGGAAGCGCCGGTCAAACTCGGTCGTCCGCGCAAGGCTCGCAGCGTCGAAGCTGACAGCAACGAACCGTTGGTGATGGTCGAAACCGGCAAGTAAGGCAAGACTCGCCGGCAAACCCGGCAAACAAGAAGGGGCGCCCGTCGGGCGCCCCTTCTTCATTCCAGCTTCGGAAAAGGGTCAGGATAATTTCTTGCGCAGGAAATCCACCAGCCCCTGCGACGCATCCTCGACCATGTCGAGCACCAGATCGAATCCATGTCCCAGGCCATAGAAAGGATCGGGTACCTCCTCGTCGTCGAACTTTTTCGCATAGCGCATGAACAGGCCGATCTTCGGCAACTGATCAGGCCTCGCCATGCGTTGCAGGTTGTCCAGATTGTTCCGGTCCATGGCCAGAATCAGATCGAAATAATCGAGATCCTGGCGCGCCACCTTGCGAGCCCGTAACTGGGAAAGGTTGTAACCGCGCAACGCAGCGGCACGCTGTGTTCTGGTATCCGGGGCTTCGCCAACGTGATAGCCGTGCGTACCCGCAGAATCAACTTCAACTTTATCGCCCAGTCCATTGATTTTAATGAACTGTCTAAGCACACCTTCAGCCGTTGGAGAACGGCAGATGTTGCCCATGCAAACCAGCAGAATGCGATAGATCATCCCTTGTCTTCTCCATCAGGGTCGTGCTGCGCCGCACCGAATACCTGCTCCCTGAGCCGGAACAGTTCATCACGGGCTGCCGCCGCCTTTTCGAATTCCAGGTTTTTCGCGCACTCCAGCATCTGCTTTTCGAGCCGCTTGATCTCCCTGGCGACGCTTTTCTCGTCCATTGCTTCGTAGACCGCACGCTGTTGTGCGGCCTTGCGTTCGGTCTGCGCCGATTCGCTGTCGTACACACCGTCGATGATGTCCTTGATCTTTTTCGACACCCCGCGCGGCGTAATGCCATGCGCCAGATTGAAAGCAATCTGCTTTTCGCGCCGTCGCCCGGTTTCGGCAATGGCCCGCTGCATGGATTGCGTAATCGTATCAGCGTAAAGGATCGCTGTGCCATGAATATGACGAGCGGCCCGACCAATGGTCTGAATCAGCGAGCGTTCGGAACGCAGGAAGCCCTCCTTGTCGGCATCGAGGATGGTGACCAGCGAGACTTCCGGAATGTCCAGACCTTCACGCAACAGGTTGATCCCGACCAGAACATCGAACTCGCCCAGGCGCAGGTCGCGGATGATTTCGACACGCTCGACGGTATCGATATCCGAGTGCAGGTAACGCACGCGCACGCCGTTGTCGGCCAGAAAATCCGTCAGGTCTTCGGCCATCCGTTTGGTCAGCGTGGTCACCAGCACCCGCTCCTCGACCGCCACCCGCAGGCGGATTTCCCCCAGCAGATCGTCAACTTGTGTGGACGCCGGCCGAATCTGCACATCCGGATCGATCAGGCCGGTCGGTCGGACGACCTGCTCGACCACCTGACCGGCGTGCTGTTTTTCGTAATCCGCCGGCGTCGCCGAGACAAACACGGTCTGGCGCATGTGCGCCTCGAATTCGTTGAACTGCAACGGCCGGTTATCCAGCGCCGATGGCAGGCGAAAACCGTAATCGACCAGGTTTTCCTTGCGCGAACGGTCACCCTTGTACATGCCGCCGACCTGCCCGATGGTCACGTGCGACTCGTCGATGAACATGATCGCATCGGCCGGCAGATAATCGATCAGTGTCGGCGGCGACTCCCCGGCCTTGCGCCCGGACAGGTGCCGCGAGTAGTTTTCGATGCCCTTGCAGAAGCCGATCTGATCAAGCATTTCCAGGTCGAAACGGGTGCGCTGCTCGATGCGCTGCGCCTCGACCAACTTCTCGTTTTTGACGAAGAAGTCGATGCGTTCGCGTAATTCCGTCTTGATCGCCTCGATCGCCCGCAGCACGGTGGCGCGCGGCGTGACGTAGTGCGAGGCCGGAAAGACGGTGAAGCGCAAGGCCTTGTGGAAAAGCTGGCCGGTCAGCGGATCGAAGAACTGCAGGTTTTCGATCTCGTCGTCGAACAGAGAAACGCGGATGGCGTGCTCGGCATGTTCGGCCGGAAAGATGTCGATGACGTCGCCGCGCACACGGAAGGTACCGCGGTGAAAATCCATCTCGTTGCGGTCGTACTGCATGTCCGACAGGCGCTTGACGATGGCGCGCTGGTCAAGCTTGTCGCCGACGCGCATGGTCAGGATCATGTTGTGGTATTCGTCGCGGTCGCCGATGCCGTAGATGCACGACACGGTCGCCACGATCACCACGTCGCGCCGCTCGATCAGGCTTTTCGTCGCCGACAGGCGCATCTGCTCGATGTGGTCGTTGATCGACGAATCCTTCTCGATGAACAGGTCGCGCGACGGCACATAGGCCTCGGGCTGATAGTAGTCGTAGTAGGAAACGAAGTACTCGACGGCGTTTTCCGGCAGGAATTCCCGAAATTCCGAGTACAACTGCGCCGCCAAGGTCTTGTTCGGTGCCAGCACCAGCGCCGGGCGACCGGTACGGGCAATGACGTTGGCCATGGTGTAGGTCTTGCCCGAGCCGGTCACGCCGAGCAACGTCTGGAAGGACAGGCCGTCGTCGAGTCCTTCGACCAGTTGATCGATGGCGGCCGGCTGATCGCCGGCGGGCGGAAAAGGCTGATACAAGCGATAGGGGCTGTCGGGAAAGGTGACGACCTCACCGGTCGGGGTTTCACTCATGTTAAAATTTTCCGCTTTCGTCAGCGCGACCCTTGGGTCGTGCGTTACTGTTGGTTCCTTTCCCTATTATTCCACGGAGTCGCTAATGTCCTCTTCGATCTTCGCTGCGGTGGAACTCGCCCCGCGCGACCCGATCCTCGGTCTGAATGAAGCCTTCAACGCCGATGCGCGTGACACCAAGGTCAACCTTGGCGTCGGCGTCTACTTCGACGACAACGGCAAGATTCCGCTGCTGGCCGCCGTCAAGGCCGCCGAAGAGGTCCGCCTGAAGGCCGCCCCGCCGCGCGGTTACCAGCCGATCGAAGGCCCCGCCGCCTACAACACCGCCGTGCAGAACCTGCTGTTCGGCAAGGACTCCGCCCTGCTGGCCAATGGCCAGGTCATCACCGCCCAGGCCATCGGCGGCACCGGCGCGCTGAAGATCGGCGCCGACTACCTGAAGCGCCTGAACCCGGATGCCAAGGTCTACATCAGCAACCCGTCCTGGGAAAACCACCGCGCCCTGTTCGAGTCCGCCGGCTTCATCGTCGAGGACTACGCCTACTACGATGCTGGCACCCGCGGCGTGAACTTCGCCGGCATGAAGGCCGACCTGAACAAGATGGTTCCGGGCTCCGTCGTGCTGCTGCATGCCTGCTGCCACAACCCGACCGGCGCCGACCTGTCCGACGCCCAGTGGGCCGAAGTCGTCGGCATCTGCCAGGAACGCGGCCTGGTGCCCTTCCTCGACATGGCCTACCAGGGCTTCGCCGATGGCATCGACGCCGACGCCGTGGCGATCCGCGCCTTCTCCGCCTCCGGCCTGCAATTCTTCGCCTCCAGCTCGTTCTCCAAGAACTTCTCGCTGTACGGCGAGCGCGTCGGCGCCCTGTCCGTCGTCACCGCCTCCAAGGACGAAGCGACCCGCGTCATGTCCCAGGTCAAGCGTGTCATCCGCACCAACTACTCCAACCCGCCGACCCACGGTGGCGCCCTGGTCGCTGCCGTGCTGGCTTCGACCGAACTGCGCGCCCAGTGGGAAGCCGAACTGGCCGGCATGCGCGACCGCATCCGCGCCATGCGCACCGGTCTGGTCGACGCGATCAAGGCCGAAGGCGTCGCGCAGGACTTCTCCTTCGTCGTCAAGCAACGCGGCATGTTCTCCTACACCGGCCTGACGGCTGCCCAGGTCGAGCAACTGAAGAACGACTTCGGCATCTACGCCGTGTCCACCGGCCGCATCTGCCTGGCCGCGCTGAACACGAAGAACATCGGCTACGTCGCCAAGGCCATCGCCGCCGTCACGAAGTAAGCCGTTCCTGCGGTCGACATGAAAAAAGGCGGGATTTCCCGCCTTTTTCTTTGCCTCGGCTTGCCTCGCTTAGCGCCCCGCCGTCACCGTCAACACCGGCAGTTTTCCTTCCACCTTCAACGGCGTGCGCAAGGTCGATACCGAGGTTCTTACGGTCGACACCAGATTGGCGTCGATTTCTCCCCCGGCCGCCCCCCGCCCCTGACCACTGGCCGATACCAGGCCGGCATCGAGCATCAGGTTGCTGAACTGCGTGCGGTTCGCATTGATGTCCAGCCTGGCCGTCAGGCGATCGAAACGCGTCGAACCTGCCCGGACCGCAGCCCCCGCACCCCGCCTGGCTGCCTCGCCAAGGTCGACACCACTCATCGTGCCGCGCAGGACTTCCACATCGGCTGTCACGGCAATCGCCGACCACAGGGCATCCCAGTCGGTGCCACGCGCCGTCAGCCGGAGTGCGCCATTCACCTCCCCTTCGGCCGACAGCTTCGGTACAAAAGCCGCCGCCACCTGACGCAAGGAAAAGCGCGCCAGATTCGCCGTACCATCCAGCTGCAATCCCGCGGACGCCCAGCTTAGCGAGCCACGCCCCTTCATGATCCCCCCCAGGAAAATGGTGTCGATATTTTCGACATCGACGCGATCTGCATGCAGGGTCGCCTTGGCCTGAAGACCGTCGAGCGACAACAAGGACGACGGAAAAGGCTTCCAGCCACGTCCTTCCAGCGCGATATCCAATGCGCCACCATTGGCTGAAAGGCGTAATTGCAGGCTACGTTCCGGGTTCTCCAGCTGACCGTCACGCAACACACCACCGGCCAAGTTCAATTGCCCATTGAAGGCCCCAAGGGGCAGACCGCTATCGGTCCTCACCGCCAGATTTTCGATGAAAATCTGCTTCAATGCCGGCAGCGGAAGATTGCCCTGCAACAACGGCAGCGAGAGCAACTGGGCGGGTGTTGCCACGACATCGCCCAGCATCAGCGTTTCAACGCCATTGACACCGCCAAAGGCGATGGAGAGCGGAGAAGCCAGCCCCAGCCGGCCCACCGTGATGCTGTCGCCGATGCGCACCCCGGCGGCTTCCCAGTGCGGCTTCGGCAAAAGACGAAGGGCAAAGGCATCCACCTTGACCGGTGTTCCCAGCAATCGGGTCATGCTGGCGGCAAGCCTCTCCTTCTGACCGTCGTAAGGGAAAAACACCAGCCCCAGCGCCACTGCCAGCACCAAGACCAGGGCAAGCTTCAGCAACATGCTGCCGGATATTCCGGCCCGCGGCTGACGGAATGCCGGCGGTGCCTCCTCTGCTGACGGCGCCTCAAGCACCGCGGGCTGCCGCTCGGCAGGCAGGATGGGTTTGCCGAAGGAGGAAAACTGACTGCTTCTGCTGTGCGGCACGAGCGAGGTGTCGGGCAGAACGCTACTGGCGCCGAACGAGGAAAACTGGGAAATCGCCGACACCTGCTCGCGATGTGCAGCGACGTGACGGTCCATCTCCCAGACGGCAGCAGCCTGTGCGCTGGGAACGATGAAACCGCCTTCTTCAAGTTCCTTGATCGCCGATTCGACCAGACGTTGGTTGCCGATCTTGTTGCCGAGTTCGCCAACGGTGGTCTTGCCGTCGATCTGAACCAGGACCAGCCGCAGATTACGCTGCACGACGCGCGTGCTCTGCCGAACGGCCTCGTCACCGATCGGCGTTTTTGCATAGACGAGACCGGAATCCATTATTGCCTTTCTTCGTCAAAAAGCCACGAAATGCTTGACAGGAGGGCATTCTACTCCTAGAATGCCGGCTTCTGTTCCCCGATAGCTCAGTCGGTAGAGCGCCGGACTGTTAATCCGTAGGTCCCTGGTTCGAGCCCAGGTCGGGGAGCCAGCAGAATCATCAGGAAATAGCCCAATCATCACTGATTGGGCTATTTTTTTGCCCGCGGAGACATTGCCTGCCGCCAGCATGTGGGGAGGTGATCGAAATGGCACAGTGTCAGCCACGACCAGAACCACGCGGACGCCAGCAACCATGCGGGATCGGCGGGGATAGCCCCCAAAAAACGGCCCCGCGTTAATTTGCGCAAAACCGCGTTCGGATTAACCAAATTCGCACGGTTTTTGGCACAGTTCCACCACCAGACAAGTATCAGAATGAACAGCGCGGCGGCGACGTCGTTCGCCGACCTGGTCGGGGCGCTCCGGAAAACGCCGGCGCGGGCGAAAATGCTCTGCAGTAGCAGGTGCGACCCTTCGGGATCGGCATCGGGATTGCGCTGCCGCCAGGCGATCATGGCGCCCAGCATCCACGCATATGGAAGCTTCGACATCGCAAAAAGGCCGGATGATGCCAGAGTGTAATTCGGCTGGAATTGACCGCAGTCATATCAAGCGACGTTTGGCAGATCGCCCTCGCCATCACCTTCCGGGGTAATCAATCCTCTATCCAGGCAGTAGAGGTAGAACTCAACAGCCTTGCGGGCCGATTTCTCAACAGATTCGCCCTTGGGGGCGGTCTGCAGGGACACGCAGAACGCTTGCACCAAGGCGTCAACGTTGATCTGCGGCGGCGTCGCTGCAGACGTCGGTGGCACCGAGTCGGTCAGCAGCATCGATCCTTCGCCCGTCAGTAGCCAGTTGGCGTTGATGCCAAGGCGTACAAGCCCCGCAATAGCATCTCCACCAGGTGTGCTTCGCCCATCTTCATACCCTTGATAGCCTCGCACAGACACGCCAGATTGTTCTGCGACCTCTTTTTGACTGAGGCCAAGAGCAGCTCGCGCATCCTTTAATCGTTGCGGCAAGCTCATGTCGTACTTTCAACGACAAAGTGCGACAGAAAGTGCGACACAAACAAATGCATGTCGCACTTCCGCAACCAATTGATTTCAAATTCAAATAAAGACATCAGCACGAAACCACGCCTCACGGAAAGTGCGACACGAACTTTATTGCTGTCAACTGCGTTGACTGACGAACAATTGTGCTGTTAAATGCCATCCATCGCACCACCGCAACGAGGCGAAATAAATGGCAAACACAAGCACCAAAAAAACCAGTCGAAAGGACTGGCACCCGGCCGACATCAAGGCGGCCTTGGACAAGGCAGGATGGACGCTGCGGGCGCTAGCCGCACACCACGGCGTCAAGGCCTCCTCGACCCTTTCCCACACCTTTGAGCGCAGCTATCCGCTGAACGAAAAACGGATCGCCGCCGCCATCGGCGTTACCCCGCAGGAAATCTGGCCGTCGCGCTACAACGAAGATGGCACGAAAAAACCGCGTGGCCTGCGGGCATTGCGTCTCAAGTCTACCGTTTCTGGTTACCAACACAATGGCAATCTCAGGAAGGCGGCGTAGACATCATGGCCCGCCATAAAGACACGCTGACGCTGGACCTCTTCGAGGTACCGGTCGCCCGGACGCCGCTCCCTGGGGCTCTCGATGTCGGCCTACAGGTCCGTCACCTGATCTCTGACTTGCTGAAGGCCTGCCCGCACACCCGCTTCGAGGTCGCTGCCCGCATGAGCGAGCTGACCGGTCAGGAGATCACCAAGCACCAACTCGATTCCTGGACGGCCGAGAGCCGCGAGGGCTGGCGCTTTCCGCTCGAATACCTGCCGGCCCTCGAGGTCGCCATCGGTTCGCACCAGGTCAGCTCCTGGCTGGCCAACCTGCGCGGCTGCAAATTGCTAGTCGGCAAGGAAGCCCTGGATGCCGAGATCGGCAAACTGGAGCGCCTGAAGGAAGACGCCGGCCGTCGGATCAAGCAACTCAAGAATGCAATGGGAGAGATGGCATGAATACCCAGTCGCCCACTTGCCGGCCGAAAAAGCTGACTCGCGTACCGAACCGATTCCCCCGCTTTCTTCTACAGAGCCTCATGCGCTCACTGGCCAGGGCAATTGCTGAGGGAACGGCCATTGGTGTTTGGCAACGTAGGCAAGCACGCCAGATCCGAGTCTTGTCTCGTCGGTTCCATTGAGGAAATCCGGCGGGAATACCAGATCGCTAAACATGCTCCAGAACATGACGTACTGCATCAGCAATTCCTTGAGCGCCCGACGCTCCCCGTCAGGAAGCAAGAGCGCCTCCTTGATCGGTAGCGTCTTGGCAGACGCGATGCGCAGCAACAGGGCATCAGCCTGGCCGCGCTCGAACGCTACGGTCGCTGGATCGTTGATGCCGGCAAAGGCCAACTGCAGGAAGTTGAACATCGGTTCGGCGACCTGGGTCGTCGTGAGTGGTTTCATTGAGGGGGCTCCTGTGGTGTTGATGGGTAAGCCGATTGCGAGCCGGCCTTGCCATTCTAACGGCATGGACTGCCCCCTCGCCCAACAGGAGGTACGGGCATGAACGCCGCGCTGCCCAAGAGCGCGACCAGCGTCACTCTGGCCGAGATCGCCGCCGCTGTCGGTATCACAAAGCGTACCGCTGAACGTCGCGCCGACAAAGAAGCCTGGCCCTTCGAGGAAATCGCGGTGCGCGGCGGCCGGCGGCGGCTCTACCCGATTACCGGCCTTCCCAAGGCAGTCGCGGAAGCCGTCCAGGTGGCTGCCCTGCACCGTTCGATGGCCGCACTGCCCACCCCGGCGGCGCCCCTGCCTGCCCCGGTGGAAGCGGAAACGCTGCCGGCGCTGATCGGCGGCCCGGCTGAACTTACCGGCAAGCAACTCGATGTCGAGCGTGCCCGGGAGCGGCTGCTCGCCTTCATTGACGCTTTCCCTGGCGCCATGGCCCGAGCCATCGACCACCTCAACGCCGAGCGCCACGCCGGGCGGCTGCCGGCGCCCCTGGCCTGGGCCTTCGCCCACGCCTGGGACAAGCCACGGGCCGACAACCGGCTGAGCCGGAAGACCGTGCACAACTGGCTGACGGTCAAGGCCACCCGGGGACGGGCGGCGCCGAAGAAGGTGCAGAAGGATCTGGCGGTCAAGCCCTGGTACGGCCTTTTGCTCGCCCTGCGCCAACGGCCGCAGGGGAGCTGCATCACCTGGATCACTGATGAGATTGCCAAGCAATGGAACCCTGCCTGGGGCGAAACACCGCCCAGCTACCATGCGGTGCGTCGGGTGCTCGACGGCAAGCTCTCGGCCATCGACCAGCTGAAAGGCCGTTACACCGGATCGCAGCTGCGCGCCCACAAGCACTACCAGCCGCGCACCTCGGAAGGGATGTACCCCTGGCAGGAGGTTCATGCCGACGGCTGGAATACTCACTTCACCGCGCCGCACCCGGTGACCGGCGAGTTCGTCACCTACGAGGTCTGGCACTTCCACGACGTGGCCACGCGCTACGTGCCACCGCCGGGCATCGGCCTGACCGAGACCTACGAGGTCATCACCGCCGGGCTGGAGCGCTGCGTACGCTTCGGCGGCATGATGGCCGTGCTGCAGACCGACAGCACCAAGGTCATCAAGAACAGCCCTCGGTTCACGACCGACCCAATGATCGCCCTCTCCGAGCGCGCCGGCTTTGTCACGGTGCATCCGAAAGAGGTCGGCAACTCCCAGGCCAACGGCATCTGCGAGAACTTCAACACGGCCTGGCTGGACAAGCAGAGCCGGGAACTGGCCACCTACCAGGGGGCCGGCATGGACAGCCTGTCGCTGAAGCGAGTGAAGAAGCTGACCGAGAAGATGGTGAAGGCGGCGAATTCCGGCGACCTGATCGAACGCGACCGCCTGAAGAAGGAAGCCGAGCGGATGGGCAAGGGCCGGGTGTTCATGAGCTACGCCGAGGCGGAAGCCTGGATCAACGAGACCTGCGAGCGCTGGAATGACAAGCCACACCGCAGCCTGAAGAAGATCGCCGACCCGGTCACCGGCAAGCGCCGCCACCAGACCCCTCGGGAAGCGCTGCAGGAGCATATCGACGCTGGCTGGCAGCCGGTCACCCTCAAGGAAGAGCACCTGGTCGACCTGTTCCGGCCACATGTGCGCTGCAAGGTCAGCCGCGAGGCAGTCAGCCCAATCGGCAACGGCCAGCGCTACAAGTTCGACGGCTTGGGCGCATGGAACGGCCAATGGGTGATGGCAGCCATCGACCCCATGGATTGGCGGGCCGTTTGGGTTAAGAGCCTGGACGGCGAGTTCCTAGGCGTCGCCGACCTGGTGGAAGCGACCGGCTACCGGGCCAAAACCCAGTACGAGATCGCCGAGGAAAAACGCGCCAACGCTCAGCTCAAGCGTAACGCCAAGAAGGCGGACCACATCATCCGCGCCCGCACCGGGCTGGCGATCCCCGTGGCGCCGAGTAGCCAGCTGGTCATCGGCGGTCGCGTCCTATCGCCCACCGACGCCCTGTTCAAAATCAAGACGCCACAAGCCGTCCCGACCAGAGCGGACGAAATCGTCATTGACGCCAGCGATGTCGTCCGCCCGCTGCCGATGCCGCCGGCCCGCCCGCGCTCCGAACGCTGTGCTGCGGAGAACTACGCCGAGTGGCTCGACCTGGACGCTCGCCTGCAACTCGGCGAAGCCGTTACCGAAGCCGATGCCCGCTGGCACCGAACCTACCAGCTCTCGGCGCAGTACCGCGCCGAATCAAAGAAGAAGGCCGCCGCGTAGGGCAAATACGCGACGGCCGGATGCAGCAACCACAAACCACATGGAGCCTAAAAGATGTCACAAGTAGCTCAGATTCACAATCTTGACCTGGTCCGCATCGCGGTCGAGAAGCTCAACGGCCGCCAAGTCGGCCTGCCGGGCTTCGCCTGCCTGTACGGCCCGGCCGGCTACGCCAAGACCACCAGCCTGGTCACCGTCGGCAACGCCACCCGCGCCTACTACATCCAGATGCGCTCGGCCTGGAGCCGCAAGTCGATGCTGGAGAACATCCTGATCGAGATGTCGCTGGCCAGCCGCAACGGCAAGTCGCCGGGGACCATCCCACAGATGCTCGACCAGGTCACCCAGCAGCTCTCCGCCAGCGGCCGCCCGCTGATCATCGACGAGTTCGACCACTGCTGCCGCAGCGACAACATGGTCGAGCTGGTGCGCGACATCTACGAGGGCAGCCAGGCCACCATCATCATCGCCGGTGAGGAAATGCTACCGCAGAAGCTCAAGCGCTGGGAACGCTTCCACAGCCGCGTGCTGTCCTGGATACCAGCACAGCCGGTCAGCTTGCAGGATGCCCGCGCCCTGGCGCCGATCTACTGCAACGGCGTCCAGGTCGGCGACGACCTCCTGCAGCACCTGGTCAATCTTTCCGGCGGCAGCGTGCGCCGGGTCTGCGTCAATCTCGCCGGCATCCAGGAAGAGGCCGCCATCGAAGGCTGGGACAGCGTCGGCCGCGGCCAGTGGGCCGACCGTCCGCTCTACACCGGCGAAGCGCCGCGGAGGGCTGCTTGATGGCCGCAAGAACTATCGGGGCACCTGAAGTCATCACCTGGGTTTCCTGCGCTCACGACTATATGCCCGATGGCGGCATCGCGGTCCTGATTCGCATGCTGGATAGCAATGAACGCGTGTGGATCGGCTACTGGGACGGCGACCACTGGATCACCGCTGAAGGCTTCAAGGCCGGCCGCGTGTCGCACTGGGCAGAGATTCCCACCGGACCGGAGGTGAAGCATGGCGCGTAAGCCCGCCCATCTCGAACTCGCTGGCGGCAAGGGCCTGCGACAACTGCTCTGGGAGCGCATCCACGCGTTGGAAGGAGGCGAATTCACCCTCAATGAGATCGTGTTCGGCGGTGAGTCGATCGATACCGCCCGAGACTACATCCTCGCCCTTGAGCGGGCCACATATCTGGCGGTGACGCAGGATAGCCCGCCTGGAAAGCGCCGTGCCAAGCGCTGGAAGCTGGTCCGCGATAACGGTGCAGAGGCGCCCCGCCTGCGCCGCGACGGTGGTCCGGTGACGATGGGTCTGGCGCAAGAGCAGATGTGGCGGACGCTGCGCACCCTCAAGGGCGACACCAACGCCCGCGAGCTGTCGGCCTACGCGTCGACCGAGCATATCCCGGTGTCGGAGGTGGCAGCCAAGGACTACCTGCTGCACCTGTTCCTGGCCAGCTACCTGCAGCGCACCGCCGAGGGCAAGGGGCGCGGCAAGGGCGGCACCCAGGCGCGCTACCGCCTGATCAGCAACACCGGCCCCCGGCCGCCGATGGTCCAGCGTACCGACGCCATGTACGACCCCAACCTGGGCGCCGTGGTCTGGATCAAACCCGTTAATGAGGAGACCGCCTTTTATGGACAGTAACGCCATGCCCATCGACTGGCGCGCCCTCCTGGAGCAGGAGGTGACCAAGGCCGGTGAGAAAGGCAAGGCCCGGGTCGCCGCGCGGCTGGGGTTCTCTCGCGCCTACGTATCGCGGGTGATGAACCCGGAGGGCAAGAGCGCCATGAAGGCGGTCCCCCAATCCTTCATCGACCGTGTCATCAGCCGCTTCCACGTCGTCGATTGCCCGGTGCGGTGCGTCGAGGTGCCGTATTCGGACTGCGCCAAGGCCAACCTGCCGGCGCCGACCCACAACCCCCTGGCGGTCATGGTCTGGCGCAAGTGCCAGACCTGCCCCAACAAGCCCGAAGGAGAACGCAAGTGAATGCCCCCATCCCCATGCGCCCGGCCGAGCAGGTAGCTAAGGGCGCGAGCGAAAGCCCCCGTGCTGCCGCTATGTCATCGGCGACCACCCTGATCACCAATCTGCTGCGCTGCATCCTCTGGCTGGTGCGCCACGGCATCTACGTCATCGGCTTCTCCGGCCGGCGCCGTGGCAACGGCACCGACGTGGTCACCGTGCGCGTCGCTGCCAGCCCCTACCTCTACCGTTTGCTGACCGATGCCAACTGGCTCAAGCAGCACCGTGATGGCAACCTGGTGACCCACACCTGGCAGGCCATCCGCTTCGGCACCGTGATCGAGTGGGAGGAAGTGACATGCGTCGCCTGATCCTCTCCCTGCGCCTGTACGCCGATCAGGCCCTCGGCTACAGCTGGCGCCGCGCCTGGCGCCGGGCGGGAGAACTCTGATGGTCTGGAACACCACCGACTGCCGCCGTTGGTCGCAGACCGAGGATGATCAATTGTTCGCCATGGTCGCCGAAGGCAAATCTGCTGGCGCAATCGCCAAAGCCATCGACCGCAGCGAGTCATCGGTCTATCACCGCATCGAAATGCTCGCCGGCAAGCCCAAGGCGAAGAAGCGCCACTGCATGTGCTGCGGCCGCGAATTCGCCTCGGATGGCCCCCATCACCGCCTGTGCGGCTCCTGCCGCCATCGCAACCTCAGTCCCTACGCACCCTGAAAGGAGCCAACATGGCCAAAAAAACCCGCATCAAATCCGTCGCCGCCGCGATCAGCATCCCCCAGACCCGGGACCAGGCTGCTCAGGCCATTGCCGAGATCGGCACGACAAGCCGCGACCTGTCCCGCATCACGGCCGACATGAACGACGAGCTGGCCAAGGTCAAGGAACGCTACGAGCAGCTCGCCGAACCGTTACGCCTGAAGATCGAGGGGCTCACCCAGGGCGTACAGACCTGGGCTGAGGCCAACCGCGACCAGCTCACCCAGCATGGCAAGGTGAAAACAGCCGCGCTGACCACCGGCGAGATCGCCTGGCGCTTGCGACCGCCCTCGGTGCGCGTCACCGGCGCCGAGGCAGTGCTCGACCTGCTACGCCGCATGGGCCTGGCCCGCTTCATTCGCACCAAGGACGAGATCAATAAAGACGCCATCCTCAACGAGCCGGAGGCAGTAGCCACGGTGCCTGGCATCAGCATCAGCCAGGGAGAGGACTTCGTGGTGGTGCCGTTTGAGGCCGAGCTGGCGGAGGTGGCGTGATGTGGTTCAAGAATCTTCAAATTTACCGCCTGCCCGCTACTTGGGCGATCTCGCTCAAGCAACTGGAAGAGCAACTGGCGCGTGGCGAATTTACCCGCTGCCCGTCCAACCAGCCGATGTCGCGTGGCTGGGTATCGCCGCGCAATGATGGCGCCATCGTATATGCGCAAAATTGCCAATGGCTGATCGCGCTGGCCGTCGAGCAGCGCCTGCTGCCGTCTTCGGTGGTCAACGAGACGACGCAGGAACGCGCCGAGCAGATCGCCGACCAGCAGGGCTACCCGCCCGGCCGCAAGCAGATGAAGGAAATCAAGGAGCGCGTCACCGAGGAGCTGATGCCGCGCGCCTTCACGCACAAGCGCTCGACCTTCGTCTGGATCGATCCGACCAACGGCTGGTTCGTCGTCGACGCCGGCAGCCCGGCCAAGGCCGAGGAAGTCATCGAACACCTGCGCCACTGCCTCGACGAGTTCCCGCTGAAGGCACTGCACACCCAGCTCTCGCCGCAGTCGGCGATGGCCGACTGGCTGGCCGGCGGCGACGCCCCGGCCGGTTTCACGGTCGACCGCGATTGCGAGCTGAAATCGGCCGCCGAGGAAAAGGCCGCCGTGCGCTACGTCCGCCATCCGCTGGGCGACGAAGTCGGCGCCGAGATCAAGGCCCACCTCGCCGCCGGCAAGCTGCCGACGCGCCTGGCGCTGACCTGGGACGAGCGTATCTCCTTCGTCCTCACCGAGAAGCTGGAGATCAAGCGGCTGGCCTTCCTCGACATCCTCAAGGAAGAAGCTGAGAAGAGCGCCGAGCGCGCCGACGAGCAGTTCGACGCCGATTTCGCGCTGATGACCGGCGAACTGGTGCGCTTCCTGCCGCGCCTGATTGAAGCACTGGGCGGGGAGGTGGTGTGATGGACCAGAACAGCATCGTCATGAAGGCCAAGCTGGCCGTGATCGAGTCAGCCTGCGGCATCTGCACACTTCCCGAGCTCGAGTTGCTGAAGCGCCTGGAGGAGTTGTGGCTCCAGGGCTTCAGCGCAGGCAAGGAAGCCCTGGAGCCGATCCTCAAAGACGTCTCCGGCGAGTTGTCGAAAATTGCCCTGGCGCACATGACTGGCGACCAGGAGCGCCTCAAGGCCGTCCTGGACGACTTCATGCAGCGCCACGTCAAGGTGGTGGTAGCCACCGACAAAGCAAAAGCCCACTAGACCCGAAACCCTCACTTCAAGCCCGTTAATCGCGGGCTTCGAGAGAAGGTTTTAACGGGAGAACACCATGAGCGTCACCAAGGAACAATGGGCTGCAGTCGAGAATGAACTGTCCGGCCACTACGGCGCGGTCGAGCTGATCTGCGACGGCTACAAGGTCACCGCGCAGATCCAGACCATCGCCAAACTCAGGCAAGGGATCGTCGTGTATGTGAACGGCGTTTTCAAGGGTGAGTGGATAAAGGGCGAGGCCGAAGAGGCCCGCAAGTTTCACCGTGAGATGAAGCGTTACCTGTACCCGGCGAAGAAGCGCGAAGAGTTCCAGAAGATGGCCAAGAACCGTCGATACTCTGCCGACTTCCGCAAGGATCTCGCCCGCATGGCCACGGCCAGCGTATCAACCTGGGCGCCGTACTGGACCAACGCCAAGGCATTCACCCGCCAGCTCCGCAAGACCTGCACCGAGATCCAGGTGGTGACGATCCACCTGAATGGAATGCCGAGCTGATCATGACCGCCACCAAGTCATCCTGGCTCGACGCCCGCAAGCGCGCCATCTTCGCTAGCTGCCGCCAACTCGGCATCGACGATGTCGAGCGCAAGTCCATCCTGCGCCTGGTCGCCGGGGTCGGAAGCACGACAGCCCTCAACCTGGAACAGGCCGACCGCGTCCTGGATCATCTACGCCGCGCCGGCGCCGCCAAGCCGGCCAAGGCCCGCGACGTCGGTCGCCACCCGGGCGCGCCTTCCACCTTGGACCGCGAGCCGTACTACCAGAAGATTGAGGCGCTGCTGGCTGACATGAAGCTCCCGTGGTCCTACGCCGAATCCATCGCCGAGAACATCACCGGCGGCAAGGCTGGCGGCATCAAGCGCCTGACCTGGGTGCGTCAGCAAAAGCACCTGCGCGGCATCGTCTCGGCCTTGATGGTCGAGAAGAAGAAACGCCTGAAAAAAGCCTGGGGGCAGTTGCAGGTCAAGCTGATCGACCGCGGTCTGGGCATGCAGTGGTGCAAGGAACAGGTCGAGATCATGCAGCGTGTCTCCAATCCCTGGCCCTGGGCTGAATGCCTGGAGACCCTGCGCATGCTGGAGGGACGTCTAGGATGAATGCCCCCATCAACATCCTGCCCGATACCGTCAAGCGCCTGGTCGAACTGCTCGATTTCGAAGCCGCCATTGCCATGGTCAAGCGCTGGGGCGGCTTGCAGTTGTCACCACCGAAAAAGGAGCTTGAGGAGTTGATCGGCAAAGAAAAGGCCAAGCTCTTCTACGACCACTACGGCGCCGACGAAATCTACATCGCGACCTGCGCTGCAGCACTTCGCAACGCCCGATATCTGGAGGTCATCGAAGACCTCGCTTCCATGACCGTGGCTCAGGTAGCAAGGAAGTACAAGATGACCGAACGCAACGTCCAGTACATCGGCAAAAAGAGTCCGGAATCGCTCGCGGGTTACAATCCTTTTGACATTGTCCGCGACGAGCGGCAGATGGATTTGTTCTGATTTGGAGAGACGACATGTTGCCGGGTGTCATGGTGCTTGCAGGTTTTATCGGTGCTTGGGTCGGTTTTGCCATCGCCGGCAAGCGACGCGGGTGGTCGATTACCGAGTACGTTGGCGGCGGGTTTCTGATCGCCGTAGTGGTTCTTGCCATCTTGGGCGCCGCGGCCATGTTCCTGACGCGCGCCCCGCTCCCGCCTTCGATTGCCGCTGCCGGCCTAACCGGCGAGACATGGTCCGACAATGACGTCAAGCTGGCCGCACGCATCACGGCCAACAATCTCCATGACATCGAGTCCCAGCTTCTCGACGCCGACAAGCGGGGAGACGCCGCTGCAGCGGTGAAGTTGCTCGACCCATTGATTGAGATCATGAGGGCATGGGGCGATCAGCAGTACAACCCGGCCGCAGCCCCTTATCGCAATTGCGTCCTGGCGGCCGGCCATCTGAGCGATGGGGTGAGCGCAGTCGGCACCGGTGGCCGTTACTTCGTACAAGACCGTTTCCAGGCCGCCCTCAAAGCCTGCCCGACATGAGCTAGCTGCTCGCCCCGACAAGCCCCGCCCAGTGCGGGGCTTTTGCTTTCCCCCGAAAGTCTTCATCCTGCAGCCAGTCCGCCCGCGCGCGTAACGTGCGGACATGCGCCCAATCAATCTCATCGTCATTCACTGCGCCGCCAGCCCTAATGGCGCGAGCCTGTCGTCCGGCCAGCCCGGAACGCCGGCATTCCTCAATCCTGCCCAGACCATCGACGCCTGGCATCGGCAGCGTGGCTTCCGTCGTAGTGACGAATGGCGCGCCCGCCAGAACCGCGGGCTGGCCAGTATTGGCTACCACTACGTCATCAACCTGAGCGGCACGGTCCTGACCGGTCGCCACGTCGACGAGATCCCGGCGCAGGCCGCTGGCTTCAACCGCGCGGCCATCGGCATCTGCTTGGTCGGCACCGACCGATTCACTGCCGCCCAATGGGACAGCCTGCGCCATGTCGTTACCGCCGAAGTCGCCCGCATCACGGGCAAGCCCAGCCCGGCCGACCGCCGTGGGGGATTAACGCCGAGCCGGGCCATCGACATCGCCGCCGTCTCCGGCCTGCGCATCGTCGGCCACCGCGACCTTTCCCCGGACCAGAACAAGAACGGCGTCGTCGAGCCGTTCGAATGGCTGAAGACCTGCCCCGGCTTCGACGTTTCCGCTTGGCTCAAGGGCGGCATGGCGCCGCTCGCCGATCATCTCCTGGAGGTTTGAATGGAACCCCTCAGCATCGCCCTCGCGCTCGCCCAGTTCGCCCCTTCGCTGCTGCGTTACTTCGGCGTCGGCGAGAAGCCTGTCGCCGTCGCCGAAAAGGTGATCGATATCGCCAAGACGATCACCGGCACCCCGACCGGCCCCGAGGCCGTCGAGGCGCTGCGCCACAATGCCCAGCTCGCCCACGAATTCAACATGGCGGTGCTCAAGGCCGACACCGATCTGGAGCAGGCCTACCTGGCCGACCGCCGGGACGCCCGCGCCCGCGACGTGGCACTGCACCAGGCCGGCTATCACAACACCCGCGCCGACCTCATGGTACTGTTCGACGTCGCCGGCCTGATCGCCTGCCTGGTGGTGCTCGCCTTCTTCCGCAAGGATATTCCGCCAGAGGTGGTGACGCTACTGTCCACCATCGCCGGCATCTTCGGCATCTGCCTGCGCGACGCGCACCAGTTCGAGTTCGGTTCCTCCCGCGGCAGTCGCGAGAAGGACGGCCTGCTGTCCAACTTCGGAGGCGGCAAGTGAAGGCCGGGCCGGTGACCTACGACGAGTGCCGAGGGCTGATCTTCAGCGGCGACCTCATCGCTGTACGCCGGCGTAACGGGTTCCTGCCGGCGCTGACGCGGCGCATAACCGGCAGCCCCTACACCCACACGGCCACGGCGCTGTGGCTCGACGATGGCCTTTACGTGGCCGAGATGGACGGCATCAAGGGCGTGCTGATACCGCTGTCCCAGTACGCCAGCGTCGACTACGACATCTTCGAATGCCCGGTCTTCGACCGCGACCGGGTCAAGGCCTGTGCTCTGGCTCTGCTGCGGACGAAGATCCATTACGACTACCTGGACCTCGCCCGTATCGCGGCCTGGAAGATGATGCGCCTGCCATTGCCGCGGCAGGACCGCAATGGCCTCATCTGCAGTGCTTTTTCCGCCCGCATCTACCGCGAGGCCGGCGCCTGGTTCCCCAGGTTGCCAGCCATCCCCGCGCCAAGCGACCTGGTGGAAGCCATTGGCACTCCGGCGGTGCTGGAGGTGCGCCAGTGAACAACCGCGACTTCGAGCGCGCCAGCGATCTGGAAGAGCGCTGGCGCCGGGACGCTATCGCCGACCATGCCCGCGCCATGGCGGCCTGGGAGGGCAAGACCGTGGCCGACTCGGCCGAGTGCTGCGCCGTCTGCGAAGACCCCATTCCCCAGGGTAGGCGTGAAGCCTGGCCGGGCATTCAAACCTGTGTCGCCTGCCAGGAAGATCTGGATCTGGCGGCTTCCCGTTTCTAAAAGCCGATTCACTTAGGGAGAAATCTTGGATATCGAAACCGTCAAGGTCTGGCTGCAGGCCGTGAATATGCTGGGCACGTTCGCCCTCGGCGTGTGGCTCTACCTGGAAAAGCGCTCCGACAAGACGAACGAGCGCGTGAGCAAGCTAGCCGCCAAGGTCGTGCAACTCGACAAGGATGTCTCCAGCCTGGAGGCAGTGTCTACTGCCGCACCCAACCACGCCGATCTGGCCAAGGTGTACGAGTCGATCAACAGCCTGGCCGCGACCGTCAATCAGCTGGTCGGTGAGAACCGTGGCCAGTCCGACACGCTGCGGCTGATCCTCAACCAGATCACGCAAAAGGGCATGTCATGAACGACCACGAAATCCGCCGGCGCGGCAGCCTGTTGTCGACGCTGTTCTTCGAGCCGCTGGCCACCGTGCCGCGGCTGCGCAGCGAAATGGAGACCGTGCACGGCATCGCCTGTAGCGCCGACCTGATCCGTGCCGACCTCACCTGGCTGCAGGAAATGGGGCTGGTGCGCTGGAACGGCGAAGCGGCCCAGATCACCGAACGCGGCCGTGATGTCGTTGCCGGGCGGGCAAAGTTTCCGGGGGCCGTCTGATGGCGCATCCGCCGGAAACCCGTATGACGCTGCGCAGTGCCTACATCGGCGGCCTGCCGCTGGAAGCCGCGGCCGACCAGGCAGGGGTTCCCTACGCGACGGCGCGCAACTGGTTTCGGGCTGCCCGCCAGGAAGGCGCCGACTGGGACAAGTTCCGCGCCGCCTCACTGATCGTCGCCGGCGGCGGTATCGAGCAGGCCATGGGGCGCATCATCGCCGCTGCGCTGATGCGCTGCGAGGCGCTGCTGGAGGGGCTGCAAGATCCGGAGATATCGCCCGTCGATGCGGCCAAGGCCATGGCTACGCTGAGTGACACGGTGGCCAAGCTGCGCGCTGGCGGTAAGTCGCTGATGCCCGAGGCCGACAAGCTCGGCATCGCCATGGACGTGCTCAAACGCCTGGCGGCCTATATCCAAGAGAACCACCCGCAACAGGCCGGTGCCTTCGCCGAGCTGCTGCCGGTGTTCGGTGAGGAATTGGCGAAAGCCTACGGATAACCATTTTTTACGGAGGAAGCATGGAAAACCAACATCGCAAGATCAGCGGCTACCGCGAGCTGTGCCAGGAAGAAATCGACCTGATGAACCGCATCAAGGAAAAGGGCCGTGAATTGCTGGCCCTGCAGGCGGAAGTTGCCGGGCGTCTCTCCACCGACTACGAGGTTAAGCGCGCCGCTGCCAATGCCTCGAAGCGCGCGCCGGAAGACGAAGCAAGCGACGAGTGCGTCGAACTGCGGCGCTTCGAGCGTGCCGAGCCGATGCGCTGGTCTGCGATTGGCAAGACGGACATCGAAACCGGTCTGATGGCGCTGGTTCGGGCAATTGCCCAGCCGTCCTGAGAGCATGGCTGATTTCCGCGAAACGCACTGGTATGTCCGAGGCGGTCCGAAGAACGGGGGCCGCTTCGGCTACCTGCACAAGGGCCGCTTCGAGATCGGCCTGAACCATTTGCCGGCAACGAAGAACGGTCGCGTCCGGGCGATGCGCCTGGGCCCCGCCCGGCTCCGGAGGATTGGGTGTCATGGCTGAAGCCAAGAAGGAATTTCCAAAGCGCCATCAGTGGGCGCCGCCAAACGGCGTCGTTCGCTGGACGCATTGCCTGGTATGCGGCGTGATTCAACGCCGCGATGGCCATCAGTCAGCCTGCAAGGGACCGGTGAAGGTTGCATTGCGCGATGGCCAATAACCAGACCACCGAAAAAGACTTCCTGGAAGAACTCCGGGAAATCTCCCGTGCCGCCCGTGCAGATGCCGAGGCGCGGGCGATTGGCCTCGACCCATCGCCAGCCGCCCGCGCCGAGCGCCGGCGCCGGGTGCTGGTCGACCGCGACTTCAAATTCTTCGCCTACACCTACCTGTCACACCACATCCGGCCGCCAGCATCGAACTTCCACGATCACTTCTTCGTCCGCTTTCCGCAGATCCTCGACCAGCCGGATGGCTGCAAGGAATGGTGGGTGGCACCGCGGGGTGAGGCAAAGTCCTCGCTGACCACCAAGGTCGGCCCGGTGTGGTGTGCCGTGCGCGCCCTGCTGCAGCGCGAGAGCATCCGCAAGGAAGTCGGCTGGCCAGCCGTCGCCACGCTGCCGTACTTCATCGACTACATCACCATGCTCGGCGCCGAGACGAAGCTGCCGACCAAGCTGCTCGAAGTCGTTAAGGTCGAGCTGACTTTTAACGCGGCACTGGCGCTCGACTTCCCCGAGGTCTGCGGCACAACGAAGAACTGGAAGATCGGTGACTTCACCACCAAGAGCGGTGTCAAGATGGAAGCCTTCGGTGCCGAGCAGGCGATCCGCGGCACCTTCCATGGGGCAAGCCGCCCCAAGCTGCTCCTGGGCGACGACCTGATTACCGATGCCGAGGCCAAGAGTCCGACCATGCGCAACGACCGCTGGAGCTGGCTAGAAAAGGCGGTCGACTACCTCGGCCCGCCGGATGGCACGGTCAAGTTTGTCGGTGTCGGCACGGTGCTCGACAAGGACGATCCGATCAGCCGGGCCAAGAGCGCTATCGGCCACTTGGTGCATCACTTCCGCGCCATCGAGGCGCTGCCGACGCGCATGGATCTCTGGGAGCAGTGCCAGGAGATCATGCTCAACAATGACAAGCCGGCCGAGGAAGAAGCGTCCCTGCGCGGCGAAGTACTCCCCGAGGAAAAGCGCCCGTCCTTCGTGTTCTACCTGGAACGCAAGGCCGACATGGACGCCGGTGCCGAGATCTCATGGCCACAGGTGCGCAGCCTGTACTGGCTGATGCGCGCCCGCGCCAAAAACAAGAAGGCTTTCGACACCGAAATGCAGGGCGAGCCGCGCAGCGACGAAGACAAGGTCTTCAGCAACATCCGCTTCTACGTCTCTCGCCTGCAGCACTGGATCATGTTTGGCGCTTGCGACCCTTCGATGGGCAACGGGCAGAAGTCAGACCCATCCTGCATCATGGCCGGCGCCTGGGACCGTGAGCGGTCAAAGCTTCACGTTGAGTATTCAGCGCAGAAGCGCCGACTGCCAAGCAAGCTGGAAGAAGATCTGATCAGCTTCCAGAGCGAGTTCAATTGCCTGGCGATCGCCTTCGAGAACAACAACGCCTACGAGCACAGCCGCCAGACCTTCGTTACCAATGGTCTGCGCAAGGGTGTGGCACTGCCTCTGATCGGTATCACGGAGACGGTGTCACCTGAAGTGCGCTACGACAGCCTGGAGCCGTACGTCAACGACGCCATGGAGCCGCGCATCCTGTTCAATCCGGCGTTGATCCAGCTTCTTGCCCAGATGGACTCCTGGCCGGAAAAGCAGGCCGGCCACCACTACGACGGGCTGTCTGCACTGTACCTGTTGTGGAAGCTGGTCAGCACGCGCGGTGGCACCATCGGCGCCATGAGCGGCTTCCAATCGATTCCCCGCCGTGGTTCGGCCAATAACGACAGCGCTGACTACGGCGGCTCCCGGAGGATGATGTAATGCCCAAGATTCTCGACCAGTTCGGCCGCCCCATCGCGCGGGACGTTCTGGATGCGCCACAGACCAGCCGGATCGCCTCGCTGGCGGATACCCGGTTGTCCGCCATGCTGGACGGCCTGACGCCGTCCCGCCTCGCCGCTTACCTGCGCGATGCTGACAACGGCGACCTGACCGCCCAGCATCGCGTCTTCGCGGACATGGAGGAGCGGGACGCTCACCTCGCTTCCGAGCTGGGCAAGCGCAAGCAGGCGCCGCTCAACCTGGACTGGGACATCGTCCCGCCGCGCAACGCCACCGCCGAGGAAAAGAAGCATGCCGACTGGGCGAAGGAAGTGCTGACGGATGCCGTCGACCCGGTCGAGGATCTGATTTTGGCCCTGCAGGACGGTGTCGGCCACGGCTTCGCGGCGGTCGAACTGGAGTGGCGCCGGGAGGGCAGCGAACTGCTGCCCGCCTTCCTGCCGCGTCCGCAGGAGTGGTTCCAGCTCAACACGACCCGCACCGATCTGCGCCTCAAGGATATGAGCATGGATGGCGCGCCGCTTGCGCCATTCGGCTGGATCTGCCACACCCTGGGCAAGGCGAAGACCGGCTACCTGGGTCGCATGGGCCTGCACCGCGTGCTGGTCTGGCCGTTCATTTACAAGGCGTACTCCATCGGCGATTTTGCCGAGTTCTTGGAGACGTACGGTTTGCCCATCATCGTCGGCAAGTACTACAGCGGCGCACTCGACGAGGAAAAGGACAGCCTGCTGCGGGCGGTCACCGCCTTAGGGCATGATGCTCGGGCGATCATGCCGAAAGACATGGAGCTGGAGATCCAGAAGATCACCGGCGGTGGCGAAGGCTCCCACCACCTGGCGATGGTCGATTGGGCCGAGCGCTCCGAGTCCAAGGCCATCCTTGGACAAACTACCTCGGCCGAGGCTAAAGCCACCGGCCTGGGTTCCGGCATTGCCGATGCGCACAAGGAGGTGCGCAAAGACATCCGCAACTCGGACGCCCGCCAGGCCGCCGCAACGATCACCCGCGATCTGATCTATCCGATGATCGCTTTGAACCGTGGCAACATCGACGGCCTGCGCCGCTGCCCTCGCATGGTCTTCGATACCGGCGAGCCGGAAGATATGAAAGCCTTCGCCGAGTCGCTCCCCAAGTTGGTCGGCGTCGGCTTCAAGATCCCGCGCGACTGGGGGCAGGAGAAGCTGCGTATCCCCGTGCCACGGGATGGCGAGGAGGTGCTGGCGGTACCGCCCGCGGATCGCACTGTGCCGCCGGTGGAACGTCCGGCACCGGCCAAGGCTGAGGCAGCCCTGGCGGCGCTCTCCGCCCAGGATGACACGCCACCAGAATTCCCCGACCAGGTCGCCGTCGACGACGCGCTTGACGCGATCCCGGCAGAAGCCCTGCAGGCGCAGATGGAGCAGATCATCGGCCCGATCCTGAAGGACCTGGAAACTGCGGGCGGTTACGAGGAAGCCATGGCCGCCCTGGCCGGCCGTTACCCGGCACTCGACGCCGCCAAGCTGGAGGGACTGCTGGCCCGGGCCATGTTCGTTGCCGAACTGTGGGGCGCCGCCAGTGCCGAGTGAGCGCCCGAATCTCGCGCTTGCCTTCAATCTGCCGCCCGAGCGGGCGGTCGAGTATTTCCGCTCGAAGGGGCTGCGCATCACGTCATCGTGGCGGGACATGGAGGCGGCCGCACACGCCCGGTCGGCGACCGTGGCCGGCGTCCTCAAGGCCGAGGTGCTCGAAGACATCGTTGGCGCCCTGGACGAGGCACTTGCCGAAGGCAAAACCTACCAGCAATTCCTGCAGAAACTGCAGCCCAAGCTGAAGGCACGCGGTTGGTGGGGCAAGGTACCGGCCGACCCGGAAACCGGGGAGGTGCAATCCGGCCGCAGCATGACCCCGCACCGGCTGCGCCACGTGTACCAGATGAACCTGCAGTCGTCGTACATGGCCGGGCGTAACAAGGCCCAGCTGGAGAATGCCGACCAGCGGCCGTACTGGCAGTACGTTGCGGTCATGGACCACCGCACCCGCCCGGCGCACCGTTCGCTCAACGGCCGCACCTTCCGTTACGACGATCCGGCCTGGGGTGCCCTCTATCCGCCCAATGGCCACAAGTGCCGCTGCCGGGTCAAGGCGTTGTCGAGCGCCGACTTCGAAGCGGAAGGCGTCGTGCTCTCCCGCGGCGAGGGACGGATGGAGACCAACGAAATCGACCTGGGCGGAAAGCGCGGCAAGGTTAGTGTGACCGGCTACCGAGATCCCGGCACCAACACGCTTTTCGCGCCCGATCCCGGTTTCGACCACAGCCCGGGGCGCGGCGCCTACGGCCTCGACATCGAGCTGGCGCGCAAGGTACAGGCCATGAAGAGGCCGGAGATCCGCAGCCAGGTGTGGCAGGGGCTCAACGGTAGCCCGGAGCGCCTGGCGGACTACCACGGCTGGATGAATCGCGTGCTCGATGCCGGCCGCGCCGGCAGCAGCGCCCAGGTGGTCGGTTTCGTCGATGATCGCGTGGCGAGTTTCATGGCCGCCCAGCGTCCCGAGGTGGAACCGGTGCGCGTGCTGGCCATCAACGAGAAGCGTCTGCTGCACGCCGACTCGGTACGGCACCAGGCTGACGGCATTGCGCTCACCCGCGATCAGTACGCCATGCTGCCCGGGGTGCTGGCCAAGCCCGATGCAGTTTATTTCGACACGCTGCACCGCAATTTCGTCTATGTGCGCCAGCTGGCCGACGATGGCGTGATCTACGTGGCGGTGGACGTGGCGTACAACGTCAAGAAGGTCGGCGTCATCGACGCCCTGGTCAATGCCTACCGCCTGCCGGGGACAGCGGAGGGTGCCGGCCGCCTGGCCAGCGAGCGTTACCTGCGGATGGGGAAGTGAGAGAACCGGCGGCGGGACTCGAACCCGCATACTTCAGCGTCACGCCTAGCCGTTACCCATCGGCGGACAACCGGCTCTCCAAGTGAGGAATCTAGCGGTGATCGAACACGAAATCAAGGACGAAGGCATCGAGAACTGGCTCACGCAGGTCGTGGCCACGACCCGCAGCCCGCGCCCGCTGTTTCGCGCCTTTGCCGGCACCCTGGAAACCGAGACGGAAAAGAACTTCGCCGCCCAGGGCCGGCCCGGCTGGGTCGGCCTCAAGCCCGCCACCCTGAAGCGCCGGGGTGCCGGCGCCAAGATCCTGCAGGACAGCGGCCAGCTCGCGGGTAGCTGCCACGGCTTCTACGGTTCCGACTTCGCGGGCGTTGGCACCAATAAGCCCTATGGGCCGATCCAACATTTCGGCGGCGATATCGAGCGGGCAGCCTTCTCGTCCTGGGCGCGACTCAGGAAGGACGCCAAGGGCAGCCTGCTGCGCCAAGGCGACAAAGGCAAGAAGGCGCGCCTGGCGGTGTTCGCCAAGGCCGGCCACAAGCGGGTCAAGGTAGTGCGCTACACGGTCGGCGCCCATACCGTGCATATCCCGGCCCGGCCCTACCTGCCGGCCGACCAGAACGGGCGCCTGCAGGAAGCCGCCAGGCCCGCCCTGGACGCCGACGTCCAGACCTTCCTGCGCAACCTCCTGCCACGCTGAACGACAAAACAACGGCGCCGCCTCTGGTGGCGTTTTTTTGGCGGCCGGTGGTAGGATGGAATAGGGAAATCGGTTTCAGCACGTTGTAGGCCCGACTAACGCGCTTGTAACGCCAAGCCCCGGCCGCTCCAGGTGAAGCGTTTCACCCTGCAGCGGCTTTTTCATGTCCGCCACCATGGCGACATGACACACGCCAAGCCCATCCGGAAAGCCGTCGCCGTCGCCATTGCCGCCCTCAGCGTCGATCTGGCCGGCGCCGAACCGCCGCGCGATTTCCGCATCATCCCCGCCGGCGAGTTCCGCGCTTGGGACGGCCGTCCCGCTGATGTGCCCGCCTGGATCTGCACCGAGGAAGACGGTCGGCGCATCGTCGCCGCCCTGCAAGCCCGCCAGTCGGCCCGTGTCATCGACTACGAGCACGCCACCCTGAATGCCAAGAAGACCGGCGCCGCCGCCCCGGCGGCTGGCTGGTTCAAGGATGCCGAGTGGCGCGCCGACGGCGTCTGGCTGATCGGCGTCGATTGGACGGCGCTGGCCGCCCAGCAGATCGTCAGCAAGGAATACCGCTACGTCTCGCCCGTCTTCCCCTACGACAAGAAGACCGGCCACGTCCTCGACCTGTATTTCGCGGCCCTGACCAACGATCCCGGTGTCGACGGGCTCACCGACCTTTCCAACCTGGCTGCGCTTGCCGCCGAGATTTTTTCCGACCCACCCACCACTGCGGAGAACCCCGTGAACAAAGAACTCCTGGAGCAGCTTGGCTGGCTGCTCAACCTGCCCGTTGGCTCGACGGCCGAGGATGTGGCCACGCATCTCTCCAAGCTGATCACTCAACTCAAAACTGATCCGGTTGCGGCCAACTCGGCCAGCTTCGACCTGGGCGGTCACATCGCCGCGCTGTCGGCCAAGATCGCTGCACCGGACCCGGCCAAGTTCGTGCCGGTCGCCACGCTGACCGCACTGCAGGGTGAAAACACCAACCTGCAGACCCAACTGGCTGCGCTGACCGCCGAGGTCAACGGTGGCAAGCTGGACAAGATGATCGCCGACGGCCTGGCCGGCGGCAAGCTGACTCCGGCCATCGAGTCCTGGGCGCGCGATCTGGGGGCGGCCAATCTGGCTGCGTTAAGTGCCTTCCTGGAAAAAGCGCCGGTCATCGTGGCACCGGGCCAAACGCAGACGCAGGGCAAGGCGCCGGCAGGCGGCACCGGTGACGGCGCCCTCTCGGCCGAGCAGCTCGCGGTCTGTTCCGCCCTTGGCCTGACCAAGGATCAATTCATCGCTGCCAACAAGGAGGTCTGATCGTGGCTGCTCTTACTTCTGCACGCAACACCAAGGAACGCGCCGGTAATGTCTTCGACTTTCCGATCAAGGCCAACACCATCTGCTACCAGGGCGGCTTGGCCGTCACCGACGCCGGTTATGCGGCGCCCGGGCGTGTCGCAACCGGTTTGATCGCAGTCGGGCGTTTCGAGGAAACCGCTTCGGCGGTTGCCGCCGGCGACGCCAAGGTCCGCGTCCAGCGCGGCGTTTTCAAGTTCGGTAACTCATCCGCAGGCGACGCCATCGGCCAAGCCAATGTCGGTGCCGACTGCTACATCGTCGATGACCAGACCGTGGCGCTGACCAACGGCTCCAACACCCGCTCCCGCGCCGGCCAGATCGTGGCCATCGACAGCGACGGTGTCTGGGTGCAGGTCGGCCTCGGCTTCTAATTCCTTATCACTGGAGACACCATGATCATCACCGCCGCCTCTCTCGCCGCCCTGCAGCAAGGCTTCAACGCCGCCTTCAAGCAGGGTTTCGGTTCCGTTCAATCGACCTACGAGCAAATTGCCATGGTCGTTCCTTCGACCGCCAGCCTGGAGAACTACGGCTGGATGAAGGAACTGCCTGGCATGCGTGAATGGATCGGCCAGCGTGTCATCAACAACCTGGAATCGGCCGGCGCACAACTGAAGAACAAGCCCTGGGAACACACCATCGGTGTCGACAAGTACGACATCGACGATGACAAGCTCGGCATCTACTCGCCGATGTTCTCGATCCAGGGTGAAATCGTCGCTCGTCATCCGGACGAACTGGTCTGGGGGCTGCTGCCGACCGGCTTCTCGACCAAGGGTTTCGATGGCCAGTACTTCTTCGACAGCGACCATGTGGGCTATGACGACGCCGGCCGCGAAACCTCCTGGAGCAATACGGGTGGTGGCGCCGGCGCGCCGTGGTTCCTGATGGACCTGTCGCGCAAGTACATGAAGCCGCTGATCTTCCAGCTGCGCAAGAAGCCGGAATTCGTAGCGCTGAATAAGCCGACCGACCCGAACGTGTTTGTGGATCGCAAGCTGCTTTTCGGTGCCGAGGCTCGTTACGTGGCCGGCTTCGGTTTCCACCAACTGGCCTACGGTTCGAAGCAGGGGCTGGACGCCGCCAGCTTCAATGCTGGCCGCCTGGCGCTGGAAACCCAGCGCCGGCCGGACGGCTCGCCGCTACCGGTACTGGTGACGCACTTGGTCACCGGCCCGAGCAACCGAGCCGCTGCCCTCAACATCTTGGAGAAGGAATTCCTGGCCGGTGGCGAAAACAACATCAACTACAAGGCGGTCGGCCTGATCATCGACCCTCGCCTGGGTTAATCGGGATCCGCCATGGCTACGAAGAAAACCAAGGACTCTTCTGCGACCGCCAAGCCGGTCACGCCTGCAGAAGATTCGACCAACGGGGGGGCGCAAGCCCTCCCGCCGGTCGGTTCGACGCAGGAAACAGCCGGCGCCGGCCAATCACCGGGCGAGACGAAAGACTCCCCCCGCGGGGAGGGCGGCAGCACGTCTGGCGGCGATCCACAGCAGCTTGCTGCCAAGCCGACCGGCAAGCCGCCGAAGGCAGTACGCAAGATGCGCATCGTATCCCGGACCGAAGGCTTCCGCCGCTGCGGTCGCCCCTGGTCGACCACGGAAGTGACCGTAATCGCCGAGGAGTTCTCCGCCGAGGAGATCGAGCGCCTGAAGGCCGAGCCGGAGCTGGCGGTCACTGAGGTTGACGAGTAAGTCATGGCCTACGCCACCGAAGCCGATTTCATCGCCCTGATCGGCGCCGCCGAGACGGCCGCCCTGGCGGACCCGGAGAACACCGGCGAGCCGGTGGCCGGACGGATCGCGGCGGGCCTCTCGGCTGCCTCGGCCGACATTCTCGCCATCCTGGGCAAGCGGACGGCAACGGTGGCGGCCGAAAACCCTGATTTCCTGCGCACCGCCTGCATCCACATCGCGCGCTGGCAACTCTCCGGCGCCGGTACCATCGAGAACGACCCGATCAAGGCCCGCCACGACCACTACGTCAAGCTGCTGAAGGACATGGTCGACGGCGAGGTGGGCAACAGCGGCCAGGGCGGTGGCAGTGGCGGCCAGGTCGTCATGGTTACCAGCGGTCGCGTCTTCTCCCGGCCCATTCGCGGCTTCTGATCCGCCGTGCTGATCTACGCCCAGCTCGAAGACCAGGTCATCGCCCGCGTTAAGGCGGCGTCCGACAGTAACGCGCTGGGCTACCGCCTGGCGCATGTCGAGTCCTACGGCGGCGAGTTCGACGACGACACCTTCTTCACCCAGTTCCGCCGTTTTCCTGCCGTCTGGGTCACCGTCGGCGGCGACAAGCCCAAGCGCCTCGGCCCGACCAAGTGGCAGTGTGCGCTGCAGCTCGCCGTCATGGTCGGCGCCCGTTCCCCGCGGGGCGAGCGCAACGCCCGGCGCGGCTCGGTCGAGGCGGTCGGTGCCTACCAGATGCAGCAGGACGTGCGCGACCTCCTGACCAACCAGGATCTCGGCTTGCCCATCGCCCGCCTGGCACCTGGCGCCTCGCGCACGCTCTTCAATACGCGGATCGCTGGCAACGGCCTGGCTGTCTTTGCCCAGGAATTCGCCACCAGCTACACCTACACCCCGCCGGATGGCGCCGAGACCGTGCCGGATATCACCGCCATTGGCCTGCGCTACTACCTGAAGCCGGGCGACGAACAGCCCGACTTGGAAGACCTGCTGACCCTCGGCAACCCCTGAAACGCTTCACCCTGCAAGCCTTCCCGCGCGCGCGGGAAGATGGCGCCTGTCATCCCGATCAACCACCGGAGGGCGCCATGCCTGAGCCAGTCAAAGTCTTCTCCGCCCCGGGCACCCGCGTGCCGCGGGAGGAAAACCCCCGCAAGTATTACCCGGTCCAGCTGAAAGACGCTGTCGAAGTGCCGCGGTCGCCCTACGTCGAGCGCCTGCTGCTCACCGGCGACCTAGTCGAAGTCGCGCCGGCCACCGCAGTAACGGCCGATGTCATCAAACCCGCCAGCAAGAAGAAGGAGTAAGCCATGGCCAGCGCCAACGTTTCCTTCGAGCAGATTCCGGGCAGCACCCGCGACCCCGGCGTCTACTTCGAGTTCAATTCCCGCCTGGCGGTGCGCAACCTGCCGGGCAACCCGCAGACCCTGCGCCTGGTCGGGCAAAAGCTGGTCGCCGGCCAGGCTGCCGTGGCAACGCCGTACAAGTTCTTCTCGGACGTCGATGCCGCCGAGCTGTTCGGCTACGGCTCACACATGCATCTGATGACCCGCGCCGCCTTGAAGGCCAACCCCTACACCCAGATCTGCGCCATCGCCGTCGACGATGGTGCCGGCTCTCAGGCGGCCACCGGCAGCCTAGTCTTCGCCGGCGCGTCGGCGACCAAGGGCGGCAGCCTGGTGCTGCGCGTCGGCAACCAGGAAGCACGCATCGCGGTCGATGCCGGCATGACGCCGGCCAACGTCGCCGCCGACCTGGCAGCGGAACTGGGCAATCACCCGGAGTTCCCGGTCGCGGCCACCGCTACGGCTGGTACGCTGGAAGTGACGGCCCGGCACAAGGGCACGACGGGCAACGACATCAAGCTCGCCGCTCGCTGGGAAGGGGTGACCGGCCTCAACGTCGCGGTCAACGCCATGACCGGCGGCACCGGCAGTCCGGACATTGGCCCCGGTCTCGCGGCCATCCAGGACGCCGGCGACAACCTGCTGGTGATGCCGTTCTCCGACACGACCAACCTGACCAAGCTGCGCGACCACCTCGACTACGTCGGTAACGGCCTGGAACAGCGCGGCGCCAGCGGTATGCTGGCCACCACCGGCACCTACGGCACCGCCGTCGCCCAGGCCGCCGGCATCAACCACGGCCGGCTCAGCCTCGGCTGGCTGTACGGTTCGGACAGCTTGCCCTGGGAGATCGCCGCCGCCTACGGTGCGGTCAAGGCCTTCGAGGAAGACCCGGCACGTCCGTTGAACGGGCTGGAGCTGAAGGGCATCCACGTGCCGCCGATCCAGATGCGCATGGGCCGGGTGGAGCGCGAAGCGGCGCTGCACAACGGCGTGACGCCGATCAAGGTCGGCCCCGGCGAGCGCGTGCAGATCGTGCGTTCCATCTCGACCTACACCCTCAATCCGCAGGGCATCCTGGACCCGGCCTGGCTGGACATGACCACCGTCTGGACGCTCGACTACGTGCGCCTCGCCGTGCGCCAGCGCCTGGCGCTGCGCTTCCCGCGCGATAAGCGCACACCCGGGGTGCTCAAGAAGATCCGCTCCGAGATCATCGACGTGCTGCGGCGCCTCGAGGAGCTGGAGATCGTCGAGGAAGTGGCGGCGAACCTGCCGGGGATCGTCGTCGAGTACGACGCCCAAGAGTCCGGCCGCGTAAACGTCCGCATCCCGGTCGATGTGGTCAACGGTCTGCACGTCATCGCCGGCGTGATCGACCTCATCCTGTAAGGAGCAAACATGGCTGAAGAATATGTCGGCGCCGTCGTCCTGGAATGGGACGGCAAGGAGATCGAGTGCCTGTCGATGAGCGTCAAGTGCGACACCGGCAAGCGCCCGGTCAAGACCATGAACCGCAAGAAGCGGGTCAAGGGCCACGCCCAGGGCATCGTCACTTACGAACTCGACGTCGAGGTGGCCATCCCGCGCACCGGCGACCTCGACTGGGAAAACATGCAGGACGCCAAGCTCACCGAATTCCCGGTCGATGACGAAGAGCAGCGCACCACCTACTACGGCTGCGAGTGCACCGGTTACTCGGAGAAATACGTGGTCGACGGTCATGCCGTGCGCTCGCTCACGATCTCCGCCCTGGATAAGAAGAAGGAGTAAGCAATGGCCGCGATTACCGAATGCTGCCCCCTGGTCATCGGCGTCGAAATCGGCGACCAGGTGGCCATGGCCGCCACCCTGCGGGCGGCGCGCCTGCAGGACGCCTACGACGCCGTCCTGGTCGTGCCGGTGCCCGAGGATATGGGCGCCAACGCCCCGGCTCGCGTGGCCTACCAGATGGCCATCGACGACGCCGAGGTGTTGGCGCAGATCGAAAGCCTGGAGGGCATTGCCGCCTTGCCATCGCTCCAGGAACTGATCGCGGCCGTCGACCCGGATGACATGGCGCTCTTGAAGGCAGCGGCCAAGGCCCTTAAAAAAAAGCGGATCGACTCGAGGAGCGCCTCGCCGGCATCCGCTGCGTCGAAGCCCGCTTCATCGGCGCCGGCTTCCCCCTCGATCTGATCCGCCAGGCCCCGGTTTCCGAATTGGAATCGTGGGCCAAGGCGTTACAACCTGCCGGCGACCGCGTTAAGCGCGGCGCCGACGTTTCCGGCGAGCGCGATCCAGTCCGCAAGGTCTCGAAGCGCTGGAAGGAACGACTCGACAAGAACTAGAGGCCATGTCCGGCGAACTCACTGCATCCTTTGTACTGCGCTTTAACGACCAGGCCAGCGCCAACGCGGCCCGGGCGCTCCGCACGATCAAGCAGGAGATGCGCGATACCGCCGGTGAGAGCCGGAAGGCCAGCCAGGCCGCTGCCGAGGCGGCGAGTCAGCTGCAGCAGCTGGGCAACGTGCGCATGAACCGCGCCTCCATCGAGTGGATGCAGCTCCTGGAGCAGAATGCCGCCAAGGCCCAGCGCTCGGTTGGGCTCCTCGAGCGGAGCATGCAGGCCGCCGGGCGGGCCGCAGCGCTGGCCGGCAAGGGCCTGCAGGGCTACGCCCAGGCCGTCGGCGCTGCCCAGGCGGCCAAGTTCGTGCTCGCCGATCCGGTGCGGCAAACGATGAACTACGACCGGCAACTGGCCGGCCTGGCCAACACGGCCTATGCCGGCCAGTCGCTCGATGCCCGAAAAGCGGGCATGAAGGAACTGGACGGCGCCATCATGGGTGCGGTTCGCGACGGCGGCGGCACCCGCGAAGGCGCCATGGCCACGCTCGACAAGCTGGTGGCCAGCGGCGCCTTCACCGACATCAACGAAGCCAAGTCGCTGCTGCCGACCCTGACCAAGGCCGGGACGGCAGCCAACGCCGATCCGACGCAACTGGCCGACATCGCCATTCGCGCCAAGCAGACCTTCGGCCTGAAGGACTCGGGCCTGGCGCTCGACCAGGCGATCAAGGCCGGGCAGCTCGGCGGCTTCGAATTGAAGGACATGGCCAAGTGGCTGCCGCAGCAAATGGCCATGGCTCGCCTGTCCGGCCTCAAGGGCGACGACGGCTTCCGGACCTTGCTGGCCGCAAATCAGGCCGCTGCCATCACTGCCGGCACGAAGGACGAGGCGGGCAACAACGTCGTCAACCTGATGGGCAAGATCAACAGTCGTGACACCGCCGACGATGCCAAGCGGCTGGGCATCGACCTATCCGGCACGCTGGCGGCTGCCCGGGCCAAGGGCACCAATTCACTGGACGCCTTCGTCAACCTGACCCAGAGCCTGGTCGGGAAGGACAAGCGCTTCAGCGAACTGCAGGCGAAGGCGAGCAACAGCACCGGCGACGAGCAGAAAGCCGCCTACGAGGCCATGGGCGACATCGTCCAGGGCTCCGCTATCGGCAAGTTGGTCCAGGACCGTCAGGCGCTGATGGCCCTGGTCGGCATCATGGGCAATCAGAAGTACATGAACGACATCCGGGGGCAACTCGGTAACGCCAAGGGGACGGGTGACTCGGCCTTTGAACTGATCGCCCAGACGCCGTCCTTCAAAATGGAACAGGCGGCTGCCGAAAAAGCCAACGCTATGCAACAGGCTCTCGACAGGGTCAATCCTCTTCTCGGATCTGCAGCCGACGGCTTCTCGGCGTTGGCCCAGAATTTCCCGGTGGCCACGGCGGCCACACTGGCGCTGGCCACGGCAGCGACCGCGGCCGCAGCGGCGCTGGCGGGTTTCGCCGGAGTCGGCGCGATCCTCGGTCGTGGCAAGGCCGCTGCGGACATTGCCGGTGCTGTGGCCGGCGCCGGTGCGGGCGGCAAGGCGATCACCGGTGGTCGTGCGCTACTTGCCATGGGTAAGGGGCTGCCGCTTGCTGCCTGGGGAACCATGGGAGCTGGCGGCCTCGCCACCGCCGCTGGCGGCGTGGTTGCGGCAGGTGCAGCCAGCTATGGCGTCGGCACTATGCTCAACTCGCTGATCAATTGGGGCGTCTCCAAAGCCACCGGCCGCGAGGAATCGCTGGGTGGGCTGATCTACGAGCTGCTGCACCGGGAAAAAGAGCCGGTGAAGGTCGAGGTTTCGATCCGCGACGGCAACCTGGTCGCCCAGGTCAATGAAGAGAACGGCCGCCAGGCCCGGAGAAATTGACATGGCCTGGGACAAGAAGCTGCAGGATGCAGCCTTCCGCGGCGTCAAGTTCGACATCATCAACGTCCGCGACCGCAAGGAGCGGGCGCTAGCCGAGTACGAGGTGCCCTACGTCCATGGCGGCGTCGTCGATGATCTGGGCTGGCGGTTGCGTCGCATCCCGGTGACCGCCGTCTTCTTCGGGGTCGATTACGAGGAGCGCCTGCAGGCCTTCCTGAAGGCCCTTGATGAGCTGGGCGCCGGCGAACTGATTCACCCCATCTTCGGGACCATCAAGGCACAAGTGGTGTCGGTGGAAATGCCGCACACCGCCGAGCAGCCGGACTATTGCGAGGTGCCGGTAGAGTTTGTCGAGACCGGCGACCCGGCGCCTTTCTTCGCCGGTGCCACGGCCAGCCAGAAGGCCGACAAGGCACGCCAGGCGGTGGCCTCGGCGCGCGGGGTCAGTGTCAACGCCCTGACCGCCGGCCTCAAGAATCTAGCTGGCAAGATCCGCGGCTTGAAGGGCCAGATGGCAGTGCTCGACCAGTTCTCGGCGGTCATCAGCGGCCTCAAGTCCGGCGTGAACGGTGTCATCACGGCGGGGCTGTCGGTGCTCACCTTCCCGGGAGCCTGGCTCGGCGATGTTCGCAGCCTGCTGTCGGCCATCGGTGATTTCGGCGGCCGGGCAATGGATCGTCTCGACGGCAGCCTGGCCGGCTGGCTCGGCCTGCGTTCGCGGGTGGCGCCGGCGGCCTCCGGCAGCGCCGCACGGCCGCTCCCCGGTATCGCGTCCGAGGCGCGCGCGCTCGCCGAGGATGCCGAGATCCGCGAGCGCGCCCTGGCGCTCGCCGATTCGGCCGTCGATATCCTCGCCGACGAGGCCGACGATCCACGATTGACGCCGGCTGGCATCGAGCGCGTGGCTAACGACACGCGGGCAGCGATCCAGCTGGCCATGGACAGCGCGCGCGCGACCTATCCGCTGGAGCAGCACCGCGCGATCACCGAGTCGCTGAAAGACGTCGCCTACCAGGTACAGCAGGCGGCGCTGGCCGCCCTGGTGCAGCGTCCGCCGCTGGTGCAACGCAGCGCGCCCTTCGACGGCAACCTGCACCTCATCGCACATGCCTGGTACGGCGACTACACCCGCGCCGCCGAGCTGCTGCGCTTGAACCCGCAGATCCGCCAACCCAACTTCATCCGCCTCGGCGATCCGCTCTATGCCTACGCTCGCTGACGACCGTATTTCGCTCCTGGTCGGCGGCCAGGCGCACGACGCCTGGGAACGCTACCAGGTGGATTCCGATCTGCTGACGCCAGCCGATGGCTGGAGCATGCGCCTGATGATGGATGCCGGCCGTGTGCCGGCCGCCATCGTCTCCGGTGCCGCCGCCGAGATCCGGCTGGGGCGGGATCGCATCATGGTCGGCCGGCTGGATCGCGTGAAGTCACGGGTGGCGAAAGGCCAGGTATCGCTGTCCATCCCTGGTCGCGACCTGGCCGGGCAACTGCTCGACTGCTCGGCGCCGGTCATTTCCGCCCAGCAGCTCACCCTGGACGAGATCGTCACACGCATCATCCGGCCGATCCTGCCCGACACCCGGGTGAAGATCTTTGCCCAGAATGCCCTGGAGGTGGAAAAGGTGAATGTCGAGCCCGGCGACTCGGCCTGGGACGCGTTACAACATGCAGCCGAGGCGAACGGCTTGTGGGCGTGGTTCGAACCCGACGGCACGCTAGTGGTGGGCGGCCCGGACTATACGGCGCCGCCGGTCGCCACCCTGGTGCTCCGCCTCGATGGGCGCGGCAATAACGTCCTCGACTTCGACCTGGACGATGCTGTGGCCGATAGCTACAGCGAGATCACCGTGCTTGCCCAGACCCACGGCGGCGGCGAGCACCGCGAGGCACAGCATGGGGTCAAGGCGACCTGGAAAGACCCGTCGGTGCCGTTCTACCGGCCGAAGATCGTGGTCGACCACGAAGCGGATACGGTAAAGCATGCCGAGGAACGCGCCCGAAAGCTTGCCATGGACGCCCGCCTCAAGCGCTGGACGCTGACCGGCGTTGTGCGTGGCCACCGTATTAACGCGCCCGGCGAGCCCGGGCACGGCCGGCCCTGGAAGCCGGGCATGCGGGTGCGGGTCATCAATGAGCCGCATCGCCTCGACTGCATCTGTTTCCTGATCGCCACCGCGATGAGCGGCGGCAAGAGCGAGGCGCCGCAGACGGTGCTTACCCTCAAGGAAGACGGGGTGTGGATCGTCGCCGCGCATCCGCACAAGCGCCGGCACCGTCGCGGCAAGAATGGCACGCCAGCGCGGGTGTGGGACGTGGCCAACAGCCCGACGGAGGAAGAATGAATCCTGTCGATCTGGCCCGCAGGGAAATTGGTCGAGCCCTGGCCGGGGTGCGCACCGCCTTCCGGGGCGTGGTCAGCAATTTCCGCCACCGTGGCCCCGAGCCCATCCTCATCCAGGGCACCGGCCTTGCCGGCGAGCCTCTGCAGGATATGGAGATGTACCAGCAGGTTGGATTCGTGTCTGGACCGCCGGCCGGCACCAAGAAAATCCTCCTCCCCCTGGGTGGGCGCACGGTACACACCGTCATCATCGCCACCGAGTTCGGGCAATACCGCGTCGAGGTCGCTCCGGGCGAGGTAGCGCTCTACCACGCCTCTGAGCCGGATTGCTGGATACATCTCAAGGCTGGTCGGGTCATTGCCGCGCGCTGCGCCCGGTACGAGGTGGTGGCCGACGAGGAGGTCAAGTTCGTGACGCAGAACTTCAAGGTGGAAGCGGCCGCCGGCGCCAGCGTGACGACCCCGACGCTGACCACCAGCCACGACCTGAAGGTGGGTGGCGACGCGACGATCCGCGACAGCCAGGACAATCGCTACACCCTGGGCGAGTTCGTGGAAAAGTACAACCGGCACGATCACGTCGAGCACGACGCCGGTGGCCCGACCGACCCGCCGGCTACCGAAGACCAGATCACCTGAAAGCCTTCACCGTTTTGTGGCCTCCCGCGCGCGCGTAGGCTTAGCCACCATGCAACCCCGTATCGATCCCATCACCGCCGACTATGACGGCACCCGCATTGCCGACCTCGGCAATGCAGTCTATTTGCGCCTGATGACCCCGCGGGGGGGTTATTGGACGGACGCGACCTTCGGCTCACGCCTACATCTCCTGAAGCGGGAAAAGGATCTGGCGCGCGTCGAACTGCAGGCGCGCCAATACGCCGAGGAAGCCTTGCAGCCCTTGCTGGACGACGGGCGTGCCAAGCGCATCCAGGTAACCACCCGCCGCATCGACGGGCGCATGCGTCTGGGCGTCGAAGTCGAGGACAACGCCGGCGCCGTCCGGTACTTTGAACATCCGGTCGAGGTGAGCTGATGCCCTGGGTGACTCCTACTCACGAACAGATCCGCGACGGCATCCTGCGCGACATCAAGAACCTGAACGAGGATGCCGACATCGCCAAGGACAGCGACCACTGGGTGCGCGCGACCGCGACGGCCAGCGCCATCCTCGGCATCTACCAGCACCAGGAATGGCTGGCCCGGCAGATTCTCGAAGATAAGTGCGACGAAGACTTCCTGGTTCGCCGCGCCGCCCGCGTCGGGATGTCCTATAAACCCGCCGTGGCGGCTACTGGCACACTGCGTTTCACCGGCCAGGTCGGTGCTGCCGTGCCGGTGTTGACCGAGGCCAAACGTACTGACGGTGCGGCCTACGTCACGACCGAATCCGGGGTTATTCCCGCCGGTGGCGTCCTTGACCTCGCAGCGCAGGCCGTCACTGCCGGAGCGGGCGGCAACACCACCGCCGGCTTGGTGCTGACGCTCACCTCGGCGCCGTCCGGCGTGCAGAACCGGGCCGCCGTCGTGCAGATGACCGGCGGTGACGATAAGGAAGACGCCGATGGGCTGCTGCAGCGCTTGCTGCGGCGCCTGCGTCTGCCCCCCCAGGGTGGCGCCGACCACGACTACGTGGATTGGGCTGAGGCGGTGGCCGGGGTGCGCTTCGGTACCACCGCCGTCTATCATGAGCGCCGCAACTACCGCTCGCTTGATGTGGTCATCCGCGCCGTCGGCGGGCTGCCCAGCACACAGCTGGTCGAGGCCGTCCAGGCGGCGGTCGATGCCAAGCGGCCGCCGACGGCCGACGTGCTGGTCATCGGTCCGACTGCGGTGGCCGTAGCCGTCGCCGCCCGGCTGGTGCTCGACGGTATCTCGTTGGCGGATGCCGAGCACGCCATCCGCGCTGCCCTCGAAGAATATTTCGACAGCCTGCAACCGGGCGACTCGGCAGTCTGGAGCCGCATCCTGGCCGTCATCGCCAGCATCGACGGGGTGGCCGATGTGACGCTGATCGCGCCGGCCGCCAATGTCCCGGCGCCGGTCGATACCGCTGCCGTCCGCCTCTGTGTGCTTGGCACGTTGACCCTGTCCCTGGCGGGATCATGAGTTACCGTCACGCCGATTTGCTAAAGCGCTTGCTGCCGCCGGAGAGCCTGGACGCCAATGGTCCGAGGATATCGGTCGAGCTTGAAGCCGAAGGCGCCGCGCTGGATCGGGCGCTGCAATCCGCGCGGCAGCTCGCCGATGAGATGGACCCGGACAGCACCTCGGCGCTGCTGCCGGATTGGGAACGCGTCTACGGTCTGCCCGATGCCTGCCTGGAAGGTGCAGCGCAGTCGAAGGATCAGCGCCGCGCTTCCCTGGTGGCCAAGGTGGTCGGGATGGGCGGGCAATCGCGTCCGTACTTCATCTCGATGGCTGCCACTCTGGGCTACCCGGGCGCTGAGATTGCCGAGTTGCGGCCAGCGACCTGCAACGACAACTGCAATGCTGCCCTGTACAGCGAAGAGTGGCGTATTGCCTGGCGCCTGGATCTGCCGCAGGACAGTGCCGTCTTCATCGCCAACTGTAATTCCGCATGCGACGACCCTCTGCAGAGCTGGGGCAATCGCGCGCTCGAATGCCTGCTCCGCCGCTACAAGCCGGCAGACACCACCCTTCATTTCGCGTACGGAGTCTAAACATGGACCGCATTACCACTTCCACCAAGGCCACCGACCTGTTCGGTGAAGGCAAACACGGCTTCCGTGATGGCAACCGGGCTGCCGCCATTCCTGCAACCGATCTGTCGGCCGCGTTCATGAACGATCTCCAGGAGGAGATTTGTAACGTCATTGAAAGCGCCGGTTACGCGCTCGTTGCCGGCGACCGCACCCAACTGCGGCAGGCCATCGCCAAGATGATCCAGTCCGGTCAGCGCTCCGTGATCATTGGCGGCGCCACCTTCGCCGCCGGGGTGGCCACGGGGGACGTCGTCTATTGGGATGCGGCGGACAACCGCTTCGACAAGGCCATGTCTGACGGCAGCGCCAAACAGAATGCCGTCGGTGTGGCCGATATCGCCAATGCCCAAATCTGCGCCTTCGGCGATGCGGTGCTATTTGCCGGCCTGACGCCGGGCGCGCGTTACTACCTCGACCCTGTAGTCGCTGGCGCCATTACCACCGTCGCACCAGCCAATGGCGTCTATATCGGCATCGCCCGCAACGCCACCGAGATCTTTGTCGACATCGACGGCCTCAATGTCCAGAGCAATCAATCCAACGTTTTTACCAAGGGTCAAAGCGGGGCTGAAGTAGCTTTGCCCACCACCATCGGCACGGTAACCCTTGACCTCAGCCAGGGGAACAACTGGGGCGGCACGCTCACCGGCAACATCATCCTGGCCAACCCGAGCAGCATGCCGGTCGGGCAGTCCGGGGTGATCAGGCTCGTCAATGACGCCACGCCGCGCGCCATCGCCTACGGCAGCTATTGGAAGGCTGCGGCCGGATCTCTGCCGGCACTGACTTCGTCGCCAACAGCAACCGACGACCTCGTCTATTACGTTGAGAGCGCCACGCGCATCGTCGTGGCGGCGCTGGGAGACACGAAATGATTGTTCCTGGTAGCGCCAATCCGCTGCTGATGGCACAGTCGGGTGATCCGCTGGACGAAATTGGGAAAATCGAGCGAAGCTTGCGATTTCGCTCGGCGGCCGGCGCTTACCTGAGCAAGATTTTCTCGGGCGCCGGCGCGACCGTCTGGACGTTAAACAAGTGGCTAAAAAGAGCGAAGATGGGGGCTGGGCAGGGCGTGCTAACCAGGACTGGGATCGCGTCCGGCATCTGGTTCAACGCCGGCGACCAACTGGTGCTCGGCAACAACGGCACCCAAGTGGCCTCGTCTGCTGTTTTCCGCGACCCGGCGGCGCATCTGAATCTGCACGTCACGTCCGATGGCACGATGGTCACGGCGAAGATTAACGGGGTGACGGTTCTCAGTTATGCCGGCATCCTTAATGGCATCAACTCGGCCAACACCCACATCCTTTGCGGGTATATCGCAAACAACGAATACTTTGACGGCTACACATCAAATGCGGCCTTCGTTGATGGGCAGGTCATTCCGGAGACAGCTTTCGTGCGGGTGCATCCGCGCACGGGGCAATTGCGGCCCAAGAAGAAGGCTGAGATCAAAGCAGTGATCGATGCGGGTGGGGTGAACAGCTTCTTTCTGTCGTTTGACGACACCACAAACCCGGCGGCACTCTGTGCCGACGCCTCCAACAAGGGAAATCACTGGACGGCAAGCAACATCAGTTCGACCTCCGGTGCGACCTACGACTCAATGGGTGACACGCCGACAAATAATTTTGCGACGTTAAATCCTCTGAAATCCTTCGGATCCGTTTCGACAAGTAATGGCAACCTCGATGTCTCGATTGTTAACTACTCGGCGATACAGGCGACTCAGGGGGCTAGCGCTGGAAAGTGGTATTGGGAGATCACCGTCAATAGTGCCGCGGCCACGACGATGATCGGCGTCAGCAAGGATGTTTCGCTTGTTTCGGGCACGCCTGCAGCAACGGCAAACGGCTACTACTACACCGGCCAGGGTCATAAATATACAAACGGTGGAGGAATTGCTTACGGCGAAACTTATGCCTCTGGTGATGTGATCGGTGTGGCGCTGGATATGGACGCCGGGATAGTGCGGTTCTATAAAAATGGTCTCGACCAGGGTGTTGCTTTCACTGGCCTTGCTGGCCAGCTCTTCCCGTCGCTAGAGAACGGTAATATCGGTACGACAAAAACGTTTTCTTGTAACTTTGGTCAGCGGCCTTTCGCATACATTCCACCGGACGACTTCAATTCGTTCTGTACCAAGAACCTGCCTATTCTCGGCAGTACGGTCGCCACATCCGGCAGCTTCACCGGAAACGCCAGCACTGCCGGTCCGTTCGTCTCGTGCGGCGGGACACCGGAAACGCTGAAGATCAACGGCAATGCCGTGACGTGGGGTACGCACGCAGACCGTCTGGCGAATGGTTTCAAGCTGCGTACCAGCAGCGCTAGCTATAACTCTAGTGGCACAAACAATTGGACGGCCACGATCCTTTCACCGGAAATCAAATCGACATTCCGCTACCAGAACGCGAAGGCGAATTAATGTTCAAACTCAACGGCAAGAAAATCAGCATCGATCGCGATCTCGTCATCGGCGCCGGCGACGAGGCGATCACTTACCCGGCAGCCAGTCTGCAGAACGCAGAGCTGCGCACCGAGCTTGGCATCGTCGAGGTGCCCGCCCCGGTCCGCCCGGATGATCGCCTGTTCTTGGTGACGGAGAACGAGGACGGCAGCTTCACCACTGCCCCGCGCCCCGTTGATCAGGTCATGGCGCCGGTCTGGGATCAGATCAAAGGCAAGCGCGACGACGTCAAGGTTGGTGGTGTGCTCGTCGCCGGGAAGTGGTTTCACACTGACTCCGACAGCCGTACTCAGTATCTCGGGCTGAAGGACGAGGCTCGGGATGTTCTTGCTGCCGGCGATTCGATGGACAGCCCGTTGATCATCGATGGAGCAGCTGTGGTATGGAAGACGATGGACGGCAGCTTCATCCCGGTCACTGCCCAGCTGGCCTTCGAAATAGTTGCGGCGGCCAAGGTGCTCGACAAGAGAGCCTTCGCCGCGGCCGAGATGCACCGCGCCGCCGCTATCGCTGCCGAGAATCCCTTCGAGTACGACTTCTCGGCGGGCTGGCCGTCCTCGTTCTCCGAAGAGCAACGGAACCCATAAAGATAGACGGTGCGGCCACCCTGAGTGCGGGAACACCCAGGGTAGCCACCTCCCGCAGACCGCGCCTGCGTTTGGCCAAGGCACCGCACCGTGCACACGGCGGGCCGAAGCCTACACGCAATAGGCACCATCTTGGAAGAGATCAGATGCAGCAAATGCAATAAGAAATTGGCAGAGGCGGAATACCGCCGCCTGGCAATTAAGTGTCCCCGCTGCGGGACCATGAACATCCTGAAGGCCGCCGAGCCTCTACACCGCGTCAATAGTGCGCAGAAAGAGAGAATCGGTGACCACGATCCTTCACAACCCAGCCAATCCCATCATCCCGTGGCTCGGCGGCAAGCGCCGCCTGGCCGACCGGCTGATCCCCCTGTTTCCTCCCCATGAGTGCTACGTCGAGCTATTCTGCGGCGGCGCCGCGCTCTACTTCCTCCGGCCGGTGGCGGCTCCCGTCGAGGTGCTGAACGACGTCAACGGCGAGTTGGTCAATCTCTATCGCGTTGTACAGCACCATCTGGAGGAGTTTGTCCGCCAGTTCAAGTGGGCCCTATCTTCGCGGCAGGTGTTCAAGTGGCTCCAGGACAGCCGGCCAGAGACCATGACCGACATCCAGCGGGCGGCACGCTTTTTCTACCTGCAGCACCATGCGTTTGCGGGAAAGGTTTCCGGGCAGACATTCGGCACGGCCACCACGGCCCCCTCGGTCAATCTGCTGCGGATCGAGGAGACGCTCTCGGCAGCGCATCTTCGCCTCGCCTCTGGCACGACCGTCGAGAACCTACCCTGGCATGAGTGCCTGGCCAAGTACGACCGCCCCCATACGTTCTTCTATGCCGACCCGCCTTACTGGGAGACCGAGGGCTACGGCGTTCCCTTCCCCTGGGAGCAGTACGAGCGGTTGGCTGGGGCGATGCGGAACTGCAAGGGGAAGGTGATGCTATCCATCAACGACCACCCAGATATCCGCGCCTGCTTCTGCGGCATGGCCATGCACGAGCTGGATATCAAATACAGCGTGGCCAACAATCAGGGCAAGCCAAAAGAAAGCGGCGAACTGGTCATCACGAACTATGAACCGCAATTGATGGGCGGCCTGTTTTGACCTGAACGTGTGGCGGTTGCTACCATCGTCAGACTTAACCTCTGGGGAGTTTGACGATGAAACTGAGCACCGCATTCGCTGTTTCCCTGGCCTCCGCCTATGGCCTATATGCCCTGGGTAGTTTTGCCCTGTCGATGAGCTTCACAAACAACCTGGAACAGTGCCAGGCTGACGTAGTTCAGGCCGTTAAAACCAAGGCTCAAATCGGGGGGCTTGGGACCGTCAGTAACGCGTGCGCTTCGGCCGAGAGTACGGCCGGCGTTTTGCGGGCGATATTGCGGTAGGTGGCGGTGCCAAAAAGTGCGCGAATTGGTGCCAAAATGGCCGCGCGCTTACAAGCACCTCATGAAACCGTCGATCCCGCATCCGCTTTCCGACAACCCACCACCAAAAATAGGATGATAGCATTTTCCGGAATCCCTGACCACGAGCGGATTTCGAAGATTCATGAAACTTTGCGGAATTTGATCCATCCACTTGTCTGAGACACCCTCAGACCTGATAATCCGCCGCCATGCACAACGAAACCTTGCACCCCGAAAACGCCGACGCCTCGCCAGGCGGCCTGGTTGTTCCCATGGCAAGCGCCCAGGCGCATGCACCGGGAACACTGGTGGACAAGTTCGGCCGTCACGTGACCTACATTCGGCTGTCGGTCACGGATCGCTGCGATTTTCGTTGCACCTACTGCATGTCGGAAGACATGAGCTTCCTGCCACGCCAGGATGTGATGAGCCTGGAAGAATGCCTGCGCGTCGCCAGCGCCTTTGCCAAGCTCGGTGTCAACAAGCTGCGCATCACCGGCGGCGAGCCGCTGGTCCGCAAGGACATCGTCTGGCTGCTCGAACGCCTGGCCGCCCTGCCCGGCATCGACAATCTGGTGATCACCACCAATGGCTCGCAGCTCGACCGATTTGCCGTGCCGCTCAAGACGGCCGGCGTCAAACGCATCAACATCAGCCTGGATACCCTGAAAGCCGACCGGTTCAAGGAAATCACCCGGGTCGGCGAACTGGCGAAAGTGTTGCGTGGCATCGAAGCGGCCACGGCTGCCGGCTTCCGGCGCACCAAACTGAATACCGTGATGATGCGCGGCACCAACGACGATGAATTCGTCGACCTGCTGCGCTTTGCCGTCGCCCGGCAACTGGACATCTCGTTCATCGAAGAAATGCCGCTCGGCGACATTCACGGTCGCAACAGCACCTACATTTCGTCCGAGGAGACTCTGGAGCGGCTGGGGCGTCATTTCACGCTGCGCGCCAGCGATGAAAACAGCGGCGGACCGGCCCGCTACTGGCGCGTTGACGGCAGCGAAACGCGGGTCGGCTTCATCTCGCCGCACAGTCACAATTTCTGCGACACCTGCAACCGCGTACGCATCACTGCCCGCGGCGAACTCTATCCCTGCCTCGGACACAACGATGCCCTGCACTTGCTGCCGCTGATGCGTGCCGGCTGCAGCGACGACGAACTGCGCCAGGCCATCGTGTCGAGCATGGGCATCAAGCCCTACGGGCATGACTTCACGCAACAGATGGACGCACCACAGGTCGTCCGTTTCATGTCGATGACCGGCGGCTGAAAACAGCCTTCTGCTGCGGTCGACCGCAGAAATCAACGAAAAATCAGGGATAGATCCTGCAGAAACCCGGTCCGTAGACCGGGTCACTGATCCAGCCGAGCAGGCTGAAGAACAGGCTGAGCCCGGCGATCCACAGGATGCGCCGGCAGGCCACCGGATGATGGCGCACCCAATCCGCGCAAGGCGGACAGCGCGCGCTCATCCACATCTGCTTACAGGCCGCGCTGGGCGCGCTTGCGCTCGATTTCCGTCAGATAGCGCTTGCGCAGACGGATCGACTTCGGCGTCAGCTCGACCAGTTCGTCCTCGTCGATGAATTCGACGGCGGCTTCCAGGCTGAGCTGGACCGGCGGCACCAGGCGGACGGCTTCGTCGGTGCCGGAGGCGCGGACGTTGGTCAGCTGCTTGCCCTTGATCGGATTGACGACCAGATCGTTCTCGCGGCTGTGGATACCGATGATCATGCCTTCGTACAGCTTCTCGCCCGGGCTGACGAACATGCGGCCGCGATCCTGCAGTTTCCACAGCGCGTAGGCGACGGCTTCCCCGTTGTCCTGGGAGATCAGCACGCCGTTGCGACGCTCGGCGACGGAGCCGTCCTTGACCGGGGCGTATTCGTCGAAGACGTGGCTCATCAGGCCGTTGCCGCGCGTCAGGTTCATGAACTCGCCCTGGAAGCCGATCAGGCCACGGGCCGGGATGCGGTATTCGATACGGACGCGACCGCGACCGTCCGGCACCATGTCGAGCATTTCGCCCTTGCGCAGGCCGAGGGCCTCCATGACGCCGCCCTGGTGTTCTTCCTCGACGTCGACGGTCAGTTGCTCGTAGGGCTCACATTCGACGCCGTCGATGACCTTCTTGACCACGCGCGGACGACCAACGGCCAGCTCGTAGCCTTCGCGGCGCATGTTCTCGAGCAGGATGCCGAGGTGCAGTTCGCCACGGCCGGCCACGTCGAAGACGTCGCCGTTCGGCGTGTCATGCACGCGCAGCGCCATGTTGGTCAGCAGTTCCTTGTGCAGGCGGTCGCGGATCTGGCGGCTGGTGACGAACTTGCCTTCGGTGCCGGCCAGCGGGCTGGTGTTGACCATGAACTGCATGGACAGCGTCGGCTCGTCGATCTTCAGCAGCGGCAGCGATTCCGGCTGGTCCGGGTCGGTCACGGTACAGCCGAGGACCAGATCCTCGATACCGGTGATCTGAACGATGTCACCGGCCAGGCCCTCTTCCATCTCGACCTTGTTCAGGCCCTTGTAGCCGAACACCTGGCCGATCTTGGCCTTGATCGGGGAACGCTCGTGCTCGGCGGCCTCTTCTTCGGTACCGAACATGACCATCACGTTCTGGCCGGTCTTGACGCGGCCGCGGATGATCTTGCCGACGCCGATGCGGCCGACGTAGGAGGAGTAATCGAGGGCGGAAATCTGCAATTGCAGCGGTGCTTCGACATCGGCGTCCGGCGCCGGCACGTGGCGCAGGATGGTGTCGAACAGCGGCTTCATGTTTTCGCGCGGCTGGTCGAGTTCCATCGCCGCCCAGCCGTTCAGGCCGGAGGCGTAGACGATCGGGAAGTCGAGCTGCTCGTCGGTGGCGCCCAGCTTGTCGAACAGGTCGAAAGTCAGATTGACCGCGTTATCGGGATCGGCGCCGTCGCGGTCGACCTTGTTGACCAGCACGATCGGGCGCAGACCGAGAGCCAGCGCCTTCTTGGTCACGAAACGCGTCTGCGGCATCGGGCCTTCGGCGGCATCGACCAGCAGCACCACGCCATCGACCATGCCGAGCACGCGCTCGACTTCACCGCCGAAGTCCGCGTGGCCCGGGGTGTCGACGATGTTGATGTGGATGCCTTCGTATTCGACGGCGGTGTTCTTCGACAGGATGGTGATGCCGCGCTCCTTTTCGATGTCACCGGAGTCCATCACGCAATCGACCACCTGCTGGTGGGCGGCGAAAGTACCGGATTGACGGAGCAGCTGGTCGACCAGCGTGGTCTTGCCATGGTCGACGTGAGCGATGATGGCGATGTTGCGGATGGGGCGTGCGGACATGGATATAGGAATAGTCAGAAAAATCAAGGGCGTGATTGTATCACTCCATGCTGCGTCGCAGCATCGGGCACCCGGCAGGTCGACAAATAATTTTCGTTTTGTCACAAGCTCGATTGGACAGTCGCAACCCGCCTGCCTATGCTTCCGCCAACGCCCCTCGGACTACCGAAAATGCTGCAACGAGCCCTGCTCCTGAGCCTCGCCCTCCTGATCTCCGGCCCGGCAACCGCCGGCTGGCGCGACCGGACAAACAACGACGAAGCGACCGTCATCGACCTTCGCCATAACGGCGAGCAACGCCGCTACGCGCTGTACCTTCCCCCCGGCCTCGATCCCGACAAGCCGGCGGCGCTGGTGCTGGCCTTCCACGGCGGCGGCGGCCACGCCGAATTCATGGCCGACGACGCGCGCTACGGATTGATCGGCAAGGCGCGCGAAGCAGGATTCGTGGTCGCCTTTCCCAACGGTCACAGCCGTTTTCCGCGCGGCCGGCTGGCCACCTGGAATGCCGGCGGCTGCTGTGGCAACGCCCGCGACAGCAACAGCGATGATGTCGGTTTTACGCGCGCCGTGGTCGCCGACATCGGTCGCCGGGTGGCAATCGATCGCCAGCGCATTTTCGCCACCGGCATGTCGAACGGCGGCATGATGGCCTACCGGCTGGCCTGCGAAGCCGCCGACCTGGTCCGCGCGGTGGCTGCCGTCGCCGGCACCGAGGCCGTTGCCGACTGCCGGCCGTCACGACCGGTACCGATCCTGCACATCCACGCCCGCAACGACACGCACGTGCTGTTCGACGGCGGCGCCGGCCCGGAGGCCTTTCGCGATGCGAGCAAGGTCATGGATTTCGTGTCGGTCCCGGAAACCGTCCGCCGCTGGGTCGGCCGCAACGCCTGCCAGACGCAAGCCGAACGCATCCTGGAACGCCCTGGCGCCTGGTGCGAGCGCTACAGCGGTTGTCGCGACGACGCCACGGTCGAGCTTTGCGTGACCAGCGACGGCGGCCATTCCTGGCCCGGGGCCGACAGCGTCCGGCGCGGCAAGGAAGGCGCGTCGCAGGCACTGGACGCCAGCGACACGATCTGGACCTTCTTCAGCCAGGTCGCCGGCGCGCGGCGTTGACGCTCAGCCTTCCTTGTTGCGCATGAAGTCGGCGGTGTTGAAGAAGTTTTCGAGCAACTTGGCGCGAATTCCCGCCTCGATGCCGATATCCTCCATCGCCAGCACCATGCAGGCGACCCACTGGTCGCGTTCCTGGGTACCGATGGCGAACGGCATGTGGCGAGCGCGCAGGCGCGGATGGCCGAATTCCTCGACAAACAGATCCGGGCCGCCCAGCCAGCCGGACAAAAACTTGAACAGCTTGTCGCGCGATCCGGCCAGGCTGGCCGGATGCATTGCACGCAATTCCTTGAACTGCGGGACACTGTCCATCAGCTCGTAGAAACGGTCGGCGAGTTGGCCGACGACGGCTTCGCCGCCGATCCTTTCATAGGTCGTGGGCTGTTTTTCTTCCATGCGGTTCTCCCTGATTTCTTATCGTGATGAAGTCGTTTTCCGCCGACCGCCAGCCGCCGCCGGACGTGCTCCCGGCGTCGCCCGCGCGGTCGGCGGTTTTTTGCGGTTTTCCGCGGTCGACCGCGGGAATCCGGTATTTTTGCCCGAGCCCGCCTTCGCCGCAGCGGCGCCATGCGGCGCACTTGTCCTGAGCCCGGTCCCGGCCGGTTGCCAGGCCGGCACCAGCTGCTTCTTGCCGTTGCCGATCAGGTCGGCGCGCCCCATTTCCTTCAGCGCCTCGCGCAGCAGCGGCCAGTTCTCGGGATCGTGATAACGCAGGAAAGCCTTGTGCAGCTTGCGCTGGCGCGCCCCGCGCACCGCCCCGACGCTTTCCCCGCCCTGTCGGTGCAGCTTCTTCAGCGGGTTCTTCTCGGTGTGGTACATCGTCGTTGCCAGCGCCATCGGCGTCGGCAGGAAGGTCTGCACCTGGTCGAGGCGGAAGTTGTTCTTCTTCAGCCACAAGGCCAGATTGACCATGTCGGTGTCCTGGGTGCCCGGGTGGGCGGCAATGAAGTACGGGATCAGGTACTGCTCCTTGCCGGCCTCGCGGGAGAAACGGTCGAACAGTTGCTTGAAGCGGTCATAGCTACCGATGCCGGGCTTCATCATCTTCGACAGCGGACCTTCCTCGGTATGTTCCGGGGCGATCTTCAGGTAGCCACCGACGTGGTGCTGGACCAGTTCCTTGATGTACTCGGGCGAACGCACCGCCAGGTCGTAGCGCAGGCCGGAGCCGATCAGCACCTTCTTGACGCCTTTCAGGCTGCGCGCCCGCCGGTACAGCGAAATCAGCGGCGCATGGTCGGTGCCGAGGTTGTCGCAGATGTCGGGATAGACGCAGGACAGCCGGCGGCAGGCCGATTCGATCTTCTCGTCCTTGCACTTAAGGTGGTACATGTTGGCTGTCGGCCCACCGAGGTCGGAGACGATGCCGGTGAAGCCCGGCGTCTTGTCGCGCATTTCCTCGATCTCGCGGATCACCGAATCCTCGGAACGGCTCTGGATGATCCGTCCTTCGTGCTCGGTGATCGAGCAGAAGGTACAGCCGCCGAAGCAGCCGCGCATGATGTTGACCGAGAAGCGGATCATTTCCCAGGCCGGGATCTTGGCCTCGCCATAACTGGGATGCGGGCGGCGCGCATACGGCGCCTCGTAAACCTGGTCGAGCTCTTCGGTGGTCAGCGGGATCGGCGGCGGATTCAGCCAGACATCGCGCTCGCCGTGCGCCTGGCGCAGCGCGCGGGCGTTGCCCGGGTTCGATTCGAGGTGGAAGGTGCGCGAGGCATGGGCGTAAAGCACCGGATCATCCTTGACCTGCTCGTAGGCCGGCAGGCGAACGACGGTATGGGCGCGGCGCTCGCGGCGGGCGGCCAGGCGCTCGGCGCGCGAGACGATGCGCACCGGTTGGGCGCCGTCTGCGGTCGACGGCGTCGCACAGGCATTTTTGTCGGCGCCCTCGTCCATCGCGTAGGGATCGGCATGCTTGACCAGCTGTCCGGGCGTATCGACCTCGGTCGAATCCATCTCGTCCCAGTCGGCCGACGGCAGCCAGTCGCGCCCGACCATGAAGGCGGTGCCGCGCAGGTCACGAATTTCCGAGATTTTCTCGCCCTTGGCCAGGCGATGCGCCAGTTCGACGATGGCCCGTTCGGCGTTGCCGAAGACCAGCAGGTCGGCCTTCGAATCGGGCAGCACCGAACGGCGCACCTTGTCCGACCAGTAGTCGTAATGGGCGATGCGGCGCAGGCTGGCCTCGATCGAGCCGATCACCACGGCCGAACCGGGAAAGGCCTCGCGGCAGCGCTGGGCATACACGGTGACGGCACGGTCCGGGCGCTTGTTGGCCTCGCCGTTCGGCGTGTAGGCGTCGTCCGAGCGCGGCTTGCGGTCCGAGGTGTAGCGGTTGACCATCGAATCCATGTTGCCGGCGGTGACGCCGAAAAATAGGTTGGGCTTGCCCAGTTTGCGGAAATCGGCCGCCGAATTCCAGTCCGGCTGGCTGATGATGCCGACGCGGAAGCCCTGGGCCTCGAGCAGGCGCCCGATCAGCGCCATGCCGAAGCTCGGGTGATCGATGTAGGCATCGCCGGTGATCAGGATGATGTCGCAGGAATCCCAGCCCAGCTGGTCCATCTCGGTACGCGACATCGGCAGGAAGGGGGCCGGGCCGAAACGCTGCGCCCAGAACTTGCGATAGCCGAACAACGGACGCTCGGAAACTTGATTTTGATGCATACAATATTTTACCCGATGGCTCATGGCCGCATGGCATATACTTCGCCGATTCTGGAAAGCATCTCGAACAGGAACAAGGATGAAGCTTCCCGCTCAACAACGCGACGGCACGATCGTCGTTTCCGTCAGCGGCCGGATTGACCACGCCACGAGCGAAGAGTTCTCGACGGCACTGGCCCCGCTGCTCGATGCCTGCCAACAGGGCACTCCGGCATTGCTGCTCGATTTCTCGTGCGTCGAATACATCAGTTCGGCCGGTCTGCGCGTGCTGATGATGGCGTCCCGCCAGGCCAAGGCCCAGAAGGGCAGTTTCGGCATCGCCAGCCTGACGCCGCTGGTCCAGGAAGTCTTCGCCATCAGCCGCTTCAACCTGATCGTCCCCTGCTACGCCAGCGTCGATGCAGCCTGCAAGGTACTCGGCCAATGAAGCAGATCGTTTTCTGGGGCACCCGCGGCTCGCTGCCCGTCGCACCGACCGGCCGCGAAATCCGCGACAAGATCGTCGCCGCACTGACCGCAGCCAACGGCCGCAGCTTCAAGAACCGCGCCGCGCTCGACGCCTTCGTCGACCAGTTGCCTTTTGCGGTCAACAGCACCTACGGCGGAAATTCCTCCTGCGTCGAGATCGTCGGCAACGGGCCGGAACACCTGATCTGCGACATGGGCAGCGGTGCCCGACCGCTCGGCCAGGCCAAGATCGCCCGCTTCGGCGTGCCCAACCCGCAGACCTACCACATCTTCATTTCCCACCTGCACTGGGATCACCTGATGGGCTTTCCGTTCTTCGCGCCCATGTACATCCCCGGCAACCGGATCATCATCCACGGCTGCCATGCACAGCTGGAAGAAGCGATCCGCCTGCAGATGCGCGCCCCCTGCTTCCCGGTAGATTACTCGCAAGCCGGTGCCAGCATCGAATTCGATCAGATGACGCCGGACAAGCCGCACTTCATCGCCGGCGTCAACGTCACGCCGACCCTGCAACTGCATGCCGGCGACTCCTACGGCTACCGTTTCGACAGCGTGGACAAATCGGTCATCTACTCGACCGATTCAGAACACAAGCTGGACCAGCCCGAGGAAATGCAGCGGACCGTCCGCTTCTTCGCCAAGGCCGATCTGGTCATCTTCGACGCCATGTACTCGCTGGCCGAGGCGGTGTCGGTCAAGGCCGACTGGGGGCACTCCAGCAACATGGTCGCCGTCGAGATCTGCCAGGCGGCCGGCGTCAAGCGCCTGGCTCTGTTCCACCACGAACCGATCCATGACGACAAGCAGCTCAGCCGGCTGCTCGCCGAAACCCGCCGGCTCGAGGAAATCACCCGCGGCGACCAGCCCGCCCTCGACGTCCTGTCTGCCTACGACGGTCTGATCGTCGACCTGTGAGTCCGGCGGTCGGCCCTGCACCCGGCCGGCTGGCCGCCCTGCTCGGCCTCGGCCGCGGCCGGCTGGTTCCCCTGTTGCTGCTGGCACTGGCCGGCCTCACGCTGTTCCACATCGAACGCACGCCGCTGGCCGAACTTCAGGCCGGCCAGTTCGACCGCTATCAGCGGCTGGCGCCGCGCGAACGCCATGACGAACCGGTCATCGTGGTCGGCATCGATAGCCAGAGCCTGGTCGACTACGGCCAATGGCCCTGGCCGCGGGACATCATCGCCCGACTGCTCGCCCGCATCGGCGAAGGCCGTCCGCTCGCCGTCGGCATCGACGCGGTATTTGCCGAACGGGACCAGACGGCGCCCGCCCGCATCGCCCGCCGCCTGCCGGCCGACCAGGCCGCATTGCTGGCCGGCTTGCCCGATCCGGACAAGCAACTGGCCCGGGCGTTGGCAGCAACGCCAACGGTACTGGCGACGGTCGGCCTGTCCCGGGAACTGCCCGGTGCCCGCCTGCCGATTCACCCGTTGCCGCTGTTCCGCCACGATCCGGCACTGGAGCCCCGGCTGCCGCAGTATCCCAGTGCCCTGTCCAGCCTCGACCTGCTGCAACAGGCCGCGGCCGGCGAAGGCCTGATCAACGCCACGCCTGGCCGGCTGTCCGATCACGCCGACCGCGGCGTCGTCCGCCGCGTGCCGACCGTCGCGCTGCTCGGCCAGCGTCCGCTGCTCTCGCTGCCACTGGAAATGGTCCGGCAAGCGCTGGGCGGTGGCGAGGTCGAGGCCGAAGGCGACGCCTACGGCATGCGAGCCATCCGGATCGGCGACTACCGCCTGCCGACCCAGGCCAATGGCGAGGTTTTCCTGCATTACGGCCGGTCGACCGCAAACTACTACCTGTCGGCGCGCGACCTGCTGAACGGCGACCTGTCGCCGGACATATTCGCTGACCGTTTCGTCATCGTCGCGCTGCTCGGCACCGGCCTGCAGGATCGCGTGATCACCCCGCTGGGCGACAATCTGCCGGGCGTCGACGTGCACGTCCAGGTCATCGAAAGTCTGCTCGACCAGCATGCACTGCGTCGCCCGGCCTGGCTGCCGACGCTGGAACTGGCCACGTTGCTGATCGCCGGCCTGCTGCTGATCGGCAGCGTTCCGATATTGCGCCCGCGGCTGGCCGGGCTGACTTTCGTGCTGCTGGCCGGTGCCATTGTCGGCGCCGGCTATCTCGCCTTCCTGGCCGGCAACTGGCTGTTCGACGGCGCCAGCATCGCCTTGCTGCTGGCCCCGCCGTTCATCGCCCTGCTGGCCAACACGCTGATTGCCGCCGACCTTCGCCGCCGGGCGGCGGAGCGGGACCTGCAACGCAGCCGCGAGGAAGCCGCCCGCATCGCCGGCGAACTCGGCGCCGCACGCAGCATCCAGATGGGCATGCTGCCGGACCCGGCCAAGGTGCTGCAGGGCGACCCAAGAATCGATGCAGCCGCCATCCTGGAACCGGCACTGGCCGTCGGCGGCGACTATTACGACTGCTTCCGCATCGACGCCCGACGACTGTGCCTGGCGGTTGCCGACGTGTCCGGCAAGGGATTGCCGGCCAGCCTGTTCATGGCCATCGCCAAGGCCCTGAGCGGCGTGTTGATGCGCCGCCACGGCGAGCTTGGCAAGGCAGCCGGCGACATCGAAATCGAACTGAGCCGGGAAAACCCGAGCAGCCTGTTCGTCACCGCCTTCATCGCCGTGCTCGATCTCGACAGCGGGGAAATGGAATACATCTGCGCCGGCCACGACGCGCCGTTGCTGCTGCGTGCCGGGGAAATCCAGCGGATCGACACGTCGACCGTAGCCGGCCCGCCGCTCTGCGCGCTCGGCGACTATCCTTACGAGACCGGACGGATTGCGCTGCAACCCGGCGACACGCTATGCCTGTTCACCGACGGCGTCAGCGAAGCCAGCGACGGCAATGCGCTGTTCGGCAGCGAACGGCTCGGCGATCTGCTGCGCCAGCTGCCGCCCGGCGATGTCGACCTGCTTTGTTGCGCGCTGCGCGATGCCGTCCGCCGCTTCGAAGCCGGCCTGCCGGCAGCCGACGATCTGACGTTGCTGGTCGCCCGCTGGCAAGGCCGGCCGGCCAACTGAGCGCCGCCGGCCGGAGCGTTCAGCGGACGACGATCTCGACGCGCCGGTTGCGCGGTTCATCCACCTCGTCGCCCGTCGGCACCAGCAACTCGCGCTCGCCGCGCCCCACCACCTCGATCCGGTCGACGGCGATGCCGGTATCGACCAGCAACTGGCGGACCGCCTCGGCCCGCTTCAGCGACAACCGGTCGTTGCCGTCGGCGCCGCCAACGCTGTCGGTATGGCCGATCACCATCGCCTCGGAGGCCGTACGGGCGGCGATGTCCTGACGAACCTTGCCCAGTTCCGCCTGCGACGCATCGGTCAACTGCTCGCCGCCGGGCTGGAAGTACAGCAGATAACTGGCCGGCCGTGCCGGCTGCGCGGCCAGCGCCGCGCCAAAACGGGCTTGCAGATCCTCGACGCTGGAACGGTACTCCGTCACGTTGCCGAACTGACGCACAGTCGCGGCATAAGGCCGGTCGAGCCGGACCTCGCCGCCATCGGCATCGCGGATCACCACGGCACTCGCCCGGCCATCCTGGGTCGGCAGCAGCACAACACGCTCGCTGGCACAACCGGCCAGCAAGCTCATGGCGCACAGCAGCCCGAGGGACTTATTCATCGCTGCCGGCTCCCACGTCGATCACGAATTCGGTCCCGCGCACGCCCAGGGTCGACGTCGGCGTGTGAAAATCGACCGATTCCGGCGAACGCTTGGCGATCTTGCCGGTTGCCACGGCCAGCGTTCCCTTGCGTACGCCGACCGAAATCCGGCCTTCGTTGGTCTTGCTGTCGTAGATGAATTTGTCGATCACCATCGTCGACCGCGGCCCGGCCGACAGTAGCGTGCTGTCGTGCAGGGTGACGCCGACTGCGCCATCGGGCCCCGTGCGCAAGGTATCGGAAACCTCGATCGGCGCCCCGACGGTCGCCGGAAACTTCTGCTTGTCGCGCTCGACGATGACCTGGCCGGACACCGTCTTGACGGTTCCCGCCGGTCCGCCGGCCTGAACCTGCGCGGCAGCGGCCAGCGCAAGCACACAGACACCGATGCGATGTGCTTTAATCATCCCTCGTCTCCCGGAAAATCATGAGCGGCCATTCTACGGACTTTTCCATTCCCTTGCGTCATGACGCGCTGCCCGAGCTGTTCGAGCGGCTCGATGCTGCCTGCCTTGCGCTCGGTGTCGCGACAGCACAGGGACAGCGGCTGCAACTGGTTGCCGAGGAATTGTTCATCAATACGGTCGACCACGGATTTTCGGGAAAAACCGGGCCGGATGTGCATCTGGCGCTGGCGCTGACCAGCGAGGGCCTGCGCCTGCGTTACGAGGATCGGGGAAAACCTTTCGACCCGAGCCGGCCGGAAGCCGTGCCCGAGGCAGATGACAGCCCGGGCGGCCTCGGCCTGGCCCTGCTGCAGGGACTGAGCCGGCACATCCGGTACCGGCATGAAGCCGGCCGCAACATCACCGAACTGTGGTTCTGAGGCTCAGGCCCCCTGCCTGATCGCAGCCAGCGCCGGCACACTCAGCAAGCGGCGCATGCCGGCCCAGCCGAGCAGCGTTGTCACCAACGCACAGACCAGCGCGGCAAGCAGGACGGGCCACGCCGAAAACGCCGGTTCGATAGCGAAAACCTGACGTGCCAGCAACTGGCCAACCGCCGCCGCACCCAGCGCGGCAATCGTGCCGGCCAGCGCTCCGACCGCCGCCAGTTCGCCGAGCAGGGCTTGACGCAGCACCTGGCGCCGGGCGCCCAGCGCGCGCATCACCGCCACCTCGAAACGCCGCTCATCCACGGTCGACCACAGCGCCGCGTACAAAACCACCGCACCGGCCAGCAGCGTGAACAGGAAAACGAACTGCACGGCGGCAACCACCTGATCGACAACGCCCTGAATCTGGCCGATCACCGCATCGATGTCGATCACCGTCAGATTGGGAAACCGGCCGACCAGCGCGCTGGTCACCGCACCTTGCCCGGCTGGCAGGTGAAAGCTGGTGATGTAACTGGCTGGCGCACCATCCAGCGTGCCGGGTGGCGTCAGCACGAAGAAATTGACGCGCATCGAATCCCAGTCCAGCCGGCGCAGGCTGCTCACCGTCACCACGCTATCGATCCCGGCGACCGAAAAGCGCAGCCGGTCGCCGAGGCGAATGCCCAGGGTCTTCGCCAGACCGGCCTCGACCGAAGCCTCGCCGGCGGCCCCGGATGCAAACCAGCGTCCTTCCAGAATCTCGTTGCCGGGCGGCAGCGCGGCCCGCCACGACAGGTTGAATTCACGCTCGATCAGCCGTTGCGCCCGCTCGTCGTCCGGGTAATCCCCGGCCCCGACCGGCTTGTCGTTGATGTTCAGCAAGCGGGCCCGGACCATCGGCGCCAGTTCGGCGGCAATCCCCTGCCCGGCCAGCCAGTCGGCCACCGCCTGCCGCTGCTCCGGCTGGATGTTGATGACGAAACGGTTCGGTGCATCGGCCGGCAAGGAGGCGCGCCACGCGGCAACCAGTTCCTGGCGGGTTACCGCCAGCAACAGCAGTGCCATCAGGCCGATTCCCAATGCAGCGATCTTCAGCGCATTGCCGCCGGCATGGCGGGCCAGGCTGGCCAGGCCGAGACGCCAGCCGAGCGCATCGCTGCCGTGGCGGACGATGCGCAGTCGCGCCACCAGCGCTACGGCACCGCGGGCCAGCCCGAGGAAGAGCAGCAATGCAGCGGCAAAACCGCCGAGCGCGAACGCGCCGAGCCGTGCGTCGCCGGCCGCCCGGAAAATCAGCCAGGCGAGCAGCGCGAGGCCGAGCGCATGGCCAACCACGGCCAGCGGCGCCGGCGCCCCCAGTTCGCGGCGCAACACGCGCAAGGTCGGGACGCGGGCCAGTTGCAGCAGCGGCGGCACGGCAAAACCGAGCAGCAAGACGCCGGCCACCAGCCCGGCTTCGCCGACCGGTCGCCAGCCCGGCATCGGCAACCGCTCGGCAAGCAATCCGCCGAGCGCCGACAACAGGCCGAAATGGGCGACGAAACCGAGCGCCGCACCGAGCGCCGTGGCCAGCAGGGCCAGCCACAGGAAACCGGCCAGATGCAGACGCAACAACTGGCCCTGCGTCGCGCCCAGACAACGCAACATCGCACAGGCATCGAGGTGACGTTGCAGATAGCGGCGGGTCGCCAGCGCGACGGCAATCGCCGACAGGATCACGGTCAACAGCGTCGCCAGGCCTAAAAAGCGTTGCGCGCGGTCAAGCGCGGTGCGGATTTCCGGACGGGCATTTTCAACGTTTTCCAGGCGTTGACCGCGCTGCAGCCGGGGTTCCGCCCATTGCCGCCAGGCGGCAACGGCTTCCGGCGCGCCGGCCAGCAACAACCGGTAACGCACACGCGAACCGAACTGGATCAGCCCGCTCGCCGGCAGATCGTCGGCGTGCATCAGCAGGCGCGGCGCGACGGCAAACAGGTTGAGGCTGGCATCCGGCTCGCGCACCAATCGACCGGCCAGCGGCAGTTGGCTGTTGCCCAGCGTCAGCGCTTCGCCGCCCTGCACGCCGAGCGCCGTCAGCAGGCGGGCGTCGCCCCAGACGATCGCCGGCGAGAGGGCAGCCAGCCGGCGTTCGCCGGCGGCATCGGCAACCCGCAGTTCGCCATACAGCGGATAATCGCCGCCGACCGCCTTGATCTCGGCCAGTTGTGCGCGACCGTCGACCAGCACCATGCTCGGAAAGACCATTGTCTGCGCCGTGCGCAGCCCGCGCCGCTGCGCCTCTGCCAGGAATTCGGCGGACGTCGGCAGATCGCCGGCGAGTACCAGATCGCCGCCCAGCATCTGCTGCGCCTCGCGCTCCAGCGATGCGCCGATCCGGGCGCCGAGAAAACCCACCGCGCTGACCGCCGCCACCGCGACACACAGCGCGACGAACAACAGGCGCAATTCGCCGGCCCGCATTTCTCGGCGCAGCATGCGCCAGGCCAGTCGATTCATCGGTGTTCCCTCCATCGGGCGAGGAAAGCCTCCGGCGCCACCGCCGCACCGTGCAGATGCCCTTGCAGCCGCTGGCAGCCGAGCGCTTCGAGAAAACGGGCCTGACCGGCGGTCTCGACGCCTTCAGCGACAACCTCGAAGGACAGGCTGCGCGCCAGTTCCATGATCGTCCGGATGATCGCTTCGTCGCCGGTGCCGCGGCCGATGCCCTGAACAAAAGAGGCGTCGATCTTCAGTTGCTGCACCGGCAATGCCTTCAGATAGGCCAGCGACGAGTAGCCGGTGCCGAAATCGTCGAGTGCCAGCGTCACGCCCAGATCGCGCAGCGGCTGCAGCAGGTGCGTCACGTTGTCGATCGCCATCAATGCCGACTCGGTCAGTTCCAGCTTCAGCACACGCGGATCGATGCCGGTTTCGGCCAGGATGCCCAGCACCTCGTCGACAAACCCCGGACGTTCGAGCTGGCGGGCCGACAGGTTGACCGAGATTTGCGGCAACGCAAAACCGATTTCGCGCCATTCGACGACTTGCCGGCAAGCCTCGCGCAGCACCCAGTTGCCGAGCGCGAAGATCAGCCCGGTTTCCTCGGCCAGCGGAATGAAGCGCCCCGGCATGACCAGCCCGAGCGCCGGATTGCGCCAGCGCAACAGCGCTTCGGCGCCGACCAGCCGGCCGCTCGCGGTATCGACCTGCGGCTGCAGGTAAATTTCAAGTTCGTTGCGGTCGACCGCCTGACGCAACCGATTTTCCAGATGGCTGCGCTGGCGCGCATCGTCGGTCATCGTCGTTTCGTAGAAGCGGAACTGCCCGCGGCCGTCGGCCTTGGCGCGATACATCGCGGTATCGGCATTGCGCAGCAGTTCGCCAACCGTCACACCGTCGCGTGGATGGCGGCAGACGCCGACCGACGCACTGAGGTAGAAGGCGTTGCCACCCAGTTCGAAGGGCTCGGCGAAAGCGGCAACGATCTCGCCAGCGGCCAGCGCGATCTCGTCCCCCTGATCGGCCCCTTCGATCAGGCAGATGAACTCGTCGCCGCCCAGACGGGCCAGCCGGTCGGCCCAGTGCGCCCGCTCTTCCAGGCGGGCGGCGACGGCGATCAGCACATCGTCGCCGACGCCGTGGCCGAGCGTGTCGTTGACCTGCTTGAACTGATCGAGATCGATGAACAGGATGGCCAGCGGCTTGGCTTCGCCGATGCAGCGCTCGACGTGCTCGATGAAGGCGCGGCGGTTGGCCAGCCCGGTCAGCGCATCGTGATGCGCCAGATAATTCAGCTGCTGCTCGACCTGGCGCCGCTCGTCGATTTCCTGCGACAGCCGGCGGTTGATCCGCACCAGTTCCTCGGTCCGCGCCTCGACGCGCAGCTCCAGCGTATCGCGGGCATCGGCCAGCCCCCGCGCCTGCTCGCGCAGGACGCGCTGGGCATGGCGGACCAGCAGGTACTGGGCCAGGTAAAGCCCGCCGAACACCGCCGCCAGCACGCCGCCGAGCAGCCACAGATCGCGGTTCAGCCGGGCCACGAAGGCGCTGACGTCACGTTCGATTTCATAGACGCCGACCACCGAGCCGTCACGTTGGCGCAGCGGAATCCGGCTGTTCAGCAGGTCGACCGCAGGCGCCCCGGGCGCCGGCTCGATGCGCAGCAGACGGCTGCCGACCCGGCCCTGCATCGCTTCGCGGAAATCCGCCTCGTCGAGGTGTCGACCGCCGAGTTCCGCCGGATCGGTGGCCAGCACCGTCGTGCCCAGGCGGTTGTGGATCGCCACACCGAGGACCGGGCCGCCCTGCGTCAGCGCGGTAATCTGCGAACGCAGCGCATCGCGTGAAGCATCGTCGCCGGCCGGCAGCTTCTCCAGCCCGAGCGTACCGGCAACCAGTCCGGCCAGCGGCGCCGCAAGCGCATTCTCCAGCACGCGGACCAGCGCCACGTTGTGGCTTTCGGCCTGCTCGCGCATCTCGCGCAACGCCAGTTCGCGGTGAAAGGCACCGAGCAGGACCGCGGCCAGCGCGATCAACAGAAAACTGAGCGTCGAGAAATAGCGGGAAAGATTGAACATGCGGCGCGCCGGGAGAATGGCCGAAGCTTAAGACATCTCCCGGATGCGTGCCACCGCCTCCTCGACACGCCGCACGCCGATCACCTCCATGCCGGGAATCGCCTGTTTCGGCTTGTTCGCTTCGGGAATCAAGGCGCGGGTGAACCCCAGCTTGGCGGCTTCCTTCAGCCGTTCCTGGCCGCGAGGCGCCGGCCGGATCTCGCCGGCCAGGCCGACCTCGCCGAACACGATCAGCTTTTCCGGCAAGGGCTTGTTCTTCAACGACGAAGTGATCGCCAGCAACACGGCCAGATCGCCCGCCGGCTCGCCGATCTTGACACCGCCGACCGCGTTCACAAACACATCCTGATCAAAGCACACCACCCCGGCATGCCGGTGCAGCACGGCCAGCAGCATCGCCAGCCGCTGCGCATCGAGGCCGACCGTCAGCCGGCGCGGATTGCCGTGCGCGGTATCGACCAGCGCCTGAATCTCGACCAGCAGCGGCCGCGTCCCTTCCTGCGTCACCAGCACGCAGGAACCGGCCACCTCCTGCCCGTGCTGCGACAGGAACAGTGCCGACGGATTCGAGACGCCCTTCAAGCCGGTCTCGGTCATCGCGAACACGCCCAGCTCGTTGACCGCGCCGAAGCGGTTCTTGAACGCGCGCACCAGCCGGAAGCTGGAATGCGTGTCGCCCTCGAAATACAGCACCGTATCGACGATGTGCTCGAGCACGCGCGGCCCGGCCAGCGCGCCTTCCTTGGTCACGTGGCCGACCAGGATCACCGTGATGCCCTGCGCCTTGGCCAGCCGCGTCAGCTGCGCCGCGCATTCGCGCACCTGGGCGACCGACCCCGGCGCGCTCGACAACTGTTCGGACCACAGCGTCTGAATCGAATCGATCACCGCCACCTGCGGCTTTTCCGCCTGCAAGGCACCGAGGATGCGCTCCAGGTTGATCTCGGCCATCAGCGACAGGTGCTGCGTCTCCAGATTCAGGCGACGGGCGCGCAAGGCCACCTGTTCGCCGGACTCCTCGCCGCTCACGTACAGCACCTTGTGCGCCTCGGCCAGCCCGGCCAGCGCCTGCAGCAGCAGCGTGCTCTTGCCGATGCCCGGATCGCCGCCGATCAGCACCACGCCGCCGGCCACCAGCCCGCCGCCGAGCGCCCGGTCGAATTCGCCGATGCCGGTCGGAATGCGGTCCGCCTCGCGCGCCTCGATGTCGCTCAGCTTCTGCAGCCGCGCGCCTGGTGCCAGCGACGCGAAACGCTGCGTCCCCGGCGTCTCGGCGACGCTCTCGACCAGCGTGTTCCACACCCCGCAACCGGGACACTGCCCCTGCCACTTCGGACTCGTCGCACCGCATTCGGTGCAGGAATAAACGGTTTTGCTTTTTGCCATTCAGGACTCGTCGACCGCAACCGGCACGCGCGGCGCCACGGCACAGAACAGTTCGTAGGCGATGGTGCCGGCGGCGGTCGCCACTTCGTCGGCCGGCAGCGTGCCGCCGGCGCCTTTGCCCCACAGCGTGACCGGCGCGCCAAGGCCGGCGTCGGGGATGTCGCTGAGGTCGCAGGCCAGCATGTCCATCGAAACCCGGCCGAGCGTACGCGTGCACCGGCCCATGACGGCGATCGGCGTGCCGGTCGGCGCGTGGCGCGGATAGCCGTCGGCGTAGCCGCAGGCGACGATGCCGATGCGCATGGCGCGCTCGGCGGTAAAGGTGCCGCCATAGCCGACGCGCTCGCCGGCGGCGATGTGCTGCACGCCGATGACCGCGCTGTCGAGGCGCATCGCCGGTTGCAGGCCGAGTGCGTCGGCGCTGGCATCGGCAAACGGACTGGCGCCGTAGAGCATGATGCCCGGCCGTACCCAGTCGGCGTGGGTGGTCGGATGGCGCAGGATGGCGGCCGAATTGGCCAGGCACACCGGCCCGGTCCAGTCGCCGGCCATCGCCTGGAAGCGCTCGAGCTGCCAGTCGACGCCGCGCGGCCCGTCGGCTTCGGCGAAATGTGTCATCAACGCCAGGTCGACCGCAGGACGCGCGCGCAGGCGGTGCAGCGCGTCGCGCAGGCCGGCGGCGTCGAAACCCAGCCGGTTCATGCCGGTATTCAGTTTCAGGAAAAGGCTGAGCGGCGCGTCGCCGGCCGCACCGAGCAACAGGTCGAGCTGTTCGAGGCAATGCACGACGCTGGCGATGCCATGCGCGGCAACCGCCCGCGCATCGCGCGCCGAGAAGATGCCTTCGAGCAGCAGGATGGGCTGCGCGATGCCGGCTTCGCGCAGGGCGACGGCGTTGTCGCATTCGAGCAGCGCGAAACCGTCGGCCTCGTCGCGCAATGCGGTGACCACCCGCCACTGGCCGTGGCCGTAGGCGTCGGCCTTGATCACCGCCCAGGCTTTCGCTGCCGGCGCCAGCTGTTTGGCAAGACGGTAGTTGTGACGCAATGCCGCCAGGGAAATACCAGCCCGGATCGGGCGTGAAACGGTTGAAGCCATGATCAGTACGACATTTCCCTGAGTCTGCTGCGGGCAAATTCGATGAAGGTGGAAGACAGCCGCGACTGGAAGCGATCTTTCGGATGCACCAGATACAGCTTGCGTTTGAGCGGCGGGTCGAGCGGCAGGGCAACCAGTTCGCCGAGCTGGATTTCCTTTTCGGCGACGGCCCGCGACACGATGGCGAAACCAAGCCCGGTGGACACCACGCCTTTCAGTGCCTCCGGGCTGCCCAGTTCCATCTGCGTCTTGAGTTCCTCGGGCGGAACGCCATGCTGCCGGAAATAGGCGTCGGAAATCTCGCGCGTGCCGGAACCGGGCTCGCGCGAGATGTATTCGTATTCGGCCAGCACCGCCGGCGTCGCCTGCTCGACTTCGGCCAGCGGGTAATCGGGCACGCAGATCACCTGCAATTCGTCCTCGCAGCAGACCTGGCATTCGAGCCCGGGCAGCTTGGCCGGCGCCTCGATCAGCCCGACGTCGAGCGTGAGCTCGGCAACCCGTCCCTCGATGCTTTCCGAATTGGCGACGATCAGCCGGGCGCGCACCCGCGGGTACAGCGCATTGAATTCGCCGAGGATGCGCGGCAACATGAATTCGGCGATCGTCGTGCTGGCGCCGACCAGCAGCGGGCCGCGCATTTCGCCGGTCATTTCGGACAGCCGGGTTTCCATCTCGTCGGACAGCGCCAGGATGCGCTCGGCGTAGGACAGCACCAGCTCGCCGGCCGGCGTCAGCGCGATCGAACCGTGCCGGCGCTCGAACAGGCGCGTGCTGTACTGCTCTTCCAGCTGCTTGATCTGGAAGGTGACGGCCGGCTGCGTCATGAATAGCGCATCGGCGGCACGCGTGAAGCTGAGGTGCTTGGCTACGGCATGAAAGACCTGCAGGCGCCGGTCAGCCATGAGGAAATCTCCGCTAGGTAAAAGCTGCGACCGCTATTCAACCATACTCCCGCCCGTCTCTGCTGCGGTCGACCGGCATTTTTGCGGATTTTTCCCGGTCGACCGTCGTCATCGGCCGGTAACGAAAAGCTGCGACCCTCCGGGCTTTCACTTGGCTGACGGCGATCCGTGGTATAAACCACGCCCAAAGTTATAAATCCAGAGACAAGCTTTCGTGCCGTTCGGCTTCTACATCATCATGGCCGCGCAGTTTTTCTCCGCGCTGGCCGACAACGCGCTGCTCATTGCCGCCATTGCCGCCCTTCGCGACATGCAGGCGCCGACCGAGTACGAGCCGTTGCTGAAAACCTGCTTCACGGTCTCTTACGTGGCGCTGGCCGCCTTCGTCGGCGCCTTTGCCGATTCGATGCCGAAGGGCCGGGTGATGCTGATCAGCAACACGATCAAGATCTTCGGCTGCGCGATGATGTTCTTCGGCGTCCATCCGCTGCTCGCCTACGCCGTCGTCGGCCTCGGTGCCGCCGCCTATTCGCCGGCCAAGTACGGCATCCTCACCGAATACCTGCCGCATCGCCTGCTGGTCGTCGCCAACGGCTGGATCGAAGGGCTCACCGTCGGCGCCATCATCATCGGCGTGGTCATCGGCGGCCTGCTGATCCAGCCGGCCGTCACCTACAACCTGCTGGCCTTCGACTTTCCGCTGATCGATACCGGCATCGATACCGGCCCGGAAGTCGCCGTGCTGATCATCGGCCTGCTCTACGTCGTCGCGGCGATCTTCAACCTGTATGTGCCGGACACCGGCGTCGACCACAAGCCGTTGAAGAAAAACCCGCTGTACCTGATCCACGAATTCAACCACTGCCTGGCGCTGCTCTGGCGCGACCGCCTGGGCCAGATCTCGCTGGCCGTCACCACGCTGTTCTGGGGGGCCGGCGCAACACTGCAATTCATCGTCATCAAGTGGTCGGAAGTCGCACTCGGCCTCGACCTGTCGAAATCCTCGATGCTTCAGGGCGTGGTCGCCGTCGGCGTGGCCACCGGCGCCATGATTGCCGCCCGCTTCGTGACCCTGCGCAAGTCGGTACAGGTCATTCCGCTCGGCATCGCCATGGGCATCATCGTGCTGGTGATGAATTTCGTGCACAACCTGTGGCTGGCGATCCCGCTGCTGATCCTGATCGGTGCACTGTCCGGCTTCTTCGTCGTGCCGATGAACGCGCTGCTCCAGCACCGCGGCCACATCCTGATGGGCGCCGGTCACTCGATCGCGGTGCAGAACTTCAACGAGAACCTGTCCATCCTGATCATGACCGGCCTGTACTACCTGATGATCAAGCTGGACATGTCGATCTACTGGGTGCTGACGCTGTTCGGGCTGTTCGTCAGCGGCATCATGTACCTGATCCGCAAACGCCATCTACAGAACCAGCGCGACCGCGACGACGTCTGCCACCTGGACGACACGCCGCATCACGGCTGAGTTGCGGGCCTGCCGCCCGCCGCACCGTCAGAACGGCAAGGCCGGCGTCGCCGCCTCGCGCAGCACGCGCCGGGCGAACAGCAGGTCTTCCCAGGCCTTGGCCTTGTCCGGCAGGTTGCGCAGCAGATAGGCCGGGTGATAGGTCACGGTCACCGGAATTCCCGCGTACTCGAAGCGCTTGCCGCGCATGGCCGCCAGCGGCTTGTCCTCGCCGAGCACCGCATGCACGGCGGCCTTGCCGAGCAGCACGATGATCTTCGGCTTCAACAACGCCACCTGACGTTCCAGATAAGGCCGACAGGCGGCCATTTCCGCCGCTTCCGGCGTACGGTTGCCGGGCGGCCGGCACTTCACCGCATTGGCGATGTACACCTTGTTGCCACGGGCGATGTCCAGCGAATCGAGCATCGCGTCGAGCAACTTGCCGGCCTGGCCGACGAAAGGCTCGCCCCGCGCATCCTCTTCCGCCCCCGGCCCTTCGCCGATGAACAGCCAGTCCGGATCGAGATCGCCGACGCCGGGCACCGCCTGCTTGCGTTGCCGGCACAGAGGGCAATCCTGACAATCGAGGATGCGCCGGGTCAGTTCCGGCCAAGCCAGCCCATCGACCGGCAATGCTGCGGTCGACGCGGCCGACGGCACGATTTCCGGGGAAATCGGCCGGTCGACCGCAGGCGCCGGCAGCGGCGGCATCTCGTCGACCGGGTCGGCGTTCGCCGCTGCCGTCGACGTCACGCCCGGTTCGCGGTCGCGCAGCACCCAGAGGGGCGTGAAGCCCATTTCGGCGAGTATCTGTTCGCGGTTCAGCGTCATCGCAAATCCTTGTCGAAAATCAGCGCATCCTCACGACCGCCGAGCGCCGGATAGTAGCCCTTGCGCAGGCCGATCCGGCGGAATCCGAAATGCTGGTAGAGCTCGACGGCCCGGGCATTGCTCGGCCGCACTTCGAGAAACATCTTGTTCGCCCCGCCCAGCCGGGCGCATTCCATCGCGTTGCGCAACAGCCGGGCTCCGAAGCCCAGCCCCTGATGACGCGGTGCAATGCCGATATTGAGCAGATGCGCTTCGTCGAGTACCGCCATGACGACCGAGAACCCCACCAGTTCGCCGCCAATACGGACCACCCAGACGCTGTGGCCGGCCTGCAGCGAATCGGCAAAATTGCCGCGTGTCCAGGGAAAGGCCTGCAGTTGCGCTTCCAGTGCGGCAACCGCATCCAGGTCGCCGGCCGCCATCGGAAAAAACTCGACCGGCAGATTCAGCGAAGCGACGCCGCTCAAGCCTTGCCCCCGTCGGCCAGCCGTTCGGCCACCGTGCGGGCGACCTTGTCGCGCACGTACAACGGCGCCGCCTGCGCCGGATCGATGGCCTCGCCCCGCTGCAACATGGGGACGGCCAGGCGGGCGATCCAGGCCGCTTCCGGCAGGATCTCCGGGCGCTGCATCAGGCCGAGCCCGGCCACCCGCGCAGCCAGTTCGGGATAGGCCGACAAGGCGTTGCCGCAAACCAGCGGCACATCGCCGTCGAGCGAGAGATCGGCCGGTGGGCCGACGCGAATTCCGTCGTCGGCGACCCAGCGATCGCCGGCGCGCTGCCAGACGGCGGCATAAACCTCGCCCATGCGCGCGTCGAGCAAGGTCATCACCCGCTCGCCACCCGCCGCCGCGGCCATCGCCGCCAGGCCGACCACCGGCACGACCGGCTTGCCGGCGGCTTCGGCCAGTCCCTGCGCTGCGGCACAGGCGACGCGCAAACCGGTGAACGCGCCGGGGCCGCAACCGAAGGCCACGGCATCGAGATCGCCGATCCGGCAAGCCGCCTCGGCCAGCAGTTCGCGGACCAGCGGCAACAGCGTGGCGGAATGGGATTGCCCGGCCGGGCAGCGGCATTCGATGACCTTACCGTCCTGCCACAGGGCGCAGGAGCCGGCTTCGGTCGAAGTTTCCAGAGCGAGGATCAGCATGGGGCGACATTCTACCGGAAGCCCCGATGCCCGCCGGTTGCGGGATCAGTCGTCGCGCCGCCGCAGCGGCGGTGGCGGACGCTCGCCGCGCCCGCGCTCGTCGCCCGCTTCAATGCGCTCGCGATGCAGGCGACGCATTTCGTCCTTCAGCCGCTGCCGCTCGTCCGGCGGCAGGCTGCGCCAGTCGGGGCGGTCGGCATGGCCGGGCGGCGGCGGCAACGGGCGTTCGTTGCCGTAACGTTCGCGAACCCACTGTTCGCGCATCTGGCGCCGCATCTCGCGCCGCTCGTCCGGCGGCAGATCGTGCCAACCTTCCGCCAACACGCCTGCCGCAGGCAGCAGCATGGCGAGGAAAGCAAGAAAATGGCGACGATGCATGGCGGGCGGAATTCTAACCGGTTGTACACAGCCTGCATTGTCCCGGCAAGGACCGCACCGTGCCCGGACAGTGTGTAAGGAGATGTTTCGGCAACGACTGGCGGCCAAGCTTTGTTACCATTTCGCCGCATTCCTTTCGCCACCGCCCTTAAGCTAGCGCCATGACAGAAAACAGCCAGCAACACATCCTTGTCGTCGATGACGACGCCCGCCTGCGCGACCTGCTGACCCGCTATCTCGGCGAACAGGGCTTCTCGGTCAAGGCCGTCGGCGACGCCGTGCAGATGGACAAGGCACGCAGCCGGGAGCATTACCACCTGATCGTCCTCGACCTGATGCTGCCGAGCGAGGACGGCCTGTCGATCTGCCGCCGGTTGCGCGGCCAGAACGACCGTACGCCGATCATCATGCTGACCGCCAAGGGCGACGAAGTCGATCGGATCGTCGGGCTGGAGATGGGGGCCGACGACTATCTGCCCAAGCCGTTCAACCCGCGCGAACTGCTGGCCCGCATCCATGCCGTACTGCGCCGCCAGGTCAGCGCCCCGCCGGGCGCGCCGGAGGAAACGCAGGAAACGGCCCGCTTCGGCCAGGTCGAGGTGGATTTTGCCGCCCGTACGCTGAAGCGCGGCGACGAAACGCTGTCGCTGACCACCGGCGAGTTCGCCGTACTCAAGGTGTTGCTCCAGCATCCGCGCCAACCCCTGTCGCGCGACAAGCTGATGACGCTGGCGCGCGGCCGCGAACAGGGCCCGTTCGACCGGGCCATCGATGTGCAGGTGTCGCGGCTGCGCAAGCTGGTCGAGCCCGACCCTTCGCAACCGCGTTATCTGCAGACGGTCTGGGGCTTCGGCTACGTGTTCGTGCCGGACGGCACGGCGCGCGAGGCCTGAGCGCCGGCGATGCCCCGTTCGCTGCTGGTCCGCACCTTTCTGCTGCTGGCGACGCTGGTGCTGGCCAGCACCGTCGGCTGGCTGGCGCTGTTCAGCCACATCGATGCCGAACCGCGGGCCCGCGAAGCGGCATCGCTGGCCACCTCGACGGTCAACCTGATCCGCGCCTCGCTGTTCGCCGCGACGCCGGCCAAGCGGCCCGGTCTGTTCGCCGAATTCTCGTCACGCGAAGGCATCCGGCTGCTGCCGGTCGAGGAAGACGACAAGGTCGTCGGCATTCCCGAGGATTCGCGCTTTCACGTGCTGATGCGCGAAAACATCGTCCGCCGGCTCGGTCCGCAGACCCGGGTGGCCAGCGAGGTCAACGGCGAGCAGGGGCTGTGGGTCAGCTTCCGGCTGGACGACCGGGACGACGACGAATACTGGATGGTCATGCCGCGCGAACGGGTCACCCGCAGTTTTGCCACGCGCTGGCTGAGCTGGGCTGGCCTGGCCGTCGTCCTCGCCCTGCTCTTCGCCTGGTTGATCGCCTCGCGGATCAGCCGGCCGCTGAAAGCGATGGCGCGCTCGGCGCGGGCCGTCGGCCAGGGCCGGATGCCGGAGCCGCTGCCCGAGGACGGCGCGCTGGAAATCCGCGAGCTGGCGCACGCCTTCAACACCATGGCCAAGGATCTCGAACGTCACGAACGCGATCGCTCGGAAGTCCTGGCCGGCATCTCGCACGATCTGCGCACGCCGCTGACCCGCCTGCGCCTGGAAGCCGAACTGAGTGTCGCCGACGACAATGCCCGCCAGGGCATCGTCGCCGATATCGAGCAGATGGAAGCGGTGATTTCCCAGTTCATGGATTATGCCCGTGCCGATTCCGGCGAGGCGCCGGTGGCAACCGACCTGGCCGCCCTGCTGTCGTCGATCGGCGAACGTCAGGCAGCGATCGGTCGGCCGCTGGAAATCGACATCGCCGGCGTGTCGACCGCAGTCGTCCGGCCGAAGGCCCTGACCCGCGCCGTCACCAACCTGATCGACAATGCCTGGAAATACGCCGGCGGTGCCACCCGGCTGAGCGCACGCCGGGATGAGCGACAGCTCATCATCGATATTGCCGACCGCGGACCGGGTATTCCGGCCGATCAGGAAGAACGCCTGAAACGGCCGTTCACCCGCCTGGAAGACGCACGCACCAACGCCACCGGCACCGGCCTCGGCCTGGCCATCGTCGAGCGCACCGCCCGACTGCACGACGGCAGCCTGAGCCTGCTGCCCAACACCGGCGGCGGGCTGATCGCCCGGCTGACGCTGCGGGCCGGTTGAGACTCAGCCCAGATAGGCGGCGATATCGACCTCGTCGATCTGCGCCGGTTTCAGGTAACGCCTGGCGTATTCGAGATAGACGCCGGAAGTCAGGAACAGGTCGAACAGCACCGGATCGATGTGCTTGTCCTTCTTGAAGAAAGACAGGATGCGGATCGATTCGGACAGCGTCTTGGCCGACTTGTAGGGCCGGTCGGCGGCCGTCAGTGCCTCGAAGATGTCGGCGATGGCCATGATCCGCGACGGCACCGACAACTGCGAGGCATCCAGCCGGCGCGGATAACCGCTGCCGATCAAGGTCTCGTGATGGGTGCCGGCGTATTCCGGCACGCGCGCCAGCGACGGCGGCAACGGCAGGCGTTCGAGCATCAGGATGGTCTGGATGATGTGTTCGTTGATCTTGAAACGCTCTTCCTCGGTCAAGGTTCCGCGGCCGATCGCCAGGTTGTAAACCTCGCCGAAGTTGTACAGGTTGTCCGGCACCTTGACCTGCCAGCCATGTTCTGCGGCATAGGCCGGGTTGTCGCACTCGCGCGGCAAGACATGCCAGGGCTGGTCGGCCAGCAGATTTTCCCGGACCGGCAGGTCGACCGCAGCATCGCCGCGCCGCTTGCGTTCGTCCTGCGACAGGCCGAGTCGGTCGTCGAAATGACGCAGCCAGGTCCGGCCAGCGATCTCGCGGATGCGGTCGACCTTCTCCGGTGCCATGAATTCGCCGCCGAGGTTGGCTTCGGCAACGAAGGCGAAATCGTCGAGCAGTTGCGCCCGCAGCCCGGCGAATCGGGCATCGGCCGCGGCACGCGGCTCGCCCCGCTCGTGAATGGCCTGCAGGCGCTCGATCTCGGCGTCGCGCAACAGCACCTCGAAACGCGTACGGATTTCGTGAATGCGGTTGTAGAGGGTCTCCAGTTTGGTCGCCTTGTCGACCACGTACTCCGGCGTCGTCACCTTGCCGCAGTCGTGCAGCCAGGCACCGATGCGGAATTCGCGCCACGCCTCGTCGCTGCCGAAGGCGAAATCTGCCAGCGGACCGTGGTCGACCGCACAAGCCTCGCGGGCGAGCATCATCGCCAGTTCGGGCACCCGCTCGCAATGGCCGCCGGTATAAGCGCTCTTGGCATCGATGGCGCCGGCGATCAGCTTGATCAGCGCATCCATCAATTGCCGCTGGGCTTCGAGCAGATTCATGTTCTCGAGCGTGATCGCCGACTGTGCGGCGAGCGCCTCGACAAAGCGGATCAGGTCGCGCGGAAAAGGAATGACCTCACCGGTTGCCGGATCGAGCGCATTCATCAGTTGCAGCACGCCGATCACCTCGCCGTCGCGCGGCGACAGCGGGACGGTCAGCATCGAGACGGTCCGCAGGCCGCTCTCCTCGCTGAAACGCTTGGTGCCGGACAGGTCGAAGCGGGTTTCGGCATAGACGTCGTCGATCACCACCGTTTCGTTGTTCAGCGCAACATGGCTCGACACGTAACCGCTGGCCGGTTTGCCATCCTTCGGGTCGTGCAGCGGCACCTCGAAGTCGTGCAGTTCGTCACTGGCCGTGCGCAGCGCGAAACGCAGCGTGTCGTGATCGGTTTTCAGGAACAGCGTCGCCGCCGCGCAATGCGAAATTTCCTGCGCACCATCGAGAATGTGCCGCAGCAGCGTCTCGCGATTCTGCTCGCGGGCCAGCATCAGCCCGTTCTCGACCAGGCGTTCGAGCTTTTCCCGGGCGATGTGCAGGGCTTCGGTACGGTCGCGGATCGAGCGCTGCATGACAATCTGGGCGTCGCCCAACGCGTTGATTTCATATAGCAGCGATGCCGGCTGTTCGGGTTCGCTCGAAAAATCCAGGCGTTTCAGGCGCTCCGAGTTGCGCGCCAGCACGGTCAGGGCATGTACGACACGCCGCGAACCGAGCAAGGACAGCGGGACCAGAAAAAGCAGGATCAGGGCGCAGACCAGCAGGACATCCTGACGCGCCCGGTCGATCGGTCCGGAAAAATCGCTGAGCGGCGCCAGGGTCACCACGGTAAACGCAGCGCCCGGCAATGGTTCGGCCTGGCGGCGCACCAGCACGAAAGCGCGATCGCCCTCCGCCGTCGGCAGGCTGACCGTCGTCGGTTGATCGGTCGCCGCGTGCCGTGCCGCGCCACGCAAGGCCGGATCGTCGATTTCCGACATTGGATGCAAGGCCGGCGCCAGGATGGTCGAAAAACGCCCGCGCCCGCTGAACGCGATGACCCGCCCGCCGGCATCGAGCAGCGCAATCGCCGCATTCGGCGACAAGGCCAGCCGCCCGAGGAATTCATTGAGCCCGGACAGGCCGATGTCGACACCGAAAACGCCACCGCCCCCGACCAGCGACTGCGCCACGGTGACGCCCAGCTGGCCGGTGGACGCGAACAGGTAGGGCGGCGTCACCGTCGGCCCGTTGCTGGCAATTGCCGCCCGGTACCACGGCCGGCCGGTCGGCCGGAACTCGGCCGGCGCATCCCGACTGCCCAGCAATTCGCGATTGTGCCCGAGATATTCCCAATGCTCCCGGCGCGCCGCCGCCCCGAAAATCCGCCGCACGGCGAACCAGCTGGCCGGCGGCCCCGCCACGGATGCGGCAGCCTGCGGCAACTCGCGAATGGCAAGCACCTGGACGAAACGCTCGTCGGCCAGACCGAAATACTGGCCGTAGATGTCCGGATTGACCGCCAGCGAAGCAATCAGCGACGGAATCGCGCCTTCGGCGTTGATCTGCCCGTCGGCGTTACGCAGACGGCTATCGCTGGCCTGCCGGGTGACGATGCGGCCGACCGAGACGAGCAGGTTGTCGGTCGCCAGAATGGCCTGGTCGGCAATCAGCGAAAAACGCTCCTGGGCGTTCTCCTCGGCCATTGCCCGGAACTTGCCGAGAACCGCCGACAGGAAGGCGACGGTCGCCCCGAGCACGGCCGCGACCAGAATGCCGAGCACCCAGTACTGGAAGCGGAACTGATATTTGACCGGCATGATGCGCTCCGCGGAAACGAGGGCTGACGATCGGGCGCAAATCAGCGCAGCGAAATCTCGACGCGACGATTTTTCGGCTCGGCAACCTCGTCGGCGGTCTTGATCAGCAGATTGCGCTCACCGTGCGACTCGACGCTCAAGGCATGGAACTGGAGTCCCTTGCTGCGCATCAGTTCCGCCACCGCCTGCGCCCGCTTCAACGCCAGCGCCTCGTTCTCGTCGGGCCGGCCGACGGTATCGGTGTGACCGATGATCGACACATCGACCGCCGGCCGCCGCGCGGCTGCCTCGACGACCTTGGGCAGCAGCGCCTGCGACGCTGCGGTTAGCCGGGTCCCGCCGCTATCGAAATACAGCTGGTAGCGCTCGGGAATCATCGGCCGGGCGGCCATCGCCGGGCCGAAATCCTGACGAATCTGTTCGCCGGCAATTTCGCGGGCGGGCGCCGCCCCGTCGAGCGTCGCCCCGTAACCGGCACGCTCGATCACCTGTTCGCCCTTGCTCCCATGCACCACGACCTTGCCGGTGCTGCCGTCCGGACTGTCGAGCAGCACGACATAGGACTTGCTCGCACACGCGCCGAGCAATGTTGCGGTCGACAGCCCGATCAACAGGAATTTCACGCTCGCATGCACGATGTCACTCCTCGACCTTGACCAGGAACTGCGTGCCGCGCACGCCGATCGTACCGGTCGGCGTTTCCAGCGTGACGGCATCCGGCTTGAGCTTGGCGATCACGCCGGAAACGTAGTTGAGGCTGCCCTTGGTCAGCTTGCTGCCGAGCCTGAGCTTGCCCTGGCCGGGCGCGTAGAGATATTCGCTGACCGTCAGTTCGGTATTCGGCCCGAAGGACATCACGGTCTCATCCTTGAAAGTGACGCCCATCGCCGCCTGACGACCGGTGCGCAACACCGAACCGGCAAACACCGGCGTCCCGACCTCGGCCGTCACCGCCTTGCCTTCGGAGGTCACCGACGCTTCGCCGCTGACCGTCTTCACAAAGCCGACGGGTTGATCGGCCAGGGCCAGCATCGGCAACAGGCACAAGCCGACGATCCATTTGTTTTTGTTCATCTTCGCCCTCCGTTTGGGGGTGACGTCAAAGTGTTTCAGGATTTTGTACCAGCGTATCATAGGCCGCGAACGCCGGATCACGGCCCGATCCGCATTTTTTTACCGACCTCATGCAGCGCACCCGTTACTGGACCCTGATCCTGCCCCTTCTCGTCACCGCAATGCTGATCGCCGGCCAGTGGCTGGCCGGTGCGCAGCTCGAACTATTGCGCAATGCGGTATTCGACCAGTATCAGCGCTGGTCGCCACGACCATCGGTCGACACCCCGGTACGCATCGTCGATATCGACGAGGACAGCCTGCAGCGCCTCGGTCAATGGCCCTGGCCGCGTACCCGCCTGGCCGAGCTGGTCGATCGCCTGCAGCAGGCCGATGCCGCAGCCATCGCCTTCGACGTGATGTTTGCCGAAGCCGACCGGACTTCGCCCGCGGCCATCACCGAACTGTGGCAAGCAGGACCGGCACTGCGCCGGCAACTGGCACACCTGCCCGATCACGACGCGGTCTTCGCTGCCAGCCTGGCTCGCGCGCCGACCGTCGTCGGCTTTTCGGCAACTCGCCAGCAGGGGGCGGGCCGGATGCCGGCCCGCAAGGCCGCCCTGGTCAACCTCGGCGAACCGCAGCGGCATTGGCTGCCAGCCTTCGACGGCGCCGTCGGCAGCCTGCCGGCCTTTGAAAATGCAGCCTCGGGCAATGGCGCATTGAGTTTCGTCCCCGACCGCGATGGCATCGTGCGCCGCGTCCCGCTGCTGGTGGAACTGCCCGACGGCCCGGCTCCTTCGTTGACCAGCGAGGCCCTGCGCGTCGCCCAGGGGGCACCGACGCTGATCCTGCGCAGCGCCGGACACCTGCAACAACTGGGCGGCACGCGGGATAACGCCGGACTGGGCGAAGTCCGCATCGGCGAACTGAGTCTACCGACCACGCCGCAGGGCGAATTCTGGGTGCACTACGCGCCTCGGGATCCGACACTCAACCTGCCGGCCTGGCAGGTGCTCGACGGCAGTGCGCCGGCCGAACGGCTGGCCGGCCACATCGTGCTCGTCGGCAGTTCGGCGCAAGGGCTGATGGACCTGCGTTTCGGCCCCTTCGGCCTGATGCCGGGCGTCGAAATACACGCCCAGGCCCTGCAGCAGATGCTTTCCGGGCATTTCCTGCAACGCCCGTCCTGGGCACCGGGCCTCGAATTCCTCATCCTGGCCATCGGCAGCCTGCTGATCGGCATCGTCGCCCTGCGCGTACGCGCCTCGGCGTCCGCATTGCTCGGCCTGGCGCTGACGCTCGCCGTCGCGCTGTTGTCCTGGCAGGCCTTCGTCGGCGAGGGCCTGCTGCTCGACCCGGCCTGGCCGATCGTCGGCATGACCGCCAGCTTCCTGCTGTGCAGCCTGGCGCACCATCTGCTGACCGAGCACGAGCAGCGCTGGCTGCGCTCGGCCTTCGCCCGCTACGTCTCGCCCAACCGTGTCGCGCATCTGCTCGAACACCAGGACGACATGGCGCTCGGCGGACGGCGCCAGGAATGCAGCTTCGTGTTCACCGACCTGGCCGGCTTCACCGGCCTGATGGAAAGCATCGATCCGGCCGACGCAGTTACCCGGCTCAATGATTATCTGGACGGCATGATCGCCATTGCCTTCCGCCACGAAGGCACGCTCGACCGCATCGTCGGCGATGCATTGGCGATCATGTTCTCGGCGCCGATTCCCCAGCCCGATCACCGCGCCCGGGCGCTGGCCTGCGCGCTGGAGATGGATGCCTTCGCCAGCGCCTATGCGCACGACCTGCGTCAGCGTGGCATCGCCTTTGGCGAAACGCGCATCGGCGTCCATGCGGGCGAGGTCATCGTCGGGAATTTTGGCGGCCACACGATGTTCGACTACCGGGCGCTCGGCGATCCGGTCAACACCGCCGCCCGCCTGGAATCGGCCAACAAGTATCTGGGCACCCGGCTGTGCGTGTCGGAAGCGATCCTGGCCGGGGTTCCCGATGCGCCCGCCCGGCCGGTCGGCAGACTGGTCCTCAAGGGCAGACAGCAGGCGCTGGCCGTCTTCGAGCCGGAACGTCCGACGGCCGATCCGATGCGCGCACCGCTGACCGATTATCGGACAGCCTACGCCCTGCTCGACGACGATCCGCCGGCCGCCGCGGCACGTTTTGCCGAACTGGCCGGACAATGGCCGGCCGACCCGCTGGTCCGCCTGCACCACGAACGTCTGCAACGCGGCGAAAGCGGTAGTCGCATCGTGCTTGCCGGCAAGTAGCCGGGAGTAGTCAGCTTCAGCCGGCGCGCACGACGAGCACCACCGCCTGCGCCTCGATCGCCTCCTCGCGGCCGAGGTAGCCGAGCTTCTCGTTGGTCTTGCCCTTGATGTTGACGCAGTCGGCGCCAATGCCGAGGTCGGCGGCGACGTTGGCGACCATCGCCGGCGCGTGCGGTGCCAGTTTCGGTTGCTGGGCGATCAGCGTGGCGTCGACATTGACCGGCCGCCAGCCCTTGTCGGCGAGTAGCGCGACCGCGGCGCGCAACAACACGCGGCTGTCGGCGCCTTGGTAGCGCGGGTCGGTATCGGGAAAATGCCGGCCGATGTCACCCAGCGCGACGGCGCCGAGCAGCGCGTCGGTGATCGCATGCAGTAGCGCGTCGGCGTCGGAATGGCCGAGCAGCCCGGTCGGGTGCGGAATCTCGACGCCGCCGAGGATCAGTTTGCGGCCGGCGACCAGCTTGTGTACGTCGTAGCCCTGCCCGACTCGGATGTTCATTTGCGCCCTCTCAGGATCATTGCGGCCAGCGCCAGGTCGGCCGGAAAAGTGACTTTCAGGTTGGTCGAATCGCCGCGCACCAGCTTCGGCGCGAGCCCGAGCGCCTCGATGGCGCCGGCTTCGTCGGTAACGGCATTGTGGTTTTCGAGCGCGGCGAGCAGTCGACCGTAACGGAACATCTGCGGCGTCTGCGCCTGCCACAGGCCGTCGCGCGGCTCGGTGGCGGCGACGCGCTGACCGGCATCGGCGCGCTTCAGGGTATCGGCGACCGGCACCGCGAGGATGCCGCCGACCGGGTCGTCGGCCAGTTCGGTGCACAGCGCGTCGAGCATCGCCCGGCTGAGGCAGGGACGCGCCGCGTCATGGACCAGGATCCAGTCGTCGTCGGCGGCCACCGTCGCCGCCGCGCGCAGGCCGTTGCCGACGCTCTCGGCGCGGGTGGCACCGCCGCAGCGCACGGTCTCCAGCTTGGCACCGAGCGCCGACCAGTCGTAACGCGGCCACCACGGATCGTCCGGCGCCAGCACCACCCACACGCGCTCGATCGCCGGGTGTGCGGTCAACGCTGCCAGGGTGTGGAAAATCAGCGGTCGGCCGAGCAGGTCGAGGTACTGTTTCGGCATCTCGGCGCCGAAGCGTGAGCCGCTGCCGGCGGCGGGGACAATTGCGTAATGTCTGGGCATGGCTTAATTTTAGCGAAGAAGCGGCCGCAGCACGGCACAAGACAGGCCAAAAGAGAGCGAGGAGAGTGCGCGCATGAATTTCGTCGTACCGGAACTGGCGGTCCCCGTCGAAGCCTTCGCCACCGCGCTGGGCATCGGCCTGCTGATCGGCATGGAGCGCGAACGCCGCCCGGATTCAGCGGCCGGCCTGCGCACCTTCGCGCTGGTCGCCATGCTCGGTTGCCTGTTCGCGATGCTCGGCGAAAGCAGCGGCGTCCCCTGGCTGCTGGCAGTCGGTCTGGTGGTCATCTCGGTGGCGATGATCGCCTCCAACTTCTCGACCCAACAAGAAGAGAAATACCGCGGATTCACCTCCGAAGCGGCCATCGTCGTCACCTACGCGCTGGGCGCCGCGGTCTGGTTCGGCCACGCGACGGTGGCGGTGATGCTGGCCATCGCGACCACCGTGCTGCTCTATTTCAAGGCCGAACTGAAACAGTTCAGCGAACGGATGACGCCCCGGGACATCAACTCGATGCTGCAGTTAGCGGTGCTGTCGCTGGTCGTGCTGCCGATCCTGCCGAGCGGCAATTTCGGCCCCTACGGCGCGATCAATCCGCGCCAGGTATGGTGGATGGTGGTGCTGATCTCGGGACTGGCGCTGGCCGGCTACCTCGCGCTGCGCATCATCGGCGCTCGCCACGGTGCCGCCGTGCTCGGCATTTTCGGCGGTCTGGCGTCGTCGACCGCAACCACCATGATGTTCTCCCGCCACGCTGCCGAACACGGCCATCTGGTGCGCATGTCGGCGATCGTCATCCTGATCGCCAACGTCATGGTCATGATCCGCCTCGGCATCATCGCCGGCATCGTCGCCCCCGGTCTGGTCGGACCGATCGCCATCGTCTTCGCCTGCGGCGTCGTACCCGGCGTGGCGATGGCCGCCTGGGGCTGGAAGATCCTCAACGAGGCCGGCGACCTGCCGATGCCGGAAGTCAAGAACCCAACCGAACTGAAAACGGCAATCTCCTTCGGCCTACTCTACGCGCTGGTACTGCTGGCCGCCGCCTGGCTGCAGGACGTCGCCGGCAACAGCGGCCTGTACATCGTCGCGCTGGCCTCCGGACTGACCGACGCCGATGCCAGCGTGCTGTCCACGCTGCGCATGTTCAACCTCGACCGCGTGGCGGCCGGCGACGCGGTGATCGCCGTCACCCTCGCCTTGTTCGCCAACCTGGTGTTCAAGATCGGCCTGGTGCTGAGCATCGGCGGCCGGCCACTGGCCCGCCAGGCGCTGCCCGGCCTGCTGGCGATCGGCGGCGGCATGGGCCTCGGCCTGGCACTGCTCTGACATGCTGCACCGCGACCTCTCCCTGCCTGCCGCGCACGGCCCGCTATACGGCCGACTGGCCCTGCCGGATGGCGCCGGCAAACTGCTGCTGATCGCACGCGCCCATCGCCGGCCCGACGACGAGGTGCTGGCCGATGCCTTGGTCGGACACGGTATCGCCGTCCTCGACATGAACCTGCTGAGCAGCCACGAACTGCAATTTGCCGATGCGACGCAGAATGTGCCGCGCTTGAGCGAGCGGCTGCTCGACGTACTCGAACTGATCCGCATCGACGGCGATCTGGAACGGCTGCCGCTGACCGTGCTCACCCATGGCGACAGCACACCGGCGGCGATCCGTGCGGCAGCCCGGCGCGACGCCCAGGTCGATGCGCTGATCTGCCACGGCGGCCTGGCCGACCGGGCCGGGCTGCAATCCCTGCAACTGTTGACGGCACCGCTGTTGATGCTGTTCGAGCACGACGACGATAGCGGCCCGCCGGCCTGGGAACGCGCCAGCCGCCACCTCGGCGGCCCGCATGCGATGCATCGCCTGGCGGCAGGCGAATCCCCGCTGGCCGTCATGCTGCAATGGCTGAAAACGCCCGGCACAGGCTGAAACGGCGGACAGTCCGGAAATCCGGCCCTATAATGCCGACGCCATGACCGATGGCGACCGACCACATTCCGACCGGATACCCCGATGTTTCGCAAATTCCGCATTCTGATCCTGCTGCTGGCCCTGGCCGGCGTCGCCTTTGCCGCATGGCGTGCCGAAACCCGGCTCACCGCCTGGGAACACACCGTCTTCGTCGGCCTCTACCCGATCGCCGCCGATAATTCGCCGGCCACCGCCGCCTATCTTGCTGCGCTGGACGACGACAGCTTTGCCGAAATCGGCAGCTGGATCGACCAGGAAATGCAGCGCTATGGCGGCAAGGTGCTGCAGCCGGTCAAGGTACGGCTTGCCCCGCCGCCGCGCTCGACGCCACCGTTGCCGCCACAGGGCGGCAGCGCGCTCGACAACATGCTGTGGAGCCTGAAACTGCGCTGGTGGGCCAGCCGCAACGACGACATTCCCGGTCCGAAACCGCAGGTCCGCCTGTTCGTGCTCTACCACGATCCGGCCAACCTGTCGGTACTGCCGCACTCGACCGGCCTGAGCAAGGGGCAACTGGGCCTGATCCACGCTTTTGCCAGCCGCCGCCAGCATCGCCAGAACGCCGTCGTGATCGCCCATGAACTGCTGCACACCTACGGCGCTACCGACAAGTACGACATGCGGACCCTGCAGCCGATCTTCCCCGACGGCTACGCCGATCCGGCGCAGACACCGGCGCTGCCGCAACGCAACGCCGAAATCATGGCCGGCCGCATTCCGGTCAATGCACAACGGGCCGACATCCCGGTCGGCCTGGGGGAAACCGTGATCGGCCCGCAAACCGCGCGCGAAATCGGCCTGCTCAAATAAGCCGGCGACGGCCGGCGACGACGACCGGCGGGCTATAATCGATCCTTTGCCCGCCGTGCCGCCGATTCAGATTCGGCGCACCCGCCGTTGCCGTGCCCCCGAATTCCACCCCAGCCTCCACGCAGACGCTGAAGCGTCCGTCCTTCCCGTTGCCGATCGCCGCCCTGCCGGCCCCCGGCCATCGTCTTGATCTGCCGGCGCATGCCGGCTCCGCCGATGCGCTGACGCTGGCCGAACTGGCCGCCGCCCATCCCGGCCGCCTGCTTGCCGTGGTCACCGCCGGTGCCGCCGATGCCCAGCGCCTGCTCGACGAAATTCCCTGGTTCGCCAGCCAGCGCCAGGTGCCGTTGCGCGTGCGCCTGCTGCCGGACTGGGAAACCCTGCCCTACGACCACTTCTCGCCGCACCAGGACCTGGTCTCCGAACGCCTGGCGACGCTGTGGGCGGTCACCCAGGGCGAGGTCGACATCCTGCTGGTGCCGGCTGCCACGGCGGTCTACCGGCTGGCACCGCCGGAGTTCCTCGCCGCCTACACCTTCGCCTTCAAGAAGGGCGAACGGATCGACGCCGAGAAATTCCGCGCCCAGGTCACGCTGGCCGGCTACGCGCACGTCACGCAGGTCGTCTCGCCTGGCGAATACTCGATCCGTGGCGGGCTGATCGACCTCTTCCCGATGGGCTCGCCGGTGCCTTACCGGCTCGACCTGTTCGACGACGAGATCGACAGCATCAAGACCTTCGACGTCGATACCCAGCGCACCATCTACCCGGTGCCGGAAGTACGTCTGCTGCCAGCCCGCGAGTTTCCGATGGACGACCGCGGCCGCACGCATTTCCGCCAGGCCTTCCGCGAAACCTTCGAGGGCGACCCGGCCAAGTCGGGGATCTACAAGGACATTTCCAGCGGCATTGCCAGCGCCGGCATCGAGTATTACCTGCCGTTGTTCTTCGACGAGACGGCAACGCTGTTCGACTACCTGCCCAGGGATGCCGTGCTGGTCACGCACGGCGACGCACCGGGCGCCATCGCCGCCTTCCGCAGCGACACGCAGTCGCGCCACACGCTGCTCCAGGGCGACAAGGCGCGCCCCTTGCTGCCGCCCGAACGCCTGTTCCTGTCGGACGAGGATTTCTTCAGCGCGGCCAAGGCTTACGGTCGACTGGCCATTCCCGCGAAAAATGCCGATCCGGCACGGTCGACCGCAAGCCACAGCGATTTTCTGCCCAATCTCGCCGTCGACCGCCGCAGCGACGATCCGCTCGCCGCGCTGAAAACCTGGCTCGCCGGCTTTGCCGGGCGCGTGCTGCTGGTCGCCGAGACGGCCGGCCGGCGCGAAACCCTGAGCGCGATGTTCGCCGAACACGGCCTGAAACCCGATAGTTGTGCCGATCTGGCCGCTTTCCTGAGCGGCACCAGCCGGCTGGCGCTCGGCATCGCGCCCCTGCAAGCCGGCTTCGTGCAGGACGGCGTCGCCTTCGTCACCGAAACCGAACTGTTCGCCGGCAGCCCGCGCCGCACGCGCAAGGAAAGCCAGCGCAAGGCCAGCCTCGACAACTGGCTGAAGGACCTGACCGAGCTCAAGATCGGCGACCCGGTCGTTCATGAAAGCCACGGCATCGGCCGCTATCGCGGTCTGGTGCGCATGGACCTCGGCCTCGGCGAGCAGGAATTCCTCGAACTGCACTACGCCAGCGACGCCAAGCTGTTCGTGCCGGTGGCGCAATTGCACGTGATCTCGCGCTACTCCGGCGCCGATCCGGACGCCGCGCCGCTGCACACGCTCGGTTCCGGCCAATGGGAAAAGGCCAAGCGCAAGGCCGCCGAGCAGGCGCGCGACACCGCCGCCGAACTGCTCGCGCTGTACGCCGCGCGTGCCGCCAGAAAGGGCCACGCCTTCGAATTCGGCGAAAACGATTACGAAGCCTTTGCCGACGGTTTCGGCTTCGAGGAAACCGCCGACCAGGCCGCCGCCATCGCCGCCGTCATCGAGGACATGAAATCGGGCAAGCCGATGGACCGGCTGGTCTGCGGCGACGTCGGCTTCGGCAAGACCGAGGTCGCCCTGCGCGCCGCCTTCTGCGCGGTGGCCGGCGGCAAGCAGGTCGCCGTGCTGTGCCCGACGACGCTGCTTTGCGAACAGCACTACCAGACCTTCGTCGACCGCTTCGCCGACTGGCCGGTCAAGGTCGCCGAAATCTCGCGTTTCAAGACCGCCAAGGAATCGGCGCAGGCGCTCAAGGAACTGAGCGAAGGCAAGATCGACATCATCATCGGCACGCACAAGCTGATCGGCAAGGATGTGAAATTCGATCGGCTGGGCCTGGTCATCATCGACGAGGAACACCGTTTCGGCGTGCGCCAGAAGGAAACGCTGAAGGCGATGCGCGCCGAGGTCGACGTGCTGACGCTGACCGCGACGCCGATCCCGCGCACGCTGGCGATGAGCATGGAAGGCCTGCGCGACTTCTCGGTGATCGCCACCGCGCCGCAGAAGCGACTGGCGATCAAGACCTTCGTTTCGCGACTGTCCGACGGCATCATCCGCGAAGCGGTGCTGCGCGAATTGAAGCGTGGCGGCCAGGTGTACTTCCTGCACAACGAAGTCGACACCATCGAGAACATGCGCGAGAAGCTGGAAAAACTGGTGCCGGAAGCGCGTATCGTCATCGGCCACGGCCAGATGGGCGAGCGCGAGCTGGAAAAGGTGATGCGCGACTTCACCAGCCAGCGCGCCAACCTGTTGTTGTGCACGACCATCATCGAAACCGGCATCGACAATCCGCACGCCAACACCATCCTGATCAACCGCGCCGAAAAGTTCGGCCTCGCCCAGCTGCACCAGTTGCGCGGCCGGGTCGGCCGGTCGCACCACCAGGCCTACGCCTACCTGCTGGTACAGGACGAAAAGGCGATGACCAAGCAGGCCAAGCAGCGCCTGGAAGCGATCCAGATGATGGAGGAACTCGGTTCCGGTTTCTTCCTGGCCATGCACGACCTGGAAATCCGTGGCGCCGGCGAGGTGCTCGGCGAAAACCAGGCCGGCGACATGCAGGAAGTCGGCTTCAACGTGTTCACCGACATGCTCAACCGCGCCGTCGCCGCGCTCAAACAGGGCAAACATCTGGAAGCCATCGACCTGACCCAGCCGCCCGGCGTCAGCGGCGAGATCAACCTGCGCACGCCGGCCCTGCTGCCCGACGCCTACTGTCCGGACGTGCACGAGCGCCTGACGCTGTACAAGCGGCTGGCCAATTGCGAGGCCGACGACGAGATCGACGCCCTGCAGGAAGAACTGGTCGACCGCTTCGGCGAAATGCCCTTGCAGGCGCAGGCGCTGCTCGCCACGCACCGGCTGCGCCTGCTGGTCAAACCGCTGCTGATCCAGAAGCTGGATGCGACCAACGACCAGATCACGATCCAGTTCGCGCCCGAGTTTTCAAGGAATCCACCTATCGAGCCGATCAGGATCATCAATTTGATCCAGAAGAACCGCAGCTATAAGCTGGCCGGACAGGATAAAATTTCCCTTTTACGCCACTGCCCGGCCCTGAGTGACAAGGTTGCGGCAGTCAAGGACATGATTCGCGAGCTGACCAAATGACGCAAAAACTCGAAAACATCAACATCGCCGCCTTCGACACCATGCCGACGCCGGCCGAAATCCACGGCAAAGTGCCGTTGACCGCAAAGGCCGAAGCCACCGTCGCCAACGGCCGCGAAATCCTGCGCAACATCCTCGACCGTAAGGATCACCGCCTGTTCGTCGTGGTCGGCCCGTGCTCGATCCACGATCCGGTGGCCGGGCTCGACTACGCCCGCCGCCTCAAGGCGCTGGCCGACGAAGTCGGCGACGTGCTGCAGATCGTCATGCGCGTCTATTTCGAAAAACCGCGCACCACCGTCGGCTGGAAGGGCTACATCAACGATCCGTTCATGGACGACTCCTTCCAGGTCAACGTCGGCATGGAAAAGGCCCGCGACTTCCTGCTGCAGGTCAACGAACTCGGCCTGCCCGCCGGCACCGAGGCGCTCGACCCCTACGGCCCGCAATACTACGGCGACCTGATCGCGTGGACCGCCATCGGCGCCCGCACCACCGAATCGCAGACGCACCGCGAAATGTCGTCGGGGCTGTCCACGCCGGTCGGCTTCAAGAACGCCACCAGCGGCGACCTGACCGTGGCGACCAACGCCATCCTGTCGGCCTCGCGCCCGCACTCCTTCCTCGGACTGAACAACGAAGGCCGCGTCGCCATCGTCCGCACCACCGGCAACCCGCACGGCCACGTCGTGCTGCGCGGCGGCGAAAGCGGCCCGAACTACGACACCGTGTCGATCGCCGTTGCCGAAGCGGCGATGGTCAAGGCCAAGCTGCCGACCAACATCGTCGTCGACTGCTCGCACGCCAACAGCTCCAAGAAGCCGGAACTGCAGCCGCTGGTGATGGCCGACGTGGTCAACCAGATCCGCGCCGGCAACAAGTCGATCCTCGGCGTGATGATCGAATCGAACCTCGAAGCCGGCAACCAGCCGATTCCGGCCGACCTGTCGCAGCTCAAGTACGGCTGCTCGGTCACCGACGGCTGCATCGGCTGGGAGACCACCGAAAAGACCCTGCGCGACGCCGCCGTGATGCTGCGCGACGTGCTGCCGGAACGCCTCTGACCGACCGGCGATGCCGGCCACGGCCAGCCCCGCGATCCTGATCAGCGCCTGCCTGCTCGGTCAGCCGGTGCGTTACGACGCCCGCGCCGTGCCCTGCCCCAGCGCGCTGCTCGATCACTGGCGGCAAGCCGGGCTGTTGCTGCCGTTCTGCCCGGAAACCGCGGGCGGCCTGCCGGTACCGCGCCCGCCCGCCGAAATCGGCACCGGCGGCGATGGCCGCTCGGTCCTGGCCGGCGCGGCCAAAGTCATCGACCGGCAAGGCCGCGACCTCAGCCCGGCCTTTGTCGCCGGCGCCCACGCGGCGCTGCGGGCGGCCGAACATCACGGCATCCGGCTGGCCATCCTGAAGGAAGGCAGCCCTTCCTGCGGTTCTTCGGCGATTCACGCCGGCCGTTTCGACGGGCAGACCGTCGCCGGCCAGGGCGTGACCGCAGCGCTGCTGCGCGATGCCGGCATCCGTGTATTCAACGAACACGACATCGCGGCCGCCGCGGCCTTCCTGCGCGAAATTTCGCCGATTCCTGCGGTCGACCGCAGCAAGGCCGGTTTTCCGGCCGCCCATTCCTGAAGACGACACCATGAACCTGATCATCCAGGGCGGCGCGCTGCCCACCTTCCTGCTCGAAAAGATTCTTGCCGCCACCGGCGCGTCGACCGTCGAACCCTGCCCGCCGCAGGTAGTGAAGATCCACGATGCCCAGCGCACGCCGGCCTTTGACGCGCTGATCCCGCTGATCGAGGCGGAAAAACTCGACTGGGCCTTCGTCGACCGTAACAGGAAGCTGGCCGACTTCGGCCTGATCTGCTTCGACATGGATTCGACGCTGATCACCATCGAGTGCATCGACGAACTGGCCGATTTCGCCGGCAAGAAGGCGGAAGTTTCGGCCGTCACCGAAGCCGCCATGCGCGGCGAGATCGACTACCGCGAAAGCCTGCGCCGCCGCCTGGCGCTGATGGCCGGGCTCGATGCCCGCGTGCTGGCGCGGGTGTTCGGCGAACGCCTGCTGCTCTCCGACGGCGCCCGCGAATTGCTCGAAGCCTGCCAGAACGCCGGCCTGCGCACCGCCATCCTGTCCGGCGGTTTCACCTATTTCACCGAGCGCCTGCGTATCGAGCTGGGTTTCGACTTCGCCACCTCGAACGAACTGGAGATTGCCGGCGGCAAGCTGACCGGGCGGGTCGTCGGCGACATCATCGATGCCGCCGCCAAGGCGCATCATCTCGGCCGCCTGCGCGACGAACTGGGGCTGCGCAAGGATCAGGTGATCGCCGTCGGCGACGGTGCCAACGACCTGCTGATGATGGCCGAAGCCGGCCTGTCGGTGGCCTTCCACGCCAAACCGGCAACGCGCGCCAAGGCCGACGTGGCGATCAATTTCGGCGGTCTCGACGCCCTGCTCAGGCTGCTCGGCTGAAACGCCTGGCGTTTCAGCGGCGATGGGCCTCGATGTAGGCGATGCGGGCCCGGGTTTCCGGGTGCGAGGCCAGCACCGAATTCCCGCCATCGCCGCCGTGCGCCTTTTCAAGACGCGCCAGCATGTCGGCCAGCGCCACCGGATCGCGGCCGCTGTCGCGCATCAGCCCGACTGCGTAGACATCCGCCTCGTGCTCGAAATCCCGCGAATAGCGCGACTCCAGCACCAGCGCCGCAGCGCCCGACACCAGGCTGGAGACATCGCCGAAATAAACACCGGCGACGAAGGAAACCACCGACGACTGGATCAGCTGGCGCATGCCGTGCCGGTGATGCACATGACCGAGTTCATGGGCGACCACCGCCGCTACCTCGCCGGCATTGCCCAGTTCGGCCAGCGAATCGAAGATCACGATATCGCCGGACGGCAATGCGAAAGCATTCGGCCCAACCCCCGAAGCCCTGAAATGCAGGCGATAGGCGGGCACTTCCGGGCCGAGCGCGGCGAACCGGGCAACCTCGCCGGCAATCGCCGCACGCCGCTCCGCGGCAAGCTGCGTCGGCTTGAGCAGGCGCCCGTCCAGCGAATCGAGCACCTGGGTCGACAGCATCTGCAAGGCCGCCGGCGGAACCCGCGGGGCCAGCGCATCGGCAGCCGCCGGCAGCACCCAGAAATAACCGGCAGCCACCGACAACACGCAGCCGAGCAGCGCAACCAGCGCATAGGACCAACGCATCTGCATGCGGCTGACCAGGCCGGGACGGTGGCCCTGCGCCGCCAGCCAGTCGGCGAAGGCCGCCAGCCCGGCCGGGGCGACTTCGCAGCTGCTACCGTCGGGCAGATGCAGGAAACGCGGCGCCCCGGCCAGCGCTTCGCTGATCTCGACTGCCTCCCGCGGCGCCCGCCGCTCGCCGAATTCGCCACGCACGACGAATTCGCCGTTGTCGCACGACAGACGCGCGGCATGGGCCTGCGGCCGCCGGCCGTCGAAAAAGGCGACCGAAAAGTCGCTCACAGTGCGAGATCCATGTCGAACACATCGGCCGCGGCATCGCCCAGTGCTGATACCTGTTCGTGCTCGCGGGCGACGAAATCGTCGAGACTGCCGACCGCATGCAGGGTCAGGTGCGCCGCCCGCAAGCGGGCCATCCGGACCTGGGCCCACGGAATGAACAGGCCCAGCGTGCAGATGATGCCCAGCCAGTTGGTCAGGGCAACCCCGACGTAACGCCTCACCGGAATATCGCTGCTAAAACGGTGTTCGCCCAGCGCGGAGGACGACCAGACGGCATTGGTCAGGCGGCCCATGACATACGCCGGCGCGAGCAGGTAGAAACCGATGCCGAGCAGGATGACGAACAGTCCGCCGCCTTTCAGCCCGGCAATGCCGATGACGATGGCCAGCACGAAGAACAGGGCCAGCGGGATCAGGAAAATCCGGTAGACCTGGCCGACGCCCAGCGTGCAGGTAAAAGCCGTGGTACCGAAGCGGCTGTGTTCGACGGTGAATTTCCGCCAGTCGCGGACCAGTTTCGGAAACCACAGACCTAAGGTCAGCACGGTGATCAGCAGATTGAGCGCAAGCACCTTGAAGGCCGTCGCGTAAGCTGCTTCGAACGAAAAGCGCAGGCTCCGGTAGCTGGTGTTCGCTGCCCGGAAACGCAAGGCACGGATCAGCAGTGCCGGCGCGACGATGGCAATGACCAGCAAAGCGAGCAGATAAGGCAAGGGCCCGGCCTCCTGCGCCAGCGACAGCACCAGGAACAGCGCGAAAGCGATCGCCCGGCCTTTCAGGATCGCCTGCGGCTTGCCGTGATAATCGAAGGCCGAATCGTTGAACAGCAGGTTACGATGAAAATACTGCTCGCGCCGGACCTTGGCCCAGGCCGAGTAAATGCCCAGCGTGACGATGCTCAGGCACAGATTGACGATCCAGATGCGGAAATAGGCGCCGCCTTCGCCAACGAAGCGGAAACCATGCGCAACGGCCCCGTCGCCGGCCCCGGACGAGCGGACCGCCGGCGGCACCGGCGGCGGCGCGGCGGGCTGGTCCAGCGTCGCATCGTAGGCGGTGCGCTGCACCGGATCGACAAGCACCGCATAAGCCTCGCGCAACCGGTCCAGCAATAGCGGATCCGGGGCTTGCGGAGAACCCGCCAGATCGCGAAAGCGCAACAGACGATCGCGGTATGCCGCACGGATTTCGTCCGTTCCCGCCCTGACCGAAACCCCAAGGGTTTCGTAATGCGTCATGCCCGTCGCCATGCGCCGCTCCCTGCTTTTTTCCGGAAAACGGCAGTTTAACCCGGCCAGCGGAAAATCATGACAATCGGTTCATGAAAACCGCGACTACCGGCAAATCAGGCGACTTCGTCGATCCAGGCCTGCTGGATGGCTTCGAGAATCTTCTCGCCGCAGCGATTGGCATCGTCATCGAAACCGGGCAGCGCCATCACCCAGTTGCGCAGGTCGACGAAGTTGATCTTCAGCGGATCCCGGTCGGGATGCGTCTCGGACAGTTCGATGGCGATGTCGTTGATGTCGGTCCACTTCATTTGCGGTGACCCTCCTTCGCCATGTTGATGCTGTACTTCGGAATTTCGACGACCAGCGGCGTCGACCCCACGATCGCCTGGCACCCCAGGCGCGAGTTCGGTTCCAGGCCCCAGGCCTTGTCCAGCAGGTCTTCTTCCGTTTCGGTCGCCTCTTCCAGCGAGGCGAAGCCCTCGCGGACGATGACGTGGCAGGTGGTGCAGGCGCAGGACATCTCGCAGGCATGATCGAGCCCGATGTCGTTGACCAGCAGGTTCTCGCAGATCGACTTGCCCGCTTCGGCTTCGATGACGGCGCCGTCCGGACACAGTTCGACGTGCGGCAGCACGATGATTTGCGTCATTCTTTCTCTCCCGTGCCGATTTCCTCGACCTTGCGGCCGGACAGCACTTTCTTGATGCTTTGATCCATGCGGCGGTGGGCGAATTCCTGGGTTTCGAAACCGAGGTCGTCCATCGCGATGTTGATGATGCGGCGGTTGTCGCCGGCCGCGGCTTCCTGCAGCTTGGCAATCGCGTTGCGGATCTTGGCGGTTTCCGCTGCGTTGAGCAGATGCGGATCCTCGGCCAGGGCTGCCTCGGTCGCCTCGATCATCCGCTCGGCCTCGACCTGGGCTTCGCGCAGCGCACGCGCCATCGCGTCGTCCTTGGCGTGCGCCAGCGAATCCTTCAGCATGCCGGCGATCTCGTCATCGGACAGGCCGTAGGACGGTTTGACGGTGATGCTCGACTCGACGCCGGTGGTCTGCTCGCGGGCGGTGACCGACAACAGGCCATCGGCGTCCACCTGGAAGGTGACGCGGATGCGCGCCGCACCGGCGACCATCGGCGGGATGCCGCGCAGTTCGAAGCGGGCCAGCGAACGGCAGTCGGCGATCATCTCGCGCTCGCCCTGGACGACGTGAATGGCCATCGCCGTCTGGCCGTCCTTGAAGGTGGTGAATTCCTGGGCGCGCGCGGTCGGGATCGTCGAATTGCGCGGGATCACCTTCTCGGTCAGTCCGCCCATGGTTTCCAGGCCGAGCGACAGCGGAATGACGTCGAGCAGCAGCCAGTCGTCCTTGCCGGTCTTGTTGCCGGCCAGCAGGTTGGCCTGCGTCGCCGCGCCGAGCGCGACGACCTTGTCCGGATCAAGATTGGTCAGCGGTTCCTGGCGAAAGAAGTCGCCGACCGCCTTCTGGATCTGCGGCATGCGCGTGGCACCGCCGACCATGACTACGCCCTTGATTTCGTCGGCACGCAGGCCGGCATCGCGCAGCGCCTTCTTGACCGGTTGCAGCGTCTTCGAAACCAGGGTCTGCGTGATCTCGGCAAAAGTCGCCGCGTCGAGCCGGATGTCGATGATTTCGCCGGACGCCAGGCGCAGCAGGATCGGCGCCTCGGCATTCTTGGTCAGGTATTCCTTGGCCTCGCGGCAACGCATCATCAGCCGCCGGGCATCCTCGGCCGGCAGCGGCGACAACCTGGCCTGCTCGATCACCCAGCAGTAGATGCGGTGATCGAAATCGTCGCCCCCCAGGGCCGAGTCGCCGCCGGTGGACAGCACCTCGAAGACCCCCTTGGTCAGTTTCAGAATGGAGATGTCGAAAGTACCGCCGCCGAGGTCGTAGACCGCATAAACCCCCTCCGCGCCGTTGTCCAGGCCGTAGGCGATGGCTGCCGCGGTCGGTTCGTTGAGCAGGCGCAACACGTTGAGGCCGGCCAGTTTGGCGGCATCCTTGGTGGCCTGGCGCTGGGCGTCGTCGAAATAGGCCGGCACGGTGATCACGGCGCCGACCAGTTCGCCGCCGAGCGCGACTTCCGCCCTTGCCTTCAGGGTTTTCAGGATTTCCGCCGAAATCTCGACCGGGCTCTTGATCCCGGCCTGCGTCTTCAAGCGGACCATGCCCGGCGCTTCGACGAAATCGTAGGGCATGGCCTCGACGTGGGCGATGTCATGCTTGCCCCGGCCCATGAAACGTTTGACCGAAACAATGGTGTTCTTCGGGTCGACCGCCTGATCCTTGCGCGCGTCGTAGCCGACGACGGTACTGCCGTCGGCGTGGTAATGCACCACCGAAGGCAGCAGCGAACGCCCCTGCTCGTCGTTCAGACAGACGGCAATGCCGCTCCTGACGGTGGCAACCAGCGAATTGGTGGTGCCGAGATCGATGCCGACAGCGAGCTTGTGCTCGTGCGGGGCTGCGGATTCGCCAGGCTCGGCGATCTGGAACAAGGCCATCGTCGTTTCTTTCAGTCTTCCAGCGACGCCAGTGCGTCGTCGATTTCGTACAGCAGTTTTTCCAGGAACATCAGCCGACGGACGCGGTCGACCGCCGTTTCCGGCGCATTTCTCTCGTCGAGCAAGGCACCGAGTTCGTCATAGCGAGCGTCGATGTCGCCGCGTAGCCGCTGATACAAATGCTCCAGTTCATGATGGTCGCCGCCGCTGCGCGCTTCCATCACCGCCTCGCGCCACTCCATCTGTTCCATCAGGAAATCGGCCGGCATCGCGGTATTGCTCTCCGCCTGCAGATCGTGCCCGGCCAGTTCGAGCAGGTATTTGGCCCGTTCGAGCGGCTTCTTCAAGGTCATGTAGGCCTCGTTGGCCCGCGTCGCCCACTGCATCGACAACCGGCGCTCGGCCTCCGGCGCATTGGCGAAACGGTCCGGATGCACCTGCGCCTGCACGTCGCGGTAACGCGAATCGAGTTCCGACAGGTTGAGCCGGAAAGTGCGCGGCAGGTCGAACAGGGAGAAGAAATCGGCGGTCAGGTCCACCTGCAAACCTCGAAAAAGCAGCGCATCAGGATGCGACAAACCGGAAAGCGAAGGCGGGGCAAGGCGCCGCCCGCGCAGACAGTACTTCAGTACGGCAAGCGGGCGGCGACGCCGCCCCGCCGAGCCTCAGACATTAAAGGACTCTCCGCAACCGCACTGGTCCTTGACGTTGGGATTGTTGAACTTGAACCCCTCGTTCAAACCTTCGCGGGCAAAATCCAGTTCCATCCCGTCGAGATACGGCAGGCTGTGCGGATCGACGAACACCTTGACCCCGTTGCTTTCGAAAACGAGGTCCTCGGCCGCCGACTCATCGACGAATTCGAGCTTGTAGGCCATGCCGGAGCAACCGCTGGTGCGGACGCCGAGGCGCAGCCCGATGCCCTTGCCGCGTTTCTGCAGGAAATTGGCGACATGCTTTGCCGCCTTGTCGCTCAGGGTGATGGCCATGCTTATTCTCCGTGCTTCTTCTTGTAGTCGGCCACGGCCGCCTTGATGGCGTCCTCGGCCAGGATCGAGCAGTGGATTTTAACCGGCGGCAGCACCAGTTCCTCGGCAATTTCGGTGTTCTTGATTTCGAGCGCCTGGTCGACCGTCTTGCCCTTCACCCATTCGGTGACCAGCGACGACGAGGCGATCGCCGAACCGCAGCCGTAGGTCTTGAACTTGGCGTCCTCGATGACGCCAGCCTTGTTGACCTTGATCTGCAGCTTCATCACGTCGCCGCAGGCCGGTGCGCCAACCATGCCGGTACCGACATCGGAATCATCCTTGTCGAGGGAACCGACGTTGCGAGGATTTTCATAATGATCAATGACTTTTACGCTATAGCTCATGTTATTTCTCCGTTGTTTCGCTTAGTGGGCCGCCCACTGGACCGTGCTCAGATCAATGCCTTCCTTGTACATGTCCCACAGCGGGGAAAGGTCACGCAGTTTCTGAATTTTCTCGTGTAACAGCTTGATTGTGTAGTCGATTTCCTCTTCGGTCGTGAACCGGCCGATGCTGAAACGGATCGAACTGTGCGCCAGTTCGTCGTCGCGCCCCAAGGCGCGCAGCACATAGGACGGCTCCAGGCTGGCCGAGGTGCAGGCGGAGCCGGACGACACGGCGAGATCCTTGATCGCCATGATCATCGACTCGCCTTCGACGTAGGCGAAGCTGATGTTCAGGTTGTGGGCGACGCGCTGTTCGAGGTCGCCGTTGACGAAGGTCGCCTCGATGTCGGTCAGCCCCTTGAGCAGCTTGTCGCGCAGCTTGCCGATGCGGGCGTTTTCCTCGGCCATTTCGACGCGAGCCAGGCGGAAAGCCTCGCCCATGCCGACGATCTGGTGGGTGGCCAGCGTGCCGGAACGGAAACCGCGCTCGTGACCGCCGCCGTGCATCTGCGCTTCCAGGCGGATGCGCGGCTTGCGCCGGACGTACAAGGCGCCGATACCCTTCGGGCCGTAGGTCTTGTGCGCCGAGAAGCTCATCAGGTCGACCTTGAGCTTGCTCAGGTCGATGTCGACCTTGCCGGTCGCCTGCGCCGCATCGACGTGGAAGATGACGCCCTTCTCGCGGCAGATTTCGCCGAGTTCGGCGATCGGCTGGACGACGCCGACTTCGTTATTGACGAACATCACCGAGGCCAGCACGGTATCCGGGCGGATCGCCGCCTTGAAGACATCCAGGTCGAGCAGGCCGTTTTCCTGAACATCGAGGTAGGTTGCCTCGAAGCCCTGGCGTTCCATCTCGCGCACCGTGTCGAGCACGGCCTTGTGCTCGGTCTTCAGCGTGATGATGTGCTTGCCCTTGCTGGCAGCGTAGAAATTGGCCGCGCCCTTGATGGCGAGGTTGTTCGATTCGGTGGCGCCGGAGGTCCAGACGATTTCCTTGGCGTCGGCGCCGACCAGCGCGGCGACCTGCTCGCGCGCTTCCTCGACGGCCGCTTCGGCCTTCCAGCCGAAGCTGTGCGAACGCGACGCCGGATTGCCGAAGTTCTCGCACAGGTAGGGAATCATTTTTTCCGCCACGCGCGGGTCGACCGGCGTGGTCGCCGAATAATCCAGATAGATAGGCAGTTTCATCGTCAGTTCTCGCTCTTGTCGGGCTTGTTTCAGACAGCGCAGCTTGCGCGCATTGCCGTCAGTCCCTGCAGGCGTCCGACCGTGACCTGCAAGGCTTGGATGAATCGTTCGACATCGTCGGCGGTGTTGTCCGCCCCCAGGCTGACCCGTACCGCGCCGCGGGCAATTTCCGGCGCCACGCCCATCGCGCGCAGCACATGCGACGGTGCCGGATCGGCGCTCGAACAGGCTGCGCCGCTGGCGACCGCAAACCCTTCGCGATCCAGCTTGCCGACCAGCGTTTCGCCATCGATATCGGCAAAGGCGAAATAACTGGTATTCGGCAGGCGCGGCATGTCGACCGCAAAAATCGTCGCGCCGAGCGCGGTCAACCCGCGTTCCAGCCCATTTTTCAACTGCATCAGACGTGCCGGCCGTTCGGCAACGCGCTGCGCCGCAAGTTCCGCCGCCACGCCGAAACCGACGATCGCCGGCACGTTTTCGGTCCCCGAACGCAAACCGCGCTCATGACCGCCGCCGGCGATCAGCGGCTGCAGTTCGACACGCTTGTCGACCACCAGCGCCGCCGCGCCTTTCGGACCGTTGATCTTGTGCGCCGACACGGTCAGCGCATGCAGCCCGGCCGCATTCAGCGCCCGGAAATCGACCGCCAGCTTGCCGAAGGCCTGCACCGCATCGCTATGCACCCAGGCGCCGGCAGCCCGCGCCGCGGCAGCCAGCGCGGGAATATCCTGGACGACGCCGGTTTCGTTATTGGCCAGCATCACCGACACCAGTGCCGGCCGCATTTTCATCGCTTCGGCGTAGTCGACCGCAGCAATCCGTCCGCCGGCATCGACTGCCAGCTCGCGCAGCGTCCAGCCCTGGCGGGCCAGTTGTGCCGCCGGCTTGAGCACACAGGGGTGCTCGATCGCCGATACCGCGACAACACCCGGTTTGAACCCCGCTGCGGCGCCCTTCAGGAACAGATTGTTGGCCTCGCTGCCGCCGCTGGCGAACACCACCTCGGTCGGATGCGCCCCGAGCGCCGCCGCCACCCGCTGCCGCGCCTCATCCACGGCTTGCCGGGCGCGCCGGCCATATTCGTGGCGACTGGAGGCATTGCCGCATACCCCGTCCAGCCACGGCAACATGGCCGCCCGCACGGCCGGATCGAGCGGCGTCGTGGCGTTGTGGTCGAGGTAGACGGGCCGGAACATGATGGACTCAGGCGACCGCAGCCACCTTGTCGCGAATCACGCGGCGCGGCGACGGGCCGGCCGGACGCTGATCGACGATGATGCTCTCGCCCCGCGCCGCCGCCTTCTGCTGCTCGCGCTCGATCAGGTCGGACAAGCTCACCGAGGCCAGGTATTCGAACATCTTGGCGTTCAGCGTCGACCACAGCTCGTGCGTCATGCACGGCTCGACGCCATGACAGTTCTCGTTGCCGCCGCATTGCGTCGCATCGAGCTGCTCGTCGACAGCGCGAATGATCTCGGCGACGCTCACCTTGTCGAGCGGCCGCGAAATGCAGTAGCCGCCGCCCGGACCGCGGACGGAATCGACCAGCTTGTAACGGCGCAGCTTGCCGAACAGCTGCTCGAGGTAGGACAGCGAAATGTTCTGACGATCCGCAATGCTGGCCAGCGCAACCGGCCCGCCCTCGCCGCGCAGGGCGAGATCCATCATGGCGGTCACGGCGAAACGTCCCTTGGTGGTCAAACGCATGTCGATCTCCCGATCAATAACCTAGTATCGCGGTCAACTATACAGAAACCAGACAAAATTAGTCAACTATTTTGCTCAGGTATTTTGCGTCGAACTCGTCGGTCGACCGCACATCGTCATCGCAGGGAATGCCCTTCTTCTCGAGCAGTTCAAGCAAGCAGGCCAGACGCCGGTCGGTATCCGCGGCATGGTCGAGCAGGCCGTGAATCGCCTTGACCAGCGGATCGTCCTGGTCGCGGGCAACGGCATAAGCGGAAAAACCGAGCTTCTCGGCCTGCGCCTCGCGTTCGCGGCTCTGCTGGTCGATCACCCGCGCCGGATTGCCGACCGCCGTCGCCCCGGCCGGCACCGGCTTGGTGACGACCGCATTCGAACCGACCTTGGCGCCGGCGGCGATGACGATGGGCCCGAGCACCTTGGCGCCGGCACCGACCACCACACCGTTCTCCAGCGTCGGATGGCGCTTGCCCTTGGCCCACGAGGTACCGCCCAGCGTGACGCCGTGGTACAGCGTGACATCGTCGCCAATCTCGGCAGTTTCGCCGATCACCACGCCCATGCCGTGATCGATGAAGAAACGGCGACCGATGGTCGCGCCGGGATGGATTTCGATGCCGGTCAGGAAACGCGACAGATGACCGGTGAACCGCGCCAGCCAGCGCAGTCGATGGCCCCACAGCCAGTGTGCGAGGCGATGCAGGATCAGCGCGTGGATGCCGGGATAACAGGTGAGCACCTCCCAGAACGAGCGGGCGGCCGGATCGCGATCAAAGACCGCGCGGATATCCTCGCGCAAGTACCGGAACATGGAGGCAATCTCCCCAGGAAAAAGGAGTGGATTCTAGAATACTCGACTGAATTTGTCAGCTATTTGCCTGAAAAGTGCCGGCCGAGTGTACGTATAATGCCGCCCTGCTGCGCAACCACGACATTTTCATGAACGACCTGCACGCCGAACTGAAGCACTTCATCATCGCCACGATGAATCTGGAGGACATCGCGCCCGCCGACATCGGCGACGATGCGCCGCTGTTCGGCGACGACGGTCTCGGCCTCGATTCGATCGACGCCCTCGAACTGGTGCTGGCGCTCAAGAAGCAATACGGCGTCGTGCTCGAAGCCAACGACGAGCAGACGCGCGGCCACCTGCGCTCGGTGGCCACCCTGGCGGCGCTGATCGCCGCCCACCGCGCCGGCTGAACCGGCACCGGCTCAGCGGCCGACGTAGGCCGGCGCGCGTTTCTGCATGAAGGCGTCGATGCCTTCGGCCGCATCCTCGCTCATCATGTTGCAGGCCATGACCTCGGCGGCATAGTCGTAAGCCTGGCCGATGTCCATTTCCAGCTGTTTGTAGAACATCCCCTTGCCAGCGCGGATGGCGACCGCACTCTTGGCCAGGATCGTTGCCGCCAGCCGGTCGACTTCGGCCTCCAGCGCGTCGGCCGGCACCACCCGATTGACCAGGCCGCGCCGCTGCGCCTCCAGCGCATCGATGAATTCGCCGGTCAGCAACATCTCCAGCGCCGCCTTGCGGCCCAGGTTGCGCGCCAGACCGACCGCCGGCGTCGAACAGAACAGGCCGACATTGATGCCGGAAACGGCGAACTTCGCCACATCGGCCGCCACCGCCAGATCGCACATTGAAACCAGCTGGCAACCGGCCGCCGTGGCAATGCCCTGCACGCGGGCAATCACCGGCTGCGGCATGCGCTGAATGGTCAGCATCAATTCCCCGCACTGGCGAAACAGCGCCTGCATGAAGGCCTTTTCATGATTACCGCGCATTTCCTTCAGGTCGTGCCCGGCGCAGAAGGCCTTGCCGGCACCGGCGATCACCACCACGCGGCGGCTCTCGTCGGCGGCAATGCGGTCGAGTTCGGCCTGCAGCGCGGTCAACATCGCTTTTGACAGCGAATTGAACTGGCCGGGCCGGTTCAGGGTCAGAGTCGTCAGGCCGTCGGCCCGATCGGCGCGCAGGACCAGCGGTTCGTTTTCGTTCGTCACGGGGTCTCCTCCTTGTCGTTGTCGTGAGGATTCTAAGGAGAGCGCAGTGTCGGCGGAATGGCAAGCCCCGCCAAAAATCCTGCGCTTCCCGCCAGCCGGCGGCCGGACTGCGCTACCCTCCCCGTTCCTTTCCCGGATGCTTCCATGACCGTTACCCCGCCCCCGCTGACCCTGGAAATCGTCTCCGACGTCGTCTGCCCGTGGTGCTTCATCGGCCTGCGCCGGCTCGACCGCGCCCTGGCCGCGATCCGCCAGCGTTATCCGGAAATCGTCATCGTCAAACGCTGGCGACCGTTTTTCCTGAATCCGGACACGCCGCCGGAAGGCGAACCCTATCTGCCCTTCCTGATCGCCAAGTTCGGCAGCCGCGAAGCGGTCGAAGACGTCTTCCGCCGCGTCCGCGAACATGGCGCGGCCTACGGGCTGGACTACCGTTTCGACCGGATCGCGTTGCGCGCCAACACGCTGCACGCCCATCGCCTGATCCACTGGGCGCAATCCCGCGGCGACGATGCGCAACCGCTGATCGAGCGCATCTTCGTCGGCCAGTTCCAGCGCGGCGAACACGTCGGTGCGCGCGAGGTGCTGGCCGACATCGCCGCCGAATGCGGTTACGACCGCGCCACCGTCGCCGCCTGGCTGGACGGCGACGAAGCTGTCGAACAAGTCCGCGCCGAAGAACGCGAATCGCGCGCCTGGGGCGTGCGCGCCGTGCCGACTTTCGTCGTCGACCGCAAGGTCGTGGTACCGGGCGCCGAAGATCCGGCCATTCTGGTCGAGGCGATCGAACAGGTATTGCGGGCAACGGCCTGATCAGTGGAAATCGCGGCTGGACGTCTCCAGCCGCCCCAGCCAGTCCGACAGGTCGACCAGGCGCTGGGCGACCAGATGGACGACGCCGTCGCTCGCCTGTAGCTGCCCATAGACCCCGAGCAGCGGCGCGCTCAGCAGTTCGCGCCGCTGTTTCTCGACCAGCGCCGGCTTGACGACGACGTTGGTCCAGCCGGTTTCATCCTCCAGCGTGACGAAGACGATGCCGGTCGCCGTGCCCGGCCGCTGGCGACCGGTGACGATGCCGGCGACGCGGACCAGCGCGCGGTCGCCGCGTTGCGCCAGTTCGCCGGCGCTGAGGAAGCGCCGCGCTGCGAGATGTTCGCGCAGCAGCGTCAGCGGGTGCGGACGCAGGCTGTGGCCGAGCTGCTGGTAATCGGCGACCAGGTTGTCGGCCAGCGTCGGCGCCGCCAGTTCGACCGCCGCTTCCGGCGCCGGCAAGCCGGCGAAGAGATCGCCCTGGACCGCCCGCCGGCCGCTGTCGGCAACCTGCCAGGCGGCCTGACGGCGATGGCCGGCGAGCCCGTGCAGGGCGTCGGCGGCGGCGAGCAGGTCGAGTTCGCGCCTACCCAGGGCGCAGCGCGCGGCGAGGTCGGCGACGTCGGAAAATGGCCGATTCTTGCGGTCGACCGCAATATTCAAGGCAATTTCACGGCGCAGCCCCTTGATCTCGCGCAGGCCGAGACGCACCGCGCCGCCCTCGTCGATGCGGCTGTCCCAGTCGCTGGCCGTGACATCGGCCGGCAGCACGCTGACCCCGTGGCGGCGGGCGTCCTGGATCAGCATCGACGGCGAATAGAAGCCCATCGGCTGGCTGTTCAACAGCCCGCACAGGAAAGCCGCCGGATGGTGGCGCTTGACCCAGGCCGAGGCATAAACCAGCAGCGCGAAGCTGGCGGCGTGCGATTCGGGAAAGCCGTATTCGCCGAAGCCCTGGATCTGGGCGACGATGCGCTCGACGAAGTCGGCCGGCACGCCGTTCTTCGCCATGCCGGCGCGCAGCTTGTCCTGGTAGCGGGCGAGATTGCCCTTGCGCCGCCAGGCCGCCATCGCCCGCCGCAACTCGTCGGCCTCGCCGGGCGTGAAGCCGGCGGCGACGATAGCCAGTTGCATCACCTGTTCCTGGAAGATCGGCACGCCGCAGGTGCGCGCCAGCACCGCGTCGATCGCCGGCGTGATGCGCTCGATGCGCTCTTTGCCCTGGCGCCGCTTCAGGTAGGGATGAACCATGTCGCCCTGGATCGGCCCGGGCCTGACCAGCGAGACCTCGATCACCAGGTCGTAGTAGTTGCGCGGTTTGAGGCGCGGCAGCATGCTCATCTGCGCCCGCGATTCGACCTGGAAGACGCCCATGCTGTCGGCGCGGCCGAGCATGTCGTAGGTTGCCGCGTCGCCTTCGGGGATTTCGCTCAAATTCCGCGGTCGACCGTCAGATTCGCCAATAATTGCCAGCATCCGGCGCAGCGCCGACAGCATGCCGAGCGCCAGCACGTCGACCTTCATCAGGCCGACCGCGTCGAGGTCGTCCTTGTCCCACTGGATCACCGTGCGCTCGGCCATCGCCGTGTTCTCGACCGGCACCAGCCGGGCCAGCGGTCCGCGCGACATGACGAAGCCGCCGACGTGCTGGGTCAGGTGGCGGGGAAAACCGCGCAGCTGCTCGGCCAGCCACAGCCACTTGGCGACGCGCGGCGACGCCGGGTCCAGCCCCTGCTCGGCGAAGCGTTCCGGCATCTGCTCGCGTTTGTCCCACCAGGCGAGCGAGGCGGTCAGCGCGTCGATGCGGGCGATGTCGAAACCGAGCGCGCGGCCGGCATCGCGCAGCGCGCCCTTGGTCCGGTAGGTGATCACGGCGGCGGCCAGCGCCGTGCGCTCGCGGCCGTATTTTTCGTAAATGTAGGCGATGACCTCGTCACGCCGCTCGTGCTCGAAATCGACGTCGATGTCGGGCGGTTCGCCGCGCTCCTTGGAAACGAAACGCTCGAACAGCATCGCCGAGCGCGCCGGATCGACCTCGGTGACGCCGAGCGCGAAACACACCGTCGAATTCGCCGCCGAGCCGCGCCCCTGGCAGAGGATGCCGGCGCTGCGGGCGAAGCAGACGATGTCGTAGACGGTGAGGAAATAGGCTTCGTAGCTCAGCTCGGCGATCAGCCGCAATTCGTGTTCGATGCGCTCGCGCACCGCCGCCGGCACGCCCGCCGGGTAGCGTCGGCGCAGCCCGGCCTCGGTTTCGTGGCGCAGCCAGGAAGTCGGCGTGTGGCCGGCGGGGACGATTTCCTCCGGGTATTCGTAGCGCAGCTCGTCGAGCGAGAAGGTGCATCTTTCCGCGATGCGCAGCGTCTCGGCCAGCAGTTCGGGCGGATACAGCCGCGCCAGCCGCAGGCGCGAACGCAGGTGGCGCTCGCCGTTCGGGAACAGCGCGTGGCCGGCGTCGAACACCGAGGTCTTCAGGCGCAGCGCGGTCAGCACATCCTGCACCGGCCGCCGCGCCCGCACGTGCATGTGCACGTCACCCGCCGCCACCAGCGGCAGGCCGCAGGCGGCGCCGAGCGCCTGCAGTTCCGCGAGCTTCGCCGCATCGTCCGGACCGGCGTGCAGTTCGACGGCGATCCAGCAACGTCCGGGAAAGCGTTCGGCCAGCCAGCGCCCGTCGGCGACCGACGGCGTCGCTTCGGGCACCCACAGCACCAGGCAGTCGGGCAAGGCACCATTCGGCGAGATGGCGTTCAGGTCGTGCCGCTGCAGCGTGTAGGCGCCCTTCTCCGCCCGCCGCCGGGCGAGCGTGATCAGCGCCGAGAGGTTGCCGTAACCCTCCCGGCTCTGCGCCAGAAAGACCAGTTTCAGGCCGTCGACCGTGGTCATCTCGCTGCCGATCAGCAGGCGCGGCGTTTTTGCCCCGTTTTCACGGTCGACCGTCAAATCCGGCGATTTTTCCAGCGCCCGGAACGCCTGATGCACGCGCACCACGCCGGCCAGCGAGCACTCGTCGGTCAGCGCCAGTGCCGCGTAGCCCTGCGCCACCGCCTGCGCCGCCAGTTCCTCCGGGTGCGAGGCACCGCGCAGGAAGCTGAAGTTGGACAGGCAGTGCAGCTCGGCGTAGTCGGGGAGCGCGGACGGGACGGTCAATACGGGCTCCTGGCAAACAACTGTATTTTCATACAGTCATTTTAGCCCAGCCCGCGTTTCAGTCCCAGCGCTGCTGATAGGAAAAGGTCGGCAGCTTCCAGGCGAAGCGCAGCGCCAGCATGCGGAAGGCGAAACCGGCGCCGAAGCAGAGCAGCGTGATCAGGTCGCTGTCCCAGCCGAGCCCGCGCAAGATCAGGAAGAGCACGCAGACGAACAGCGAGACGCTGGCGTACAGCTCGCGGCAGAAGACCACCGGCACCAGGTTGCACAGCACGTCGCGCAGCACACCACCGGAAATCCCGGTGAGCATGCCGGCCATGATCACGACCACCACCGGGTAATCGAGTTGCAGCGCGACGTTGCAGCCGATCAATGAGAAGGCGACCAGGCCGAGCGCATCGAGCATCAGGAAGACGCGCTTCATGTGGTGCATGAAGCGCGCGATCAGCGTCGTCGCCAGGCCGGCGAGGATGACCAGATAAACGTACTCGGGATGCTGGGTCCAGCCGATCGGGTAATGGCCGAGCACGACGTCGCGGATCGTGCCGCCGCCTAGCGCGGTAACAAAAGCGATTACGGCGACGCCGAAGAAATCCATATCGCGGCGGCCGGCGGCCAGCGCGCCGGACATCGCCTCGGCGGCGATGGCGACCAGGTAGACGACCAGCAAGAGGTCGAACTGCTTGCTGGCGAGCGGTTGAAAAACGAGGGCGAGACTGTCGAACATCAGGAGGCTTCCGTCAAAAAAGCGGAAACCCCCAACGGGTGTTTCCGTGACGCCTCTCCCCCTGTCCTTTTACCTGAGAGTTTCGGCTCTTCGGAGCCTGCCCCTTCGGTGAGTTGCCAAGCGCCGGGACGCTCGCAACTGCTCTCCAGCCGGCGAATCATTTCTGCAGTTCGGCATGCCTGAGCGATTATGGGAGTTTGCGCCTTCGGCGGAGCCTGGCGGACCAGTCTCTCTCTCCTGCAGAGCGGCGGATTATCGGTAGCGCCGGTGCAACCTGTCAATCGGCTCAGGCGAACAGGCCGTGCAGGAACCAGCCCTGCGCGTCGCGAAAGATCCACGCCCACTGCCCTTCGCCAGTACGGGCGACGAAGTAGTCGCGGCGCAGGTCGCCGACGGCGGACGGCTCGCCGCTGTCCCACCAGCCGCTTTCCAGCCGTTCGCTGCGGGTGACGAGTTGCAGCGGGCCGTGCCAGTGCGGGCCGTCGACATGTTCGGCCAGCGGCTGCGGTGCCGGCAGCAGCCAGAGCGGGCGCGGCTTGCCGAATGTTGCGGTCGACGCGGCTTTGGCGGCAAAAATGCCGGCCGGGTCGTCGCTGCGGCTGGCGCATTCCGGGCGGTGGTCGGCATGCAGCGCCAGGCTGTGCACAGCGTCGTCGCCGAGCCGGGCGCGCAGGCGTTCGATGCAGGCGGCAGCGCCCTCGCCCTGCAGCGCCTGGTCGAACAGGCCGGCGCTGGCGTCGGGCCGGGCGACGACTTCGTCGGCCGTCAGATGCAGCGCCTCGACCGGCGCCACTAACTGCAGGCGACTCAGATGCTCGCGCAACAGGCGCATGAACCGGCCTTCGTCGGCGCAGGGTTCGCCGAAACGCAGCGGCAGCGCGCTGGTCGAGCCGTCGTCGTGAGTCAGCTGCAGCATGCCGACGCGCAGCAACATCTGGCGCACCTGCAGCCACCCGGCCAGCGCGGCAAACAGGCGCTGCGCGGCGAAGGCCAGACCTTCGGCGAATTCGACGCGCGACGGCAGTTCCAGCCCGGCGGCGAAACGCTCGGGAAAGACGAAGGCGCGCTGCGGATCGGGCAGTTCGCCGCGGGCGCGCAGCAGGTCGTCGACCGGGCCGTTGCCGATGCGCCGGCGCAAGCCACCGGCCGGCTGTGCGCTCAGTTCGCCGAGCCGGCGCAGGCCGAAGGCGTCGAGCCGGGCGACGACCTCGGCTGGCCAGTCAGGCACCGCACACGGCAAATCGGCCAGCGCCGCCTGCAGCGCGGCCAGGCTCTCGTAACTGGTCGCCGCGCCGGCACGCGCCAGCCAGCGGGCGCCGAGCGGCGTCGGTGCGACCGCCCAGTCCGCACTCCAACCTTGTATCCGGCAGCCATCAAGCACGGCCGCGACAATCGCTTCGATACCGCCGAACAGCCGGCGACAGCCGCCGATTTCGAGCAGCAGCGCGGCCGGCGGCGCCAGGCTGACGGTCGGCGTGAAGCGACCGGACCAGCAGGCGAGATCGGCGAGCGCCCGGGCTTCGCGCGCCGGATCGCGCTCGCAGGCGCGCAGCCCGGGCAGCAGGCCGAGTGCGGTCGACAGCTTGTGGCCGGGCAAAATGCCGGCCGCGGCAGCCACCGGATCGGCAGCCAGAACCCGGCCGCGCGCCGTGACGACGCTAGGCGACTGCCGCGACGGCAGGGCTTCCAGCGTCAGCTGCGGAAAATGCAGGGCCAGCCACAACACGTGTTTTCCTTCCCGGTCGGGGGATGTCGATCTGCAACAGACGCGACGCCGGCCGACCGCGCCGCTTGAGGATGCGCAACGCCAGCCGGTCGGCACCAGCGGCCAGCGTCAGACGCAGAGGCGCCGGCGACGGGGTTGCAGCGTCCACGGTCGACCGCCACAAAACGGCAAAAACCGACTGCCCTTCGGCCGCCACCTGCAGGCGGCGCAGCGCCCGGGCATCGATGCCGGCGTCCGGCCAGGCGAGCAGCCCGGCAAAGCCGCCGCACCGGAGCAATTGTTCGACGCACCAGGCCAGCTGCTTGCCCGGCCGGATCACCAGCAGGCGCTCCGGCGCCACGCCGGCTGCCGCCCAGGCCGGCGCATGCGGCAGCCAGGGCGGCGCGATCAGGGCCAGACGACCGCCTTCGTCCGACAAGCGGGCCAGCGCCGGCAGCAGCAGGCTGATTTCGCCGATACCACCACGGTCGACCAGGATTTCGGTGAGATTTCCGCACGGCCAGCCACCGCCCGGCAGTTCGGCATCGAGCTCGGCGTAACCGCTGGCGACGGTGCCGGCCGGCAGGCCAGACAAGGCATCGCCGCGCCAGATGTCGCCGCGGGCAAGGACATCGGCAAGATCGACGGCGGCAACGGAGGGGAGCATGGAAAATTCCGGGCGAAAAAGACCATTGCCGGCATGGAAATGCCGGTCCGGAGAAAAGCAGGATGGATCGAGGCCGGCGACCAACCCAGTCCGATGCTGGCACCGGACGGATCGGCCGGGGCTTACAGCGAGGAAACGGCCCCGCGAATCAATCCGACGGCGATGCCCTCGATGGCGAAGTCGACCTCGGCCGGATTGACCATGATCGGCTCAAAATCGGGGTTCTCGGCAATCAGCTTGACCATGCTGCCGGTTCGCGCCAGCCGCTTGACGGTGACCTCCTCGTCGAGCCGGGCGACGACGATCTGGCCGTCGCGTGCCTGGTTGGTCTTGTGCACCGCCAGCAGGTCGCCATCGAAGATGCCCGCGTCGATCATCGACAAGCCGCGCACCTTCAACAGGAAATCGGCACGCGGGCTGAACAGCCCGGCATCCAGTGCATAGCGCCCCTGCACGTTCTCGACGGCGAGGATCGGCGAACCGGCGGCGACGCTGCCGATCAGCGGCAGGCCAAGTTGTTCGACCAGGCGGATGCCGCGTGCCGAACCGGGTTCGAGATTGATCGCCCCCTTCTTGGCCAGCGCCTTGAGGTGGTCCTCAGCGGCGTTCGGCGATGCAAAGCCGAAGGCGGTGGCGATTTCCGCCCGGGTCGGCGGTGCGCCGAGCACCTCGACGGTGTTCTTGATGAAATCGAGGATTTCCTGCTGACGGGGCGTGAGTTTCATGGAGAGGCTCCGGAAAAATCGGATGACTGTATTTTTGTACAGTCATCCGATTTTGGCAAGCCGTTCCTGCAATTCAGGTGGCGACGGTCGACGAAAAAGCCTGAACGACATCGACTACCCGGATCGCCCCGTCGCGCATCTGCTTGATCACCTCGCCGGCTTCGCCGGCCAGCGCCACGCCGGCATTGACCTCGGTCAGACCGCTATTCATGCTGACCGTCACCGAGCCGGTTTCTTTCTGGATGGTCTGGATCATGGCGGCGATTTCACCGGTCGACTTGCCGGTCCGCTCGGCCAGCTTGCGCACTTCGTCGGCCACCACCGCGAAGCCGCGTCCGGTCTCGCCGGCCCGCGCCGCCTCGATGGCGGCATTGAGCGCCAGCAGGTTGGTCTGTTCGGCAATCTCGCGGATCGTGTTGACGATCGACGAGATGCCGGCCGTCTGCACCCCCAGCGTCTCGACCAGCGCCGCCGATTCGCCGACGATGCCGGCGATGTGATGCATCTTGTCCACGGTGTCGAGAATGATCCGTTCGCCGGATTGCGCAATCTCGCGGGTTTCCAGTGCGACCTTGTAGGCCGTACCGGCGCTCTCCCGCTCTGCCAGTTGGTGCAGCACGCGCTTCGTGATGTCCACCGCGAACTTGACCACCCGGACGACCTTGCCGTCAGGCCCGAAGACCGGGTTGTAGGTGGCTTCCAGCCAGATGCCCCGCCCCTGCCGATCGAGCCGCTGATACTGGCCGGAACCGAATTCGCCGCGCGCCAGCCGGGCCCAGAATTCGGCATATTCCGGTCCACGGACGAACTCGTCCTGGCAAAACAGACGATGATGCCGGCCGACGATCTCGTTTTCAGCGTATCCCATGGTCCGGCAGAAATTTTCGTTGGCCCGCAGGATCGTGCCGTCCGGCCGGAATTCGATGACCGCCATCGAGCGCTCGATCGATTCGATCATCGCCCGCTGGGCGGCCGCATCGACGGCCTGCGCGGTGACATCGGTGGCGAACTTGACCACCTTGAGCACCCGCCCGGCCGCGTCGAGCACCGGGTTGTAGGTGGCTTCCAGCCAGATGTCGCGGCCGTCGCGATGCCGGCGCCGGATCGTACCGCGAAAGAATTCCCCGCGTCGCAGGCTGTCCCAGAAAGCCCGGTAATCCGGGCTGGTTACGAAGGCCGGATCGCAGAGCAGCCGGTGCGGCTGGCCGCGCAGTTCGGTCGCGTCGTAGCCCATGATCTGGCAGAAATTCGCGTTGGCATCGATCACCACGCCGTCCGGCGTCAATTCGACGATCGCCTGCGAACGGTCCAGGGCACAGCGCAGCGCCTGTTGCTCGGCGAGTTGCGCCTCCAGTTCGGCAATGCGTTGCCGATGTTTTTCTCCGAACATCCGGCTCATCCTGTCGGGGGTAAAACGCGATTGATAACATCAATCAGGTCGGCAGGTCGAATCCTTTCAACTTGCGATACATGTCCACCGCATAAGAGTCGGTCATCCCGGCCACGAAGTCCGCCACCTGGAGCAGCCGCACATAGGGATCGGCGTCCGGCTCTCCGCCATGGCCGAGGAACTGCGGCGGCAGCAGCTTCAGCAGCATGCGCTCGCGCGTCGTGAACCGGGCAAAGCCGGCCCGGGCTTCGACGGCATTGGCAAACAGTTGCAGCAACGCACCGAGCACCTCGAAACCGGCGGTTTCGATCTCCAGCGCCGGCCGCGCCGTGTAGATGGTTTCCTTGGCCAGCTTCAGCACCGCCTGCAGCGGCACATGGACCGGCGAACGGGCCAGCAGTTCTTCATCGAAACTGCCATCGAGGATCGCCGCCTCGTTTTCCAGGAACACCGCCGCCGCGCCTTCCAGCAGGCGGCCGATGGCTTTCGCCCGCAGGTATTCCAGGCGTTCCTTCGGATCGTGCAGGCGTTCCAGCCGGCCACCGTTGATGGTGTTGCCGGCCAGATCGGCGAGCAGGCATTCGGCATCGCGGTACGGCACGAAGCCGAGGCGGGCGGCATCTTCCAGATCGACGATCAGGTAGCAGGTGTCGTCGGCCACTTCGACGAGGAAGGCCAGCGGATGACGCCGCCAGGCGGTGCCCGGAATTCGCTCGATCAGCCCGGTCGACCGCGCGACGCGGGCAAAATTCTCGGCATCGTGCTGGAAGAAACCGAACTTCTTGCCGCTTTTTCCGTCCAGTTCGCCGTCGACCGCAGAAGGCCGCGGATATTTGGTAAAGGTCGCCAACACCGCGCTGCTCAACTGCAGACCGCCCGGATTGGCCGGGCTCTGCAGCCGGCTGACGATGCGGAACCCTTGCGCGTTGCCTTCGTATTTCTCGAAATCGGCCTTCTGCGCCGGCGTGAAGTCGTGCCGTTCGAGCAGGCCGGAATGACGGAACCACTCGCGGATCGCATCCTCGCCGGCATGCCCGAACGGCGGATTGCCGATGTCGTGCGCCAGGCAGGCGGCCGCGACGATCGCCCCGAAATCGCCCGACTCGACATCCTTCAAGCCATGCCGGGCAATGATCTCGCGACCGACCACGGCACCTAGCGAGCGGCCGACGCAACTGGCTTCCAGGCTGTGCGTCAGGCGCGTACGCACGTAATCGCTCTTCGATAGCGGGAAAACCTGCGTCTTGTCCTTCAAACGGCGAAAGGCCGAGGTAAATACGATGCGGTCGTAATCCTGCTGGAAGGCAGTGCGCTCGGGCGTGCCGGGCGCCTTGCCGGCGCCGAGGCGCTCGGCGGAGAGGAGTTTTTCCCAGGTCTTCTTGTGGCCCATGCCGGTCGGTGACGGAAAATACGAGGAAGACGCAGTTTACCCCGCTTCCAGCACCGCCCGCACACGATCCGGCAAGGGCACCGACTTGCCGGTGCGCGTATCCATCCACACCACCTTGGCCGCGCCTTCCGCATAGACCTTGCCATCGATGCACAGATCGACATGGGTCTGCACGCTGGAGCGACCGATCGCACCGACATGCGTCCGCACCTCGACTTCGCCCGGATAGGTCATCGGGATCAGGAAGGTGCAGCTGGCATTGATGATCACCGGCCCGTCGCCGCCCGGCCGGACAACGATGCCCAGCGCCTCGATCCATTCGACGCGGGCCTGCTCCATGTAGCGGAAATAGACGGTATTGTTGACGTGCCCGTAGGCATCCATGTCGCCCCAACGGATCGGCATGCGGGTGACATGAACGAGTTTCTTCTGTGCTTCCATGAGGGATTGCGGCTGCGGGTCGGTAAACGATCACCATACTGTACCGTATACACAAGCGCTCATCGCTCTTTCCGGCAACAACAAGGTCCACGCGATGACGTATAATCCGCCGGCTTAACCCCTTAGGGAGAACACTACATGGGCTTTCTCGCCGACAAGAAGATTCTGCTCACCGGGCTGCTGTCCAAGCACTCCATCGCCTATGGCATTGCCAAGGCCTGCCACCGCGAAGGCGCGCAACTGGCCTTCACGTACCAGAACGAGCGTTTCGAGGACCGCATCAAGAAATTTGCCGCCGAGTTCGACAGCACCCTGATCTTTCCGCTGGACGTCTCCAAGGACGAAGAAATCGACAAGCTGTTCGCTGACCTCGGCCAGCACTGGGACGGTCTGGACGGCCTGGTCCACTCCATCGCCTACGCGCCGACCGAAGCCATCGAGGGCGACTTCCTGAACGGCATCACCCGCGACGCCTTCCGCATCGCCCACGACATCTCGTCCTACAGCTACCCGGCGCTGGCCAAGGCCGCCCGGCCGATGATGCAGGGCCGCAAGGCCGCGTTGCTCGCGCTGTCCTACCTGGGCGCCGAGAAGACCATGCCGAACTACAACACCATGGGCCTGGCCAAGGCCAGCCTCGAAGCCGCCACGCGCTACCTGGCCTACTGCCTCGGCCCCGAAGGCATCCGCGCCAACTCGATCTCGGCCGGCCCGATCAAGACGCTGGCCGCCTCCGGCATCGGCAACTTCGGCAAGCTGCTCGCCTACAACGCGCACAACGCGCCGCTGCGCCGCAACGTGACCATCGAGGAAGTCGGCAACGCCGCCGCCTTCATGCTGTCCGACCTGGCCAGCGGCATCACCGGCGAAATCCTCTACGTCGACGGCGGCATCAACACCACCGCCCTCGGCAACGCCGATCCGCTGCCGGCCTGACCCGCCCCTTGCGGTCAACCCGCAATACCGCCGAAAAACGCCGACCCGCACACTGCCGGTCGGCGTTTTCTTCGCCAGCGCCACGATGAAACGCTTCGTTCCCGCCTGGATCGCCGCCTACCCCCGCCGTCATCTGGCCGATGACTTGCTGGCCGGCGTGCTGGTCACCATCCTGGTCCTGCCGCAGAGCCTGGGTTACGCCCTGCTCGCCGGGCTGCCGCCGCAGGCCGGGCTGTACGTCAGCATCTTCCCGGTCGTCGCCTACGCGCTGTTCGGCAGCAGCATGGTGCAGGCGGTCGGCCCGGTGGCCATCACTTCGATCATGACCTGGTCGGTGCTGACGCCGATTGCCGCCCCCGGTTCGCCGGAATACATCGGCCTCGCCGCCGTGCTGTCGCTGGCTTCCGGCCTATTGCTGCTGGCCTGCGGGCTGCTGCGCCTCGGTTTCCTGTCGCAATTGCTGAGCCGTCCGGTGATCGCCGGTTTCGTCTCCGGTTCGGCCGTGCTGATCGTCTTCAGCCAGCTGAAATACCTGTTCGGTCTGCAGCCGGCCGGCAGCGACGCTTTCCATGTCGTTTCGGCAATGCTCGAGCAGACGCGGATCGACGCCAATACCGTCATCGGGGCCGCGGCCATCGGCGTGCTCGGCTTCAGCCGGCTGTGGCTCGGCCGCCTGCTGCGCGGGGCCGGCATGGGCGAGCGCAAGGCATCGTTCGCGGTGCGCCTGATGCCGCTGCTGGTCGTCGTCGCCGGCACCCTGGCGGTGGTCGGCGGCAATCTCGACCGGCAATACGGCGTGGCCACCGTCGGCCACATCGTCGAAGGTTTGCCGGCCTTCAGCCTGATCCTGCCGGCTTTCGGCGACCTGCGCACGCTGGCTGCACCGATCCTGCTGATGACCCTGATCGGCATGGTCCAGAACATTTCGATGGCCCAGGCACTGGCCGTCAAACGGCGCGAACGCATCGATGCCAACGCGGAACTGCTCGGCCTCGGCGCCGCCAACGTCGTCGCCGCCGGCTTCGGCGGCATGCCGGTCGGCGGCGGCGTATCGCGCTCGGCGGTCAACGTCGCGGCCGGCGCGCAGACACCGCTGGCCAGCATCGTCTCGGCCCTGGCCATGTTGCTCGTCGTAGCCGGCGCCGCGCCGCTGTTCGAACGCCTGCCGCTGGCGGTCCTGGCTGCCAGCATCATCGTCGCCGCGCTCACCATGATCGATCTGCGCAGTCTGCGCCAGGCCTGGCAGTACGACCGCGCCGACGGCCTGGCTGCCGCCTGCACCGGCCTCGGCGTCTTCCTGCTCGGACTGGAAGCCGGCATTTCGCTCGGTCTGCTTTTTTCGCTGGCGACGCTGGTCTACCGCAGCAGTACACCGCACATTGCGGTGCTCGGCCGGATTCCGGACAGCGAACACTTCCGCAACGTCGAACGCCACCACGCCGAGACGATTCCCGGCGTATTGCTGCTGCGCATCGACGAAAGCCTGTTTTTCGGCAATCTGAGTGCCGTCGAAACGCGCCTGACGCAGGAGCTGGAAAAGGCGCCGGACACCCGCGAGGTGGTGCTGATCATGAGCGCGGTCAACCGCGTCGACACGACGGCCATGGAGGTGCTGACCGACCTCAACCGCGACCTGCGCGCCCGCGACATCCGGCTGCATCTGGCCGAGGTCAAGGGGCCGGTGCAGGACCGGCTGGTCCAGTCGCCGCTCTGGCAGGAACTGTCCGGCCGCGTCTTTCTTGCGGTCAACGACGCTTTCGAAGCATTTTCCGCGGCCCGTCCGAAGGCCGGCTGAAACCACGCCATGTCTTCCGCCGGCATCGCCCTCACACGCTACCTGCCCGGCCTGACGCGCAGCGCGACCGGTAACCGGCACGGCCCGGTCCTGCACGCGCTGGGCATGATCGTCATGCTCTTCGGGCTGACCATGCTCAGCCCGCTGATCCTCTCCTACCTGGTCGACGACGGCGCCCAGTCGGTGTACGACGAATCGCTGATGCTCACCGTGCTCTGCGGCATGCTGCTGTGGTTCCGCTACCACCGCGATCGCCGAGAACTGAACGCCCGCGACGGCTTCCTGATCGTCGTGCTGGTGTGGACCGTGCTGCCGCTGTTCGCCGCCCTGCCGCTGATGCTGCAGCTCGGCATCAGCCTGACCGATGCCTATTTCGAGGCGATGTCCGGGCTGACCACCACCGGATCGACCGTGCTCTCCGGTCTCGACACGCTGCCGATGTCGATCAACCTGTGGCGCCACCAACTGGTCTGGGTCGGCGGCATGGGGCTGATCGTGCTGGCCATCGCCATCCTGCCGATGCTCGGCATCGGCGGCCGGCAGATGTTCAAGGCCGAAACGCCGGGGCCGATGAAGGACGACAAGATGACGCCGCGCATCGCCGAAACGGCAAAAGGCCTGTGGGTCGTCTATCTCGGCGTCTCGCTGTGCTGCATCGCCGCTTTCCGGCTGGCCGGCATGAGCTGGTTCGACGCCGTCTGCCACGCTTTCTCGACGATGGGCCTGGGCGGCTTCTCGACGCACGATGCCAGCTTCGGTTATTTCGATTCGCCGCAGATCGAATTCGTTGCCATCGTCTTCATGCTGATCGCCGGCATGAATTTCGGCAGCCTGTTCCTGGCCGTCCGCCAGCGCTCGCTGCGGCCCTATCTGCACGATCCGGAAGCACCATGGTTCCTCGGCGTCTGTCTGGTCTCGGTACTGGTCATCGCGCATTACATCTGGAAGGACGGCGTCTACGCCGACCTCGATACGGCGATGCGCCATGCCGCCTTCAACGTCGTTTCGATCGCCACGACCACCGGCTACGCGAACGTCGACTTCGCCACCTGGCCGATTTTCGCCCCGCTGTGGATGCTCTTCCTGAGCAGTTTCGCGACCAGCGCCGGATCGACCGGCGGCGGCATCAAGATGGCCCGCGCCTTGCTGCTCTACAAGCAGGTCTACCGCGAGATCGTGCTGGCCATGCACCCGCGCGCCGTCTACAACGTCCGCATTGCCGGCCAGGTCGCCCCGCAATCGATCCTGTTCGCCGTGCTCGCCTTCGGCTTCATGTACATGGTCAGCATCGTCTCGCTGACGCTGCTGATGACCTTCACCGGCCTCGACATCGTCACCGCGTTCACCGCCATCGTCGCCAGCATCAACAACACCGGGCCCGGGCTCGGCGAGGTCGGCCCATCGACCACCTATGAAATCCTCAGCGATTTCCAGACCTGGATCTGCACCTTCGCCATGCTGCTCGGCCGGCTGGAAATCTTTACCTTGCTCGTCGTGCTGACACCGGCCTTCTGGCGCCGCTGAATCCAGCCCCGTCAACGACAAAGCGGGCCCGAAGGCCCGCTTGCGGTCGACGCCTGGAAAAGCTTACTTTTCCGCCGCCATCGCCTTTTCGTTGACCTCCACCTTGTAACGGGCGCGCAAGGCTTTCAGGTAGGACTGGACTTCTTCCTGGGCGGCCAGCGAAGCCAGCTGACCGAGCATGCCCTGACGGCGGACATCGTCCAGCTTGTCGCCGGCTTCGACCTTGCCGATACGGTACAGCGCATAACCGGCACCGGCCACCTCGACACCGACATAAGCCGGCAGCTTGGCCGTTTCGGCACGGAACACCGGCTGCACCGCCGGCATCGGCAGCGCCTTGGCATCCAGACGGGAAACCCGCTTGACGGCCCCCCAGGCCTGCTTGTCGTCACCGCCCTTGAGCGCGGCCAGACGAGCTTCGCCGTCGGCACGGGCGAGCTTCTGCGCCTCCTGGCGCTTGAGCAAGGCCTCGATGCCCAGGCGGACTTCCTCGAACGGCTGGCGCGTCGCCGGCTTGTACTCGACGATGCGGGCTGCCAGCAGCGTGTTCGGCGCGATCTCGACCGCTTCGGTATTGCGCTTGTTCTTGATCGAATCCTCGGCGAACAGCTTTTCCAGCACCTTCGGATTGGCCAGCTGACCATTGCGCGGATCGGCCTGGCGACCCAGCCAGCCGGATTGCTGAACCTTCAGCTTGTACTGCTCGGCGGCCGGCTGCAGGCTGTCGGCCTGCTCATAGACCAGGTTCGAAAAACCTTCGGCCGCTTCGGCGAACTTGCGTGCCGAGGCACCGGCCTTCAGTTCGGCCTCGATCTCGCCGCGCACGTCGGCCAGCGGCTTTTCCCTGGCGGCACGAATACCGGTCAGCTTGATGATGTGGAAGCCGAAATCGGACTCGACGACGCCCGACATGCCGCCGTCCTTCAGCGCAAACACGCTATCCTCGAACGGCTTGACCATCATGCCCCGGCTGAAGAAACCGAGATCGCCGCCCTGAGTCGCCGAACCCGGATCATCCGAATACTTGCGCGCCAGTTCGGCAAAGGCCGCCGGCTTGGCCTGGACTTCCTTGAGCACTTCCTCGGCCCGGGCCTTCGCCTTCTCCTTGCCCAGCTTTTCGATGCCGATCAGGATGTGGCTGGCCCGCCGCTCTTCCGGCTGCTGATAGCGCTCCTTGTGACCGTCGTACCACGACTTGATCTCTTCGTCCGAGACCTGCACCGGCAAGACATCCTGCGACAGCACGACGAATTCGGCCCGGGCCTGTTCCGGCAGCTCGAAGCGGCTGGCGTTCTCGTCATAGAACTTCTTCGCCGCATCGTCGGCCAGCGTCACCTTGGCCAGATAGGCATCGACCGGCAGGCGCAGTTCCTGCACCTCGCGCTGTTCGGTCTGCAGGGCCAGCAGATGATCGCCGACCACGCGCGGCACGATGCTCGACTGGGCAACGGTACCGACCAGCTGCTGCAGCGTCAGATCCTGGCGGACCTGCGCTTCGAAACCGGCCGGCGTCATGCCCTGGCCGCGCAGCACCGCTTCATAGCGTTCGGTCGAAAACTGGCCGTCGATCTGGAAAGCCTGGATGCCGGCGATGGTCTGGCGCACCGCGTCGTTGCCGACGGCGAGACGGCGCTTGGCGGCTTCCAGCGCAAGCAGGCGGCGGTTGATCAGGTCGTCGAGCACGGCCTGGCGCATCTGCGGGCTGTCGAGCAGCTTGGGGTCGAACTGGTCGCCCAGTTGGCCGCGCATGCGCTCCTGCTGCTCGCGCATGACCTGCTGGAATTCCTGCTGAGTCACCTTGATATCGCCCACCTTGGCGACATCGCTGCCGGCGCCGCCACTATTGACGTAGGACTCCAGTCCGAAAAAGGCGAAAGGCAGCATGATCAGGAACAGGAAAATCTGGACGATCTTCTTGTTGTTGCGGACGGCGTCGAACATGGGCAGAAAACCTCGGCAGTACGTTCACGAGGGCAGGTCCGGCCTGCCCCGAAAAGGGGCAATCATACCGTAGAAGCCGCCCCCGCCCTACCCGACTGCGCTGAAAATCGCACCCAGACGGCGTACGGCGTCCTCGATGGCCGGTGTGTGCGGATTGCCGCAGTTCAGCCGCAGGCAGTTGCGATACATGCCGCTGGCCGAAAACAGCTCGCCCGGCACGTAGGCCACCTGGGCTGCCAGGGCCTGCGTCAGGCAGGCCGTGCAATCGATGCCCTCGGGCAATTCCACCCATAGCACGTAGCCGGCCTGCGGCTGGGCGATCCGCGTCTCGGCCGGAAAATAGCGGGCAACCGCCGCCTGCATGGCCGCCACCTGATCCCGATAGGCCCGGCGCAACTTGCGCAGATGACGTTCGTAAGCGGTCGATGCCAGATACTCGGCCAGCACTGCCTGGGTGACCGGACTGGTGCCGCCGCTGCCGACCATCTTGCGCAGGGCCACGGCGCGCGCGCGCTGCCCGGCCGCAACGAAACCGATACGCAGCGACGGCGACAGCGATTTGGAAAACGACGCGCACAACATCACGTTGCCATCGCGGTCGAAGGCCTTGATCGGCCAAGGACGTTGTTCGCCGGCATGCAGATCGCCATAGACATCGTCCTCGATCAGCGGAATGCCGCGGCTTGCGGTCAACGCCGCCAGCGCACGTTTTCTGTCGTCCGGCATCAGGCAGCCCAGCGGATTGCTGCCGTTGGAGACCAGCAGCACCGCGGCCACACCGCCCTGACGGGTCGCCAGTTCCAGCGCCTCGACCGACATCCCGGTACGCGGATCGGTCGGAATCTCCAGCGCCTTCAGCCCCAGGGTTTCGAGCAGTTGCAGCATCAGGTAATAGGCCGGCGACTCGACCGCCACCGTATCGCCCGGCCGGGTCACCGTGCGCAGGCACAGATCGAGCGCTTCGGTGCAGGAATTGGTGATCACGATCTCGTCGGCAGCCAGCGGCCCGCCCCAGGCCAGCGAACGGCGGACCAACTGGCGGACCAGTTGCGGCGAATCGATATCGACATGACTGCCGCCTTCAAGCAGACGCGGATAACGGCGCGCCACACCGGCATATAGGCGTTGCAGCGCGGCGATCGGCAACAGCGAATTGGCCGGCAGCGCCGCCGCCAGTGGCACCACCCCGGGCTGCAGACCGGCCTGCATCAGGCGCACCAGACGCTGCGAAATATCCACCGAACTGGCTGCCTCCGGCGTGCTGCGCGCCGCCGGCTCGCGATGCGGCAACGGCGGCCGACACACGAAATAACCGGATTGCGGCCGCGCCTCGACCAACCCGCGCAATTCCAGACGGCGCATCGCCTGCACCACCGTCGACACTGACAAGCGCCGCTCGTCGGCCAGACGTCGCACCGAAGGCAGACGATCGCCGTGCACCAGCACGCCTTGTTCGATCAGCGAGGCCAGTTCGCCGGCCAGTCGTTCGTAACGCAGTTCGCTTTCCATGAGATGACCAGCACAGTTGCTTCGAAGAACGACCAGCACAGTTCAATATCCATATAACTGTATTGGTCACAATTCAATCGTTTTGCAACTGTACCAGCAATCATGCGCCACCTAAACTGCCTGTCATGGCAATACGGAGAGCATCCATGAAAATCGAACTCGGCAACCGCGAACTGTGCCTGGAAGCCGGCAAGCCGCTGCGCTTCTCGCGGCGGCGGCACAGCGTCATCCGTTGCACCGCCGGCATCCTGTGGCTGACGGTCACCGGCGAACGTGGCGATTTCGTGCTGCATGCCGGCCAAAGCCATACCTTGCGCGGCAACGGCCGGGTGGTCATCGAAGCGGTAGTCGACGCGCGCCTGCGGTTGATGTCGCCGGCACACGAAACACCGCACAGGGAAAAGGAAACGCAGCGCGGCTGTCCGGCCGCAACGGCCTAGTCGAACAGGTCCGGCTGCATCGGCGACAGGTTCTCGCGCTTGACGGTCAGCCGTACCGGCACGCCCTGCTTGCCGATCGCCTCGACCACCATGCGCCCGGCCGAGGCTTCGGCGACCACTCGCACATTGCGCATCGAACGCAGGCTGCGCCCGCGATAACTGGCCAGCGCACCGGCCGGCGGCAACCACGGAGAAGGCTTTTTCGACATGGGGCGGGCCTCCAGGAGCGTCAATGCCGCCATTGTCGCCGTCCGCGCGAATATTTCAATAGGCACCTGCGGTCGACGCACCAAAAACTGGCATTTTTATTGCGTTCGGTTTGAAAAACCACCGGCAGACGCCGGTTTTTGTCATCAAACCGACAACACCATGACCGCCACGACCCTCCGCTACTTCACCAGCTATTCCGGCGCCGGCCTGCCGCTGCGCCTGGTCGGCGAGCTCGCCGCCGACGACATGCGCAACCGAAACACCTACTACGCCGGCACTTTCGACAGTGCCGAACGCCTCGTCCGCTGCGAGAAGATCGTCTATGGCGAGACCGAGGTTTGTCACGAATACGACTATCACGCCGACGGCCGGCTGGCCCGCGCCACCATCGCCGACGGCAGCGACGATCCGTCGATCATCGACTACCCGGCCTGACGGCCGGCCGGTTTACCGTTTTGTTCAACCCACTCCCTTCAGGAGCCAACATGTCCATCGTCCCGATCAAGGCCTTCTCCGACAAGGCCCGCAGCGACGCCGCCCTCGGCGAACAGCTCAAGGCCTGCGTCAAAATCAAGGAACTGCGTGCCCTCGCCCAGGAACACGGTTTCGTCATCGAGGAAAACTCGCTGTACCCGCCGAACGAGCCGCAATTCACCGAAGACCAGCTCTCCGAGCGCCTGGTCAAGGCCCTGCTGCGCGCCTGAGCGGTCGTCGTTGCCAGAAAAAAGCCGGAGCGATCTCCGGCTTTTTTCGTTCCTGCTGCGGTCGACCGCAGCAACTCAGGTTTTTTCCACCGCCCGCGGCCGGGCCAGCCGGCGTACCGTGGACGACATCGCGATCCGTCCTTCGCTGGCGAAAGCTTCCAGGTTGTCCTCGATCTCGTCCAGCGCGTAGCGGTAATTGACCATCATCCCGAACGACTGCCGGAACCCCTTGGCCGAACAATCGCCCAGGTAATTCAGCCGCTCGACGCGCGCCCCGTTGCCGAGGTGGAAGCGCGACACCGGATCGAACGGCGGACCACCGTCGCCACCGCGCTTGGCCTGCGCCAGATAACGCGCCGCCAGTCGCAGCAACGGCTCGCGCAGCGCGCGCGCCTGCGCCTTGTCGTCGGCCCAGCTTGCGGTCGACAAGGTTTCCAGCGACAAATCGACGCCGGCCTCGGCAAGCACCTCGGGCTGCTTGCGCACCCAGGCCGCCAGGCCGGGCATCGGCGACAGCGTGGCGAAGTTTTCCAGCTTCGGAAAATCGCGCTTCAGGTCGTCGATCACGCGTTTCAGCAAAAAATTGCCGAACGACACGCCGCGCAGCCCGACCTGCGTGTTCGAAATCGAATAGAAGATCGCCGTGTCCGCCTTGCGGTGATCGAACACCGGCGCATGCTCGTCGAGCAAGGCCTGCACGTTGCCGGCCAGTTCATCGGTCAGCGCAACCTCGACGAAGATCAGCGGCTCGTCCGGCATGCGCGGGTGAAAGAAGGCGTACAGCCGACGGTCCGAATCGAGCCGGTTCTTCAGATCGGTCCACGAACGGATCTCGTGCACCGCCTCGTATTCGATCAGCTTTTCCAGCAGCGCCGCCGGCGAATGCCAGGTCAGCCGCTGCAACTCCAGGAAGCCGACATCGAACCAGGCGCTCAGGCGCGACTCCAGCTCACGGTCGAGCACCGCCAGTTCGCGGTCGTTTTCCAGATAACGCAGCAGATCGGCGCGCAGATCGACGAGAAACTTGACGCCCTGCGGCATCGCGTTGAACTGCGTCAGGATGCGGATGCGCGACGAGCGCATCGCGCCGCGCAAAGCGGCTTCCGCCTTCCACTGAGCGGGCGAGCCGACCGCCGCCTGATACGCCGCATGCGCTTCGGCCACCGCTTCCGGCCGCGGTCCGAACTCCAGCGCGATCAATTTCAGGAACTGCTGCCGGCCGACATCGTCGAGCCCCAGATAGGTCTGCGCCAGACGAACCGCCCGCGCCCGCGCCGACACCTCGCCGCCTAGCCCTGCCGCGCACTCCTTCAACTGCGCCCGCAGGCGCTCCAGTTCGCGCGCCGACAGCGCGGCATCGCCCCGCTCGGCACCGATCATCGAACGCAGCTTGTCTACGAATGGTGGCATGCCGTCATCTCCCTCAAGAACCGTCGCCAGTATCCGGCAAGCCGCGCCGGATGGTCAATTCAGGCAAATCGCAACCGGCCGGATCAAAGCCCGTCGGTGGACGGTGCGCCGAAATGGTAGCCCTGGCCGCCGTTCACCGAATCGCTCAACAACATCTCGACCTGCGCCGCATTTTCGACCCCCTGGGCGATCACCTCGACTTCCAGCGAACGGGCCAGCGACACGATATGGCGCAGCAAGGCCCGCGACGCGTCGCTCTGCGGCGCCTCGGCGATCAGGCCGGCGTGCAGCTTGATGTAATCCGGCGGCAATTCGCGCAACAGCGCCAGCGAATTCGGCGCCAGACCGAAATGATCGATACCGAAACGCACCTGGTGCGTGCGCAACATCGCAGCAAACTGACGGCTCGCTTCGATATCCAGCGAACAGCCATATTCGGTCAGTTCGAAGGACAGATTGAGCTTGCGCTTGTCGAGCTGCGCCAGGCTGCCCGACAGCCAACTCATGAAGTCACGGTTCTCCAGGCTCTGGTTGGACAGGTTGACGGCGAGATTCATCACGCCGTCGGTCTGGCGCTCGGCCAACCGCCGGAAGACCAGCGACAACAGCGCCTGATCGATGTCCGGCATCAACTTGTGCCGCATCGCCATCGGCAGGAAGACGGAAGCCGGAATCAGGTTGCCCTCGTTATCGACCAGCCGCGTCATGATTTCCTGCTGCAGCACCGAACCGGAAGTCAGCGAGACAACCGGCTGCCCGAGCAAGGTCCAACGGTTTTCCGCCAGCGCATTGCGAATCAGCTCGCGCCACGCCATCGAGCCGATGGCACTGGCGCCGGGGCCGACATCAACCACATATTGCAGCATGTTATGCCCCGACTGGCGGGCGCTTTCAATCGCCAGATCGAGACGGGAAAGCACGCGCGACCGCGTTTCGCCCTGGGCGAAATGCACCGCACCGATACTGAACGAAAACTCCACGCCTTCCCCGAAAGCATCGCCGATCCGCTGCAGACGGTCGCGCAGGCCGGCACCGATCTCCGCCACCGAGGCCGGATTGCGGTCGAACATCACGAAACCGAACGACGAACCGCCGATCCGGCTGAGAATCGTCGCCTTGTCACCAAGCACTTCCCGGGCACCTTCGGCCACCGCCGCCAGCAGTTCATTGCCGCGCTTGTAGCTGGCCTCGGTGTTGAAATCCTTCAGATTATTGACGTCGACCCCGATCAACACCGCATCCGAAAAACCGATCTCGCCGGCCAAGGCCTGCTCCAGCCGAAGATCGAAGCTCTTGCGATTGTCCAGACCGGTCAGTTCATCCTGATAGGCCTCGCGCCGATAACGCTCGGCCTTGGCCGTCTCGATGTCGAGAAACTCCGAAATCTTCCGCGACATGTTGTTCATCGCACCGACCACCCGGGCCAGTTCGAGCGCCCGCGGCTTGATCCCGATCTGCTCGAAATAGCGGCTCTGAATGTTGACCGCCGTCCGCTCGATTTCCGACAGGGGCTGCAGGATGCGGTGCAGGACCAGGCGCGTGGCCCACAGCGCCAGGATGTAAGCCAGGCCCATCCAGCCGGAAATCTCCAGCGCCGAGCGCCACAGGTACTGGTAAGCATGCGTCGGCTGGGAAATTGCCACCACCTTGCCCAAACGGCGCCAGCCGGCATTGAGAAAAGCCTCTCCCGGCGGTGCCTCCAGCGTCAGCCAGCCGGAAAACCACAAGGGCACACCATCGATCTTGGCCGGCAGGGAACGTTCGACCACCACCTTGCCATCCATGCCAAGCACCGCGATACGCTGGAAATAACCCCGGTCGAACAGGCTGGACAACTGGGTCTCGGCCAGCGTCTTGTCCCCCGCCCCCAACGACTGCGACAAAGGATGCACCAGCGACGACGCGGCATCCTGGGCGTGCGATCCCAATTGTTCCTCGAGATACTTTCGCGTTCCGCTAACGCCAAGCACCGTCAGGCCGACGAACACCATCAGGAAAATCACGGAAATACCCAGGAACAACTGCCGCCGCAAAGTCATGGAAAACCTCTTGAATCAACAAAAAAAATGGCAGCCGAGGCTGCCATTCTCCGAAAAGCTTCGGGGATCAGGAGCGGCTGACGCTACCGCCGCCGCCGCCACCGAAGGTCGAGGTCGGGGTTGCGCCGAAACCACCGCCGCCGCCACCGCCCAGGCCACCGCCGCCGCCATCCGGACCGGCTGCGGTTGCGTCGGTGATCTGCGTCGGATCGGCACCGGCATCGAGCGCCAGCTGGATCATGTCGCTACGACGGCCACCTGCCGCAACGGCAGCATTGACCACGTCATTGGGGGGATAACCTGCCTGGATCAGGCCGGCGACGATCTGATTCAGGGTCTTGCCCTGGCTGATCAGCGCGGAGGTCATGATCATGGCCGAAATACCCTGGGAACGGGCGGCCGAACCGATCGTGGACACCGCTTCGCCGCGGCTGACGCGCTGCTGGACTTCGGTATCGATCTGGCCCAGGGACATGCCCGTGGAAAAGGCGGCAACAGCAGACAGGCTGGTCGCTGCGACGCTCAACGCAATCAGCGATTTGGTCAGTTTCTTCACAACGACCTCCAATAAGTTAGATATGCCTGAAAGATATCACCCGAGCGCCCCGCCAGTCAACAAATTGATGAATGGAAAAACCCGCTCAAGTCATTGAAAAATACTATTTTAGTTCGCCCCGGCGCAGCGCTCGACCAGGCCGCCCGACTGCCTGGCAAACCATTCGCCCAGCGTCACCGGATGACCGAAGTAATAGCCTTGTGCGGCATCGCATCCCATCTCCCGCAACAAGGCGAGTTGCTCGGCCGATTCGACCCCTTCGGCCACCGCCCGCAGCTTCAGGCGATGGGCAAAAGCGATCAACGCGCCGACCAGTTCCCGCATCTGCAGGTTATCGACGATCTGCTGGGTAAACGAGCGGTCGATCTTGATCGAACTCATCGGCAACTGGCTGAGCAGGCTGAACGAGCAGAAACCGGCCCCGAAATCGTCCAGCGTGAATTTGCAGCCGGACTCGGCCAGGCGGTACAAGGTCTGCACCGCCTGCTCATTGCCGGTCAGCATCGCCTCGGTACATTCGAAGGTGATTCGCTCCTGCGGCATACCGGCCGAACGCAAGGTATCGAGCAGGCGTGCCACGGCATCCGGTGCCGACAGCTGACGGGCCGACAGGTCGACCACCAAGCCGATATTTCCTTCGATTTCGGCCAGTTCGCGCGTGGCCTGTTCCAACGCCTTGCGTCCGAGCTCGGGCATGATCCCGATATCCTCGGCAATTTCCAGGAAGCGCCCAGCCTCCATCAAGCCGAATTCCGGATGCTGGAAACGCAGCAAGGCTTCGATCTGCTCGATCTTGCCGGTCGCCAGCGAGTATTCCGGCAGGTAATGCAGGGTGTAGCGCCAGTCATCCAGGCCCTCGCGCAATTCGCGTTCCAGTTCCAGTCGCGAGCAGGCCGAATGCTGCATTTCCGGGCGGAAAAAATTGAAACGCGAACGGCCGCTCGCCTTCGCCTCGTAAAGCGCCACGTCGGCGGCTGCCAGCAGTTCGTCGGGCTGTTCCGCATCGTTGGGATACAGCGCCACACCGATGCTCGCCCCCACGCACAACTCGAAAAGGCCATAGGGAACCGGCCGCGAAACCTCGTTGACCAGCTTGGCGCAAACGTTGCCGATACCCTCCGGATGATCCTGCAGATCAACCAGGATCACGAACTCGTCGCCACCGCGCCGGCTGATCGTATCGCTCTGGCGCAGCACCTCCAGCATCCGGTTGGACACCACGCACAGCATCTCGTCGCCGGCCGCGTGCCCCCAGGTATCGTTGACCGCCTTGAAATGATCGAGGTCGACATACAGCACCGCCAGCGTCTGCCGATAGCGCCGGGCTCGCACGATGGCGCGCTGCAGCCGGTCCTCGAACAGGGCGCGGTTGGGCAGACCGGTCAGTGCATCGAAATGCGCCAGGCGGCGAATCCGTTCCTCTTCCTGCTTGCGCTCGGAAATATCCGAAACCAGACCGACATAGCGCTGCGCGCCGCCACTGTCCTGATTCACCGCGGCAATCGACAGCCACTGCGAATAATGCGAACCGTCCTTGCGACGATTGGTGATCTCGCCAGCCCAGCGACCGTGCGTCAGCAGCGTTTGCCACATCGCGCGGTAAAAATCCGGCCCATGCACGCCGGACTGCAGCATCCGCGTACGCTGACCGATCACCTCATGCGCGCGGTAGCCGGTAATTTCCGAAAATGCCGGGTTGACCGCAAGAATGCGTGCATTTTCGTCGGTCACCATGATCCCTTCGTTGGCCACCTCGAACACCATGCTCGCCATCTTCAGATCGAGCACCCGCTGCCGGTCGCGCATGCAACGGAACAGCACGCCGAAGAGCAGCATCTCGTCGATCGGCTGGATCACGTAACCGTCGATACCGGCATCGATGATCCGGTGCAGCATGGCCAGGCTGGAAGACGACGACATCACCACCACCGCCGCATCGCCATCGACCGCGCGAATCCTTTCCGCCAGCGCAAAGCCGTCGAACACCTGCAGATCGATGTTGGTCAGCACGATGTCCGGTGCATGCATCTCCCACAGCCTCAGCCCTTCGCCACCATCGCGCGCCAGCAGAATCTCGCCGACGCGGTGCTCAAGGATCTTCTGCAGATGCGCGCTCATCCGCGGATCGTTTTCCACGATCAGCAAGCGGGTCTGCAACAGGAACTGCGGAGCGTCCAGGGTTTCCATCATCGCCTCGGCATACCGTTAACCGTTGCCGGCGGCACCACTTTTTCACCCTCGCCCACGCAACGCTGCATCGTCATGCATTCGGATGCCGCGCGGGTCAGCAATACCGCGCGTTGCGCAAGCTCGACATCCAACTCTTCCTGGCCCTTGCCAGGCAGCAGCAAGGTCGAACCCACTTCATAAAAATGACCGTCGGGCAGCGGATTGGCCTGCAGCACCCGAGCCACCGGAATCCGGTTGCGGCGCGCCACATCGGCCGGCGACGCCGGCCGGACGATACGCACCATGCGCCAGGTCACCCAGGGCCCCTCATGGGCCGCCATCGCCTCCGACAACTTCATCGCCGCCTGATGCGGCAACAGCAACTGAACGTTCTGCCGGCCGATGATCACCGGCGCCACCAGCGACGGATTCTGGCGAACCAAATCCTCGGTCTTCATCCCGGCAAAACGTGCGACCAGCGCCACATCGATGTCCCGGTGAATCTCGACGACGCTGAACAACGGTTCGTCGGCAATCGGCGGCAGCTTCACCCGGTGCGCCAGCGGATCGGCGATCAAACGCTTAACGGCAAAGATACGCGGCACGTACTCGCGCGTTTCCGGCGGCAACTGGGCTGAAATATCGTGGAAACCGGGCATCTGAACCCCGCGCCGCCTGGCCTTCTCGACCTCTGCCGCAACGCGCTTCTCGCCGCAGTTGTAAGCCGCCATCGCCAGCGGCCAGTCGTCGAACATCGCATGCAGCGTCGTCAGGTAATTCATCGCCGCCCGGGTGGACGCCACCAGATTGCGTCGATCATCGCGGAAACGGTCGATCCGGATCTCGTAGTTCTTCGCCGTGCTCTCGATGAACTGCCAGGCCCCGTGTGCCTCGGCGAAGGACGCCGCGCTCAACGAATAACCGGATTCGACGAACGGCACCAGCACCACCTCCATCGGCAATTCGCGCTGATCCACCGAATCGACGACGTAGTACAGATAACCCGCCGCACGCTGGGCAATGCGCTCGACGATGCCGTCGGCGGCGAAACGCCGGGCGATCCGCTCCACCGACTTGTCGCCGGCGAAGGCATCGACGCGGAAGCCGTCGCGCACGCGTGCCCAGATATCCGGATACACCTTGCGCGGCCGGACCTGCACCGCCGGCGCCAGCGGATCATCGGCATCGACGATTTCCAGCTGCGGTTCCGACTGCGCCAGCGGGGTTTCGTCAATTTCTTCGTACGGCGCATCGAATACCGACGCACAACCGCCGAGCGACAGCACGAAAACCAGCCAGAGAGGGGTAAAACGACTGCGATTCAAGTGAAATCCATTTTGTGGACAAAAGCTTACGGAATTTACTCCTGAATGACTTCCGTATAAATACAACCAAGGTCATACCCTTCGAAAAGCCCGTCCTGCCTGTACAATGGCGCACACCCAATACCAAACGCGTACATGTTTGCGCCACACCACCGCCACCGCCATCTGATCGCTGCGCTGATGATCGTCTGCGCAACGCCCACGCTCGCGGCCGGACTGGTGAATTTCTCGCAAAACCTGCTCGACTACGTCGCCCGCCAGTACACTTCCGACGCCCCGAAACGCCTGTTGATCTGGCAGAAACTGCTCAACGACATGCGCGGTGCCGAAGCCATCGGCGCGAAACAGCAGGAACCGAAAGCCGAATCGCTGACACTGCGCAAGATCAACACCTTCTTCAACCAGGTGCCCTACATCAGCGACCTGCGTCACTGGCGGCAGGAAGACTACTGGGCAACGCCGGTCGAAATGCTCGGCTCCTACGGCGGCGACTGCGAAGACTACTCGATCGCCAAATACCTTTCGCTGAAAGACCTCGGCCTGCCCATCGACCGCCTGCGCATCACCTACGTACGCGCCAAGGAACTCAACGAATCGCACATGGTGCTGGCCTACTACCCCACGCCGGACGGCGAACCGCTGATCATGGACAACCTGATCCCCGAACTGCGCCCCGCCTCCCAGCGCCCCGACCTCGAACCGGTTTACAGTTTCAACGACGACGACCTGTGGACCGCAGCCGGCGTCGCCCGCAAGGGCGGCGCATCGAACGTGCGTCTGTGGCGCGAACTGCTCGAGAAACTCGCCCGCGAACAGCGCATGTAAGCCTCAGCCGGCCGGCTGTTCGGGGCCGATCTGCAAATCGTCGTGTCCGGTGTTCTCGAACATCTTCTTCAGATCGCGCACTGTCCTGCCGCGCGCCATGCCCAACATGTCCGCCACCTCGCCGCGCCGTTCCGGGGTCAGCGTGTTCCAGCGGTCGAGCGCAATCCGCGCCAGCTTCAGCTGAACGCCGCCCTCCCGCTTGCCGTAGGCCATCGCCCGGTCAAATGACCGCCACATCTCGTCGGCCCCGGCATCCTTCAAATGCAGGGCCAAGGCCACGTTGGCCCAGGCATACGGCGCCATCGGGCGGCGCTTCAGGGATTCGCGGTAATACAGCAGCACCTCGTCGAGCATCGCCTGGTGCAATTCCGGAATGTTTTCCACGTTGACCGCACGCAGGCCATACAAATAGCCCAGGCCTTCGAGCAACTGCGAATCGCCCGGCAACCACTTCAAACCGGCAATCAGGTCGTTACGCGCCTGCCCCACCTGAACGATCTGCGGCCGGGCCTTCTCGTTACGCTGCCAATCGGCAATCAGCGCGCGCGCCTTGAGCGTCTTGACATCCGCCATGCCGTAAATGAACGCCGTATGCAGCGACAGCACGGCCAGCACCGCCACCGGCAGCGCCAGCAATTTCAGGCCCCAGGCACCGCCCGGCTTCACCGCTTCGCTCATTGAACCCCCAGTATCCTCGCCGGCCGTTCAACGACCATTTCATGCGCCAGCAACTTGCCGACCAGCCTTGCCGCCGCGTCACGCCCTTCCGACAACAGCGGCGGCCGATGTTCGAGGTTATGCGCATCGGTGGCCAACACATGCGCCCAGCGGTTGCCCAGGATGAATTCAGCCGTCTTCTGCGCCGTCCGGCCGAAACGGCCGACCAACGATCCTGCGGTCAACTGCAACCAGCAGCCAATATCCAGGAAAGGCACCAGAATTTCGGGCCGCGCCATCACCGACTTGTTGCGCTCGGGATGCGCGATCAACGGACGGATCCGCGCCGCCAGCAAACGCTCGGCAAACTGCAGGCTGCCCACCGGCACGTTCTGATGCGGAAACTCCAGCAACAGCACGCGAAAACCGTCGCACTCACCCAGAAAAGGCAACTCATCCTGCGCCAGCAATTCGAGCGACTCCTCGCCGAAACGCACCTCACCGCCGAGCGAAAGCTTCAACGGAATGCCGGCCTCGACCAGCGCCGAACGGAAATTCTCGAAATGCGGGCGTAGACCGGACAAACGGTTCGGATAGCGGCGCGGATGCACGTGCGGCGTCATCACCGTCCATTCCACCCCATCCGCCACCGCCTTCTCGGCCAGCCTCAGCGATTCGGCCAGCGTTGCCGGGCCGTCATCGACCCCCGGCAGAAAATGCGCATGCAGATCGATCATCGGTCGGCGCGCCCGTTCAAGACTTGGGCGCTTCCTCGCCGTAGCTCTGGCCGTAACCGCCCTGATAGCCGGATTCGCCGTAACCGTACTTGCCGTACCCGGAATAATCGCCGTAGTACTTTTCCGCCTTGGCCACATCGAACTGATTGAGCACCACGCCCAGCACATGCCCATCGGCACGACGCAGGCGCTGCAGCCCCTTGCGCGCCACCTGGTACGGAGTCGACTCGGCCTTGGTCACGAAAATCACGCCATCGGCCTGAGCAGCGATCACCAGCGCATCGGAAACCAGCTCGACCGGCGGCGAATCGATGATGATCACCTCGAAAATCTTGGCCAGTTGCGTCAATGCTTCCTTGAACCGCTCGGACAGCAGCAACTCCAGCGGATTCAACGGCACCGCGCCGCTCGGCATCAGCATCAGCGTCGAACCGTCGACATTGATCAGACACTCCTTCAGCGTCGCATTGCCCGACACGAAGTTGGACAACCCCTTGGCCCCGGGCGGAATTTCCAGGCCCTTGGAAACCGCCGGACGACGCATGTCGGCATCGATCAACAGGGTCTTCTTGGTGTGGGCATGCGCCGTCGCCAGATTGATCGAGAACGTCGTCTTGCCTTCACCCGGCACACTGGAAGTCACCACCAGCGTCCGCTGCGGCAAATCGATGCCGGTCAGCAACACGCCGGTACGGGCGGTGCGGATTGCTTCGGCATACACGGAATTGGGCTGCTCGATGAAAATGCGCGCGGTCTTGGTCCGTTCCACTTCTTCCTGACTGAGCAACGGCAAGGTCGTCAGGATCGGCTGCTTCAGACGAACCTCGACGTCTTCGGAGGTTTTCAGGGTGTTGTCCATGCGGTCACGCAGCAGTGCGGCCAGAACACCGATGAAAAGCCCAAAAAACAATGCGACCACAACAATCAGCGATTTTTTGGGTTTTACCGGGCCATCAGCAACCACGGCGGGATCAACGACACGCGCAATCGGAGTTTGTAGATCACCCGCAACATTGGTTTCCTTGGCCCGCTTGATGAACATGTCGTACATCTGGCGATTGGCCTCGACCTCGCGCTCGTACATGCTCAACGCCCCTTCCTTGCGGTTCAGGTTCTGCACCTGCCCCTTGGCATTGTTCAACACGCCTTCCAGCGTCGCCTCGGTACCGCGCGCCACTTCGTACTCGCGAATCACGCTGGCCACTACCGAATCGACCTGACGTCTCAGGTTGTCGCGGGCCGACTCCAGTTCGCCTTCGGCCTGCAAATACTTCGGGTGCTCCTTGCCATAGCGCTGCGTCAATTCAGACAGCTTGCGTTCGGCCATCCCTTCTGCCCGCTTGGCATCGGCAACAATCGGGTTGCGCAGCACCGCCGGCAGCGAACTCAGATCGCCACCACCACTCTTGGCCGACTTGATCTGCATGTAGGCATTCTCAGCCTGTGCCCGCTGCATGCGCGCATCGACCAGACGCCCCATCACTTCCTCGATCTGTCGCCCGGCCCCGCTCTGGGTCACGCTCTTCAGATCGACAATGCCTTCCTTCTCACGATATTCCTGCAAGGCCTTTTCCGACTCGTTCAGCTTCTTGCGCAGGTCGGTCATCTGATCCTGCAGCCAGACACCCGCTTGATGCGTCATCTTGAAACGGGTCTCCAGTTCGTTCTGGATATAGGTTTCTGCCGCCGCATTTGCCACACGTGCCGCCAGTTCGGGATCTGCCGAATCGAAGCTGATCTTTGCCAATTGGCTCAAGCGAATAGGCTCAATAGACAAACGGGCGGCAAAGGCCGGATAAACCGCATCGGCAAGCAAGGCATCGGTCCATTCCTTGGGCTCGTTGCTGACCCCGAGGCTGGCCAGAAAGGAATCCCCCTTGGCCCGGGGATCGAACTCCGGATGCTCCCAGAGCTTGGTCTTCAGAATGGTCTTGATACCGACTTCCCGAGCCTTGATGATCTCGACCTGGGTCTGGAAGAACTCGCGGTTCTGCGAAATCCCGGAATAGACATCCTCGATCGACAACACCTTGGCCTTGTTGGCCTCGATCATGATCGTCGCCGTCGAGCGGTAAATCGGCGTCATGGCCAAAACCACCACAACGGCCAGCAGCGCGACCGCCAGCCCGAAGCCAATGATCTGCTTCTTGCGCTTGACGACACTGCGCCAGTATTCGAGCAGTTCGAGTTTTTCTTCCTGATCTTCAGGATCGTGCAGGAAGACGGGCTTGTGCGGCTGAGCCGGCGTATCGACGACTTGGGTCATGTGGCTATTCAACTCAATATCCCCGCAAGCGGGGAACGGGAAAATTCGGAAAAATCAGAAAAAGCTCTCGTCGACCGTAACAATGTCGCCCGGCATGACCAGCGTGTTCAGGTCGGCGTTCTGCGAACGCTGCGAAGCATCCTTTTCCCGGATGATGTAAATCTTGCTCACCGAGGCACGCTCGCGGAAACCGCCGGCCAGCGACGCCGCCTTGCGCACCGTCAGCCCCGGCTGATACGGGTAGCCGCCCGGCTTCTCGACCATGCCGTTGATGTAGAACGGCCGGTATTCCTCGATCGACACCGAAACCTTGGGATTCACCAAGTAACGGCCGCGCAGGCCATCGGCGACGATCTTTTCCATTTCGCCGGTGGTCAGCCCCAGCGCACGGATTTCGCCCAGCGCCGGATGCGACACCGTACCGGCGTCGGTCAGGCGAATCTTTTCCTTGCTCAGGTCTTCTTCGCCCAGCACGCGAATCGAAATTACATCGCCGGCCGACAAACGGTAGGTCGACAGCCCGGCCGGCAGGGCCGGGATCGGCATCTCGCTACCGCCGGCAACCGCAACGGCCTTCTCGCCATCCAGGGCCGGCACGCTGGCATCCTGTGCCTGCACTGTCGACAAAAAGGAAACCAGGCCAAGCAGCAAGACGGCCGAAAAACGACGAAGCGAGGCAAAACGCATTACAGCACCACCTCCAGCGTCAGCATCTGGACGTTACGCTTGAAATCCCGTGCATCGTCGCTTGAATTCCGTTTGATATGGTTCCAGCTCGCACCAACCCGGAAATTGCGGCCCACTTCGCGGAACACGCCAACGCCGTAGGAATTGGTCTTGTCTTTCCGATCAACCCCGTCGTAATCGGCCGACACCTGGCTGGCCGACAGGCTGGAGGTGAAGTAACTGGCCCACTTGTGCTCCCAGTTCAGCGAATGGCCACGAACGGTGGTGAAATTGCCGACACCGGTCGAATCCAGGATGTTCTGTTCGGTTTCCAGACGAACCACCGAGTAAGTACGCGGTGCCCAGGTGACCCCGACTTCCCAGGTCGCTGCGCTCGGATCACGACGCCCCGCCGTATCGAAATCCTTGTAGGCGCGGCCCACTTTGATGAAACCGGTGGTCTTGGCCGTCGCTTCCCACGTCGCACCGACCAGCAGCTTGCTGTAACGGTTGTCGTTGGTCGAGGTATCCAGCACGTAGTCGTTCCAGGTATTCCGCGCTTCAAACACCAACGAGGTGGCCGGCATCACCCGGTAGAAGAAACGTCCGGCCAGCATGGAAGTATTCAGGTCAAAGCCTTCGGTCAGCTGGCGATTGTTCTGGTAACGCTTCTGCATCCATGAGCCTTCCAGTTCGATCCGGCCCAGCGCCTTCGGTGCGCCGTAGATTCCCAGCACGCGGGCCACTGGTGCACGCCAGCGGTCCGGTTCGTCGCCGGCCACGCGGTCGGTCGAACCGCGCGGGTCACTACGCATCACATAACCGACCCCCCAGCCCAAGCGGGCACGGGTGGTGAAGTAATTATCGCCGGCCAGCCAGAAATCGTGGTTGTAGAAATCATCCGGCGAAGAACTGGCATAGCGCCCGTAGTTGCCCGAGTAGCTGGCGGTATACCGGTCGCCTCGCGACTTGGCCTCGGCCACTACTTCAGGACGCAAGATGAAAATGCTCGACGAGGTCTCGTTATTTGGCGTACCGAGCACATTGCTGTTGTACCCGATGCCGACCGTGGCCGCCGGGTGCAGGAAGATGCCGTTGTCGAAACGAGCCCCCCGCCCCTTGACCGGCGAAGTCATCATGAACTGGTTCTGTGAGTAGCTGGCACTACCAATACCGGCACCGGCCAGTTCATAACCCGACGTGACCGAACGCTGCAGCGTATTGCCGGCGGCATCGCTGCCCCCCAGCGGCGTCACCGCACCCGGCGTGCTCAAGGATGGCACCGATTCCGGCTCGGCTGCGGGGGCTGCCGCTGCCGGCACGGGGCGGGCAGCCGGCACGGCATTGCCGGTATCGGCCTGGGCCAGCAGCAGCGGCTGCTTGATGGCTTCGGCAAGCCCGGCTTCCGCCCAGGCATTGGTGCCCAGACCCAAGGACAGCACCAGCATTACCGCAGAACGCGTACGGATCGAATTCATAAGGACTCCAAATCATCAAGGCCGGCTAATCCGCCAGCATGCTCACAGCGCGAATGATACGTGCACGACATAGGGTCGTCCAGTATTTGCTGCAGCGCAACAACACCAAAATAATCCATTACTTAGCCCAAGAATCTCAGTTCGAGCATTTAATCGACAGGGCTGTTATTTTTGACATTTCCACGCGGCAGACTTGCCACCGACCACAGCATGGCAAACACCACCAGCAGGGTCAGCGCGTTGGCCGGAATCTGCAGGTTGAAATCGACGGTACTGTGAATCAGGAAGGCAACGATGGCCATCAGCCCGCCAAAGGCCAATCCACGGGGCAGATCGGAACGCCGCCGAGCCAGTACCAGAACGGCCGACACCACGGCCGACAGCACGAAAACCCCCAGCAGTAGCGTAGCCGGCCCACCAAAATCGGCGGCAATCTCGGCGTAATCGTTATGCGCGTGATCGAAGTATCCTTGGCGAAATGTACGATATCGCAGATAAGTCCCATAAAAACTCCCCGCGCCACTACCAAGTACAGGGAAATCCTCAACGATACCGATCGCATGTTCTGCAGCAACCTGACGAAACTCGAAGGACTCCTCCCTTCCGCCTCCCTCGTCTGTCAAACTGGTTTCCTGAATACGGTCGATCACTTTCTCGACACCGATCCAGCTCCCCACCACCACCACATCGATGATCACCAAGCTGGCGATCAGGGCTACCGTTCTCGGCGCCGTCCTGCGCGACAGCACAATGGTCAGCAGGCCGACGATCAGCAAGGCAGCGAAGAAACCGGTGTTGCCCATGCGCGACCGGGTCAGCACCAGCGCAATAACCATGATCACCAGCATCAGGCGCAGGCGCATCTTGGGACTCAATGAAAAGTCGATGGCCGCCTGCAGCTTTTCCTTCCAGCCGGTCGACGGGCGTTGTTTACCACCGCCACCGAGCCGCGCCAGCATCAGACCGATGCCCACCGACAGACAGATCTCCATGTAGCCGGCCATATGGTTGTGATAAACGAAAGCCCCCTTCACCCGGTCGTGCGTCAGTTCCGAGAAGAACAGCCGGTAAGTGGCGCCAGTGGAGAACAGGGCTGCCCCCAGCAAGGCCTGAAACACACCGCTGCCGACCAGCACCAGCGCCAGCGTATCGAGCCGCCGCGAATCGCGGACAAGCACCAGTGCGGCGACAAAAACCGACCAGTAGGCAAAGGACAGGGCCGCGTACAACTGCGTTTGCCCCGGGTCCAGACTGACGCGCAACGTATCGACCACCCCCTGCGACACCGCCAGCGCCTCCGGCGACAGCACGGCCAGCCAGTCAGCCGGCAAGGGCAGCCATTGCAACCAGGGCACCAGGATGAACGCCCCGAGCAGGCCGACCGGCCAGCGGAACAAGGTCAGCCGGGCAGACAGGCCGGCCAGGTCGTGGCGCCACGCGAAGACCGTGCCCCACAACAGGATTTGCGACCAGAACACCAGGAGAGCAACGGCAAAGGTGCGATTGCTGCCGAGCGGAAGCGGCAGCCAGCATAACAGCGCCAGCAGCCCCCAGAATGCCCAGCGGTCGTTATGCAACGGCCTCATCCGCGTGCATCGCCCCAGCGGAAGGGCGACATGTCTTCACCCAGATAATGCGCCACGCCATCGCGGCCGACGCAATACTGCGGCGAAACGATCATCTCGCTCATCGTCTGCGGCCCGGAAATCCGGGTGTAATCGAACACAATGCAGCGCTCGACACGCGCCCCGGAACGAATATGACTGCCGTGTCCGATCCAGGCCGGGCCGATGATCGATACACCGGGTTCGATACGCACATTGGAACCGACGTAGATCGGCCCGACCAGCTTGGAGCTTTCCCAGGCAATGGAAGTGTTGAGGCCGACCCAAACGCCCGGCTGCACTTCCTTGCCCGGCATGTCCATCTGCGCCACCTCGCCGCGCAGCACGCGCTGGGACACCTCCCAGTAATCGTTCAGCCGACCGATGTCGATCCAGTTGAAAAAGCGCTTCTGCACATAGAAAGGCAAGCCTTTTTCCACCAGCAGGGGGAACAGTTCGCTGCCAATGTCGAACGGCTTGCCCTTGGGCACCAGGTCCAGCACTTCCGGTTCGAAGATATAAATGCCGGTACTGGCCAGGCGCGACTTTGCCTCGGCCGGCTTGGGTTTTTCCTGGAACGAGGTGATCCGGCCTTCGTTATCGGCCACCACCACACCATAGTTCTGCACCTGATCGAGCGGCACCTCCAGCGCTACCACGCTGGCAATGGCACCCTTGCTCTTGTGCTCGTGCAGGGCTGCGCCGATATCCAGATCGACCACCGCATCGCCGCAGACGACAATGGTGGTTTCATCGAAGAAACCGCCGAAATCCTGAATCTTGCGCATGCCGCCGGCCGAACCGAAGGGTTTGGGCACGATCTCGCCATGTTCGCGCGCGCCTTCGTAGGAATAGCCGAGGTCAACGCCCCAGCGACGGCCATCGCCAAAGTAGTTTTCGATCTTGTAATGATTGAAGGCGACGTTAACCATGATCTCGCGCACGCCATAGCGCGCCATGTGCTCGATCAGGTATTCCATCACCGGTTTGCCCAGGATGGGCACCATCGGTTTCGGCACGTTCTTGGTCAGCGGACGCACCCGCGTTCCCTGGCCAGCCGCCAGGATCATTCCCTTTGCCACTCGATCACCCCATGAATAAAAAATGGCCGGTCGTTGCCGGCCGGAACCCTCAATACGCGTTCTTGTTGACGAAGCCCTTGAAGACGGTCAAGAAGATGATCTTCAGATCCAGCCACAGCGACCAGTTCTGCAGATACGCCAGATCGTGCTTGACCCGCATTTCCATCTTTTCCAGCGTTTCAGTCTCACCCCGCCAACCGCTGATCTGCGCCCAGCCGGTAATGCCGGGTTTAACCTTGTGGCGCAGCATGTAGCCGCGGATCAGCTTGCGGTACTGCTCGTTGTGCGCCACGGCATGCGGCCGCGGCCCGACCACCGACATCGTGCCCTGCAGCACATTGAAGAACTGCGGTAACTCATCGAGCGACGTCCTGCGCAGGAAGGCGCCGAACGGCGTGATGCGGACATCGTTCTTTTGCGCCTGGACGATCTTGTCGCCGTTGTCGCAAACCGTCATGCTGCGGAATTTCCAGACCTCCACTACCGCCCCGTTCAGGCCGTAACGCCGCTGCTTGAACAATGCCGGCCCCGGCGAGGTGAGCTTGACCCCCAACGCGATGATGGCCATCGGAATGGCGATGATGGCCAGGATCAGGCTGGCGACGACAATATCCTCCAGGCGCTTGACCCAACCATCGACACCATAAAACGGCGTTTCGTGGAGGCTGAGCACCGGGATGCCGTCCAGGCTGGCGAGGCGCCCATGCAGCAGGTCGAAGACGAAGAAATTGGGCACCAGATAGACCGAAGCCGTGGTGTCGCTGAGCGCATTGACCAACTCGACGATACGGTTTTCCGCCTTCATCGGCAGCGTGATGTAGACGTAATCCACCTTGCCGGCACGGGCCAGCTCGATCAGCTCGTCGAAACGCCCGATCCCCTGGACGTCATCCGCCGTATGGTTGCAGTCCCGCTTGGCCAGCCGGTCATCGAAATAACCGACGAACTGCATGCCCATCCACGGCGATGCCTGAATCTTGTCGACCACCTGCTTGCCCAGCTTGGTCTTGCCGGCAATGGCCAGCGTGCGGGTGTTCTGCCCGCCGGAACGCATGGCGTTGAGCACCACGCGCACGGAAACCCGCGCCACAGCCAGCAAAACCGGCGTCAACACGAACCAGACCAGCACCGCCGCCCGGGAATAGTCGGCCGAGGTCTTGGTCAGGAAAGCCAGGAAAACCAGTGCTACGGTCGTCATCATCCAGGTGGTCAAGGTCAGGCTGACGGCTGCCTGAATGGTCATCACCCGCCACGAGCCATAAATCTGCCGCGCCCCGCCGATGCTCATGAACAACATCACCGCCCAAGCCGCCGCGTGGGTGTACAGACGATCCAGTTCAAGATCGTGCGTTATTTGCAGTGCAACATAAAGTGAAACGACGATGACCAGCGCATCAAGGACCCGCCGAAAGAAGGCGATCTTGGAGCTATGCGGCCGCAGCAGACCGGAACTGATGAGGGACATGGGGTTTTTTAGTATCTTGCAACAATGTGTTTGGGGCGAATCTTGCCACGACAGCCCTTACTTCGTATATATGACTTTAGTCATAAACGAAGTAAAAATGCTGCGACGCACAAACCACATCAACGCAGGATGCTCTCCTGAAACCATCCCCAGATACCGAGCGAAAACCCGGGGAATAAATTGATGCCAAAAGCCGACTTGACCAGATACAACATGAGCAAACCGAGCAACGCCGAGAAAACGAGAAAGATGGCTAACGAAAGCACCATTGCAACGCGCGCAATCTCTCGTTCCCGCCGCGACAACTCCCGCCGGTTACGCCCCGCCAGCACCACAAAGTAGTAATGCCATCGCCATATTTTCAGAGTCCAGCGCAGGTCGACCGCATGTACGCCCCATGCTCTCCCACCGAACGCAACTTTCAGTGCCAAGAGTTGATCCGCACTGAAAGACCCCCTGGAATCGGAAGGCAGCTTTTCGAGCAGGTTTTTTACAAAAAAATCGTCACGAACATCATCAGAAACAGAACTCATAGAATTCAACTAGCATGCAACGCTTTGTGAAGCTTATCGATAAAGCCGGCAGGCGCATAATCTGATATATATCGAGGCGCTGAGATGCCATTCCTTGCTGAAAGCAACGTTAATAGCTCATTTTTTTCAAAAGCCACGGGAACATCAAGTTTATCCTTTAACCAACGAGCGGTAGCCATTTGATGATCATTTCTGTGCTCACCCAATTCAAATCTGCGTGGAAAAATAATAATCGGTTTTCGAATTTTCATTGCTGTAAGAACAGTACCCATACCAGCATGAGCAACAATTAATGACGACTTTTCATAGCAGGCCGAAATTTCATTCGGTTTTAAAAAATCCACCGCCTTGAAGTTTCTCGGAGAATACTTCCCTGGGCCTATTTGAGCAAAAATCTCCACTCCATCGACATTACCTGCCCAATCATCAACAATTTCAACTAGACGATCAAACGGCAATTGAGTTCCAACGGAAATAAAAATCACAGCACACTCCCCCAAAAATCGGGTCCGTCATCTGTATTAGCCAAATGCTCCCACTGTGTGAGCCAAATATCGGCCCATCGCCCAACTCTAGCACCAGAACCAGATAACTCTTCGGCATTCGCGATGCTATCGATCCAGACAGTTTTTGCGCCGATCAATTTACCAAACATTAATGCAGCAAATCCAACAGCTGCGCCAGTCGTAATAACCACATCAGGCCTGCTACGCATGATCACCCAGGCCACCTGAACAAACATGAACAGCAAACGGATTTTTTGCCACTGATTGGCATCAATAACGGAATAAAAATGGCCATCAACCTCTCGCTTGTGAGCAGGATTGGTAGTCAGGTAAGAAACATAAAAACCTTTGAAAGCAGGTGTAAGTCTGGATAACTGAATCCAATGCCCACCACTCGAAGCCACTGCCAATAGATTTTTCAATTGATCACCTCAGCACGTTCCTTGGTTACTATATTCTTAAAAAAAACAAATAAAAGATATGAATATGGAACCAAAAAACCACAAATCCCACCAATGACAGCGCCTTCCGACGAATATTTCATAACGAGAGGCACCGTGACAATTAGCGACAATAAAGCGCCAAAAAACTGGGACATCGCATAATTTTTATACATCCCAATTTTATATACAACAGACTCTAGCGGTGGCATGCTTGCAATCAAAATATAAGAGACAACAGTCAACATAAAAACCTTATCAAACTCGGTGTACTTACCTCCAACAACCACTGAAATTATTTCATCCGCCCAAATAACTGCCAACACGCCAAGAAATATGCTGAGAAGCAAATAAAACAGATAACTCCGAATTACCTTTCTTTTCCCAAGCTCCACGGACTCAGAAAAAACCTTTGCAAAAACCAATTTATCGACCACATCCAAACTTCTGATAAGCACCATCATTGGTTGTAATGGGAGCCGAACAGCGGCATAACCAGCTACAGCATATGCACCACCAAAAAAACCTAAAACCCATTGCGGCGCAGAAGTAAACCCAATCGCCGAAAGAGCGCCAAAGGTATTCCAACGGACAGAATCCTTAAGCATACGCCGCCATAAAAAAATAGCATGCCGCCATCGATACCCGCCAACCTTAAAAGCAATGATTAACAACTTTGCCAAAGAAATACACATCAACCCAAACATGGCAATCTCAAATCTGGGCTTAATAACGTAAACAACACCAACCAGAAAAACCACACTCCCAGAGGTCAAAATAGGTATTAACCAACGAAAGCTTCCTCCAACAAAGCGATACAAAACCACCCGGTCAATATCAATCGACATGAATAACGCGAGACAAGCAAGAACCCCGAATGCCGTGGTGTAAACCAAAGTACGTTGCCCAAAAAACAATTCGAATAAAACAACAAGCCCTGAAATAAGCAACAACGGGAAAACCACCAGCGCATGTTGCGCTGGAACAGCGCGCACTCGTTTCATGAACAAATCTTGCCCCATCAATGAAACGGGAACAGAAAAGCTCATACGGTAAATACCGGAAATCGCTAAAGAAACCAACAAACCATTAGCATAGCCAGCATATTCAATTGGAGTATAAGTCCGAATCAATACCAAACCGATCAGAAAATTGGCTGCAGAAAAAGCCAATTGATCGAACAACGAAATTAAGCGCGCCATGCAGTACTACTTAAAAATAAATCGATATAAATGTTTCAGTATTTTTCTGGCGAACTCTTTAGCGAGTCGAACGTTTCCAAAAAAATATCGATCCAATCCGAACTCAAAAGCATTTTCCCGCACTTTGCAAGAAAAATTTCTTAGATAACCAAAACGGTCGTCGTAAGCATTAATACGAACACGCGTACCACGAACACGATTGGAAACATTTCCACCATGAACAACCTGAAGCCACATCGGCGTTCCAGAGATATGCTGAACTTGGCCGAGCTGAGATAACTCGGTATGTTGTACGCCCCAAATCGTTACCGCATCAAGCCCAAATGGCTCCACCATGGAAGAAAATGGATTACTGTGATCCCAATACTCATAAAGAGCCTGCTTTGAACCATTTAGTTGGAGAATGGCTCCCTGATCAAAATTGATAACAAACTTTCCTTTTCCGGAGAGCGCAACATCTTGCACTCTGGCCACGTAATCATCGGCAAGGATATCGTCACTATCAAGTCGCGAAGTTAATAAAAAATCAGCAGGTTCGCAATCTCTTACAATCTGCGGTCCCAGTACCCGCATATCAAAGCTATCCGTATAAACCGGCTTGAAAGGATAGACCTTGGTCAATTCAGAAATTTTTTCCTTGTAATCGGCAGGAGTTTCCACATCAAAAAATATTATCCATTCAAAGCACTGATTGCTTTGGGCCTTCACACTAGGAAGACAAATATCCTCAAACAGTATGAAGCGCTCATCAAGCCAGCCTCTTTTCAGACGGATTGCAGCTTCTCGCCCCGGCGAAGCGACATTAAACCTGGTTATAATCAAATGTCTGATATTCATAAAGCACCATTATTTTAGTAAATCATCCCTTCGAATCTTGGCCAATACCAAGCGCCGGGCCCATATTCTGACGTTGAATCAACGTAATCTCTAGAAGGCTTTCCTGGTTTTATAAAACCAGAAATCATGGTCACCTCGGGGAAATATACACCACCATCAGAAGCAACCCTTCCATCGATATCGTAACGAATTTCTTTCTTCGAATTGATGAATTGATAAATTGGTTTTCCATTCAGTGGGCGAACATGATCTATCAAATTTCGCCCTGGAAATGGCTCAATATAAAAATCTTTCAGAAAAACAGGATAAGGGCGATAGGATCCGTAACGATTTCCGTCACTTGTATCCAAATGATAAAATGCGGAAGTGACATTACCAGGGCTTTTCTTTATATCTTCCGGTCTATCCTTTTCATATTGGCGATACTCTGCAGCCATTCGCCCCTGAACTCGAGAAATTTTCAACCACCGAGGCAAGGGAGCTGACTCGTTCAACTCCACATCTTTTGACAGATACTGAACTGGCAAAAAGAAACCCGCATAGTAAGTAGAAAATTTAATATTAAAGTGCCCACAGTAATCTGCAACGGCCCCCAAAGGACTGGACTTCCCATCGGTTGATGCAGTTTGCCATTGCATACCCGCATCGCCATGATACCCCTCAACCGTTCCGGAAACTGACTCGGTTATAAGATCAATATAATAATCATAACTTTCGGCTTTTAGCTGCCGAGTATTCCAGTTAAGTCGAGTCTGATGAGGATCATTTCGTGTTACAAGATTCCAGTCGTCCCTGCCATTTTCAAGCGGATTCATATCACGGTAAATCCCGGCCCTCAAACCAGATATCGCATTATGAAAAACTGAACGTGTAAATTTATAGCCACCAATTTCCCAAACAGTACCAATAGAGTTGATTACATCAGTATCAACCCGATCATTTTTATTGACGGGTATAGTAACGGCCGATTCATTGCCACGGTTGCCATAAACATTTCGAACCTTTCTGACTTTTGTACGGGCCCCAACGATAAGTACATCACGCCTTGGAATCGGAAATGTTTTTGTCCAGTTTAATTTGTAATCGAGCAATTCCCCGGTACCGAAACCAGGAAAAACCTGGTCAGCTTCCATTTCCTCAAGATCGACAATAATCGGATCAATCAATTTAAGGGTATTAACAGCCTGGTGTGTTTGCGGCAAATCCCAACGATCCGAAGCACCTAGCACAGTATCAGCCATCGATGAAGGTACAAACGGCAGAACAACCAACTTCTTCAGATAAGAATCCAAATTGATTTTTTCTCGATCAAGATCATCCCCAAAAACGATTTCCGCCAAACGAAATGGGTGCCTAATAGGCAATTGACCAATAATATTACCGTCCAGATAAACATAAACGGTTTTTTCCTTGAATGGATCAAAGCCGATCGCTAATCTTGAACCACGATTACCAAATTCTGATTTATACGCATCGAAACGGATAACGGTAGAACTTTCACCATTCACACGAAGAAGCAATTCAATTTCACCCTGCGCGGAAAACTTGACTATTAAACCAGATCCGTAGTCGCTTCTAATCGCACGAAACGAAAAAGCGTGATCATTGCCCAACGGAGGCAAATCCAAATCAAATACTGCGAGAAAAGCCCCATTTTCTATGCCTTTCGTGATGTTATACGAAAGCTTATCTCCGGCACGACTTCCATACGGTATAAATGTGGTCGGACTGGAACTGTTCGTAAGTTGAAACTTCCGAACCGTTTTCTGAACTTTTGATTCTGTTTGAACATATAGCGGTGTTACGGTAACTATTCCATTTTTTGGAATAGAAAACCGGAACGGTTCATGTTCCTTCGCTACTCCCGTAACAACACCATCAATCTTGACAGCACCGCTCCCCCACATCTGCAGGATGTAATTACCCTTGACCAAAACGACCTCTTGAACGCTGGGGGAGTCGGGATTCAGAAGGTACTGAGTTCGTGCGCCTTCCAATAAAAGACCGCGATCTGTTATAGCGGGAATATTTTTTTTAAAATTAAAAACCTTGCGACCGGCATTCAGGGAGTTTTTTTCACTATCCCGGGAAAAAAAACCGCCGGAAGCTTCTCGAAAATTTGACTCACTACCGAAAAAATGGCCGTTCAAAAAATATTCATTCTTTCGAAAATCAGCAATCCAATTACTACCCTTATCCAACCAGCTTTGAATATCCTTGGACACGACATGAAGTACAACCTTATGTGGGCAAGAGAAATCAGTTGCCCTTTCTATAATATCCAGAACTAAATAGCTATCGTGTTTCTCCGTAAGGCTTATTCTTTTTGAAACAGATAGCACGCCAGAAATCTGATCAATATCAAAACCCTCAACTACCTTTCTGAACATGAAGGCCGATTTTTCATTACCGGTGTACAGGCGCTTTAAAGCCAGAATATTTTTACCAACCAGAGGATTGGTATCAATTTCAATTTCGTATAATTTTGGAGTGCAATTGGAAGCCCCAAAAACAAGCGAATTGCACAAAAAAAACAAAAAAACGGAAATAAAAAATTTTCGCATTTATTATTTTTTCTTATTTCCACTTTGAAAAAAACGCTTCAGGGAGATAATTAGCAAATTCCCGTACTTTCCAATTGGAACTTTCCCGGTAATCACGAGATGTCCCCCAACTAGAATTTTCTTTATAAACAATTTCCATCCGCCCTTGACAAAACGAGCATTACTAGCTATCGCCAGCAATGCACCTGGGTAGTAAACCCCTTTCAAGGTTGGATCTGGATCTCGATGTCCAATTAATGGTTCATTAATAAATTCACATTTTTCCGCAATGGAAAAAATCCTCAAGGCATAATCAGTATCTTCTCCGCCATTATATTTTGCACCGACACCAAGATCTTCATCAAAAAAACCGGATTTTTTGATTAAATCACCCCGCGCAAAAAAAGTATTGGATGAAGCGAATGCAGCCACTTTGAATACGCTCGGAAGATCATTAATTATCAGTTTATTTGTAAATTCGACTGGCGAAAAAGAATATCTGCAAAACAAATAATCCAACGAATAATCATTTTTAAACCGGAAAATAATACGATCCAGATTTTCAAAGGGATACCAGCAATCATCGTCCGGAAACGCCACAATCGCCCCAGTAAAATCCTCATGCCCGGCATGCCCAAGAAGAATATTTCGTGCTCTGGACAAAGACACTCGAGAGTTCAGATGAAACACTCTAAAAAAGTCCGGGATTCTGCTGCTAATGTACTGAAAATCCTCCTCTGAACATCTCTGAATCAGCAAATATGCGTGAACATCAACGTCCGGGTTGCGCAGTTTTACCTGCTGCAAAGACTCGACCATGACATACAACTTCTCAAGTCGTTTTGAATCATTGTCGCATGTCGTAAAACATAACAATTTCATTATCAAACCTCTATTTCGCTTTTTTTGGGGATGATACGAGCAGGAACGCCAACAGCGATCGAATTAGAGGGAACATTGGTGATAACAACTGCGTTGGCACCAATATCAACATCATCACCAATCACAACTTTTCCAAGAATCTTTGCTCCAGCCCCAATGTTCACTCGATTACCAATTACTGGCGCATCAAGCGGATGATCAATTACTTTATTTCCGATAGTAACCCCTTGGCGCACTATTACATCGTCACCAATTACAGCCTCGCTATGAATTATGATGCAGCCAAAATGCTCAATGATGAATCGCCGTCCAATCCGTACATGCGCGCCAATGTAGATACCAAAGGCAATTTCGCACAACTTTGTAAAAATAATATGCACTATTCTCAATAGGAAATAAACTGGCTTAAAGCCAATCGTCCTAGTCATCCTACCAAAACGATGTACCAGTAAAGAGTAATAGCCTTGAGAAATAAAAGGCCTTCGATAAATCTTGAAATCCTCTTTAAGTAAATCGAAACAATCACTCATGCAAGATACTTCCGAAAAATCAAAAATACAGAAAATCGTTCCACAATAAACGAGAGCAGCAAAGGAATTAAAATCCCAGAAACCACTAACACAAACAACAAAATTTCACTTGACGTTTCGGGATAAAATTTCAAAACCATTCCCTTAACAACACCAATGGCAATCGTATTTAGCAGATACACAGCCATTGATTTTTTACCCAAGCCCTCAACAAAACACAGGCTTTGTGCCTTATAGAAACCATTCAAGCAGAAAAATGCAAACCCGCCGAAAACCCCCATTGGAATAAATCTAAAATCATCACCAAAAAACGCAACGGAAGAAACAAAGAATGCAAATAAAAACAAACACCCAAGATACAGACGGCGAAAAAACCAATTTCTGTACAGGTGTACAAAACCACCAATTAAAAAGAACACATAATACCGTTTGAATTTATCGAAATAAAAAATATCCCAGTCAGGAAAAAAAACCAGCACCGCGGAGAACAAGAACAAAAGCCAAGGATTTTTTTTAAAAAAAACAGCAGTAATTACACAGCAAAAAAACAGAACAAATAAATACCATATACTCTGAACTGGACTTTCCGATGTTTGCACAAACATTCTAAGAGCACCAGTAAATACATTTGTAACCGGATCATCAACTTTTAGAAAAAAAGCGGAAAAATATTTCCCAAAAACAACCAGTATTCCCACAAAGAAAAACGGCACTAACAACCGATCAGCAATTTTTCGGAAATAATTAAATACTTGGTCACTAGCCAGAGAATGCTTACCACTTAGAAAAAATAAATAACCACTCACCATCATGAATACCGGCATGTGGAAACCATAAATAAAAGAGCGAAGATTAGAAAACCAATCCAACCCAATGTCTTTTGGCGTGACGTGACCAACCACCACCAAAAAAATCAAAACCCCTTTGATTAAGTCGATTTCAACAAGTCGATCTTTGCTCATTAGAACCCGCTTTCTTATTTCCAAATATCAATAATGACCCATACCAACCAACGAGCAGCATCGGATAATATGTAGGCGTTGCTAATGCGTTTTCAACATAAACAAATATCAAGTACGAAACAAGAAAAGCAAATCCAACAAGCCATCCATCCTTACTACCAGAGAAAATATTTCTTAAATACAAAAAAGAAAAAACCAAAAAAAATACAATTGTTTGATAAAAACCGATTTCGACTGCTAATCGAATATAATCATTATGAGCAGCCGTTCCACCACCAACCAAAACGGATATTTCCGGCGGTACAGAATAAAAAGAATGTCCAAAACCAATTCCGAAGTCAGGATAATCTGACATCAGTCCATAAAAGTAATCCCAAAGCACATCTCTGCCACTAGAGCTTTCGTTACCGAATCTATCCAGAATTGACTTTCCAAAAAAAACCAAGAAAACCAGCAGTCCGCAAATCCCTGCTAGTAAGGTTAAGAGCTTCTTTGCCAGGCTAGATTTATCGATAATAAAAAATATTGTTGCCACCAGGAAACAACCTAACGCAATCGGCATTCTTGCCGCAGTTAATAACAAAATGCAAAAGTTAAAAACAAACCAGAAAATATTTTGTTTTTTTCCCTGATAGTAATAGAGCAAAAGTGCTGACAAAACACCACTTAAAGAAATTCCCGCAAGAAATGCGGGAACTGTTGAGCCTTGCAGTCTTGGCACTTCAATAGCGCCATCGATTCCAAAAATCGAACCGACACCGATCATTTCATAAAATACCCCTGCCGTAATTGACAGTAGCGGGGAATACATTACCAGCCTGACCACAGTTACCATCTGGTTTTTTCTTGGAGTAGCCACAAAAAGTAAAAATAATGAAACAACCTGGTTCAACGCCAGAAAAAAAATACTCCACTCAAAGTAATGGTAATCCGTAAGCACTCCGGAGATAGAAATTAGTGCTAAAACAAAAAAAACGGAAATCAAGTTTATTTCATCTATCCTGTTGAAAAAAACGCAGAACAGTGCAGAAAAAAGCAAAAAAAGCTTGGATACCAAAGGAGCAAACTCCATTCCAAAAGCTTTTTCTAGCGAAAGAAAAAACAAGCAGTATCCGGCCCCAAACAGAACAGGATATGCTCTATGTAAAAATTGATTGCTCACCGATTAAAAGCCTTTATAGCCCGACGCAAACCAAACTTGACAAATATTTTCCGTAGGAATTTTTTAATAACGGCTTCGCTAGCTGCATAAGCTTTTCCTGATCTATCCACCCCATTCTGAAGGCAACTTCTTCAGGGCAAGCCACTTTCATGCCTTGCCGTTTTTCTAGCGTGGCAATGAATTGCCCGGCTTCAAGAAGGCTATCGTGGGTCCCTGTATCCAGCCACGCATAGCCACGGCCCATTATTTCTACGTTGAGATTTCCCTGGCGCAAATAACATGCATTGACATCGGTAATTTCAAGCTCTCCGCGTGCGGACGGCTTTATTTCTCGGGCTATGTCACAGACATGCTCATCATAAAAATACAAACCAGTAACAGCATAGTTTGATTTTGGCTTTTGTGGCTTTTCTTCTATGGACAAAGCATTCTTGTTGTTATCAAAATCAACAACACCATATCTTTCTGGGTCGTTAACATGATAAGCAAACACCGTTGCCCCTCCATCTTTTTCTGCGGCGCTTTTTAATAACCCGTGAAAATCATGACCATAAAAAATATTATCGCCGAGAACCAATGCACTCTTGTTGTTAGCAACAAAATCTCGACCGATGATGAAGGCTTGTGCTAGGCCATCCGGAGAGGGTTGAACCTGATATTGAATATTGACACCCCACTGCTCGCCATTGCCCAACAGCGATTCAAATCGCGGCGTGTCCTGAGGGGTGGAAATCACCAGAATATCTCTTATCCCGGCCAGCATCAGCGTGGTCAATGGATAATAAATCATCGGCTTATCGTAAACCGGCAATAACTGTTTTGATATTGCCAAAGTTGCCGGATGCAATCTGGTACCCGAACCTCCGGCAAGAATAATTCCTTTACGCATTTTAACTCCCTGTATTTTCAGTGAACGGAGAAGCGCTGGCATCTTTTAGGGAAAGCAGCGGCGTTCCGTTTAACGGCCATTCAATTCCAATAACCGGGTCATCCCAACGCAAACTTTTCTCTGCATGAGGTGCGTAATAATCCGTTGTTTTATAGAGAAACTCGGCAGTTTCACTCAGCACAAGGAAGCCATGTGCAAATCCAGGCGGAATCCAGAGTTGTCGCTTATTGGTTTCGGACAATTCATAACCAACCCATTTTCCATATGTCTCTGAATTTTTTCTGATGTCTACGGCTACATCAAAAACACATCCCTGAACAACACGAACCAGCTTTCCCTGTGCATGTGGCGCTGTCTGGTAGTGCAATCCTCTTAATACATTCCTGGCGCTTTTTGAATGGTTGTCCTGAACAAAGGGCAAAGTAACGCCGGTCGCTTCAGCAAATTTCTTTAGATTGAAGCTTTCAAAAAAGAAGCCTCTCTCGTCGCCAAAAACCTGAGGTTCAATCAGTACAACATCCGGAATTTGAGTGGGTGTGATCTTCATGTCAGATAAGCCAAAACTAAAGTATCTGTTGCAGGACGTGCGCCAGCCCGTCTTCCCAGGGGGGCAGGCGCAGGCCGAAGGTGTCGGTGAATTTGCCGGTCGCCAGCCGCGAGTTGGCCGGGCGCGGTGCCGGTACCGGGTAGGCGCTGCTCGGAATCGGCTCGATGTCGGCGGCGGCGATCTTCAGCGGTTTGCCGGCGGCGGCAGCCGCCGAGACAACGGCCTGCGCGTAGGCGTGCCAGTTCGTCACGCCGCCGGCCACCAGGTGGTAGAGACCGAACGGGAAACCGGCCCGGCCGTCGCGGATCAGCCGTGCCAGCACTTGTGCGGTGGCATCCGCCAGCAGCGCGGCGCTGGTCGGCGCGCCGAACTGGTCGGCAACGACTTTCAGCGTGTCGCGCTCGCCGGCCAGCCGCAGCATGGTCTTGGCAAAGTTGCCGCCGTGCGCGCCGAACACCCAGCTGGTGCGGAAGATCAGGCAGTCGGCACCACTCGCCTGCAGCGCCCGTTCGCCGGCCAGCTTGCTCTTGCCGTAGACGCTCTGCGGGTTGGGCGCATCGTCTTCGCGGTAGGCGCCTGCGCCGGTGCCGTCGAAAACGTAGTCGGTGGAGTAATGGACGACGACGGCACCGAGGGCCTTTGCCGCTTCGCCGAAAATCCCCGGTGCAACGGCGTTGACCGCATGGGCCGTGGTTTCGTCGCTTTCCGCCTTGTCGACCGCGGTATAGGCCGCCGGGTTGACGATGATTTGCGGTTGCACCGCCGACACCAGCCGGCGGATCGCCGCCGGGTCGGAAAGATCGCATTCGGCGTGGTCGACCGCAACTACTTCGCCCAGTACCGCCAGCGATCGCTGCAGTTCGAAACCAACTTGTCCGTGCTTGCCCGTCAGGAGGATTTTCATGCAGCCGCTCCGTACTGCTTGCCCAGCCACTGCTTGTAGGCACCGCTGGTCACGTTATGTACCCAATCCTGGTTGTCGAGATACCACTGCACCGTCTTGCGGATGCCGGTCTCGAAGGTCTCGGCCGGTTTCCAGCCCAGCTCGCGTTCGAGCTTCGTGGCGTCGATCGCGTAGCGCCGGTCGTGGCCCGGACGGTCGGTCACGAAGGTGATCTGCGTCCGGTACGACTGGCCGTCGGCACGCGGGCTCAGTTCGTCGAGGATGGCGCACAGCGTGTGCACCACGTCCAGATTGGCCTTTTCATTCCAGCCGCCGACGTTGTAGGTTTCGCCCAGTTGGCCGGCTTCGAGCACGCGGCGGATGGCGCTGCAGTGATCCTTGACGTAGAGCCAGTCGCGGATTTGCTGGCCGTCGCCGTAGATCGGCAGCGGCTGGCCGGCCAGCGCATTGTGGATGACCAGCGGGATCAGCTTTTCCGGGAAATGGTAGGGGCCGTAGTTGTTCGAGCAGTTGGTAGTCAGCACCGGCAGGCGGTAGGTGTGGTGGTAGGCGCGCACCAGATGGTCGGAGGCCGCCTTGCTCGCCGAGTACGGGCTGTTCGGCTCGTAGCGGTTGGTTTCCCGGAAGGCCGGGTCGTCCTTGGTCAGCGAGCCGTAAACTTCGTCGGTCGACACGTGCAGGAAACGGAAGGCGTTTTTCCCGGTTTCGTCCAGTTGACCGTACCAGGCGCGCACCGCTTCGAGCAGCCGGAAGGTGCCGACGATGTTGGTCTGGATGAAGTCTTCCGGTCCGTGGATGCTGCGGTCGACGTGCGATTCGGCGGCAAAATTGACCACCGCGCGCGGCCGGTGTTCGGCCAGCAGCTTGCTGAGCAGTTCGCAATCCCCGATGTCGCCATGGACGAAAATGTGCCGCGCATCGCCGTCGACCGTGGCCAGGTTCTGCCGGTTGCCGGCATAGGTCAGCGCATCCAGGTTGATGACCGGCTCGTCGCACTGCGCCAGCCAGTCGAGGACAAAATTGCTGCCGATGAAGCCGGCGCCGCCGGTGACCAGGATCGTCATTTGCTTCCCCTTGCGCGGCGGATTAGACCATCACCATCGATCGTTTCCGAATTTTTACAATTATTCATGGGATGCGTATAGCAAACCACGGTCGAGGTGATCTTTTCCCAATGCCCCACCTCATAAATTTTGCTGTCTTTGGCCATGATGAACGTTTTCTTTGTTGGTCGAAACACCGCCCGCACTCCTGGCCGTAATGGCGCCAATTGTTACGGTCGACCGCGCGATTCTGCCAGTTCCTTCATGGATGATAAAGAAATATCTTGCAGTGCACCATTTCGCATATTCTGCTATGACTTTCGGCCTAGCAAGACCGTTAGTTCTGTCAAGAAATGCTATTGAAATGACTGGTCCGGCAATTGTTTCATCCGGTATAGTTCGCTGCGTTTTGACAGGGGGAGCGCTTCGTGAAAGTTCTTGTCGTAGGGGGTGCCGGTTACATCGGTTCGCATATGGTCAAGCGGCTGGGGCAGTTGGGTTGCACGGTGACGACGCTGGACAATCTTTCCAGCGGCCATGCCGATGCCGTGCTGGCCGGCGAGTTGGTGGTGGGCGACATTGCGGATACCGCCCTGCTGCATTCGCTGTTCGAGCGCGGCCGTTTCGATGCGGTGATGCACTTTGCGTCCTTCATCCAGGTGGGCGAGTCGGTGCAGCATCCGGCGAAGTACTACGAAAACAATGTGACGAACACGTTGAACCTGCTGAATGCGATGAAGGCGTTCGGGGTTTTGCGCTTCATCTTCTCGTCGACCGCAGCAACCTTCGGTGAGCCGCAGTATTCGCCGATTGACGAGGCGCACCCGCAGCGGCCGATCAATCCTTACGGCCGGACCAAGCTGATGGTGGAACAGGCGCTGGCCGATTACGACACGGCCTATGGCCTGAAGTCGGTCTGCCTGCGTTATTTCAATGCGGCCGGCGCCGATCCCGAAGGCCAGTTGGGCGAGCGCCACGATCCGGAAACCCATCTGATTCCGCTGGTGTTGCAGGCGGCTTCCGGTCGACGCCCGAATATTTCGGTTTTCGGTACGGATTACGATACGCCGGACGGCACCTGCATCCGTGATTACATCCATATTGCCGATCTGTGCGAGGCGCATTGGCTGGCGCTGCAGAGCCTGGTGGCCGGCCAGGACAGCCAGGCCTACAACCTGGGCAACGGCAACGGGTTTTCAGTGCAGGAAGTGATCGACGCCGCCGGCCGGGTCACCGGTCGGCCGATTCCGGTTCAATACGGCGCGCGCCGTGCCGGCGATCCGGCCCGGCTGGTGGCGGATTCACGCAACGCGCGGGAGAAGTTGGGCTGGCAACCGCAGTTTCCGGATCTGGAAACGATCATCGGGCATGCCTGGCAGTTCGAGGAGAAATGCCGGGCAGGCCGAGGTTGACCGCAGGAGGCCGAAAGAGCGCAAATTAAAGCAGGCGAGCTAGCAGTGCTTTCGGGAAGTACCGCATGTGGCTGGCTTCAAACGGGTATAGCGGCAGATATTCATTCACAAGCGCATAGACCATTTTTGACTGAGCCAGGTCGCGTCTTTTTTTTACCGGGTCACGGTCGGTCTGCTCGGAAAGCCATGCCTTATGCACGGCAAAGGCTCGAGGGTCTGGCACTTTAGCCCGGACGGGCATGCCATTGCTGGCGATGATGATGCTTTCCACCGCCGGTGCATTGGCCAGCCATTGCAAATTGGGTACTTCCACTGCTTGCAAATCGTTGTCGGCAAAGGTGATTGTTTCTGTCTCGCGCATGTCCCGCTGAGGAATGATCAGATCGACCATGAAACCTTGCTTGTTGGTGGCACGCAATGGTTCTTCAGGGTTGATCTCGAAGGAGGCATCGGCTTTGCGCAGCAGTCCGAGAAGACCGTAGCCATCGAGATTCCTGGCGACAACCGCCAATTTTTTACGGGGATCGTAGAGCAGATCGACATCACCGGACGCCAGCAATTCCATCCGCAAGTGGACGCCTGCCATACTTTCATAGGCGTAAATGGCATGTGTGCCAACGACCCTGAAGTCATCCCGAGCCTGCGATGCATCGATGACTTGGAAAATTTCGGCAACCGTCAAAGGTAATCGCCCCAGATTGACCGCCTTGTTCAACCTGGCCTGCGTACGCATGCGTTCGTCAAGCGCTTCAACACGCTCCTTTGCCCGTGCTTTGGCTTCGATAAATGCCAGGTATTTCGCCTCTGTCTCCGGGCTGCGCGGCCCTAGTGATTTGGCATTTCCCCTGGCATCCTGGACTCTGTAGAGGTAATCCTTGCCTTTGACCATTTGCCATTTCATGCCGTATTTGAACTGGGCAACCTGCTGCCTGGCCTGAGCCCAAGGGCCATGAAGCTGGGTTGATTCAACCAGAAACAGTCGTTGCTGCTCGTTAAGCGGGGTCATCGGCCGAAAAATTATTCCGCAAAAAATTTAAAATTAAAATTACAGGATAATTTTTTATTTTTCAATAGATTAGTTAGCAACAATCTCGGCGACGACAACACGAACCCGAATACCGCCTGCCCTCATCCGAAATACGTTGCCTCAGCGAACGAAAGCGCCGCTGCATCCTTGGCCGACAGTTGCGGCATGCCGTCGAACTGCCAGTCGATGGCCAGTTGCGGGTCGTTCCAGCGGATGGCGCGTTCGTGCTGCGGCGCGTAGTAGTCGGTGGTCTTGTAGAGGAATTCTGCCGTCTCGCTGAGCACGATGAAACCGTGCGCGAAGCCGGGCGGTATCCACAGCTGGCGCTGGTTGTCGGCACTCAGCCGTTCGCCGACCCACTGGCCGAAGGTTTTTGCGCTTTGGCGCAGGTCGACCGCAACATCGAAGACTTCGCCCTGCACGACGCGCACCAGTTTGCCCTGCGCCTGTTCGATCTGGTAGTGCAGGCCGCGCAGCACCCCGCGCACACTTTTCGAGTGGTTGTCCTGCACGAAGTCGATGTCGGGCAGGCCGGTGGCGTCGCGGAAGGCCTTGAGGTTGAAGCTTTCGTAGAAGAAGCCGCGGGCATCGCCGAAGACTTTCGGTTCGATCAGTTTGACTTCCGGGATCGCCGTGTCGATCACTTGCATCAGAACACCTGTTCCTTGAGCAGGCCGATCAGGTATTGGCCGTAGGGGTTTTTCAGCATCGGCTGGGCCAGGGTTTCGAGCCTGGCGGCGCTCAACCAGCCCTTGCGGTAGGCGATTTCTTCCGGACAGGCGATTTTCAGGCCCTGCCGTTTCTCGATGGTGGCGATGAACTGGCCGGCTTCGAGCAGGCTTTCATGCGTGCCGGTATCGAGCCAGGCGTGGCCGCGGCCCATCACCTGTACGTTGAGCATGCCGCGTTCGAGGTAGATGCGATTGACGTCGGTGATCTCCAGTTCACCGCGCGGCGAAGGCTTGAGGTCGCGGGCGATGTCGAGCACCTGGTTGTCGTAGAAGTACAGGCCGGTCACCGCGTAGTTCGATTTGGGCGCCTTGGGCTTTTCTTCCAGGCTGACCGCCCTGCCCTGCGCGTCGAATTCGACCACGCCGTAACGTTCGGGATCATGCACGTGGTAGGCGAAGACGGTGGCGCCGGCGCTGCGCGCGTCGGCATTGACCAGGTCGTTGGCGAATTCGTGGCCGTAGAAGATGTTGTCGCCGAGGACCAAGGCGCTGTCGCCATTGCCGATGAACTCGCGGCCGATGACGAAGGCCTGCGCCAGGCCGTCCGGGCTGGGCTGCACGGCGTATTGCAGGTTCAGCCCCCACTGGCTGCCGTCGCCCAGCAGTTGCTGGAAGCGCGGCGTGTCCTGCGGTGTGGAGATGATCAGGATGTCGCGAATCCCCGCCAGCATCAGCGTCGAGAGCGGGTAGTAGATCATCGGTTTGTCGTGGATCGGCAGCAGCTGCTTGGAAACCGCCAGCGTGACCGGGTAAAGACGGGTGCCGGAACCGCCGGCGAGAATGATGCCCTTGCGCATGATTTGTTTCCTTAAAGTATCTGTTGCAGGACGTGCGCCAGCCCGTCTTCCCAGGGGGGCAGGCGCAGGCCGAAGGTGTCGGTGAATTTGCCGGTCGCCAGCCGTGAGTTGGCCGGGCGCGGTGCCGGTACCGGGTAGGCGCTGCTCGGAATCGGCTCGATGTCGGCGGCGGCGATCTTCAGCGGTTTGCCGGCGGCGGCAGCGGCCGAGACAACGGCCTGCGCGTAGGCGTGCCAGTTCGTCACGCCGCCGGCCACCAGGTGGTAGAGACCGAACGGGAAACCGGCCCGGCCGTCGCGGATCAGCCGTGCCAGCACTTGTGCGGTGGCATCCGCCAGCAGCGCGGCGCTGGTCGGTGCGCCGAACTGGTCGGCAACGACTTTCAGCGTGTCGCGCTCACCCGCCAGCCGCAGCATGGTCTTGGCAAAGTTGCCGCCGTGCGCGCCGAACACCCAGCTGGTGCGGAAGATCAGGCAGTCGGCACCACTCGCCTGCAGCGCCCGTTCGCCGGCCAGCTTGCTCTTGCCGTAGACGCTCTGCGGGTTGGGCGCATCGTCTTCGCGGTAGGCGCCTGCGCCGGTGCCATCGAAAACGTAGTCGGTGGAGTAATGGACGACGACGGCACCGAGGGCCTTCGCCGCTTCGCCGAAAATCCCCGGCGCAACGGCGTTGACCGCATGGGCCGTGGTTTCGTCGCTTTCCGCCTTGTCGACCGCGGTATAGGCCGCCGGGTTGACGATGATTTGCGGTTGCACCGCCGCTACCAGCCGGCGGATCGCCGCCGGGTCGGAAAGATCGCATTCGGCGTGGTCGACCGCAACTACTTCGCCCAGTACCGCCAGCAATCGCTGCAGTTCGAAACCGACTTGTCCGTGCTTGCCCGTCAGGAGGATTTTCATGCGTTTCGCTTCGCAGCCATCATTCTTGCCGCATGGCAAAGGCCGTATTGTAGTTTCCGATGCGGCGGCCGTCTGCGGCTTTTTGTCGCCGGGACATGGCTCGATGTCGGCGCAGCAGCTACCATAAGGATTTTCTGATACACAGGATTTCCGCCATGCAGATCGCCCGCCCCATCGATACCCCGCCGGTCAACGAAATGAAGCTGCTGCTCGACAGGCTGCCGCTGGACGGCGCACGCGTGCTGGAACTGGGTTGCGGCAAGGCGGAAAAGACGCGGACCCTGGCACAGACCGGTCGGGTACGCGAGATTGTGGCGCTGGAGGTCGATGCGATCCAGCATGCGAAGAATCTTGCGGTCGACGACCTGCCCGGGGTGATTTTCGCGCATGGCGGCGCCGAGGCGATTCCGGCGGCGGATGCGAGTTTCGACATCGTGCTGATGTTCAAGTCGCTGCATCATGTGCCGCTCGGACAGATGGAGGCGGCGCTGTCGGAAATCGCCCGGGTGCTGAAGCCGGGCGGCCTGGCCTGGATTTCGGAACCGGTCTATGCCGGCGAGCTGAACGAAGTCTTCAAGCTGTTCCATGACGAGAAGACGGTACGCGAGGCGGCATTCGCGGCGATCTGCCGGGCGGTGGCGCAGGGGCCGCTGGCCTTGCAGGAAGAGTTGTTCTTCCATACGCGCAGTTTCTTCGCGGATTTTGCGCAGTTCGAGGCGCGGATGATCCACGTGACGCATACCGATCACCGGCTTTCGCCGGCCTTGCTGGATGCGGTTCGGGCGAAGTTCATGTCGTTCATGACGCCCGAGGGCGCCAGCTTCCAAAACCCGCAGCGGGTCGACGTTCTGGTCCGTCGCGGATAAAGCCCCGGTTGGCGGCGGGGTCGGAATTTACGGATTATTAACGCGCAAAAATTCGATAAAAGCTGACGATCTTTCAGCTTGCTTAACATTGCAAAGCTTGTTGCGGTGCAATATCCTGCGAGCAATATCGTCATCGCTAAACGTGCTATGGCGATTCCTGAAATCCAACCGGCCTCCCCGGCCAGCCCCAATCTATCGGATGTCACGCACCATGTATCGGACGAAACTCTGGATCATCGGCCTCGGTCTTTGGTCCGGCCTTGTTGCGGCCCAGACGGCCTATGACTTGAAGGATCTGGAAAACCTGGCCAGCGAATCCAGCCCCGCGCTGCAGGCCGCCCGCGAGCAGGTGCGGGCCTCGGAAAGCGCGATCCGCAGCGCTTCGGCGATCCCGAACCCGGAAGTGGAATACCTGAAAGGTTCGACCAAGGCACGCAGCCCGGGCACCAATACCGGCAATACCGATTCGGTCAGCGTGACCCAGCCGCTCGACCTGATTCAGCGCTTTCCGCGGATCGGTGCCGCCGAGGCCGGTTATGCAGCCAGCCAGGCGAATTACCGCGTGGTTCAGGCGGAATGGCTGGCCCGGCTGCGGCTGCGCTATTACGAGGTACTCCGCCGCGAATCCGAATGGCGCAACGCCAAGGAAGACCTGAAGTTGATCCAGGGCGTCAATTCGCGCATCCGCACGCGAGTCGACAGCGGCGATGCGGCGCGCTTCGAGCTGATCAAGTCGGAAGCCGAAATGCTCAACGTGCAGAAGAACGTGCAGGCGGCCTCGGCCCGCGTCGCGCATGCCCGGCTGCAGTTGCGGCAGGCGGTCGGCGCGGCGCTGCCGGAAAATTTCCAGCTGACCGGCCAGTTGCAGAACGTGCCGGAACTGCCGCCGATCGAAACGATGCGCGAGGCGCTGGCCGGTGACAATCCGAGCATTGCCCGCGCCCGCGCCGAAGTGCAGCGTGCCGAGCAGCAGCTTTCCTATGAAAAGGCCCAGCGCCTGCCCAGCCTGGCCTTGAAAGCCACGCAGACCACCGATCCGGACACGCGCAGCACGATGGGCGGCGTGGTGGTCTCGGTGCCGTTGTGGGACTGGCGCCGCGGCCCGGTCGGCGAGGCCAGCGCACAGCTGGCGCGGGCCCGCAACGAGTTGCGCGACCAGGAGTTTTCGGTGGCGCAGGGGCTGGAGATGGCTTACCAGCAATACGAGATCGCCTTGTCGCAAGTGGCCGCGCTGGAAGGCGGCATCGTGCGCCAGGCGGAAGCGGCGCTGAAGGTGGCCGAAGCCGCCTACCGTTTCGGCGAGCGCGGCTTCATCGAAGTGCTCGATGCGCAGCGTGTCTATCGCGCGGCGCGCGCCGAACTGACCATCGCCCGTTATGAGCTGGCCGCGGCCTGGGTGGAATTCGAAAAACTGCGGGCCCAATCTGGAGAAAGCAAATGATCAAGAAAGTCCTGGCGACGCTGGTGGCTGCCGCGCTGCTCGGCGGCTGCGGCAAGGAAGAAGTGAATACCGCCGCGCCGGCCGTTGCCGATAGCAATATCGTGGAACCGGCGGAAAGCCTGGTTGCCCAGCTGAAGATCGAAGCCGCGGGCTTGCGGCCGATTGCCGAAACGCTGCGGGTGGCGGGCCAGATCAGCTTTGACGAGAACCGGCTGGCGCGCATCGGGGCGACGATCACCGGGCGGGTCATGGATATCGAGGTTAACGTCGGTACCGCGGTCGACAAGGGCAGTGTGCTGGCCACCATCAACAGCAGCGAGCTGTCGACACAGCAACTGGCTTATCTGAAGGCCCGCTCGCAACTCGAATTGAGCAAGCGCAATGCCGAACGCGCCAAGTCGCTGTTTGAGGCCGATGTGATCAGTGCGGCCGAACTGCAGCGCCGCCAGGCCGAATACCAGATCGCCATCGCCGAGGAAAATGCGGCATCCGACCAGTTGAAGCTGCTCGGCGTGTCGGCGGCGGCAATCACCCGCCTGGGCGAAAAGGGCGCGATCAATTCGGTGACGCCGGTGGCGTCGACCCTGCGCGGCATCGTGGTCGAGCGCAACCTGAACCAGGGCCAGGTCGTGCAGCCGGCCGACGTGCTGTTCGTGGTCGCCGATCTGGGCCGGCTGTGGGCCGTGGCGCAAGTACCGGAACAGCAGGTCAGCCAGGTCAAGGCCGGCCAGTCGGTGAGCATCGAAATCCCGGCACTGGGTAACGAGAAGCGCGTCGGCAAACTGATCTACGTCGGACAGACGGTCAATCCGGAAACGCGGACGGTGCTGGTCCGCACCGAACTGGATAACGCCGACGGTCAATTGAAACCGGCCATGCTGGCCACCATGCTGATCGAGGCCAAGCCGGTCGACCGGCTGGTCGTGCCGGAAAAGGCGGTGGTCCGCGAGAACGATGCGGACCACGTGTTCGTCGTCGGCGACGATGGCCGTTATCGGCTGCGTCCGGTCAAGCTGGGCATCGAGCAGGACGATTACCGCGTTGTGTTGTCCGGCCTGAAGCCGGGTGAAAAGCTGGTGGTCGACGGCGCCTTCCATCTGAACAACGAGCGCAATCGTCAGGCCCTGGAGGGCGGCGCATGATCGAGTCACTGATCCGGTCGGCCCTGAAGCAGCGGCTGATCGTTGCGGTGATCGCGGCGATCATGCTGGTGTTCGGGCTGGATGCCGCGCGCAAGCTGTCGGTGGATGCCTTCCCCGATGTGACCAACATCCAGGTCCAGATCGCCACCGAGGCGCCGGGCCGTTCACCGGAAGAAGTCGAACGCTTCGCCACGGTGCCGCTGGAAGTGGCGATGACCGGCCTGCCCGGGCTGGAGGAAATGCGTTCGCTGAACAAGCCGGGGCTGTCGTTGATCACGCTGGTATTCAGCGATTCGACCAGCGTCTATTTTGCCCGCCAGCTGGTCATGGAGCGCCTGCTGGAAGTGGGCTCGCGGCTGCCGGAAGGCATCACGCCGGTGCTCGGCCCGGTATCGACCGGCCTGGGCGAGGTATACCAGTACACGCTGGATCACCCGGACGATGGCGACCGGACGCTCAGCGAGGAAGAGCTGATGAAGCGGCGGATCGTCCAGGACTGGGTGGCCCGCCCGTTGCTGCGCTCGATTCCCGGCGTGGCCGAAATCAATTCGCAGGGCGGCTTCGCCAAGCAGTACCAGGTGCTGGTCAATCCGGACAAGCTGCGCCATTACGGGATCAGCATCCAGGATGTTTATGTGGCGGTCGGCCGCAACAACGCCAATGCCGGCGGCGGCGTGCTGCCGCACTACGCCGAGCAATATCTGATCCGCGGCGTCGGCCTGATCCGCGATCTCGACGATCTGGGCCTGATCGTGCTGCGCGAGAAGGATGGCGTGCCGGTCTACCTGCGCGATCTGGCAACCATCCAGATCGGCCACGAGGTGCGTCAGGGTGCGGTAATCAAGAACGGGGTGACCGAGGCGGTCGGCGGTATCGTGATGATGATTGCCGGCGGCAACGCCAAGGAAGTGGTCAGTCGGATCAAGGCCAGGGTCGACGAGATCAACGCCAAGGGCATGCTGCCCGAGGGGCTGAAGATCAGCGCGTATTACGACCGTTCGGAATTGGTCGATGCGGCGCTGTGGACCGTGACCAAGGTGCTGCTCGAAGGCGTGCTGCTGGTCGTCGTCGTGCTGTTCCTGTTCCTCGGCGACGTGCGTTCTTCGCTGATCGTGGTCGGCACGCTGATCCTGACGCCATTGCTGACCTTCATGGCGATGAACCAGTTGGGCATTTCGGCCAACCTGATGTCGCTGGGCGGTCTGGCGATTGCCATCGGCCTGATGGTGGACGGCTCGGTGGTGGTCGTCGAAAACGCCTTCCTGCAGTTGGGCAACCGGGCAAACAGCGGCGAAAGCCCGTTGCGCATCATCCTGAAGGCGGTGGTGGAAGTGGCGACGCCGGTGATCTTCGGCGTCGGCATCATCATCCTGGTGTTCCTGCCGCTGATGACGCTGCAGGGCATGGAAGGCAAGATGTTCGCGCCGCTCGCCTACACCATCGCCATTGCGCTGGGCATTTCGCTGATCCTGTCGCTGACGCTGACACCGGTGCTGTCGACCTACCTGCTGAAGCCGCCGGCCCACGCCGGCGACCACGACACCAAGCTGATCGCGGCGATGAAGTCGCGCTACTTGAAGATGCTGCACTGGGCACTGGCCAACGAGCGCAAGACGGTGGCGCTGGCCGGCGGCCTGTTCGTCGCTGCAGTGGGCCTGCTGCCTTTCCTCGGTACCGCCTTCATCCCGGAAATGAAGGAAGGTTCGGTGGTGCCGGGCATCAACCGGGTGGCGAACATCTCGCTCGACGAATCGATCAAGATGGAAATGGAGGCGATGCGCCTGGTGATGGAGGTGCCGGGCGTCAAGTCGGCGGTGTCCGGCGTCGGTCGCGGCGAATCGCCGGCCGACCCGCAGGGGCCGAACGAGTCGACGCCCATCGTCAGCCTGAAGCCGCGCGATGAATGGCCGAAGGGCTGGAACCAGGACGACATCGCCGAGGCCATGCGCGACAAGCTGAAGGTGCTGCCGGGCGTGCAGATCGTCATGGCGCAACCGATTTCGGACCGGGTGGACGAGATGGTGACCGGCGTGCGCTCGGACATCGCCGTCAAGGTCTTCGGCGACGATCTCGATCAGTTGCGCCGTGTCGCCAACGATATCGGCAAGGTGGCCCAGACGCTGAAAGGCGCGCAGGATCTGCGCATCGAGCGGACCAGCGGTCAGCAGTACCTGACGGTGGATATCGACCGCCAGGCGGTGGCGCGGCTGGGCCTGAACGTGGCCGACGTCAACGATGTGCTGGAAACGGCGGTGGGCGGCAAGGAGGCGACGGAAATCTTCGAGGGCGAGCGCCGCTTCCCCGGCGTGGTCCGCCTGCCCGAGCATTTCCGCGACGACATCGATGCCATTTCCAATCTGCTGATCACTTCGCCGAAGGGCGCCCAGGTACGGCTGATCGACATCGCCGACATCCGCCTGCAGGATGGCCCGGCGCAGATTTCGCGCGAACTGGGCAAGCGGCGCATCGTGGTCGGCGTGAACGTCAAGGATCGCGACCTGGGCGGCTTCGTCGCCGAGCTGAAGCAGAAGGTGGAACGCCAGATCAAGCTGCCGGACGGCTATTACCTCGAATGGGGCGGCCAGTTCCAGAACATGGAGCGGGCGCTGGGCCACCTGACGATCATCGTGCCGATCACCGTGGCGGCGATCTTCTTCCTGCTGTTCCTGCTGTTCAATTCGCTGCGCTACGCGACGCTGATCATCACCGTGCTGCCCTTCGCGTCGATCGGCGGCGTGATTGGCCTGTTCGTCACCGGCGAATACCTGTCGGTGCCGGCATCGGTGGGCTTCATCGCGCTGTGGGGCATTGCGGTGCTGAACGGCGTGGTGCTGGTGTCCTACATCCGCGGTCTGCGCGAGGAAGGACGCGGCGTGCGCGAGGCGGTGGTGGAAGGTTCGACGCTACGCTTCCGGCCGGTGATGATGACGGCGACGGTGGCCATGCTCGGCCTGATCCCCTTCCTGTTCTCGACCGGCCCGGGCTCGGAAGTTCAGCGACCGCTGGCGATCGTGGTGATCGGTGGACTGATCACATCGACGCTGCTGACGTTGGTGATGCTGCCGACGATCTACCGCTGGTTCGACGAAGAGAAGATCGAGGCATGATTCATACGCAAGGGAGACCATGAGATGAAGGAAATCAAGGCCGTGATCCGGCCCAACAAACTGGCCGCCTTGCGCGAAGCGCTGGTCGCCCTGCCGGATTTTCCGGGGATGACGGTCACCAAGGTGGAAGGTTGCAGCGCGCCGTCGCGCCATATCCGGCAGAATTCGATCAAGGAAGAGCTGACCGATTTTTCACCGAAGGTGAGGATCGAGATCGTTGCCCCGGACGAGGCCGCGGAAACGCTCTACGAGGCAATCTGCAAGGTTGGCCAGACCGGCCATTACGGCGACGGTCTGGTATGGGTCACCGACATCGAGAAGGCGACTTTCATCTTCAAGACGACGCCGGCCGCGCCGGGCTGAAAAAAAGCCGGCGCAAGCCGGCTTTCGCGATACCACAGGGAGACGGCCGCCAGGCCCTCTCCCTTTTTCATGGCGTTTCAGTCGCCGCCGAACAGGTCGCGGCTGTATACCTTGGCTTCGACATCGCGGATGTCGTCGGTGATGCGGTTGGCGATGATCACGTCGGCTTCGCGTTTGAAGGCGGCCAGGTCATTGACCACGCGTGAGCGGAAAAACTCGTTTTCCTTGAGCACCGGTTCGTAGATCACCACTTCGATCCCCTTCGCCTTGATCCGCTTCATGATGCCCTGGATGCTGGAGGCGCGGAAATTGTCCGAGCCGGCCTTCATGATCAGCCGGTAGACGCCGACCACCTTCGGATTGCGGCGGATGATCTCGTCGGCGACGAAATCCTTGCGCGTGGTGTTCGATTCGACAATGGCGTGAATCAGGTTCTGCGGCACGTCGCGGTAGTTGGCCAGCAACTGCTTGGTGTCCTTGGGCAGACAGTAGCCGCCATAGCCAAAAGACGGGTTGTTGTAGTGGTTGCCGATGCGCGGGTCGAGGCTGACGCCGGTGATGATCTGGCGCGTGTCCAGGCCGTGCGTCGCGGCGTAGGTGTCGAGTTCGTTAAAGTAGGCGACGCGCATCGCCAGATAGGTGTTGGAGAACAGCTTGACCGCTTCGGCTTCGGTGCTGTCGGTGAACAGGACCGGGATGTCGTCCTTGAGCGCGCCCTGTCTGAGCAGGTTGGCAAAGGTTTCGGCACGCGCCGAGCGCTCGCCGACGATGATCCGCGACGGGTAGAGGTTGTCGTACAGCGCCTTGCCCTCGCGCAGGAATTCCGGCGAGAAGATCAGGTTGTCGCAACCGTACTTCTCGCGGGCACCGGCCGTGAAGCCGACCGGGATCGTCGATTTGACGACCATCACGGCCTTGGGGTTGATCGCCATCACGTCGCGGATCACCGCTTCGACCGAGCCGGTGTTGAAGTAGTTGGTTTCCGGGTCGTAGTCGGTCGGCGTGGCGATGATGACGAACTCGGCGCCGGCATAGGCTTCGTGCTTGTCCAGCGTGGCGCGGAAATTGAGCGGCTTGTTGGCCAGGTAGTCCTCGATTTCGGTATCGACGATCGGCGACTGCTTGCGGTTGAGCATCTCGACCTTCTCGGCGACGATGTCCAGCGCGACGACTTCGTTGTGCTGCGCCAGCAGCAGGGCGTTCGACAAACCGACGTAACCGGTTCCGGCAATGGCAATCTTCATGGAATTCAGGACTCGCTGTTCTGATGCGGGCATGATGCGCCGCGGTTTTTACCGCAGGATTGCGGTCGACCGCATGATTTTGCCATTTTGTCGGGAACGGCGGAAGCGGATGTCACGATTTTCAGGGAATGGCTGGCCCTGCGACGCTGGCGCTGATACAATGCGCGCCTCGTCGGGGCGTAGCGCAGTCTGGTAGCGCATCTGCTTTGGGAGCAGAGGGTCGTGAGTTCGAATCCCACCGCCCCGACCATTGACCCCGCGCCCGTAGCTCAACTGGATAGAGCAGCTGCCTTCTAAGCAGCAGGTCGGGGGTTCGAGTCCCTCCGGGCGCGCCAGACCTATCTGGCTGATATTGCAGTAGTTGTTTTTCTTACATTGCGCCGCAGCATGCGCTTCCCTTGCTCCCCCTGCGGCTTTCTGATATTTAATCGGTTTTTCGTCAACTCGGGCGCACTTTGAAAATGGCAGAAGAATTGCTCCACAAGCACTTCACTCCTTACGAACCCAAGGCCGGTGAGGAATACATGAGCAGCAAGCAGCGTGCTCATTTCAAAAAGATCCTGGAAGCTCTCAAGAAGGAGCTGAGCGAGGACATCGACCGCACGGTGCATACGATGCAGGACGAAGCGACGGTGTTCGCCGACCCCAATGACCGCGCCAGCCAGGAAACCGACATTGCGATCGAACTGCGCAACCGCGACCGCGAACGCAAGCTGATCAAGAAGATCGACGAGACGCTCGGCCGCATCGAAGGAGACGATTACGGCTTCTGCGACAAGTGCGGCGTCGAGATCGGCATCAAGCGCCTGGAAGCGCGTCCGACGGCGACCCTGTGCATCGATTGCAAGACGCTGGACGAAATGAAGGAAAAGCAGATGGCGAAGTAATCGCCGGATGCGCCGGCATCGGCCGGAAAATGAACAAAGCCACCCTTGCGGTGGCTTTTTCTTTGCCGGCGTCCTTTGACGCCATGTCCCGATTTTTCGGGCGTTGCTGCGGTCGACCGCAAGTATCCCCGAAAAACCCCGAAAAAAAGGGCGCCACGCAGGCGCCCTTCCCGTTCCGGCTGAGCGGAATTATTGCTGTTGCTGCTGTTGCTGCTGGGTGGCCGGTTCAGCGGCAGCAGCCGGCGCTTCGTCGAGCAGTGCCTTCATCGACAGCTTGACGCGGCCGCGGTCGTCGGTTTCCAGAACCTTGACGCGCACGACCTGGCCTTCCTTGACGTAGTCCTCGACCTTGTTGACGCGCTCCTTGGCGATCTGCGAGATGTGCAGCAGGCCGTCCTTGCCCGGCAGGACCGAGACGATCGCACCGAATTCGAGGATCTTGAGCACGGTGCCTTCGTAGATCTTGCCGATCTCGACTTCCGCGGTGATCGCATCGATCTTGGCGCGGGCAGCGGCGGCGGCCTCGCCCGAGGTGGCGGCGATGGTGATCGTGCCGTCGTCCTGGATGTCGATGGTGGTACCGGTTTCTTCGGTGATGCTGCGGATCACGGCGCCGCCCTTGCCGATCACGTCGCGGATCTTCTCCGGATTGATCTTGAAGGTGTACAGACGCGGCGCGTAGGCCGACATCTCTTCACGCGGGCCGGCAGCGGCTTCCTGCATCAGGCCGAGGATGTGCAGACGGGCTTCCTTGGCCTGGGCCAGCGCAACCTGCATGATTTCCTTGGTGATGCCCTGGATCTTGATGTCCATCTGCAGCGCGGTGATGCCGGTCGTCGAGCCGGCCACCTTGAAGTCCATGTCGCCGAGGTGATCTTCGTCGCCGAGGATGTCGGTGAGCACGGCGAAACGGTTGCCGTCCTTGATCAGGCCCATGGCGATACCGGCAACGTGCGCCTTCAGCGGCACGCCGGCATCCATCAGCGCCAGGCAGCCGCCGCAGACCGAAGCCATCGACGAGGAGCCGTTCGACTCGGTGATTTCCGAAACGACGCGCATCGAGTAGGAGAAGTCTTCCGGCTTCGGCAGCACGGCCAGCAGCGCGCGCTTGGCCAGACGGCCGTGACCGATTTCACGACGCTTCGGCGTACCGACGCGACCGCATTCGCCGGTGGCGTACGGGGGCATGTTGTAGTGCAGCATGAAGCGGTCGCGGTATTCACCGGCCAGCGCGTCGATGATCTGCTCGTCGCGGTTGGTGCCCAGCGTGGCAACGGCCAGCGCCTGCGTCTCGCCGCGGGTGAACAGCGCCGAACCATGGGTACGCGGCAGGACGCCGGAACGCATGGTGATCGGCCGCACGGTGCGCGTGTCGCGACCGTCGATACGCGGGGCGCCGCTCAGGATGCGACCACGCACGATGGCGGCTTCCATTTCGAAGAACAGGTTACCGACGGTGTTGGCATCCGGTGCGCCTTCTTCGCCGGTGCACAGCGCGGCGACGGCTTCGGCGGCAATCGCCTTGACGGTCTGGCTGCGGGCCTGCTTGGAGGTGATGCTGTAAGCCTCTTCGAGCTTGGCACCGACCAGGTCCTTCAGGCGGGCGACCAGGGCTTCGTCCTTGGCCGGGGCTTGCCAGTCCCATTCCGGCTTGCCGGCTTCTTCAACGAGTTCGTTGATGGCGTTGATCGCCTTCTGCATTTCGGTGTGGCCGAACACGACGGCGCCGAGCATGACGTCTTCCGACAGCTGGTCGGCTTCCGACTCGACCATCAGCACGGCGGCTTCGGTACCGGCGACGACGAGGTCGAGCTGGCTGTCCTTGAGTTGGCTCAAGGTCGGGCACAGCACGTACTGGCCGTTGATGTAGCCGACGCGGGCGGCGCCGATCGGGCCGGCGAACGGGATGCCGGAGATGGCCAGGGCAGCCGAGGCACCGATCATCGCCGGAATGTCGGAATCGATTTCCGGATTCAGCGAGATGACGGTGGCGACGATCTGGACTTCATTGTAGAAACCGTCCGGGAACAGCGGGCGGATCGGGCGGTCGATCAGGCGGCAGGTCAGCGTTTCCTTTTCCGACGGGCGGCCTTCGCGCTTGAAGAAGCCGCCGGGGATACGGCCGGCAGCGTAAACCTTTTCCTGATAATCGACGGTCAGCGGGAAGAAATCCTGACCGGGCTTGGCATTCTTGGCACCGACGACGGTCACCAGAACGACCGTCTCTTCCATCGAGACGACGACGGCACCGCCGGCCTGGCGGGCGATTTCGCCGGTTTCCAGGGTGACCTGGTGTTCGCCATAGGCGAAGGTCTTTTTCACGACATTGAACATGTACTTCCTTTCACTCTCTCACAATAATCAACAATAACAACGCTTTACGACATTCAAAGAACAGTACGACAAAAACGAAAAAAGCGGCCGGGAGTTTTCCGGGCCGCTTCTTGCCAGCTTCGGCAGCGCTTACTTGCGCAGGCCAAGCTTGGTGATCAGCGTGCGGTAACGATCAACATCCTTGCCCTTCAGGTAGTCGAGCAGCTTGCGGCGCTGGGAAACCAGGCGCAGCAGACCACGACGCGAGTGGTGGTCCTTGGTGTGCTCCTTGAAGTGCGGCTGCAGGTCGTTGATGCGGGCGGTCAGCAGTGCGACCTGGACTTCCGGGGAACCCGTGTCGCCCTTGCCCTGGGCAAATTCGGCAACAATGCCGGCCTTCTTTTCGGTAGAGATCATTTTCAAAACCCTCTTTGATTGAAACGACACGGCCCCGGTTTGATAGAGCGCATGCCAGTTGAAAAACCCGTCAATACGGGAAGCCTTAAATTCTAGCAGATCAGACAGCCAGTTGCACCAGCCTTTTCGGCCACAGACGACTTTCCGGCCCTGGCTCGCCGACGCCTAACAGGCGCCCCTGTCCGTAGACGCGAATCTTGCCGCTCAGCCCGGCCGGCAGGTCGACCGGATTGCCATGACTGAAGCGGTTTTCTGCCGCCGCATCGAGGTCGACCCTGGGCAGCGATTGCAGCAGGGCATCAACCGCCTGCAGACGCTGTTCGCGCTCGCCTTCCGGGATGGCATCGAGTTCGGCCAGCGTGGCGGCAGTCGCCAGCGTCAGGTCGCCGACGCGCGTCCGGCGCAAGGCGATCAGGTGGGCACCACAGCCAAGCACGGCACCGATGTCGGCAGCCAGCACGCGAATGTAGGTCCCCTTGCTGCAACTGACCGACAGGCGGACTTCGTCGCCGGCGAAGGCCAGCAGGTCGATGCGATGGATGGTTACCGGCCGGGGCTGGCGCTCGACTTCGATGCCCTGGCGGGCGAGTTCGTAGAGCGGCCGACCGTCACGCTTGAGCGCCGAATGCATCGGCGGCACCTGCAGGATGTCGCCGGTGAATTGCGGCAGCACGCGCAAAATATCGCTTTCGGCGACGTCGACCGCAGCCGTCGCGCTCACCTGCCCTTCGCTGTCGCCGGAATCGGTGGTGACCCCCAAGCGCAAGGTCGCTTCGTAGGTCTTGTCGGCGTCAAGCAGGTCGGCCGAAAACTTGGTTGCTTCGCCGAAGCACAAGGGCAGCAGACCGGTGGCCAGCGGATCGAGGGTGCCGGTGTGGCCGCCCTTGGCCGCCGAAAACAGCCGGCGCGCCTTCTGCAAGGCATCGTTGGAGGTCATGCCGCCCGGCTTGTCGAGCAACAGCACGCCATCGACCTGGCGCCAGGCCTTCTTCACCTTCGGCTGCATGCGGAAATCAGTCGTCCGGCGTCTGATCGGACAGGGCATTCGCCTTGTCGATCAACTGGGACAGGCTGCTGCCACGCTCCAGCGAATTGTCGTAGACGAAGTGTAGTTCGGGCAACGTGTGGATGTGGATACGCCGGCCGAGTTCGCGCCGCAGGAAGCCGGCCGCCCGTTTCAGGCCGCGCTCGACCTCTTCCAGATGGTCGGCATCGAGCGTCGTGAAGAACACCTTGGCATGGGCGTAGTCCGGCGTCAGCTCGACCGCCGTGAGGCTGATCATGCCGACGCGCGGATCCTTCAGTTCGTTACGGATCAGATCGGCCAGATCGCGGCGCACCTGCTCCGCGACCCGGTCACTGCGCTGAAATCCGCGAGGTCCCTGCTTCTTCATTACAGGGAACGCGCCACTTCCTGGATTTCATACACTTCGAGCTGATCGCCTTCCTGGATGTCGTTGTTGCCACGCAGGGAGAGACCGCACTCGAAATTCGAACGCACTTCCTTGACGTCGTCCTTGAAGCGCTTGAGCGAATCGAGCTCGCCGTCCCACTGAACCACGTTGTTGCGGATCAGGCGGATGCGCGAGGAACGCTTGACGATACCTTCCAGCACGTAACAGCCGGCGATCGCGCCGACCTTCGAGACGTGGAAGACCTGGCGAATCTCGACCATGCCGGTGACCTGCTCGCGCTTCTCCGGCGACAGCATGCCGGAAAGTGCCGCCTTGACCTCGTCGACCGCGTCATAGATCACATTGTAGTAACGGATATCGACACCGAAGGTCTCGGCCAGCTTGCGCGCGCCGGCATCGGCACGGGTGTTGAAGCCGATGATGACGGCACCGGAAGCTTGCGCCAGGTTGACGTCGGATTCGGAAATCGCACCGACGGCACCGTGGATGACGTTGACCCGGACTTCCTCGTTGGACAGCTTGGCCAGCGTCTGGACCAGCGCTTCCTGCGAACCTTGCACGTCGGCCTTGACGATCAGCGGCAGGGTCTTGACCTCGCCTTCTTCCATCTGCTGGAACATGCTTTCCAGCTTGGCGGCCTGTTGCTTGGCCAGCTTGACGTCGCGGAACTTGCCCTGACGGAACAGGGCGATTTCGCGCGCCTTCTTTTCGTCGGTCAGCACGATGGCTTCCTCGCCGGCCGCCGGAACATCCGACAGGCCGAGGATTTCGACCGGAATCGACGGGCCGGCTTCGTTGATCGGCTTGCCGTTCTCGTCGAGCATGGCGCGCACCTTGCCGAACACCTGGCCGGCCAGCACGACGTCGCCGCGCTTCAGGGTACCGGACTGCACCAGCATGGTGGCCACGGCGCCGCGGCCCTTGTCGAGACGCGCTTCGATGATCAGGCCCTTGGCCGGTGCATCCTGTTGCGCCGTCAGTTCCAGCACTTCGGCCTGCAGCAGCACCTGCTCGAGCAGTTCGTCGATACCGGTACCCTTCTTGGCGGATACCGGGCAGAACGGCGAATCGCCGCCATACTCTTCCGGAATGACGCCTTCGGCAACCAGTTCCTGCTTGACGCGGTCCGGGTTGGCATCCGGCTTGTCGATCTTGTTCACCGCCACGACCAGCGGCACGCCGGCCGCCTTGGCATGGTGGATGGCTTCCTTCGTCTGCGGCATCACGCCGTCGTCGGCTGCGACCACCAGGATGACGATGTCGGTGGCCTTGGCGCCGCGGGCACGCATCGCGGTAAACGCTTCGTGACCCGGGGTGTCGAGGAAGGTGATCATGCCGCGTTCGGTTTCCACGTGATAGGCACCGATGTGCTGCGTGATGCCGCCGGCTTCGCCCGCAGCGACCTTGGCGCGACGGATGTAGTCAAGCAGCGAGGTCTTGCCGTGGTCGACGTGGCCCATGACGGTAACCACCGGCGCGCGCGGCAGCAGCGGCACATCCTTGTGCTCGTTGCTTTCCTCGAGGAAGGCATCGGGATCGTCCAGCTTGGCGGCGACCGCCTTGTGGCCCATTTCCTCGACGACGATCATCGCCGTTTCCTGGTCCAGCACCTGGTTGATGGTGACCATCGAGCCCATCTTCATCATGGCCTTGATGATCTCGGTCGCCTTGATGGCCATCTTGTGCGCGAGATCGGACACCGAAATGGTTTCCGGCACGTGCACTTCGCGGATGATCGGTTCGGTCGGCGCCTGGAAACTGCCCTGGCCGTCGTCCGACTTGTGCGACTTCTTGTGGCCGTGGCGACCTTCCTTCCAGCCGCCGCCGACATCGGAGCCACGGGTCTTCAGACCGCCCTTCTTCTTGCCGTCATCCGGAGCGCGACCGCCCTTGTCACCCTTCTTGGGCGCATCGGGACGCTTGTGCAGGGTGCCCTTCTCGCCTTCGCCGGATTTGGCTTGCGCTGCCACCTGCTGCTTGGCCTGCTCGGCGGCCTTGGCTGCCGCCGCTGCGGCTTCGGCCTGCTGGCGCATGAGCACCAACTGGGCTTCGCGGGCCTGCTTCTCGCGCAGTTCGCGTTCCTGGATTTCGCGCAGACGGTTGTAGCGCTTGGCTTCCTCTTCGCGCGCCTTGAGTTCCTTTTCGCCGATGATCGCGGCACGGGTCAGGCGCGGCGCAGGGGCCGGGGCATCCGCTGCGGTTTCATCCGTGGCCGCTTCTTCGATGATTTCCGGTTCGGCTTCGACGACCGGCTCGGGCTCAGGCTCGGGCTCCGGTTCCGGCTCGACAAGCGGTTCCGGCTCGACCGCCGGCATCTCGATCACCGGTTCCGGCTCGACGATCTGAACTTCCTCGACGAGCGGCGCCGGCTCAAGCAGCTCCTGCTCGATTTCGGCTTCGTTTTCCGGCAGATGATCCGGCGTATCGCGCTTGATCAGCACGCGCTTCTTGCGGACTTCGACCTGCACCGTGCGGGCACGGCCGTGGGCGTCGGTGGCCTTGATCTCGGACGTCTGCTTGCGCGTCAGCGTGATCTTGTTCTTCGGCTGGTCATCGCCGTGCGAGCGGCGCAGATAGTCGAGCAGGCTGGCCTTGTCCTGATCGGTCAGGGGATCGCTGCCGTTGGCCTTGCCGACACCGGCGCGGCCCAGCTGCTCCAGCAGGGCCTCGACAGGCATCTTCAGTTCAACGGCAAATTGAGAAACGGTTGTTGCAGACATGGTTACTACCTCCCTGCTCACTCGAACCAGTGAGCTCGTGCCTTCAGAATCAGTTCCTTGGCACGCTCTTCGTCAATGCCGGTCATTTCAGTCAGTTCATCGACCGCCAGCTCGGCCAGGTCGTCGCGTGTCTTGACGCCCTGTTCGGCCAGTCTGGCAGCCAGATCCTTGGTCATGCCCTCGAGGCCGATCAGGTCTTCGGAAACGCTTTCCAGCTTTTCCTCGGTAGCGATGGCTTCGGTCAGCAGCACGTTGCGCGCCCGGTTGCGCAGCTCGTTCACGATGTCCTCGTCGAGCCCTTCGATTTCGAGCATTTCGGCCAGCGGCACATAGGCCACTTCTTCCAGCGTCGAGAAACCTTCCTCGATCAGCAGGTCGGCCAGTTCCTCGTCGATATCCAGCTTTTCCATGAACACGACGCGGGTCACGGCGTATTCGGCTTCGGCCTTCTTGGCCGACTCGTCCTGGGTCATCAGGTTGATCGTCCAGCCGGTCAGCTCCGAGGCCAGGCGAACGTTCTGGCCGCTGCGACCGATAGCGATGGCCAGGTTGTCCTCGTCGACGACGACGTCCATGGCGTGCTTTTCCTCATCGACGACGATCGAGGTGACTTCGGCCGGCGACAGCGCGCCGATCACGAACTGGGCCGGATCGGCCGACCACAGCACGATATCGATGTTCTCGCCGCCGATCTCGTTGCGCACGGCGGTCACCCGCGAACCGCGCAGGCCGACGCAGGTACCGATCGGATCGATGCGCGGGTCGTTCGACTTGACGGCAATCTTGGCGCGCATGCCGGGATCGCGGGCGCAGGCCTTGAGTTCCATCAGCTCGTCCTCGATTTCCGGCACTTCGATGGCGAACAGCTTCATGACGAATTCCGGCGCGGTACGCGACAGGATGATCTGCGGACCGCGGGCATTGCGATCGATGCGCAGCAAGTAGGCGCGAACGCGGTCGCCGATGCGCAGGTTTTCCTTCGGAATCATCTGGTCGCGCGGCAGCAGGGCTTCGATCTTGCCGGCTTCGATGATGGCATTGCCGCGCTCCATGCGCTTGATGGTGCCGGACACCACATGTTCCTTGCGCTCAAGGAAGTCCTGCAGTACCTGTTCGCGCTCGGCGTCGCGGATTTTCTGCAGGATCACCTGCTTGGCGGCCTGGGCGCCGATGCGACCGAAATCGATCGGTTCCAGCGGTTCTTCGAGGTAATCGCCCGGCTCGACTTCCGGATCTTCCTTCTGGGCGTCGGACAGCGGAATCTGGAGGAATTCGTTGACGTACTCGTCGTCGGCAACCACCTGCCAGCGACGGAAGGAGTCGAAATTGCCGGTATCGCGGTCGATCGACACGCGGACTTCGGCTTCGTCGTGGATGCGTTTCTTGGTCGCGGATGCCAGCGCCAGTTCCAGGGCACCGAAGACGATGTCCTTGGCGACATTCTTTTCGCGGGCCAGCGCATCGACCAGCAGCAACATTTCACGGCTCATGTAAGACCTCCAGGTACTTCAGTCGAATCGCGGCACGAGACGTGCCTTTTCGATGTTGTTGAATTCGAGTTCCACGTCGTCGGGCGCGGCATCGGGTTTGCCGCTGCCTGGCAGGCGCAGGCCGACCTTGCCGTCGGCACAGCCGAGCAGTTCGCCCTGGAAATTGCGCCGGTTGTTGTGCGGGATACGCAGCTTGATCTGGATGTCGTGCCCGGCAAAACGGGCAAAATCCGCTTCCTTCTTGACGACACGGTCCATGCCCGGCGAGGAGATCTCGAGCCGGTCATAATCGACATTCTCGACTTCGAAGACGCGCGACAACTGGTTGGAGACCTTGGCGCAGTCTTCGACATCGATCCCGCCGTCCTTGCCGGGGGCATCGATGAACACGCGAATGGTCCGGCCGCGCGGCGACATTTCGACGTCGACGAGCTCATAGCCGAGACCGACGACCGTGGTTTCAAGCAGAGAATTCAAATCCATGGCTACAAATAAAAAATGGGCGAAACGCCCACCTCGGAAAAAACAAGATGCCCGCAGAAAACACGGGAGGAACAAACCCGTGAATTATAACGAGTTTATTCCTCCCGGACAATCCATTTGACGGCGACGACGGGTTGTCGGGCCGTCCGTCGTCAGGCTTGCGGCTTTGCCGAGGGCGCCAGCGCACGCATCAGGGCCTTGACCTCGGCTTCGTCGAGTTCGCGGCAGCGGCCGCGCTTCAATTGCGGCGGCAGCACGAAGGGACCGTAACGGACGCGGATCAGCCGGCTGACCGTGCAGCCGACCGCTTCGAACATGCGCCGGACCTCGCGGTTGCGGCCTTCGAACAGGGTCGCCCGATACCATTTGTTGGCCCCCTCGCCGCCCGCATCGAGCAGACTGGAGAAACTGGCCTGGCCGTCTTCCAGTTCGACCCCCTTGAGCAGTTGCTGCTGCGCTTCCAGGGTCAGCTCGCCGAGCACGCGCACGGCGTACTCGCGGACCAGCTGCGAGCTCGGATGCATCAGCTTGTTGGCCAGTTCGCCGGATGTGGTGAACAGCAACAGGCCGGAGGTATTGAAGTCGAGCCGGCCGACATTGATCCAGCGCCCGCCGCGCATGCGCGGCAGTGCGGAGAAGACCGACGGGCGGCCGTCCGGGTCGTCGCGCGAGACGATTTCGCCTTCCGGCTTGTGGTAGATCAGCACGCGCGGCGCGCGGGCGGCGCTGCCGGTGAAGCGGATGTTGACCAGCCGGCCGCCGACCTTGACCTTGTCGGTCGGCACGACGGACTGGCCGAGATGCGCCACTTCGCCATTGACGCTGACCTTGCCGGCGGCAATCCATTCTTCCATCTCGCGGCGCGAGCCGACGCCGGCCTGGGCCAGCACCTTCTGCAGGCGTTCCGGCTTGGCTTCGACCAACGGTTTGCCGTTGCGGCCGATGTTGCCGCGGTTGGCGCGACCGGTCGGCGGCGTGCCGATGCGTTTGCGCGGCGCCGGCTGGACCGGCGCTTCGTCGGAAATTTCCTCGTTGTTGCGGTCGACCGCAGCAGTACGGGGTTTTCCGCCGATTTCGCGGTCGACCGCAGGATTGCGACCTTTTCCACGCCGGCCGGCGGCGGGCGCTTCGGGCGCTGCCTGCGGCGTGCGGAACGGGCTTCGTTTACGTGGGTTCATGGTTCAGCTCCAGGGTCTGGACGATTTGTTCGAGCGGCGGCAGTTCGCTGACGGCGCGCAACCCGAGATCGTCGAGAAATTGTTTGGTGGTGGCGAACAGCGCCGGCCGTCCGGGGGTGTCGCGGTGACCGACGACGTCGATCCAGCCGCGGTCTTCCAGCGTCTTGATGACGTTGCTGTTGACCGTGACGCCGCGGATGTCTTCGATGTCGCCGCGCGTCACCGGCTGCCGGTAGGCGATGATGGCCAGCGTTTCGAGCACGGCGCGCGAGTATTTCGGCGGTTTTTCGGGGTTCAGCCGCTCGAGGTAAGGCAGGTATTCCGGCCGCGTGCGGAAACGCCAGCCGCTGGCCAGTTGCACCAGTTCGACGGGACGTTCGGCCCAGTCCTCGCGGATCTGGTCGAGCAGCTTGCGCAGCGTGTCGGTCGACACCTCGTCGTCGAACATCTGCTTCATGTCGTTGGTGGTCATCGGCTCGCGTGCGGCGAGCAGTGCCGCCTCAAGAATCTTCGTGGCCTGACTCGGTTCCATCTTCCTCTTCCAATACCGCTTCCGGCTCGCCGTCGCGCAGATTGACATAGATCGGCGCAAACGCCTCGGTCTGCGTGATGCGGATCAGCTTTTCGCGGCCCAGTTCGAGCATCGCGATGAAATGCACGACCAGCCCGGGCGGGCCCATCGCCGGATCGAACAGCGTTTCGAACTGCACGAAGCCGCCCTTTTCCTGCAGATGGCGAAGAATGATGCCCATGTGCTCGCGCACCGACAACTCCTCGCGGCTGATCTTGTGGTTGCGCTTCAGCGCCGCCTGGCGGACGACGGCCATCCAGGCTTCCTTCAGGTCGTCGACCGACACTTCCGGCAGCCGTACCAGCAACGATTTTTCGACCAGCGTCTCGACCCAGTAGAAATCGCGCTCGGCCTGCGGCATTTCGTTGAGCTTCTGGCCGGCCAGCTTCATCTGCTCGTATTCCATCAGCCGGCGGACCAGCTCGGCGCGCGGATCCTCGGCATCGTCGTCGCCGGCCAGCTTGGGCCGCGGCAGCAGCATGCGCGACTTGATCTCGATCAGCATCGCCGCCATGACCAGGTATTCGGCCGCCAGCTCGAGGTTCTGCGCGCGCATCGCCTCGACGTAGTCGAGATACTGCCGGGTCAGCGGCGCCATCGGGATGTCGAGGATATCGACGTTGGCCTTGCGGATCAGGTAGAGCAGCAGGTCGAGCGGACCTTCGAAGGCGTCGAGCATGATCGCCAGCGCATCCGGCGGAATGTACAAATCCTGCGGCAAGGCCGCCATCGGTTCGCCGTAGATGCGGGCGACCGGCTCGAAAAGTGCCGCCTGGGGCGCGTCGACCGCAAGATTCATGCGCCGACCGCCTGCCTGCGGACGCGGGACGACGCCTGGATCATCAGTGGTATTCCAGCCCCATCGACTCGCGCACGTCGCGCATCGTCTCGCGCGCCAGTTCGCGAGCCTTTTCGCAGCCGTCGGCGATGATGTTCTTGACCAGCGTCGGATCGTCCAGATAGACCTGCGCCCGCTCGCGCATCGGTGCCTGTTCCTTGAGGATGCCCTCGATCACCGGCTGCTTGCATTCGATGCAGCCGATGCCGGCGGTACGGCAGCCCTGGCTGGCCCAGTCGCGCGTCGCGTCGTCGGAATAGACCTGATGCAGCTGCCACACCGGGCAGCGCGCCGGATCGCCCGGATCGGTACGGCGCACGCGCTGGGTGTCGGTCGGCATCGACTTGACCTTCTTGGCCACCGACTCTTCGGATTCGCGCAGCGTGATCGTGTTGTTGTAGGACTTGGACATCTTCTGCCCGTCCAGGCCCGGCATCTTCGATTCCGGCGTCAGCAGGTAACCCGGTTCGACCAGGATCATCTTGCCGGTGCCTTCGAGGAAACCGAACAACCGCTCGCGGTCGACGGCCGACAGATGCTGGATTTCATTGAGCACGGCCTTGGCCTGTTCGATCGCTTCCTTGTCGCCTTCCTGCTGGAAGCGGGTGCGCAGTTCCTCGTACAGGCGCGCCTTCTTGCCGCCGAGCTTCTTCACCGCCTCGCGCGCCTTGTCCTCGAAACCGGGTTCGCGGCCGTACATGTGGTTGAAGCGGCGGGCCAGTTCGCGGGTGAATTCGACGTGCGGAATCTGGTCCTCGCCGACCGGCACCTTGTCGGCGCGGTAGATCAGGATGTCGGCGCTCATCAGCAGCGGGTAGCCGAGGAAGCCGTAGGTCGACAAGTCCTTGTTGGCCAGCTTTTCCTGCTGGTCCTTGTAGGTCGGCACGCGCTCGAGCCAGCCGAGCGGCGTCATCATCGACATCAGCAGGTGCAGTTCGGCGTGTTCGGGCACCTTGGACTGGATGAACAGCGTCGCCTGGTTCGGATCGACGCCAGCAGCCAGCCAGTCGATGACCATGTCCCAGGCAGCCTTCTCGATGCTCTGCGGATTGTCGTAATTGGTGGTCAGCGCGTGCCAGTCGGCAACGAAGAACAGGCAGGGATATTCGTGCTGGAGCTTGATCCAGTTCTTGAGGACCCCGTGGTAGTGGCCGAGATGAAGCGCCCCGGTGGGACGCATGCCGGAAAGGACACGTTCTGCGTACATGGAAATGAGGAGATTGTTCTAATAAAGACCGAAAATGACTTCGATGGCACGCGCGGCCAGCGCGACCAGCGGGCTCAGGATGGCGCTGAGGATACCGGTGAACAGCAGCAGCAGCAAAATCGGAAAGCCCCAGGGTTCGAGCCGCGCGTATTTCCAGGCCAGCGAATGCGGCAACAGGCTGACCGCGATGCGCCCGCCGTCGAGCGGCGGCAGCGGCAAAAGGTTGAGCACCATCAGCACGCAGTTGATCATGATGCCGACCTTGCTCATTTCCGATAGCGGCAGGGTAAACTGGTTGACCGGCATCTCCCACGACAGCTTGAGCAGGAAAGCCCAGCACAGCGCCATGAACAGGTTGGCCAGCGGCCCGGCGGCGGCAACCCAGAACATGTCCTTCTTGGGATGGCGCAGGCGACCGAAATCGACCGGCACCGGCTTGGCGTAGCCGAACAGGAAGCTGCCGCCCGAAAACAGCAGGATCAGCAGCGGAATGGCGATCGTGCCGAGCGGATCGATGTGGCGCAACGGATTGAGGCTGATGCGGCCCAACATCCAGGCGGTCGGGTCGCCGAAATGGCGGGCCGCGTAACCGTGCGCCGCCTCGTGCAGCGTGATCGCAAAAATCACCGGCAAGGCGGCGATGGCGATGGTCTGGATCAGCGCGTTGATGTCCAGCATGTCACAAGCCGAAAGGTTCGAGCGGGCCGCGGCCGGCGCGCACCAGTTCCGGACTCGGCCCGGTCAGATCGATGACCGTGGTCGGCTCGGTCCCGCAATAGCCGGCATCGAGTATCCATTCGATGTGATCGTCGAGACGATCCTGGATTTCCCAGCCTTCGGTCAGCGGTGCCTCGTCGCCCGGCAACTGCAGGGTGCAGGTCAGCAGCGGCTCGCCGAGTTCCTCAAGCAGCGCCAGCGCCACCGGATGATCGGGAATGCGCAGGCCGATGGTCTTGCGCTTCGGGTGCATGACCCGGCGCGGCAATTCCTTGCTGCCTTCGAGGATGAACACATAACTGCCCGGCGTCGCCGCCTTGAGCATGCGGTACTGGGCATTGTCGACCCGGGCATAGGTGGCGATCTGCGACAGGTCGCGGACCATCAGCGTCAGATGGTGGCGGTCGTCGATCTGGCGGATGGCGCGGATGCGGTCGAGCGCCTCCTTGTCGCCAAGATGGCAGCCAAGCGCGTAGCACGAATCGGTGGGCAAGGCGACGATTGCGCCCTGGCGGATGAATTCCACGGCCTGCGCGAGCAGCCGGGTTTGCGGGTTTTCCGGATGGATGTTGACGACGCGGGCCATGTTCAGACGATCAGGCGCCAGACCGGTTTGAGGTCCTGCGGGAGGGCCGCCAGGCGGCCGAGATCGACGTAGCTTTCTTCGGGGCCGTGAAAATCGGAGCCGCGCGAGGCATGGAAAGCGTAACGTCGGGCGAGACGGGCGAAATGCAGGACGTGGTCCGGCGAATGACTGCCGCTGACCACTTCGATCGCAGCGCCGCCCAGATCCTTGAATTCGTCGAGAAAACGCTGCATGTCGGCACCGGACAGCTTGTAGCGCCCGGGATGGGCGACCACGGCGACGCCACCGGCAGCCCGTATCCAGCCGACGGCATCGGCCAGACCGGCCCAGCGATGATCGACATAGCCGGGTTTGCCCGGCGCCAGGTAATGCTGGAAAACGCCCGGCACATCGCGGGCAATGCCGATGCTGACCAGATAGCGGGCGAAATGCGCGCGCGAGATCAGGTTCGGATTGGTGACATAGGCCAGCGCGCCTTCATAGACGCCGTGGATGCCGATCGCCGCCAGCGATTCGCCCATGCGCCGGGCCCGCTCCTGGCGTCCCTGACGCAGCCCGGCCAGGCCGTCGACCAGCGCCGGATGCGCGGCGTCGAAACCGAGGCCGACGATATGGATCGGCGTTTCGTGCCATTCGATCGAGATTTCGACACCATTGACGAAAGGCAGGCCGAGCGCTTCGGCCGCCGTGCGGGCGTCGGCCAAGCCGCCGAGGTCGTCGTGGTCGGTCAACGCCCACAGGTCGACCCCGTTGCCGGCGGCACGACGCGCCACCTCGTCCGGCGGCAGCAAGCCATCGGAAACGCGGGAGTGACAGTGAAAATCGAAGTTGGACGGCTGCACGAAAAAGGCATCGGAAGCAAAACGGGATGGTAACACGAAGCACCGGCCCGACCGGGCCGCATGCTGCGCCGCAACATGTTGCTTGGACAACGATGTCCGGCTATAGTGCCTCCCGTTCCGTGGGAGAGCGCAGATGCTTCTGCCGCCGAAGGCGCAAACCCACCCGAAAACGCTCAGGCAAAAGGACCGCGGAACCGGATGCAAATCCGAAACTCTGGAGAGCTGATGTCACCGCTTGCGGTCGACATCCACCGATGGGGCAAATCTCTCAGGTATCAAGGACAGAGGGGTGAAACGCAAGACGCGAGTTTTTCGTTTCACCCCTTTTCCGTTTCCAGAAACGGCTTTGAGAAAAGCCACCAAAGGATTGATATGCTGAAGAAAACGGTTCTGAACGCCGCCCATCGCGCGCTCAACGCCCGGATGGTCGATTTCGGCGGCTGGGACATGCCGGTCAACTACGGTTCGCAGATCGAGGAGCACCACGCGGTGCGCAAGGATTGCGGCATGTTCGACGTCTCGCACATGTGCCCGGTCGATCTGGTCGGCGCCGATTGCCGCCCCTTCCTGTCGCGCCTAGTCGCCAACGACGTCGCCAAGCTGACCGTTTCCGGCAAGGCGCTCTACGCCGCCATGCTCAATGAAACCGGCGGCGTCATCGACGACCTGATCATTTATTTCCTCACCGACACGCGCTTTCGCATCGTGGTCAATGCCGGCACCGCCGACAAGGACCTGGCCTGGATGCAGGCCAAGGCCGCCGAATGGAAGATGGACGTGACCATCACCCAGCGCCGCGACGGCGCCGGCAATCTCGGCATCATCGCCGTCCAGGGCCCGAACGCCCGTGCCAAGGTGTGGCAGGTCCTGCCGCAAGTGAAGGCCGCAAGCGAGGGCCTGAAGCCCTTCTTCGCCGCCGAAGTCGATCAGTACTTCATCGCCAGCACCGGCTACACCGGCGAGGACGGCTACGAAATCATGCTGCCGGCCGGCGAAGCCGAAGCCGTGTGGAATGCGCTGAAGGATGCCGGCGTCGCCCCTTGCGGACTCGGCGCCCGCGACACGCTGCGCCTGGAAGCCGGCATGAATCTCTACGGCCAGGACATGGACGAGACGGTGTCGCCGCTCGACGCCGGCCTGGCCTGGACCGTCGCCATCAAGGACGCGCGCGATTTCGTCGGCAAGGCGGCGTTGACCGCAGCCGGCCAGCAGAAACAGTTCCTCGGCCTGATCCTGCTCGACAAGGGCGTCTTGCGCGGCCACCAGAAGGTCGTCACCGCCCAGGGCGAAGGCGAAATCACCTCCGGCTCCTTCTCGCCGACGCTGCAGCAATCCATCGCGCTGGCCCGCCTGCCGCTCGGCGTCGCCATCGGCGACGAAGTCGAGGTCGACATCCGCGGCAAACTGCTCAAGGCCAGGGTCAGCAAACCCGTATTCGCCCGCAACGGCAAAGCCGTCGTCTAATTCAAATTCACCCAATCAGGAGAAAAACCATGTCCAACGTCCCGTCCAACCTCAAGTACGCCGCCTCCCACGAGTGGGTCCTGAAGAACGCCGATGGCACCGTCACCGTCGGCATTTCCGACCACGCGCAGGAAGCCCTGGGTGACCTGGTCTTCGTCGAACTGCCGGAAGTCGGCGCGCATTACGCCGCCGAGAAGGAAATCGCCGTGGTCGAGTCGGTCAAGGCCGCCGCCGACGTGTACGCGCCGATCGCCGGCACCGTCACCGAAGTCAACCAGGCCGCCGTCGACGCGCCGGAGTCGGTCAATGCCGACGCCTACGCCGCGTGGCTGTTCAAGATGACCCCGGACAACCTCGCCGACGTCGACGCCCTGCTCGACGCTGCTGCTTACCAGGCGGTTGCCGACGCCGCCTGAGCGGCACCGGTTTTTTGCCGATTCCTGCGGTCGACCGCAGGAATCGGGCAAATTCCCGTTTCCGGGCCCGTTTGCGGGCCGCCTTCCCGCCCTTCTTTCGCAAGTCGCCTTCGCCATGACCCCATTGTCCCTGAGCGCCCTTGAACAGCACGACGAGTTCATCGGCCGCCACATCGGCCCCTGCGCCACCGAAATGACCGAAATGCTGGCCGCTATCGGTGCCGCCAGCCTCGACCAGCTGATAGCCCAGACCGTCCCGGCCGCCATCCGCCTACCCGCCGACCTGCCGTTGCCGGCGCCGCGCCGCGAACACGAGGCGCTCGCCGACCTGAAGGCGATCGCCGGCAAGAACGTGATCCAGAAGTCGTGCATCGGCATGGGCTACTACGACACGCTGACGCCGAAGGTGATCCTGCGCAACGTCATGGAAAACCCCGGCTGGTACACCGCCTACACGCCCTACCAGGCCGAAATCGCCCAGGGCCGCCTGGAAGCGCTGATGAACTTCCAGCAGATGGTCGTCGACCTGACTGGCCTGGAAATCGCCAACGCCTCGCTGCTCGACGAAGCCACCGCCGCCGCCGAAGCGATGACGATGGCGCGGCGCGTCTCCAAGTCGAAGTCGAACCGTTTCCTGATCGACGCCAACTGTTTCCCGCAGACCGTCGACGTGATCAAGACGCGCGCCGCCTACTTCGGTTTCGAACTGGTGATTGCTGCGGTCGACAGCCAGAAAGACCAGGAATTCTTCGGTGCCCTGCTGCAGTATCCGGGCGACAACGGCGAAGTGCGCGACCTGACCGACAGCATCGCCGCACTGAAGGCCAAAGGCGCCACCGTCGCCGTCGCCAGCGACCTGATGGCGCTGGTGCTGCTCAAGTCGCCGGGCGCCATGGGCGCCGACATCGCCCTCGGTTCGAGCCAGCGCTTCGGCATCCCGATGGGCTTCGGCGGCCCGCACGCCGCCTTCTTCGCCACCCGCGAAGCCAACGTCCGCTCGATGCCCGGCCGCATCATCGGCGTCTCCAAGGACGCGCGCGGCAAGACCGCCTACCGCATGACGCTGCAGACGCGCGAACAGCACATCCGCCGCGAGAAGGCCAATTCCAACATCTGCACCTCGCAGGTGCTGCTCGCCAACATGGCCGGCATGTACGCCGTCTATCACGGCCCGCAAGGCCTGCAGACCATCGCCGCACGCATCCACCGGCTGACCGCGATCCTCGCCGAAGCACTGAAGCGCGCCGGCATCGCCCCGCTGGCCGGCCAGTTCTTCGACACCATCCACATCGACCTGGGGGCGCGGGCCGAAACCATCCATCTCGCGGCGTCGACCGCAGGATTCAACCTGCGCCGCGTGGCGGCCGGCGTGCTCGGTATCTCGCTCGACGAAACGACTACCCGCCAGGATGTCGCCGCGCTGTTCCACCTGATCACCCGGATCACGCTGGACATCGACCAGATCGACGCCCAGGTCGCCGCCGCCGACCCGGCGATCCCGGCCGCCCTGCTGCGCGGCGACGCGATTCTGTCGCACCCGGTGTTCAACACCCACCACACCGAACACGAGATGCTGCGCTACCTGAAGTCGCTGCAGAACAAGGACCTGGCGCTCGACCATTCGATGATCTCGCTCGGCTCGTGCACGATGAAGCTGAACGCGACCAGCGAAATGATCCCGGTGACCTGGCCGGAATTCGGCGGTATCCACCCGTTCGCCCCGCGCGAGCAGGTTGCCGGCTACCACGAGATGATCGCCGGCCTGACCGAATGGCTGAAAACCGTCACCGGCTTCGACGCCATCTGCATGCAGCCGAACTCCGGCGCCCAGGGCGAATACGCCGGTCTGGTGGCGATTGCCCGCTACCACGCCAGCCGTAGCGAAGCGCACCGCAAGGTCTGCCTGATTCCGAAATCAGCGCACGGCACCAACCCGGCCACTGCCCAGATGTGCGGCATGCAGGTTGTCGTCGTCGATTGCGACGACAACGGCAACGTCGATGTTGCGGACCTGAAAGCCAAGGCCGAGGAACACAAGGACGACCTCGCCTGCCTGATGATCACCTACCCGTCGACGCACGGCGTGTTCGAAGAAGCGATCATGGACATTTGCGCCATCGTCCATGCCAACGGTGGCCAGGTTTACATGGACGGCGCCAACCTCAACGCCCAGGTCGGCCTGACCTCGCCCGGCTTCATCGGGGCCGACGTCAGCCACATGAACCTGCACAAGACCTTCGCCATCCCGCACGGCGGCGGCGGACCGGGCATGGGCCCAATCGGCCTGAAGGCCCACCTCGCGCCGTTCATGGCCAACCATGCGGTCGCTACCATCGACGGTCCGCACGGTGGCCAGGGCGCGGTCTCGGCGGCGCCCTTCGGTTCAGCGTCGATCCTGACCATTTCCTGGATGTACCTGGCGATGCTCGGCGGCGCCGGAGTCAAGAAGGCGACCCAGGTCGCCATCCTCAACGCCAACTACGTCGCGACCCGGCTCAAGGACCACTACCCGGTGCTCTACGTCGGCAAGAACGGCCGCGTGGCGCACGAGTGCATCCTCGACATCCGCCCGATCAAGGCCGCCACCGGCATCGCCGAGATCGACATCGCCAAGCGCCTGATGGACTATGGTTTCCACGCGCCGACGGTGTCCTTCCCGGTCGCCGGCACGATCATGGTCGAACCGACCGAATCGGAATCGAAGGCCGAGCTGGACCGCTTCATCGAGGCCATGATCAGCATTCGCGCAGAAATCCGCCGCATCGAACAGGGTGAACTGCCGGCGGACAACAATCCGCTCAAGCATGCCCCGCATTCGCAGGCAGACGTCATCGATAGCGAATGGAACCGCCCCTACAGCCGCGCGGAAGCCGTCTTCCCGCTATCCTGGGTGAAAGCCAACAAGTTCTGGCCGAGCGTCAATCGCATCGACGATGTGTACGGCGACCGCAACCTGAACTGCGCCTGTCCGCCGATGTCCGCCTACGAGGACTGATGGAAGCAGCGGCCAGCATCAAATGGCCGAACGTCCCCGCCTGCTACGAGTGGTTGTCGCTCGACAGGCGGGGCAACTGGCGATTGCAGGGCGAACCGCTCACCCATCGCGGACTGATCGCCTTCCTGAACGCGCACTATGCGGTTGACGACCGGGGATGCGGCTACGTGCAGAACGGTCCGCAGCGGGTCTATGTCGATCTGGCCTGCACGCCGTGGATCTATCGCCGGCACGGGCAAGGATTCATCTCGCACGTCGGCGGCATGGCCGGCGATCTGCGACGCCTGCTGATCGATGGGCAAGGCAACCTGCTGCTCGATGCCGCCCCCGGCATCGGCCTGCTGGACGATCGCGATCTGGCGCCGCTGATCGACGAAATCCGCCGTGATCAAGGCGGAATGCCCGACGACACCGACTGGCAGTCGATACTCGACGGCCGCCGGATCGCCCTGAACTGGCACGGCATTCCGCTGGAACCGGTCGAGGCCGCTGCGCTGGCCGGCGATTTCGGCTTCAATCCGCGGCCCCGTCCGGCCGCCGCGCCGGGCACCTCCTGAAGCGATAGAAACAACTGTCATAATCTTTTGGTATATTCCTCGAACATGCCGCTTCAGGGGGAATCGCCATGCAGGACACGCTCGAAAACATCTACCGCAGGTTCGTCGTCGGCAGTAGCTGGCTGATGCTGGTCGCCGGCCTGATCCTGACCCAGCACGGACGCTAGTCCAGCCCCTGTCGGCGACGCCATTCGGCGACCGCCGGCAGGTGGGTGGCAGCCTCCTTCATCCACGCCTCGTGCAGGTTGCGCAAGGCGGTTTTTTGCCGGGCAGTGAGGTCTACCGCAAATACCGGCATCAGCTCGACACGCAGATCGCCGGCCGGATGCCGGCCACGGCCGGGATAACCGGCCCCCGCCAGACGAATCTCGCGCGGCACGGAATCGCCCGCAGCCAGTTCGCAAACCACTTCGCCCGCCAGGCCGGGTACACGGATATCGCCGCCGGCCAGCAGCAACAGCGCATCGACCGGCATCCGGTAGCAGAGGTCGCGTCCATCGAGTTGGAACAGACGGTGCTGTTCGAGCAGGATGGTCAGGTAGAGATCGCCGGCAGCCAGTTCGCCGCTGGCCGCCTCCCCCTGCCCGGTCAACCTGAGTTCATCGCCCTGCAACATGCCGGGCGGCACGGTGATTTCCAGGTGGACAGGCGTCCGGTGCTTGCCGTGGCCCTCGCAATCCGGGCAGATGCGCTCGGTGAACAAACCCTTGCCATGACACGCGCCACAGGGGATCAGCCGCCGATGCGCGTCGTGAACGCGCCCGCTGCCGTGACAGGCGCTGCAGAAGCGGGTCCGCGCCAGCCCGGCCTCGCCGCTGCCATCGCAGGTCGGACAATCGACGCTGCGGATGAAATCAACGCTGCGGCGGCAACCGCGGGCCGCCTCCTCCAGCGTCAGCGAGAGCGAAAGACGGATATCGGGCGCCTGCGGCGGCGTTGCTGCGGTCGACGCGTCGGCCGGCGGATTTTCCGACGCTTCGTCGTCGCCGCTCAGCAGCGCCTCGTAAGCCGCACCGATCTCCTTGAACCGCTCGGTTGCCTGCGGATCGTCGTTGCGGTCCGGATGCCAGCGCATGGCCAGACGCCGATAGGCTTTTTTCCATATTTCCGGGGAGTCGCCCGGGGAAACGCCGAGGATGGCACAGGGATCAAATTCCATCTCAGGCATGTTTGCGGGCGACGAGCAGCAGTTCGATCAGATCGGCGATCAGCGCCGCCGTGGCACCGTGACGATCCCGATCCGGGTTGTATTCGACGATTTCCACGGCTTGCAGGCCAGGCATGGCGGCGACCTCGCGCATCGCCTCGATCAGATCGAAGGACAACAGGCCGCCCGGCTCCGGACTGCCGACGCCGGGCGCCAGACCGGGATCGACCGCATCGAGGTCAATACTGACGCCAAAGCCGGCCGTTGCCTGCGCCACCGCATGCAGCGCTTCGGCAAAGCAGATGCGGAAACCGCGACGGGCGATCTCCTCGGCCAGATACAAGCGCACCCCGCGACGCTGAAGAAACGCCAGTTCCTCCGGCTCATAACTGCGCGCCCCGAAAACGACGCTGTGCGCACTGTCGATCTGGCTGCCGGACAAGCCGATATCGAGCAGGCGCTTATCTCCCTGTCCGAGCAAGGCCGCCAGGGGCATGCCATGGACCGCCCCCGAATACGAGGTGGATGGCGTGTGGCTGTCGAGATGCGCATCGATCCAGAGCAAGCCGGGACGCTCGCCCAGAGCACGCGCCACGCCGCTCCAGGTGCCGATCGCCACCGAATGATCGCCGCCGATCACCAAGGGCAGATGGCCGACATGCAGTTGCCCGGCAACAGCATCGGCCAGCATTCGGCCAAGTGCGGCAATACGCTGGATCGGCGTGTACGCCACTTCCGGCGCGAACAGCAGATCGGCCCAGTCGATCCCGGGCTGGCGGGCGAGCGCCTGCCAGGCGTGCGAATGCCGGAAGGCCAGCGGCCCGTCCTTGCAGGCCTGATCCTGTGCGCCGATTCCGCTGGCAACGCCGAGTACGCTGATCTGTCGAGGATGTGTCATGTCGTGCCGAAGTATGGCACGCCACGGCGGCCACGTTTTACCAGAGTTTTTCGAGTGCCTTCAGGGCATCCCGGCGGGACAACTGACCCACCAGATGCCCGTCGGCCATCACCGGGTAGGCATGGTAGTGATTGGCGACGAACCGTTCAACGGCATCGGCCATCGAAGCATTGGCCTCCAGCACCTGAACTTCGCGCGTCATGTAGGCATCCAGCGGACCGCCCGGTTGCTCGTAGTAAGACGCGTTGAGTGCCGCCTTCAGGCCGTCCTTTTCGGAAAAGAAGCCGAGCAGACAACCACGTTCATCGACCACGGGCGCCCCTGTCAGACCATGCGCCAGCAATGCATGAATGGCGGCCAGCACCTCGGTGCCGGGTTTGAAGGACAGCGGATCCGCCGTCATGTAATCCTTCACGAGCAAGGATTTGAGCATGTTTACCCCTTCGTTTCAGCCATTTTGCCAGCCGCTTCCTGTTGCACCTTGATCCTGGCCTGGCGCTTTTCACAGGGTTCCTTGCAACCGGCTGCGCAATCGAGATCGAGCGCCTTGTAGCCGCCGCAGCTGCCGGCGATCGGCTTGCGCCCGAAAATCACGCCGACGGCCATGAGCAGCACCAGCAGGGCGATCACGCCAAAAGTGACGAGGAAGGTTTCCATAGTGCTCCCCCGCCGCTCAGCCGCCGAAGTCGTCGAGCATGATGTTCTCGCGCTCGACGCCGAGATCGAGCAGCATCTTGATCACCGCGGCGTTCATCATCGGTGGACCGCACATGTAGAACTCGCAATCCTCGGGCGCCGGATGGTCCTTCAGGTAGTTCTCGTAGAGCACGTTGTGGATGAAGCCGGTGTAGCCGGTCCAGTTGTCTTCCGGCAACGGATCGGACAGCGCCAGATGCCACTTGAAGTTCGGGTTTTCGGCGGCCAGCTTGTCGAATTCCTCGACGTAGAAGGCCTCGCGCATCGAGCGGGCGCCGTACCAGAAGCTGATCTTGCGCGTCGACTTGAGACGCTTGAGCTGGTCGAAGATGTGCGAGCGCATCGGCGCCATGCCGGCGCCGCCGCCGATGAAGACCATCTCGGCCTCGGTGTCGCGGGCGAAAAATTCGCCAAACGGGCCGTAGACCGTGACCTTGTCGCCCGGCTTGAGGTTGAAGACGAAGGACGACATCTTGCCCGGCGGGATGTCGTCGCGGTTCGGCGGTGGCGAGGCGACGCGGATGTTGAACTTGACGACGCCCTTCTCCTCCGGATAGTTGGCCATCGAGTAGGCACGGATGACCGGCTCGTCGACCTTCGACACGAAACGCCACATGTTGAACTTGTCCCAGTCGCCGCGATATTCGGGCTGGATGTCGAAGTCCTTGTAGTTGGCGACGTGCGCCGGGCATTCGAGCTGGACGTAGCCGCCGGCCCGGAAATCGACGCTCTCGCCTTCCGGCAGGCGCAGCGTCAGTTCCTTGATGAAGGTGGCAACGTTCGGGTTGGACTCGACCGTGCACTCCCACTTCTTGACGCCGAAGACCTCTTCCGGCACCTCGATCTTCATGTTCTGCTTGACCGGCGTCTGGCACGACAGGCGCCAGCCTTCCTTGGCCTGGCGCTTGGTGAAGTGCGATTCCTCGGTCGGCAGCATTTCGCCGCCGCCGTCGTGCACCTGGCACTTGCACTGGGCGCAGGTACCGCCGCCGCCGCAGGCCGACGACAGGAAGATGTTGTTCGAGGCCAGCGTCTGCAACAGCTTGCCGCCGGCCGGCACGGTGATGGTGCGCTCGCCGTTGATCTCGATCTCGACATCGCCCGACGACACCAGCTTGGCACGGGCGGCGATGATGAAGACCGCGAGCGCCAGCACGATGCCGGTGAACATGCCGATGGCGAGCAGGATTTCCTGGATGTTCATTCCTGCCCCTTAGAGTTGAATGCCCGAGAAGGACATGAAGCCCAGCGACATCAGGCCGATGGTGATGAAAGTGATGCCCAGGCCCTGCAGGCCGGCGGGCACGTCGCTGTACTTCAGCTTCTCGCGGATGCCGGCGAGCAGCGCGATCGCCAGCGCCCACGAGGCGCCGGAACCGAAGCCGTAAACCACGCTCTCCGAGAAGTTGTAGTCGCGTTCGACCATGAACAGCGAACCGGCCATGATCACGCAGTTGACGGTGATCAGCGGCAGGAAGATGCCGAGCGCGTTGTACAGGCTGGGCACGTACTTGTCGAGCAGCATCTCGAGGATCTGGACGATCGCCGCGATGACACCGATGTAGGTAAGCAGGCCGAGGTAGGACAGGTCGACATCGGGCATGCCGGCCCAGGCCAGTGCGCCTTCGCGCAGCAGGTAGGTATAGGCCAGGTTGTTGGCCGGCACCGTGATCACCTGGACGACGACGACGGCGATGCCGAGGCCGATGGCGGTCTCGACCTTCTTCGAGATGGCGATGAACGAACACATCCCGAGGAAGAAGGAGAGCGCCATGTTCTCGATGAACACGGAACGGACGAAAAGACTCAGCAGGTGTTCCATCTCAGTAGGCCTCCCTGTCGTTGACCTGGGGCGCCATGCGGAAGCTTGCCGGCTCGACCTGGTTCTTCTTCCAGGTACGCAGTCCCCAGATGAACAGGCCGATCAGGAAGAAGGCCGACGGCGGCAGCAGCAGCAGGCCGTTCGGCTGGTACCAGCCGCCGTCCTTGATCAGCGGCAGGATTTCGACGCCGAGCAGCTTGCCGGCACCGAACAGTTCGCGGATGACGCCGAGCGCGACGAGCATCGTGCTGTAGCCGAGACCGTTGCCGATCCCGTCCCAGAAGGACAGCAGCGGCGGGTTCTGCATGGCGAAGGCCTCGGCCCGGCCCATGACGATGCAGTTGGTGATGATCAGGCCGACGAACACCGACAGCTGCTTGGCCAGGCTGAAGGCATAGGCGCGCAGCAGCTGGTCGACGACGATGACCAGCGAGGCGATGATGACCATCTGCACGATCATCCGGATCGAACCCGGAATCTGCGCGCGAATCAGCGAGATGAACAGGTTCGAGAAGGCGGTCACCAGCGTCAGCGCGATGGCCATGACCAGCGCCGTCTTGAGGTTGGAGGTGACGGCCAGCGCCGAGCAGATGCCGAGAATCTGCAATGCGATCGGATTGTTGTTGAAGACCGGATTGAACAGGACTTCCTTGACGGTAGGTTGTTGTGCCACGCTCACACCCCCTGTTGACGCAATTTCGCGAGATAGGGCCCGAAGCCCTGCTCGCCGAGCCAGAACTGCAGCAGCTTGTCGACGCCGTTACTGGTCAGCGTCGCGCCGGCCAGTGCATCGACCTGATGGCCGGCATCCGGACTGGCCGGATCGACACCGCCCTTGACCACCTTGATGATCGGCTTGCCGGCATCGTCGAACAGCGTCTTGCCGGGCCACAGCGCTTTCCATTTCGGATTGTCGACCTCGCCGCCGAGACCCGGGGTCTCGGCATGCTGATAAAAGCCGAGACCGACCACGGTATTGAGATCGGCCTTCAGCGCGAGGAAGCCGTGCAGCGTCGACCACAGGCCGTAGCCGCGGATCGGCAGGATCAGCGATTCGATCTTGCCGTCCTGCTCGACCATGTACACCGTGGTGTACTGTTCGCGCCGCTTGATCAGCGCCTTGTCCTGATCGCCGCTAAGCGCCTTCGAGTTTTTCGGGTCGCGCGCCGCCTTCAGCGGATCGAAGCTGACCGGGTCGAAGCCCTCGGCGTAGTCGCCGGTCGCCAGATCGACGACACGCGCCTTGATCCGGCTGTTGAACAAGTCCTTGACCTGGGCCGAGCTCAGCTCGTCACCGAGACCGGCGATTGACAGGATGCTGCGCTGCTTGTCGAGCAGACGGTTCTCGACCTGCACCGGTTTCAGCGAAACCGCCGCGCCGGCGACGAAAACCGCAGCCACCAGGCTGACGGTCAGGGCAACCAGCAGCGTGCGGCTGGTGGATTCTTTGTTACTGGACATGGCGCGCCGCCCTCCGCTTGATGTTGGCCGTAACCACGAAGTGGTCGATCAAGGGGGCACAAAGGTTGGCGAACAGGATCGCCAGCATCATGCCCTCGGGGAAAGCCGGATTGACGACGCGGATGAGCACCACCATCAGGCCGATCAAGGCACCGAAAATCCATTTGCCAGTGTTGGTCATCGACGCCGATACCGGGTCGGTGGCCATGAACATCATGCCGAAGGCGAAACCACCGACGACCAGGTGCCAGTACCACGGCATCGCGAACATCGGATTGGTCGCCGAACCGATGCCGTTGAGCAGCAGGCTGGTCGCGACCATGCCAAGCATGACGCCGGCGACGATGCGCCAGGAGGCGATTTTCATCACCAGCAGCACGGCGCCGCCGAGCAGGATGGCAAGCGTGCTGGTTTCACCGATCGAGCCAGGCAACTGGCCGAAGAAGGCATGCGTCCAGCTCAGGCCGCCGGCCATCACCGCTTCGATCCCGCCGGCCGCGGCAACCGCCAGCGGCGTCGCGCCGGTGAAGCCGTCGACCGCCACCCACACCGCGTCGCCCGAGATCTGCGCCGGATAGGCGAAGAACAGGAAGGCACGGCCGGCCAGCGCCGGGTTGAGGAAGTTTTTGCCGGTACCGCCGAAAACCTCCTTGGCGATGACGACGCCGAAACTGATGCCGAGCGCCACCTGCCACAAGGGAATCGAAGGCGGCAGGGTGAGCGCGAACAGCACCGAGGTGACGAAGAAGCCCTCGTTGACCTCGTGCTTGCGGATCGCCGCAAACAGGACTTCCCAGAAGCCGCCGACGATGAAGGTGACGGCGTAGATCGGCAGGAAGTAGGCAGCGCCGTGCACCAGGTTGTCCCAGACGCTGCCCGGGTTGAACCCGGCAAACAGCGCGATCAGGGCCAGCCGCCAGTTATCCTGGGCGGCGAGCAGTTCCGGGTTGGCGGCGAAAACCGTATTGGCCTGGAAACCGACGTTCCACATGCCGAAGAACATCGTCGGGAAAGTGCACAGCCAGACGGTGATCATCATCCGCTTGAGGTCCAGTCCGTCGCGCACATGGGCGGTCGTCCGGGTCACGCTGGCCGGCTTGTAGAGACCGGTATCGACGGCCTCGTAGAGCGCATAGAACTTCTCGTACTTGCCGCCCTTGTGGAAATGGTGCTCGATGCTGTCGAGCCAGGAACGCAGCCCCATGCTCAACCCTCCTTCTCGATGCGCGTGAGGTTGTCACGCAGGATGGGACCGTATTCGTACTTGCCGGCACAGACGTAGCTGCACAGCGCCAGATCTTCCTCGTCGAGCTCGAGGCAACCCAGCTTCTGGGCCATCTCGGAATCGCCGACGATCAGGTAGCGCAACAGCTGGGTCGGCAGGATGTCGAGCGGCATCACGGCCTCGTAATTGCCGATCGGCACCATCGCCCGCGGGCTGCCGTTGGTGCTGGTGGTGAAGTTGAACAGCTTGCCCGACATCAGCTTCGAGACGTAGAGGTTCATCACCGAATGCTTGTCGCTACCGGCCCGCAGGTAGTGCAGGAATTCCCGGTCCGTCCCCTCCTCCAGACAGGAAACCTGCTGGTGATAGCGACCCAGCCAGGAACAGGCGCCGCGCGCCGTTCTCCCGCCGAAGACCGAACCGGAAATCAGGCGCACCTGCTTCCCGGGCTGCAATTCGCCGACAGTCAGATCCTCCAGACTGGCCCCCAGGCGTGTCCGCAGCAGACGCGGCCTGGCCACCACCGGCCCGGCCAGCGCAATGACCCGCTCGACCGACAAGCGGCCGCTGGCAAACAATCGGCCAATGGCGATCACATCCTGATAGCCAATCGTCCACACGCTCTTGTGGGCACCGACCGGATCCAGGAAGTGAATATGTGTTCCGGCCAGGCCGGCCGGATGCGGACCGGCAAAAGCCTCGACCTGCACGTTGGCCAGGCCGGCGTCCGGAATGTCGGTTTCTGGCGCCACACAGAGGAAAACCTTGGCTAAACGGGCCAGGATACGCAGGCCGCGGGAAAAGTCTTCCGGGGCTTCGGCAATCACCAGCGCCGGATCGGCGGCCAGCGGGTGGGTATCGATCGCCGTGACGAAAATCGATGCCGGAACGGCGTCGACCGCAGGAACCTTGCTGAAGGGACGTGTGCGCAAGGCTGTCCACAAGCCGGATTGCTGCAGATTCTCCCGAACCCGTACCGGATCGATGTCAGCGAGCTGCGCGTCGGTGTAGCTGGCGAATTCGACGGCATCGTCGCCATCCAGATCGATCACCACCGACTGCAGAACGCGCTGTTCCCCGCGATGAACCGCGCTGACCACACCGGCGCCGGGCGCCGTGAAATGGACGCCGGGTGTTTTCTTGTCGGAAAACAGCAGCTGTCCCAGTTTGACCCGATCACCCACCTGGACGGCCATCGTCGGCTTCATGCCGTGATAGTCGAACCCGATGACAGCCACGCTACGCACCGGTCCGGCGGACTCGATACGCTGTTCTGGCGCTCCGGTGATGGGCAGATCCAGACCACGTTTAATTCTGATCATTCGCCAAGCCCAATCCTTGTTTTTTCAAACCCTGGCCGGTAGACCGCAAGCAGCCACCGCCTCGCAGACAAGCTCTCGATTTTAACCGACCCTCGGCAGAATCTGTAAGTATTCCGTAAATATCCAGGACATGACGAAGCCATCCCCGCGAAAGACTGGCTGCCGAAGGCCAGATCGCCATTGCAAGTCGCAAAAATGCCCATAGAATAAAAGCGTCAGCTCGATCAAATGCAAGGAGGTCCGCCATGCAAGCCGTCATCGAACAGGCAAGCAACAGCCACCATCTCGCCCGATTACTTGGGCCGGGGGTTTGCACCGAAGGAACCGACCGCGTACTCAAGGCCATCCGGAAACACCTGGCCATGGATGTCGCATTCGTTTCGCACTTCGAGGCCCCCGATCGGCGGATCGAATACCTCGACAGCGTACCGGACGGCCCCCTGCGACTGGACCAGCGCATTCCGCTCGAAGAAGGCTACTGCCTCAAGGTCGTCAACGGAGAATTACCCGAATGCATCCCGGACACCTCGCTGGTGGCGGCGACACAATCGATTCCGGCGACACGCGCCATCCCCATCGGCTCGCACCTCAGCGTGCCGGTCAAACTCGAGGATGGCCAGATTTACGGAACGCTTTGCTGCTTCAGCTACCTCCCCAATCCATCGCTGGGAGAACGCGACCTGCAATTGATGCATGCGCTCGCCGAAGTCCTGGCGGTACGTCTCGACGAAAGCGATGTTTTCCGGCGCATGCAACAGGCGCAGGCCGACGAAATCCGGACAGCGATGCAACAGGGGGCACCGCGTATCGTGTTCCAGCCGATCTGCTACATCGCCGACCAGCGCTTGCGCGGTTTCGAGAGCTTGTCCCGCTTCGACATCGAACCGCGCCACACGCCGGACCGCTGGTTCGACAAGGCCGCCCGGGCCGGTCTCGGCCAGGAACTCGAACTGCTGGCGATCACCAAGGCCCTCGCCGCCCTGAATCGCCTGCCCGGCGAATGCAGCCTGAGCGTCAATTGTTCGCCGGAATTGATCCTTTCGGGACAACTGTCGCCAGTGCTCGCCCCGCTGAGCGATCTGTCGCGCGTGGTACTCGAAGTGACGGAGCACGCTGCCGTCCATGACTACGGCGCCCTGGCCGATGCACTCGCTCCGTATCGCCAGCATGGCGCCCGTCTTGCGGTCGACGATGCCGGCGCCGGATATTCCAGCATGCGTCACATCCTCAATCTCGCCCCGGAGATCATCAAGCTGGACATGAGCATCACCCACTGCATCGACACCGACGACAAGCGTCGCGCCCTGGCCCGGGGATTGACCAGTTTCGCCCACGAGATCGGCAGCCTGGTCATTGCAGAAGGCGTCGAAACCTTCTCGGAACTAGAGCAACTCCAGCGGCTGAGCGTCGACTGCGCACAAGGCTACCTCTTGTCGAAACCGCTCGAACTGGCCGCGGCAGCAGGCTTTGGCAACTCCGCATGAGAGGCCGTCGCGGAGCGGCACAACACCTCTTGCGACGCCGGAAAAGAAAAAGCCCTGAATGATCAGGGCTTTCACTTTTCGCTGCCGGCCTGGATGACCACCCTTGGGTGGCGGACACGCAGGGATTCGAACCCTGGATCCAGGTTTTGCCCGGATGCACCCTTAGCAGGGGTGTGCCTTCGACCACTCGGCCACGTGTCCTTGCCTGCTACAACGAGGCGCGGATGATATAGGCTCCGCGCCCTTTGGTCAAACTTTTACTGGTCGAGACCGAAGGTGCGGTGCAGCACGCGCACGGCCAGTTCCAGGTACTTTTCGTCGAGAACGACGGAGATCTTGATCTCGGAGGTCGAAATCATCTGGATGTTGATGCCTTCGTCGGCCAGCGCCTTGAACATCTTCGAGGCAACGCCCGGATGCGAGCGCATGCCGACGCCAACCGCCGAGACCTTGCAGATCTTGTTGTCGCCGGTGACTTCGCGGGCGCCCAGCTTCTGCTTGACGGTTTCCAGGATGCCCTGGGCCTTGGCGTAGTCGCCACGGTTGACCGTGAAGGAGAAATCGGTGGTGCCGTCGTGGCCGACGTTCTGGATGATCATGTCGACGTCGATGTTGGCGTCGGCGATCGAGCCCAGGATCTGGTAGGCGATGCCCGGGGTATCCGGTACGCCGAGCATGGTCAGCTTGGCTTCGTCGCGATTGAAGGCGATACCGGAAATGATCGGTTGTTCCATGTTCTTGTCTTCCTCAACAGTAATCAGCGTGCCCTCGCCTTCATCCTGGAAGCTGGACAGCACGCGCAGTTTGACCTTGTACTTGCCGGCGAATTCGACCGAGCGGATCTGCAGCACCTTGGAGCCGAGGCTGGCCATTTCCAGCATTTCCTCGAAGGTGATGGTGTCGAGCTTCTTGGCTTCCGGCACGACACGCGGGTCGGTGGTGTAAACGCCATCGACATCGGTGTAGATCTGGCACTCGTCGGCCTTCAGCGCGGCGGCCAGCGCCACGCCGGAGGTATCGGAACCGCCACGGCCGAGCGTGGTGACGTTGCCGTCGGCATCGACGCCCTGGAAACCGGCGACGACGACGACCTTGCCGGCATCGAGATCGGCCCGCATGTTGTGCTCGTCGATCGACAGAATGCGCGCCTTGGTGAAAGTGTTGTCGGTCAGGACCTTGACCTGACCGCCGGTATAGCTGCGGGCCGGGACACCGATTTCCTTGAGGGCCATCGCCAGCAGGCCGATGGTGACCTGCTCGCCGGTGGCGCAGATCTGGTCCAGTTCACGCGGATCGGGAGAGGCCGAAATTTCCTTGGCCAGGGCGATCAGCTTGTTGGTTTCACCGCTCATCGCGGAAACGACCACCACGACCTGGTGGCCCTGCGCGTGGAACTTGGCGACGCGCTTGGCGACATTCTTGATGCGTTCGGGGTTGCCCACCGAAGTGCCGCCGTATTTCTGAACAATCAACGCCATGGATTCGTCCGGTTATACGTGTAAACAAAAAGAGGGTGGATTTTACCCCACCCTGCCTTTTACTGAAATGCGTACACCGCGGGTTTCAGAGATCGGCCAGTACCCGCAGATGGGCACCGACGCTGCGCGCCAGCGAGGTCATCACATAACCGCCCTCGAGCATGGAGACGATACGCTTGCCGCACATTTCGGCAGCCAGCTTCTTCAGATGCTCGGTACACCAGGCGAAATCCTTCTCGACCAGCTTCAGGCCGCCCATGTCGTCCTCGTAATGACCGTCGAAACCGGCCGAGATGAAGATCATTTCGGGCTGGAACTCCTTCAGTCGCGGCGTCCATACCTGGAGCACTGCGTCGCGGAATTCCTCGCCACCGCAACCGGCAGCCAGCGGCACGTTGCACATGTTGGCCGCCGGGTTGTCAGCACCGGAATAGGGATAGAAGGGATGCTGGAAAATGCTGCACATCAGCACGTTTTCGTTGCCGGCAAAACAGTTCTCGGTCCCGTTGCCGTGATGCACGTCGAAGTCGATGATGGCGACGCGCTTCAGGCCATGCACCTTGACTGCATGCATTGCGGCAACACCAATGTTGTTGAAGAAGCAGAAGCCCATCGGCGTGCTCTTCTCGGCGTGATGGCCGGGCGGGCGGACAGCGCAGAAGGCATTCTCCACTTCGCCGCGCATCACCAGGTCGACCGCCTGGCAACCGGCGCCGGCAGCCCGCAATGCAGCCTGCCAGGTGTGCGGATTCATCGCGGTATCCGGATCGAGATGGACGATGCCCATTTCCGGCGACGCCCGCTTGATGCGCTCCAGATGCGCGGCCGGGTGCACGCGCAGCAGTTGTTCGAAGGTGGCCAGCGGTGCGTCGTAATAAACGAAATAGGCGTCAATGCCCTGAGCGATCAGGTGATCGTTGATCGCCGTCAGGCGTTGCGGACATTCCGGATGATGCGTCCCCATGTCGTGCAGCTGGCAGTCACGATGGGTGATGAAAGCAGTGCTGGTCACTTGTTGTTTTCTCTCTCTGCGATGCGGCGCACTGGACGGCGCTCGTCATATTGCCATTATCGTCCCATTTCTCGCGACGCTTCAAGCATTAGAATGGGCTGTTACCGCCCCGCAGGAAACCTTCATGACACCGACAAAATCGCCCGGCAAGGACGGTCGACCGCAAGTTTTCGCTCCCGTACTCGATGCGGCGCAAAACGTCATTCTCGGCAAGCAGCGGGAGATCCGCCTGGCCATGAGTTGCCTGCTGGCCGGTGGCCACCTGTTGATCGAAGACCTGCCGGGCCTCGGCAAAACGACCTTGGCGCATACGCTGGCACGCTTGCTCGGCCTGCATTTCTCCCGTGTCCAATTCACCGCCGATCTGCTGCCGGCCGACATCACCGGCGTGTCGATCTACGACCGGGGGCAAGGCGATTTCCGTTTCGTTCCCGGGCCGGTTTTTGCCCAGTTGCTGCTGGCCGACGAGATCAACCGGGCGACGCCGAAAACGCAGAGCGCGCTGCTCGAAGCGATGGAAGAAGGCCAGGTCAGCATCGAAGGCGAAACGCGCAGCCTGCCGCGCCCGTTTTTCGTGATCGCCACGCAGAATCCGTCGCACCAGATCGGGACCTTTCCGTTGCCCGAATCGCAGCTTGACCGTTTCCTGATGCGCCTCGAACTCGGCTACCCGGACGCCGCCGCCGAAAAAGCCTTGCTGGCCGGCGGCGGCAGACGACGCGACAGCGAGTTGCTGACGCCCTTGCTGACGCCGGCAGACATCCTGCGCCTGCAACGCGAAGTCGAAACGCTGCACGTTTCCCCCGCGCTGATCGATTACGTTCACGCGCTGATCGAAGCCAGCCGGCAAAATCCGCAGTTCCGCCACGGCCTGTCACCGCGCGGCGGCATCGCCCTGTTGGCCGCAGCCCGCGCCTGGGCCTGGCTGGCCGGTCGCGACATGGTCCTACCGGACGATGTCCAGGCTGTCTTCGTCGCCGTCGCACGCCATCGGCTGGTCAGCGTGCAGCACGGCGGCATGGTCGGCCGCGAGGCGGTTGACGGCCTGCTGACACAGGTCGCCATTCCCTGACGTGCGCGCCGCCGTCGAGCGCTTCCTGCAACGCCATCTGTTCCGCTGGCGCACCGATGCCGCCGGCACCATCCGGCTCGGCCAGCGGCGGGTGTTCATCCTGCCGACGCGCGGAGGCCTGCTGTTCGCCGCCACGCTGCTGGCCATGCTGCTGGCCGCGATCAATTACGCGCTGGCCCTCGGTCACGCCCTGGTTTTCCTGCTCGGCGGCCTGTGCCTGACCGGCATGATCCACACCTTCCGCAACCTTCATGGCCTGCACCTGACCGCCGTCCGCTGTCCGCCGGTATTCGCCGGCGAAACGGCATTGTGCGAGATCGTCGTGGAGAACGATGACACGCGCGAACGACGTGCCATCGAACTGGCCTGCGCGGACCGGCCGCCGTCGCGCTGCGACATTCCGGCACAAGGACGAAACCTGATCCGGGTGATCCTGCCGGCGGCCCGGCGCGGCGAACACGCGGTGCCGCGCATCCGCCTGCAGACGGTCTATCCGCTCGGCCTGTTCACTGCCTGGGCCTATCTCCAGCCGCCCCTGCACAGCCTGATCTATCCGACGCCGCTGCTCCACCCGCTGCCACCGGCCCGGGCGCGCAGCGACGGCGGACAGGGGCAGCACCAGGAAGGCCAGGAGGATTTTGCCGGCCTGCGCCAGCGCCAGCCGGCCGACCCGATGCGCCATGTCGCCTGGAAGGCGAGCGCCCGCGACGACGGCGAGCGGCCGTTGCTGGCCAAACAGTTCGCCGGCGGCGAGGGCGGCGAACTGCAACTGGACTGGCAGCTAACCGATCCCGCCGCCGACCTCGAGACCCGGCTGTCGATCCTGTCCGGCTGGCTGCTGCAGGCCGACGCCGCCGGCCTGCCCTATTCGCTGGCGCTGCCGAACGCGAGCATTCCAGTTGCCGCCGGCCCGGCGCAACTCGAGCGCTGCCTCGGCGAACTGGCCAGGTATCCCGGATGATGCCGACACGCCCGTCCATCGAACGCGGCGTCCTGCCCTGGCTGTGGCTGTCCGCGCTAGCCGCCACGGCACCGCATGCCATCGACCAAGCCGGCTGGCTGAACGCCTTCGCCGCCACACTGCTGGCCCTGGTCGCCTGGCGCTGGTGGCGTCACGCCGGACCGCTGCCGCGCTGGCTGCCGCCGCTGATCGCCCTGAGCGGCGGGACCGGCATCTGGCTGACGTTCGGCACGCTGTTCGGCCGCGAGGCCGGCGTTGCGCTGCTGGTCCTGTTCATGGCAATGAAATTCCTGGAACTGCGCAGCAAGCGCGATGCGATGGTCATCGTTGCGCTCGGCAACTTCCTGTTGTTGACCCATTATTTCCAGAATCAGGACATCCTGACCGGGCTCTGGCTTTTGTTCACTTTCTGGCTGTTGACCGCAAGCCTGGTGCGCCTGCACGGCGGCCCCGACGACTGGCGCGCCAACCTCCGCCAGGCCGGCATGCTGGCGATCCAGGCAGTGCCGTTCATGATCGCGCTGTTCCTGTTGTTTCCTCGCATCGATGGACCGCTGTGGGGCTTGCCGGCCGATGCCCATGCCGGCAGGACCGGCTTGTCGGAAGACATGGCGCCGGGCAGCATCGCGCAACTGGCGCGCAGCGACGAAATCGCCTTCCGCGTCAGTTTCGCCGGCCCCATACCGCCACGCGCACGTCTTTACTGGCGCGGACCGGTCCTGGAAAACTTCGATGGCCGCCGCTGGCTGCGTCACCCACGGCAGGCGCCGGTCGCCCGGGTGATCGCCGAAGGGCCGGGCATCGCCTATGAAAGTACGCTCGAAGCCAATCAGCAGCGCTGGTTGATGGCCCTCGATGCGCCGCTCGCCTGGCCGGCGTCGGCACGCCTCGACAGTCGCCTGAGCGTCGTTGCCGACAAGCCGCTTGAAGCCCGCCAGCGACTGCGCATGCAAGCCGCACTCGACTATCGCTTCAATGTCGAGGAAGACCCGCGTACCCTTGCGGTCAACCTGGCCCTGCCGGCAAAAACCGACCCGCGCACGCGTCGCTTGGCCGAAAGCTGGCGGAACCAGGCGCGGGAGCCGGCACGGATCGTCGCCCTCGCGCTCCGTCATTTTCGCGAGGAAGCCTTTCACTACACGCTGACGCCTCCCCTGCTCGGCGACAACGGCATCGACCAGTTCCTGTTCGAGACGCGCCGCGGCTTCTGCGAGCATTATGCGGCCGCCTTCGTCGTGCTGATGCGGGCGGCCGGCGTGCCGGCGCGGGTCGTCACCGGCTACCAGGGCGGCGAGATCAACCCGCGCGACGGCTACCTGACCGTCCGCCAGTCGGATGCCCATGCCTGGGCCGAAGTCTGGCTGGAAAATCGCGGCTGGCAGCGCGTCGACCCCACGGCCGCAGTCTCCCCCTTGCGCATCGAACTCGGCATCGCCGGCGCCCTGCCGCCCGGCGAACCGCTGCCGCCGCTACTGCGTCTGGGCAGCGACTGGCTGCGCGAACTGCGCTTCGGCTGGGAAGCGCTGAACAACGCCTGGAATCAGCAGGTCCTGGGTTACGACACGACGCGCCAGCGCGAACTGCTGCAGCGCCTGGGTTGGCCCGATGCCGACTGGCGCAGCCTCGGCCTGTTGCTCGGCGGCGCCCTGTCGACACTGCTCGCGCTGAGCGCCGCGCTCATCCTGCTGCGCCGGCCCCGGCCGGTCCCGGAAATTCGCCTCTGGCATCGTGCCTTGCGCCGTTTGCGGGTAGACTGCGCCCCCGGTGAAACGCCGCACATGCTGCTTGCCCGTCTGCACGAGCAGTCGCCGCATACGGCCGAATGCCTGGCCCCGGTGGTTGCGGCCTACATTCAGGCGCGCTACGGCCCGCCGACCAAGAACACCCTGGCCGACCTGCGTCTTGCGGTCGACCGTCTGCCCCGCTGGAGATTGCTTTGAAATTTCGTCCGCTCGCCCTGCTTCCCCTGTTCCTGAGCCAGTTTGTCGCGGCTGCACCGCCCGCGGATTCGCTGGCGGCCCTGCCGGAAACGGCGGTTTTCGTTCAGGATCTCGCCCAACGCCAGGGTTTCGATGCCGATCGGCTGCTCGCCCAGTTTGCCGCGGTACGCGTCAATGATCGCGTGCTCAAGCTGATCGCGCCGCCAAGTTCGCCGACCCAGCGCTCCTGGGAACGCTACCGTCCGCGCTTCATCAATGAACAGCGAATCGCCGGCGGCGCTCGTTTCTGGCAGGAAAACCAGTTGGCCCTGACGCGCGCCCGCGCACTGTTCGGCGTACCGGAAGAAGTGATCGTTGCGATCATTGGCGTCGAGACGGTCTATGGTCAGAACACCGGCGGTTTCAGCGTGCTCGAGGCGCTGGGCACGCTGGCCTTCCAGTATCCGCGGCGAGCCGAGTTCTTCCGGACGGAGCTCGAACAGTTCCTGCTGCTGGCCCGCGAAAACGGGCTTGATCCACTGGCGGTAAAAGGTTCCTTCGCCGGCGCGATCGGCATTCCGCAGTTCATGCCGGGCAGCCAGCGGCGCTACGGGGTGGATTTCGACGGCGACCAGCGCGTCGACCTGAACAACAGCGTGGACGATGCCATCGGCAGCGTTGCCCGCTTTCTCGAACAGCACGGCTGGCAAGCCGGACAACCGGTCGCCGTCCCGGCCCGCTTGAATGGCGAGCCCGCTTCGGCCTGGATCGAGGCCGGCATTCGCCCGACGCTGTCGGTAGCCGCCCTGCGTCAGGCCGGCCTGCGCAGCGATGCCGACGATTCGGCAACGGTCACCCTGGTCGACCTGGTGAGCCCGGGCAAGGCAACCGAATACTGGCTGGGTTACGAAAATTTCTACGTGATCACGCGCTACAACCGCTCCAGCTTCTACGCGATGTCGGTTTTCCAACTGGCCGAAGCGATCCGCCAGCGGATGGCAGGGTCGACCGTGGAAAAAAGTGCTTTTTCCGGCCGTTGACCGCAGCAGCCGGCCGGCCAGGCGCTAGAGCAGGGAATCGCGGCTGATGTTGCCGCGCTTGACGATCTTGCGCAGCCGGTCGAGTGCTTCGATCTGGATCTGGCGCACCCGCTCACGGGTCAGGCCCATTTCACCGGCAATCGTATCCAGCGTCGCCACCTCGGCACCATTCAGGCCGTAACGCCTTTCGACGATCTGTCGCTGACGCTCCGGCAACTGGGCCAGCCAGTCGCCAAGCAGCGAATCGACCTCGCGCTCCTGCAACAGGGACTCGGGGTCGCGCCCGCTCTCGTCGGCGATCAGTTCGACCATGCTATGGCCGGGATCGATTTCGAGCGGTGCATCAAGCGAAGCGATATGTTCGTTCAGCGACAGGATGCGCCGGACATCCTCGACCGGCCGGTCGATCAGGAGCGCCACCCGTTCGATCGTCGAATCGCGGCTTTCCGCCGATTCCAGATGGCGCATGGCGCGCAGCACGACATTGATTTCCTTGACCACATGCACCGGCAGACGGATCGTCCGCGACTGGTTCATGATGCCGCGCTCGATGCTCTGGCGTATCCACCATGTCGCATAGGTCGAGAAACGGAAACCGCGCTCCGGGTCGAACTTCTCAAGTGCGTGGATCAGGCCGAGATTACCTTCTTCGACCAGATCGAGCAGCGGAATGCCCCGGTTCAGATAGTGCTTGGCAATATTCACGACGAGCCGCAGGTTGTGCTCGATCATCTTCTGGCGCGCCGCAAAATCGCCGGCCCGCACACGGCGTGCCGTCGCCACTTCTTCTTCCGGGGTCAACAGCGGCTTGGCGCCAATTTCGTTCAGATATAGCTGGGTGACGTCTTCGAGCAACTCGATTTCACCGGCCGGCACCTCGGCTTCAAAAGCAGGCTCGGTGGCCGACTCGATCGCCGCCAGGTCTTCTTCCTCGTCGTCGATGTCCTCGGCCTCGTCACGCATGGCTAACGCCTCGGCAGATACGGCGCAGGATCGACCGGCTTGCCCTGCTTGCGGATTTCGAAGTGCAGCTTGACGCTGTCGGTACCGGTACTGCCCATCTCGGCGATCTTCTGACCACGCTTGACGCTTTGCCCTTCCTTGACCAGCACCTTGCTGTTGTGGGCATAGACCGACAGCAGATCGGTGCTGTGCTTGACGATCACCAGCTTGCCGTAACCGGCAAGCGCCTCGCCGACATACAGCACACGGCCATCGCCGGAGGCGGCTACCGGATCGCCCTGCTTGCCGGCGAAGTCGTAACCCTTGTTGCCGGCCTGCCCCCAAGTACTCTTCACGGCGGCCGTCGTCGGCCAGGCCCAGGTAACCCCTTCAACCGCAGCCGTATCGGCGCCCGTCGTCAGCGGTGGCGTAGCCGCGGTTGGCGGAGCCGCCGGTGCCGTGGCAGGTGCCACGGCCGGCGTCGCATCGCTCTTGTTCAGCCGGGCATAAGCTTCATCGGAATAAGGTTCCTTGCCACCCTTCGGCGCCTTGATCGCGCCTCCCGGCGCAGTCGGCGCCGAGGCGACCGGCGCATCAAGCGAACGGGTCTCGACCGCGCTGCCGACACCCACCGGCGTCGCCACCGTTTCACCGGCAACCGCTGGCTTGTCGCCAGCAGGCTTCAAGCGCAGGATTTGCCCCTCGCGCAGTACCGAGGGATCTTCGATCGCGTTGAGCGCCGCCAGTTCCTGAACCGTCATGCCGTGGTCCCTGGCGATCCGGTACAGGGTTTCCCCACGTTTGACCTGATACTCGCCGGGGCCCGCAACACGCTGGGCTTGCGCGGTCGGTGCGCGATCGACGGTCGGCGCAGGAGCCTGGGAACAAGCTGCCAGCCAGAGCAGCGGAAACAGCGTCAGGAAGATTCTAATCATTGGACTCCGGGCAGTAGCGGAACGAAACGGACGGGGTCCAGTCGCGTTTCCGTGTAGCCCTGTGGTGTGTGTTCGATAAGGGAAAGATACTGCGCATCGCCGCCGACAGGCAAGACCAGTCGCCCGCCCGGCGCCAGTTGACGGACCAGTTCGGGCGGCACGGCGGCGCCGGCGGCGGCAACAATGATGCTGTCGAACGGTGCCGCTTCCGGCATGCCGAAGTGGCCGTCACCATGCTTCAGGCGCACATTGAACTGTTGCAGCGTACGCATGTTGGCCTTGGCTTTTTCCAGCAACGGCCCGATTCGCTCGACGGCATAGACTTCGTTGGTAAGCTGTGCCAGCACCGCTGCCTGATATCCGCAACCGGCGCCGATCTCCAGGGCCTTGCCCAGACCAGTGCGACCTTTGAGCAGCAGTTCGACCATGCGTGCCACGATGTAAGGCTGCGATATCGTCTGCCCCATGCCCAATGGCAATGCCGTGTCCTCGTAGGCTCGGGAAGCCAGAGCTTCCTCGACGAAAACATGTCGGGGCACGGCACCCATCGCCTTGAGCACGGCTTCGTTGGCGATCCCTTTTTCGCGCAGGCGATCGACCATTCGCGAACGCGTTCGCTGCGACGTCATGCCGATACCCTGAAGCCCGAATCGCGTATTCATTGCATCCAGTGACGAATCGTGTCGAGTTGCGTGGTGTGGGTCAGATCAATCTGCAAGGGCGTGATTGAAACCCGTCTGTGTTCGACCGCATGGAAATCGGTTCCCGGACCCGCATCGGCAGCTGCGCCTGCGGCGCCGATCCAGTAAACCGTTTCCTTGCGCGGCGATGTCATGCGCACGACCGGTTCTGCCTTGTGACGCCGCCCGAGGCGCGTCACCTCCATCCCCTGAAGTGCCTCATAAGGCACATCCGGGACATTTACATTCAATAAAACCGGATCCCAGATCGGTTGTTTCATATAGCGCTCGACCAAATCTCTGGCCACCCGACCGGCCGTCGAAAAATAGCGCCCTTCGAAATTGATCAGCGAAACGGCAATCGAAGGAATACCCAGCAGATAACCCTCCGTTGCCGCCGCCACAGTACCGGAATAAATCGTGTCATCGCCCATATTCGCGCCGGCGTTGACACCGGAAACAATAATATCGGGCAATTGATCCAGCATGCCGGTGACCGCCAAATGGACGCAATCGGTCGGCGTTCCATTGACATAATAAAACCCGTTTGCGGCCTGCTTCAGCATCAATGGCCGATCCAGGGTCAGCGAATTGCTCGCTCCACTCCGATTCTGTTCCGGCGCGACGACGGTCACTTCGCCCAGACCGGCAAGGGCTTCGGCCAGTGCCGCCAAGCCCGGGGCAAAATAGCCGTCGTCGTTACTGAGCAGGATGCGCACGATCAGACGAGCAGTGCATCCAGCGAGGCACCATCGGCCAGCCAGGCTTCGACCCATTTCGGCTTGCGACCGCGGCCGGTCCATTCGAGTTCGGCATTCTGCGGATGACGGTATTTGACCTTGACTTTGCTACCGGCGGAAGGTGCCTTGACTTTTGCCGACTCCTTGCCGACCAATTCATCAAGGGAAAATCCCCGGCTTTTGGCAAAAGCACGCAGTTCATTCAGTGCATCGGCTTTTTCCTGAACTTCACGACGCTTCAATTCAGCCGGAATCTGCTGCTGCAGATCGCGCAATTCCACCAGCGAAAGTTTCGACAAATCCATATTAACCTCCAAGGTTTATAAATAAGGCGAAAACAATTTAAATTGAACCGGATATTTTTTCAACCGATAAAACAAAAAAACCGGTTATTAAACCGGTTTTAGTGTTTTGGTCGGGGCGGCGGGATTCGAACTCGCGACCCCTTGCACCCCATGCAAGTGCGCTACCAGGCTGCGCTACGCCCCGACGAGCCAAAGATTATACCCGAAAATACCGACTTTCAAACGCGCAACATGTCGATAATCGATATTAATTCGCTGCGCAAATCGACAGCCGGCACCTTTTCAGTGCTTTGCACCGGCAGCGCGGCGTCGACCGTACCAGTCTCATCCAGTCGATTGCGTGCACCGCTGATCGTAAACCCTTGATTGTAAAGCAGCTCGCGAATGCGGCGAACCAGCAGCACTTCATGATGCTGGTAGTAGCGGCGATTGCCCCGCCGCTTCACCGGCTTCAACTGATTGAATTCCTGCTCCCAGTAACGCAGCACATGGGGTTTGACGCCACATAACTCACTGACTTCACCGATGGTGAAATAGCGTTTGGCAGGGATCGGCGGCAGCTCTTCGCTACCGGCTGTTTTAGGCCGTACGTCCATCGAAGGCAAGCTCGACATCGGACTTCAGTTTCTGACTGGCATGGAAGGTCACGACGCGTCGCGCGGTGATTGGAATTTCTTCGCCGGTCTTGGGGTTGCGCCCGGGGCGCTGAGGCTTGTCGCGCAACTGGAAATTGCCGAAACCGGAGAGCTTGACACCATCTCCGATTTCCAGCGAATTGCGGATTTCCTCGAAGAAAGCCTCGACCATGTCCTTGGCTTCCCGCTTGTTGAGTCCAACTCTCTCGAAAAGGATGTCGGCGAGTTCGGCTTTGGTCAGCGTCATCGTTATCTTTCTTTCGTCAGGCTCGTCGTTCTGCGTCGAATTTCTGCGCCAGTTCACTGGCGATCTGCTGCACGACCGCATCCACTTCCGAATCTTGCAAAGTGCGTTGAGTATCTTGCATAACTATCCGGAAAGCAAGACTTTTTTTGTTTTCCGGGACGCCCTTTCCTACGTAAAGATCGAACAATTGGATATCGCGCACGAGTGAAGAAAGGACCGGTTTCAAACCCTCCAGGATGCTTTGCAGTGCAATGTCCTGATCCACGACCACGGCCAGGTCGCGAACAACCGGCGGGAAGTTGGAAACTTCGCCATAGACCGGTACAACGATCTGTTTGAGGGCCGAGAAATCGAGTTCAAAAAGGATGGGCGCAACCGGCAAATCATATTTCTGCACCCATTCCGGATGCAATTCGCCGACGCAACCGATTTCCCGCCCGTCGAGCAGAATTCGCGCCGCACGCCCCGGATGCAGGGCGGGATGCGTCAGGCGCTCGAAAACAGCCTCTGCCGGCAGCAGCAACGCCTCCAGATCACCCTTGACGTCGAAGAAATCGACCTTACGCCCCCCATCGGCCCAGCCTTCCGGCAACGCCGTGCCGTAAGCCAGCCCACCCAGTCGCCACGGCTGCGCAAAGCCCGACACGGGCGTTGCTTCGGTATCGCGCCGGAAAACCCGGCCAACCTCGAACAGACGGACACGTCCCTGTTTCCGCTTGAGATTGGTCAGCAGGTTTGAAATCAGGCCACCGAACAGGGTCGACCGCATCACCGCCATCTGGCTGGCAATCGGATTGGCCAGCCGAATCCGATCGGCTTCGTCGGTCTTCCCGGCGAAATCAGTTTCCCAGGCGGTATCGACGAAGGCGAAATTGACGACTTCTTGGTAACCGCGGTCAGCCAACATCTGACGGATGCGGTAAGCCGGCCGCTGCGCCTCCGGCTGACGCAGCATCGCCATGCGCGCGCGCGGTGCCGGTGATGGAATATTGTCATAACCGACCAGGCGCGCAATTTCCTCGATCAGGTCTTCCTCGATTTCCATGTCGAAACGCCAGCTTGGCGGCGTCACCAGGAAATCGTCGCCCTGCTGCGTGAACTGCAGTGCCAGGCCGCGGAAAATGCCGGCGATCCGCTCGCTGCCGAGCGGCACGCCGAGTACCTTTTCTGCCCTTGCGGTACGCAGGCGAACCGGCTGACGCGCCGGCAGTTCCGCCTTGGCTTCAACGACCGGACCAGCCTGACCGCCGCAGATCTCAAGGATCAGCTGCGTGGCACGCTCGATGGCACGCCGCGTCCCACCGAAGTCGACGCCACGCTCGAAGCGGTGCGCGGCATCCGATGCAAATCCGTAACGCCGGGCGCGACCGGCAATCGCCGCTGGCGCAAAGAAAGCAGACTCAAGGAACAGGTCCCGCGTCTCGAGGGTAACGCCACTTTCCTCACCGCCCATGATCCCAGCCATCGCCAGTGGCTTGGCATCGTCGGAAATCATCAGAACATCGGCGTCGACCGCAGCCGTCTGCTCGTTCAGCAGCAACAGCTTTTCAGCCGGGCGCGCCAAGCGCGCATGCACGGCGCCTTCCAGCTTCGCATCGTCGAAGACGTGTAGCGGCTGCCCGAGTTCAAGCATGACGTAGTTGGTGATATCGACCAGCGCGGAAATCGCACGGATGCCGCTGCGTTCCAGCCGACGCTTCATCCATTCCGGCGTCAGCGCCTTGGCGTCAACACCCTTGACGACACGACCGAAGTAGAGGGGGCAGGCAACCGGAGCATCGAGAGCGATGGCGCGGCGGTCGGCAATGCTGGCCGGCACTTCCGCGACGACGGGCAAATTCGTCGCGACGCCGGTAATGGCACCGACTTCGCGCGCCACCCCGAGCAGCGACAGGCAGTCGGCTCGGTTGGGCGTCAGTTTGATCTCGAACACCTGATCGTCGAGCTCCAGGTACTGGCGAATGCTTTGACCAACCGGCGCGTCGGCCGGCAGGATGAGCAGGCCGGAAGCCTCTTCGGCGATGCCGAGTTCCTTGGCCGAGCAGAGCATGCCGGAGGACTCAATACCGCGCACCTTGGCAATCTTGATCCTGAAATCGCCCGGTAGTTCGGCGCCGGGCAGCGCGCACGGCACCTTCAGACCCGCCGCCACGTTCGGCGCGCCGCAGACGATCTGCTGCGGCGTCCCGCTGCCGATATCGACCTGGCAGACATTGAGGCGGTCGGCATCGGGATGTTTGACGACTTCCAGCACCTGCGCGACGACGACCTTGTCGAAAGCCGGAGCGACCGGCGACAAATCCTCGACCTCGAGGCCGGCCATGGTCAGCAGATGGGAAAGTTCCTCGCTCGTCAGTTGGGGATCGACGAGGGTACGCAACCAGGATTCGGAGAATTTCATGGTGATGTCTCGAAAGCGGGATCAGGCGAACTGGCGCAGGAAACGCAGGTCGCCCTCGAAGAACAGGCGCAGGTCATTGACGCCGTAGCGCAGCATGGTCAGGCGGTCGGGACCGAAACCGAAGGCAAAGCCGGTGTACTTTTCCGGATCGATGCCGGCGTGGCGCAGCACGTTCGGATGCACCATGCCGCAGCCGGCGATTTCCAGCCAGCGGCCCTTCAACGCGCCGCTCATGAAGGCCACGTCGATCTCGGCGGACGGCTCGGTGAACGGGAAGAAGGACGGACGGAAACGTACGGTCAACTCGTCGGTTTCGAAAAAACTCTTCAGGAAATCGGCGATCACGCCCTTGAGATCGGCAAAGGAAACGTCTTCGCCGATCCACAGACCTTCGACCTGATGGAACATCGGCGAGTGTGTCGCGTCGGAATCGACGCGGTAGACGCGGCCCGGCGCGATGATCCGGATTTCCGGCATTTTCTCCCGTTGACCGTAACGGGCCACATGCGCCTGCATGTAACGCGCCTGGATCGGGCTGGTATGGGTACGCAGCAGCACCTTGTCGGCAACGCTGCCGTCCGGGTTCTGCAGGTAGAAAGTGTCGTGCATCGAACGCGCCGGGTGATCCTCGGGCGTATTCAAGGCAGTGAAATTGAAGAAGTCTTCCTCGATTTCCGGGCCGTCGGCGACTTCGAAACCAATCGAGGCAAACAAGGATTCGATGCGCTCCAGGGTGCGCGTCACCGGATGCAGGCCACCGCGCGTTTCGCTGCGACCGGGCAGACTGACGTCCAGCGCTTCCTCAGCCAGGCGCGCTTCCAGCGCCGCCTTGCGGATGGCTTCACGGCGCTCGTTCAGGGCCTGCTCGACAGCCGTCTTGGCCACATTGATCGCCGCACCGGCAGTCTTCTTCTCTTCCGGCGGCAACTTGCCCAACCCCTTCAGGAGTTCGGTGATCTGGCCGCTCTTGCCAAGGAAACGGGCCTTGGCCTGCTCCAGCGCATCGGGATCGGAAATGGCGGCAAAGGCGGCTTGGGCCTCGCGCACGATCTGGTCGAGATTGTCCATGAACTTCTACCAACGTAAAGCACGATATTCAAACAAAAAAGGAGGCTTGCGCCTCCTTTTTTCTCAAGAGCTTAAGCTCAGGCGCCGAGCTTGGCCTTGGCCTGGGCGGCCAGGGCGGCAAACGCCGGCTGATCGAAGACGGCCAGATCGGCCAGGACCTTGCGGTCGACTTCGATGTTGGCCTTCTTCAGACCGTTCATGAAGGTGCTGTACTTCATGCCCAGCTCACGAGCGGCGGCATTGATACGGGCGATCCACAGGGAACGGAACTGACGCTTGCGCTGACGACGGTCACGGTACTGGTACTGACCGGCCTTCATCACCGCCTGCTTGGCGATACGATAGACGTTCTTGCGACGACCGCGATAACCCTTGGCCAGGGCCAGGACCTTCTTGTGACGGGCGCGGGCGGTTACACCACGTTTGACTCGGGACATGTGCTATCTCCTTACGCGTAGGGCATCATGGCGCGAACGGATGCGACATCACGCTCGTTCACCGCTGCGGCACCGCGGAGGTGACGCTTAACCTTGGTGGTCTTCTTGGTCAGGATGTGACGCTTGAAGGCTTGACCACGCTTGATGGAACCACCAGCGCGGACCGAAAAGCGCTTTTTGGCGCTGCTCTTGGTCTTCATCTTGGGCATTTGAATGCTCCTTAATGTCATGCCGTCAGGTGGCTCCCGGCGGGAACGCTTGCACTACCTGAAAGCACTTCTTCTTGCGGCGAACCGCAGATACTGCTTACAACTTACTTGCTCGGCTTCTTGGCCGGCGCGATGACCATGATCATCTGCCGCCCTTCCATCTTCGGCATCTGTTCGACCGCGCCAATCGCGTCGACGTCCGCCTTGATCCGCTCCAACTGGCGCATCCCGAATTCCTGGTGCGCCATTTCGCGTCCCCGGAAGCGCAGGGTCACCTTGACCTTGTCGCCCTCTTCCAGGAAGCGCGTCATGTTCCTGAGCTTGATCTGGTAATCGTTTTCGTCGGTACCAGGGCGCAGTTTGACTTCCTTGACCTGCACCTGCTTCTGCTTCAGCTTCGCTTCATGTGCCCGCTTGGCTTCCTGGTATTTGAACTTGCCGTAGTCCATGATCCGGCAAACCGGCGGCTTTGCCGTCGGCGCAATTTCCACCAGATCAACGCCAGCTTCTTCCGCCAGTTGCAGCGCGGCACGAATGCTGACGATACCTAACTGTTCACCTTCCAAGCCCTGGAGACGAATCTCCGGCACCGTGATCTCATCGTTCAACCGATGGGTCTTGTTCTGAGCGATGGTAAAACCCCCGAAATATCAATAATTAAGCCGTGCCACTACGCGCCGCGACTTCCCCTTGGAGTCGCTCGATCAGTGCCTCGACCGTCATTTGTCCGAGATCCTGACCACCGCGTGTACGCACGGCTACCAGTCCGTCCGCCTTTTCCTTGTCGCCTACAACAAGCTGATAAGGCAGCCGGTTCAAGCTATGTTCTCGAATTTTATAGGTAATTTTCTCGTTACGCAAATCCGCCTCGGCCCGGAAGCCTGCCTGGTGAAGCTTTTGCGCAACATCGGCAGCGTAATCCGCCTGTTTTTCCGAAATATTCAGCACCACCGCCTGAACCGGCGCCAGCCACAGCGGCAAAGCCCCCGCAAAGTTCTCGATCAGGATACCGATGAAGCGCTCCAGCGAACCGAGGATGGCCCGGTGCAGCATCACCGGCACCTTGCGCTCGTCGTTGCCGGCTACGTATTCGGCACCGAGCCGGCCCGGCATCGAGAAATCGACCTGCATGGTGCCGCACTGCCAGGAGCGACCGATCGCATCCTTGATATGGAACTCGATTTTCGGTCCATAGAAAGCCCCCTCGCCCGGCAGCTCGGTCCACTCCAGACCGGAAGCACGCAAGCCCTGACGCAACGCATCCTCGGCCTTATCCCAGACTTCGTCGGAACCAACCCGCCCTTCCGGGCGCAGCGCCAGCTTGACGGCGACGTCGTTGAAGCCGAAATCGGCATAAACCTGCTTGACCAGCGCGTTGAACGCCGTCACTTCGGACTCGATCTGGTCTTCGGTACAGAAGATGTGACCGTCGTCCTGAACAAAACCGCGCACACGCATCAAGCCATGCAGCGCACCGGTCGGTTCATTGCGGTGACAGGAGCCGAACTCGCCGTAACGCAGCGGCAGCTCGCGATAGGATCGCAGATCGGAATTGAACACCTGGACATGCCCCGGACAGTTCATCGGCTTGACCGCGTAATCACGGTTTTCCGACGAGGTGGTGAACATGTTGTCCTTGTAGTGATCCCAGTGCCCCGACTTCTCCCATAGCGAGCGATCGAGAATCTGCGGGCAGCGGACTTCCTGGTAGCCGTTGTCGCGGTACACCTTGCGCATGTACTGCTCGACTTCCTGCCACACCGACCAGCCCTTGGGGTGCCAGAAAACCAGGCCGGGCGCCTCGTCCTGCATGTGGAACAGGTCAAACTGCTTGCCCAGGCGACGGTGGTCGCGCTTTTCCGCTTCTTCCAGCATGTGCAGGTAGGCGTCGAGGTCTTCCTTCTTCGCCCAGGCGGTACCGTAGATGCGCTGCAACTGTTCGTTGCGATGGTCGCCACGCCAGTAGGCGCCAGCCACCTTCATCAACTTGAACACCTTGAGCTTGCCGGTCGACGGTACGTGCGGACCGCGGCAGAGGTCGATGAAATCGCCTTCGCGGTACAGCGAAACCTGCTGGTCGGCGGGAATCGCGGCGATCAGTTCGGCTTTGTACTTTTCGCCCTGACCGAGGAAGAAATTGACCGCGTCGTCGCGATTCCAGACTTCGCGCGTCACCGGAATATCCTTTTTCGCCAGTTCGGCCATGCGCTTTTCGATGGCAACCAGATCTTCCGGCGTAAACGGGCGCTTGTAGGCGAAGTCGTAATAGAAGCCGTTTTCGACGACCGGGCCGATGGTCACCTGAGCTTCCGGGAACAGTTCCTTGACCGCGTAGGCCAGGAGGTGCGCCGTCGAGTGGCGGATCAGTTCCAAGCCATCGGCGTCGCGATCGGTGACGATGGCCAGATCGATGTTTTCTTCAATCAGGTACGAGGTATCGACCAGCTTGCCATTAACCTTGCCGGCCAGCGCCGCACGCGCCAGGCCGGCACCGATGCTGGCCGCCACTTCGGCGATGGTGACCGGCTGCGCGAAGGAACGAATGGAACCATCGGGAAGTTTGATATCGGGCATGACAAGATTCTCTGGACGAAAAAAAAGTGCGGGCTGAGCCGCACTTTTTTTGGATGAACGAAAGCCGACTCGATTAGAGTTTCTGAACTGCAGTGCAAGTTCGGAAAGTGACCAAAACGGCTCCGTCAGGAATTTGGTAGGCGGTATTGGAATCGAACCAACGACCTCCACGATGTCAACGTGGCGCTCTAACCAACTGAGCTAACCGCCTGAAGAAGCGCGCATTATAGACGCCCCATGAAATAAGTCAACATTTTGGCTAAAATTTTTGCATCCCTGAAATTTGCATTTCAACTCCGTGGACCGCAGATGAACGCCGGATGGCTTGTTTTCCTACTTTGCGCCCTGACGCTGATCGGCGCCACCCTGCCCCTGCTCTACGAAAAGCGGGTAGCGCGACGGCGACGAAAAACCGACAATTCCCCCTCCGAAAACACGAAAGCCAACCATGGAAGAACGCCTGACCGAGCTGGAAATCAAGATCAGCTTCAGCGAGGACCAGATTGAGGAACTAAACAAGCTGATCTATCAGCAACAGCGCCAGATCGAGCTACTTGCCAGCGAATTGCGCAAACTGCGCGACCAGATGGAAAATGCCATGCCACAGGAACAGCGCAGCCTGCGCGACGAAATTCCACCGCATTACTGAGATGTCCGCCACCATTTACTTCCACGCCGACTGTCTCGACGGCTTCGGTGCCGCCTGGGCCGCCTGGCGGCGTTTCGGCGATGCGGCACGCTACCGGCCACTGCATCATGGCGACGATTGGCGAGAAGAAGACGTCGCCGACCAGGACGTCTACATACTCGACTTCGCCTTTCCGCCGACATCGCTCGAGGCGATTGCCCGACAGGCCCGCTCCACGACCCAGCTCGATCACCATGCCACGGCCCGCAGTCCGTGGGTCGAGCACCTGCAGAATCTTGGCGACGACGGGGAAATTCATGTGAACGAAGCGCTCGGCCTGCGCGTCGTCTTCAATCTCGATCAATCGGGTGCCACCCTGGCCTGGCGACATTTTCATCCTGACCAGCCGATACCGCTACTGCTGCGCCACGTCGAGGACATCGACCTGTGGCGCTTCGCCCTGCCCGACACCCGCCCCTTCTGCCGGGCCTTGCATCTGGAGCCATTCGCTTTCGAGCACTGGAACCAACTGGCTGACCACCTGCACACCCCGGCAAGCCCGGCCTACCCCGGCTTTTTGCAACGCGGCCAGGCCATCGAGGATTTCCTGCAAGCAGAAATCAAACGACTGGCACTCAGCCCCAACGTGATTCCGGCCCAATTGCGCGGCAATCCGATCGATCCGCTGCAGGCCTTGCGCCACGGCCAGGGCACCATCTGCGACGGCGAGACCCACTGGCTGCGCGTTGATGCCCTGGCCATCAACGCCAATGCACTGTTTGCTTCGGAACTCGGTCATCAGCTGGCATTACGGGCCGGTGGCATCGCCTTGATCTGGCACCTGGCACCACAAGGCATCGTGCGAGCATCGCTGCGCTCGCTGCCCGGGATCGACGCCGGCCGGATCGCCAGCCATTACGGCGGCGGCGGACACCCCGGCGCCGCCGGTTTCAGGATGCCGGTCGAGAACTTTCTCAAGGAAGTCCTGCTGGCCAGCTGATTTCAGGTCAGGACGAAGTCCTCGACCCGCGGCGCCTGCCCCAGCGGCGCGACACCGGCCAGTTCGCAGGCCGCACTCTCGATGGTGTGGCACAAGGCGTCCAGTGCCAGATCATTGGCCTCGATCCCGAAAGGATCCTCCAGTTGCTCGCCGACAGTCTCCAGCGCCAAGAAGGAATAAGCCACAAAAGTGGCAATCAGCGGCGTCAGCCAACCCAGCGTCGTCGTCAGGCCGATCGGTAGCAACAGGCAGTAGATGACGACGGTACGGTTCATCAGCACGCGATAGGTGTAGGGAATCGGCGTACTGGCAATACGTTCACTGGCCCCCGCCACTTCTCCAAGCCGATCGATGTCGCGCGCCAAAGCAAGCCAGGCCATCTCGGAAAGGCGACCGTCGTGGCGCAGCATGCCCACCTGCTCACTGATGGATTGCAGGATGATCTGCGCCGGGAACAGCTTGCCGTCGATCGTCGCCAGACACTCGGAAGACAAGCGCAAGCGCAGATCGTCCGACGGATCGGTACCCCGCAACTGGTGCTTCAGGGCATAGGCAAAAGCAGTCACCCGTCTCGCCGCCTGCTCGCGCAGCCCGGCAACCGAAGATTCGGGCTGGCAGACGCCAAGTTTGTTGATCAGATTGCGGGCAACGATCAGCAGGCTGCCCCACTGCTTGCGTGCTTCCCAGAAACGTTCGTAACTGACGGAATTCCGGAAACCTAGAAAAATCGCCAGCGCAATGCCCATCAGCGTGAATGGCGGAATACTCAGTGCCGACTGCGGAAAATGTTGCAACCACCAACCGCTGAGCGCAACGCTGACGACCGATACGATAAAGATGACGACCAGTCGGCCGACAATCTGCGGCAGCACCGAACCGCGCCAAACGAAAAGCAGGCGAAACCAGTGCAGACGCGGACGAACAATCATGGCGAAAACCTCGGCAAAAATGGCGCGTTGCTGCGGTCGACCGCAGCCGGGCACGAAAAAGCGGGGGATTCTACTCGCCCTGCCGAGCGGCGAAGCGATAAGGTTACGCGCGGTTACGCAACACTACAGAAAAAAAACGCGGGCTCGGCAACAATCCTTCATCAGTCCACGGAGACCACCATGACACCTGATCGCGAAGAAATATTCTGCAACCACTGGCTGGCCAGAATTGCCGCCAAGGCCGGCAGCGAGGTATCCATCCACATTCATCGCGGAGCACCGATCCCGGCCCGCGATGCACGCCGGATTGCCCGGGAAACCGCGCCCTACGGCAAGCTGTCGAGCCTGAGCCCGGTCGGCCGTTGCCGGGTACGTGCCGACGACGAAGTCTGAGGACTTGCGATGGACAGGGCCGCGGCCGACAAACGGCCAGCCGGCCCGCAAGCGGCGTCAGGCGCGGGTGAAACAGGGGCGCCGCATTTGCGTCAGACAGGATTCGGAAAGGCCGGCGATTTCGCCGATCACCTGATTGACGCGCTCACCGAGCAACCACCAGGCATTTCCATAAGGCAGGACAGTGATGTCCAATTTACTGCAGAGTTTTCGGGCTGCTGCCCGTTGTTGTTCCAGATTCATTCAGTCTTTCAAATACCACCCGTCCAGGCTCAACGCCTGGTTCGCGGCGTCGGAGGCGTACGCCCCTCGATCTGACGGAACGTGATGCGTCCCTTGGAAAGATCGTAGGGTGACAGTTCCAGAGTAACCTTATCGCCGGCGATGATGCGGATGTGATGCTTGCGCATCTTGCCTGCCGTATAGGCAATCAGCGAATGTCCATTTTCCAGTTCGACCAGAAAACGGGAGTCGGGAAGCACTTCCGCGACAACGCCTTGCATTTCCAGCAATTCTTCTTTAGCCATATTGGCTCCAGTGAAGGATGAAAACCGGGGACGGGACCGCCCCCGGTGATAGGCATCCGGGCCGCAGGCCCGGCTTGCGGGGTGGCTTAGGCCACCTGGATGTTGCTGGCTTGCTTGCCCTTCGGGCCGGTCGTCACGTCGAACGAAACGCGTTGGCCTTCGGCCAGCGTGCGGAAGCCCTTGGATTGAATTGCCGAGAAGTGAGCGAACAGGTCTTCGCCACCACCGTCCGGGGTGATGAAGCCGAAACCCTTGGAATCATTGAACCATTTGACGATGCCAGTAGCCATGTCTTGAATCTCCGTAATGTGTTTAACGGGGCGGAGCCCCGGGGAAGGGGCGAATCAAGACGGCGAGGTACGAATGAAGGGAAAGGCGCCGTAGAACTACGGGTACTAAACCGACTAAACAACGACACTACTTAAATTCGCTGACGCGCACGATACAGGAGAATCTTGCCAATGGCAAACATTCTTGCCAAACGAGAGCCAACAAGGCATTCGCCGGAATCAGCGGAAGCCCCGGACTGGCATTTTGCTTCCACTGTCCTATCCCGCTCGACCGCCACGAAGCCTCGGCCGGAAAAGCGGCGGATGCTTCGTGGCGGAAAGTCAAGCCCGACCGGCTGATCAGGCGTCGGGCAGTGCGGCGGCATCCGGCACGACAACCGCAAACAGGTCGCCCAGTGCAGCCAGGCTGGCGGCCTGGAGTACGGCTGCCGGAACGATATTGCCCTGCGGATCGGCCAGATTGCGGGTGGCCGTGGCACTAGCGACAACCGTCGGTGCAAAACCGAGATTGAAGGCGCCACGCGTCGTCGAATTGACGCACATGTGAGTCATGAATCCGACGAACACGACATGCTTGCGGCCGGTCGCCTTCAACTGCTGCTCGAGATCGGTACCGACGAAGGAATTCGGGTAATGCTTGACGATCACCGATTCGCCGGCGATCGGGGCCACCTTGTCGGCAATCGCGCCGACCGGCGCGCTGATGTCGTACGGCGTACCTTGACCGGCATCGTGCTGGATGTGGATCACGGGTACGCCGAGCCGGCGGGCGCGGGCCAGCACACTGGCGGCTTCATCGAGTGCGGCTTCCACACCGCTCAGCGCCATGACCCCTTCGCGGTAGGTATTCTGGCAATCGATCAGAACCAGAGCCGACTCCGCCAGAGAAGGCGGTTCGGCGGGCAATCCGCTCAGGTTGCGCAGGGTGACGGGCTTGGGCATGATGCGATCTCCTTTGGGGTTTGAATGGCCGCCAGCATAGGCTTGGCACGGCCCACGCGAAATGGATAAACCTGCCACCGCCGCCGGCAATTTTGCAGCAACGCCGGACTGGAACGACATACGCTACGCCGTTGTGCTCGCCCGCTGCGCCTCGCTGGCTGCCGCGGCACGGGAACTGGGCGTTGACCAGACGACAGTGGCGCGCCGCCTGCGGACACTTGAATCGGCGATGGGCACACCGCTGTTCGAGCGTCTGCGGGGTCAGATGACGCCGACCCCAGTCGGCGAGGAATTGCTGGCCCGCGGACAGCGCATGGAGGCGGAAATGGCCGCCCTGTGCCACCTGGCCGCCGACCGTCAGACGCAGGTCCGCGGCGTGATCCGGATCACTGCGGTCGACGCGCTGGCCGCCCACTATCTCGCCCGCCAACTGGCCGATCTGCGCAGCCGCTATCGCGAACTGGCGATCGAGATCATCGCCAGCAGCAAATCGCTCGATCTGGGACGTCGCGAAGCCGACATCGCCGTGCGCCTGGCGCGGCCGGCCGACGGCGATCTGGTGGTCCGCTGCCTGGGGCGGCTCGGTTACGGCGTTTACGGACCGGGGCAACCGCTGCTGGCGAGTTCCTGGCAGACGGCACCGTGGGTCGCCTATGAACGTTCGCTGGACCAGGTGCCGGAAATGCGCTGGCTGTCCGAGCATATCGGCCAGCAGAACGTGACTTTCCGCTGCAACAATCTGGATGCGCTGGCGACTGCCGTGGCCGACGGCCTCGGCCTGGCCATCCTGCCGCGCTTGGTCGGCGAACGCCATGCCGGTTTGCGTTGTCTGTCCGGCAACGACAGCGTGCTCAGCCGCGAGATGTGGCTGGTCGTACCGCGCGAACTGCGCGACGTGCCGCGCATTCGTACCGTCAGTGACTGGCTGGTCGAACGCTTTCGCCGCGACGAAGCCAGCTTTGCGTGATATCGGCAGCCAGGCTGGCGGTCGCCGGAAAACAAAAAGGCTTTCATCGCTGAAAGCCTTCTGTCGACCGCTGGTGCCCAGGAAGGGACTCGAACCCCCACGTATTTCTACGCCAGAACCTAAATCTGGTGCGTCTACCAATTTCGCCACCTGGGCGGGCGGCGCGCATTCTATCACTGCCGACCGCTTCACCCCTATACTTGCCGCCCCATGCCTGTCGATCACTACGAAAACTTCCCCGTCGCCTCGCTGCTGGTGCCCGCGCATCTGCGCCGGCCGATCGAGATCATCTACCGTTTTGCGCGCAACGCCGACGACATTGCCGACGAAGGCGTGGCAACACCGGAAGAGCGGCTGGCCGGTCTCGGCGTTTACCGCGACGAACTGGATTGCATCGCCGCCGGCGGCACGCCGCGCACGCTGCTGTTTCGCGAACTGGCCAAGGTCATTACGGCACACGCGCTACCGATCCAGCTGTTCCACGACCTGCTCGACGCCTTTGCACAGGACGTCGTCCAGGCGCGCTACAGCGATTATCCAGAACTGGCCGATTACTGCCGGCGCTCGGCCAATCCGGTCGGCCGGCTGGTGCTGCACCTGTTCGGGCGGACGGAAGCCGGACATCTCGAACAATCGGATTGCATCTGCACGGCGCTGCAGTTGATCAACTTCCTGCAGGATGTTGCGGTCGACTGGCAAAAAAACCGGATTTACCTGCCCATCGTCGAGATGAAGCGCTTCGACATCGACGAGGAAGATATCGCCCGGGGCGAATGTTCCGACGGCTGGCAAAAACTGATCGATTTCCAGGTCGACCGCGCGCGTTCGCTGATGCGCCGCGGCACGCCGCTGGTTCACGCCCTGCCCGGCCGGCTGGGCTGGGAAATCCGGCTGACCGTGCAGGGCGGCCTGCGCATCCTCGACCGTATCCAGGCGGTGCGCGGCGACGTATTCCGCCAGCGCCCGACGCTGGGCCTGCGCGACTGGGCCGTCATGCTCGGCCGCTCCGTTAGAATGAAGCCATGAATCCGCACGACTATTGCCAGGAGAAGTGTGCCGCCAGCGGCTCCTCCTTCTACTACAGCTTCCTGTTCCTGCCGCTCGAACGGCGCCAGGCGATCATGGCGCTCTACGCCTTCTGCCGCGAGGTCGACGACGTGGTCGACGAATGCAGCGATCTGGCGCTGGCCTCGACCAAGCTCACCTGGTGGCGCCAGGAAGTGCTACGCGTCGGCGACGGCGACGGCGAACCGCAGCATCCGGTCGGCCTGGCGCTCAAGGCGGTCGGCGCGACGGTCCATCTGCCGGCCGAACAATTGCTGGAAATCATCGACGGCATGGAGATGGACCTGCAGCAGTCGCGCTATCTCGACTTCAAGGGGCTGTCGCTGTATTGCTACCGCGTGGCCAGCGTGGTCGGCCTGCTGTCGGCCGAAATCTTCGGCTACCGGGACCGCCAGACACTGAAATACGCGCACGACCTGGGCATGGCCTTCCAGCTCACCAACATCATCCGCGATGTCGGCGAGGACGCGCGGCGCGGCCGCATCTACCTGCCGGTCGACGAACTGCAGCGCTTCAACGTGCCCGCCTCGGACCTGCTGAACGGCAAGTATTCCGACAATTTCACGGCGCTGATGCAGTTCCAGTACGAGCGCGCCCAGCAATACTACGAACAGGCGTTTTCGCTGCTGCCGGCGGTCGACCGCAAGAATCAGCGGCCCGGCCTGATCATGGCGGCGATCTACCGCACGCTGCTCGACGAAATCCGCGCCGAAAACTTCCAGGTGCTGCACCAGCGCATCTCGCTGCCCGCCACGCGCAAGCTGTGGCTGGCCGCCAAGACCTGGATCAAGGGCTGACCCCGTGAAAGTCGCCGTCGTCGGCGCCGGCTGGGCGGGTCTCGCCGCCGCCGTCGAGCTGACGGCCGGCGGCGCCGGAGTGACGCTGTTCGAGGCCGGCCGCGTTGCCGGCGGCCGGGCGCGCAGCGTGCACATCGACGGCCGACCGCTCGACAACGGCCAGCACATCCTGCTCGGCGCCTACCGCGACACGCTGGCGCTGATGCGCAAACTCGGCGCCGACCCCGACCGCCTGTTCGACCGTCGCCCGCTGCAGGTGATCGACGACAGCGGTTTCCACCTCGCCCTGCCACGCCTGCCGGCGCCGCTCAACGTCGCCGCCGGCCTGTTCGGCGCTGCTGCGGTCGACTGGCCGGAAAAGCTGAAAACCGCCCTTTGGATGCAAAGCGTCAAATGGCGCGGCTTCCGGCTGGCGCAGGACGTCACGGTCGCCGCCTGGCTCGACGCCGCCGGCCAGACCGGCACGCTGCGCCGCCACCTGTGGGAACCGCTCTGCCTAGCGGCGCTAAACACACCGGCCGAACGCGCCAGCGCGCAACTGTTCGCCAACGTCCTGCGCGACAGCCTGGGCAGCGCCCGCCGCGCCGATACCGACCTGTTGCTGCCACGCGTCACGCTCGGCGAACTGTTGCCCGACCCGGCCTGCCGCTGGCTGACGGCGCACGGCGCGACGCTGCATTTCGGCCGGCGGATCGGCGCCCTGCAGCCACGCGCCGACGGCATCGGGATCGACGGCGAAACTTTCGATGCCGCCGTACTCGCCGTCGCGCCGCAGCATCTCGGCGCCCTCCATCCGCCCGCCGCCATCGACTTCGACTACGAGCCGATTGCTACGGTCTACCTGCAGTTTCCGGCAGAAACCGCGCTTTCCTTCCCGCTGTTCGCGGTGCATGGAAAAACCGGTCAATGGGTCGTCGACCGCGGCAACGGCCTGTTCGGCTGCGTCCTGAGCGGGCATGGCGCCTGGGAAATGCTGGGCGATGACGAACTGGCCGCAACCCTGGCCCGGGAAATCCGGCCCGGCGAAACCGCCAGCTGGCACAAGGTGATCCGCGAAAAAAGGGCGACCTTCAGCAGTCGACCGCAGCAGCCGCGGCCCGACTGGCGAACGCCGCACCGCTCGCTGGTACTGGCCGGCGACGCCACCTGGGCCGATTACCCGGCAACGCTCGAAGGCGCCGTCCGCAGCGGCCTGCGCGCAGCGCGCGCGCTGCTCGCCTAGGCTGCCAGCCGGCCGGACTGGATACGCAGCACGCGACCGCAACGCGCAGCGATGGCCTCGTCGTGCGTCACCAGGATCAGGGTCTTGCCCTGCGTCGCGTTCAGCTCGAACATCAATTCGATGATCTGCCGGCCGGTCGCCGCGTCGAGATTGCCGGTCGGCTCGTCGGCCAGGATCAGCCGCGGATCGGGCGCGAAGGCACGGGCTAGCGCAACGCGCTGCTGCTCGCCGCCCGACAGGTGCTTGGGGTAATGCGCCAGACGGTGACCGAGGCCGACCTTCTCCAGCCAGCCGCGCGCCGTCGCCTCGGCCTGCGGCAAACCGGCCAGCTCGAGCGGCAGCATCACGTTCTCCAGCGCGGTCAGCGCCGGCAGCAACTGGAAGGACTGGAACACGAAACCGAGCAGCCGGCCGCGCTGCACCGCCCGCGCATCCTCGTCGAGCCCGGCCAGCGATACGCCGTCGAGACGCACCTCGCCGGCACTCGGCTGATCCAGCCCGGCCAGCAGGCCGAGCAGCGTCGATTTGCCGGAGCCGGAGGCCCCGACGATCGCCACCGTTTCACCCGCGGCCACGCGGAAGGCGATATCCTCCAAGATGGTCAGCGGCACACCGCCGTTATCCACCGTCTTGCCCAGCCCGATCACCTCGACTACCGCCCTGTCATCCGCCATGCGCCTGATCCTTGTCCTGATTGCCCTGTTCACCGCCCTGCCCGCCTGCGCCGCCCGAAACCTGCTGGTGATGGGCGATTCCTTATCCGCCGGCTACGGCATCCGGCCCGAACAGGCCTGGCCGTCGCTGCTCCAGCAACGGCTGGGCGAGCAGCGTCTGGATTATAGCGTCGTGAATCTGTCGATCTCCGGCGAAACCACCGCCGGCGGACGTTCGCGGCTGGCCGACGCGCTGCGTCGGCACCAACCGACCATCGTCATCCTGGCGCTCGGCGCCAACGACGGCCTGCGCGGGCTGCCGGTCACCCAGATGCGCGCCAATCTCGAGGCGATGACCGAGGCCGCCCAGAAGTCCGGTGCCCGCGTGCTGATCGCCGGCATGCGCCTGCCGCCCAATTACGGCCCGTATGCCCAGCAGTTCTTCGCCACCTTCGGCGACATCGCCAAAAGCCGCCGCACCGCGCTGCTGCCCTTCCTGCTCGAACCGGTCGCCGCGCGGCCGGAACTGTTCCAGGCCGACCAGTTGCACCCGACCGCCGCCGCGCAGCCGCTGCTGCTCGAACCGGTGTGGACCGCGTTGCAGCCGCTGCTCAAGTGAGCGGCCGGCGCGCCGCGATGGCCTGCCGCACGCAGGGTTTCGGTACCTCGGCATAACCTTCGGCAAAAGCGATTTCCTGCCAGCCGGCGGCGTCGACCGCAGCCCGCAGTTCGCCCGGACGCAGCAGGAAATCCGGATTCGACGGTTTGCCGTAAGCCGCGTTGCCGATCATGAAAGTCTCGTAAATCAGCACGCCGCCCGGCTCGACCAGCGCGAAAACCTCGGCCAGCCGCGGCCGCCACAGATAATTGGCGACGACGACGCCGGCGAAACGGCGGCCGGCCAGCGGCCAGTCGTCGCCTTCCAGGTCGAGGCAGGCGGTGGCGATGCCCGGCACGCCGGCCAACTCGGCCAGCGCCGCGCTGTCGCGGTCAACCGCCAGCACCGGATGATTTCCGGCGGCCAGCAGGCGCGCGTGTCGACCGCGCCCGCAGGCCAGATCGAGCACGCAGCCGCCGGCCGGAATGGCCGCCAGATGGCGTGCGATCCACGGCGAAGGCGGTATCATCGGTGAAACGTTTTGAGGAGGAGCTGCCATGTCGGGAACAGTGATCGTCAGTGAGAACGGCCAGGGAAGATACCAGCAGGAGGTGATTGCCGGCCAGCACCGGCTGATTGCCGACGAGCCGTACGCGATGGGCGGCAGCGATGCCGGACCGGCACCCTTCGATTTCGTGATGGCCGGGCTCGGCGCCTGTACGTCGATGACCCTGCGCATGTACGCCGAGCGCCGGGAATGGCCGCTGACCGGCATCCGCGTCGAACTGAGCCATGACAAGGTCGATATCGACGGCGTGTCGCGCGACCGGATCAGCCGCGATATCGAGCTGCAGGGCCCGCTCGACGACGAGCAGCGCCGGCGCTTGCTGGAAATTGCCGGCAAATGTCCGGTGCACCGGGCGCTGACCGCCGCCTTCGTGGTACACGACACCCTGCGGTAAACCCGTATAACCCCTTGCATTGCATGGCATTGACCGGGGGTTTATGCCAGAATTCTGCGTTGCACAATAACTGCCTGCAGAGAGGCTCATCATGCTGGAACAGCACTATCTGACCGCCCTCTTCGAACCGAAGTCGGTGGCCGTGATCGGCGCTTCCGACCGCGAGAATTCGGTCGGCAACGTCATCTTCAAGAACATCCTCAGCTCGGGCTACAAGGGCCGGCTGTACGCGATCAATCCGAAACACGAGACGATCCAGGGCCAGCAGGCCTACAAATCGATCGAGGAAATCGGTGCCCGCGTCGAGATGGCGGTGATCGCCACCCGGCCGCAAACGGTGCCGCAGCTGATCGAGCAATGCGGGCGCAGCGGCGTGCGCAACGTTATCGTCATCGCCGCCGGATTCTCCGAAGCCGGCCACGTCGGTGCCGCGCTCGAACGCAAGGTCATGGAAATCGCCCGTTCCTACAACGTGCGTATCCTCGGCCCCAACTGCCTGGGCATCATCCGCCCGGAACTCGGCCTGAACGCCACCTTCACCAAGATCAGCGCCGCACCGGGCAACCTGGCGCTGGTCTCGCAGTCCGGTGCGATGTGCTCGGCGGTACTCGACTGGGCCAAGGCCAACCAGGTCGGCTTCTCATCGGTGATCTCGCTGGGCATGACTGCCGACGTCGATTTCGGCGAAATCCTCGATTACCTGATCTACGACAACCGCACCCACTACATCCTGATGTACGTGGAAGGCATCCGCCACGCCCGCCGCTTCATGAGTGCGCTGCGCTCGGCGGCGCGGATCAAGCCGATCATCCTGCTCAAGGCCGGCCGCCACGAGGCCGGCTCGATGGCTGCCACCGCCCACTCCGGCATGGCTGCCGTCTCCGACACCGTGTTCGATGCCGCCGTGCGCCGGGCCGGCGTCGTCCGCGTCAAGAATGTCGGCCAGCTGTTCTATGCCGCCAAGGCGCTCGCCTCCAAGTTCCGCCCGGCCGGCAAGCGGCTGGCGATCATCACCAACGGCGGCGGGCCGGGCGCCATGGCGGCCGACCGCGCCGGCGACCTCGACATCCCGCTCGCCGAACTGTGCATCGAAACGATGGGCACGCTGAACAAGGTGCTGCCCGCCACCTGGTCGCACAGCAATCCGATCGACATCGGCGGCGATGCCACGCCGGAACGCTACCGCGACGCGCTGCTGGCCATTTCGCAGGATCCGGGCGTGGACAGCACGCTGGTCATGCTGTCGCCGCAGGCGATGACCGATCCGATGGGCGTCGCCCAGGCGATCATTTCGATCTTCGACAAGCTCAACCGCCGCGTGATCTGTTGCTGGATGGGCGAAGCCCAGGTGGCGGATGCGCGCAAGGCTCTGGAAGACGCCGGCATCCCGGCCTTCCGCATGCCGGAAACGGCGATCGAGCTGTTCCACCACATCTCCAAATACTACAGCAACCAGAAGCTGCTGCTGCAGACGCCGGAACCGACCCGCCACTACGGCCGGCCCGAGGCCGAAGGCGCCAAGATGCTGATCGAGGCGCTGCTCGCCGAGCGGCGCAAGGTGCTGTCGGAAATGGAATCCAAGGCCATCCTGCGCGCCTTCAAGGTGCCGGTCGCCCAGACCATGGTCGCCCGCACCGCCACCGAAGCCCTGCTGCTCGCCGAGCAGATCGGCTTCCCGGTGGCGATGAAGGTCGATTCGCCCGATCTGCCGCACAAGTCCGACGCCGGCGGCGTGCGCCTGAACATCCAGAACGCGCCGGCCGTGCGCAACGCTTATCACGACATCATCGACACCGTCGAGAAGCGCCATCCGAACGCCAAGATCAACGGCGTCTCGATCGAACCCTTCCTGTCCCGCCCGAACGGCCGCGAGATCATGATCGGCGTCTTCCGCGATCCGATCTTCGGACCGGTGATCACCTTCGGCGCCGGCGGTTTCGACGTCGAGATCTTCTCCGACCGCTCGGTCGCGCTGCCGCCGCTCAACAAGTACCTGGCCAAGGACCTGATCGATTCGACGCGTGCCGCGAAGATCCTCGACCAGTTCCACAACATGCCGCCGGTCGACCGCGAGGCGCTCAAGGAAGTGCTGCTGTGCATCTCCGAAATGGTCTGCGAACTGCCGTGGATCATCGAGCTCGACCTCAACCCGCTGATCGTCGACGAACAGGGCGCCATCGCTGCCGATGCGCGCATCGTCATCGACCACGCGGCCAGCGCCACCGGCGACCGCTATGCGCACATGGCGATCTACCCGTATCCGGTGCACCTGGTCCAGGACTGGCAGATGAACGACGGCAAGATCGTCACCATCCGCCCGATCCGCCCGGAAGATGCCGAGATGACGCAGGATTTCGTCAAGAACATGTCGGACGAATCGCGCTACTACCGTTTCATGGACACGCTGCGCGAACTGACCCAGACGATGCTGGTGCGCTTCACGCAGATCGACTACGACCGCGAAATGGCCCTGGTCGCCACCACGGTCGACGAGGAAACCGGCAAGGAATCGCAGATCGGCGTCGCCCGCTACGTGCTGAACCCGGACGGCGAATCGGTCGAATTCGCGCTCGCCGTCGGCGACGACTGGCAGAAGTGCGGCGTCGGCCGCAAGCTGATGGCGGCACTGATCGAATGCGCCCGCCTGAAGGGGTATCGTGCCGTGGTCGGCGACGTGCTGTCGACCAACAGCAAGATGTTCCGGCTGATGACCAGTCTCGGCTTCACCATCCATCCGCACCCGGAGGACACCGCCGTCAAGCGCGTCGTCAAGCCGCTGACCGGCTGATATACCGGCTGCGGTCGACAAAAAAGCCGAGGCGAAAACCTCGGCTTTTTGCTGTCTGCGGCACGTCGACCGCAGAAGGCTTGCGGCGGCTTATTCGCCGAAGAAATTGACGTCGTAGGGATACGGCTTCTGCGCCACCTTGGACTCGGCATTGCGCGCCGTTGCGTCGACTTCCTGCTTCTTGTCCCACCACAGGGCGCGGCCGACCTTCTGGTCCTCGACCCATTCCGGATTCTTTTCCAGCTGCTCGTTCATCCAGCGCGTGTGATCGGACACGTAACCGCTATCGACAACACCCATGTTCGGCTTTCCTCGGACAGTTTTACGATGGCGGCGATTCTAGCACGTCAATGAATGACGATAGGACTCGCACTGCCGGTGCAATAGCCGTCGAGCAAGGCGTCGATGGTCTCGAAATCGCGTGCTTCCTCGGGAATCCGGTCGATCTCGGCACGAAAGACGGAAGCCGCGGCGCCGTACAGGAAACGCATGCGGCCGGCGTCCTTGTCGACCAGTTCGAATCCCTGCTGGGCGGGATAGGCCAGCACCGAAAAGTGTTCGCTGTTGTAGATGACATTCATCGCAGTCGCTCCCGATATCAACGTTCACGATCCTAATTACGGCCGCCCTGCCGATTTTTCAAGCGTGCTGCGGTCGACCGCAAGAAAATCATTTTTCTTGCCATGAATCAGCATTTTCTTATAATCCATCCCCTACAAGCTAGCCTGCGCCGCAGGAAGTGTCCGACTTGGGGAGGTCGGCCTCCTGCAACCATGACACTGGAGCCCACATGAGATTTCATGTGAATCTGTGCGCAGGCCTTTGCCTCGCCTTGACCTTGCTGAATTCCCCGGCGGTCGCCATACCCGTCGCCGGCCAGCCGGCCGCCACCCCCGTCGAGCGATCGACCACCGACCACAGCAAACTGGATCTCCTGAAAGGCCCGTTCAAAAGCGGCCCTGAGGTTACCAAGGCCTGCCTGACCTGCCACAACACCGCCGGTCACCAGGTCATGAAAAGCGTGCACTGGACCTGGGAAACGAAAAGCCCGACCACCGGCAAAATGTTAGGCAAAAAATGGGCCGCCAACAACTTCTGCGGCTCGCCGCTCTCCAACGAACCGCGCTGCACCAGTTGCCATGCCGGTTATGGCTGGACAGACCAAGGCTTCGATTTCACCAATCAGGACAACGTCGACTGTCTGGCCTGCCACGACACCACAGGCACCTACAAGAAATTCGGCACAAACGCAGGCCATCCGCTCTATGCCGATCGCGAGTTCGAACCGATGGAAGGCCCGCCAGGCAAAAAACCGTTCAAGGCCCCCGACCTGACAAAGATCGCCCAGCACGTCGGCCAACCCGGTCGCGCCAACTGCGGCGCCTGCCATTTCAGTGGTGGCGGCGGCGATGGCGTCAAGCACGGCGACCTCGACTCCTCGCTGAAGACACCGTCGCGCGAACTCGATGTCCATATGGCCAAGGACGGTGCCGACATGGCTTGTTCCGACTGCCATACCTTCAACGCCCACCAGCCCTCGGGCAGCCGTTATGCGGCGACCGCCCGGGATCCGCACGGCATCGACCTGCCCAAGGACGACCGCAATCGAGCGACCTGCGAATCCTGCCATGGCTTTGAACCTCACCGGCAGGCGAAACTCAACGCGCACACCGCAAAAGTCGCCTGCCAGACCTGCCACATCCCCGAATTCGCCCGCGGCGGCATCCCGACCAAGATGCTGTGGGATTGGTCCACCGCCGGCAAGATGGGGGCCGACGGGAAACCGCTGTTCATCAAGGATGAACACGGCCATCTGACATATTCAGCGGCCAAGGGCGATTTTTCCTACGGCGAGAACGTCCGCCCCGAATACAAGTGGTACAACGGCACCGTCCAGCAGGTCACGATCACCGACAAGCTTGAGGCCTACATCGCCACCGACGGCGTGCTCGAACTCAACCGCATCGAAGGCTCGGCCGGCGATCCCTCATCACGGATCTGGCCATTCAAGGTGATGCGCGGCAAACAGGCCTACGACCCGGTCAACGACACGCTGGTGGTCAACCACGTGTTCGGCGACGACGACACAGCATTGTGGAAGAACTACGACTACGCAAAGTCAATTCGGGCCGGAATGGAATACGCCGGCCTGCCCTACAGCGGCGAATTCGGCTTCATCGAAACGCGGATGAATTGGTTCATCACCCACATGGTCGCCCCCAAGGAAAAGGCCGTTCCCTGCGCCGAATGTCACACCCGTGACGCGACAGGACGGCTGGCGAAGATCGAGGGTATCTATCTACCTGGCCGCGACCGCAACCCCTGGATCGACCTATTCGGCGGCCTGGCCATCGTCGGCGCTATCGGCGGTGGGCTGATCCACGGTTTGGCCCGCATCCTCACCCGTCGTCAGGAGAACAAGCAATGAGCACCCAACGCATCTACATCTACAAGCGCTACGAGCGCTTCTGGCACTGGTCGCAAGCCCTGCTGATCATCGGCATGATGATCAGCGGCTTCGAAATTCACGGCAGCTACGAACTGATCGGTTTCGCAAAAGCAGTACGCCTGCACACGCTAGCCGCCTGGACGCTGCTAACGCTGTGGGCATTCACGATCTTCTGGCAATTCACGACCGGCGAATGGCGGCAATACATCCCATCGTTGAAAAACGTGCTGGCGATGGTCAATTACTACCTGATCGGCATCTTCCGCAACGCACCGCATCCTTTCCGCAAGAGCACCGTACAGAAACACAACCCGCTGCAACGCCTGGCCTACCTCGCGCTGCTCGCAGTGATCTCGCCGCTGATCTGGGTTTCCGGGCTGCTCTACCTGTTCTACGGCGACTGGCAGCACCTCGGCATCGATACCTACCTCAACCTCGAGTGGGTCGCCGTCGCCCATACGCTGGGCGCCTTCCTGATCACCGCCTTCTTCTTCATCCACGTCTATCTGACGACCACCGGCCACACGGTTTTCGCTCACATCAAGGCGATGCTCACCGGCTGGGAAGAGGTAGACGGGGACGACGGAGCGCACTGAACAAACCCGCACCGCCTTGCCTGTGTCGGGCGGGGTCCATCCCCGCCCTTTTTGCCCATCCTTCTCGGCGCTACTTCAACGCCGCCTGCAGGCTCGCCGCATCGCAAGCGTAACTCGCTTCGCCGACCTTGCCGTCGTTGACCGGCAGCAGCGTGACGCAATCCTTGCGTCGCGGAAAGACTGCCAGATCGGCTTCCTGCCGGCCGAGCACGATGCTGTACGGTTTGTCGCGCAGTTTCGGCAAGGCGAACATGCGGGCGATCAGGCCGGGCATCTTGTGGATGTCGGCCAGATAGACGCGCCGGGTGCGCGTCAGCCAGTCCTTCGGCTGGGCGTCCAGCCAGTCGCCGGCCAGCCCGGCGCCGGCGTTGTCGGCGGCAAAGATGATCTGCCGGACGTCGGCCGGCAGGCTTGCCGGATTGTCGTGCTGATCCTTGAGACTCAGGGCCGGCAAGGCATCGCCGGTCTGCAGCGGGTTGCTTTGCGCGCTGACGCCGAGGGTGCAAACGACGAACAGCAGCGGCAACAGGGTTTTCGGATTCATGGGGACTCCTTGTCAGAACTTGCAGCGTAAACGAAAACTTCCCCATCCGCCTTGCCGGGCGGACGGGGAAGCGGCATCGGCGCTTACTGGCCGCTGCGGATCAAATGATCGAAAGCGCTGAGCGAAGCGGTGGCGCCGGCGCCCATGGCGATGATGATCTGCTTGTACGGCACCGTCGTGCAGTCGCCGGCGGCGAACACGCCGGGCACATTGGTCTGGCCCCTGGCGTCGATCTCGATTTCGCCGAAGCGGCTGAGGTCTACCGTGCCCTTGAGCCAGTCGGTCGCCGGCAGCAAGCCGATCTGCACGAAGATGCCTTCGAGCTCGACGTGCCGGCTCTCGCCGCTCGTCCGGTCGGTGTAGGTCAGGCCGTTCACCTTCTGGCCGTCGCCGGTCACTTCGGTGGTCTGCGCCGACTTGATCACCGTCACGTTCGGCAGGCTGGTCAGCTTCTTCTGCAGCACCGCGTCGGCGCGCAGCGTGTCGCCGAATTCGAGCAGCGTCACGTGGGCGACGATGCCGGCCAGGTCGATCGCCGCTTCGACGCCGGAGTTGCCGCCACCGATCACCGCCACCCGCTTGCCCTTGAACAGCGGGCCGTCGCAGTGCGGGCAGAAACAGACGCCCTTGGCCTTGTATTCCTTCTCGCCCGGCACGCCCATCTCGCGCCAGCGGGCGCCGGTGGCGACGATCACCGACTTCGACTTGAGCGATGCGCCGCTGTCCAGCTGCACCTCGATCAGCCCGCCCGGCTCGGCCGCCGGCACCAGCTTTGCCGCACGCTGCAGGTTCATGATGTCGACGTCGTAGGCCTTGACGTGCTCTTCCAGCGCCATGGCCAGCTTCGGCCCTTCGGTTTCCTTGACCGAGATGAAGTTCTCGATGCCCAGCGTGTCCATCACCTGGCCGCCGAAACGCTCGGCGACGACGCCGGTGCGGATGCCCTTGCGCGCGGCATAGACGGCCGCTGCCGCGCCGGCCGGGCCGCCGCCGACGACCAGCACGTCGAACGCCTCCTTGCCGGCGATTTGCTCGGCCGCCCGCGCCGCGGCGCCGGTATCGACCTTGGCGAGGATTTCCTCGATCGTCATCCGGCCCTGGTCGAACTCGGCATCGTTCAGGTAGACCGTCGGCACGGCCATGATCTGACGCTGCTCGACTTCGGCCTGGAACAGCGCGCCGTCGATCATCGTGCTGGTCACGTTCGGGTTGAGCACGGCGATCAGGTTCAGCGCCTGCACGACGTCCGGGCAGTTGTGGCAGGACAGCGAGATGAAGGTCTCGAATTTGAGCGGGCCCGGCAGGCCCTTGATCTGCTCGATCACCGCCGCATCGACCTTGGGCGGATGGCCGCCGGTCTGCAGCAGGGCGAGTACCAGCGAGGTGAATTCATGGCCCATCGGCAGGCCAGCGAAGCGGATGCGGGCGGCTTCGCCGGGCACCGCGATGCCGAAGGACGGCACCCGGGCGTCGGCTTCCTCGCGCAGGCTAACCTTGGCCGAGCAAGCGACGATATCGTCGAGCAGCGCCCGCATTTCCTGCGACCCGGCATCGTCGCCCAGCGCTGCTACCAGTTCGATCGGGCGTTGCAGACGTTCGAGGTAGGCCTTGAGTTGTTCCTTGACTTGCGTATCCAGCATGACATGAGCTCCCTGATTGATTGGCGTGCGATTGGATTGACAGCTGGCATCTTAAAAAGCCGGAGCCGATTGAACCAATCAATTCATCAAATCATTCCGATAGCCAAAGGCGATTCACACCCCCTGCCTGCCAGCCCCTGCGGTCGACAGGTCATTTTCGCCATTTTTGACGGACATTTATTGCCACAACCGACAGTTGACCGTGGCAACCGCCAGCCGAAATTTTCCTCACTCCCTTTGAATCAATACCTTGAAACGGCACACAACCCGATCGGCAACTGGCACGCCTATTGATAAGCCATAGCTGTTATTCAATCTGGAGCCTGCCATGGATTCCCGTGACCGACGCCTGCGCCGCGAACTCGTCATTCTCGTCATCCTCAAGCTGACCTTGCTCGCCATGATCTGGTGGAGCTTCGTCCGCGACGTCAGGGTTCCGGTGGATGCTGCCGCCGTCGCCCGTCATGTCGCGCAAGATCCATCGGCCGCCCCACGCCAAGGAGAAAGCAATGCTCAGTGAGCAACTCGTCGACCTGTCCCGGCTACAGTTCGCGATCACCGCGATGTACCACTTCCTGTTCGTGCCATTGACCATCGGCATGACCTGGATCCTGGTGATCATGGAGTCCGCCTACGTGATGACCGGCAAGACCATATATAAGGACATGACCCGCTTCTGGGGCAAGCTGTTCGGCATCAATTTCGCGCTCGGCGTGACCACCGGCATCACCATGGAGTTCCAGTTCGGCACCAACTGGGCCTACTACTCCCACTACGTCGGCGACATCTTCGGCGCGCCGCTGGCGATCGAAGGCCTGATGGCCTTCTTCCTCGAATCGACCTTCATCGGCCTGTTCTTCTTCGGCTGGGACCGCCTGTCGCGCAAGCAGCATCTACTGGTGACCATCCTCATGGCCGTCGGCACCAACCTGTCGGCGCTGTGGATCCTGATCGCCAACGGCTGGATGCAGAATCCGGTCGGCGCTGAATTCAGCTACGTGACCATGCGCATGGAAATGGTCGATTTCTGGGCCGTGCTGTTCAACCCGGACGCCCAGGCCAAGTTCGTCCATACCGTGTCGGCCGGCTACGTCACCGGCGCCATGTTCGTGCTGTCGATCTCGGCCTTCTACCTGCTGCGCGGGCGCGACGTCGAGTTCGCCAAGAAGAGCTTCCGCATCGCCGCCGCCTTCGGCTTCACCTCGATCTGCTCGGTCATCGTGCTCGGCGACGAATCCGGCTACACCGTCGGTGAAGCGCAGCAGACCAAGCTCGCGGCAATGGAAGCGATGTGGGAAACTGAACCGGCACCGGCCGGCTTCAACCTGATCGCGATTCCCAACGAAGCCGAAATGAAGAACGATTTCGCCATCGAGATTCCCTGGGTCATGGGCATCATCGGCACCCGCTCGCTCGACAAGCAGATTCCCGGGATCAAGGAAATCCGCGAGAAGAACCGCGAACGCATCCTGTCCGGCCAGATCGCCGTCGGCGCCCTGGAAAAGCTGCGCAAGAACCCGGCAGACGCCGAGACCAAGGCCTTGTTCGAACAGCACGTCGGCGACCTCGGCTTCGGCCTGTTGCTGAAGAAGTACGTCGTCGACGTCAGCCAGGCGACGCCAGAGATGATCGACAAAGCCGTAGCTGACACCATCCCGCGCGTCGCCCCGCTGTTCTGGACCTTCCGCCTGATGGTCGGCTTCGGCTTCCTGATGCTGGCGCTGTTCGGTGCCGCGCTGTGGTCCTCGATCAAGGGCAATTTCGCCGACCAGCCGTGGCTGCTGCGCGCCTCGCTGTGGATGCTGCCGGTGCCCTGGCTGTCCTGCGAGCTCGGCTGGTTCGTCGCCGAATACGGCCGCCAGCCCTGGACCATCTACGGCGTGCTGCCGACCCACATGTCGGTATCGACGCTGTCGGTCGGCAGCCTCTACGGCTCGCTCGCCGGCTTCGTCGGTTTCTACACGCTGCTGCTGGTGGTCGAGATGTACCTGATGGTGCGCTTCGCCAAGCAGGGTCCGGGCAGCCTGGGTACCGGCCGCTATGACAACGAATACGCTCACGCCTGAGGAACAACCATGCTTTTCGATTACCCCACGCTGAAACTCATCTGGTGGCTGCTGGTCGGCGTCCTGCTGGTCGGCTTCGCCATCATGGACGGCCACGACATGGGCGTCGGCACGCTGCTGCCCTTCGTCGGCAAGGACGACGTCGAACGGCGCATCGTCATCAACACCGTCGGCCCGCACTGGGACGGCAACCAGGTCTGGTTCATCACCGGCGGCGGCGCCATCTTCGCCGCCTGGCCGCTGGTCTACGCGACCGCTTTCTCCGGTTTCTACTGGGCGATGCTGGCCGTGCTCTGGGCACTGTTCTTCCGCCCGGTCGGCTTCGACTACCGGAGCAAGATCAACAACCCGACCTGGCGCCAGACCTGGGACTGGGGCCTGTTCGTCGGCGGCGCCGTGCCGCCGCTGATCTTCGGCGTCGCCTTCGGCAACCTGTTCCAGGGCGTGCCCTTCCATTTCGCCGACAACCTGATGCCCTACTACACCGGCAGCTTCTGGGCCCTGCTCAATCCCTTCGCCCTGCTCTGCGGCGTCGTGTCGACGGCGATGATCACCTTCCACGGCGCGATCTACCTGATGCACCGCACCGAAGGCGCCGTCCAGCGGCGCACGCAGACGGCCATGCTGATCTTCGGCAGCCTGCTGCTGCTCGCCTTCTCGGCGGCCGGCATCTGGCTGTGGCAGGGCATCGACGGTTTTGCCATCGTGTCGACGGTCGACCCTGCAGCCCTGCCCAATCCGCTCGACAAGGAAGTCATCCGCCAACCCGGCGCCTGGCTGGCCAACTACGACAAATACCCGGCGACGCTGCTGCTGCCGGCGCTGGCCTACGCCGGCACGCTGGCGGCCATGCTGCTGGCGGTCAATCGCGCCACGCTGGCCGCCTTCGTCGCCTCGTCGCTGGCCATCGTCGGCGTCATCGGCACCGCCGGCGCCTCGCTGTTCCCCTTCGTGATGCCCTCGTCGACCGACCTGCGCTCCGGCCTCACTGTCTGGGACAGCGTCTCCAGCCAGCTGACGCTGAACATCATGCTCTGGGTGACGCTGATCTTCATGCCGCTGATCATTGCCTACACCGGCTGGGCCTACAAGGTGATGGCCGGCAAGGTCACCGCCGCCTACATCCGCGAGAACGACCACGCCGCCTACTAAGGGAGAACGCCATGTCCGAATGCCTGTGTTCCGGTGAGTCCTTCACCGTCTGCGACAGCCCGGCCCGCCGCCAATGGATGATGGCCACGGCCGGTGCCGGCGGCGCGCTGGCGCTGACCGCCATCGTGCCCTTCGTTTCCAGCCTGATGCCCTCCGAGCGCGCGCTCGCCGCCGGGGCGCCGGTCGAAGTCGACATCGGCAAGCTGGCGCCGGGCGAGATGATGGTCGTCGAATGGCGCGGCAAGCCGGTATGGATCCTCAACCGCACGCCGGCCATGCTCGCCGCGCTGCAAAAGGCCGAACCGATGCTGGCCGACCCCGGCTCGACCGTCGCCTCGCAGCAGCCCGCCTACGCCGCCAACGCAACCCGCTCGCGGGTGCCGGAAATGCTGGTCGCCGTGGGCATCTGCACCCACCTCGGCTGCTCGCCGTCGAACGCCTTCACCCCCGGCGACCCGGCGCTCGGCGCCGATTGGCCGGGCGGCTTTCTCTGCCCGTGCCACGGCTCGACCTTCGACTTCGCCGGCCGCGTGTTCAAGAACAAACCGGCCCCGACCAACCTGGAAATCCCGCCGCACCAGTATCTGACGAACACCCGCCTGATCATCGGCAGCGACGAATTCGACAAGACCTGAAAGGAAAACATCATGTGGTATTTCGCCTGGGTACTCGGCATCGGCTTCGCCGTGCTGCTCGCCATTCTCAACACGCTGTGGGGCGATTTCGAGGAAGAACGCGCCCTTCCCCGCCCCGATGAACGCTGAAACGCATCGCGACTCGCCCGGCATCGCCTGGCTGCCGCTATCGATCGCCCTCGCCATCCTGGCGGCACTGACCGTGCTGCCCGCGCTGGCAACCGATGCCGCCGGCCGTGCCGACCACCCTGCCGCACTGCTCGTTTGCTGGGCGATGAGCGCCGGCTTCGTGCGCGGCGTCGGTTTCCTGCCGCGTCATCCCTTGCCGGCGCGACTGTTTTCCACCCCCGCCTGCCTGTTCGCGCTGGCGCTCGCCGTCTGGCGGCTGCACGCGATCGGACAGCCTTTACTCGCCTGAAAGAAAATGCGCATCGCCGTCACCTCCCAGAATCGCCGGACCATCACGGCCCATGCCGGCAAATGCCGGAATTTCCTGATCTACGACACCGAAGGCCGACAAGTGGTCGCCAAGCGCCTGATCGAACTGCCGATCGAAGCGACCTTCCATGCCAGCCATGGCGAATTCCCCGCCGTGCTGGCCGGCATCGATCTGCTGATCACCGCCAGCCTCGGTGAAAAACTCCACAGCCAGCTGGTCGACCGCAAGATCCGCCCCATCGTTACCGACATCGTCGATCCGGACACTGCGGTCGACCGCCTGCTCGCCGGCATTCCCATCGCATCGACCAATCCATCCCATCACCATTCCCACTGAAAGAGGCTCATGAAACAGACCCTGTTGCAGGAAAAGTATCCGATCTTCGTCACGGAACTCCGCAAAGATGAAACCACCCGCTCCTCGATGGCAGCGCTGATCGCTTACTACCAGGAACGCATCGCTGAAAACCCCAGGGTGCAATTCATCGGTGTATTCGACCACCACGCGCATACAACGAGGATCGGCGGCGACATCGCACCGGGGATACTCGCTGCGGTGGACATCATCTTCTGCTTCGGCTTCGCCATCCCGACGCCGCAGATGCTGGCCGTCCGTCCCCGCTCGATCGGTATTGCCGAATATGCCGAAAAGTTCGTTGTCAGTTTCATGGAAGCACCGATGCAGCCCGCCAACCAGGCCATGGAAAGCTGGACGCTGGCCTTGCGCGACCGGTAAACCGTCATGCTCAAATTGCTCTCGCTGCTTTCGAAGAACCTCGTCATCGCCATTCCGTCGGTGATGGTGCTCGGCTTTGTCACCGGTCTGCTGGCGCCGGTCGGCTGGATGAAATCGCTGATCGTGCCGCTGACCTTCCTGATGGTCTATCCGATGATGGTCACGCTGAAACTCGCCAAGCTGCTCGAAGGCGGCGACGTCAAGGCGCAAGGACTGGCCCAGGCGATCAACTTCCTGATCATTCCCTTCGTCGCCTACGGCCTCGGCCTGTGGCTGTTTCCGGAACGTCCGTACTACGCGATCGGCCTGCTGCTCGCCGCGCTGCTGCCGACCTCGGGCATGACCATTTCGTGGACCGGCTTTGCCGGCGGCAACCTCGGCGCAGCGGTCAAGATGACTGTTCTCGGCCTGATCCTCGGCTCGCTGGCGACGCCCTTCTACGTGCAATGGCTGATGGGCGCCAGCGTGCCGGTAGACCTGATGGCGGTCTTCCTGCAGATCGTCATCATCGTCTTCCTGCCGATGCTCGCCGGCCACGCGACGCAGACCTGGCTGGTGCGCAAGCATGGCCAAGCGGCCTTCCAGAAGGAATGGGGACCGCGTTTCCCGCCGTTCTCGACGCTCGGCGTACTCGGCATCGTTTTCGTCGCGATGGCCCTGAAGGCGCAGCAGCTGGCCGCCCAGCCGCAGGAACTGCTGGTCGTCGCCGTGCCCCTGCTGCTGCTCTACGGCATCAACTACGCGCTCAGCACGCTGCTAGCGCGCAGCCTGCTGCCGCGCGGCGACGCCATCGCGCTGGTCTACGGCACGGTGATGCGCAACCTGTCGATCGCCCTGGCGCTGGCCATGAACGCCTTCGGCAGCGGCGGTTCGGACGCCGCACTGGTCATCACGCTGGCCTACGTGATCCAGGTGCAGTCGGCGGCCTGGTATGTCAGGCTGACCGACCGTCTGTTCGGCCCGAAAGGCAAATAAACAAATACTGTACATAACACCAGTTGTTCGTGTATTCTGCAGATACTGTTTTCTTATCCAGTATTTCGCAAGGAGCATCACGATGAAGCAACTGCAGAAATGGTTCGACCGGCTGGCCGGTGTCTCCGAGGAAGAACAGAAGCGCCTGGCCCGGGCCCATGCGATCTTCGCCCAGCGCGGCCCCGACCTTGCCGCCCTGTCCACCCCGGCCTGCTGGCGCCGCCGCGCATTGCAGGCGGAACAACTCGGCTGAACGAAAAAAACGCGCCGGACTTCTGTCTGCCGACGCCGCTGCGGCATAATGCGGGCTCGTAAGGAGAACCGCCGACGAGCGGCAAGTCACAGATGGGAGAATGGTCCATGGCGCAGATCGATATCGACGGCGCAATCCGGTTGCACAATCACTGGCGGCGGCAGTTCCTGAACGCCTTTGCCGGCGGCGAATACGTCGACATGCCGCTATCCGAGCATCGCGCCTGCACGCTCGAAAGCTGCCTGGCACCGGCGGTGGCCGAAGGCAGCAACAGCCTGCTCGCCGCCCTGCTCGCCGCCGACCGCCACTTTCACGCGCTGGCCAACGAAATCATCGATCTCAGCAACAACGGCCTGAGCGACTCCGCCGACCTGCTGTTGCCCGAGTTGAATGAAGCGGCACACCGGGTCGTCGCCCGTCTGGGCGATGTACGCGAGGCCGGAAAAGGCTGAGCGGATTTTCCCGGATGGCTGCGGTCGACCGCAGCAAACGATAAAAAAAACCACAAAAAAAGGGGGCGCCAGGCCCCCGTAAAAAGATGGCTGGCCGGTTCGGATAACGGCCGCCATCCCGCAGAGACACCCCGCCAAGGGTGTTGAGAGAAAGAGATCAGTCGCCGCCGCGCAGGTTCTGCACCTGGAAGAGCCGCGGCGGATTCTTCTTCGGATCGACCTGCCCCTTGAACTGTCCAGTCGTGCAGTGCTTGGACTGCAGGTCGACCATCGAGAAGGCATCGTCGATGCCGATGCCGGCCCCCTTGTTGACCGGCAGATGATGATCGGCGTGCGACTTGCCGACCATAAACACCTTCCACAATTCACCCTTGCGATCGTAGATTTCGTTGGCGCCGTTCAGGTTCTGCAACTGGGCATCCATGTAGAACACCCGCTTGCTGACCGGATGATTGGCGTTCACCGGTACCGCTTCGAGCACATAGACCTTGCGCAACTGCCAGCTACCCTCGGCAAAACAACCGCCCTGGCCGCCGAAATCGACGTACTTGTAGCCGTCGGCCTCGGCCGGCATGTCGCTGGCCAGTTTCAGTTCATCATGATTCCACATCGGCAACATCACGTTGCGGGTGCCCTTGTAGGTCCACTTCATGTCGGAAACGCGGCCGTTATAGCCTTCGAAGTCCTCGATCATCAGATCGGAGCCGAGGAAGGCATCGGTGACCTGGCCTTGCGCCAGCCGCCGCACGCGCCGCTGGAAGCCGAGGTAGAGATAGGCATCGTCGAGCTTGGCATCATCCTCGAAACGCTGGATCAGCAGTTGCGTGTTCTTCAGATCCTGCGGTTCGTGCGCCTTGACGTAGATGGCGCGGAAGATGCCGGACGGGTTCGGCGTGATTTCCGGGACCGGTGCGTCCTTCGTCCGGTGCATGAAGTTGAGGAAGTGGAAATCCCACTTGATGGTCTTTTCCACCTGCCCGCTCTGCATGTTCTTGTACTTCCAGTAGAACGGCGAAATGATTGCGCCGTCCCCCCAGTTCACGCCGTACTTGTAGTTCCAGGCCAGCTTCTCGCCGGCCCGCGGATCCTTGGCGTCCGGCTCCTCGGGGAAGGGCCGGCCGGCCACGTAGCCGCTGATCATGTCGCCCGGCTTGTCGCCCAGCTTGGTCTTGTTCAGGTTGCTGCGCGTGGCTTCGACATAGGCCTTGGAGATCGAGAACTGGGTCGTCGGCCCCACCTTCATCTCGAACGCCCCGTCCTTGATCAGTTTGTACACACCGGCACCGAGGACATCCTTGAATTTGTCGACATTGCCCTTGTTGATGACGGTGCCGGCACTCAGCCCGGCAAAGCTCGGCATGCCGGCCTTGTAGGGATTGAAGGAATTTTCGACATCGGCCTCGGTGGCAGCCAGGGCCGTCCCTGCGGCGCCGACGGCAAACAGCGAAAGCAGTGCGAAAGATCGTTTTTTCATGTGTTGTCTCCTCAGGTGTGGGTCAGAACTTGTAGTTCAACTTCAGGAACAGATCGTTTTCCTTGAACGCGGCACCGATCGGGCCGGCCCGGAAACGTCCCTGCGGCTCCATGCCGGCCAGGCCGCGGGAATAGGCGACCATCGGATTGGCATCGCCATTCGGTGCGGTGAAAGGGGCAAACGGGTTGCACGAGCGGCAATCGTCGAACTCCCAGCGACTGCGTCCGTCGGCAACCTTGTAGTTGGCGCCGATGGTCAGTTTCAGATCGTTGCTGATGTTCCACTCGACCTGCGGTGCCAGTGCCGTCGCCCGTGCCATGAAATCGTGGGCGACGATGAACTGCGGGCTGACCGTGCCATTCCTCAGGAACGCCTTGATCAGCAAGGTGCCGATCACGCTGTCCTTCCAGTCGGGCATGCCGACCGGTCCCAGGTCGCCCTTTTTCCACTCGTGATTGAAAATGTGCTGATAGAAGAGTTGACCGGAGATCAACGTGGCCGAGGTTTCGCTGATGAAGGGGATGAAGGTCGGCCGGTCCACACCGATCACCGAACGGAACACGTTGTTTTCCGAATACAGTTCGGGACGCGCCGTGTTGGCAAACTCCTCGCCGTCGGTAAACGCCGCTTCCACACGCACGGCGGCGCCGGCGGCCGGCACCTGGAAGTCCATCGAGCCGCCGATCAGGTTGACGCGCGGAAAATGCATGTCGAACGAGATCAGGTAAGGCCAGGCACTCTGGTAGGCACCGGTAAACGAGTTGGTCGCCCGCTTGCCGCCATGCAGCGACGGCAGTTGCGAACGATAGGTCAGCGCATTCAGCGAGAAGGACAGGCCGTTCATCGTGACCCCCTCGTACTTCACCCCGAATTGCGTGTTCTTCAGACTCCACTCCGGCAAGTGGACGTCCTTCAGGCCGATCTGTCCGGGCCCGAAGTTGGTCGCCAGCAAGGTGCCGGGCGCAACGTTGGCAAAGTTGGACACCGTGCCGCCGTTGTCCCACAGGTTGGCCATACCGCGGAAGAAACAGCCGGCATCCAGGATCGTGTTCGGCGTGCCGCACTGACCAAGGTTGTTCGCCCGGAACTTGTCGATGTTCCAGATGAACTGCAGGTTGCGATCCTGCATCGTTTCGCTGGCCCCCATCCGGTACTCGGCCTGAATCATCCACATCGGAATGCGGATGTCGGAGAGCTCGTCGTAAATGTTGTTGCGCGAATAGTCGACCGGGTTGATCACATCGAGTACGCGGAACAGGTCGGTACGGCCCCAGACCACCTGCTGGCGGCCGAGTTTGAGGAACAGGCTCTTGCCATCGGCAAGATCGTAGGTTTTGGTGGCATAGAGTTCCCGGATGAAATCCAGACGCTCGTTGAATTCAGGCGCCTCCAGCTCCGACAGCTTCTTGTCCCCGTACCCACCGAAATCGCGGCAGCCGCGGCTGTCGTAATCGCAGGGACGAACCGGTACCGCAAAGGCGACCCCGCCGTTGATGTCGTGCCAGCGATCACCCAGCACGCGCAGCCCTTCGTTCGGATTGTTCGGACCGTAGTTGTCGACGAAGGCGTTGCCGGCGGCCCCCGGATAGCCGAGGCCGGAAACCAGCGTGTAATTGACCGGCCCCGTTCCCCAGGGGCTCGTGACATAGCCGCCCGGCGTCGTGCTCTGCATGTCGATCGAACCGCCCGCCTTTTTGCCGTATTCGCCGCTGTTCATCCGGTAAACACCGTCCCAGCTGCCGCGCAGGATGCCGTGCACGCGCCAGCCGGAAGCCAGCCGCTTGTCCACTTCGGCTTGCAGCGTGTTGCGGAATTTGGCGAGACCGGTATGTTCCCGCCTGACCGAGTGATTCTCGTAGGTCACATCGACTTGCCAGGGCGACTCATCCTCGCCCAGCGCCGGCAGCTCGCTGGCCAGCGCCGTCCCGGCGAATGCAGCCAGCGATGCGGTCAGCAGCTTCGCCCGGTGCGCCCCGTTTCCTTTTGTCTCCATGAATAGCCCTCCAATGGCTGTTGAACAGGTTTTTTGCCAATTTCCCCGGTCGACCGGGTGTTATTCGTCGTTTTCCAGGATGCCGTCCTCGTCGTAGTGAATCGCGGTCACGAACTTCGGCCGGAACACCACGCACCACGAAGGCACGATCAGCACCGCCGCGATCGCGTTGACGATCAACATGAAGGAGAGCAGTACGGCGGCGTCCGACTGGAAGCGCAGATCGGACAGGAAAATCCACATGACGACGCCGGCGATCAGCGTCGCCGCCGTGAAGCTGACTGCGTAGCCGGTCGTCGCCACGGCATTGATCACCGCCTTCTTGATATCGCCCAGGGCCGCGAACTCCTCGCGGATGCGATCCATGAAATAGACCGCGTAATCGATGCCGACGCCGACGCCGACGGCGATCACCGGCACGGTGTTGACGTTGATGCCGATATCGAGGGCGGCCATGAAGGCATAGGTCATCAAGGTCGAGAACAGCATCGGCAGGACCATCAGCCAGCCGGCGTGCAAGGAGCTGTAATAGACCATGACGATCAGGAAGGCCAGGATCATCACGGCCGGGATGATGATCATGTGATCGGTGTGCAAGGCCTGGTTGCCAGCCGCCGTGACGCCGATGATGCCGCCGCCGAGTTCGATATGCAGGCCGGGGACTTCGGCCTCGATCTTGCGGATGCCCTCCTCGGCCAGCGCAACGATGCGGTTGATCGTTTCAGCCCGATGATCCTTGTAGTAGAAGACCATGTCCGCCTCATCCTCGTCGGGCGTCACGAACTCCTTGAGGGCACCCGGAATCGGACTGGAGGCCATGTAGGTGAACATCAGGCCGCCGATTTCGTCCTGCGCATCGGGCAACTGCATCCAGCGCGGATCGTCGTTGTGGATCAGCTTGTTGACCACGCGTACGACCCCCGGGATGGCCTTGGTTCCGCCCAGTTGCGGATCGGACAGCATGTGCGCCTGGAAGCGCTCGATCGCCGCCATCACCTCGGGACGCTTGATCCCGCCCTTTTCATCGGTACGCGCCACGACATGCAATTCTTCCGAACCCGGAAAACGCGTGTTGATCGCCGTCGTCGACACGTTGTAATCGTGATCGCGATGCAGCAGCGGCGATCCCGGTTCCGATTCCCCGAGTTGAACCTTGGTCACCAGATAGCTGGCGCCGATCGCACCGACCAGCGTCAGGATCAGGATCGAGCGCGCACCACCGTCGGTACCGCCGGTCAGCGCCATGGCCCGGGCCAGGAAATTGCGCACGCCCTCGTTACCGTTCTCGTGACGCTTGGGTGCCGGCAGGATGGTCAGCGCCAGCGGCACCATGAAATGCACCGTGAAGATCACCGAGAATCCCCAGAACCCGGCCGCGATACCCAGTTTGTGGTTGAACGGTGCGGCACCGAGCACCAGGACCGCGATCCCCACCGCATCGACGATGATGGCCAGCGACCCGGGACGGAACAGGGCATCCAGCGCGTTTCTTGCCGCTTTCGGGCCATCGCGGACGATCGCCAGCTCCTCGTAGTAGCGGACGACCAGTTGCACCCCGTGCGAAGTCGCCCGCGCTGCGATCAGGAAGGGAATCGGCAGCGACAGCGGTTCCAGGTTGATGCCGGCCAGGGCCATGAAGCCGAGGCCCCAGATCGACGACAGCGCGATGCCGAGCAAGGGCAGCGCAATGCCGTACAAACGCCGGAAGTACACGATCAGCAGCGTCGCCAGGAGAATCAGCGTATAGGCGAGAATCTCGACGATCTGATGCAGGTAGGTATAGACCCAGCCGGTCAGCACCGGCGAGCCGGTGATATGAAATTTGTGCCCCGGCGTCGCCAGTTGCGCACGCACTTCCTGCAAGGCCGCAAAGGTTGTCGGATAGTCGATGTCGCCTTCGTTGAGCTGCGCCTTGATCAGCGCCGCCTTCATGTCCGGCGAGACGAGCAGGCCGTAGATGGTCGGATTGGCGACCACATCCTTCTTCAGTTGCTCCAGTTCGGCGACCGTATGGCGCGGCTTCAACGGATCGTAGTAGGACTCGGAAGCGAAGCCGCCCTGATCGTCGAGAAAGACCTTGCGCGCCGTGCGATGGGTCAGGCTGCTGACCAGGTTGTGATTGACGCCCGGCAAGTTGTCGATCCCCTGGGTCGCCTGGTGGATCAGCTTCAGCGTTTCGTCGTTGAAGATGGTGCCCTGCTCGACTTCGACCGACATGATGATCATGTTCGCGCCGCCGAAATTCTCCTTCAGCCGGTTGTACACCTTGATGTAGGCATGGTTCTGCGGCAGCAGGTCGGAAAAATCGGTAAACACGCGCAGCTTGGGCAAGGCCATGCCGAACAGCACGGTGACGGCAAGAACCAGCGACAGGACAATTTTGGGATTACGAAAAATCCACGCCTCGCCGCGATGCAGCGCGTGCGTGATGGAATGACGGAATTGACTCACCATGATGCGATGGCTCCCGGAATTTATTCTTGATTCGCGCTGGCCAGCGCACGCAACAGACCGCCCGGACCACCGATGACGATGGCTTTCTGATCGGCCAGCGAAGCACCGCCGCCGAGAAAGACCGGCACCGGGTCCGGATAAGGCACGGCACGCCAGGTGTCGCCGACGAGACGAGCAACCACCCCGGCATTGCCCACCGCGTGCGGCACACCGTCGTGCATGAACAGACGATTGAGGGAGACCTGCGTGGCATTGACCTGCTTTTTCCAGCTGGCGCCGCCGTCGACCGTATGCAGCACCTGACCGGCAATGCCGCTGACCCAACCCTCCCGGTCGTTGCGGAACAGCGCCGCGTAGGGATAGAACTCGCCGGGCAGCGCCGGTCCCTTGCGCCAGCTGGCGCCGCCATCGGCGGAGGTCAGCAGCAGGCCGAACTCACCCAGGGCGAAGGCGTGCCTGTCGTCGACAAACTGGATCGCCGTGATCTGGGTGTCCTCGCCGAAATCGGTGGTGCGCCACGTCTTGCCGGCATCGCTGCTGGCGGCAATCACCGCATTTGTTCCCGCCACCCACCAGTCCCCCTGGGGGCTGCAGGTCACCGCCAGCGGCGTATGCGGTTGTGCCAACGGAACCGATTGCCAGTTCCTGCCTTGTGCATCGGCCGACCAGACCTTGTGATAGTGGTCGATGGCAACGAAACGCTTGTCCTTGCAGACCGCAATATCGACCAGCGAGGTCTGGCCCAGAACGATTCGTTCCCAGTTCTTTCCCTGATCGTGCGACACCAGGGCAACGCCGTTCTGCGTACCGACGACCAGCACATCGCCGTTGCTGGCGATCGCCTGGCTGACGTCGTAGCGCTGTACCGAACGATTCCGCTCGTGCGCAATACCGGACATGTCGGGTGCCTGCGTGCAGGCAGCCAGCAACATGCCGGCCAGCACGGTGCCCACAGGCAACCGTTTCGTGGCAGATATCCTCCGCATAACTCCTCCTCCTTTGAAGCGCGCCGCATGACGACCGCCCCTTACGACTTGCCTTCCCGATAAGCCGAAGCTTTCACGGGAAATCTTAAAATCTCGATATTTTTATTGACGTCAATATGGCCGCCATTGACCATACCGTCCAATACCATTTGAAGAACTTTTCGATACTTGCCAGGTATCGATGTCAAAACAGGGCCGGCGGTGGAGCGGGACAGCCGAAGCCACCCCGCTCGCCTCCGCGGTGTCAGCGACCGAGTTCCCTGGCGGTCTTGCCGCCGATGCCCCATTGCCCGCTGGGAACGTCCTGGATCCAGACCCGGGTGTTCTCCAGCGGTGCGCCGAGCGCTTCGGCCATTGCCAGGCTGACTTTCTCGATCAGCAGCTTCTTCTGTTCGTCGGTACGACCTTCGATCAGGTAAATCTGGGCAAAAGGCATTTCCGTCCTCCTCCCGGATCAGGCGAACCTGAGACTGACGCTGCCCAGCGACTGGATGCGCAGATTGACGTGATCGCCGGCCGCCACGCTCACCGCTTCGGTCACACCGCCGGAGAGGATCATCGTGCCGGCGGGAATTTCCTCGCCACGCGCGCCGAGGTGATTGGCCAGCATGGCGACGGCTGCCGCCGGATGGCCGAGCACCGCGGCGCCGGCCCCGATCGACACGACCTGGCCGTTCTTTTCCATGACCACGCCCAGCGTGCGCAGGTCGAGATCGGCCACCGGCACTGCCATGCCGCCCAGCGCATAACGCGACGACGAGCAGTTGTCGGCAATCACGCTCTTCAGGTCGAACTTGAAATCGCGATAGCGTGAATCGATGACTTCGATGCCGGGCATCACGAAATCGGTCGCCGCCAGCACGTTGCCGACATGGCAACCGGGGCCGCTGAGCGCCTTTTTAAGCACGAAAACGATTTCCGGCTCGACCTTGGGATGGATCAGTTCGGCGGTTTTTACCGTGCCGCCGTCGTCGACCGTGAAATTGTCGACCAGGAATCCGAAACAAGGCGTTTCGACCCCCATCTGCTGCATTTTCGCCCGCGACGTCAGGCCGCACTTCAGGCCGACCACCTTGTTGCCGCGCGCCAGCTTGCGACGCAGGATTTCGTTCTGGATCGCGTAGGCGTCGCCCCAGTCCATCTCCGGATGGTCGTCGGTGATCTTCAGGACGTCGTGGGCCTGCAACTCGGCGTTTTCCAGGTGTTCGGCGAGTTGGGCGATGGTTTGTTGGTCGAGCTTCATGCGAGCAGTCCTCTTTCGCGAGCCATGGTGATGGCGGTGTCTTCGATCATGTCTTCCTGTCCTCCAACCATGCCGCGGCGGCCGAGCTCGACGAGAATCTCGCGGGCCGGCACGCCGTACTTGACGGCGGCGCGCTTGGCGAACAGCAAGAAGGAGCCATAGACGCCGGCATAGCCCAGCGTCAGCGCGTCGCGGTCGATGCGGATCGGGAAATCCATCATCGGCACGACCAGGTCTTCGGCGACGTCGGTGATCTTGGCGACGTCGACGCCGGTCTGGATACCCATCAGGCTGCACACCGCGACCAGCACTTCCATCGGCGTGTTGCCGGCACCGGCGCCCAGGCCGGCGGCGGCCGCGTCGATGCGGTTGGCGCCGACTTCGATGGCGGCGATGGAGTTGGCAACGCCCATGGCCAGGTTGTGGTGGCCGTGGAAGCCCAGTTCGGTTTCCGGCTTCAGCGCTTCTCTGACGGCGCCCAGGCGGGCCTTGACGCCTTCCGGCAGCAGGTGGCCGGCCGAGTCGGTGACGTAGATGCAGTTGGCACCGTAGCCTTCCATCAGCTTGGCTTGCTGCACCAGACCTTCCGGGCTGTTCATGTGGCTCATCATCAGGAAGCCGACGGTGTCCATCTCGAGTTTGCGGGCCAGCGTGATGTGCTGCTCGGAGACGTCGGCTTCGGTGCAGTGCGTGGCGACACGGATGGTGTTGACGCCCAGGTCGCGCGCCATCTTCAGGTGGTCGACGGTGCCGATGCCGGGCAGCAGCAGTGCCGAGACCTTGGCTTGTTTCATCTTCGGGATGACGGTGCCGAGGTATTCCTCGTCGGTGTGGGCCGGGAAGCCGTAGTTCACCGAGGAGCCGCCCAGGCCGTCGCCGTGCGTGACTTCGATCAGCGGCACGCCGGCTGCATCCAGGCCGCTGGCGATGGCGACCATCTGGTCCAGCGTCATCTGGTGGCGCTTCGGGTGCATGCCGTCGCGCAGGGTCATGTCGTGGAGGGTGATTTGTTTGCCTTGCAGGGTCATGTCTTCTCTCCTTGTCTCAGGCGGCCACGGGCTGCAGCGTCAGCTCGCCCTTGAGGATGGCTTCGGCGAACATCTCGGCGGTGCGGGCACCGGCGGCGGTCATGATGTCGAGGTTGCCGGCGTAGGTCGGCAGGAAGTCGCCGAGACCCTGCACTTCGAGGAAGACGGAGACGCGGTTGCCGTCGAAGACCGGGCCGTTGACCAGGCGGTAGCCGGGCACGTACTTCTGGACTTCCTTGATCATGGCGTGGATGGATTCGGTGATTTTTGCCTGATCCGGGGTGTCGACCGTCAGACAGTGCACGGTGTCGCGCATGATCAGCGGCGGCTCGGCCGGGTTGATGATGATGATGGCCTTGCCCTTGGCGGCGCCGCCGACCTTTTCCACTGCACCGGCGGTGGTGCGGGTGAATTCGTCGATGTTCTTGCGCGTGCCGGGACCGGCGGACTTGCTGGAGACGGTGGCGACGATTTCGCCGTAGGCGACCTTCTGGACGCGGGAGACGGCGGCGACCATGGGAATGGTGGCCTGACCACCGCAGGTGACCATGTTGACGTTCATTTCGCGCTGGCCGACGTGCTGGGCGAGGTTCACCGGCGGCACGCAGTAGGGACCGATGGCGGCGGGCGTCAGGTCGATCATCAGCACGCCCAGTTCATTCAGCTTGCGGCTGTTCTCGGCGTGCACGTAGGCGCTGGTCGCGTCGAAGGCGATCTGGATGTTGTCTGCCTTGACGTGCGGCAGCAGGCCGTCCACGCCACCGGCGGTGACTTTGAGGCCCAGCTCGGCGGCGCGCTTCAGGCCTTCCGATTCCGGGTCGATACCGACCATCCAGGCCGGTTCCAAAAAGGGGCTGCGCTTCAACTTGTACAAAAGGTCCGTGCCAATGTTGCCGGGACCGATCAGCGCGCATTTGATCTTGTTGGTCATGGGGTTTTTCCTTGTCAGGGGGTTCAGCAGATGGTGGAGACGATCCCGCCCTCGACGCGCAGCGCCGCCCCCGTCGTCGCGGCGGCGCGGCCACTGCAGACGTAGGCGACCAGCGCGGCGACTTCGGCCGGGTCGATCATGCGTTTGATGAGGGAAGTCGGACGGGCCTCGGCGAAGAAGCGCTGCTCCATCTCGGCCAGAGGAATGCCCTCGGCGGCGGCGAGCTTGCCGAAGAAATCGGCGACGCCTTCCGAGCGCGTCGGGCCGGGCAGCACGGCGTTGACCGTCACGCCGGTACCGGCGCAGTCCTGCGCCAGGCCGCGCGAGACGGCGAGCTGGGCCGACTTGCTCATGCCGTAATGCACCATCTCGCCCGGCGTGTTGATGCCGGATTCGCTGGAAATGAAGACCACGCGGCCCCAGCGGTTGGCCTTCATGCCCGGCAGGTAGTGGCGCGACAGGCGCACGCCGCTCATCACGTTCACTTCGAAGAAACGCAGCCATTCGCTGTCGGGAATGGCGTCGAAGGGCGAGGGATCGAAGATGCCGAGGTTGTTGACCAGGATGTCGACGGCCGGCAGTTGCGCGCTCAGCGCGGCGACGCCGTAGGCCGTGCCGAGGTCGGCGGCGATGCCATCCACCTCGGCCTGTGGAGCGAGGCCTTTCAGCCGCTCGACGGCCGCCTCGACATCCTGCGGTCGACGACCGTTCAGGGTCACTTTTGCCCCTTCGCGCGCCAGTTCGGCGGCGATGGCGAAACCGATGCCACGGGTCGAACCGCTGACCAGGGCGCGCTTGCCGGAAATTTGCAGATCCATGGTGGTCGACCGCAGCAATCAGACGAAACGCACGGAGCAGCCGCCGACGCCGCCGACGGTCACGCGCAGGCTGTCGCCGGCCCGAACCGGGAACAACGGTGCCAGCGATCCCGACAGGATGACCTCGCCGGCCTTCAACGGAATGCCCAGACGGCCCAGCGTATTGGCCAGCCAGGCAACGGCGTTGACCGGCGAGCCGAGGGCGGCGGCACCGGCGCCGGTACCGATGATCTCGCCGTTCTTCTCGACGACCATGCCGCACAGGGTGAGGTCCAGACACTTCGGATCGACCAGCCGGTCGCCGAGCACGAAGACGCCGCAGGAAGCGTTGTCGGCAACGGTGTCCTGAATCTTGATCTTCCAGTTCTCGATGCGCGAATCGACGATCTCGAAACAGGCCATGACGCCTTCGGTCGCGGCCAGCACGTCGGCATTGGTGACGCCCGGGCCCATCAGGTCCTTCTTGAGCACGAAAGCGATCTCGCCCTCGGCCTTCGGCTGGATCAGCGTGTCCATCGGGATCGACTCGCCCTCGTTGTACACCATGCCGTCGAGCAGGTAGCCGAAGTCCGGCTGATAGACGCCGAGCATGTCCATCACCACCTTGCTGGTGACGCCGATCTTCTTGCCGATGATCTTTTCGCCCTTGGCCAGACGGCGCGACAGCATCCGCTGCTGGATGTGATAAGCGTCCTCGATGCTGATTTCGAAGCCGCGCGAGGTCAGCGGGCTGACCGTCTGGCGGTTGGCCAGCGCTTCGTAGAGTTCGTCGCCCAGTTGCAGGATTTGCGTTTGTTCCATCGTTGTTTTCCTCTGAGGTTTCCTTGCTCAATCGGCCAGAAAATGACCGACCAGATGGTTGAAATCGGCGCTGTGCTCGATCTGCACCCAGTGACCGCAACGGCCGAAGACGTGCAATCGGGAATCGTCGATCCAGCGGTTCAGGGTCAGCGAATTGGCGAGCGGAATGACCCGGTCGTCGCGGCCGTGGATGATCAGCGTCTTGTGCTTGATCGCCCGGATGTCCGCCTCGGTGCTGGCCAGCGCATCGACCCAGCGCTGGCGCGGGGCCGGGAACATCGCCGCGAACGATTCCTGGAAGCCCGGCTGGATGCTCGCCTGGTAGCGCAGTTCCGCCAGTTCGTCGGTCACCAGCCCGCGGTCGTGGGCGAAGATGTCGAGCAGGTCGAGCATCGCCGCCAGCGACGGCTGGTAGCCCCACACCGCGTCGAGTTCCGGCGTGATCTCGAACGGCACGCCGACGCTGCCCATCAGCACCAGCCGGCGCACCCGCTGCGGATGACGGATGGCCAGCGCCAACGCGATGGCGCCGCCGAAGGAATTGCCGACCAGATCGGTCCGTTCGATGCCCAGCGCGTCGAGCAGACCGACGGCGTGCGCGACCCAGGCGTCGATGCTGTAGTCGCGAGCGGCCGGCCGCTCGGTATAGCCGAAGCCGAGCATGTCGGGCGCGATGGCCCGACAGGTCTTGCCCAGTTCCGGCAGGACCAGCCGCCAGTTGGCCCAGGCGGTTACCCCCGGCCCGGAGCCGTGGATCAGCAGCACCGGCGCCCCGCTGCCGACATCGTGGTAGTTGGTCTCGATGCCGGCAGCGACGATGCGCTGGCCGATTTCCGGGGCATTCGCGGACATGGCTCGCCTTACAGTTTGATGCAGACGTTTTTGAGTTCGGTATAGAACTCGAGCGAATGCACGCCACCCTCGCGGCCGATGCCGGACTGCTTGGCACCGCCGAACGGCGTGCGCAAATCGCGCAGGAACCAGCTGTTGACCCAGACCAGGCCGGCTTCGATGCGGCCGGCGACGCGGTGGGCGCGGTTGACGTCCTGGGTGAACACCGAGGCGGCCAGGCCGTAGTCGGTGCCGTTGGCGCGCGCAATGACTTCCTCTTCGCTGTCGAACGGCATCACCGTCGTACAGGGCCCGAAAATTTCTTCGCGAACCACGGCGGCGTTGTCGTCCAGCCCGGTCCAGATGGTCGGCTGCACCCAGGCGCCGTTGGCCAGTTCGCCCGGCATCTCTGGAATACCGCCGCCGGTGACCACGCTGGCACCTTCGTCGACCGCCTTCGCGTAATAGGACAGCACCTTGTTGCGATGTTCCTGGCTGATCAACGGTCCCATGTTGGCGCTCGCATCCGACGGGACACCCAGCTTCAGCTTTTCGGCCCCGACCTTCAGTGCGGCGACGAAAGTGTCGAAGAACGGACGCTCGACATAGACGCGTTCGGTCCCCAGGCAGACCTGGCCGCAGTTCGAGAAGCAGGAGCGCAGCGTGGCCTCGATGGCGACCTCAAGATTGGCATCGGCGAAGACGATGGCCGGGTTCTTGCCGCCCATTTCCAGCGACACCGGCCTGGCACCCTCGGCGGCGGCCTTCATGATCGCCGCGCCGGTACGCGTCTCGCCGGTGAAGGTGATGGCATTGACGCCCTGATGGGTGGTCAGGAATTCGCCGGCCGAAGCCGGGCCGAATCCGTGGACGACGTTGTAGACGCCCTTGGGCACGCCACAGGCGTTCATCACTTCGCCGAGCAATGCTGCGGTCGACGGCGTTTCTTCCGAAGGTTTGACGACCACCGCATTACCGCAGGCCAGTGCCGGGCCGACCTTCCAGGTCATCAGCAGCAACGGCAGGTTCCACGGGCAGACGACGCCGACCACGCCGACCGGGCGACGCGTCGAATAGTTCAGCGCTCCCTTGCCGTCCGGCGTGGCCATTTCGAAGAATTCGGTCGGCGCGTTCTTGATCACGTCGGCGAAGATCTTGAAGTTGGCGGCGCCACGCGGAATGTCGATATGCGACGCCAGGCTCTTCGGTTTGCCGGTATCGGCGCATTCGGCATCGAGGAATTCGTCGAAGCGGCGATTGATCTCGTCGGCGACCTTGTTGAGGATGTCGGTCCGCTCGACCACGGTCATCCTGCCCCACGGACCATCAAGCGCCGCGCGCGCGGCACGGACCGCGGCATCGACCTCGGCCTTGCCGGCCTCGTGCACCATGGCGATCAGCGAATTGTCGGTTGGCGTCCGCTTCTCGAACTGACGCGCGGTGGCGACGAATTCGCCGTTGATGAAATTCAGGATCTGTTTCATTCCCTTTGGATTCCTTATCCGTTGTTGTTCTGTCAGGCCAGTCCGATGGCGGCCAGGCCTGCCCGGGCGCATTCCTCGTCCTCGCTCTCCGAGGCGCCGGAAACGCCAATACCGCCGATCCACTCGCCACCCTCGCCGGGTACCGGCAGGCCGCCACCGAAAACGATCAGCCGCGGCTGGCTGGCAAAGCCGAACTTCATTCCCTCGTCGCGTCCGACCGCCCCCATCCAGGCCTTGGTCGGAAAACCGAAACTGGCGGCGGTATAGGCCTTGTCGATGGCAATCTGGATCGAGTGGATGAAGGCGCCGGGCTGGCGAAGAAACGCCATCAGGTTGCCGCCGCGATCGACGACGGCAACGTTGATCCGCCAGCCGCGAACGGCGGCATGGGCTACCGCCGCACGGCAGGCGGTAGCCGCCGCCTCGTCGGTGATGCCCGGCAGGCTGAGGATGACCTGCATCAGCTGACCACCGTCAGGAAGCGCTCGTTGAGCTTGCGGTCGTGGTAGAAGACAGCGGCGCCGACTTCGTCCATGGTCCACTTGGTCGGCTTCTGGTCCGGATAGCACTGATAACCGCCGCAGAAGGTCTCGAAGCGGTTGCCCGAGGGATCGAAGGCGTAGATCGTCGTGCCGCGGGTGACGCCGTGGCGGGTCGGGCCGATATCGATGGAGACGCGGTTCATCGACATCAGGTCGGCGGCGCGCAGCACCTTCTCCCAGCTTTCCAGCAGGAAGGAGACGTGGTGCAGCTTGCCCGGTTCCGGATGGCGGACGAAGGCGATGTCGTGCGCCTTGATCGACGTGGACAGCCAGATCGCCAGGTCGGTCTTGCCGTCTTCGAGCTGGATGTGTTCGACCAGGTAGAAGCCCAGCACGTCCTGCAGGATGGCCTGCGCCTTCTCGATGTCCGGGCCGTAGAGCAGGCAGTGGTCGAGGCGGATCGGGGCGATGCCCTTCTCGGCGGCGGCCGTCCAGGCTTCCGGATTGACGTCGCTGAGGCCGTTGCCGATTTCGCTCTTGTGGGCGTACAGCTCGATGTCGTGGCCGGTCGGCAGCGTGAAGCGGACGCGCTCGCCGGTTTCCAGCAGTTCGCCGGCCGGAATGCGGCGGGTGGCCACGCCATAGGCGTTGAGATCCTTCTCGAACTTGTCGAGAGAGGCTTCGCTATCGACCTTGAAGGCGAAGAAATCGATACCGGCGCTATCGGCCTGACGCAGGATCACGCTGTGGTGATCGCGCTCGTCCCAGGCCTTGAAATAGACGCGGCCCTGAGCGTCGCGGCCGGTCTCGGCAAGCCCCAGCACGTTCGAATAGAAATCCACGCTCTCGTCGAGATCGAGCACTTTCAACTGAATGTGTCCGGGACGAAGTACGCCAGTCATTGCCATTTGTCTGCTCCTCTTTCTTTGGTGTGGTGACCGCACTGTTGTGCAATCAATTTACTATTACGATATTTTGTGACAATCTCGATGTCAACATTTTTTCTCGAGATTTTTAAGATGATCGAAAATCCAGCCTACCGCGGTAAAATCGCGCCACTTTCAGCAGCCACCCAAACATCATGAATATCAGCAGCGCCAGCGACGGCCTGGCGATCGAACCGAAAACCCTGGCCGAAGGGGCCTACCGGGCCCTGCGCCGCGACATCATCGAAGGCCGCCTGGCGCCGGGGGAAAAGCTCCGCGTCGAGCATCTCAAGGACAATTACGGCGTCGGCGCGGGGACTTTGCGCGAGGCGCTGTCGCTGCTGATCTCGGATGCGCTGGTCGTCAGCCAGGGACAGCGGGGATTCCGGGTGGCGCCGGTCTCCCTGGCCGACTTCGACGACATCACGCGCACCCGCGTCATGCTGGAATGCGAAGCGCTGCGACAGTCGATCGCCATCGGCGACGATGCCTGGGAAGCCGACCTGGTCGCCGCCTTTCACCGCCTGGCACGGGCGGAGGAAAAGCGCATCGGCAGCGAATCGCGCGAGGAATGGGAAGAACGCAACCGGATCTTCCACGAGGTACTGATCTCGGCCTGCCCGTCGCGCTGGCTCAAGCATTTCCTCTCCCTCCTCTACCAGCAGGCCGAGCGCTACCGACGCCTGTCGCTTTACCTGCAGCCGATTCCGCGCGACATCCATAGCGAGCACGAATCCTTGCTGCAGGCAGCCATCCGGCGCGATGCCGACGGTGCTGCGGCAATCCTCTCCGAACACATCCTGCTGACCTTCCGCTCGGTTCAGGCCATTCCGGCCGAGCAACTGAACCGGAAAAACCCGGCCTGAACCGGGCACGGCCTTCAAGGGCCCGGCGAAAACGCCGGTTGCACGGCCGGCTGCGGTCGACAGACGTTTTTCGCCATTTTTCCCAACACCCGCAGGCGGATGTCGCTGGTCGGCCTGACCCGGCAAGCCAGGACACGCCCTTCGGCTTCTTCCTCGGCGCTCACGTAATCGCGGCTCATCACCCGCTTCAGATAGGTGCCGGCAACGATTTCCACCTTGCAGACGCCGCAACCGCCGCCCCGGCAACCGACCGGAATGCCTTTCTTGCCGAGGCGCTCCATGCCGGCCAACAGCGACTCGCTGGGCGCACAACGAAAGACCTCGCCCGTTTCCTCGATCAGCACATTGAAATAGATCATGTTCGCCCCCGGTCCGCTCAGATATTCCGGAACAACGGACTTTTGAGCTGCTGCGAAGCATCGGCCGCGGAAAAGAACTTCTCCATGGTGATGTCGCGCTCGAACAGACGCCCCTGCATCAGCGTTGCCACACAGGCTTCGATCATCGCCGGCGGGCCGCACAGATAGGCCTTGTGGCCGCGGAAATCGTTGTTGAAATGCCGTTTGGCAGCTTCGTGGACGAAACCGCGCTGGCCGGGCCAGTCGCTGTCCGACGACTCGTCCGACAAGGCCGGCACATAGGTGAAGTTCGGGTGACGTTCGGCCAGCGCCCGGAACTCCGCGTCGTAATAAAGCTCGACCCGGCTGCGTTGACCGTAGACCAGCGTGATCGGCAGTGTGCACCCGTCGTTCAACAGATCCTCGATCATCGATTTCGGACTGGACAGCCCGGAGCCGCCGGCCATGAAGATCATCGGCAGCTCGGCCGATTTCTTCACAAAGAAGCGACCGTAAGGACCGCTCAGACGCAAGCGGTCGCCCACGGCCAGCGACTCGTGCAACCAGCTCGTGACCTGGCCGCCCGGTACGATGCGCACGTTCAGTTCGATGACATCCCCGGTCCGGGGTGCGTTGGCCAGTGAAAATGCCCGCGACAACCCGCCCAGCGCATCGACTTCCAGGTTCACATACTGTCCGGCCTGGAATTGCATCGGGCGATCGAGCTTGAGCCAGATGCCGCGGATGGTTGGCGTCAGGGCTTCGATCCGGACGACTTCGCCGGCATAGTCCTCGACCGGCAGGTTGAGCGAATCGGGATCGTCCTCGATTTCCGCTTCGATGACGACATCCGATTCCAGACGCGCGCAGCAGGCCAGGCATTTGCCTTCCTCGCGCTCGAAATCCATCAGCGCGAAGGTGGAGGCTTCGCCGTGGTCGATCTCGCCGTCGGTGACCTGCACCTTGCAGGTCGCACAAAGACCGTGGCAGCAGGCATGCGGCAGGTAGATGCCGGCTCGCAGGGCGGCATCGAGGATGGTCTGGCCATCCTCGACCTCGATCGTCTGGCCCAGCGGTTCAATGGTCAGTTCGTAGCTCATGCCGCCCCCGGCTCAGAAATACGTACCGTTGCCGTTCAGGCCGGGTGTCTGCAGACGCAGCGCATCCTTGTGCCTGAGGCCCTGCTCGGCCAGCGTCTTGTTCATGTCCGGGACGAAAGGCTGGCCGGATTTGAGCCAGCGGACCGTCGAGAAATCGATTTTTGCCCAGTCCGGGTGTCGACCGTAGGAATGCGGCAGGTGCTGCTCGACCAGTTCGGAAAACTTCGTCTCCGGCGGCAGGCAGTAGGCGAACGGCGCACAGAACATCAGGTGATCGTCCCAACCGACATAAAGCAGCTGGTTGCCGTGGAACTTGTCCTGGGTGTCGGCGGCCGGGAAGTGGTAATCGTAGAGGGCTTTGACAGCCATGTTTGTCTCCTTTTGTTTTTGCTCGGGGGCACGCCGGCCCCCGGCTTTCGCTGATCAGGTGTTCTGGGTGGCCATGCCGCGCCAGGCGGCGAAGTTGGCCTGGTCGCCGGAACCTTCGTAGTCCATGTTGTCCTTGCCGTTCTCCAGGTGGTACCACTCGAGCACCTTGAGTAGCGGATCGAAGCCCTCGACCGTCGGATCGGTGCCTTCCGGCCAGCAGTTGCCCTGGAAGATCTGGTGCACCGGCAGCCAGGCCTGGATGTACTTCTCCGGTTCGTCGTCGAAGATGCGCTGACAGCCGTCCGAACAGGTGTGGTACTTCTCGCCCTGGTATTCGGATTCGCGATAGCAGATCTTGGTCGGGTCGTCCGGTTCAGTGAACACCATCGGGATCTGGCAGACCTGACACAACATCGGCAGCGTGTTGTTGTAGAAACGCTCACCGCGGTCGGCCATTTCGCGCCACTGGGTGAAGCGCGGCCGGTAGTACTTGTCGAAGGTATTCGGATACTTGGCCGACAGCCAGTCCATTTCCTCGTCGTTCGGCAGCCAGGTATGGAAGGCCGAAGCGTGGGCGTACTGGTAGAAGGTGGCCCAGGCCTGGTGCGAGATGTGTTCCTTGTCGACGGTGCATTGCGTGATGCATTCCGGGACCTTGATGCCGTACTTGGCCAGGTCGTTGAACAGTGCACCGCCGTTCTGCTCGAAGTAGATTTCCCAGGCTTCCTTCCAGCTCATCACGCGCTTCGGCAGCATGTAGTCCATCATCATGCCGACCAGGGTCAGCACGCGGATGCCGCGCCAGGCCCACTTGTCGATCCACTTCTGGACGATAGGCAGGTTGTCCGGATCCTGCTCGAGCATGAACTTGATGCATTCCAGGCCCAACGTCATGTGGCGGGCTTCGTCGGACTGCGCCGAGAAGCCGAAGGTCACCGTCGCCATGTCGCCGTTGTAGGCGGCGCCCGACATGAAGGGCACGAACAGCAGGTTGGTCAGCACGTATTCGAAGGAGAAGCCGATGGCGATCATCCATTCGAAGGGGCCGGCCGAAAAGGCGTCGTCGAAGAAGGACTTGGGCACCGACAGGTACCAGACACGCTCGATCTGATGCGTGGCACCGGCATGGAAACCTTCGTAGAACTTGTTGTAGTTCGACAGCGCGTGAATCTGTGTCTGCGCATGGCGAATCTCGTCGATCGATTGCATCAGGCAGGCCACGCGCGGCCCGACCCCGGGAAAGTTGCGGCCGGCCGCCGCGAAGCCGCGGTGGGCAACGTACTCCAGCGGCGAGATGCCGGTCAGGAACAGCTTGACTGCATTCAGGTAGCGGGCATCGGTGATGCCGAGGTGACCGTTGTTCTGGGCGAAGGCATCGAGCACCGCGTAGAGCTTGCGCTCCTTCTCGGCCTGGTATTTCCAGTAGGCATCCATGGTCAGGCGGAACGGGTCTTCCCACTTTTCCCAGTCGTGAATCTTGATGCCTTCGAAAGTCGCCTGCGGGAATACCTTGTCCATCGGCTGATAGGTGGTTTCCCAGCCGAGACCGCGCGTCATGTGGGCATATTTTTCCTTGAGGCCCAGTTTTTTCTTGTTGGCTTTCATGTCCATGAGGAATCTCCTTGTTCAGTTTTTCCAGGCCAGCGTCAATTGATCGTCGTCTTCGTCCAGATTGCCGGACAGCGTGATCAGGTTGACTTGCAGTTCCTGCAGATCGAAATCGCGACCGATACGTTCTTCGATCGACGCGCGCCGGATGACCAGACTGCCTTCGGCGTTGATCTTGACCATGGCCGGTTGCTCGTCGAGCACGGCATGCGGGTTGTCTTCGAGGATCGACTCGATGATTGGCCGCGTTTCCTCGTTGGTTTGGAATGCGATGAAAACGGTGGACATGCGGGCTCCTAGACGCTCAGGCCGAGCTTGTTGCAGCGGTTGTTGAATTCGGCACGCAGTTCGGCCAGCGTCTCGTCGGCATGTTCGCCGAAGGCGCGGCCGGCGATCGGCGCCAGCGCTTCCAGGGTGGCCGCCCGATACTGCCGGACCCAGGCACTCAACACATCCCGGTTCTCCGGCGACTCGGCCGCAGCCGCCTTGATCTGCGCATCGATCCACTTGGCCGTTTCCGTGGACCATTCGGCCATGAACCGGGTCATCATCGAGATCGCCGTGCCCCCCTTGGCCGAGAAGTCGGCATCCAGATGGTCGTAGAGCATCGGATTGAGCAATCCTTCGAGCACCAGGTTCTGGGCGACGAAGATCTCAAACCAATCCTCCAGCACCAGCAGGTTCTCGACGTGGCGACGCATCGGTTGCCAGTCGGGACCCGACATCCAGGCTTCCTTGGCCGTTGCCAGCGCTTCCGGACCGTCGAGCACCAGCCCGATGCGGGTCAGGTACTGGGCCACGCCGAGATGATCCATCGCGTGATAGAGGCAGGGCTGCGTGATCACCGTGCCGTAGCCGTAGGCGCTGATGTAGGCATTGCCCATGTTGCCGCCCCACGCAACGTGGCGCATCGGCAACAGGATGTCGAGGGCAAGCTGCTTGAGCTCGACGGGCAAAAGCTCGGCCAGGCCGCGCTCCTCGATCATGTCGAAACTCGACTCCGCAGCTTCCTGCTGACGCGCCCGGGCGATGGTGTAGGCCCCGTAGTAAAACTGTCGCGGATCCTTCAGCGCGTACCAGTCCTTCATCCGGATCTGCGTGCGTTTCTTGTCGAACAACACCCGGTCGGCATCCCATGCCGGCCGATAATGGAAAATGCTTTCCTGCTGGATGTTGTAGCTGCCTTCCTGATAACGGCTGGCCGGCTTGTCGCCGAAGCGTTCGACCAGATGGTCGAAGGTTTGGCGCAACGGCTTGATTGCCACAGTGCGCAGATCGATCTGCATCGTTTGTCTCCTATTGTTGTTCCCGTCGACCGGGATGTTCAGACTGCGTCTTCGAAGCCCTGACGCGACGCGTCGTTGAGGCGGGAAACCCAGTCGCCCTGCCCGGCCAGCGGGTCGAGCATGATCACTTCGTTGGCCAGACAGAATTCGTGAAACGCCGACTCCGGCAACATCAGTTCGACCGCCAGTTCCGGATCGCCGATCGAAAACTCGAATTCGACGAAACCGTCCGCCCGCCTGCCGCAGATACGGACGTAACGCCGTCCGGCATCGAAAACACTGACCGACTGCTGTTGCTGCCTCATCTTTGTCTCCTGAAAATCAGGACAGCCAATCGACTGCTGCCCGCCGACTGCTATAAACAAGGAGCGTGCCAGTTATCAAGCCATTGTTTTAATTCTATTATCCATAAGGCATCATCGATTTTGCTGCGGCGCAAGATTATGATTTGGTAAATTGATTTCCCATTAATTAACCAAATGATCAACCTGGCCGACTTCCGGTCCGATGCACCGGAGGCCCGCGACGCGCACCGGCCCGAATCCCCTTTCACGGTGAAACCATGAAATAATCTCGAGAAATTTGACAGACCTATCGTCATCGACGATGGCTACGGTCAACGGCACAAAAATAACCAAAAGTGGATCGCCGATCCGCAATAGAGAGACAAGATGACGATAATTCGTTACCCGGAATCCAACGACCTGCGCAATCTGGTCAGGTTCTGCGAGAAGGATGGAACGATCTGGCTCGCCGAGCATCGCATGGTCCTCATGCATACCTCGGCGCTGGGTGCCTTGCGCCGCGAACTGGTCGGCTCCGTCGGCAAGGAACACGCCCGCCGCCTGCTGACCCGCATGGGATATGCCGCCGGCGCCAGCGATGCCGAACTGGCCAAACGCATCCGCGGCAACCAGTCGCTGCAGGATGCCTTCTTCACCGGTCCGCAACTGCACATGCTCGAAGGCGTGGTACGCGTCACGCCGGTGCACATGCAGATCGATTTCGAGAAAGGCAGCTTCTCCGGCGAATTTCTCTGGGAAAACTCCTGGGAACAGGACATCCATCTGCGCGAACTCGGTCTTTCCGAAGAACCGGTCTGCTGGTCCCAGATCGGTTACGCATCGGGCTATACCTCGGCCTTCATGGGACGTTTCATCCTGTTCAAGGAAGTCGAGTGCGTCGCCTGCGGTCACAACGCCTGCCGGATCGTCGGCAAGCCGCTCGAGGAATGGGAAGACGCGGACCAGCACGCCAGCTATTTCGAATCGGACTCCATCCTCAATCACCTGCTGGAACTGCGCCATCAGGTCGATTACCTGCGCAGCACCATCTCGCAGCAAAGCCAGGTACCGCAGATGGTCGGCAACTCAAAGGGATTCCTGCAGGCCTACGATCTGGTCAGCCGTGCCTCGGGCACCCAGGTCACGGTGCTGCTGCTCGGCGAGACCGGCGTCGGCAAGGAGCGCTTTGCGCGCACCCTGCACCAGATGAGCAACCGTCGCCAAGGCCCCTTCGTGGCCGTCAATTGTGCGGCGATGCCGAACGACCTGATCGAGTCGGAACTGTTCGGGGTCGAGAAAGGCGCGTTCACCGGCGCCCAGACCTCGCGCATGGGCAAGTTCGAACGCGCCGACGGCGGAACGCTGTTCCTCGACGAAATCGGCGAACTGCCGCTGACCGCCCAGGCAAAGCTGTTACGCGTATTGCAGGAAGGCGAGATCGAGCGCCTCGGCGACGACCGCGTGCGCAAACTCAACATCCGGCTGGTCGCAGCCACCAACGTCGATCTGCAGACGGCCGTCAAGGAAGGACGCTTCCGCTCCGACCTCTATTACCGGCTCAGCGTCTACCCGATCCAGATTCCCCCGCTGCGCGAACGGCTGGCCGACATTCCGCTGCTCATCGAAGCGATGCTTGCCCGTTTCTGCACGCTCTACGAGAAAAAGCTGCTCGGCATCAGCGACAAGGCCATGCGGGCGATCAAGAACTACCGCTGGCCGGGCAATGTCCGGGAACTGGAAAACATGATCGAACGCGGCATCATCCTCGCCCCCAACGGAGGATGGATCGAGCTCGAACACCTGTTCGCCAACATCGCCGACAGCGAATACGACGAAACCCGGATCGATCCGTCCGGCAACCTCGAAGCCCGTACCGCCCCTTGTCCGGTCGACAGCCTGATCGATGCCATTCTCGACAGCGGCATCGCCTTCGAAGAACTGGAAACCCGGCTGATCGACGAAGCCGTCGGCCGTGCCGACGGCAATCTGGCCTGTGCCGCGCGGGCCCTGGGGATCACCCGGCCGCAACTGCAATACCGGCTGAAGAAGAAGGAAGGCGCTTGAAAGCATGGAATTCCGCCAGCTGAAATACTTCATTGCAGTCGCCGAGGAACTGAACATCGGCCGTGCAGCCGCCCGCCTGCACATTTCCCAGCCGCCGCTGACCCGCCAGATCCAGCAACTGGAAGAGGAGTTCGACACCCAGCTTTTCCTGCGCACGCCGCGCGGCGTCGAACTGACCCAGGCCGGCGAAATGTTCCTGCGCGACGCGCGCAACATCCGCGACCTGATGCTGCAATCGATCGAACGGGTACGCGAAGCCGGCCAGGGCAAGCGCGGCAAGCTGGATATCGGGATTTTCGGTTCGGGCATTCTCGATGTCATCCCGAAAGTCCTGCATGCCTTTCGCGCCACCCATCCCGACGTGCAGATCGCCCTGCACCAGATGAACAAGAATGAGCAGATCGAAGCCTTGCGCCAGCGCCGCATCATGGCCGGATTCAACCGCATGCTGGCGCCGCTGCCGGATATTTCGAGCGAACCGGTGATGCTTGAAAGCATCATGGTGGCGGTCAACGAAAAACACCCGCTCGCCGCAAAACCGGCCATCCTGCTCAAGGAACTGGCCGGCCAGCCGCTGATCCTGTTTCCCGGCGGCAGCCGTCCCAGCTTCATCGACAAGGTCTGGGCGTTATGCGCCGGCGAGGGTTTCGAACCGAAGGTCGCCCAGGAAGTCGGCGACGCGCCGACCAGCGTCGCGCTGGTGGCTGCCGGCTTCGGCCTGAGCCTCGTCCCCGAGGCAGCCAGCAGTCTGAGCGTACCCGGCGTCGCCTACCGCCGCCTGGCGAACGCGCCCGATGCCGTGGTCGACCTGAGCTGCATCTATCGCACCGACGAGGATTCGCCGCTCCTTCTCGGCTTCCTGCAGACGATCCGCGAATTCCGGGAAAAAACGGCCGCCCGGCCGTAATGCCCGCCGGCCGCAGCGCTTGCCGACAAAACATACCTTTTCCGTATCAGGCGCCGATTTCAATGGTATTGGACGGTATTTCCCGCATCACCTTAAATTGACCTGCAAGCCGCCGGAAAGCCGTTTTTCCGGTATCCGCAACGATCGCTGCCAGGTGAATTGCCATGGAAATGCCCGTCAACCGGTTCAAGAAAGCGCTACAGGCCGATTGCCGACAGATCGGGCTGTGGCTCGGCCTGGGTGAAACCTTCAGCGCCGAGATCTGCGCCGGCGCCGGCTTCGACTGGCTGCTGATCGATGCCGAACACGGCCCCAACGATCTGCGCAGCATCCTGGCCCAGTTGCAGGCGATTGCCCCCTACCCCGTCCAGCCGGTCGTCCGGCCGCCGCAGGGCGATCACGTATTGATCAAGCAATTGCTGGAAACCGGCGTCCAGACGCTACTCGTTCCGATGGTCGATTCGGCCGAACAGGCCCGCGGGCTGGTCGAAGCGATGCGCTACCCGCCAGCCGGCATCCGCGGCGTCGGCAGCGCGCTGGCCCGCGCGTCGCGCTGGGGACGGATCGACGACTACGCGCATCGCGCCGACGCCGAAATGTGTCTGCTGGTGCAAGTCGAAACCCGGGCCGGATACGAGAGCCTGGATCGCATTCTTGCGGTCGACGGCGTCGACGGGGTGTTTTTCGGATCGGCCGACCTGGCGGCGTCCTATGGACATCTCGGCCAGTCGACCCATCCGCGGATCGTCGCCGCCATCGAAGACGGGCTGCGCCGCACCCGTGCCGCCGGCAAGGCCGGTGGCGTGCTGTGCAGCGACCGGCAGCTGAACGAACGCTACCTGGCTGCCGGCGCCGGTTTTGTCGCCGTCGGCGTCGATGCACTGTTGCTCAGCGCGGCTACCGGTGCGCTGCTCGACTGCTACAAACCGGGCCACGGCGCCGGCGGAGCGCCCGGCACGTATTGAACGAAATGCAATAAGCAGAGGCTGTCGACGAACGGCCCATTACCCACCACCACTACCAAAGGAGCTAAGACAATGGCAATGACAGGCGTTCTGCGCCCCGGGCACGGCGCAATCCGTGTGCTGGATCTGGATGAGGCAGTTCATCACTACCGCGACATCATGGGGCTGGTCGAAACCGGCCGCGACGCCCAGGGTCGGGTCTATCTCAAATGCTGGGACGAGCGCGATCACAACAGCGTCGTGCTGCGCCAGGCCGACCGCGCCGGTATCGACTTCTTCGGCTTCAAGGTGCTCGACCGGGCGACGCTCGACAAGCTGGAATCCGATCTGCGCGCCTGGGGCGTCAATACCGAGCGCATCCCGGCCGGTGAAATGCTCGGCACCGGCGAGCGGGTCCGCTTCGAAACGCCGTCGGGCCACCTGATCGAGCTCTATGCCGAGAAACAGGCGGTCGGCAACGGCTTGCAGGTGCCGAATCCAGCCCCCTGGACCAAGGCCTCGGAAAACGGCATTGCGCCGGTGCGCCTCGATCACTGCCTGCTTTACGGACCCAATGTCGCCGCCGTCCACAAATTGTTCACCGAAGTGCTCGGCTTCTATCTGGTCGAACACGTACTGGCACCGGACAACGAAAACAGCGCGGCCGTCTGGCTGTCCTGCTCGCACAAGGTACACGACATCGCCTTCGTCGAGCATCCGGAGCCCGGCAAACTGCACCACCTGTCCTTCCTGCTCGATAGCTGGGAGGAAGTGCTGCGCGCCAGCGACATCCTGTCGATGAACAACGTGCCGATCGACATTGGCCCGACCCGCCATGGCATCACCCGCGGCTGCACGATCTACGCCTGGGACCCGTCCGGCAACCGTTTCGAGACCTTCATGGGCGGCTACCAGCCCTACCCCGACTACGAACCGACGACCTGGACCTTCGACGGCCTGGGCGCCGGCGGCGGCCTGGATTATCCGCAGCGCAAGCTGCACGAGACTTTCCTGACCGTCGTGACCTGACGGCTCGCCGCCACCGACCCAGCGCGCCATGCCGGCGAACGCCGGCATGCCGATCGACCCCATCCAGCGATACACATCATGGATCAGAGCAGACACATCCTTCATTTCATCGATGGCGAATTCACCGCCGCTGCCGATGCCTCCCATTTCACGAAGTATTCCCCGGTCGACGGCCGGCCGCTGGCAAAAATCGCCGAAGCCGGCCGGGCCGATATCGCCGCAGCCGTCGCGGCTGCCCGCAGCGCCATGCGAGGAGAATGGGGCAAGCTGAGCATCGAGCGACGCGTCGACCTGCTGTACGGTGTCGCCGACGAAATCACCCGCCGCTTCGACGACTTCGTCGCCGCCGAGATGGCCGATACCGGACAACCGGCGCACGTCATCGAACAGGTTTTCATCCCGCGCGGCGCTGCCAATTTCAAGATCTTCGCCGACGTCGTCAAGAACGTTGCCGCCGAATCCTTCCGCATGGCGACGCCCGACGGGCGCGGCGCGCTGAACTACGCCATCCGCAATCCCAAAGGCGTGATCGGCGTCATCTCGCCGTGGAATGCGCCCTTCCTGCTGATGACCTGGAAGGTCGGGCCGGCGCTCGCCTGCGGCAACGCCGTGGTCGTCAAACCTTCCGAAGAAACGCCGTTGACCGCAACCTTGCTCGGCGAGGTGATGAATACGGTCGGGATTCCCAAGGGTGTCTATAACGTGGTCAACGGCTTCGGTCCCAACGCCGCCGGTGAATTCCTGACCCGTCACCCGGGCGTCGATGCCATCACCTTCACCGGCGAAACGCGCACCGGCACGGCGATCATGAAAGCCGCCGCCGAAGGCATGCGCGACGTGTCCTTCGAACTGGGCGGCAAGAATGCCGGCATCGTCTTCGCCGACTGCCATTTCGATGCTGCGGTCGACGGCATTTTCCGCTCGGTTTTCCTCAACACCGGCCAGGTCTGCCTGGGCACCGAACGCGTCTATGTCGAACGGCCGATCTTCGAACGCTTCGTCGCCGCGTTGAAAACCCGTGCTGAAGCCGTCCGCTACGGCCGCCCGGAAGACCACGCCAGCACCTACGGCCCGCTGATCAGCCAGGAGCATCGCGACAAGGTGCTCTCCTATTACCGGAAAGCCATCGACGAAGGCGCCACACTGGTCACCGGCGGTGGCGTACCCGACATGCCGGCCGAACTGGCCGGCGGCAGCTGGGTGCAGCCGACCATCTGGACCGGCCTGCCGGAAACCGCGGCGGTCGTCCGCGAAGAGATTTTCGGCCCGTGCTGCCACATCCGCCCATTCGACAGCGAAGACGAGGTCATCGACCTGGCCAACGCCAACGACTACGGTCTGGCGACGACGATCTGGACCGACAACCTGTCGCGCGCCCACCGCGTCGCCGAGCGCGTCGAGGTCGGCGTCACCTGGGTCAACAGCTGGTTCCTGCGCGATCTGCGCACGCCCTTCGGCGGTTCCAAGCAATCGGGCATCGGCCGCGAGGGCGGCGTCCATTCGCTGGAGTTCTACACCGAGACCCGCAACGTCTGCATCAAGCTCTGATCCCAACGAGGTTTACATGAAAAAAATACGCTGTGCGCTGATCGGTTCCGGCAACATCGGCACCGACCTGATCTACAAGATCCAGCGCAGCCCGGTGCTCGAACCGGTGTGGATGGTCGGCATCGACCCCGAATCCGAAGGCCTCGCCCGCGCCCGCGCGATGGGCCTGAAGACCACTGCTGCCGGTGTCGACGGCCTGCTCCCCTACGTGCTGGAAGACAACATCCAGATCGCCTTCGACGCCACTTCGGCCTACGTCCACGCCGAGAACTCGCGCAAGTTGAACGAACTCGGCGTGATGGTGATCGACCTGACGCCGGCCGCCATCGGCCCCTTGTGCGTTCCTCCGGTCAACTTGCGCGAACACGCAAAAAAGGTCGAGATGAACGTCAATATGATCTCCTGCGCCGGTCAGGCGACGATTCCCATCGTCCATGCCGTGTCGCGCATCCAGCCGGTGGCCTACGGCGAGATCGTCGCCAGCCTGGCGTCGAAGTCGATCGGCCCCGGCACCCGCGCCAATCTCGACGAATTCACCTACACCACGTCGAACGCCATCGAGGTCGTCGGCGGCGCCCGCAAGGGCAAGGCGCTGGCCATCATCAACCCGGCCGAACCGCCGATGCTGATGCGCAACACCATTTCCTGCCTGACCGACGACACGCCGGACGAAGCGCGCGTCACCGAATCGGTGCTGGCGATGATCAAGGAAGTGCAGAAATACGTGCCCGGCTACCGCCTGGTCAATGGGCCGCTGTTCGACGGCAAGCGCGTCACCGTGTTCATGGAAGTCGCCGGCCTCGGCGACTACCTGCCCAAGTACGCCGGCAATCTCGACATCATGACCGCGGCCGCCACGCGCACCGCTGAAATGTTCGCCGAGGAAATCCTGGCCGGCAGCATCCCGCTCAAGCCCGTGGAGGTGGCAGCATGAGTGAAGTTGATCTGAAAGGCCGCAAGGTCATCGTCCACGACATGTGCCTGCGCGACGGCATGCACGCCAAGCGCGAACAGATGTCGGTCGAGCAGATGATCAGGATCGCCAGCGCGCTCGACGATGCCGGCGTGCCCTACATCCAGGTCACGCACGGCGCCGGCCTGGGCGGCAATTCGCTGCAGCACGGCTTCGCGCCGCACAGCAACGAGGAATACCTGAGCGCCGTGTGCAGCGCGGTCAAGCGCACCAAGGTCTCGGTCCTGCTGCTGCCCGGGCTGGGCACCATGCGCGAACTGCAATCGGCCTACGACTGCGGCGCGCGCAGCGTACACGTCGCCACCCATTGCACCGAGGCCGACACCTCGCCGCAGCACATCGCCTACGCCCGCAAGCTGGGCATGGACAGTACCGGCTTCCTGATGATGGCCCACCTGAACACGCCGGAAGGCCTGGCGCAGCAGGGCAAGCTGATGGAGTCCTACGGCGCGCAGACGGTGTACATCACCGACTCCGCCGGCTACATGCTGCCGGCCGACGTCAAGGCCCGCGTCTCGGCGCTGCGTGCCGTGCTCAAACCGGAAACCGGGATCGGCTTTCACGGCCACCACAACATGGGCATAGGCATTGCCAACTCGATCGCCGCCATCGAGGCCGGCGCCAGCCGTATCGACGCTTCGGTCGGCGGGCTGGGCGCCGGCGCCGGCAATACGCCGCTCGAAGCCTTCGTCGCCGTCTGCGAGCGGATGGGCATCGACACCGGCTGCGACCTGTTCAAGCTGATGGACATGGCCGAGGACCTGATCTTCCCGCTGATGGACCACATCGTTCGCGTCGACCGTTCGTCGCTGACGCTGGGTTTCGCCGGCGTCTATTCGACCTTCCTGCTGCACGCCAACCGCGCTGCCGAACGCTTCGGCATCCCGGCCCGCGACATCCTGGTCGAACTCGGCCGCAAGAAGATGATCGGCGGCCAGGAAGACATGATCGTCGACACCGCGATGACCATGGCCAAGGAACGCGGCCTGCTCCAGGACGCGGCAGCGGGAGTCGCGCCATGACGCCCTACGCCGAACGCGCAGCCTGCGCCATCCTGGTCGGCGCCACCGGCGCCTTTGGCACGGCGATCACCCAACGCCTGCTCGACGCCGGCCTCGGCGTCATTGCCGTCGCCCGCTCAGCCGCCAGCCTGCAGGCGCTGACCGCGCAATACCCAGGCGTGCGTGCCTGTGCCGCCGACATCGGCAACGATTCGGCGATCGCCGCCATCGCCGCCGCCATCGACAGGCCGGTGCGCATGGTCGTGCATGGCCCGGGCGTCGCGGTGGCCGGCGGCATCCTGACGGCGCCGACCGAATCGATGGTCGATGCGGTCAACATCAAGGTCGGCGGACTTTTGCGCCTGGTGCGGGCAGCCGATCCGCAGCTGGCAACCGGTTCGCGCATCGTCGCCATCGGCGGCCACTACGGGCTGGAACCAACCGCCTACGCGGCCGCCGCCGGGGTCGCCAACGCCGCCATCCTCAACGTCGTACGCCAGCTCAGCCTGGCCTACGGCCCGCGCGGCATCACCGCCCACACCATCGTCCCCGGCCCGGCCGACACCGAACGCCTGCGCCGGGTCGCCGCCACCCGCGCCGAACAGCGCAACTGCAGCACCGACGAGGTGCTCGACGAAATGCGTGCCGAATCCTCGCTCGGCATCCTCAGCACGCCGGCCCAGATCGCCTGGGCAGTCAGCCTGCTGCTCGCCTCGGAAGCCGAGGCGATGACCGGCTCCAGCCTGATGCTCGACGCCGGCCGTCGGCGCGGTCTACCTTGAAAAACGGAGAAAAAACATGCCCGTCGCCAACCTGCACGCCCTCGCCGGCCATCCGCGCGAAAACCTCAAGCAATGGATCCGCGAAACCTCCAACGCATTGTCGGAAATCCTCGCCGCCCCGAAGGACCGCCTGGAAGTCTGGGTCACTGAAATCGACCCCGAACTGTGGGGCATCAACGGCCAGCCGGCCGACGAGGTACTGGCACAAACACCCCGCCACGACGCCGAGATGCCCTTCATCCGCATGGTCCTGATGGAAGGCCGGACGACCGAGCAACTGCACCGGGTGATCGCCGAACTGACCGCCATCACCGCCCGCCTGCTCGACGTCGCCCCGGAGCGCATCCGCGTCTACATCGCCCATGCCCACCCAGACCGCTGGGGCATTGGCGGCGTGCCGGCCAGCATCCGCCGGGCGGCAGAACTGGCAGCCCGCCAGGAAGAACGCTGAAGCGATCCCGACAATATCGACGGCAACCGAAGCAAATGCTGGTGAATCCGCTCCTAGCGCCGGATCCACCAGCCCAGCCAGCGTGTCAGCCTGGGCATCACGACATAGCTCATCAGGATCGCGACCAGCGCGGTCAACACCCCGACACGCGGCAAAAAGGGAAGATCCTGCAGCAAGGGCGCCAGCAAGCTGAGCAACAGCGCGACCAGCGGAAAGATGCCGAGCCAGCTGACGACGACCATTTTCCAGCGCGGCGGCAGCCTGGCGGCCGGCAATTCGGCGGGGGCGAACCAGGCTTCCAGGCCGTGGAGCAGACGATATTCCGGTTCACCTTCGGCCACGGCATGGAGTTTTTCCATCCATTCGGCACGCACCGGCGAATCGTTCCAGCGCGCCAGATCGCCAGCCGTCGCAAACCGCTGGACGATCTGGTATTCCCCCTCCGGGGACAATGGCGGGATCAATTCGGCTGAAAGATAGCCCGGGAAGCGTCTTGCATCGTCGAACATCGCCCGGACCAGGGCTTCGTAGGCAGGCGCACAACCGGGCCTGGCCCGGCGGCGGACGACACGGAATACGTTGGTAGCGGACATGGCCCGATGATAACCGGGCCATGTAAAAATATCGAGATTATTTTAAATATCGATATCAACCCACCCAACGGCGGGCGTTGCGGAACATCCGCATCCACGGCGAATCCTCGCCCCAGTTTTCTGGGTGCCAGGACATCTGCACGGTACGGAAGACGCGCTCCGGGTGCGGCATCATGATCGTGAACCGGCCATCAGCCGTGGTTACGGCGGTCAGGCCGCCCGGCGAACCGTTCGGGTTGTATGGATAGACCTCGGTCGGCTCGCCCTTGTTGTCCACATAGCGCACGGCGGCCAGGCACTTGCCTTGGTCGTCGGCCTTGTCGAAGACGGCGCGGCCTTCGCCGTGCGAGACGACGATGGGGATCTGCGAGCCTTCCATGCCGGCGAAGAAGATCGACGGCGAATCGAGTACCTCGGTCATCACGAAGCGCGCTTCGAACTGCTCGACCTGGTTGCGGCGGAAGGCCGGCCAGTGTTCGGCTCCCGGGATGATCGACTTGAGCGCGCTCATCATCTGGCAGCCGTTGCAGACGCCGAGTGCGAAGGTGTCCTGGCGGTTGAAGAAGGCGGCGAACTCGTCGCGGCAGCCGTCGTGCATCAGGATGGTCTTGGCCCAGCCCTGGCCGGCGCCGAGCACGTCGCCGTAGGAGAAGCCGCCGCAGGCGACGAGGCCCTTGAAGTCCTTGAGGCTGACGCGACCGGCGAGGATATCGCTCATATGCACGTCGACCGACTGGAAGCCGGCGCGGTCGAAGGCGGCGGCCATTTCGTAATGGCTGTTGACGCCCTGCTCGCGCAGGATGGCGACGCGCGGACGGCCGCTGATGTCGCGGTAGACCTGGGTGAAATCTTCCTGCGCATCGAAGGTGACCTTCGGCGTCAGACCGGGGTCGGCGACGTCGAGGATGCGGTCGAATTCCTGCTGCGCGCAGTCCGGATTGTCGCGCATGGCCTGCATGCGGAAGCTGGTTTCCGACCAGGCGCGCTGCAGGTCAACACGCTTCTCGCGCAGCACGCGCTTGGCGTTGCGGGTGACGCGGATTTCGTCCCACTCATTCATGTGGCCGACGAAGTGGTAAGGCACGCCACAGGCGCGCAGGATGGGCGTGACCTTCTCGCGGTCGGCGCGGCGAATCTGGATCAGTGCGCCGAGTTCCTCGTTGAACAAGGCGCGGACGATGTTTTCGAAATCGCGGCCGGCCATCAGGTCCGGGCGCTTCTCGGCGCCATCGACGTCGAGCGCGGCGGCGTCGAAGCAGACGCCATCGAGGTCGAGCGAGACGCCACGGCGGCTGGCGAAGGCCATTTCGCAGGCGGCGACGAACAGGCCACCGTCGGAACGGTCGTGATAGGCGAGCAGCAGACCGTCGCGATTCAGCTTCTGCACGGCGTCGAACAGGCCCTTGAGCTTGGCCGGTTCATCGACGTCCGGCGCATCGTCGCCGGTGGCGTCATAGACCTGCGCCAGACAGGAGCCGCCGAGGCGGTTCTTGCCGAGATCGAGCAGCAGCAGTTCGGTTTCGCCCTGCTCGGTGGCGAGCAGCGGGGTTTTCGTCTTGCGCACGTCGTCGACCGCAGCAAACGAGGTGACGATCAAGGAGAGCGGCGACACCACCTGCTTCTTCTCGCCGTTCTCGTCCCAAGCGGTACGCATCGACAGCGAATCCTTGCCGACCGGGATCGACACGCCGATCTGCTTGCACAGCTCAGAGATACCTTCGACCGTGGCGTACAGGCGGGCATCCTCGCCCGGCACGCCGCACGGCGCCATCCAGTTGGCCGAGAGCTTGACCTTGTCCAGGCTGCCGACATCGGCCGCGGCCAGGTTGGTCAGCGCTTCGCCAATGGCCATGCGGCCGGAAGCCGGCGCGTCGAGCACGGCGAGCGGCGTGCGCTCGCCCATGGCGAAAGCCTCGCCCAGATAGCCTTGGTAGCCCATCGTCGTCACGGCGACGTCGGCCACAGGCACCTGCCACGGGCCGACCATCTGGTCGCGGGCGGTCATGCCGCCGACCGAGCGGTCGCCAATCGAGATCAGGAAGGTCTTGTCGGCGATGGTCGGCAGACGCATCAGGCGATAGGCGGCGTCCTTGAGTTCGATGGAAACCGCGTCAAACGGCACGAAGGTCGACGGCAGCGACGTGACATCGCGGGTCATGCGCGGCGGCTTGCCGAGCAGCGCTTCCATTTCCATGTCGACCGGATTGACGCCAAAGTGGGCGTCGGTGACGGTCAGGTGGCCGTCGCCGGTCGCTTCGCCGACCACGGCGAACGGGCAGCGCTCGCGCTCGCACATGGCCTGGAATTCGCCGATGCGGTTTGGCGGAATGGCCAGCACGTAGCGTTCCTGCGATTCGTTGGACCAGATTTCGGCCGGCGACATGCCCGGCTCCAGAGTCGGCACCTTGCGCAGGTCGAACTTGGCGCCGACGCCGCCCGAATGGGCGAGTTCCGGCAAGGCGTTGGAAACGCCGCCGGCGCCGACGTCATGCACGGAGAGGATCGGATTGTCCTTGCCCATCTGCCAGCAGCGGTCGATCACCTCTTGGGCGCGGCGCTGGATTTCCGGGTTGCCGCGCTGGACGGAAGCGAAATCGAGGTCTTCGGCATTGACGCCAGCGGTCATCGACGAGGCAGCACCGCCACCGAGGCCGATCAGCATGCCCGGGCCACCGAGCTGCACGAACAGCGTGCCGACCGGGAAGGTCTCTTCCTTGAACGATTGTTCGGCCTGGATCGAACCGAGGCCGCCGGCGATCATGATCGGCTTGTGGTAGCCGCGCACGGTACCAGCGACGTCCTGCTCGTAGGTACGGAAGTAACCGGTCAGGTTCGGGCGGCCGAATTCGTTGTTGAAGGCGGCGGCGCCAATCGGGCCTTCGATCATGATGTCGAGCGCCGAAGCGATGCGCGACGGGCGACCGTAGGCCTTTTCCCAAGGTTGCGGCGCATCCGGCAGGTTCAGGTTGGAGACCGAGAAACCGCACAGGCCGGCCTTCGGCTTGGAACCTTTGCCGGTGGCGCCTTCGTCGCGGATTTCGCCGCCCGAGCCGGTGGAAGCGCCGGGGAACGGCGAAATCGCGGTCGGGTGGTTGTGCGTCTCGACCTTGGTCAGGATGTGCGTCAGCTCTTCCTTGTAGCTGTAGCCGCGGTCGGCATCCGGGTAGAAACGCTGGATGGTCGCGCCTTCGATGATCGAAGCGTTGTCGGCGTAGGCCATGATCGTGCCTTGCGGGTTGGCAGCGTGGGTTTCGCGGATCATACCGAACAGCGTCTTGTCCTTCTTCTCGCCGTCGATCACCCAGGAGGCATTGAAAATCTTGTGGCGGCAGTGCTCCGAGTTTGCCTGGGCGAACATCATCAGTTCGACGTCGGTCGGGTTGCGGCCGGCCTTGCTGAAGATATCGAGCAGGTAATCGACTTCGTCGTCGGACAGCGCCAGACCCAACGTGCCATTGGCTTCGACCAGCGCGGCCTTGCCGCCGGCCAGCACGTCGACAGTCGACAGCGGCTTCGGCGCGAAGTGGCGGAACAGTTCGCCGGCTTCGGCAAAACCGGCGAGCACCGATTCGGTCATGCGGTCGTGCAGCAGGCCGGCGACGGTTTTCTTCTCTTCCGCGGTCAACGCCCGGTTTTTCTGCAAAACCACGCGGAAGGCGACGACGCGCTCGATGCGCTCGATGGCCGGTTCCAGGTCGCAATTGAAGGCGATGTCGGTGGCCTTGGACGACCACGGCGAAATGGTGCCGATGCGCGGCGCCACCAGGAACAGTTCGCCCTTGTCCTCGCCGGCCGGCACTTCTTCCAGCAGCTTCGCCAGCTTGGCGCGCTCGTCGGCGGCCAGCGCGCGTTTCTGCGCAACGACGTGCCAGTAGTCGGCAGTCACCGATTCGATGTCCGCCACCGCCGCGCTCAGGCGGGCGAGCAGGCGTTGCAGGCGGAAGGCGGAAAAGGCGGCGTCGCCCTTGAGGCAAAGAATGTCGGCCATGGAATGTGCGGTCGGGTTAGGCGGAGAGGCCGGCATTATACCCGAGGCGGCAGCACCGCCCCCGCTGGCGGAAGGACCTGAAACGACCGCCGGGCACATCGGTTTTGCAGCCGGGCGAACCGGCGATGCCGGTAAAATCGGCGGTTTCATCCCGACACGCCCGCATGCGCCTCCTCCACACCTCCGACTGGCACCTCGGCCAACATTTCATGGGCAAGAGCCGGCAGGCCGAGCACCAGGCGCTGATCGTCTGGCTGCTCGAACAGGTGGCGGAACACGGCGTCGACGCGGTGCTGATCGCCGGCGACATCTTCGACACCGGCACGCCGCCCTCCTACGCCCGGGAGCTGTACAGCCAGCTGGTCGTCCGCCTGCACGAGGCGGGCGTCGCCCTGCTGCTGCTCGGCGGCAACCACGATTCGCCGGCGACGCTGGGCGAGAGCCGCGAACTGCTGGCGCGCCTGGGGACAACGGTAATCGCCGCGACGCACGCCGATCCGGCGACGCAGGTAGTCGTCCTGGCGCAGCGCGACGGCATGCCCGGCTGCATCGTCGCCGCCGTGCCCTTCGTCCGCCCGCGCGACGTGCTGCACAGCCAGGCCGGGCAGAGCGCCGAGGACAAGCAGTTGTCGTTGCAGCAGGCGATCCAGCAGCACTATGTCACGGTCGACGCCGCCGCCCGGGCCAAAATGGCTGAGCTCGGCGTCACCCTGCCGGTCGTTGCCACCGGCCACCTGACCACGGTCGGCGCCAGCGCCAGCGAATCGGTGCGCGAAATCTACGTCGGCGCGCTCGAAGCCTTCCCCACCGCCGCCTTCCCGCCGGCCGACTACATCGCGCTCGGCCACATCCACCGGCCGCAGAAGGTCGGCGGGCTGGAGCACATCCGCTACTGCGGCTCGCCGCTGGCGCTCGGCTTCGACGAAGCGAAGCAGCAGAAGGAAATGCTGCTCGTCGACCTCGACGCCGACGGTCTGCAGGCGGTAACACCGCTGCCGGTGCCGCGCTTCCAGGGGCTGGTGGCGATTGCCGGCACACTCGCCGACCTGCCGGCGCAGATCGGCGCCGCCGCCGCCCAGGGCACGCCGGCGCGCCCGACCTGGCTGGAAGTCACCGTCGCCGAGGACGACTACCTCGCCGACCTGCCGGCGCGCATCGAGCAGATGACCGAAGGCTGGCCGGTCGAAGTCCTGCGCATCCGCCGCCAGCGCGGCAACGCCGCCGCCCGCCTGGAAGCCGCCGCCAGCGAGACGCTGGACGAACTCGACCCGCACGAAGTCTTCGCCCGCCGCCTGCAGCAGGAGGAGCTCGACGCCGAATTGCAGCAGGCGCTGCTCGAACGCTATCGCAGCGTCGTCGCCAGCCTGCACGGGGATACGGAAGGAGAAGGCGCATGAAAATACTGACCCTGCGCCTGAAGAACCTCAATTCGCTGAAAGGCGAATGGACTATCGACTTCACCCGGCCGCCGTTCGCAGACAACGCGCTGTTTGCGATCACCGGGCCGACCGGCGCCGGCAAGTCGACGCTGCTCGACGCCATCTGCCTCGCGCTTTACCACCAGACGCCGCGCCTCGACAAAATCTCGGCAACCGACAACGACATCATGACGCGGCACACCGCCGACTGCCTGGCCGAGGTCGAATTCGAGGTCAAGGGCGCCGTCTACCGCGCCTTCTGGAGTCAGCGGCGCGCCCGCGACAAGGCCGATGGCGCGCTGCAGGCGCCGAAAGTCGAGCTGGCGGCCGGCAACGGCACCATCCTCAGCACCCAGACCAACGACAAGCTGAAGCGCATTGCCGAGATCACCGGCCTCGACTTCCCGCGCTTCACCAAGTCGATGCTGCTCGCCCAGGGCGGCTTCGCGGCCTTTCTGAACGCCAACGCCAACGAACGCGCCGAACTGCTCGAAGAACTGACCGGCAGCGAAATCTACGGCGAAATCTCGCGTAAGGTCTTCGAACAGGCGCGCGAGGCCAGGGACCAACTGGCCCAGCTCAAGGCCCGCGCCGACGGCATGGAACTGATGAGCGACGAACAGCGCGCGGCGATGCAACTGGAAAGCACCGGGCTGGAAACACAACTCGTCGACATCCAGCGCCAGCACGCGCAAACGCAGACGCAGCGCCAATGGCGTCTTGATCTCGCCCAGGCCGAACAGGACGTCGCCGCCGCGCTCACCCGCCAACAAGCCGCCGACGCCGCACTGGTCGCCGCCGCGCCCGAACTCAAGCGCCTGGCCGACAGCGAACCGGCGGAAGCGCTGCGCCCGCTGCACCAGCAATGGCAGCAGGCCGACGCCGCCGCCCGCCAGACCGCCGCTGAGCTACAAACGCTGCACGGCGAACGCGCCCGCCTGCAGGCCGCCCAACTCGCCGGCCACGACGCCGCCGCAAGCCACGCCGCCGCCATCGCCGCCCAGGCACAACAGGCCCTGCAACAAAGCCGGCGCGACGCCAGGGAGATCGACGACTTCTGCGCCGCCCACGCGCCGCGCGCCCAGCTTGGCGAACGCCTCGGCGCCTGGCGCCAGCAGTTCGAGCAGCGTAGCCGGCTCGCCCGCGAACTCGCCGCCCAGCAGCAGGCGCAGCAGAAACTCACCGCGGAGCAAGCAGCCAACGAAAAGCAGCGCGCCGAACAGCAACGTACGGTCGACGCGGCGCAGAAGGCAAAAACCGCCGCCGACGCCGCGCTCGAAACCCGTCGGGCGGAACAGAATCAGCGCCTAAAAGGGCCGAACGACAGCAGCCAGACATTGGCCGAGCTGCGCGCCCACTGGCAACGCGAGCAGGCCGCCGGCAACCGCTGGCAGCAGCTCGACGCCCTCGCCCGCCAGCGCCGCGAACTCGCCGCCCTGCACGCCGCGCAGGCGCTGCAACTGCAGCAGGGCGAACCGCAGATCGCCGCCCGGGAAAGCACGCTGGTCGCGCTGCGCGAGCAGCACAAGGTGCTGAACGCCCAGGTCGCCGACAAGCAGAAGCTGCTCGAACAGGAACGCCTGATCCGCAGCCTCGCCGACCACCGCCACCAGTTGCAGCCGGGCCAGCCCTGCCCGCTGTGCGGCGCGCACGAGCACCCGGCAATCGCCGATTACGCCGCGCTCGACGTCTCGGCCACCGAGGCCGCGCTGCAAGCGGCGCAAAAGTCGCTCGCCGAGCTGGTCGAAATAGGCCAGCAACTGCGCGACGAACAGACCAAGGCCAAAACGGCGCACGCCGCGCTGCACGAACAGCAGGCGAAAACCGCCCGCGACCTCGCCCGCCTCGCCGACGACTGGCAGACCCAGCTCGCCGCGCTGCCGGCCGGCAGTCTTGCGGTCGACGCCTGGCAGGACGAAAAAACCATCGCCGCCGCCCGCAACGCAGCTGAACAACGCCTGCTTGCGCTCGACGAGCGCATGAAAGCCGCCGAACGCGGCGAACAGGCGGTCAACGCCGCCGCCAAAACCGCCGCCGACGCCGCCCAGGCGCTGCTCGCCGCCGGCAACCAGCTGCAACTGCTGATCCAGGCCGGGCAAACCGCCGCGCTGCGCCAGGCGGAAATCGCCAAAGCCGGCCAGGCCATCGCCGCCGAGCAGGCCGAACTCGACGCCCGGCTCAAGGCAACGCTCACCGACATCCCCGCCGACCCGGCCGCATGGCTGGCCGAGCGCGACACCGAATGGCAGCACTGGCAACAGACCCAGCGCCGTCGCCAGGAACTCGCCACCCAACTCGTCCAGCAACAAGAGCGCGCCGACGCCGCACAAACGCAGGCTGCGCACTGGGCCGAACGGGCCGCGCAACGGCGGGCCGAGCTGGGCGAAATTGGTCCTGAAACGGTGTCGACCGCAAGAATCGGCCAAGCATCTCAGGACGAACCGCTTGAGCCACCGTTTTCCGAAAGTTCCGACGACCCCGCCGCCGCCCTCGCCCACTGCGCCGAGCGCCTCGCCGAACTCGGCCAGCAACTCGCCGCCTTGCTGGGCCGGCAAACACAACTCGACGCCAACCTCGCCCGGCAACAGCAAATCCTCGCCGACGCCGTCAGCGCCTGGCAAACGGCGCTCGCCGCCAGTCCGTTCAGCGACCTCGACGCCTACACCGCCGCCCTGCTGCCGGCGGAAGAACGCCAGCGCCTGCAACAAGCCCGGGAAACCCGGCAAGCCGCCAAACAGCAGGCCGACGCGCTACTCCAGGCCGCCCGCGAAAAGCTCGCCCACCTGCAGGCGGCACCGCCCTCGCCCGTAACCAGCTCAACCAGCGAAGACGCATGCGATACCCTGACGGCGTCCGAACCCACCGCCACAGGCGAAACGCCCGTACCGCCGCTATCCGACCTCGACACGGCCCTCGCCCAACTGGAAATCCAGCGCCGCGAACTCAGCGAACAACTCGGCGCCCGGCGCGCCCTGCTCACCCGCGACGAACAAGCCCGACAAGGCCAGCAGGCGCTGTTCAAGGAAATCGCCGCGCAAACCGCCGACGCCGACCTCTGGCAGCGCCTCGACGGCCTGATCGGCTCGGCCAAAGGCGACAAGTTCCGCAAGTTCGCCCAGGGCCTCAGCCTCGACCACCTGCTGCACCTCGCCAACGGTCACCTGGCCCGCCTGCACGGCCGCTACCTGCTGCGCCGCAAGAGCACCGGCGAGCTCGAACTCGACATCGTCGACAGCTGGCAAGGCGAAGTCGCCCGCGACACTCGCACGCTGTCCGGTGGCGAAAGCTTCCTGGTCAGCCTGGCACTGGCGCTCGCCCTCTCCGACCTGGTCAGCCACAAGACCAGCATCGACTCGCTGTTCCTCGACGAAGGCTTCGGCACACTGGATGCCGACACCCTGGAAATCGCCCTCAACGCCCTCGACACGCTCAACGCCAGCGGCAAGATGATCGGTGTCATCAGCCACGTCGAAGGCATGAAGGAAAGGATTCCGGCGCAGATCCGCGTCGAGAAGGGCGGCGGGGTCGGCTATTCGCGGCTGCGGATCTAGGTATGACCGAAATAGCCTGGAAAACGGAAAGCCCAGATGACGAGCATCGCCGGTTTGTAGTAGCCTTGCGGCCCCCTTTCGAGCATCCCCGATGAAATCGGCATGACGCAGGCCTTGCAGCGCGCCACCTTCAATCGCTCGGGACTCGTCCGCATCCTTTCCGAAAGCCTGCCGGATACCGGCGCCCCGCAGTACGACTTCGGGGAAAAACTGGGCCAGTGGCTGGATTTTCCGGACGCCCTGAGTCTCTCCGCCGCCCTCGCGAGCGCGGAGAAGCCGGCGCTCGCCCCGTTGACGGGCGCCGCGAATACGCTGCCGCAGCAGCTCGAACGGGTGCGGCGCAGCCTGGCCGAGGCGATCCGCAACGACGGCGTCTTCCCCGCGGACGGCGAACGGGATGCCCCCCGGCTGCGCTTTCCGACACCGTTGCCGCAGGCGACGGCGGAGAGCGCAGCCGATTTCACGCCCTACCATCGCTACTACCTCGCTCATCAGCGCGACATGAGCACCGCCATCGCCGCGCTGCGCGGCAACGCCCGCAAGGCGCTGGCCCAGGCTTCGCCGGCCGGCCGCCGGCTGGCTGAACTGGACACGGCGTTCGACGCCATCCTCAACACGCGCGAGCGCAACCTGCTGGCCACCGTGCCGATGCTGCTCGCCCGCCGCTTTGCCGAGCTGTTCCGCGAACACAGTGCCGCGCTGGCCGGCGGCGAAGACGACCCGGCCACGTGGACGCAGCCCAGCAGCTGGCTGGAAACCTTCTGCCGCGACGCCCAGGCCGTGCTGCTCGCCGAACTCGAACTGCGCCTGAAACCGGTCGCCGGGCTGATCGCCGCCGGCGCAGCCCCGGCCGACGGCAACGCATCCACACGGGAAACCCCGCCATGAATCATCGCAAGACACTCACTCCGCACCACTTTGCCGCGCTGGGCGCCTTCGCGCTCGGGCTGATCGCCGTCGCCTGGGTCGCCGTCGGCTATGTCGGGATCAGCCTGCTGGCGCTGACGGTCAGTTTCACGATTGCTGCGGTCTACCTGGCCGGCGCCAACGAATTGCGCCGCTTCCAGCGCGATACCGCCCGTCTCGATCGGGCACTGCAAACGATTCCCGACGATCTCGGCCAGCTCGGCGACTGGCTGCAGCAACTGCCCGGCGCACTGCAGAACGCCGTGCGCCTGCGCCTCGAAGGCGAACGCGTCGCGCTGCCCGGCCCGACGATGACGCCTTACCTGGTCGGCCTGCTGGTCCTGCTCGGCATGCTCGGCACCTTCCTCGGCATGGTCGTCACGCTGAACGGCGCCGTGCTGGCGCTGGAAAGCACCACCGACCTGCACACCATCCGCGCCGCGCTGGCAGCACCGGTCAAGGGCCTCGGCGTCGCCTTCGGCACCTCGGTGGCCGGCGTCGCCACCTCGGCCATGCTCGGCCTGATCTCGGCGCTGTGCCGGCGCGAGCGCCAGCGGGCCAGCCAGTTGCTCGACCGACACATCGCCGGCGCACTGCGCGGCTTCTCGCTCGCCCACCAGCGCCAGGAAACCTTCAAGGCCTTGCAGGCCCAAGCCCGGGCGCTGCCCGAACTGGTCGGCGCGCTGCAGACGATGATGACCCAGATCGGCGAGCAGCACCGCACGCTCAACGAACAACTGCAGGCCGGCCAACAGGCCTTCCATCGCGAAGCGCGCGAACAGTACGCAGCGCTGGCGCAATCGGTCGACCAGTCGCTGAAGGCCAGCCTCAGCGACAGCGCCCGTCTCGCCGCCGAGGGCATCCAGCCGGTGGTGGCGGCGACCATGGGCGGCATCGCCGAACAGACGCAGCAGTTGCATGATCGCCTGGCGCTTACGGTCGACGGCCGTCTGACGGCCATTTCCGGCCAGCTCGGCGAGGTCGCCGGGCAACTCGCCGACGGCTGGCGGACGACGCTCGAACGCCACGCCCGGACCGGCGACGAGCACAACCGCGCCTTGCACGCCACGCTGGACGGCTTCGCCCGGCGCTTCGCCGACGATGCAAGCTCGCTGCTGTCGGCCGTCGACCGCGCGCAGGCCGAACTGCGCGGCGACCTGGCGCAACGTCACGCGGCGCTGGTCGATGCGGCGCAAAGCCAGCAGGCGACGCTCGGCGCGCAACTCACGCAACAGCTGGACGGCCTGCTCGAACGGGTCGACGGCGCCGCCGGCCGGATCGGCGAGCAATGGACGCAGGCACTGACCCGCCACGAAGCCGCCAGCACGCACCTGATCGCCGCACTCGACCAGACCCGCGACGGCCTGACCGCCGGTTTCAGCGAACGCAGCGCGGCGCTGCTCGGCGAACTGCGCGAGGCGCAGGCGCAATGGCAGCGCGACTGGACGGCCGGCGAAAATACCCGTCAGCAGAATTTCAGCGACGCGCTGCTGGCCATCGCCGCCAGTCTCGAAGCGCAGTGGCAGCATGCCGGCGAAGCAACGCTGGCGCAGCAGACGCAGATCACCCGCCACCTCGGCGACACCGCGCGCGACATCGCCGCCAGCACGCAGCAGCAGGCGCAGACGACCATCGCCGAAGTCACCCGGCTGATGCAGACCGCCGCCGAGGCGCCAAAGGCGGCGGCCGAGGTCATCGCCCAGCTGCGCCATGAACTGTCGGCCAGCATGGCGCGCGACAACAGCCTGCTCGAAGAGCGCAGCCGGATCATGGAAACCCTGGGCGGCCTGCTCGACGCGATCAACCACGCCTCGACCGAACAGCGCAGCGCCATCGACGCGCTGGTCGCCTCGTCGGCCGAACTGCTCGCCCGCGTCGAAAACCGCTTCGCCGAACGCGTCGACCGCGAGACCGGCAAGCTGCTCGAAGTCGGCAGCGGCCTGGCCGGCAGCGCACTCGAAGTGGCCAGCCTGGGCGAGGTCTTCGGCCAGGCGGTCGAAGCCTTTGCCGCCTCCAGCGACAAGACGATGGCAACGCTGCAGCGCATCGAGAGCGCGCTGGCCAAGTCGATGACGCGCAGCGACGAACAACTCGCCTACTACGTCGCCCAGGCGCGCGAAATCATCGACCTCAGCATCATGGCGCAGAAGCGCGTGGTCGACGATCTGCAGCACAACGCCGGCGAGGCCTGACCATGCACGACATGGACGCTACCGACATCGAACACGCCACGCCGGTCTGGGCGGTATTCGGCGACCTGATGTCCGGCCTGCTCGGCGCCTTCGTGCTGATCCTGGTCGGCGTGCTCGGCGTGCAGCTCGATCTGGTGACCAGCCTGCAGGCCGAAGTCGAGAAACGCCAGCAGGAAGAAAAACGGCGCCAGGCGCTCGAAGAAGCGCTGGCCGGCCCGCTCGCCTCCGGCCGGGTGACACTGAACAACGGCAAGATCGGCATCAGCGGCAACGTGCTGTTCGCGCTCAACTCCGACCAGCTGCAACCGGCAGGCCGCCAGTTGCTGAAGAGCCTGGCGCCGCCGATCGCCGCCTGGCTGAAGGCCAGCGAACAGATGCTGATGGTCAGCGGCTTCACCGACGACATGCCGGTGCGCGGCAGCAACCGCCAGTTCGCCGACAACTGGGAATTGTCGGCGCAGCGCGCGTTGACCGTAACCCGCGCGCTGATCGACGAAGGCGTCCCGGCCGACAACGTCTTTGCCGCCGCCTTCGGCGCGCAGCAGCCGGTGGCTTCGAACGCCGATGCCGACGGCCGGGCGCGCAACCGGCGCGTCGAGATGGCGCCGGTGCCGAAATCGGCGCCAGCGAAGAAGGCCGATGGCTGACCAGCCCGACGCCCGGCCGGACGCCGGCGCATCGCCGGCCGGCCCTGCCCCGCTGCCGGCCGAGCTCGCCGGGCGGCTGGAAAAACTGCGGGCCGCCGGCGTCGACCGCAACAAGCCGCTGACGCTCGCCCGCATCGACGCGCTGGCCCGCCGCGCCGCCACGCAGCCGGCGACGGTGCGCGACATCCTGTTCGCCCGCATCGCCGCACTGCTCGACAGCGCCGCCCCGTCCCCGGCCGACGCCGAGCGGCAGACCGTGGCGACCGCCGGTCCCGGCCCGCTGGCCGAGCTGCTGGCCCACATCGCCGGCCACGATGCCGGCATCGCGCCGCGCCCGGCCCCGGGCAACGCGGCAAGCGCCCCCGGCCGGCCACGCGCACCGGCCCGCGAGCTGAAATCGGTCGCCTATTTCCGCCAGACCTGGTCGCGGCTGTCCACCGAACAGCAATTGACGCAGACGCTGGCGCAGGCGCCGGCCAACGCCGGCCCGATGAACTCGCAGCATCTGGTGCTGCGCGCGCTGGAAACGATGCGCGACATCTCGCCGGATTACCTGCAGGCCTTCATGAGCTACGTCGACACGCTGATCTGGCTAGAACACGCCGATCCGAGCCGCCCGCCGAACCTGCGGTCGACCGGTGACAACGACAAAAAACGGCGACGCACGACGGCCCGCCCGGACAAGACCGGCAAAAGCCATTAGCATGGCGCCACCCCGGCAGCGCCATCGACCATGCCCCTGATCCGTACCCGCGGCGAACTCGTTTTCGTCCTTGTGCTGTGCTCCCTGTTCAACGCAATGGGCGTGCTGTTCGTGCTCAAGCCGTCGCCACGCCTGCCGCTCGACCCGGCCGCCTACGTCCACCACAGCGGCCGCTTCGAGCAGGTCGTCAGCGGTGCCGTCGGGCGCTCGCCGCGGCTGGTCTTCCGGCTGGCCGGCGACCGCCAGGCTTACGAAACCAACCGACCCGACATCGTCGCAAGCTACCGCGACTGGCAGCGCGGCAGCACCGAACTCAGTTTCTGGACCCTGGCCGACGCCCCCGGCAACGACCCGGAACGCGCCCGTCCGGCACTCGGCCTGAGCGTCGACGGGCAAACGAAGGCGACGCTGGACGACGACATCCGCCGGCACAACGCCATCGTCGACTCGCCCAGCGCATGGTTCGCCTTCGGTATCGGCATCGGCGGCACCCTGCTCGCCGGCTGGCTGTGGCGCCGCCGCCCCGGCTGAACATCGAGCGGGCGCGCCGGCGGTCGACACCGGAAGCCGGGCAAAAACCCGGCGTTTCCCCGGTCGACCGCAAGCAGGCGCTGCATTTCCGGCCCGCCTGGTGCGTTATTTGCAACCCGAGGAAAAAACCGCCGCCAGATGGCACTTTCTGTCGTCTTTCCTTCAACTTCGCCGGCAAAGCCGCCAAGCCAGCCATGACGCAGATCATCGATTTCCCCATCGCCAGCAGCCAGAAAAGCCACGATTACGATGCCGACATCGAGGAAGCCCTGGCATCGATCCCGCCCAAAAACCGGGAAAAGCTCCGTTTCGAGCTGATCCGGACCATCGACAGCTACGACGGCTATTTCACGCAATGGTCGCTGAGTTTTCCGGAAGCCTGCGACGAAACGCTGAAGAAACAGATCTACGATCTGGCGCACCAGGAACACGGCCGGAAGATCCGCATGCTCAAGGACATCATGCTGCTCAAGGCCAAGGTGCTGGTCGCGGCATACCATCGCAGCCGCTGATCCGGCCGCCGCAAGGAACCAATCCCCCGGGCGCGCATCGAACCGGGCACAACCCGGCAAGCCCCCGCCACCGCCACGACCCGTACCGAATCCCGATGAACGCCCCGCACGCCCCCGCCCCGAACGAACTCGCCACGCCCGACCTGTTCACCTTCGACAACAGCTACGCCCGCGAACTCGACGACTATTGCGTCCGCTGGTCGCCGGCGCCGGCCAGCCGGCCGGTGCTGCTGCAACTCAACCGCGAACTAGCCGCAGAACTGGGCGCCGACCCGCAAGCGCTGGCCGCCCCCGACGGCGTCGCCGCACTGGCCGGCAACCGCGTGCCGGCCGGCGCCGAACCGGTCGCCCAGGCCTACGCCGGTCACCAGTTCGGCGGTTTCTCGCCGCAACTCGGCGACGGCCGCGCTTTATTGCTCGGTGAGGTCGTCGACCGCAACGGCCGGCGCCGCGACATCGCCTTCAAGGGCTCCGGGCGCACGCCCTTCTCGCGCAACGGCGACGGCAAGTGCGCGCTCGGCCCGGCGCTGCGCGAGTACCTGATCGGCGAGGCGATGCACGCGCTCGGCATTCCCACCACGCGGGCGTTGGCGGTGGTCGCCACCGGCGACATGGTGCGTCGCGACCGGGCGCTGCCCGGCGCCGTGCTGACCCGCGTCGCCGCCAGCCACATCCGCGTCGGCACCTTCGAATACTTCGCCGCGCACCACGGCCCGGAACGCGTCAAACGGCTGGCCGACTACACCATCGCCCGCCACTACCCGCAGCTGGCCGCCAGCGCCACGCCCTACCTCGACCTGCTGGCCGCCGTCGCCGAACGCCAGGCCGAACTGGTCGCGCGCTGGCTGGGCGTCGGCTTCATCCACGGCGTGATGAACACCGACAACATGACGCTGTCCGGCGAAACCATCGACTACGGCCCCTGCGCCTTCATGGAAACCTACAGCCCGCACACGGTGTTCAGCTCGATCGACAGCGCCGGCCGCTACGCCTACGGCAAGCAGGCCGGCATCGCCCGCTGGAATCTGGCGCGGCTGGCCGAAACGCTGCTGCCGCTGATCGACGCCGACAGCCCGCGCGCCGTTACGCTGGCCACCGAGGTCATCGACGCCTTCCCGGAGCGTCATGCGGCGCACTGGCTGCGCGTTTTCCGCGCCAAGCTCGGGCTGGACGAGCAGGCCGATGCTGCGGTCGACCAGGCGCTGATCGACGATTTCCTGCTGCTGATCAAGGGTTTGCGCCTCGACTTCACGCAATCCTTCCGCGCGCTGTACGACGCCCGCCTCGCCGACGCCGCCGACCAACTGCCGGCCCGGCTGCTGGCGCTGGCCGGCGATGCCGTGCGCAGCGACGACGACGGCGCCGACCTGGTCGCCTGGAGCGCCCGCTGGCAGGCACGCCAGCCACAGTGCGCGCCGGCCTTGCTGGCCGCCATGCGGCTGGCCAATCCCTGCTACATCGCGCGCAATCACCAGGTCGAGGCGGCGCTCGACGCGGCCGTCGAACACAACGATCTGGCGCCCTTCGAACGCCTGCTCGAGGTGCTCCGCGCACCCTTCGACGCGCGCCCGGCCGATGCCGCCTACGGCGAACCGGCAACCCGCGAATTCACCACCTGCTACCAGACCTTCTGCGGCACCTGACCCATGACCATCACCCTCTACCACAACAACCGCTGCAGCAAATCCCGCGCAACCCTGGCCCTGCTCGAAAGCCGGGGCATCGTCCCGGACATCGTCGCCTATCTGGAAACGCCGCCGGACGCCGCCACGCTGCGCAGCCTGCTGGCCAAGCTCGGCCTGACCGACGCCCGCCAGCTGATGCGCCAGGGCGAAGCCGAATACCAGGCGCTCGGCCTGGCCGATCCCTCGCTGTCGCAGCAGGCACTGATCGACGCGATGATCGCCCATCCGAAGCTGATCGAACGACCGATCGTGGTCAACGGCGACCGTGCCGCGCTCGGCCGGCCGCCGGAAAACGTCCTCGGCATCCTGTGAGCGCCGCGCGGCAAAAATCCCCGCTGGCTGCGGTCGACCGCAGCATGGGGGCTTTTTTCCGGCCGGCGTAGAATGACCGCCATGCGATGGATTGCCCTCTCCCTGTGCGGCCTGTTCGCGGCCGCGCCGCTCGGCGCGCAGGACAACGCCGCGCGCCCCAGCGTCCGCATCATTGCCGCCCCGGGCAGCGATGCCTACGGCTCGCCTTACGGCGAATGGCGCGGGCTGCTGCGCTACTCGGCCAACCAGGACGGCCAGCCGCTGCCCGGCGCGCTGAGCGTGGTGCCGACCACGCTCGCCATCGACCGCCACGGCGTGGTCTCCGGCCAGGCGCCGGACAACGGCTGCCGGCTGAGCGGCAGCGCGACGCCGGGCGTCACCGCGAACATGCTCAACCTGGCGCTGACGCTGTCCGGCTGCCGCCATGCCGACTTCAACCGCAGCCTGCACGGCAGCCTGGTGGTCGACGGCAATCGCCGGGAAGCGCAGTTCTGGTTGCCGCCGACCACGCTCAACCCGCAGCAGCCGGGCATTTCCTACGAAGTGAAAGGCCGGCTCAAGCGCTGAGCGCCGCGTCGATCAGCCGCCGCGAAATGCTGATCGGATCGGGTAGCAACGGCAGCTGTCCGGGCAGGAACCAGCCGGCCGATTCGATCTCGACGCCGTCCGGCCGCAACTCGCCGCCGGCGTAATCGGCAAAGAAGGCAATCATCAGCGAATTCGGGAAGGGCCACGGCTGGCTGTCGAAATAGCGCAGATTGGCGATCGCCACGCCGACTTCCTCGCGGACCTCGCGCTCGGCACACTGTTCGAGCGTTTCGCCCGGTTCGACGAAACCGGCCAGCGCGCTGTGCACACCGGGCTTGAAGCGCGGGCTGCGAGCCAGCAGCAGGCGCGCGCCGTCGCGCACCAGCACCATCACCGCCGGCGAAATGCGCGGATAGACGTGCAGCCCGCAGCCCGGACAATGCATCGCGAATTCGCCGTCCTTGCGCTCGGTCGGCAGGCCGCACTGGCCGCAGTAGCGATGCTGGCGACGCCAGTCGAGCAATTGCGCCGCCCGCCCGGCCAGCTGGAACAGGTCGCGGCCGGCCAACTGGAACACCTCGCGCAGCGAAAACGGCTGCAGGCCGGGGAAAATGCCCGTTTCCGGCACGTCGACCGCATGACAGGGGCGACCCTGCCAGTTCCCGACATCGCGCACCGCCTCGCCGACCGCCCACCGGCCGTCGCTCGGCAGCACCAGATTGCCGCCGGCATCGAGCGACATCAACAGACGGTTGCCGGCACGGACGAACCAGCAGGGGCTTTCGTCGGAAAGGAGGAACGACATGGCGGACGGCTCCGGGCAAACAGGAAACCGGCATCGTGCCGCGAACCGGCGCCATCTGGCAACTGCCGGCAGCTTACCGGCGGGACGCCGGACGCGGCTTGCCTCCCTTGGCGGCAAACGGATCGGCATGGCGTTTGTCGTTGAGGAAGGCCTCGTCGGTCAGCGTCTTCAGGAAGGCCAGCAGATCGGCCTGTTCCTGCGGACTGAGGCTGATGTTGCCGATCAACTCGCTCTTGTGCGGATTACGCCGCCCGTCGCCGGCATGCGGCGGCTGCGTCAGGTTACGGCCGCCGGCGGCATAGGTGGCAACCACCGCCTCCAGCGTGGCGATCGAGCCATCGTGCATGTACGGCGCCGTCAGCGCCACATTACGCAGGCTCGGCGCCCGGAACTTGCCCATGTCGTCCGGCTTGCCGGTCACCTCGATGATGCCCTGGCTGGCGGCCGGATAAGCCCCCTTGCCATCGACGTTGTAGAGCCCGGTATTGTGGAACGGCGTTTCGACCTCGCGCGATTTTTCATGCACGACCTGATCGTTGAAATTGAAGCTGCCATGGCAATGGAAGCATTCCGCCTTTTCGCCGAAGAACAGGTCCTTGCCCCGCATCTCGGCCGGCGCCAGCGCCAGTTCGCCGCGCTGATAACGGTCGAACCGCGAATCGCCGGAAATCAGCGTACGCTCGAAAGCGGCAATCGCCTTGATCACGTTGTCCCAGGAAACCGGTTTGCGCTCGCCCGGAAAAGCCCGGGCAAACCGCTGGCGATAGCTCGCCGACTGCTCGATGCGCCGCAGCACCGCCTGCTTGTTGCGGTCGTTGATGCCCATTTCGACCGGATCCTCGCCGAAGATCGGCACCAGCATCTGACGTTCCAGGCTGACCAGTGCCGGATTGGCCCAGGTGAAGGTGGCGTGCCAGGCGACATTGGCCAGATTCTGCGCGTTGCGTGCGGTCAGCTCGCCGGTCGCGCCGGCCGAGCGGGCCTTGCCGTCGGTGAACGCCCTCGACTGCAGATGACAACTGCCGCAGCTGACCGTCGCGTTGGCCGACAGCTTCTTTTCGTAAAACAGGTGACGCCCCAGCTCGACCTTGCTGGCCGACATCGGATTGTCGGCCGGCACGCGGGGTACCGGAAAATTGCGCGGCAGCTGCCAGACCCAGGTGCCGCCAGCACTGGCCGGCTCATCGGGATCGGGACACCAATCCATGCCCTGGTGCGCGGCAACCGGCCAGGCCGCGCAAACGGCCAGCAACACCCCCGGAATGCATAGCCGGCGCATGCTCACGACCCGACGCGGAAGACGCTGGTCGTTGCCGGCGTTGGCGCCGCTACCGGCGCGCCATCGACGGCCAGCGGCAACCCGAGCTGGCGGAAGATGGCCGGACACTCGGGATCCTGCGGCGAACTCATGCAACCGGCCGCCCCGCCCTGGTCCCGTCCGACATCGGAGCCCTCGAACAAGGCCGACAGATCGAACAGCACGCGCTGGCGTGCCGGATCGAAATCGTCGAAGCGGACGACGATACGGTTCGGGCTGCTACAGGCGACGATCTCGCCATTGGCCGGATTGCCGACGCAACCCGTCGATCCGAGATGCACCGTCCATACCTTGACTGTGTCCTCGGCACGGACCACGCCGCCTTCGGGCAGCAACTCGACCTTCATGAACTTGCGGCCGGCCTGCCAGTTCCAGGCCATCGCCTGGATGTCGAGCGGCGCGGCGATCTGCTCGGTATTGCTGTGGTTGAGCGGGACGACCCGGCCGTCGGCCGTCGTCGAACTGACCGGCACACCCACCGTGAACTGCAGGCCGCGGTAATCGCCGGCCGGCACCTCGCCGGTGACCCGGGCATGCTGGCCGCGATTGCCGACGCAACCGCCCTGCCCGTCCTCGAGATCGATCAATGCGACGTCGAGGTACTGCCATTCGTTCTGCGCCAGGCGCAGCGCCACCGACGCTCCATCATGGCGGATCAGCCGGATGTCATGCACGTAGAAACGCGCATCGCGCAGCCGGCTGGGGGCTTGCCCCCGCCCCAGCGGGGCCGGCGGTGCCGAGCAAGTCCAGGGCTGGCCGGCTGCGGTCAACGCGAAATCGATGCCGATTTTGCTGGCGCTTTCTTCGGCCGGACAGGCGAGCGGCAGCAGCGCCGACGCCAACAGGCCACACAGGATTCCCCGATGCATGATCGCTCTCCTCAGAACTCAGCGCTGAAGGCCAGCTGCAAGCTGCGCCCCTGCTGGTAGGTGTTGGTGTAGATGTTCGACGACTGGTAGGTCGCATAGGCCTTGTCGAACAGGTTGCTGACACCGGCATCGACACGGTACTTGCCATCGACGGACGACCAGCTCAGGTAGAGGTCATGCACCGAATACCCCGCACGGCGACGCAACACCGTCGAGTCGTAGTCTTGCTTGGCGACGAAGGTACTGTTCCACAGCACGGAAATGCCCAGCCCCGGCAAGGCGCGGCGGATTTGTGCGGTCAACTTGTCCGGCGGCGAAAAAAGGTTCTCGTGGCTGTCCGGATTGCTGACGCGGACCCGGCCATAAGCCAGGTTGTAGCGCCACAAGTCGTGGCTGTAGCCGGCTTCGATCTCGCCGCCGACACGACGGCCGTGCGCGATGTTCAGATACTGGTACTGGCAGCCGGTACCGGTCACCGGGCAAGTCACCTGCCCCGGGATGTTGCCGAGATTGACGCTGCTGATCAGGTCGCTGACGCGGGAATGGAACAAGGCCGCACGCAGATGGAAGCTGTCGCCGGCCGTCAGCAGATTGCGGTATTTCAGCTTGGTACCGATTTCGGCGGTGCGATCGACTTCCGGCTTCAGCGCGGGATTGGGCAGGAACCAGGAAAACACGCCGAAGGTGCTGCGCTGGAACAGTTCGTTGACTGCCGGCGCGCGGAAACCCTCGCCATAACTGGCATAGACCAGCGTCCCGCGGTTTTCCCAGGCCAGCGTCGCCTTCGGGGAAAGGCGGCTTTCCTCGTTCGCCGGCTGGGTGCCGCCATCCTGCGTCGCCTTGTACTGGTCGTAGCGCAGGGTCGGAATCAGCTTCCAGTGCTCGGCGAAGGCAATCTCATCCTGAATGAAAAGACCGCTGCCGCGGCGTTCGCCGGCCGGGTTGACCGGATTGACGGCAATCGTCGCCGTTCCCGACGCGGAATCGAGCTTGTCGATGAACAGATCGCCGCCCACCGCCAGACGGTGGCCGCCGATCGCATGGCTGAGCAGCAGATTGGCACCGTCCGTACGGGTCAGCGTGCGCTGGTAGTTGGCGATCGCTGCATTGCCGTATTTCGGATTGGTACCGTAGGGATCCATCTGGACTTCGAGATAGCTCCGGTAAACGCTCAGCTCGGCCTGCGGCGTCTGCTTCGCCAGATCGCCGTAGCTTGCCTTGAGCACGGTGTTGCGCTGGTCGATGTGGGTCGGCTGGATCGACGGGATCGACGCGACCACGTCCGTGGTCTTGCGATAACGGCCCGACAGCGGGTTGTTGGTGGACAGGTTCTCGCTCTTGTAGAACTGATGCGACAGCTCGATCCGCGCATCGCGCACCGGATTGACCCCCAGCTTGACCAGGCCGGTCGTTGAATTTCCGTCGTTCGGGTCGAGATGGCTGTCCCCCGGTTGATCGATCTTGTCCCAGCCATGGCGGCCGACCGCAACCAGGGCATCGAGCTTGTCGTTGCCGCCATAGACGCGGCCGTTCAGGTGGAACGAACTGTCCCCCGTGGCGTAGCCGGCCCGTATGCCGCCACCGATCTTCTGGTCTTCGGCAAGAAGGTCGCGGGCCGACAGCGTGCTCAGCGACATGACCCCGCCATTGCCGCCGCTGCCGTACAGCGACGAAGCCGCACCGCGCAGCACCTCGATCCGTTTCAGGAAATACGGATCGGCATACAAAGGCGACTTCATGCCGGGCGACTGGATATCGTTCTGCCGAGCGCCGTCGAGCAACAGCGTGACCGAGGCACCGAAAACGCCGCGTATGGTCGGGATCAGCGCATCGCCGCGCGGCCCGCCGCCCATTTCCACATTCGGCATCGTCCGGACCACAGGCTGAATCGTCGCCGCCTGCATGTCTTCCAGCGCCTCGCCGCTGGCCACGCTGACCGATGCCGGCGTCCGGTCGACGGCATTCGGCGTCCGGGTGGCGACGACGGTCATTTCGGTCATCACCGGCAATTCCTCAGCCCAGGCCGACGACGTTCCGAATACCGACGCCATCAGCAGGAAAAGTGTGCTTGGTTTGTGTTTTGGCATGATCTCCCCCGTTGCAAAAGCTGGCGAACTCTAGCAAGCGAGCGGCAGAAGGCCCTGCGACACGTTGTCGCACCGGAAACCGGCACGAGGCGCTGCCGGCGGTGCGACAACGTGTCGCATTCCCGAGCGGAATCGTTTTGATTAACCTCCGGCGGTTCTTTCGGGTGGGTCTTGGGCGAGTCTTTTATCCATGCTTTCCAGCCCGCCATTCTGACCACGGGGCCTGAATTTCATGAACATCGATCGCGACGACCAGCCGGCTGTCCGGCAAGCATTGCGCAAAACCATCGTCGCCACCGCCTTGGCGGCCTGTTTCGGCGGCATTCATGCAGAAGAAATCACGCAACTGGGCACGATCGAGGTCCGGGATCGCGCCGATTCCGGCTATGTCGTCAAATCGGTCAGCGCAGGAACGCGGACCGAAACGCCGGTCGAGAACATCCCGCAGTCGGTCATCACCGTGCCGCGGGCGATGATCGAGGATCAGGGATCGAAAACCCTTTCCGACGCCCTGCGCAATGTCAGCAATATCAATTCGATCGACCCACGCGATGCCAACAACGTGGTCTTCAGGATTCGCGGTTTCACCTCGGCAACCGTGGTCGACGGCGTTGCCATGAAAGGCAATTTCACGAACCAGGAAAGTCTGGTCAACGCCGAACGGATCGACGTCATCAAGGGGCCGTCCGGCGCCCTTTACGGCAGTCAGGGCGTTGGCGGCTACGGCACCCTGGGCGGAACCATCGCGATCACGACGGCCGAGCCAAGCCAGGAAACCCTGCGCCGGATCGGCTTCAAAATCGGCTCCTACGGCGAAAAGGGCACCCATTTCGACCTCAACCAGCCGCTCGATCCGGCATGGGCATTCCGGGTCGCCGGTGAATGGTCCGACAGCGACAGTGAAACGGACCGCGTCTACTTCAAGCGCCGCGCGCTGTTCCCGAGCCTGTCCTGGAACCCCGGCGCCGATACCAAAGTGGTACTCCGCCTGCGCTACCTCGAAAACGCCACGCTCGACTACAGCGCCCTGCCGGTCAACGGCACGCTGAACACCTCGACCTACACGCTGCCGAGAAGCACCAACATCGCCCCCAGCGACCTTCCCGAGACGACCAACAAGGCCAAGGGCGTCAACCTGCAATGGACGCAGAAACTGAACGATGCCTGGCATTTCTCGCTGCTGACCGCCTACAACGAAATCACCCTGGACCAACGCGGAACCTGGCTGGTCGATTCGGCCGGCATGATGGGCTGCATGGCCTACGGCAGCGCCACGCCGACGCTGAACACGATGTGCGGCACGCGCATGTGGGCCAACGTCAAGACCGTGACCCTGTCGCCGAGCCTGACCGGAAAATTCCGGACCGGCCCAGCCAGCCACACGCTGAATCTCGGCGTCGATTACGAAAAGACGCGCGATGACGGGATCATGGCCTATTCGAACGGGCTCGGCCCGATTTCCCCCAACAACGTCGATCTGACCAACCCGGTTTATCCCCCCTGGTCCGAACCCGCCGTGTCCGGAACGCCCGACTGGCAAAACCGCTACACCTCGAAAGTCGCCTACCTCCAGGACCAGGTCGATATCGGCAACTGGCATTTCCTGGGTGGCATCCGCTACTCGAACATCAAGGTGGTCGACGTCAATCCGTCGTGGGGTATCGACAACGTCAGCAGCAATTCCAAACTGACGCCGAGAATCGGCGCAGTGTATGAACTGACGCCGGCCATCTCGCTATTCGCCGGTTACGGCGAAGGCATGCAGGTACCGGCGTTTTCCGTCTTCTCGAAACCGCCCAAGCCGGAAGAATCGAAACAGACCGAAATCGGCTTCCGTCTGAAGGATCTGGCGGGCGTCACCGCCACCGTGGCCTGGTTCGATCTGACGCGCAAGAACGTCGCGATCGGTGACCCGGCCAATCCCGGGTATTCGATCCAGGCCGGCAAGCAGGAATCGAAGGGGGTGGATGTCGACCTGCGCTGGCAGGCCACGCCAGCCTGGGCCTGGATCGCCGCGTTCGCCGTGCAGAAGGCCGAAATCACCGAAGACAGCGACGCCACGCTGGTCGGCAAGCAACTGTTCAACGTTCCGGAAAAGACCGCCCGCCTGGCCACCCGCTACGATTTCCGCAGCGGCAGTCTGGCCGGTCTCGGCCTCGGCCTCGGCCTGACCCACAGCGCGAAGCTGCCGGGCACATCGACCAACACCTTCTTCACGCCGGCGACGACGGTTTGGGACGCACAGCTTTCCTACACGATCTGGAAAGCGCGTTTCGGCCTGAACATCGTCAACCTGACCGACAAGAAATACTACGTTCCGACAACTTACTTCGGCGGTGGCCAGGTCATTCCTGCCTTGCCGAGAACGATCACCGCCACGGCCAACTTCTCCTTCTAATCGTTCGTCGGGCAGTCCCGGACTGCCCGCATGCCGGAATACATCGATGAACCGACGCGATTTTGCTCGCTGGACGAGCATCCTGGGACTGACGCGCCTGCTCGGCACACCGGGTACGAGCGATGCCGCACAGGACTCGTCGGCCGATGCAGGTCCCGGCGGAGAGCGCGCCGAACAGCTGCATCTCGATGCCATGCGGCGCTATGCCGCGCTGACCGAAGGCCCCAAGCTCGTCATCGGTCTGCTGGTTTACCCGGGCATGTTTCTGCAGGATCTGGTCGGACCGCTGACGGTATTCGAATCCTTGATGAACCGCGACATCCACCTGTTGTGGAAAAATCTCGATGTGGTCGCCGGCGACAAGCCGGAAACCCCGGTGCTGATTCCGGTCAAACCGACCACCGCCTTTCGCGATTGCCCGGAAACGCTCGACGTGCTGTTCGTGCCGGGCGGCGTTCCGGGCACCTTTGCCTTGATGGAGGACCGCGAAGTCCTGGCCTTCCTGGCCGACCGGGGCCGCAATGCGCGTTTCGTCACCAGCGTCTGCACCGGCTCGCTGATTCTCGGTGCCGCCGGCCTGCTCAACGGTTACCGGGCAACTTCCCACTGGGCCACGCACGACGTGTTGAATGTGTTCGGCGCCATCCCCACCCGGCAACGGGTGGTCAGGGACCGCAACCGGATCACCGGCGGCGGCGTGACGGCAGGCATCGATTTCGGTCTCGAAATCGCGGCCTTGCTGCGCAGCCCCGATTACGCCAAGGCCATCCAGCTCTATCTGGAATACGACCCGGCACCGCCGTTCGACGCGGGCTCACCGGAAAAGGCCCCGGCGGTCGTCCGCCAGTTCCTCGACGACATGTTCGGCGGCATGCGGAAAACCGCTTTCGACCTGGCAAAACAGGCCAGAGGGCGGCTGGGCGGAGGCTGAGCCATTGAGCGGCAACAATCTCCGGACGCTCTACGAAGCACACGCCGGCGAACTCGAGGCATTCGCACGTCGGCGCGTTGGCCGCGAGGATTCGCGGGACGTCGTTCATGATGCCTACCTCCGGCTGATCGATTACGCGGAAAAAACCACGCTGGAAAACCCGCGCGCTTATCTTTATCGCATCACCGCCAATGTTGCGAACGATCACGGCAGCAAGACCCAAACCCGCGAGAAATGGACCGACCCCGATGTCGAACCGGAGACGCTCCATGCGTCGACGCCAGGTCCGGAAGCCACCGTTGCAGCGCGCAGTGAATTGCAAAACTGCCTGTCCGCATTGGATGAACTGCCGGAAATCTACCGGCACGTCTTCCTGCTGCACCGGATCGACGGGCTTTCGCAAAGCGAAGTCGCCGGTGCGCTCGACATTCCGAAACGCACGGTGGAGCGCTATATCGCCAAAGCGCTAGCCCATTGCCTGGCACGAGCCGGGGAATAGCGTCGTCCAATGCGTGGCGGTTCTTGCCCGACCAGGCTGTCTTATACAATGAGTGCCAACCGGATTCACCGCAAGCTCTTATCCTGTGCCCACGCCGAGATCGCCAAGCGAATTGCAGAACACCGCCGCCCAATGGGTGGCGCGAAGAAATAATGGCGAATCCAGCGCCGAGGACCAGCGCGCCTTCCTCCTGTGGATCAACGCCAGCGATAGCCATCGCAGGGCTTATGAACAGGCGGAATCGCTCTGGGAACGGATGCGCAACATCGACGAGATCGCCGATCGACAGCTGGCCGAAGCCCGGGCTTACCGGGAAAAGTGCCGGAAGCGGCCGGGCCGGCAAAAGCTCGTCGCGCTCGCCGCTGCGCTACTGCTTGCGACAGGCCTGCTCTGGTATTCCGACCTGCTCAGCCATCTCAACGAGCAGACCTATCGAACCGCACTGGGCGAGCGAAAGAAAATCAATCTACCGGACGGTTCCCAACTCGAACTCAACACGCATTCGGAAGCCACCGTCCACTATTCCCGGCGCAGCCGGGAAATCCGGCTGATCCGGGGCCAGGCCGTGTTTACCGTCGCCCATGACGATAGCCGCCCTTTTGACGTGCTGGCCGGCGGCGGGAGAATCCGCGATATCGGGACCCAGTTCGACGTCCGGCTGATGGAAGACCGGGTGTCGGTCGCCGTCCTGGATGGGGAAATCGAAATTTCCGGAAATGCCGATGCCGTGCCTACCCGGCGACTGCAACGCGGCTTGCGCCTCAGCTACACCCGCGCCGGCGAGTTGACTGCGCCGCAACCGATCGATCTCAACACGGTTTCGGCCTGGCGCGAGGGACAACTGGTATTCCGGGGACAAGCGCTGAAGGAGGTGCTTGAAGAACTGGGGCGCTATCACCCTGCCGGCATCACCGTCAGCACGCCGCAAATTCTGGACACCCGGGTCAGCGGCACCTTCCCGACCGACAATCTTCCCCTGGCCCTGCACACCATGGCCGCTGCACTGCCGATCAAGCTGACGCAAACCGGCCCGCAACACTGGCGGATCGACCGGCGCTGAGAAGAGGCGTGCGGTCAACAGGATTCCCGTAAGGATTTTTCCGACAACTGGCGGTTTTCTTCCCCTCGCCCGGTCATACACCGGGAGTACGAACAAATCCAACCAGAGGGGATTTCAATGCAGCATCTTCACCAACCCGTGGCCGCCATCTGTCTGGCCATTGCTTCCGCCTTCGCGCACGGTCAGGAAGTCACTTACGACTTCAACATTCCCGCCCAACCGGCCAAACAGGCGATCGAGTCGCTGAGCAGACAATCCGGCCTGCAGCCCTTCTTTTCCGATCATGCCGTGCAGGGCGCGCAAAGCCCCGGCGTCAAGGGTAAATACAGTCTCCGCGAAGCGCTGGATAGAGCCTTGGCCGGCAGCGGGCTGACCTACCAATTCACGGGAGAAAGATCGGTGGCGATCCGTGCCGCTCCGAAGAATGGAACCGCCGCTACGGAAGGCAGCCGGAATCCTGTCGAACTGGGCGAAGTGATTGTCACGGCTCAGCAGCGTACGCAACGTGAAATCGACGTACCGATCGCAATCAATGCGCTGAGCGCCGAGGAAATTGCCAATCGGGGCATCACCGATCTGCAAAGCCTGTCATTCGCCGTACCCGGGATGACCACGGTGGTGACGGGCATGGCTCAGAACCGGGTCATGCTGCGAGGGATCGGTGAAGGCGCCGGTGGCGGCAATTTCCCGCTGGTCGGCATCCGCCAGGACGAAGTGGCCGTTGACGGACCGCTCCGCGGAGGACTGGATATCCGTCCGCTGGACATTGAACGCGTCGAGGTGCTGAACGGACCGCAGGGCACGCTGTACGGCCAGGGTGCCATGGGCGGCACGGTTCGCTTCCTGACCCACGATGCGGTCGTCGGCGAGACCAGCATGACCGCCGCAGCAGAGGTGTCGAGCACCAAGCGAGGTGCCCCGTCGCAGCGATTGACCGGCGTCGCCAATCTGTCGCTCGGAGATCAGGCCGCCCTTCGGATCGCCGGCACATTCGAGGATACCGGCGGCTGGATCGACGCGCCGACCGCCGGCCAGAAAGACATCAACGACGGAAAATTGGCGCAGCTACGGATCAAGGGACTGTTCGCCCTCACCGACCGGTTGTCCCTGATCCCGATGGTTCAGATCCATCGCAACAAGGTCGGCTCGTTGAACAACGGGGAGAACGCCGACGGCAATCTCGTCTTACCGGCGTTCGCGCCCAACGCCGTCCAGTCGGCCCGGAATGACCATGAACTCTACAGCCTGACGGCAGATTGGGAAGTCCTTGACGGTATCAAGCTGCTGGCGATCGGATCGATGTTCCGCAACGACTCGGAGGGCGGTTATTACAGTACGACGCCGAACGGACTGATCGGTGTCATCTCGAAGTTCGAGAACCGCGACAAGGCACAAAGCGGTGAGTTGCGGCTGATGTCCGATACCCCCGGCCGCTGGCAATGGACGGTCGGCACACTCTACCGCGATGTCGATTACAACCAGACCGTCACCGCCTCCCAGATGGGAGCGATCAACAGCCCCACCCCCTTGCCCGTTCCCGCTACGGTGACCGTTACGCCGATCAAGTCGAAGAGTTGGTCGTTCTATGGCAACACCAGTTTCGATCTGACGGAGCGATTCCAGATCGGTGGCGGCCTGCGCTACTTCATCGACGAACAGGCGGCCCCCAATGCCGGACAAAGCAGCCAGCACTTCGACTCGATCGATCCCCGGCTGTACGCCTCGTACAAGCTGATGCGGGACTGGAACGTCTATACGAGTGCGGCAAAGGGATTCCGAAGCGGCGGCTTCAACGCCGCCAATCCGGCATTTCCCGGAACGTTCAAGCCGGAAACCGTCTGGAGCTATGAACTCGGCAGCAAGTTCGAAGCGATGGGGGGACTATTCGGCGGGCAAATCGCCGCTTTTGTCAGTCGTTATACCGACATGCAGACGTCGACCCTGGCCGCGACGCCCAACACCTTCTACACCGACAACATCGGGCGCGCGCACATCAAGGGACTCGACTGGGCCTTCAAAGTACGGCCTGCCGACTGGGTGACGTTCGGCGCCAACGGCACGCTGCAGGACACCGAAGTCGTTTCCGTCAAGGCCAACAGTTCCTATGCCGAGGGTGATCGCCTGAATTACATCCCGAAATACAACTACGCCGTCTTTGTCGAAACGCAGACCAGCCTCGTCCACAACGTGAAAGCGCGCTTCCGCGCCGACTACATCGTTCGTGGCAGTTCGGTCTTTGCGCAGAGGACATACAACGCGACAGCGGCAAACGACAGGATCGAACTGCTGAACCTGCGCCTTTCGTTGAGCAGGAAACAGTACGGCATCGAGCTCTACGGTGAGAACCTGATGAATGACCGCGGACAGACCTTCCCCAACCCGGTCAATTTCGCCACCCGCACCGTACCGCGGACGATCGGCCTCCGGGGTACGGTGTCATTCTGACCCGGTACCGGAAAAGCGAGGGAACAAACGTGGAAAAACAACAAATCCGAACGGGCCGCAGACAGTTCATGACCGCCGCCGCTGCGCTGGGCATGGGCAGCCAGATCAACGGACTGATGCCCGAAGCAAAGGCACAGACGGCAGTCGAAGACAGCAAAACGATCAAGGTGGAAGGCCATGTCGCCGACGGCTACGAAAGCGTGCGCCAAGCCTTCGCGGCAGCCCAGGCCAACGATCCGGGCGGCGCGCAGTTGTGCATCTATCGGCATGGAAAAGCGGTGGTCGACCTCTGGTGCGGGCTGGACAAGGTCAACAACCGCCCCTACACCGGCGAAACCATCACCGTGATATTTTCTGCCGCGAAAGGCATGGTCTCGACATGCCTGCATATGCTGGCGGAACGCGGACAGATCGATATTGATGCGCCGGTCTCACGCTACTGGCCGGAATTTGCCGCCAACGGCAAGGCGGGCATCCCCGTCTCTGCGCTGCTGTCACATACCTCGGGCTTGCCCTGGTTTCCTCCCGACACCGGCATCCAGATGCTGGGGCTGGTCGACTGGCAGCGTTGCATCGACGCGCTGGCAGCAATGAAACCCTTATGGACGCCGGAAACCGCCTATCAGTATCACTCGGCCACTCACGGCTACCTGATCGGGGAACTGGTTCGCCGGGTTTCCGGAAAAACGATTGGCCGCTTTCTGGCCGACGAAATCGCCAAACCCCTGGGACTCAATGCCTGGATCGGCTTGCCCTTGAGCGAAGAAAACCGGGTCGCACCGATTTTCAACAGCAATTTCTCGGCCAATCCTTTCATCTGGTTCATGAACCTCCGCGAAGCGCTTGTCGCGGAAATTCCGTCGGGCAATGGCGTCAGCGATGCGCGCTCCCTGGCCAGGATGTATGCCGCATTGATCGGTGAAGTCGATGGAACGAGGCTGTTGCGCCAGGAGACGATGGAACGGATACGCGCCCCGCGGACCGATGGATTGCCCTTGGAGCCGTACCCGGAATTCTTGCGCGGCCTGTACGCACCAAGCTTCGCCAAGGCCCTGCCAATGCCGCTGAAACAACGCTTCGGTCTCGGTTACGAATTGCCTTACGCGGCATCGCCAATGCTCGGCCACGGTTCTTTCGGACAACCGGGCATGGGAGGCCGAATCGGCTTTGCTCATCCGGAAAGCGGGACGGCGGTTGCTTACGTATGCAACAACACGACCTGGAACGCCTATGCCGGCCCGGACCCGCGCTGGATGCCCTGGCTTGGCGCCTTGAAAAACCTCATTTCCTGAGGCTGCGATCCAGCGGATCCTGCGCGCCCGCCAGCAACGCCGGATCGCCCCGTCGCCCAAGCGGAATTTCGACGAATCCTGCGGTCGACCGCAGGATTCCGGGAAATTCCGTCCACCGGGCGCGTCAGGCAAGCGGCTCACCGCTCCCGCCGCTTGCCACATGCAAGCCAAACCCGCCACTCCCCGGCCGCGCCAGCCCAGCCTTTAACTCACACCCCGGAATCTCGTAATCCCCGCCGTTCTGCCGGCGATAGGCAATCGGTGCATCGCTGAACAGCCCGCGCATGCGCGCCCTCAGCGCTTCGGCGATGGGCGGGAAATCGGTTTCCTGCAGACGGTCGGCGCGGTACACCACGAAGGGCGGCAGCACGGCGGCGCCGGGGTAGTAGAGGATGTTGTGGTTGATCGGGAAGAGGATGTCGTCGAGCGGCCCGTTGATGCCGCGCGCCGAGTAGTGCGCCTGCCAGCCGCCGGTGCTGGTGATGACCATGGCGCGCTTGTCGCTCAGGCTGCCTTCGCCGAAGCGGTCGCCCCATTTGGCGTCGCTGTGCTCGCCGACGCCATAGGCAAAGCCGTAGGCGAAGACGCGCTCGACCCAGCCCTTGAGGATGGCCGGCATGGTGTACCACCACAGCGGAAAATGCAGGATCAGCGCGTCGGCCCATTGCAGCTTGGCGATTTCCGCCAGCACGTCGTCGGTCAGCGCCCCGGCGGCGTAGCCGGCCTGCGAGGCGGCGGCGACCTTGAGCCGTTCGCCGGGCGGCAGCAGCGGGAAATCGTCGCGGTCGACGACCGGCTTGAAGCGCATCGCGTAAAGGTCAGAGACCTGCACGGTATGGCCCTGCGCCTGCAGTTCCTCGACGCAGACGTCGCGCATGGCGGCGTTGAGGGAGCGGGCTTCGGGATGGGCGAAGACGATCAGTACGTTCATGGAAACCTCCGTGGCGATGGAAGGCGCCAGCATAGAGCGGCCGGCAGAACCGATCCACGGAGCATGAGTACATATAATATATTCGGATCATGGATATATCGACGATCACCCTGGAGCGCCTGCGCACCTTCGCCCGCGTCGCCGAACGCGGCAATTTCTCGGCCGTGGCGCGCGAGCTGGAAGCCGGTCAGCCGACCGTCACCCGCCATATCCGCGAACTGGAGGAAGCGCTGGGCGTCCAGTTGTTCGCCCGCACCACGCGGCGGGTCAGCCTGACCGACGAGGGGCGGCTGTTCTACGAGCGCACGCTGCAGTTGCTGCAGCTCTTCGAGCAGGCCTGCCAGGACGTCGGGGCAATCAGCGGCGCGCTGGCCGGCACCGTGCGGGTGTCGTGCACCGCCGCGCTGGGCGTGCTGCACGTCTCGCGCCTGCTGTTCGCCTTTCAGGACGCGCATCCGGGCATCACCGTCGATCTGAGCCTGGCCGACGAGCGGGTCAATCTGGTGCGCGATGGCGTCGATATCGCGCTGCGCCTCGGGCCGCTGGGCGACAGCGCGATGAAACTGCGCGCGCTCGGCCACAGCCGCCGACTGCTGGTCGCCGCGCCGTCCTACCTGGCCAAGCAGGGCGTACCGGCCAAGCCGGAAGACCTGCGCGACCACGCCGGCATCCGCATGAGCAATGTGCTGGGCAGCGAGACGCTGTCGATGCGGGGGCCGGACGGTCAGCGCCACGTCGTGGCGGTCGGCGGCACGCTGCGCGTCGACCACGGTCTGGCGGCGCGCGAGGCACTGCTGGCCGGGCGCGGCTTCGCGCCGACGCATCACTGGCTGGTGGACGATCTGCTGGCCGACGGGCGTCTGGTGCCAATCCTGCCGGACTACACACCCGACCCGGTGCCGCTGAACATGCTGATCGTGCCGGAACGGGCGGCAGTAGCGCGGGTCAGGCTGCTGGTGGATTTCCTGGCGGCGCGAGCGGCAACGATTCCGGGGATGGTTTGAACCGCGTGCCGCCGTCTCGCCGGGCGGGTTTTACCGATGTCAGGCGTTCCCGCCCAATACCGGCAATTCGATCCGTTGGTCGAAGGGATAAGCCGCCGTGTCGCGGTGACTGATCCAGATCAGGGTTCGTCCCCGCAAACGCTCACCGACGCGGTTCAGCAGCGCCTGTGCCGAGGCACTGTCCAGCCCTTCGCTCGGCTCGTCGAGAATCGTGATCGGCGCATCCCTGAGCAGGGCCTGGGCAACGGCCAGGCGCTTGCGCTGGCCGCCGGACAGACTGGCGCCGCCGGCCTCGATCCAGGTTTCCAGACCCTGCCGCCAGCCCAGTTTGGCCGGCTCCAGTCCGACCGTCGCCAGAACTTCGTGCATCACCGCAGCCGCGGCATCCGGCCGAGCCAGACGCAGATTGTCGGCGAGCGTCGCCGTTTTCGCCCAGGCTAACTGGCTGGCACAGGCAACATGGCGGCGCAATGTGCTTTCGTCGAGCCGAGGCAGCGGCACGCCGCCGATCTCGATCGAACCACCCTGCGCTTCCTCGAAACCGCTCAGCAGATGAACCAGGGTTGTCTTGCCGCAGCCGCTGGCACCGCAGATCAGCACGTGCTGCCCGAGCGGAATGTCGAGATTCAGGTCGGCCAGAATCGGAGCGTCGGCATCCCAGGCGAAACCCAGGCCGGCGATGTGGATGCTGCCATCGGTCGGCTGCAGGCCCGGTGCCGGACGATCGTCGCCCGCCGGCTGTTCGGCCAGCGCCGTGAGCCTGTCGGCTGCCGTCGCCGTACCGGGCAGATCCACGGCAGCCGAGGCCAGCGGCAACAGGAATTCGCCAGCACCGAGAATCAGCAGTACTGCCGCCACCAGCCAGGGCCCCTCCCCTGGCTCTGCCATCACGGCCAGCAGCGCCAGACAGAGCCAGGCCGCCAGACCGACCAGCAGCCCCACCACGGCACGCAATCCGGCCGCCCGGCGTGCCGCCTGAAGCTGCGTGGACAGCCAGCAGGCATCGACCGCCAGGGTCCGTCGGCATTGTTCCCGCCATGCCGCTGCATGCAGCGAAAAATCCTCCAGCGCTTCGCAACAGTCGAGCAGGTGACTGCGCAGCGTCGCCCGACCGCGCATCAGCAGCGGCAGCGGCCGGCGGCCCAGCGCCCAGCCGGCAAGCGGCAGCAGCGACAACACGCTCGCCAGGAACAGGGCGGGCAACCACCACAGGCTCGGCCAGGTACAGAGGAAAAACCATCCCATTGCCAGGCAGGCCAGCACGGCGGAAGCTGTCGGCAACAGAAAGCGTGGATACAGATTGTCCAGGGCGTCGACATCGCGCAGCAGACGATTGAGTACGTCGCCGCCATGCAGGGTCAGTATCCGGCGCGGTGAAAGACGAGCCAGACGGCCGTAAAGCCAGACGCGCAACGCCGCCAGCAAGCGGAAGGTGGCCTCGTGCGTGACGACCCGGTCGCCCCAGCGGCAAAGCGTCCGGAGCATGGCAAAGAAACGGACGCCGGCACCGGGCAGGAAAAAATTGAAAGCGGCGATGCCGGCCGGCGTCAGCGCGGCCACGGCCGCCGCGCTGAGAAAACCGCCGGACAGCGACAGCAGGCCGAGGCTGCCGATCAGCGTCAGCGTGCCGAGCAAGCTCCCCAGGAGCAGCCAGCGGCCGGCACCGCCGAGGCGGCCGCAAAACGGGCGCAGCATCCGAAAAGCGTCATGAATGGTCATCAGGCCTGCCTTTGCCGTGGGTTTAGCGAAGGGTTCGTTGCCGGCCTTTCGGTCAGGCAACCCGATTCGAGGTGAAGGCTGCGGTCGACGATCTGCAGCGGCATTTTTCGATGCGTCAGCAGGATCGTCGTCCGCCCGGCCCGCAGTTCGCCGAGTCTGGCCACGACCCAGGCCTCCGTCTGCGCATCCAGACTGGCCGTCGGTTCGTCGAGCAGCAACACGTCGGCCCGGCGCAGATGGACCCTGGCCAGCGCCAGTCGTCTGAGCTGGCCACCGGAAAGCGCCCGGCCGCCCTCGCCGAGCGCTGTCGCCAGCCCGGCCGGCAACCCGGCCAGCCAGTCGCCCAGGCCGGCAAAACACAGCGCCTCGCGCAATTCGTCGTCCGGCGCATCGTGACGGGCGACGCGCAGATTCGCGGCAAGGCTGCCGGCCAGCAGGCGGGGATGCTGGTTCATCCAGCCGACACGCTCGCGCCAGGCCGCCAGGTCGAGCGTCTCGATCGCTTCGCCGTCGACGCAGACTTGACCGCTCTGGGCCGACAGTTGACCGAGCAACAAACGAAGCAAGGTGGTTTTTCCGCCGCCGCTCGGCCCGCAGATGGCGATCGCCTCGCCGGCGGCGACCTGCAGCGAACATTGCCGTAGCACGCTTTCGCCGGGGCGATGGGAAAAATCGACCGCGACCAGCGCCAGCGCCGGCGGTCGCCGGCCTGGCACCGTCGCGCCGCCGGCCGGCTGCGGCGTCTCGGCGGACAGGATCGCCTGCAGCGCATGAGCCGCCGCCAGGGCCTCGGCGCGGGCATGGTAATGCGTGCCGAGATCGCGCAAAGGCTGGTAAAACTCGGGGGCCAGCAGCAGCACGAACATGGCGGTCTGCAATGTCAGCGGCACGCCGTAAAGGCCGAAATCCAGATGGCCGAGAAAACTCATGCCGAAATAGACGGCAGACAGGGCAATGGCGATCGAGGCGAAAAACTCGAGCACCGCACCGGACAGGAAAGCCAGCCGCAGGACCTGCATCGAGCGGCGACGGAATTCATCGGCCACCATCGCCACCTCGTCGCCCATGCGCCCGTGCGCATTGAGCAGGCGCAAGGTCGGCAGCCCGCGGACCAGATCGAGGAAATGGCCGCTCATCCGTTGCAGCGCAAGAAACTGTTCGCTTTGCCGCTGGCGCGCACTCCAACCGACCAGCACCATGAACAGGGGAATCAGCGGCGCAGTCAGCGCCAGGATCAGCGCCGCCGCCCAACTCAAGCGGGCGACCGCCGCCAGGATCAGCAGCGGCGTCAGCACGGCAAACCATTGCTGCGGACGATAGCGGGCGAAATAGCCGTCCATCGCCTCGACCTGCTCGAGCAGGCTGGCATTCAGGCTGCCGGCCTGATGTCGCTGCAGCCAGGCCGGTCCCAGTTCATGCAAACGGTCGAGCAAGGCGCCGCGCAAGGAACGGCGGACCGCCAGCGAGACGCGTCCGCCAGCCTCTTCCCGAAGCATCCCGGCCAGCGCCCGCAGCAACAGGCAGGGCGGGATCAGCCACCAGGTCGACGACAACCCGGCAAACGGCTGCCCGGCGATGACCAGGCCGTGAAACAGGCTGGCCAGTATCGCCGCCAGCGCGATGCCGGCCGCGGTCTGAAGCACACCGGCGACGACGGTTATCGCCGACCAGCGCGGGACGCGACCGAAACGCCGGACAATCGCACGCAAGGCCGCGACGTGCGGCTCGGAAACGGGATCGGACAAGGGTTTTCTCCGAAAAAATCAGGCGCCGGGAGGATTCCCGGCGCCTGCAGGATTCATCAAGACTTGCGGTCAACCGCGCCTCAATCCTGTTTTTTCTCCTGCGCTTCGAGCCACAGCGCATTGACCACCGCCAGCAGCACGGCGAACCCCAGACCAAGAACCCAGGTGAAATACCACATCGTCTTTCCTTTCTTTCAGTAAAGCGCCTTGTCGTTGGCCTTGATGTAATCGCGGGTGACCGTGCCGGCCATCACGCGGTAAGCCCAGCCGGTGTAGGCCAGCACGATGGGCGTGAAGATCAGGGCAACCCACAGCATCACGTTCAGCGTCACGTAACTCGACGTCGCATCCCAGGCGGTCAGGCTGGCCTTGGGCAATTCCGACGACGGCAGCACGAACGGAAACAGCGCGACGCCGGCGGTCAGGATCACCGACAGGCAGGCCAGCGACGAACCGACGAAGGCAAACAGCGTCCGCCCGACACGCAGCGCGACCAGCGCACCGATCGCACCGACGTAGGCCAATGCCGGAATCAGCCACAGCACCGGCGCCTTGTTGAAGTTGCCGAACCAGGCACCGGGCTGACGCACGACTTCCTTCATCAGCGGATTGAGCACCCCGCCGACATCGGGGATCGACTGGATGACGTAGCCGTCGATCCGCGACACCACGAAACCGGCCCCCGAGAAGGCCAGCAGCAGGACGACGGCCAGCACGCTGCCGGCCAGCTTGGCCCGTGCCTGCAGCGCGCCTTCGGTGCGATGGGCGAGGAAGGTCGCCCCCTGCAGCGTCAGCAACGACAGGCTGACGACGCCGACCAGCAGCGCGAAGGGATTGAGCAGCGCCCAGAACGAACCGGAATAGAACGAGCGCATCGTTTCGTCGAGCCGGAACGGCACACCGAGGAACAGGTTGCCGAAGGCCACGCCGAAGACCAGCGCCGGTACTGCGCTGCCGGCGAACAGCCCCCAGTCCCAGGCGCTGCGCCAGGCCGGATTGGGCAGCTTGGAACGGTACTCGAAGCCGACCGGCCGGAAGAACAACGCGAACAAGACCAGCAGCAGCGCCCAGTACAGCCCGGAAAAGGCCGTCGCATAGACGAAGGGCCAGGCAGCGAAGATGGCGCCACCGGCAGTGATGAACCAGACCTGATTGCCGTCCCAGTGCGGCGCGACGGTATTGATCATCACCCGGCGGTCGGTGTCGTCCTTGCCGAGGATGGGCAGCAGGGTGCCAACCCCCATGTCGTGACCGTCCATGATCGCGAAGCCGATCAGCAGCACGCCGACCAGCAACCACCAGATCAGTTTCAGGGTTTCATAATCGAACATTGCGGGAACTCCTTCAGGCCTGGTTGGGTTGCAGGGCCACCGGGCCGAGACGGGCGTACTTGAACATCAGGTACATCTCGGCGATCAGCAGCAGGGTGTAGAAACCGACGAAACCGGCAATCGATCCCCACAGGCTGGCGGCAGACAGACTGGAGGCTGACAGGTAGGTCGGCAGCGTGCCGAACACCGTCCACGGCTGCCGGCCGTATTCGGCGACCAGCCAGCCGCTGTGGATCGCGATCCACGGTGCCGGGATGAAATACAGCGCCCACTTGAGCAGCCATGGCTTCTGTTGGAAGTTGTTGCGGATGCTCGACCACAGCGCCACGGCGAACAGCACCAGCATCGCGAAACCGAGGCCGACCATCACGCGGAACGACCAGAACAGCGGCGCCACGCGCGGCACCGAATCATGCGCGGCGCGATCGAGCTGCGCCGGCGTGGCCTGGCTCAGGTCCGGGCTGTACTGCTTGACCAGCAAACCGTAACCCAGGTCTTTTTGATGTTTTTCGAAGGTCGACCGCGCCATTTCGTCCTGCGGATCGCGGCGCAGCGTTTCCAGTGCCAGGTTGGCCTGGACACCGTTCTCGATGCGCAGCCGGTTTTCGGCGCGAATCTCGCGGATGCCGGGCAAGGTCTCGCTCGTCGACCGGGTCGCGATCAGACCGAGCACATAGGGCACGCGGATGGCCCAGTCGTTCTTCTGCTCGGCCTCGTTGATCGACGCGATCAGGTTGAAACCGGCCGGTGCCGGTTCGGTCTCCCACATCGCCTCGATGGCGGCAAGCTTGGATTTCTGCGATTCGGAGACGGCATATCCCGACTCGTCGCCGAGCACGATCACCGACAGTACGCCGGCCACCCCGAACGCAGCAGCCACCCGGAAGGAGCGACGAGCGAATTCGATGTGCACGCCTTTCAGCAGATACCAGGACGAAATGCCGAGCACGAACAGCGAACCCGCGACATAGCCGGCCGCCACGGTGTGCACGAACTTGGCCTGCGCCGCCGGATTGAAGACCAGCGCCCAGAAATCGACCAGTTCCATGCGCATGGTCACCGGGTTGAACACCGAGCCGACCGGATCCTGCATCCAGCCGTTGGCGATCAGGATCAGCACCGCCGACAGATTGGTGCCCAGCGCCATGAGCATCGTCACCGCCAGGTGACCGCCCTTGGACAGGCGGTTCCAGCCGAAGAAGAACAAACCGACCATGGTCGATTCGAGGAAGAAGGCCATCAGCCCCTCGATCGCCAGCGGCGCACCGAAGATGTCGCCGACGTAGTGCGAGTAGTAGGCCCAGTTGGTGCCGAACTGGAACTCCATGGTAATGCCCGTGGTCACGCCCAGGGCAAAGTTGATGCCGTAGAGCTTGCCCCAGAACTTGGTCATGTCGCGGTAGATTTCCTTGCCGCTCATGACGTAGGCGGTTTCCATGACGACCAGCAGCCAGGACAGGCCCAGCGTCAGCGGCACGAAGATGAAGTGGTACATCGCCGTCGCGGCAAACTGCAACCGCGACAGGTCAACGACCGTCGAATCAATCATGACGATTCCCCTTTGAATATCGATTGACGAAGCCGGCGAGCCCCCCTTCCCACATCACGCCGGCGAGGTGACCGTCGAGGCCGGAGCCCCGACGGCCGGAGATGCGCCGACGCGAGCTTGGGGTCCATCGGCCGGCGCATTGTGCTGTCCCCCAACGCCCGGCAGAAGTGACCGAATGTCGCTGAGGCGGCTTGTCGCACCCGCTCTCCGGGTGCGACATTCAGTCACTTCCCGCAGACGGTGGTGCACCTTAAGGTGGCGATGTGTTTCATCCGTGAACCACCTCTCAATGCTTTCAAGCCCCGGCAACCGGGGCTTCTTTTTATCGTGATCGCTTCGCTGACCCGGCTCACCCAGACCCGCCTGATCGATCTGCGCTGGCTGTCGATCGGCGCCATGCTGATCGCCGCCCTGATCAGCCCCAACGTGCTGGGCACGCACGAGATACTGCCCCGCCTGCTGGCCTTCACGACCCTGGCCGCCAGCCTGAACGCCTGCCTGTGGCTTGCTTCGCGCTTTCATATCAGCGACCGCCACGGCATTCCGGCACTGACCCCGATGCTGCAACTGCACTTCGACCTGCTCTGCTGGAGCATCTTCATCTACCTGTCCGGCGGCGCGACCAATCCGCTGATCTCGGTCTTCCTGCCGCTGGTCGCCATCGGCGCCATCACACTGGAGCGCGGCCAAGCCTGGCTGCTCGGCGTCAGCGCGATCCTCTTCTATTCGTTCCTGTGGCGCTTTCACCTGCCGCTGCCTGTCGTCGACGCCGAGCGGGCCACCTACATGCACCTGCTCGGCATGTGGCTGGTGTTCGGCGTATCGACCGTCGTCTCCATCTGGTTCATCCAGAGCATGAGCGGTACGCTGCGCCGGCGCGACGCGGCGCTGGCCGAAGCGCGCGAACGGAACATCGAAGCCGACTGGCTGTTGTCGCTGGGCACCCAGGCCGCCAGTGCGGCGCATGAAATGTCCACCCCGCTGGCCACGGTCGGATTGCTGCTCGAAGACTGGCAGGAGGATGCGCAGTTTCCCGACGAACTGCGCCCGGAACTGCAACTAGCACGACGCCAGATCGATCGCTGCCGACAGAGCCTGGACCGGCTATCGCAACGGGCACGGCAAACCGGCGCCAGCGGACAATCGGCGGCCAGCTGGTTGAAATCCTTCGTCCATGCCTGGCAGGCCAATCATCCGGCAACCGATTTCCGGCTGGAAACCCTTGAAGCCCAGGATATCCAGGCAGAAACCTTCGACCTGGCCAGCGAACGCGCCCTGGGTTGCCTGCTGAACAATGCGCTGGAGGCCGGCGCCCGGCAAATCCTGCTCAGCACACGGAAACACGGCACCGCCCTGGAGATCGTCGTCGAAGACGACGGCTGTGAACTGCCGGAGCCCGCCCGAACCGACTGCCTGCCGGCCGAACTGCTCGACACCCGTCAGAGCCGCCTGGCCATTGCCCGTGCCACGGCCGAGCAGCGCGGCGGCCACCTTCATCAGCGCGGCGGCGAAACCGGCGGCACGCGCATCGAATTTCTGCTTCCCCATCCCCCCATCCGAGAAAAAAACGCATGAGCGAAACAGCACCGCGACTCCTGATCGTCGAAGACGACGACAACTACCGGACGACCCTGGCCCGGGCCATGACCCGCCGCGCCTTCGAAGTGCGCACGGCCGCTACGCCGGCCGAAGCACTGAGCGAAGGCGGCGATTTCGAACCGGAGTACGTCATTCTCGACCTGAACCTCAGCGGGCAGTCAGGCCTCAACCTGATCACACCGCTCCTCGAACGCTCGCCCGGCGCCCGGATCGTCGTGCTGACCGGTTACGCCAGCATCCAGACCACCGTCGCCGCCATGCGCCTGGGCGCCTGCCACTACCTGCCCAAGCCGGCCAACATCACCGACATCGTCCAGGCACTGACCGAAGACCGGATCGAGATCGACTCCGAAGTCGGCAGCGATCAATTGAGCGTCCGCCATCTCGAATGGGAGTACATCCAGCGCAAGCTGGCCGAGCACCACGGCAATATTTCGGCTACCGCCAAGGCCCTGAAGATGCACCGCCGGACGCTGCAGCGAAAGCTGGCAAAAAAGCGCCCGCCGGCCCAGGACAACTTCACCGAATGACCCGGCCGGAGACCGCGATGACATCCGGCTAAATATCGGATTTATCTTAAGAATCATGGCATTGTGCGACGATATGTCGCACCGGCAACGGCAGCGAGGCGTGCCAAGATTGCGCGCCTTTTCACTCCGGACTGCCTGCGAACGTGTCTTACCGAACAGCCTTTGGCGGACTTCTGCTCTCCGCCCTGACCGCCCTCCCGCCGATGCTTCATGCCCATGAAAACCACGGCGGCACATCGACCGATAACGGACCATCGGCCACCGCAGCAGTTGGCAAAGCATGGACGACCCTGCCGACACTGCTGGCAACGATGAGCCGCGGCGGCCCGCCCGGCGTGCGCCTGACGAGCACCGGTGGCCCCTTCGAAAACGCCTTCATCCAGACACCGGAAAATCCGCTGTCGGTGCCGTTGACCGCAGCAGCCGGCGGCTGGCAAGCCGACAAGGCGCTGCTCGGCAGTGGCGGTCATCTCTGGTTCCGTGCCGAACGCAGCGACGAATCGGGAACCTTGCGTCAGATCGTCCGCGCTTCGACCTATGACTTCTTCCCGGCCAAACACCAGGTTCCCACCGAGATGCTGCTGGCGCCGCGCGGTGGCCTGGAAATCGTCCCCCTGCGCCTGCAGGAACACGGCGGAACGCGCGAGGGCAGCCGCTGGCGCTTCCTCGTGCGCTTCGAGAATGCGGCCTTGCCCGGCAGCGTGCTGCGCATGGAAACCGAAGGCGGTAGCCGACGCGACTTCACTGCCGACCGCGACGGCATCGTCGAGATCGAGCTGCCGCACGATTTCAGCGCCGACCGGCTGAACCGCCGGGAAGGCATGGCGGCGCAGCAGGCCTTCGTGCTCGCCGCCCGCCACACCGCCGGCGATACCCGCTATCTGAGTACCTACAGCCAGTTCTACCACCCGGACCGCATGCGCGAACGCAACCTGGGCGCCGGCATCGGCGTGTTCGCACTCGGCATGCTGCTGGCCGTTCCCCTTCTGCGGCGCAAGGAGAAGAAAAATGCCTGAGTTCATCCGCCGCCTGGTCCCGACCCTCGGCCGCTTCCGGCTGCTCGTCCAGTTGCTGACCTTGTTCCTCAGTGTTTACGGCAGCCTCGTCGTCGGCAGCTACGCCGCCGAAAAAATCTCGACCGCGCTGCCGGCGCTGTCCTGCGCCTACGACAAGCTGAATGGCGGCTATTGCGCCCTGGTCCCCTTCCAGCACCAGATGGATCATCGGGTCGGCGCGGCCCTGGCGCGCGCCCAGCAAGTCACTGCCCAGGTACTGATTCCGCTGTTCATCACCTTTGCCACCTTCCTCGCCTTCTTTTTCGTGCTCGGCAAGGCGTTCTGTGCCTGGGTCTGCCCGCTGGGCACCGTTCAGGAATGGCTCTACCGGCTGGGCCGTCGCCTCGGCTTCGGGCAGACCACCGTACCGGCCGGCCGCCTGCGCTGGCTGCGCCCGGTCAAATGGCTGATCCTGCTCGGCCTGGTATTCCTGCTGCCACTGCTCGCCGGCCTGGGTTATGCGCCGCATTCGGCCGGCAACCCGTACTGCGATATCTGCCCCTCGCGCATCGTCACCACCCTGCTCAGCGCCGATACCGAAGAACTGGCCCTGCGTACCGGTGCCGACGGTTTCAGCCTGGGCATCGGCATCATCGGCAACCTGCTCGCCGGTTTCATCGTCGCGGCGGCGCTCGCCGTGCGTCAGCCGTTCTGCCGCATTTGCCCGATGCTGGCGCTCAATGCCGTCGCCCGCCATGCCTCGCTGTTGCGTCTGAGCAAGACCGCGCACGCCAAATGCGACAAATGCGGCATCTGCACCAAGGCCTGCCCGATGGACATCCCGGAAATCCACCATCGGCACGGACGCCACGCCTTCAACGAGGATTGCACGCTGTGCGGCCGTTGTGCGGAATTCTGTCCGGACGACCAGGTCATCCACCTGAAATTCGGCCCGTTCGCGCTGTTTTCGTCGAAACGCGACTACTACAAGCAACGGGTGCGCAGCGAGACGCCGGAAGGCCAGCCCAAGCCGATCCGCATCGTGCGCCGGACGGACCGCAACCATGTCGCCTGAACTCTCCCACGCCTGGCTGTCGGCCTTCCTGCTCGGCGTCTCGCTGGGCATCACCGCCTGCGCCGCGACCTGCCTGCCATTCATCGGCACCTTGATGCTCGGCCGGGCCGACGGTCGCAGCGCCGGCCTGCGCGATGCCGCGGCCTTCCTCGGCGGCCGGTTGCTGGCCTACACGCTGCTCGGCGGGCTGGCCGGCGCGCTCGGCGCCTGGTTCGTCAAAGGGCTGGCGGAAGGCTACGGCAACCTGGCGATCGGCGGTGCCGCCCTGCTTTCCGCCGTGCTACTGATCAACGATCGTCGCCAGGCACACCGGCAATGTCGCCGGCAGGCGGCCAACGCCCGGCTGTCGCCACTGTTGCTCGGCGTCGCCCTGACCCTGATTCCCTGCGCGCCGCTGGCCAGCCTGCTGGCGACCGCCGCCGGCTCGGAGAGCGGCTGGCAAGGCACCTCGATCGGTTTCTTTTTTGGCCTCGGCGCCCTGTTGACCCCAATGCTGGTCCTGATCCCCGCCACCGCCAGCCTGGCACGCTCGCTGTGCGTCGACCAGCCGTGGCTGAAACGTCTGCTGCCCTGGTTTGCCGCCGCCGTGCTGCTCGCCATCGGTACGCGTCGCATCGCGCAAGTCTCGGCGACCGCCGCACTGATCGCTGCCGGCATCGCCGTCGTCCTGCTGATTGCGCTCACCCGGCGCCGTCCGGCGACCGGCACGCATCCCGTTTTCTTTCACCAACGTCAAATCGACTGAGTTTTCGATCATGATCCGCACCCGCTTTCCGCTCTTCACCCGCCGGCCCGTCGGCCTGGCCGTCTGCCTCGCCCTGGGCGCGCCTCTGCATGCGCAGGAGGCCAAACCGCTTGCCACCGTGGTCGTCACCGCCGCCAGCTACGAGCAGCCGATCCAGGATGTCCAGGCCAGCGTGCAGGTGGTCGGCCAGCGCGATCTCGAGGCGACGCCCGGGTTGTCGCTGATCGACGCGCTGGACCAGGCGGTCGGCGTCGATACCCGCGGCACCATGCTCAATTCGACGATCAGCATGCGCGGCATGACCGGCAGCGGTACCCTGGTCCTCTACGATGGCCTGCGGCGAACCCAGAAGTATGGATCCCGCGACATCAATTTCTACTCGACCGAAGACGTCCGGCAGATCGAAATCGTCCGCGGCCCGATGTCCGCGCTCTACGGTGCCGATGCCTCCGGCGGCGTGATCAACGTGATCACCCGGCAACCCGCGCTGAACAGCGGCCTGCACGGCGGCGCTTCGGCAATGTACGGGCAGGCCCAGGGCGGCCAGCGCGAAACCAACCTCCTGAAGGGCTACATCGAATACGGCGGCGAGAGGCTGACCCACCGCCTGAGCGTCGAAAAGCGCAATCGCAATCCTTACGATGCCGACCCGTCGACCGCAAGAGCCGACATCAAGGGCATCGACGAAAGCTATGTCAGCTACCACGGCGGCCTGCAGATCGCCCCCGGACAAAAATTGCGTCTGTCGCTGGAACACGCCGAACAGAACGACCGCAGCCCGGATCAGTTGAGCGCGGCGCCATTCACCCAGTTTCAGGCCTACGAAAAGGAAATCCGCAATTTCGCCAGCCTGAACTACACCGGCGAGGCCGGACCTGGCGTGCTGGCCCTCGACGCGGCCATCGGCCGCAGCGAAGGGGAAACCACCCGCGCCTATCCGACGCTCGAACGCACCGACTACAACCAGACCCAGTTCGGCGGCCGCTATGTACTGCCGGTCGGCGACCACACCCTGACCGTCGGGCTCGGCCAGCAGAACGACAAGATCAGCATAGCCAACAACACCAGCAAGGTCGGCGACCGGACCAACGACTATCTTTTCGTCCAGGGCGAGATGAAATTCCTGCGCGACTGGAGTCTGCTGGCCGGCCTGCGTCACGACCGTTTCAACGAATTCGGCAACGCCACGACGCCGCGTCTGTCGGTCCAGTACCGTCCGGGCCACTGGAACTTCCGTGTCGGTTACGGAGAATCCTTCCGGGCGCCGACGGTGCTTGAACAATACTCGACCTTCCGCCGCGGGACCTTCCTGATCGTCGGCAATGCCGACCTGGTACCGGAAGAAAGCCGCAGCATCGAAGCGGCCGCCGGCTACACCGGCAAGGATTTCCGGATCGACCTGGCCGCCTACCGGACGTACAGCAAGAACCTGATCACCACCGTCTCGGCACCACGCCTGCCCGGCGACCCCGTCGGCGTCGTCTCGCGCTCGGTCTACACCAATGTCGGACGCGCCGAAATCCAGGGGCTCGAACTCAGCGGCAACTGGGCGATCACCTCGCTGTGGTCGTTGCGCGGCGGCTACGAAATCATCGAAGCCCGCGACGAATCGACCGGCAACCGGCTGACCGGCCGCCCCGGCAGCATCCTGCGCGCCGGCCTGCGTTTCGACAACGGCGCCTGGAGCGGCGATCTGCAGGGGCGTTATTACTTCAACTACTACAACTCGCACAACAGCATCCGCGGAGCCACGCTGTCCACAAATTACGGCACCACCGACCTGAAGATCGGCTACCGCTTCAACCGGGCCTTCTCGGTCGCGGCCGGCGTGACCAACCTGTTCAACCGGCAACTGCCGGAAAACTGGGGCTCGATGTACGCGCTGGAAGATCCGCCGACGCGCTTTGCCTACGTCAGCGGCAACTATCGTTTCTGATTCCCGAAAGGCCGGGCGACCCCGACTGCGGCGGGTTTGGGAAAGACGTTTTCACAGGGAGGTGTCATCCGGCCCCGGGCATGGCCGGATGAGGGAAATCCGTCCTGAAACCGCCGCAACGGGAGTCGCCCTCCCTTCATTCCGACCGGCCGCTGCCGGTCGAAAACGGCGCCGCCTGCGTCAATGCACCGCAGGACGGGATGGGTTGTTGCGACTGGACTCCGCGTCCGACTTCATGTGCCTGGCGGCGTAACCGGCGATGTACCAGCCCATGACCAGAATGAAAGCGATGGTGAACAGGCTCAGCAAGCCGATATCCGACGTAAACAGTAACTCCCATGCCATGACGATTCTCCTGTTTTTATCTTGCGGTCGATGACTGCCGGACGGCAATCACGGAGAAGCAGAGCGCAAGAGACATGCCCGCATGACATATTGCGGTCGACCGCCGGAAAACAGCAAAAAAGCCGCCGGACAAAAAAGCGCCGAAAAGCCAGCCCGACAAGGATTTGCGGCGGGTGCACAATCACCGGGGCGGAGAAAGCCACGATCGCCCGGCCATCGCGAGCTCGCCACCGACGTCGGTCAAAAAAGACAACTTTTGCCATTCATGACACGCAAAACGCCGAAAAAACTCAGCGCAAGGCCGACGCGTAGCCCTCTTCGGCGAGCACCTGCCGCACCGCCGGACGCGTCAGAATGCGCCGGTAATGCGCCGCACAATTGGGCGGCAGCGGAATGCCGATGCGCTCGGCCCAGAATTCGACGTAGAACAGCGCCGCGTCGGCCACCCCGAAACGCTCGACCACCCAGTCGCGACCGGCCAGTTCCTTGTCGGCCAGCGCAAATCCCTGCTCGACGATCAGCCGGCCCTGCGCTTCCACCGACGCATGATCGCAATGGCTCGGCGCAAAACGCTCGGTGGTGAAAATGCGGGCAAAACCTTGCATGTGCAGCGTGTTGACCGCGTGGTTGAGCAGGCCGAGCACGCGCACCTCGTCGGCCACGCTTTCCGGCAGCAGGCCGCGCTTCGGATAACTGCGACCGAGCCACCAGGCGATTGCCGAAAACTCGGTGAGCACGCTGCCGTCGTCGAGCATCAACGCCGGTACCGTGCCTTTCGGATTGATCGCCCGGTATTCCTTGCTGTTGGCGTCGCCAGCCAGCAGATTGACGATATGCGCCTCGAACACCAGGCCGCATTCCTCGAGCAGGATGTGGATGCCGGTCGAGCACGAACCGGGCGTCATGTAGAACTTCTTGGTCAAGCGTTTTCCTCCGCACCGTCGTCGGTCGATTCCTGTTCGTCGTCAAACAGCCCTTCGGCACGGATGCGCGCCTTGAACGCTTTCATCACCGGCCGCGAAATCGCCGATTCGGCCAGCACGCGCTGTTCGTAGATATGGTTGCGCAGGGCGTCGTCGGCGTCGCCGCGCGCCGCGGCGATCAGCGCATGGAGATCGCCGCCGAGCAACACGCCCGGCTGCGCCTTCACCGCATCGTAGAGCTCGGCCATCCGCCGCTTCTCCCCCGGATGCATCTTGCATTTGCCGTCGAGTATCTTGAGCATCACCGCCGTCGCGCAATCGACTTCGCTCGGCGTCAGCGGATGCGCCGCCGTCCACGCCGTCACCCGCGCCAGGCTGTCGCTCACGCGGCAACCGCCGCCAGCGCCTCGTAACCGCCGTCGACGCTATACACCCGGGTGAAACGGAAATCGGCGAACATCTGCGCGTACTCCTTGCTGGCATTGCCGTGATAGCAATAGATGACGACCGTCGTGGATTTGTCCAGCCGGCGCATCCACAGCGGAAAGCGCGACAGGTCCAGATGGGCGGCCTCGGGCAGGCGGGATGTCTGGAAACTTGCCGGATCGCGGACATCGAACACGGCCGCCGCCGGATCGGCGGCGATCAGCGCAAGCGCTTCGGCAGCGGAAATGCACCGGAAGGCTGAAACATCCTGAGAATTCATGGCGACGGATCCGAAAAGGGCTGCGGGCCTTCACGCAAAACCGATGCCAGGCGAAAAACCGCAATGACAGGCCGTCGACCGCAGAAACATGCGTAGGCTTTGTTACATTCTGGACAACAAAGCCGCACTGTCATGACGCGCGCCGCTGGTTAAAGTCGTCTCACCCAACAACACCCAGGAGACACATCATGATCCGCCATCGCCCGATGACCCTGATCGCCGCCCTGCTGCTGAGCCTGAGCGCCGGCCTGGCCCATGCCGATCCGCACGACCGTCACGGTCGCCACGACCGCCAGGATGGCCATCGCTATCAGCCGCAGCATTCGCCTCAACACTACGACCGGCACCACCAAACGCGCGGCTATGATCGCCATCACCGCGGTCCCGGCATCGGCCCGCACCGGCACTACCACCGCGGCGACCGACTGGCCCATGCCTACCGCAGCCCGCACTACGTCGTCGCCGACTGGCATCGCCACCACCTGTACGCCCCGCCGCGCGGCCAGCAATGGGTTCAGGTCGGCCCCGACTACGCGTTGATCGCCATCGGCACCGGCATCATCGCGCAGATCGTCATCGGTCGCTGAGCGCCGGTCTGCCGGCAGGCAGGGCTGACATCGCCGGCCGTCGCATTTGCAACGGCATCGGATTTTTTACAGAATCGCCAACCGGAAACCCCGCTGTCGTCGCCCTGAAACCCTCATCAAGAAAGCCTGCCATGCCCTACCTGCTGCAAGTCGACTTCCCCTACGCCGGCCCCTGGGGCGACGAAATGAGCAACGCGATGCAAGACCTGGCCCGATCGATCGCCGACGAACCAGGGCTGTTGTGGAAGCTGTGGACGGAGAACCCGACCGCCGGCGAAGCGGGCGGCGTCTATCTGTTTGCCGACCGGGCCAGCGCCGACGCGTATCTGACCATGCACAGCGCACGCCTGAAAGGGTTCGGCGTGCCTGCGGTCAACGCGAAGATATTCGCGGTTAACGAGGCGCTGTCGCGGATCGACCGCGCCCCGCTCTGAGGCTGCCGTTCAGCAGCACTCCTCTTCGACCAGGAAGAGCAGGTCGAGCGCAACCTGGTCTTCACGCGATTCGAACAACTCGCGAATCTGGTTGATGTGCGAATGGACCAGGAACAGATCGTCCGGCGCCGGGCCGCTTTTCGGCGTGCGCTTGGCCAGGAAGTAATCCCAGAAAGCCTTGGCCTGGCCGGATTCCGGCGCGTGCTGTTCGATCATTTCCATGACCCGGCGGGCATTGCCGTCGCAATCGATGCCGTCGAAGGTGATGTAGCGATCGGTCTTTTTCTTGCGGCAGCCGCAGTCGACCGCGCTTGGCGCTTGATTCTCCATGATGCTGACTCCCGGACTGAAGGAGTCGTCACTGTAACGCCGCGGCAGGTTCCTGTCCGTCGGCTGGCCGACAGTTGTCAGGCGATCTTGTCGGCCAGCTCGCGCAGTTCGTGCAGGCCGCGAATGCGCAGCATGCGGCGGCCCGGACGGTCGAGGATGCCCTGGCGCTGCCATTCGTTGAGCAGCGACGAAACGGTCTGCCGCGTCGAACCGAGCAGGCTGGCGATGTCTTCGGTACCGAGATCGAGGCTGACCAGCCAGTCGCCGCCGTCGAGCGGCCGACCGCGCCGTTCGACCATGCCGATCAGGAAGCGCGCCAGGCGCGACGGTACTTCGCGGAAGGCCAGGTCTTCGATCAGCGTGACGGCATTGCTCAGCAGGCGGCCGAGCACGCGCATGGTGGTCGGGGTCAGCGACGGATCGCTGGCCAGCCGGCGGGCGAAGGCCGGAGTGTCGATCAGCCAGACGACGGTGGGAGCCACGGCCTCGACGTAGGTCGGCGTGTGCGTGGTGTAGATGTCGCCCGGTTCGAGGAAACTCAGGCTGAGGTCGCGGCTTTCACCGGCCAGGTAAACACGCAGCCTTCCGTGCTCGACGATGAACACTTGATTGCGCGGATCGGCCGGCGTGGCGAACAGCGCACCGCGCGCCAGTTCCTGGCGTGCGAAGCCGGCCAGCATTTCCGGCGGCAGGCAGGCGGCAGTGGGAGGTTTGACGGATTCGACGACACGCATGCCATCGTTCAAGCAAAAGCGGGGCCACGCCGGAAAGCGCGCCCCGCCTCGTTTCAGGCCGGCCGACAGTGTCGCGAATGCGACAAGCGGACAGGATTACACGGCGACCAGCGACTGGCGGCCGTACCACTCGTCGCCGGGCGCCACGCTGGCCACGCTGTCGGCCATCGCCGCTTCGACGCAGAGCATGTGGCGCCAGCCTTCCGGCGCCATGTCGCTGAGCGCCGCGCATTTATCGACCCAAGGATTCCAGACGACGACGTCGGCAAAGCCCTGCTGCTGGATGCCCAGGCTCAGGTTGCCGGCGCGCAGCAGTTGCGGACGGCGAACCCGGCGGTAAATCCGGTCGGTTTCGCGGTCGACCGCAAGTTCGGTCCCGGTTTCGCGGATCACCCGGTCGCCGTTCGCCGCATCGCGGTAATCGTGGCCGTAGAGGCCTTCGAGCGCGGCATCCTCGACCTGGACGACGCGCAGATAGGTATGCAGCGCGCCGGTAAACGAAAACGCCGTGTCGCCGGGGTTGACCACGCACAGTTCGAGGTCGAGGCGGTCCTTTTCCAGCATCACCGTCAGTTCGAGGCGGAAGGAATGCGGCCAGATGGCGCGGGTGTCGGCGTCGTCGGCGGTTTCCAGCGTCAATAGCGCGTAGTCGTCGCCGCTGCGCTGCGCCGCGACATCCCACCGCCGGTTGCGCACAAAACCGTGGCGCGGCAGGTCGCCGCGCGCACCGAACTGGGGAAAGCAGACCGGCACGCCGCCGCGGATCGCCTGGCTGCCGTCGAAGACGGCGCGCTCGGACAGGAACAGGCGTTCGCGGCCGTCCGGCGTGGTCCATGACAGGACCTGACCACCGAGGCGGCTGACGATGGCCGTGCCGCCGCCCGGCCCGTGCAGGCGGAAGGCTTCGAGACCGTGGAATTCGATGGATTCAATGCAGGGTTTCATGCGGGGATGGAACAACGTGAAGTTGGGGACGGATGCTGAGGATTTCGACGTCGTGGCCGAGCAGCGTGACGCTGCCGCGCCGCCGGTTGTCGCCGGTATCGGAGTATTCGAAAGCGAAGCTGCGGCGCAGCCGCAGGCGGCCGTCGGCGTCGCGCGCCAGGCGCAGGCCCTGGCCGGCCACACTGTCGTCGAGCAACTGCCAGCCGGCTTGATCGCAGGCCCGGCGGGCCGCATCGATGCCGATTTCGCGGGCCTTCAGGCTGTCCAGCCAGAACCAGGCGCCGGCGCCGAGCAGGCCGATCACGAAGAGTTCGAGGAAATCCATCGCGCCAAGTATACGCGGATGGTCAATATCGCCGCTGCACAAGCACGCCGTAATCGCCGATAATCCCGCGACTCAATGACATCCCGATGATCATGAACTCCCCTCTTCGCCGCCTGCGCGACCTGCTCAGCTTCAAGCCGGACGAACCCGCCGTCTCACTGCACGACATCCTCACCGGCCTCGGCCCGCTGGCCACGCTCGAACGGCTGACCGGCGAAGCGCTGCCCGAGGCCGGGCGCGAGACGAATCTGCACATGCGCCTGAAACGCCTGGAAGAAATCCGCCAGACCGCCGAACAGGTGCTGCCCGAACTGGAAATCGCGCTGACCCGCTCGGTCCTCCCCTTGCCGCTCGATGCGACGACCAGCGCGCTGCACATCGACAATTTCCTGAAGGCCCTGGCCCAGGGCTACCATGCGCTGGCCCGGCAGATTGCGCGCAGTTCCCGCGCCCAGGCCCAGGGCAACCTGTTCCAGCGCGCCGCCGAGCGGGCGCTGGAAGCGATCGGCCGCCGCCACCTGCTGGCCTACCGCGCCTATGCCCAGCCGTCGCCGTCGTCCTGGTTGCTGGCGCACAAGCTCTACGGCAGCGCGGCAGCGCACTTTCCGGAAAACCTGGACGGCATCCGCAACGCCTATTGCAGCATTCTGCTGTTCGCCTGGTTCGAACCGGCGCGCCTGCACCGCAGCGACCTCGACACGGCGCTCGACTGTGCCCGCCGACTGGCGCCGCAGGCGCGGCTGGCGCAGACCACGGCCGACAATCTGAGCGAAGCGCCGGCCGAACACCGCTTTCTGGTCAATCCGGAAAACGGATCAGCAGGCCATGCACTGGGCCGCCTGCCCGCCGGCACACCGGTATTCGGCAGCTATCTGGTCGACGGCTCGGCAGTGCTGGATGCCCTCGACCACAGCATTGCCGGCCACGCCGGCGAGCCGGCAGGCAACCGCCTCGATGCGCCGCCGGCCGTCTTGCAGGCGCTGCGTGTCGCGCTGGCCGGGCGCAGTGCCCGCCGTTTCTCGCGCACCCGTTTCCGGCCGCGGGCCGATCTGGTGGTCGGCCTCGACCGGGTGATCGCCTTCCTCGACGGCCTCGCCTACACCCGCCGCTCGCTGGATGCGGCGCACCAGCGCGACGACACGCTGGCGCCCAGCGAATGGTCGCTGATCGACGAAAGCCCGGACGGTTTTCTGCTGCGCTTCATCAAGGGCGAGAAATGGCAGGTCGGCGTCGGCGACATCGTGGCCTTGCAGCCGCGCGAATCGAGCAAGGTGCACGTCTGTCTGGTGCGCCGCATCGCCACCATCGGCAGCCGGCTGGAGATCGGCCTGCAGATGCTGTCGCCGCAGGTTAGTGCGGTCGACGTGACAACTGGCGAAAAAACCGTCTGCCGCGCCATCTTCCTGCACCGCCTGCCGGCCTACGGCAAGTTTCCCGGCCTGATCCTGCCACCCGGAAGGCTGCCGGCCGGGCAAGCGGTACGCATCGGGCTGCCCGGCCGACCGCTGGAAAAACGCATCGGCAAATGCATCGATGCCAACGACGGGCTAGAATTCGTCGCCCTCGACCCCAAGTCCGACTGAATCCCGATGCTCAGCTACCGCCATGCCTACCACGCCGGCAATCACGCCGACGTGCTGAAACACCTGATCCTGCTGCAGATCGGCCATTACCTGGGCGACAAGCCGGCACCGTTCTGGATCGTCGACACGCACGCCGGCGCCGGCCGCTACACGCTGGATTCGGTGCATGCCAGCAAGCTGGCCGAATGGAAGGACGGCATCGGCAAGCTGTGGCAGGCCAAAGGGCTGCCGCCGGCGCTCGCCGATTACGTCGATTTCGTCCGCGAACTCAACCCGGACGGCCAGTTGCGTCACTATCCCGGTTCTCCATGGCTGGCCCGCCAGGTGCTGCGCGACAGCGACCGCCTGCGCCTCTACGAAATGCACGGCACCGATGCCCGACTGCTGCAGGAATGCTTTCAGGGCGCCGGCCGCCAGGTGGCGATCACCGAAGGCGACGGCTTTGCCGGCCTGAAGGCGATCCTGCCGCCGCCGCCGCGCCGCGGCCTGGTGCTGATCGACCCGTCCTACGAGACCCGCGCCGATTACACGGCGGTGATCAAGGCCTTGCAGGAGGCGCTGAAGCGCTTCGCCACCGGCACCTACGCGCTGTGGTTCCCGATGCTGCCCAAGCTCGAATCGCGCGAACTGCCGGATCGCCTGAAGCGGCTCGGCGTGCGCAGCTGGCTGCTGGCCACGCTGGAAGTCCGTTCGCCGTCCGGCGACGGCTTCGGCATGCATGGCAGCGGGATGTTCGTCATCAACCCGCCGTGGACGCTGGAAAAGACGCTGCACGACACGCTGCCGACCCTGGTGTCGCTGCTCGGCCAGGACAGCGGCGCGCGTTACGTGCTGGAAAGCCAGGAAGCCTGACGCTCAGCGACGCGCCGCCAGTTCCTTGAGCCGCGCCTTGACCTGGCGGGCGGCCAGCGCATAGCCGCCGTCGCTGCCATCGACGAAATGCACGTGGCGACCTGCATAGGACTCGATCAGGCAGGTGATCAGCGCTTCGCCGGAACGATGACTGCCCCAGGCCAGCCGGCCCGCGGCATACTCCCAATCCAGCCAGCCCTCGAGCAATTTGATCTGCTCGTCGCTGGCATCGACGACCATGCGCAGGGCCCCGTCGAATTTGCGGAAATCGGTATTGGCCACCAGTTCCTGGCGGTAACCGCTCCAGCGCACCGCTTTTGTATCCCGGTTGAAGCGGAACAACAACCAGCCGGCGACATTCTGCAGCAGGGTGCGCAACAGGTAGGCGGTTTTTGCGTACCAGGCGCGGTTGACCGTACGCAGGCGGGTCTGGCCCGACAACTGGGTCGGGGAAAAGCTCAACTGCAATCCGTCGGCGCGCAGCGGATGATGTGCCTGCAGATCGCCGAAAACCTCGTTGATCCGTGCGATGACCCGATGGTAAGTGGCCCGGTTCTCGGCCGGGTCGGTCGCCGTGGCAACGACGATCAGCGACAGCTTGTCGCCGCGGAAGGACGGAACGTTCTGCCAGCGACACTCGAAGCCTTCGAAACTGGCCTCGGCCGGACCTTCGTCCGGACGGACGATCAACGCCTGGCGGTCGTCGTCCTGCTTGACCAGCCATTCGGCCCGCTGCCAGCCGCGGCCGGAAAACACTGGCTGATCGACCGTCGGCGACAGGCTGACCTTGCCCAAGCGCACCCAGTAATCGCCGGCACGCAGTTCGCCAACCCGCACCAGACCGACCCGCAGACGCAAGCCGAAGGCATCGCTCGCCATTCGCTGCGCCCCGCGCAAGGCGACCACCGCTGCCGCTTTCAGGCAATCGGGAATGGCCAGTACGGCGCCATCTCCGCCGAACAGGAAAGGCAGGCTCAACGAGCGCTCGATGTTGCTGACGGCGGCGATCGCCGCCACGCCGACGGTATTGACGTGTTTATAGGCGCCGGCCTGGATCGCCGTCGTCGAATCCTCGACGTCGGCGACCACCACCCACCAGCTGTCCGGCAAATCGGCGTGGCCCTCGGTTTCGACCGCCGCCTCGAAAGACGGCGAGGCCGGCAGATTTTGATAAAAATCCCGGTCGACCGCAGCAGTACAGTGTTCAGGCAACAGCGTCGTCCCCGGTTTCTTCCCAGCGCGTCTTGATCTTCAGCAATTCGGGCAATTGCTCGATGAAACGGCCGGCCAGCTGCGGATCGAAATGCGAACCGGCTTCCTGGCGAATCAGGGCCACCGCGTCCTCAACCGTCCACGGCCGCTTGTAGGGGCGGATCGAGGTCAGCGCGTCAAACACGTCGGCCAGTGCGACGATGCGCGCCTCGACCGGAATGTCCTCGCCGCGCAGGCCGGCCGGATAGCCGCTGCCATCCCATTTCTCGTGATGGTTGAGCGCCACCCGGCGGGCCATCTGCAGCAACGGCGAACGGTCGTCGCCGATGATCTCGGCACCGATTTCCGGATGCCGGCGCATCACCGCCCACTCGTCGGCATCCAGCTTGCCGGGTTTCTGCAGGATGGCATCGGGAATGCCGATCTTGCCGATATCGTGCATCGGCGAAGCGTGCAGGATTTTCTCGGCAAACCGCTCGCCAAGCCCCGCCGCCAGCGCCAGCACCCGCGAATAGTGGCTCATCCGCACGACGTGCAGGCCGGTTTCGTTGTCCTTGTATTCCGCCGCCCGACCCAGGCGCTGGATGACCTGCAGCCGGGTTTCCAGCAGTTCGTCCACACGCACCAGCGACAGGTGCGTGCGCACGCGGGCGCGCACCACCGGCGGGCTGATCGGCTTGGTGATGTAGTCGACCGCACCGACCTCGAAACCATGCGACTCCTCGTCGCTGTCGGTCAGCGCGGTGACGAAGATCACCGGAATGCGTTCGGTGTCGGCACGCTGCTTGAGGGCCCGGCAGACATCGTAGCCGTGCATGCCCGGCATCATCACGTCGAGCAGGATCAGCGACGGCTGCTGGGCGGCCGCCAGTTCGATCGCCTTGTGGCCGTCGCGGGCGAAGAGCAGCCGGAAGTCGTCCTGCAGGACATGGCGCAACACCTGCAGGTTGACCGGCTCGTCATCGACGAGCAGAACGGCGGGACGCAAATCGAGGGGCGCATTCATCAGACAGCTTTCTTTTCGTTGAGGCGTTCGGTCAATCGTTCGATCTGTATCGCAGCCCCGGCAAAATCGAAATCGTCCAGGGCCCGCCTCAGGTCACCGCTCCATCCGACAGGCAACAGGGCCAACAGTTCGCTGCTCAGTTCGTCGGGCAGTTCGCCACGCGCCAGCGCTTCGGCCAGGTCGGCCAGCAGCGGATGCAGGCGCTCGGTATCGACGCTGACCTCGCCGGCACTGTCCTCGACGGCTTCGACGCCCGCTTCCGCTTGCCCCGGATAGGCGCGGATCACCGCCGACTGCAAGGTATCGATCAGGCTGCCGACCTGCTCGATGCGCCCGGCCTTGAGCGCGGCTTCGAGACGGCTGCAGGTGGCCTGCACCGTCGGCAGCGCCAGGTTGCCCGCCGCCCCCTGCAAGCGATGGGCGACCGCCGCCGCACTGGCGAAATCGCCGATCGCCACGGCCTGCACCAGCGCCGCCTGGCTGGCCGGACAGCTCTCGTGGAAACGCAGCAGCGCCGAGCGATACGCCGCCTCATCGCCCCACAGGTCGAGGCCACGCGACCAGTCGACACCGTCGGCCACCGGCTTCAGGCGTTCGGCAATCTCGACAGGCTCGAGATGCAGGCCGAGTACACGGGCAATTTCGCGGTAGAGCGCGGGCAGATCGACCGGCTTGGCGGCGAACCCATCCATACCGGCCGCCCGCGCCGCGTGGTAATCCTCTTCCAGCACCGACGCCGTCAGCGCGATCACCGGCAGATGCGGGCGCCCGGATTGGCGCTCGTCGTCGCGCAGCTGGCGGGTGGCCTGCAAACCGTCCATTTCCGGCATCTGGACATCCATCAGCACGATGTCCAGCGCCTCCGCGGCAATCGCTGCCAGCGCCTGGCGTCCGTCTGCCGCCTTGAAAACCTTGTGTCCGGCCCGAGCCAGGTTGATGTCGAGCAATTCGAGGTTCTGCGGCACGTCATCCGCGATCAGGATGCGCAGCGGCGGCAACTCGATCCGCTTTTCGGCCACTTCGCGCGCCACCGGCTTGCCGGGGTTGAGCGGCAGGAATACGCGGAAGGTACTGCCCTTGCCCAACTGGCTCTCGACGGTGATCTTTCCGCCCATCAACTCGGTCAGCTGGCGAGCGATGGTCGTACCGAGGCCGGTGCCGCCGAAACGCCGGGTGGTGGACGCGTCAGCCTGGGCAAAGGGATCGAAGATGCGCTGGATGCGGTCGGCGGGAATGCCGATGCCGGTATCGACGATGGAGATCGTCACGCCGCTCCCCTGCTCGCCCGGATCGACCCGAACCAGCACGCTGCCGCGCGTGGTGAATTTGATGGCGTTGCCGACCAGGTTGATCAGGACCTGCTGGATGCGCAGGGGATCGCCGACGAAGAATTCGCCGAGCCGTTCGTCGTACTCGCTGCTCAGGAACAGCCCTTTCGCATCGGCCGACAGACGGAGCGACGCCAGCGTCTGGCGACACAGTTCGCGCAGCGAGAAATCGCTGGCCTCCAGCTCGACCGCCCCTTTCTCCAGCTTGGCGGTGTCGAGCACATCGTTGATCAGACTCAGCAGGCTGCGCGCCGACTGGCGCACCGTACTCAGGTGCTTGCGCTGATCGTCGGCCAGTTTCGAGGCCAGCACCAGATCGGTGAAACCGAGGATGGCATTCATCGGCGTACGGATTTCATGGCTGATGTTGGCCAGGAAGCTGCTCTTCGCCTCGGCCGCCATTTCGGCCCGTTCCTTGGCCTGGCGCAGTGCCTGCTCCATCGCGTGGCGCTGGCTGATGTCGGTGACGAAACCGACGAACAACGGCTCACCGCGGGTCTCGACCCGGCCGATGGCCAGCCGCATCGGCATCAGGCTGCCATCGCGCCGCAGACCGGTGACTTCGCGGCCGATGCCGATGATGCGGGCGTCGCCCTCCTGAAGATAACGGGCCAGATAGCCGTCGTGACGCGAACGGTCGGGCTCCGGCATCAGCATGCTGATGTTGTTGCCGAGCATGTCCCGGGCCGGCCAGCCGAACATCGTCTCGGCGGCGCGATTGACATCCTGGATGATGCCTTGCGCGTCGATCGTGATGATGCCGTCGACCGCCGTCTCGACGATCGCCCGGGTCCGCGACTGCTGCTGCCGCATGCGCAGGAAAAGCTCGCGGTAGCGCATCAGGCCGTTGGCCGACATCGCCGCGGCAGCCACCACCACCGTCAGCAGCGCGATATTGAACGCCATGTAGTAATCGACGTTCGAGCCCTGTACGTAGTACGGGTCGTCGAGGCCAACGAAACGGGCGGCCGCCATCCCGGTGTAGTGCATGCCGGATATCGCCAGCCCCATGACCGTGCCGCCGAGCAGCATCCGCGTCACGCCCGACAAGCGTTTGCTGCGCCGCAGGCCGAAACGTATCCACAAGGCGAGGATGGCCAGCAGCACCGCCACGACGATGGAGGCGGCGAACCAGTCGGGATCGAAGCGCAGTTGCGGCCCCATGCGCATCGCTGCCATCCCCGCATAATGCATGCTGCCGATGCCGGCGCCGACCAGCACGCCGCTGATCACCAGTAGTTTCCAGGTAATTTCGCGCCGCACCAGCACATTGAGGGCAATCCACGAAGCCAGCAGCCCCGGGATCATCGACAGGAAAGTGCCGGTCAGGTCGTAGCGGACGCTCGTGCAGATCTCGAACGCCAGCATGCCGATGAAATGCATCGCCCAGATGCCGACCCCGAGCACCAGCGCCCCGGTCAGCAGGGCGATCTGCCGATTCAGGCGGCCCTGACCGAGACGTGCCAGCCCGGCCAGCTGAAACGAGACCACCGACGCGGCAATCGCCACCAGCAGCGACAGAGCCACCAGGCCGTAGCTGTAATCGCCGTAGAGCAGGAAGACGCCGTGCGTGTCGTCGAGAAAATAACGCGACCAGATGTCGAGGACCAGCGGATTCAAGGCTGATCTCCTTCGGCCGGGACATGCAAGCGGGTGTATTTTTCGCGCGAGCCGCGCGCGCGGTCGACCGGGTATTTCAACGCATTCTTGCGCAGCTTTTCATGCGCGGCGGCCAGCAGGTCGATACCGGCATGGTCGGCGATCAGCAGCAGGTAGAGCAGCACGTCGGCGCATTCGTCGCGCAGCGCTTCGCCGAGCCGTTCATCGGCCGGCAGCGCCTCGATCTCCTCGTCGCTGCGCCATTGCGTCAGCTCGAGCAGTTCGGCAGCTTCCAGGTTGAGCGATGAAATCAGGTGACGCAGGGTGTGGAACTGGCGCCAGTCGCGGGCATCGCGGAAGGCCAGCAGTTCCGCGGTCAACTTGCTTAGGTCGGGCAATTTTGCGCTCTCCGGGAGGAGCTCGCATGATGCCAGCGCCCCTCCCCGGACGGCAAGGGCTCAGCCCGACTGAACGCGCCCGACGAAGGCGTCGACCGGTTCCGGTTTGGCGAAGTAATAGCCCTGGTAGGCGTGGCAACCGTGTTCGGCCAGGAAATCGCGCTGAGCCAGCGTCTCGACCCCTTCGGCGATGACCGCGCAGCCGAGCGTCTGGCCGAGTGCGATGACGGTGCGGGCAATCGCCGCATCGTTGGCGTCGGTCAGCACGTCGCGCACGAACGATTGGTCGATCTTCAATTGGTCGATCGGCAAGCGTTTCAGGTAGGACAGCGAGGAATAGCCGGTACCGAAGTCGTCGAGCGAGAAGCCGATGCCGCAGCGCTTGAGCCGCTGCATCCGGTCGATGATCAATTCGATGTCGCTGGCGAACAGGCTCTCGGTCAGTTCCAGTTTCAGTTGCCGCGGGTCGGCACCGGATTCGGCCAGCACGCCGAGCACCTGCTCGACGAAATCGGCCTCGAGAAATTGCCCGGCCGAGACGTTGACCGCAATGGTCAGCCGCCCCAGCCGCGGATCGTTGCGCCACTCGGCCAGCGTCCGGCATGCCGAACGCAGCACCCACAGGCCGAGCGGTGCAATCTGGCGGATTTCCTCGGCCAGCGGAATGAAACGTGCCGGCGAAATCATGCCGTCGCGCGGATGCGGCCAGCGGACCAGGACCTCGGCGCCGGTGATTTCCCCCGTACAACCCACCTGGGCCTGGTAATGCAGCACGAACCCGCCCTGCGCAATGGCCTGCCGCAAATCCTGCTCCAGCGCCGCCTTAATGCGCACCGCCGCTTCCATCTCCGGATCGAAGAAACAGATCGAATTGCGGCCGGCCGCCTTTGCCCGATACATCGCCATGTCACCCTGACGCATCAGTTCCTCGGCACTGACGCTGTGCTCCTGAAACAGCGTCACGCCGATGCTGCCGGAACTGCGGTGCGTCAGCTGGCCGATCCAGTGATCGCGGTCCAGCGCGGCCAATATCTTGCGGGCGATCACGCCGGCCTTGCGGGCGGCAATGTCGGGTTCGCCGCCCAGGCCGGAGAGCACGACGACGAATTCGTCGCCGCCGATACGCGCCGCGGTGTCTTCCTCGCGGATGCATGTCTTGATGCGTTGCGACACTTCCTTCAACAGCCGGTCGCCGATGTCGTGGCCCTGGGTATCGTTGAGCGTCTTGAAATTATCCAGGTCGATGAACAGCAAGGCCCCGTGATTGGTCTGGCGCTGCGCCCGGGCCAGCGCCCGGTTCAGTCGGTCGAAGAGCAGCGTGCGGTTGGGCAATCCGGTCAGTTGATCGTAGAAGGCCAGCGTATTGATCCGCTCTTCGGCCAGCTTGCGCTCGGTGATGTCGAAATGCGACCCGACATAATGCGTCACCACACCGCTGGCGTCGGCCACCGCCGAAATGGTCAACCATTTCGGATAGATTTCGCCGTTCTTGCGGCGATCCCAGATTTCGCCCTGCCAGCTACCCTGCTCGGCGATGGTCCGCCACATGTCCTGGTAGAAAACCGCATCGTGCCGGCCGGAACGCAGCACGGCCGGCGTCTTGCCGATCACGTCTTCGGCGCTGTAACCGGTGGTTTCGGTAAAGGCCCGGTTAACCCGCAGGATGATCCCGCGCGCATCGGTGACGATCATGCTTTCCTGCGAATCGAAGGCGGCGGCGGCGATGCGCAGGTCCTGCTCGGCGAGTTTGAGCGCGGTGACATCGGTCACGTAGTTCAGGATGACGGCCCGCCCTTCCAGCTCGAATATTTCGCTGGACAGGTGCACCACCCGGCGCTCGCCGGATTTGTGCACCCAGCTGGCTTCGTAATCATCCAGGCGTTGCCCTGCCCGCACGGCCTGCAGCCATGCTTCGCGTGCCTTGCCGTCCGGCCACAGGCCGACGGCAACCGAGCTGCGGCCGAGCAGTTCGGCGCGTGTCCAGCCGAAATGCCGTTCGTAGCCCTGATTCACTTCGAGGAACAGACCGTCGTCCAGCGTCGAGATGGATGCTGCCAGCGGGCAGAAATCGAAGGCTTTCGAGAATTTCTCTTCGGAGCGGCGCAGGGCCAGTTCGGCAAGTTTCTGCAAGCTGACGTCGGTATAGACCCAGATCGTCGGCATTTCGAACACATCGCGCTCGCCGTGCTCGAGCGTGCTGCCGGACTGGACCACCCACAGATCGCTGCCGTCCTTGCGCCGCAGGAGGCATTCGAAATAGGCCTGGCCGCGCGCCTGCAACTGCCCATACCCCTGCACGCCGCACTGCTCGAACTCCTCGTCGGAACGGTAGAAGATGCGCGAACACTGGCCGAGCAATTCATCCGGCGAGTCGTAACCGAGCATTTCGGCAAAGCGCCGGTTGCAACGGACGACACGGCGCTGGCGCGAAATCAGGATGCCGGCGTTGGCGTTGTCGAAGATCAGCTGCTGTTCGGCCAGCAACTCGCGGATTTTCTCGTCCTTCGCCCGGCGTGCCGAAAGGTCGCGCCAGATGCAGACGATCAGCGGTTCGCCCTGATGATTCGCCTGCGACAGCGTGACCTCGACCAGGAAATCGCTGCCGTCGAAACGACGATGCATCCACTCGAAACAATGAAAACCGCGGACCCGCGTTTCGGCAATCAGGCGCGCCGCCTTGTCGTCGGAGCTTTCCCCGTCGGGTTGAAACGGCGGCGACAACACCCACGGATGGGTATTCAGCAGCACTTCGCGGCTGGGATAGCCGAGCGCCTGCACCGCCGCATCGTTGCAGTCGACGAACCTGTCCTCCACGATGATCCAGGCAGGATCGGCCGACGCCTCGAACAAACGGCGCACCCATTCATTGTCGTTTGTCATCCCCTCAGCCATGCAGCAACCACCCCCCTATAACCTCGCGGAGAATAAGCTTTTTATCCGTAAATGACCAGCACGCGGGCGCAGCCGATTTCCGGCAAAACCGCGACGGATGGGGCAGACCGGGCTTCCTGCCGGTAGAATGGGGAGACCGCCCCGACTTCCACCTGCAATGAAACTGCCCTCGCTGAACACGCAAATCCTGATCGGCTGCCTGCTCGGCGTGACTGCCGGACTCTGGCTGTCCCAGGCACCGGGCGCGGCGCATGCGGCGACGACGCTATATGGGGCAAAACTGCTCGGCAACCTGTTCCTCGACCTGCTGCGCATGGTGCTGGTACCGCTGGTCTTTGCCTCCATCGTCACCGGAGTGGCGGCGCTGGCAGCCCATCAGCGCATGCACCGCGTCTGGGTGACGACGCTGCTGTTCTTTCTGGCAACGACGACGCTCGCCATCCTGATCGGCTTCGGCGCCGCCAACCTGTTCCGGCCCGGCGAGGGCCTGCATCTGGCGATGTTCGCCGAAGCGACGCAGCACTACCAGGCGCGCCAGATGCCGCTGCCCGACTACATCGCGCAGTTCCTCCGCGGCCTGTTCCAGAATCCGTTCAAGGCCCTGGCCGGCGGCGACATCCTGGCCATCGTCGTCATCGCGCTGTTCCTCGGCGTGGCGCTGGTCGTCGGCGGCGAACGCTTCCGCACCCTCCGCCGGTTGTTCGAGGAACTGCTCGAATTGTGCCTGACCGTGGTCGGCTGGATCATGCGTCTGGCGCCGCTCGGCCTGGCGGCGCTGCTGCTGCAGCTGGTCGCCACGCAGCAGCTCGACCTGCTGGAAAGCCTCGGCCATTTCATCGCCGTGGTCACCGGCACCACGCTGTTCCACGGGATCGTGGTGCTGCCGGGCATCCTCTGGCTGCTGACCGGGATGACGCCGTGGCGCTTCTTCAAGGGCGCCCGCGAAGCGCTGATCACCGCTTTCGCGACCAGTTCCAGTTCGGCGACGATGCCGGTGACGCTGCGCTGCACCGAGCAGCATCTGCACGTGAAGAAGGAAATCGCCGGCTTCGTCGTGCCGCTCGGCGCCACCGTCAATATGGACGGAACCGCCCTCTACGAGGCGGCGGCGGCCTTGTTCGTTGCCCGGCTGGCCGGCATCGAACTCGATCTAGCCAGCCAGCTGATCGTCTTTTTCGTTGCCATGCTGGGCGCCATCGGCGCGCCGGGCATTCCCAGCGTCGGCATGCTGTCGATGGTACTGGTGCTCGAATCGGTCGGCCTGCCCAGCGAAGCAATCGCCATCCTGCTGCCGATCGACCGCCTGCTCGATACGACGCGTACGGCGGTCAATGTCGAGGGCGACATGATCGGCAGCCTGATCGTGCAGAAACTTGCGGTCGACCGCGAGAATGGCAGCAAAATCGGCTGATTCCCGCGGTCGACCGCAAAAACCGGAGAAAACCCCCATGCCCACCTACCGCCTCGGCGACAAGTCGCCGCTGATCGCCCCGTCCGCCTGGATCGCGCCCAACGCCACCGTGATCGGCGACGTGCGCCTGGCCGAAAACACCTCAATCTGGTGGAACGCCACGCTGCGCGGCGACAATGACCCGATCCACATCGGCGCCAACAGCAACATCCAGGACGGTTCGGTGCTGCACACCGACGAAGGCGTGCCGATGCACATCGGCGCCAACGTTACCGTCGGCCATCTGGTCATGCTGCACGGCTGCACGGTCGGCGACGGCAGCCTGATCGGCATCGGCTCGGTGATCCTCAACCGCGCCGTCATCGGCAAGGGCAGCATCGTCGGCGCCAATACGCTGATCCCGGAAGGCAAGGTTTTCCCCGACCGCTGCCTGATCGTCGGCTCGCCCGGCAAGGTGGTGCGCGAGCTGTCCGACGAGGAGCTCGCCCGCCTGCTCAAATCGGCCGAACACTACGTGCATAACGCAGGCCGCTACCGCGACACGCTGCAGACGATCTGAGCGGCCATGCAATTCTCCGCGGCACGCTATCTGGACGACTGGCGCGAACTGGCGCCGACACTCGCCGACTGGCGTGCCGACCGCCCCGAACTTGGTGTGCTGGCCCTGCTGCCGGCGGCCGAAGGCGAGCGCATCGACGCGGTACAGGCAGTCTGCCGCGCGCAGGGGATTCCGCTATGCGGCGCCGTCTTTCCGGCGCTGATTGCCGAACGGCGTTTTGTCGACCGGGGCGTGCTGCTGCTGCGCTTCGACCGCCGCCCGTCGTGGGTGCTGGTCGATACGACAGCGCCCGGAGTTCTCCCCGTCCAGGCCCTGGCCGAAACCGCCAGCCATGCGCTGACGGCCTTCGCACCAGGCAAGCCGACCTTCTTCCTGATCTTCGATTGCCTGCTGCCCAATGTCGGTTCGATGCTGCACGCCCTTTATCTGACGCTCGGCAAACGCGTGCATTACGCCGGCATCAATGCCGGCAACGACAACTTCCAGCCGACGACCTGCCTGTTCGACGGCGAGCGCCGTCTGAAAAACGGGGTTTTCGGGATGTTGACCGCAAGCCATCCGGTCGTCCGCCACGCTTACCCCTTGCCGGAAAACCCGCTGCGGGCCGTTTCGGTCGCCGGTAACCGCATCGACAACATCGAAGGCCGACCGCCTTTCGAGGTCTATCGCGATATCCTGCTGCGCGACCGCGGTGTCGAACTGACCCGAGAAAACTTCTACGAGCATGCGGTCCACTACCCGTTTGGCGAAATTTCCGCGCTCGACGTTCTCGTCCGCATGCCGATGTGCATCGAGGACGATGGCAGCCTGAGATGCATCGGCGAAGTTCCCGCCAATTCGCTGCTCAAGCTGCTGCGCGCGCCGTCGCTCACCGAAAGCCACTGCATCGAGCAACTGGCCGAAGGCCTGCGCCCCCATGCCGGACCGCACGACACGCTGCTCGCCTTTTACTGCGCAGGCCGACGCCAGCACCTGGGGAGCGATGCCGAATGCGAACTGAGCATGCTCGAACAAGCCTGCGAGGTCGACCGCGTGGTCGGCGCCGTCTCGATGGGGGAAATCGATACGGCCCGTCAGATCGGCATCCCGCAACTCCATCACGCCGCGCTGGTCTGCTGCCGCGGCAAATGAAAAGGGCCACGCACCAGGCGTGGCCCTTTCCGTTGAAGCGCAGGCTCAGACCGCGCTGGCCAGGTTGGACAGCGTGATGTTCGGCCGCAGCACCTCCATGACTTTCTGCAAGCCGATCCGCGCCTTCAGGTTGATGACCAGCGGCGCCCGCAGGTTCGGCGTCACCGACGGCTTGCCCTCTTCCTGCTTGAACAGCACCAGCATCACTGCCACATCCGTCGGCGCCGGTGCCTGCAGCAGCGCGCTTTCCTCGTTGCTGAGCACCAGTTCGTAATTGAAGCCGAGTGCCGCCGGATCGATGATCTGGAAGGCCAGTGTCGGATCGTCGAGCGACTGCAGCGTGAAGCTGTCCGGGCCATCCTTGCCTTCTTCGTGCGCCAACGTGAAACGCCGGTTGCTTTCGAAGCCGACCAGCCCCTTCGGGAAGGAAATCACCTTCTCCGGCGCAACATCGATCTGACCGAACAAATAAGTTTCGACTTTCATGCCCTCTCTCCCTGCGGCGTTGTGATCCTGTCATCCTACACCAGCCCGGAAAGCCGGGCGACGGGTTGTAATTCGGGCCGGGATTCCGCATCATTCACCCCCCGTTTTTCGCCGCACCCGTTGCCCTCCATGCTCGCACCCATCGAACACCGCATCGCCCTCGAACTCGGCGTCCGCCCGGCCCAGGTCAAGGCCGCCGTCCAGCTCCTCGACGAAGGCGCCACCGTGCCCTTCATCGCCCGCTACCGCAAGGAAGTCACCGGTGAACTCGACGACACCCAGCTGCGCAACCTCGAAGAGCGCCTCGGTTACCTGCGCGAGCTCGAGGATCGCCGCGGCGCGGTGCTGGCCAGCATCGAGGAACAGGGCAAGCTGACGCCGGAACTGCGCGGCGAGATCGAGAACGCCGAAACCAAGCAACGCCTGGAAGATCTCTACCTGCCGTACAAGCAGAAGCGCCGGACCAAGGCGCAGATCGCCCGCGAAGCCGGCATCGAGCCGCTCGCCCTCGGCCTGCTGGACAACCCCGAGTTGACGCCGGAAGACGAAGCCGGGAAGTACCTCAACGCCGAGGCCGGTTTCGCCGACACCAAGGCGGTGCTCGACGGCGCCCGCCAGATCCTGATGGAAAAGTTCGCCGAAGACGCGCAACTCTTGCAGACGCTGCGCGACTACCTGAAAGAGCACGGACTTTTGCGGTCGACCGTGGTCGAAGGCAAGGAAACCGAAGGCGCCAAGTTCCGCGACTGGTTCGACTTCGCCGAGTCCATCGTCGACATGCCCTCGCACCGCGCGCTGGCGCTCTTGCGCGGGCGCAACGAAGGTTTCCTCAACGTCGCCCTGGTGCTCGACTCGGAATTGAACGAGGACGCGATCAAACCTGGTTCCAACCCGTGCGAACAGCGCATTGCCGCCCGTTTCGGCATCAAGCACCAGAACCGCCCGGCCGACAAATGGCTGCAGGACACCGTGCGCTGGACCTGGAAGGTCAAGGTCTATACCCACCTCGAACTCGAACTGGTCAACGAGTTGCGCGAGCGCGCCGAGGAAGAAGCCATCCGCATCTTCGGCAAGAACCTGAAAGACCTGCTGCTCGCAGCGCCGGCCGGCCAGCACGTGACCATGGGCATCGACCCGGGCATCCGTACCGGCTGCAAGATCGCCGTCGTCGACGCCACCGGCAAGCTGCTCGACACCGCCACCATCTATCCGCACGAACCGCGCAACGACTGGGCCGGCTCGATCTCGACCATCGCCCGCCTGGCCTCGGCGCACGGCGTGACGCTGGTTGCCATCGGCAACGGCACGGCCAGCCGCGAGACCGACAAGCTGGTCCAGGACGTCATGAAGAAGTACCCGGAAGCCCGGCTGCAAAAGATCGTCGTCTCGGAAGCCGGTGCCTCGGTGTACTCCGCCTCCGAACTCGCCGCCAAGGAATTCCCAGATCTCGACGTGTCGATCCGCGGTGCCGTTTCCATCGCCCGCCGCCTGCAGGACCCGCTCGCCGAACTGGTCAAGATCGAGCCGAAGTCGATCGGCGTTGGCCAGTATCAGCATGACGTCTCGCAATCCAAGCTGGCGAAGAACCTCGATGCCGTGGTCGAGGACTGCGTCAATGCCGTCGGCGTCGACGTCAACACCGCTTCGGTGCCGCTGCTCACCCGCATTTCCGGGCTGAATGCCAGCTTGGCCGCCAACATCGTCGGCTACCGCGACGCCCACGGCGCCTTCAAATCGCGCGACGAGCTGAAGAAGGTGCCGCGCCTCGGCGACAAGACTTTCGAACAGGCGGCCGGCTTCCTGCGCGTACCGAACGGCGACAACCCGCTCGACGCCTCGTCCGTGCACCCGGAAGCCTATCCACTGGTCGAGAAAATCATCGTCGACCTGAAGAAGCCGATCAAGGAACTGCTCGGCAACAGCCAGGCGCTCAAGGGCCTCAACCCGAGCAAATACATCGACGAACGCTTCGGCCTGCCGACCGTGCAGGACATCTTCAAGGAACTGGAAAAACCCGGCCGCGACCCGCGCCCCGAGTTCAAGACGGCGACCTTCGCCGACGGCGTCGAGGAAGTGAAGGACCTGCGCCCGGGCATGATCCTCGAAGGCGTCGTCACCAACGTCGCCGCCTTCGGCGCCTTCGTCGACATCGGCGTGCACCAGGACGGCCTGGTCCATGTCTCGGCGCTCTCCAACACCTTCGTCAAGGACCCGCACGACGTGGTCAAGGCCGGCCAGGTGGTCAAGGTCAAGGTGCTGGAAGTCGATCTCGCCCGCCAGCGTATCGCGCTGACCATGCGCATGTCCGACGAGCCGAAGAAGCATGATGGCGGCAGTAGCCAGCGCGGTGCGCCGCTGTCGAAACAACAGGCCCGCCACAACGCGCCGCCGCCGGCCGGCAACGCGATGGCCGCGGCCTTCGCCAAGCTGCGCAAGTAAGCGCGCCGCCGGCATGAACGGGCGTCTCCGGTGAGCACTGGCGCCGCGGGCATGAACCCGCAGATGCTCTGGGTATTCGGACTGCTCGCCGCCTGCATCGCCGCGTTCATTGCCAACCGGCCGCGGATGGATGCGGTGGCGTTGCTCGCGCTGCTCGGGCTCGTCCTGCTCGGCATTCTCGACGTCTCCGAAGCGCTGGCCGGCTTCAGCGATCCCAGCGTGATCCTGATTGCCGCCTTTTTCGTGATCGGCGAAGGACTGGTCCGCACCGGCGTCGCCTACCGCATCGGCCACTGGCTGACCAACCGCGCCGGCAATGACCAGGACCGCCTGCTCATCCTGCTGATGCTGGCCGTCGCCGGGCTCGGCTCGGTGATGAGTTCGACCGGAGTGGTCGCCATCTTCATCCCGGTCGCCCTGAGCATCGCCAGCCGGCTGTCCATCCCGCCCGCGCAGCTGATGATGCCGCTGTCGTTCGCCGCACTGATCAGCGGCATGCTGACCCTGGTCGGCACGGCACCCAACCTGGTGGTACACAGCGAGCTGCGGCGTGCCGGATTCGACGGCTTCGGCTTTTTTTCCTTCACGCCGGCCGGCCTGCTGATCCTCGGGCTGGGCATCGTCTACATGATCCACGCCCGGCGCCGCCTGGGCCGTCCGGCGGCGGCACCCGACGGGCCACCCCGCCGGGCACGTCGCCGACTGCTTGAACTGGCGGCCGACTACGAACTGCACGGGCAGACGCGCCGCCTCGAAGTCAGCCCGGATTCATCGATGATCGGCCATACGCTGGGCGAATTGAAGCTGCGCGCCCACTACGGTGCCAATGTGATCGCCATCGAGCGGCCGCGCCGTTTCGGTGAGGACATGCTGACCACCTCGGCCAACCGCGAAATCCTGGCCGGCGACATCCTGTTCGTCCATTTCGCCGATGACAACGTCTATTACATCACCAGCTTCATCGAACGCATGGGCCTGATCGACTGCGATTTCGGCGAGGACCATCTGACCAGCCTGACCCGCGAGCTCGGGCTGGCCGAAGTGACTATCCCGCCCGGTTCGCAGCTGATCGGCAAATCCATCCTCGACTTGCGCATGCGTTCGCAGCGCGGCATCAACGTGATGGGGCTGCGCCGGCGCGGGCGCTGCATCCAGGACATGCTGCATGAAAAGCTGCGGATGGGCGATACCCTGCTGGTCGCCGGCACCTGGAAGTCGATCCGCCTGCTGCACACCCAGGCACACGATTTCCTGGTGCTCAGCCTGCCGGCCGAAATCGACGAGGCGGCACCGGCCGCCCGCCGCGCCCCGTTGGCGCTGCTGGCACTCGGCATCACCGTCGGACTGATGGTCAGTGGTGCCGTACCCAACGTCGTGGCCGCCCTGATCGGCTGCCTGCTGCTGGGCGCCTTCCGCTGCCTGGACATGGAAAGCGCCTACCGTGCCATCCACTGGCAGAGCCTGATCCTGATCGTCGGCATGCTGCCTTTCGCGCTGGCGCTGCAGAAAACCGGCGGTATCGAACTGCTGGTCGGCTCGCTGCTCGAACTGACCGGCACCGCGTCGCCGCGCCTGGTGCTTGGCGCCCTGTTCGCGATGACTGCGCTGGTCGGCCTGTTCATATCGAACACCGCCACGGCCGTACTGATGGCACCGATCGGCATCGGCGTTGCGCAGCAACTCGGCACTTCGCCTTACCCGTTCGCGATGACCATCGCGCTGGCTGCCTCGGCCGCCTTCATGACGCCGGTGTCATCGCCGGTCAACACGCTGGTGCTCGGCCCCGGCCAGTACCGCTTCGGCGATTTCGTGAAGATCGGCGTACCGTTCACGCTGATCGTGATGATCGTCTGCATACTCGTGCTACCGCTGCTTTTCCCGTTCTGAGACTGTCATCAGATCCGAAACGATGGCGTTCGAGCCGTAACGCTAGCAACCGACCAGCGGCGCCCAGCGGAAATCCCCGAGCGCCGCCAGCGCCTCTTCCGGCGACTGGTCCGCACGTAGTGCGAACGAACTGAAGCCGCATTTGTGCAGCAGGTAGATCTGGTCGCGCTGGATGTCTCCCGTGGCGCGCAGGTCGCCGCCATAAGCCATGCGCTGACGCAGGATGCGTCCCAGGGAATAGCCGCGGCCGTCGGTGAAGCTGGTGAACTGCACGGCGATGACCGGCAAGCCGGCGAGGTCCGGCGCCAGCTCCTCGGGCTCGTCCTCGGGGCCCAGCCAGACGCCGAGCGCATGCCCCTGTTCGGTCAGGCGTGCCCGATGATGCCGCCAGAGCGGAATCGCCAGGATCAGGTGCTGCCGGGCAGCGCCCCAGGCTTCGTCGAGCGCTGCCTCGTTGTCGATGCAGCGCCAGGGATCGGCGGAAACAATACCGTGTCGGTCAATCAGCGGCGCCATGCCTTGCTCCGTAAACGCCGGCCTTGAACGGTGCGAGACCAATCCGGACGAAAGTATCGCTGAAGGTTTCATCGTCGTGCCTGCGGTCGACATAGATTCCGATGATTTTTTCGATCACGTCCGGAACATCCTGCGCGGCGAATGACGGGCCGATCACCCGGCCGATCCGAGAATCGCGGCCTTCACTGCCGCCCAGGGTGATCTGGTACCACTCCTCGTCGTTCTTGTCGACGCCGAGAATGCCGATGTGACCGATATGGTGATGCCCGCAGGAATTCACGCATCCCGAGATGTTGAGTTCCAGCGGCCCCAGGTCGAACAGATAGTCGAGATCGTCGAAGCGCTGCTGGATGGCTTCGGCAATCGGGATCGACTTGGCGTTGGCGAGCGAACAGAAATCGCCGCCGGGACAGCAGACAACATCGGTCAGCAGGCCGATGTTGGGCGTCGCCAGGCCGTGGGCGGTGGCCAGGGACCACAGTTCGTGGAGGGACTCGCGAGGCACATGAGGCAGCACGAGATTCTGTTCATGGGTAACCCGGATTTCACCGCAACTGAAGCGCTCCGCCATGTCGGCGATTGCCGCCATCTGCAAGGCCGTCGCGTCGCCGGGCGGAACGCCGGTCTTTTTCAGCGACAGCGTCACGATTGCCAGACCGGGATGCCGATGGGCGCTGACGCTGCGGCTGACCCACCGGGCAAACGAACGATCGACGACGGCCGCCTCGCCGGGGTCCGCGTCGACGCTCGCCGCCTGGCGCCAGGCGGGCGGCGCGAAGAAGGCCGCCATCGCCGAAATCGTCTGCTCGGGAATCGTGTTCGGGCCACCCTGGAGATGCGCCCACTCGGCGTCCACTTCGCGGGCAAAGCCAGCCAGCGTCAGGTCCTTGACGAGAATCTTGATGCGCGCCTTGTATTTGTTGTCCCGCCTGCCGTAACGGTTGTAGACGCGGAGGATGGCCTCGAAATAGTTCAGCAGCTCGTTGCCGGGCAGAAAATCCTTGACCGGCTGGCCGAGCATCGGCGTCCGCCCCATGCCACCGCCGACAAACACCTCGAAGCCGCGTGTGCCGCCATCCGATACCCTGGCACGCAGGCCGATATCGTAAAAACGGATTGCCGCCCTGTCCTCCATGCTGCCGGTAAAGGCAATCTTGAACTTGCGAGGCAGGAACATGAACTCCGGCGCCAGCGTCGACCACTGGCGGGCGATCTCGCAGTAAGGACGGGGATCGAAGACTTCATCCGCCGCAACCCCGGCAAACGCATCGCAGGTGATGTTGCGGATGCAGTTTCCGGAAGTCTGGATGGCATGCATCTGGACGGTGGCAAGGGCGGCCAGGATATCCGGTGCCTCGTTGAGCCGGATCCAGTTGAACTGCACATTGCAACGGGTGGTGAAGTGACCGTAACCGCGGTCGTAAGTCCGGGCAACATGCGCCAGCATGCGCATTTGCCGGCTCGACAGCACACCGTACGGAATGGCCACGCGCAGCATCGGCGCATGGCGTTGAACGTACAGCCCGTTCTGCAGACGAAGCGGACGGAAGTCGTCCTCGCTCAGGCGTCCGCCGAGATAGCGCGCCATCTGCCCGCGAAACTGGGCGACCCGGTCGTCGACCAGTTGCTGATCGATATCGTTGTAGCGATACATGGTTTTCAGCGATCCGGCGTGACGATCAAGGCAGCACGAAACTGCTTCGTTCCATGACCGAAGTGGCTGGATCGTGCAGCGCCGAAATCCGGAAGCGAATGGGCTGGATCCCGCTGACCGGCGTATCGGCCGGCATGGCAACGGTCAGGAAAAGCGGCCGGATGCTGCCGGCATCCACCGTAAACTCGTGCTCGCCGACGATGCCGATGCCGGGCAAGCCATAGACCTCGATGTTGAAACTGCGCGGTGTCTCGTCGAGGTTCATCAGTTTGACCGTATAGGCATTCTCGATCGTTCCGTCGGCCGTTTCGCGATGCAAGGCCCCGCGGTCGCGCAGCACATCGACCAGCAACAGCGAGCGGTCGGCGAGCGTCCAGGCGCCCAGCAGCGAGAACACCAGCAGCAAGCTGGCATAGAGGGCAACGCGCGGCCGTCCGAGCAGCCCCGTCGGTTGCGCCTCCCCGGCCAGTTCCTTTTCGGACATGAAGCGGATGAGTCCGGTCGGGGCGCCGATCTTGGTCATCACCTGATCGCAGGCATCGATGCACAGGCCGCAATTGATGCATTGATATTGCAGCCCGTCCCGGATGTCGATGCCGGTCGGGCAGACCTGCACGCAAATACCGCAGTCGATGCAGTCACCGGTATTGCCCGCCTGACGACGGGCATTGCGAGGCTCGCCGCGTTGGCCATCGTAAGCAACGTTCTTGGTCGTCGGATCGAACATCACCCCCTGAAACCGCGAATAGGGGCACATGTGCTGGCAGACTGCCTCGCGGGCCAGGCCCGCCTGAACATAGGTGAAGGCACAGTAGAAAATGAGCCAGAAGCCTTCCCAGGGACCGACGCGCCAGTCGGGCAAGGTCGGCAGCAGTTCGCGGATCGGCGTGAAATAGCCGACGAAGGTGATGGCCGTCCACGCCGCGAACAGGAACCACACGCCGTGCTTGATGGCTTTCAGGCCGAACTTGCGGGCGCTCATCGGGCTCTGGTCGAGTTTCAGGCGGGCCAGATGGTCGCCCTCGACCTTGGCTTCGATCCAGGTGAAGATCGACGTATATACCGTCTGCGGACAGGCAAATCCACAGAACAGGCGCCCGGCCAGCGCCGTGACGAAGAACAGGGCGGTTGCGGCGAGGATCAGCACGAAGGCCATCAGCAAGGCATCCTGCGGCCACAGGACCAGGCCGAACAGATAGAACTTCTCGTGGGCGATATCCAGCAGCACGGCCTGCCGGGTGAAGCCGTTGGCATCCCAGGTCAGCCAGCAGGTGCCGTAGAAAACGATCTGGGTAAACCAGACCATGGCCCAGCGCAGGGTATTGAACGTCCCTGTTGTCGCTTTGGCGTGAATCTTTCCTTTTTTACGGTAAAGCTCCAGCTTGGCTTCCCGTACCTTATTAACAGGCTTGCTCATTTCGGTTCCCCTTCAGTCGCGATGTCGGGCAGCGAAACAAGCTTGCCGACCCCGGGGACGAAGTAGACCACCCGCGGCTGGATGGGAACAGTTTCAGATTTTGCTTTTTCCCATAGGAACAGTCAGCTCGCGATCAATCGGCCCAAGCTCGCCATCGCGGCGTCCAGGCGCGCCGAATCGGGATGTCCGAAGTTGAGCCGCAGATGGTGGCTGAACTCGCGTTTGGCCGAGAAGATCGGGCCCGGCGCAATGCTGATGCCTTCACTGAGGGCGCGCTGGTGCAACGACAAGGTATCGACGCCGGCGGGCAACTCCAGCCAGAGGAAATAGCCGCCTTGCGGCCGGGCCAGTTTGGTTCCCGGCGGGAAATAACGTTCGATCGCCTGCACCAGCGTGGCCTCCTGCGTGGCGAGCGTATTCCGCAGATGACGAAGATGGTTCTCGTAGCCGCCTTGCTTGAGATAATCGGCAAGGGCAATCTGCACCGGAATCGTCGTTGCCAGGCTCAGCGACAGCTTCTGGCGCTGGATGGCACGTGCATAGCGACCGGCCGCCACCCAGCCGAGACGGTAGCCGGGCGCCAGGCTCTTCGAGAACGAAGACACCTGCATGACCAGGCCGGTCCGGTCCTCCGCCTTGCTGCACAAGGGTGCCTGCTGGCCAAAATACAGTTCGGCGTAGACATCGTCCTCGATGAGCGGAACATCGTGGCGCCGGAGCAGTTCCAGCAGGGCCTTCTTGTTCTCGTCCGAGACCCGGCTGCCCGTCGGGTTGGCGAAATTGAGCATGAACAGGCAAGCCTTGATCGGATGATGACGAAGGGCATCGGTCAAGGCCGACAGGCTGACCCCTTCGCGGGGATGACTGGGGATCTCGATGACCTTGAGGCCCAGGCGCTCGCTGGCCTGCAAGCCGGCGTAGAAGGTCGGCGACTCGATGGCGATCAGGTCGCCGGGGCGAGTGACGGCCTGCAGGCAGAGATTGAGCCCTTCCATGGCCCCCGAGGTGATGACGATTTCCTGCGGGGAGACATTCGCGCCCTGCGCCAGATAGCGCAAGGCCAGTTGGCGCCGCAGTTCCTCGTTACCCGGCGGCAGGTCGGTCACCGTCGCCAGGGGATCGAAGCGGCGGGCGGCGTTGGCGAGATAGCGGCCGAGCTTGTCGAGCGGAAAGAGATAAGGACTGGGAAAACTGGAGCCGAGCGGTACGACGGAAGGGTCGCGCACGCTGTCGAGGATCTGGAAAATGAAATCGCTGACCTGAAGTTCGGTGGATCCGCCGACCGGGTGCGTCATCTCGGGTTCCGGCAGGTTCTTGCCGAGACGGGCGCGCACGAAATAGCCCGATTTCGGCCGCGCTTCGATCAGCCCCCGGCTCTCCAGCAGGTAGTAAGCCTGGGTTACCGTGATCGGGCTGACATCGTGAATCCGGCAGGCATTGCGAACCGAGGGCAGTTTTTCCCCCGGGCGCAGGACACCGTCGACGATCAGCTTTTCGGTTTGCTCGGCAAGTGTCTGGTAGCGGCTCATGAAGAAACGACCCAGGGCGGAAGATGTCAGTCGAGCGCACATTCTAAGCGCAAGCCGCAAAACTGTTCCCATCCGGAATCGCCTGAGCTGAATCTGTACTCAAGCGGTTTCCGGTGATTTACTCTCGTGCGACAGGACTCGTTTGAACGGAAATGAACCCAACTGCGCAACCGCCCCATCCCCAACGCATCTCCGAAACCACGAAAGGACTGCTCGCCGGTCTGGCAGTCGTCCTGTGCTGGTCTGGTTTCAACATCGTTTCGCGCTTCGGAAGCAAGGCCGCGTTCACGCCCTTCGATCTGGCGGCGATGCGCTACGGCATCTCGGGCCTGCTCGGCAGCCTCTATTTCCTGCGCAACGTTCCCTGTGCCGAATGGCCGCGTTATGCGGTGCTCAGCCTGTTTGGCGGCCTGGGCTACGGATTGTTCGTTTATTCGGGTTTCTCGCTTGCCCCGAGCGCGCATGCCGGCATCTTCGTCAACGGGGGAATCCCGTTCTGCACGGTGCTCATCGTAGCGCTGACGAGCGGCTTCCGCCTGGCCCGCCAAACGCTGGCCGCCCTTCTCATCTCGGCCTGCGGACTGTTGCTGATCGGCATCGACAGCCTGCTCTCCCATCACGGCCAGCACGCGTTCATCGGCGATCTGCTTTTTCTGGCTGCCGCACTGTCCTGGGCGATTTTCGGCATCCTGATGCGACGCTGGCAGATCCGGCCATTGCTGGGCATCTGCGGCATTGCCTGCTTTGCGATGCTGATCTACTGGCCGGTGTATCTGCTGTTCCTGCCGAAAAAACTGGCGATCGCCGGCTGGGAGGAGATTGCGCTGCAGTGCGTTTATCAGGGCATCATCGCAGCCATGCTGGCGGCCAGCCTCTACAGCTACGCCAACCAGAAAATCGGCGCCTGCCAGGCGTCCATGATGCTGGCACTGGTTCCCGCCGTCTCGGCGATTGGCGCTGACTTCGTCCTCGACGAGCCACTGACTTGGACGGTCATCGCCGGTATCCTGGTCGTTTCGGCAGGGGCCATCATGGGCGCCCTGCCGGGCAAAACGGCCGGCCCGTCGTCCGGATAAGGCGACCGGACACAACGGATCGCGGCAACGCCGGCGGTCCGGGCGGCCATCCTGCCGGAAGGCCGCACCGCCCCGTTCGCATCAGGCCCGGCCCGGCGTTCCGGCCGGCAGCGCACGCAGGTACTGCAGCGGCCAGGCCGCCGCCACGCCCAGCGCCTGCGCCGCCTGCAAGGGCCAGTACGGATTTTTCAGCAGTTCCCGCCCGATCAGGACCAGATCGGCTTCGCCGTTGGCCACGATGGCCTCGGCCTGGGCCGCTTCGCTGATCAGCCCGACCGCGGCCACCGGCAAACCGGCCTCCCGCTTGACCCGCGTCGCGAACGGCACCTGAAAGCCGGGAGCGGCGGGAATCCTGACGCCCGGCAGCAGGCCGCCGGTCGACACGTCGACCAGATCGACGCCGTCGGTTTTCAGCAAGCGGCACAGGTCAACCGTCTGCTCGGCATCCCAGCCGCCATCGGCCCAGTCGGTCGCCGACAGGCGGATCAGCAGCGGCAGTTCCGGTGGCCACACGGCACGCACCGCGGCGACCACGTCGCGGGTCAGCCGGATGCGGTTGGCGAAGCTGCCGCCGTATTCGTCGGTCCGCAGATTGCTCAGCGGCGACAGGAACTGATGCAACAGGTAACCGTGCGCGGCGTGGATTTCCACGGCCCTGAAACCGGCCCGCAAGGCGCGCCGGGCGGCCGCGGCAAAAGCTTCGACGACCTGCGCGATGCCGGTCGCGTCGAGTGCCTGCGGCTCGGCATAGCCCTCGAAGGCGACGGCCGACGGCGCCAGCGCGGTCCAGCCGCCCTCGGCGACGCCCAACGTGCGCTGCGCCTCCCAGCCGCGGCCGATGCTGGCCTTGCGCCCGGCATGCGCCAGTTGCAGCACCGGCACGCCACCCTGGCTGTCGATCAGCCGGGCGATGCGCGCCAGCGGTTCGATCTGGCCGTCGTGCCACAGCCCGAGGTCGGCCGGGCTGATCCGCCCTTCGGACAGGACCGCCGTGGCTTCGACGATGACCAGGCCGACGCCGCCGGCCGCACGGCTACCGTAGTGCTGTACGTGCCAATCGTTGGCCAGGCCGTCGGTGGCCGAATACTGGCACATCGGCGGCATGCCGATGCGGTTGGACAGCGTCAGGCTGCGCAGGGAAAACGGGGTGAAGAGTTCGGCCATGTCATGCTCCGGTCTACGATCAAAAAATGAGAAAAATTGCGGTCGACCGCGATATTGCGTCAAAAACCTTCCAGCACGATCTTGCCGCGCGCCGTGCCGCTCTCGATCAGCGCATGCGCCCGACGCAGGTTGGCCGCGTCGATCCGCCCGAAATGTCCGGCCAGCGTCGTGCGCACCTGCCCGGCATCGACCAGCCGCGCCAGTTCGTCAAGCAACCGGCCCTGCTTCGCCTGGTCCGGCGTGGCGAACATCGAGCGCGTGAACATGAACTCCCAATGCACCGACACGCTCTTGCGCTTCAGCGGTACGACGTCCAGGCTGGCCGGATCGTCGATCAGCGCAAACTTGCCCTGCGGCGCGATCAGTTCGACCACCTCGGCGAAATGCTGCTCGCTCTGGTTCAGGCTGACCACGTAATCAGCCTGCGCGAAACCCGCGTCGCGCAGGGCCTCGGCCAGCGGCCGGCGGTGATCGACGACGGCATGCGCGCCGAGCTCGAGCAGCCAGTCGCGCGTTTCCGGCCGTGACGCGGTACCGACCACGGTCAGCCCGGTCAGTTGCCGCGCCAGTTGCACGAGGATGGAACCAACACCGCCGCCGGCACCGACGACCAGCAGCGTGCCGGTCGAATCGGCGGCCAGCGCGAGCCGGTCGAACAGGATTTCCCAGGCGGTGATGGCGGTCAGCGGCAAGGCGGCGGCCTGCGCGAAATCCACGGTCGACGGCATTTTTCCGACAATTCTCGCGTCGACCGCATGACGCTCGCTGTTGCCGCCCGGCCGGGCGATCGAACCGGCGTACCAGACGCGGTCGCCGACGGCGAATCCCGACACCGCCCGACCGACCTGCAGCACCTCGCCGGCCACGTCCCAGCCGAGTACTTTCCACTCGCCGGCGGCCGGGGCAACGCCGCGCCGTACCTTGGTATCGACCGGATTGACCGAAACCGCCCGCACGGCAACCAGCAGATCGTGCGCGCCGACCTCGGGCTCCGGCAACTCGACATCGACCAGCGACGAGGGCGTCTCGATCGGCAAGGAATCCTGATAGGCAACGGCTTTCATGAGCGGCTCCAGCGGGCAATAACAGAGGCACGCAGTATCATTTACATCGATCAGACAATAAACTGCCGACAAAGCGAAACACTTTCAAGAAAATCATGAAAATTCGCAACCTGCACGATCTCGAACTCTTCGTCCGCGCCGCCGAACTCGGCAGCCTCTCCGCCGCCGCCCGCCGGCTCGACCTGTCGCCGGCCCTGGCCAGCGCCAGCCTGAAGCGGCTCGAAGCCGAGCTCGGCGTACCGCTGATGCTACGCTCGACACGCAGCCTGCGCCTGACCCGCGAAGGCGAACGCCTGCTCCCCGCTGCCCGCCTGGCGCTCGACGGCCTGCGCGACGCCGCCGAGGAAATCGCCACCGGCCGTCAGGTCGTCCGCGACCACCTGCAGATCTCGCTGCCCTCCGACCTCGGCCGCAACCACCTCCTCGGCTGGCTCGACGAATTCCAGGCACGCTGGCCCGAGGTCAGCTTCCGCCTGCAGTTCAGCGACCGCCTGGCCGACGTCTATCGCCAACCGGTAGACCTGGCCATCCGTTACGGCCAGCAGCCCGACTCCGGCCTCGTCGCGCTGCCGCTGCACGCCGCCAACCGCCGCGTGCTGTGCGCCGCCCCCGGCTACCTCGCCAAGCACGGCGCTCCGCATACCCCGGACGATCTCGTCCACCACAACTGCCTGTGTTTCCGGCTCGGCGACGACCTGCACGACCAGTGGCGCTTCACCCGCGACGGCCGGGAAATGCGCATCACCGTCACCGGCAACCGTCTCTGCGACGACGGCGACGCCGTCCGCCGCTGGGCCGTGGCCGGCCACGGCATCGCCTACAAATCGGGACTGGACATCGCCAGCGACCTGGCCGCCGGTCGCCTCGTCCGCCTCTGCCCCGACTGGCAGGGCGAAGCGGCACCGCTGTCGCTGACCTGCGCCGACCGCCGGCAACTGTCACCCACGGTCATCCTGCTGCGGGAATTCCTGCGCGAGCGCTGCGCTGCGCTGGCGAACGCCGGCAAATCATGACAACGGAAATCAAAGCAGGCAAAATCGGGGAACCGGCACACCAAGCGTTCGTCATGCCCCCACCCCTCACCGATCAGGATCTGCTCGCCCGCCGCCCCGTCTGGGAAGCCTTGTCGGAACTCTGGCTGGATACCGAACTGAGCGATTTGCAGCTCGCGGCGATTGCCCGGACGATCGCCGCTTCGCCCTATTCCCTGCGGGAAATCCGGATCATCCACGACACCGAGGTGGCGCCGGCGGTATCGGCCAACCTGATGTGCATCGCCGGCGAATGGGCCGGCTTCGACAGCCAGTGGCTGGACGAGCGCTGCCGCCGGATCGTCGACCGCCGCCAGTCCTGGATTTTCCGCTGCAAAATCCGTTTCCTGCGCCCGCTCTTCGGGCATTTCACCGCAGATTACTGGGAACGACTGATACCGCAGATCGAAGCCCTGCGCCGCACGGCAACATGACCCTGCCGCTTTTCCCGAACCGGACAACACTTGCAGCGAAGCTCTGGGATAATCGCGCCTTCCCCGGAACACCCAGCGGAGCCTCTGCATGTCCACCATCCGTATTTTTGGCATCAAGAACTGAGTAACGGTATTAAATATGGCTACTTGGAAAAAAGTCTTGCTCTGGACTATCGGAATTGTTGTCGTAACCATGGGTGGCTGCCTTTTCGCTTTGGATCGCCTTACTTCCGGCATGTGTGCAACAACTGTTTTCGACCAGATTCCCTCGCCTAGCAATAAATTGAAGGCAGTCATTTTTCAAGTCGACTGCGGGGCGAGCACCGATTTCAACACGCATGTAGCAATTGTGAAGACCTCTTTCGATACCGCGAATACGCAGGATCTTCCCAAGTCGTTTTTTGCTGCCGACAGCAACCATGGGCGAGCCCCTGCAGGCTTAACCCGAGGCCCAGACGTTCGGGTGAAATGGGCATCGGATAGCGAACTCGACCTCCAATATCATCAATTCGCACGTGCAATCCGAACTGAAGAAAGCCAAGCGGGCGTTATGATCAAATATCAAACACTTCAATAGAACTCCCATGACTCAATCGACAACCACTTTCGCGGTAAAAATTTGGGGCATCAAGAACTGCGACACCATGAAGAAGGCCATGAAATGGCTCGATGAAAACGGCGTCGCCTACGAATTCGTCGATTACAAGAAGGCCGGCGTGGCCGAAACCAACTTGCCGGACTGGAATGCCCGCGCCGGCTGGCAGAAGCTGCTGAACACGCGCGGCCTGATGTGGAAGAAGCTGAGCGACGACGAGCGTGCTGCGGTCGACGAGGCCAAGGCACTGAAATTGATGGCGCAGTATCCGGCCCTGATCAAACGGCCGGTACTCGATACCGGCAAGGAACTGCGGGTCGGCTTCACGCCGGAAAGCTACGCGGAGATGCTGAAATGAGCGGCGGCAGCGTTCGTCGTTTCCTGTTCGAGGGACTGGACATCCGCGGTGCCGTGGTGCGCCTGGACGAAGCCTGGCAGCAGATGCAGGACGGCCGCGACTATCAGCCGCCGGTCGCCCAGTTGCTCGGCGAGATGGCGGCGGTGACGGCACTGATCGGCGCCCAGTTGAAGCAGCCGGGCCGGCTGACGCTGCAACTGCGCGGCGGCGGTCCGGTGCGCATGCTGGTGATGGACTGCAACGAACAACTGCAGATGCGCGGCATGGCGCACAGCAACCCGGTGGTACTGCCGGCGCCGGTGCCCGACCTGCTCGGCTCGCACCTCGGCGGCCAACTGCTGATGAGCCTCGACCTGCCGACCGCCCGCCAGCCTTACCAGAGCTACGTGCCGCTGGTCGGCGACAGCATCGCGGCGATCTTCGAGCATTACCTCGAACAGTCGGAACAGCAGCCGTCGCGACTGTTCTGCACGGCCGCGCCGAAAAGCGCGGCCTGCCTGTTCCTGCAGAAGCTGCCAGAGGCCGATACGCTGGATGCCGATGGCTGGCACCGGATCAACCAGCTGGCCGCGACGGTGAAACCGGCCGAACTGCTCGAACTCGACTGCGAAAACCTGCTCGGCCGGCTGTTCCACGAAGAGATCGCCGCCGGCGGCATCCGCGTCTACGACCCGCAGCCGGTGGTCTATCACTGCCCGGAAGACTGGGACAAGGTGCGCGACATGATCCGCTCGCTCGGTCGCGCCGACGCCGAAGCCATCGTCGCCGAACACGGCGAAATCCTGATCCGCGACGACATCTGCAACCGCGATTACCGCTTCTCGCCGGCCGACGTCGAAGCGATCTTCGCGGCCAGCGAGGGCACGGCGCTGAACTGAGTTCAGTCGTAGTTGAGCTGCACCCGGCGCATCAGGCGCCGGCATGCGGCCGACTTGCAGGCCGGACCGCCATCCTCGGCACCCAGGCCGTAACGCCGGATCTGCGTCGCCGGCACGCCCTGGCTGCGCAGTACCGCATACACCGCATTGACCCGCTGTTCGGCAATCGCCAGGTTGTAGGACGGACTGCCCAGATCGTCGGTGTGGCCGACCAGCGTGACGACCTTGTCGCCGTCGGCTTTCAGGCGAGCCGCATGTTCGCCCAGCCGGCGCCGGCCCTCGGCATCGACGGTCACGCCGTCGGGCGGGAAAAACACGCTGTTCACCTCGTCGACCGCAGACATCAGCTGTTTCTCGCTGACCGCCGGCGCCAGCGATACCGGTGCAGCCTTGCGCTCGCTCTTTTCCGCCGGCTTTTCGGGCAGGATGCGCGCCACCGGCGCGCTGCCGCAAGCCGTCAGCAGCGCCACCGCCAGCGTGGTGCACGCCCCCGTCCAGATGCGCCGCACCGTCATACCTCTTCGCGCTGCCGGACCATGTCGGCCAGCGGCGTGTTGGCATAGCTGTCTTCCTTGCCGGGAAGATTACGGATCAATTCATCGAGATTGATGTGCAGCGTACGCAGCACCGTCTCCGACAGGTTCGACAGCGCCTCAGGCAGGATGCCTTCGGCCGGTCCCGGCAAGCGGGCCAGCGCCGCCGCCCCCTTGTCGGTCAGGCACAGGCCGACGCGCCGGTGATCGGCTTCCTGGCGGCGTTTGTTCAGGCAGCCAAAGCCGACCAGCTTGTCCACCAGCAGGCTGCACGTGGACTGGTGGATACCCATCCGGATAGCCAGTTCGCCGATACCGATCTCCGGCGAACGGTGGACTTCCTGCAGCACCCACATCTGAGAACCGGACATGCCGCAGCGCTCTTCCACCATGCGGAAGTGGCGGCGCATCGAGCCATAGATGAGACGGAATTGCTGGAGCACGTCCAGCACGGTTTGTTGCGTCAGTTGATTTTCAGTTTGCACGAGCGGACCCGAAGTCAGGAAATAATGTTGCGCGTTTGTCGCACCTGAATTATATTGCCTTCCAATGGAGTGTGGCTTAAGTCAGACTTTCATTCCTTTTCGACGAGGACGTTTCAGGGGGGAGCTTCCCCCCGTTTTTTTCCGTTCGCGGCGGGCCGGCAACGCCGGCCATCGGGCCAGGCCCGGACCAACAACAACAAGCCTCAGGCATGCCGATTCCGGGAAGTCCCCGCTTCCCACATTTTCTCGAACCAGGGAAAGGAGAGGAAAAATGCTCAGACTTGGACTCATCGGTTACGGCAAGGCGGGACAAGCGGTTGCCGGCGTCCTGCGCGACGATCCGCGCTTCGACCTGCGCTGGGTCGCGCGGCGTTCCGCCGCCGACGACATCGACCTGCCGACGGTCGAACTCGACGCGGCCACCTTCGGCCACTGGCTGGATCGCCATCCGGTGGACGGCATCGTCGACTTTTCCGGCGCCGATTCGGTGCTGGCCTATGGCGAAGCGATCCGCCGGCGAGGCATCTGCCTGGTCACGGCAATCTCCAGCTACCCGGCAGCGACGCTGGACTACCTGCATTCGCTCGGCCGCGACATCGCGGTGATGGCATCGCCCAACATCACGCTGGGCATCAATTTCCTGATGCTGGCGTCGCGCATGCTGCGCCGCATCGCCCCGTTCGCCGACATCGAGATCGTCGAGCAGCATTTCCGCGAGAAACCCGAGATTTCGGGGACGGCCCGCAAGCTGGCGGAAACGCTGGATGTTCGCGACGAGCACATCACGTCGCTGCGCCTCGGCGGCATCGTCGGCCATCACGAAGTGATCTTCGGCTTTCCGCACCAGACCGTGCGGCTGATCCACAATTCGATCCGCCGCGAAGCCTTCGGCACCGGCGCGGCCTTCGCCATCGACCAGCTGTCGCGGCTCGGGCCGGGCTTCTACAGTTTCGACCAGTTGCTGCTGCAGTTGATCAGCGACGAACTGCAGCACGAGATCGAACTGGGCACGATCAAACCAGCTTTCCCGGATTCATCAGGCCGGCGGGATCGACTGCCTGCTTGATGCTGCGCATCAGCGCCATCTCGACCGGCGACTTGTAGCGCAGGATTTCTTCGCGCTTCAGCTGTCCCAGCCCGTGCTCGGCGGAAATCGAGCCGTTCAGCGCGTGGACCGCGTCATGCACGATGCGGTTCACCGCCGGCTGGGCGGCGATGAATTCGGCGTTTTCGCCGGCGTCAGGCTGCGACAGGTTGTAGTGCAGGTTGCCGTCGCCGACGTGGCCGAAAGCGACGACGCGGATGCCGGGGAAAGCGGCATGCAAGGCATCGTCGGCGATGCGCAGGAAGTCGGCAAGGCGCGACACCGGCACGGCGATGTCGTGCTTGATGCTGATCCCCTCGCGTTTCTGCGCTTCGGAAATATTTTCGCGCAACGCCCACAGGGCCTGCGCCTGCGCAGCCGACTGCGCCAGCGCACCGTCGGCGATCTCGCCGGCCGCCAGACGCTCGGCCAGCCAGGCCTCGACGGCAGCCGGCTCGCTGTCGGAAAACTCGGCCAGCACGTACCACGGGCTCACCGCCCCCGGCCGCCGACTGGCCGGAATGTGCCGCAGAACCAGGCCGAGGGCGATGTCGGAGAGCAGTTCGAAGGCGGTCAATTGCGCATCGAAGACGTTTTTTGCCTGGTTGAGCAGGTCGACCGCAGCCGCCGGCGAGGCGACGGCCAGCCAGGCGGTGCTTTGCCGCGTCGGCAACGGAAAGAGTTTGAGCACGGCGGCGCTGATGATGCCCAGCGTCCCTTCGGCGCCGATGAACAACTGCTTCAGGTCGTAGCCGGTATTGTCCTTGCGCAGCCCGCGCATGCCGTCCCAGATCTCGCCGCCGGGCAGCACCACTTCCAGGCCCAGCGTCAGCTCGCGGGCATTGCCGTAGCGCAGCACCTGGACGCCGCCGGCATTGGTCGACAGGTTGCCGCCGATCTGGCAACTGCCTTCGGAGGCGAGCGCCAGCGGAAACAGCCGTCCGGCGGCGCGCGCCGCGGCCTGGACCTCGGCCAGCGTGCAGCCGGCCTGGACGGAAATCGTGTTGTTCTGCGCGTCGACCGCAAGAATGCGGTTCATCCGGCGCAACGAGACGACGACGGTGCGGCCGTCGGCCGCCGGCGTCGCCGCGCCACACAGGCTGGTATTGCCGCCCTGCGGCACGATCGCCACGCCGGCGGCGACGCAGGCGCGGACGACGGCCGCCACCTCCATCGCATCGGCCGGCCGGACCACGCACAACGCGTTGCCGGTGTAGCGGCCACGCCAGTCGGTCAGGCTGGGCGCCATGTCGCCGGCCTCGGTCAGCACCTGGGCTTCGCCGAGCGCGCTGCGCAAACTGTCGATCAGGGCCTGCATGGCCGGCAACCTCCTTGATGTCTTCGCCAGGCGCATTGTCGGCAGCCGACGGCGCAGCGTCAAACGCTTTCCCGATGCGCACCCCGCAGGCTATGATTCGGGCATAGCCGCCGACCTGTCATGCCACTTCCCATCCTGATCCAGCACCTTGCCCGCAATCGCCTGGGCGCCTATTGCGAACGCCGCGTGCCGCCGGAGCGGCAGGCCGAACTGCGCCTCGAACTGCGGTTCGAGGACGACGCCGTGGTCCTGGTCGAGTCGCGTCCCTCGCCTCGCCGGGTCGGCGACTGGGCGCATCTGGACATCGCCCGTTTCCGCTACAACAAGGGATCCGGCAGCTGGATGCTCGATGCACCGAGCTTTACAGGTCAACTCGCCTGGCGCCCCTATTCACCGAAACCGCAGCGCGAACTGGAACGGCTGATCGCGCTGCTCGACGAGGACGCCAACGGCACCTTCTGGTCCTGATCAGGCGATCCTGGCGTAGAGATCGTGGTGGTCGGCATCGATCACCCGGACCTTGAGGAAATCGCCCGGCTGCGCATCGAAATGGCCGTCGAGATAGACCAGACCGTCGATTTCCGGCGCATCGGCCTTGGAACGGGCGATCGTGCCCTCGTCGTCGACTTCGTCGACCAGCACGTCGATCACCGTGTCGATCTTCGCCGCCAGCTTGTCGGCGGAAATGTCTTCCTGCACCTGCATCAGCCAGCGGCGACGGTCTTCGCGCACGTCTTCCGGCAGCAGCAGGCCCAGATCGTTGGCCGCCGCGCCTTCGACCGGCGAATAGGCAAAGGCGCCGACGCGGTCGAGCTGGGCGTCTTCGAGGAACTGGATCAGCTGATCGAAATCCTCGTCGGTCTCGCCCGGGAAGCCGGTGATGAAGGTCGAGCGGATGACGATTTCCGGGCAGATCTCGCGCCACTTGCGGATGCGCTCCAGCGTGTTCTCGGCCGAGGCCGGACGCTTCATCGCCTTGAGGATCTTCGGGCTGGCGTGCTGGAACGGCACATCGAGGTAAGGCAGGATTTTGCCTTCGGCCATCAGCGGAATCACGTCGTCTACCGACGGATACGGATAGACGTAATGCAGGCGCACCCAGATGCCGAACGAGGCCAACGCCTCGCACAGTTCGCGCAGCCGGGTCTTGACCGGCTTGCCGCCCCAGAAGCCGGTGCGGTACTTGAGATCGACGCCGTAGGCCGAGGTGTCCTGCGAGATGATCAGCAGTTCCTTGACGCCGGCCCGCGCCAGGTTTTCGGCTTCGGCCAGGACGTCGCCGACCGGCCGCGACACCAGCGGGCCGCGCAGCGACGGGATGATGCAGAAGGTGCAGCTGTGGTTGCAGCCTTCGGAAATCTTCAGATAGGCGAAATGCTCCGGCGTCAGGCGCACACCCTGCGGCGGCACCAGATCGGTGTAGGGGTCGTGCAGCTTGGGCAGGTGGGCATGGACGTGCGCCATCACCTCGTCGGCCGCATGCGGACCGGTCACCGCCAGCACCGACGGATGGGTAACCTGGACGATGTCGCCCTTGGCACCGAGGCAACCGGTGACGATGACCTTGCCGTTCTCGCTCAAGGCCTCGCCGATCGCATCGAGCGATTCCTCGACCGCGGCGTCGATGAAACCGCAGGTGTTGACGATGACCAGATCGGCATCGTCATAGTTGGGCGACAACTGGTAGCCTTCGGCGCGCAGCTTGGTCAGGATATGTTCGGTATCGGTCGATGCCTTGGGGCAGCCGAGCGAGACGATGCCGATGGTCGGCGCCTTGACTTCGAGATTCATGCTTGAAAACCTGAGAAAAAACCGGGTTGACCGTAAGCAACGGCGGAAATGGCAAAAGCGGCGCGCATTTTACGGGTTTTCGGCGCCGGCACCGTCTCAGATGACCAGTTGCGTGCCAAGTTCCACCACCCGGTTGCTGGGAATCTTGAAAAAGTCGCTGGCCGTCGTCGCATTCTTGCTCATCAGCGAGAACAGGCGGGCGCGCAGCATCGTCATCTTGCGGGTCAGCGCCGGCACGATGGTTTCGCGCGACAGGTAGAAAGTCGTCTCCATCATGTCGAAACGTTCGCCGTGGTGCTTGCACAGTTCGAGCGCACCGGGGATGTCCGGGCTTTCCATGAAGCCGTAACGGACGACGATGCGCATGAAACCCTTGCCCATGCGGTGCAGGTAGATGCGGTCGAGGTCGTTGACGTGCGGCGTGTCGGCCGTCTGCACCGTCGCCAGCACGACCCGCTCGTGCAGGATCTGGTTGTGCTTGAGATTGTGCAGCAATGCCGGCGGCACGCCTTCCTTGGAACTGGTCATGAACACCGCGGTGCCCTGCACGCGATGCACGTCGTCGATGGCCAGCAGGAAATCGTCCATCGGAATGCTCTGCTTGCGCATTTCCTGCGCCACCAGTTGTCGACCGCGCCGCCAGGTGGTCAGCACGGTGAACGACACGACGCCCATCACGATGGGGAACCAGCCACCGTCCGGAATCTTGATCGCGTTGGCGGCAAAGAAGGCGATGTCGACGCTGATGAAGGCCAGCGCGACCAGACCGACCACCAGCCAGTGCCAGCGCCACATCAGGACCATCACGAAAGCCAGCAGGATGGTGTCGATCAGCATCGTGCCGGTCACCGCGATGCCGTAGGCGGCGGCCAGGTTGGACGAGGACTTGAAACCGACCACCAGCGTGACGACGGCGAAATACAAGGTCCAGTTGGTCAGCGGCACATAAATCTGCCCCTGCTCGTGGCCGGAGGTATGGATGATCTGCATGCGTGGCAGCAGGCCCATCTGCACCGCCTGGCGGGCCACCGAGAAGGCGCCGGAAATCACCGCCTGCGATGCGATCACGGTGGCCAGCGTGGCCAGGCAGAGCATCGGGATCAAGGCCCAGTCGGGCGCCAGGTGGAAAAAGGGATTGACCACCGCTTCCGGCTCGGCGAGCAGCATCGCCCCCTGACCGAAATAATTGAGCACCAGCGCCGGCATGACGAAACCGAACCAGGCCAGCCGGATCGGAAAGCGGCCGAAATGGCCCATGTCGGTATACAGCGCCTCGCCGCCGGTCACCGCCAGCACCACCGAACCGAGCGCGAAAAACGCCATCAGACTGTGGTCGACCGCAAAATGCACGGCATAGACCGGATTCAGCGCGAACAGCACCGACGGATTGTCGACAATGTGCAGGATGCCGAGCAGGCCGAGCACGGCGAACCAGCAGGTCATGACCGGCCCGAAGAAAATGCCGACCGTCCCGGTCCCGCGCCGCTGGATGAAGAACAGCACGGTCAGGATGGCCACCGTGATCGGAATCACGTAAGCCTTGAGCGCCGGCGTCACCAGTTCGATCCCTTCGACCGCCGACATCACCGAAATCGCCGGCGTGATCATGCTGTCGCCGTAGAACAGGGCGGCGGCGAAGATGCCGAGCAGCGTCACCGCCCAGGCGATGCGCGGGTTCCTGGCGCGCTCGGTGACCAGCGCCAGCAAGGCCAGCGAACCGCCCTCGCCGCGATTGTCGGCCCGCATGATGATCAGCACGTACTTGAGCGACACCAGCATGACGATGGACCAGAAGATCATCGACAGGATGCCGAGGATGTTTTCCGGCGTCACCGGCATCGGGTGGTGGCCGGCGAAGATTTCCTTCAGCGCGTAGAGCGGACTGGTGCCGATGTCGCCGAACACGACGCCGATCGCGGCCAGAGTGACCGCGGACAAGGATCGACTGTGCTGCATGATGCTGCTACCCCCAGGCAGGTTGAAAGCTGCCATCCGTTATCGTTCGAATGCGCCGATTATCCGCTCAAGCCCATGCGGAACGGCGGCGAATTCTATCCGAAGCGAACCCGGTCGTGCGGGTGTACGATCAGAGCAACATGAAGGCGCAAACGGCCAGCAGCGTCGGCGGCGTCGCCGCCAGGAAAAGCCCCAGCGGGCTGACCGCCTCGTCCTTGAAACACGGCTTCAGGATGGTCATGCCGGCCGGGTTCGGCGCGTTGGCGATCACCGTCAGACCGCCGCCGGTCACCGCACCGGCCACCACCGCGTACTTGAAGTCGTCGCCGACCCCTTGCACCAGCGACGCCAGATAGGTCAGCGCGGCGTTGTCGGTGATGGCCGTCAGGCCAGTGGCGATGAAGTACAGCGCGGTCGGCTGGACGCCGGTCAGCGCGTGCTGCAGCCACCATTGCTGCAGGCCGCCCAGCGCCACCAGACCGGCCAGGAAGAAGGCGACCATCAGGCCTTCGCGCAGGATCAGACGATCCTGGAATGCCTTGTAGGCCTCGGTGTAGCCCAGAAAGAACAGGAACAGCGCCATGAAGACCACCGGATGGTGGGCAAAGACGACGACCAGCGCGAGGAAGGCGACATGGATGGCGCTGACCGACAGCGGCACCGGCTCGCCGATACGGGTCGAGGCGACGCCCTTGCTGGCAATCTCCTGGCGGAACAGCCAGGTCACCGCCAGCGTGCCGACGGCGGCGGCGGTTGCCGCCTTCCAGCCAAAATGCGAGAGCATGAACCAGGAATCCCACTGCCACTTGCTCGCCACCATCAGCACCGGCGGTGCGGCGAAGTTGGTCAGCGTGCCGCCGATCGAGACATTGACGAACAGCAAGCCGATCGTCGCGTACTTCAGGCGCTCGGACAGGTCGTACTGGAAGAAGCGCTCGCGCAGCAACAGCGCCGCCAGCGTCATCGCCGCCGGCTCGGTGATGAACGAACCGAGCAGCGGTACGCCGGCCAGCGCCAGGAAATAGACCGACAGGCCGCGATTGACCGGAATCAGCTTCGACAGCCCGCCGACCAGCATGATGACGCCGTTCAGGATCGGCCGGCTGGCGGCGATCACCATGATCGCGAACACGAACATCGGCTCGGTGAAATTCAGGCTTTCCAGATAGTCGACCGCAGCCTCGCTGCCGAACTGCCAGACCATGAAGACAATCAGCACGAAGGCCCAGAACCCGAACACTGCCTCGACTTCACCAAGCAGATGCCACAACCCGGCATGCTTGGGCTGGATGTGCGCGAGATGGGCGAACAGTTTGGTCGAGAAGGTATGCAGGATGGCGATCACGAAGATCGCCGTGGCGACGAACTGCAAGGTCTGTCCGCCGGGCGCGGCGCCGGCCGTATCGGCCAGGGCGGGCAACGGGGCAAGCAGCAGCGCCGGCAACAGGTTGTACATGCTGTATTCCTTGGTTTTCGTTGTCATTTTGAACGACCGGCGACCAGTCGCGGATCCGTTCTGTCAATCGCCCTCGGTGTCGCGGCGCGGCACGGTTTCCGGGTCGGCAATGATGCCACGATAGATTTCGATGCGATCGCCCGGCTTGAGGGCTGCATCCAGTTTGACCAGCTTGCCGAACACGCCGACCTTCTGCGCGGCGAGATCGATATGGGGAAACTGGCCGAGGATGCCGGAACGTTCGATCGCCTGCTGCACGGTCGACTCGTCGGGCACCTCGATATTCATCCAGATCTGGTTACCGGGTTCGGAATAGGCGACACCAATCTGCATCTTGCTTTCTCCTTCAGGCGACAGCCGGCGTGCTGTCTTCGGGCGCCGCGGCGGCGCGGGCTTCCAGACGGCGGTCCAGGATGCGCTTGCCGGCCAGCAGGAAACCGAGCACGGCGAAGGCGCCCGGCGGCAGGATCATCAGCAGCGCACCGCCGTAATGCGGCACCTGGACTTCAAGGAAGGAAAAGGCCGGACCGAGTAGTTGCGACGCCTGGGCGAACAAGGTACCGGCACCGAGGAACTCGCGGATCAGGCCGATCACCACCAAGGCCCCGGTAAACCCGAGCCCCATCGCCAGACCATCGACGGCGCTGACCCAGACCCCGTTCTTGACGGCATACGCCTCGGCACGCCCGAGAATCGCGCAATTGACCACGATCAGCGCGATGAACAGGCCGAGCACCTTGTACAGATCGTGCAACCAGGCATTGATCGCCATGTCGACGACGGTCACCAGCGTGGCGATCAGGACAACGAACACGGGAATCCGGACCTGATCGCTGACCGTCTTGCGGATCAGCGACACCAGCACGTTGGAGACGACCAGCACGGCCGTGGTCGCCAGCCCCATGCCGAGGCCGTTGGTGCCGCTGGTGGTCACCGCCATCGTCGGACACAGCGCCAGCATCTGCGCGAAGACCACGTTCTGGTCCCACAGACCTTCCTTGAAGAGTTTTCCGGTTTCGCTCATCTTCAGGCTCCCTGGCCGGTGATTTCCTGTTTGCGGGTAGCGAAGAACTGCAGCCCGCCCTTGACCGCCCTGACCACCGCCCGTGGCGTGATCGTCGCCCCGGCGAACTGGTCGAAGACCCCGTTGTCCTTCTTAACCGCCCACTTGTCGGCCGCCGGTTCGCCCAGCGACTTGCCTGCGAAGGCGTGCACCCAGTCGCTCTTCTTCGCTTCGATCTTGTCGCCCAGGCCCGGCGTTTCGCTGTGCTTGAGCACGCGCACGCCGAGAATCTTGCCGGCGGGGTCGACCGCCATCAGCACCTGGATTTCCCCCGAATAACCGCGCTCGGCAACCTTGAACAACACCGCCTTCAGGTCGCTGCCGTGGCGGGCACGGTAGATGGTCACGGTTTTTCCGTCGCGATCGACGTCGACCGTATCGTTCAGGAAATCGTTGTCGGCCAGCCCGGCGGGCAGCACGTCGGCCAGCGAGTCGCGCAGGTCCTTGGCTTCGGCGGCAACGATGGCCGGTCCGGCGGCATTCGAAACCACCGCCAGCGCGCCGCTGGCGAGCAGACCGAAGATGCCGAGCAGCAGCGGCTGATAGCCCAGTTTGTCGCGAATGGCATCAAGGTTCATCAGGCATTCTCCGGGATGTCGAGCGGCCGGCCCTTGCGGTCGCGGCCCAGGATGCGCGGCTTGACGAAGCGGTCGATGACCGGCGTCAGCGCATTCATCAGCAGGATCGCGAAGGCCATGCCTTCGGGATAGGCGCCGACCGTGCGGATGATCCAGGTCAGCAGGCCGACGCCCAGGCCGAAGATCAGCTGGCCGAGCGAGGTATTGGGCGATGTCACGTAGTCGGTGGCGATGAAGAAGGCGCCGAGCATCAACGCCCCCGACATCAGATGCGATTCGGCGGACAGGAAGCGGCCGGGATCGACGGCATGGCCGATCAGCGCCGGAATCGCCACGCCGAGCAGCACGCCGAGCGGCGCATGCCAGGTGATGATGCGGGAAACCAGCAGGAAAATGCCGCCGGCCAGGATCAGCAACGAGGCCGATTCGCCGAAGCTGCCCGGCCGCATGCCCAGCCACGACAGCAGCGACCCGCTGTCGGCCAGCGCGTGGCCGAGATCGACGCCGCGCGACAGTTCGGTCTTGGCATGACCGAGCAGCGTAGCGCTGGTCATCGCATCGGGCACCGGCTGGCTGGTCAGGAAGATGTGCATGCTGGCGACGAAATCCGGCGCCGGCGCGCCGTTCATCGGCAACGGCAGCACCCACAGCGTCAGCGGCAGCGGAAAGGAGACGAGCAGTGCGACGCGGGCGACCATCGCCGGGTTGAAGACGTTCTGGCCGACGCCGCCGAACACCTGCTTGCCGATCACGATGGCGATGAAGGCGCCGACCACGGCCACCCACCACGGCGCCCAAGGCGGCAGGGTCATCGCCAGCAGCCAGCCGGTCAGCGCCGCCGAGCCGTCGAGCAGCCCCTGGCGGATTCTTCCACCACCGGCAAATTTCAGCGAAAGGGCCTCGAAACCGATACACGAACCGACCGTCAGCAGCCACATGAAGAAGGATGGCCAGCCGTACAGCCAGAAGCCGTAAAGCGTTGCCGGCAGCAGCGCCAGCTGGACACGGAACATCGTGCGGCCGACCGAATTGCCGCCATGCGCATGCGGCGAAGCGACCGGCTGACCAAGGTGATGGGTGCTCATGCGTTTTCTCCCTGAATGGCCGGGTCGACCGCAAGCGCCTTGGCAGCCGCTTCGGCCGCGGCCTTGGCGGCGGCTGCAGCTTCCCGCTCGGCCTTGCGGCGGGCCGCAGCTTCGGCTTTCTCGCGTGCTTCGCGTTCGAGACGTTCCTGGCGTTGCTGGGCCAGTTTCTTGGTTGCGTCGTTGCGCAGCTTGGCGCGATCCTGTGCCGCCAGTTCGCCCTTGGCATGGACGAAGTACTGGACCAGCGGAATCTTCGACGGACAGACATAAGCGCAGCAGCCGCAGGCGATGCAGTCCTTCAGACCGATGTCGATCGCCTCGGCGTAGGCTTCGTTGCGGATGCGGGCGCTCATTTCGAGCGGCAGCAGGCCGACCGGACAGGCCTTGACGCAGGACGAGCAGCGGATGCACGGATCCGGCTCGCGCTCCGCCACTTCGCCCGCATCGAGTGCCAGGATGCCGCTGCTGCCCTTGACCACCGGCACGCGCCAATGCGGAATCTGCATGCCCATCATCGGCCCGCCCATGATCCGCCGGGCCAGTCCCAGGCCGTCGCCCTTCAGGCCACCGGCAAAGGCCAGCACCTCCTCGGCCAGGGTGCCGATGCGCACCTCGATGTTGCCCGGATTTGCCGCACAGTTGCCGTTGACCGTAAGCAACCGCGAAATCAGCGGTTTGCCCTCGCGCACCGCGGCGCGAACGGCCAGCGCGGTACCGACGTTATGGACGATCACGCCGATATCGGCCGGCCGGCCGTCGGCCGGCACTTCGGTGCCGGTCAACACCTGGATCAGCTGTTTTTCCGAGCCCATCGGATAGCGGGCCGGCACCGGCCGAACCTCGACCTCCGGGAACGCGGCGGCGGCCGTGCGCATCGCGGCGACGGCTTCCGGTTTGTTGTCCTCGATGCCGACCAGCGCCACGCGGGCACCGGTGGCATGCAGCATGATGCGGATACCGTCGACGATGCCCTCGGCGCGGTCGCGCATCAGCCGGTCGTCGCAGGACAGATAGGGTTCGCATTCGCCGCCGTTCATCACCAGCGTCGTCACCTTGGCCCGCGAAGCGCCGATCAGCTTGACCGCCGACGGAAAGGCGGCGCCGCCCATGCCGACTACGCCGGCGGCGGCGACCCGCTTGCCGATTTCACCGGGCGCCAGGGCAAAGGGATCGTCGCAGCCCTGCAATTCGCACCATTCGTCGGCGCCGTCGGCTTCGAGGATGATCGCCGGCAGCGTCAGCCCGGACGGGTGCGGCGCGGTGATTTCGGTCACCGCGGCGATGGTTCCCGAGGTCGGCGCGTGAATCGGGGCCGATACCGCCCCCTGCGCCTCGGCCAGCAATTCGCCCTTCTTCACTTTCTGGCCGACCAGCACGACCGCGCGTGCCGCGCCGCCAAGGTGCTGCTGTAGCGGCAGATAGAGCTTTTCCGGTACCGGCATCACGCGCACCGCCTGATCGGCGGCCGGGCGCTTGTGGTCGTCCGGATGCACCCCCCAGTCGTCGCCGGTCAGGTGCTTGAGGAAATTCATGAATCCCATGTCGATCTCGTTCCTGTGATCAGGCGGTGGCCGGGCGCGGCATGACCCAGTGCTGCAGGGTGACCGGTACCGGCTTCATGCTCAGGGCTTCGGTCGGGCATTTTTCGATGCACGACGAACAACCGGTACAGGCCTCGCGGAAAACGTTGTGGATCTGCTTGGCGGCGCCGATGATCGCGTCGGTCGGGCAGACCTTGCTGCAGCGGCAGCAGCCGATGCACAGTTCTTCGGCGACCATGGCGATCTTCGGGCCGTCGTCGGCCATCGCCGACAGATCGACGGTGATGCCGAGCCGGGCGGCGATCGCCGTCGCCAGCGCCTTGCCGCCCGGCGGACAGCAGGTCACCGGTGCGCTGCCGTCGACGATCGCCGACGCGGCACCGCTGCACCCGGGGAAACCGCACTGCCCGCAGTTCGAGCCCGGCATCATGGCGGTCAATTCCTCGACCACCGGATTTCCCTCGACTTTGAGGAACTTGTTGGCGACGCCGAGCAGGACGCCCAGCGCGGCGCCGAGCACGGTCATGCTGAGGATGGCTGCGATCATCTCGACCTCCTTAGACGTTCATGCCCGAGAAGCCCATGAACGCCAGGGCCAGCAGGCTGATGGTGATGAAAGCGACGGGCGCACCGGCGAAAGCTGCCGGCACCCGGGCCAGTGCGATACGTTCGCGCAGGCCGGCGAAGATCAGCAGGACCAGCGTGAAGCCGAGCGCCGAACCGAACCCGTAGAGCAGGCTCTTGAACAGGCTGAACTGCTGTTGCACGTTAAGCAGCGCGACGCCGAGCACGGCACAGTTGGTGGTGATCAGCGGCAGGTAGATGCCGAGCGACTGATACAGGCCCGGACTGGTCTTCTTGACGAACATCTCGGTGAACTGAACCACCGAGGCGATGACCAGGATGAAGGCCAGGATGCGCAGGTAGCCGAGCCCCAGCGGCTGCAGCAACCAGTTGTCGAGCATCCACGAGGCGGCGCTGGCCAGCACCAGCACGAAGGTCGTCGCCAGCCCCATCCCGAACGCGCTATCCACGCTCTTGGACACGCCCATCGTCGGGCACAGCCCGAGAAACTTGATCAGGACGACGTTGTTGACCAGTGCGGTCGACAGCAACAGAAGAAGGATTTCGCTCATGTCAGTGACGGCAAGTTTTACTGGACCGGTTACTGCATAAGGCGTGCCAAGGTCCGGAAAGACCGTGGAAAGCCATTCCGATGCATCCCGCCGAAAAAACGCACGAAATCGGTGCGTTTTTTCGAACACAAATGTCGCAAAGCCGACAGCCATTTCGTCGCATTTGCTCCCAAGCCTTGCTGCACAAGCCTTTCGCTTCGTCGTTCCGGGGCGCGGCACGGATTCTGCTAACAAACTTACGACGCCATTTCGAGGAAAGAGCCATGTCGGCCCCCCAGCGTAATCAGTCCGCGCCCCCGAGCATCACCGAACCCGCCCTTCCCCCGGAAGCCTATCGCCAGGCCGTCGGGCAGGCCGATCTGGCGATCTCGATCACCGACCCCAAGGCCAACATCCTCTACGCCAACGAAAGCTTCACCCGGGTCACCGGTTATGCACCGGATGAAATCGTCGGCAAGAACGAATCGCTGCTGTCCAACCACACCACGCCGCCGGAAATCTACCAGGCGATGTGGGCCGAACTGTCGGCCCAGCGGCCGTGGTCGGGCAAGCTGCTCAACCGCCGCAAGGACGGTTCGCTGTACCTGGCCGAATTATCGATCTCGCCGGTCGTCGACCGCAGCGGCCAGACCACGCACTTCCTCGGCATGCACCGCGACGTCACCGCGCTGCACCAGCTCGAACGCATGGTGCGCAATCAGAAGCACCTGATCGAATCGGTCGTCGATGCGGCACCGATCGCCTTCGCGCTGCTCGATCCGGGCGGCCGGGTGATCCTCGACAACCAGGAATACAAGAAGCTGCTGACCGACCTGCGCCTGGCCGAACCGGCGCACACGCTACTCGACGGCCTGCAGCCCGGCTGGCGCGAACTGCTGGCCACGACGCCGGGCAAATGCGCCTTCGCCAACCGCGAAATGCGCATCGACCGCCCCGGCTCCCGACCGCGCTGGCTGTCGGTGACCGCCTCGGCCATCGACCTGCAGAGCGACTGCATCGACAGCTATTTCTGCGCTGCCGGCCAGCCCGGTCTGCTGCTCGTGCTGTCCGACGTGACCAGCCTGCGCGAGGAGCAGGAGCGCTCACGCGCCGCCGCACTGCAGGCCGTGCTGGCCGAGGAAGAGCGCACCGCGGCGATCCGCGAAGGCCTGTCGGCCGCGCTGTTCCGGCTTGAGGAACCGATGAACGTGATGAGTTCGGCGATCCTCGTGCTGCAGCGCCGCGATCCGGCCAGTGCCAACGTGCTGCAGGACGCACTGCAGGCCAGCCGCGAACACATGGAAACGCTGCGCCAGGTGATCCCGCAAAGCCCGCAGGAAATCGTCGTCCCGGTCAATCTCAACGAAATCCTGCGCGACGTGCTCGAAATCTGCACGCCGCGCCTGCTGTCGGCCGGCATCACCGTCGACTGGCAGCCGGCGGCGACGCTACCGCCGCTGGCCGGCCGGCCGCTGCAGTTGCGCATGCTGTTCAAGGCGCTGGTCGATAACGCCATCGAGGCGATGAACGTCAAGGGCTGGCGGCACCGCGAAATCGTGCTGTCTTCCGCGGTCGACGAGGATCGCATCGTGATTTCGGTGATCGACAGCGGTCCCGGGATTCCGCCCGAATGGCGGGTCAAGGTGTTCGAACCCTTCTTCACTGCCAAGAACGGCAGCGGCAAACACATCGGCACCGGCCTGTCGCGCGCCCAGCAGGTCGTCGCCGATCACGGCGGCATCATCGACCTGATCGACAGTCCGAGCGGCGGTTGCGCGGCAATTGTCGAATTCCGCGTCGACGGCGACCCGATCTGAGAACAATAAATAACGAGAACGGCATGCACGATACCCATCCCATCCATAACGCCGACAACGACACCTGTCCCCCGCCGGGCGGCTATTGCCGGACGCACGAACTGAACATCCTGCTGCTCGCCGCGCTCTACGCGGTCAGCCGGGTACTCAGCCGCTCGCTGGCGTTCAACGAAACCTTGCGCGACGTCCTGCGCGTACTCAACGACGAGGCCGGCCTGAGCCGCGGCCTGATCGGCGTGGTCAATCCGGAAAACGGCAACCTGACCATCCACACCACGCACAATCCGGACGGGCCGGCGCTGGTCGGCGAGCAGTACCAGCCCGGCGAAGGCATCGTCGGCCTGATCCTGGAAAAGCCCTATACCGTCAAACTGGCGCGGGTCGGCGACGAACCCCGTTTTCTGAACCGGCTCGGCATCTATGCGCCGGAACTGCCGTTCATCGCCGTGCCGATCAAGGTCGGCGGCGATCTCAAGGGCATCCTGGCGGTCCAGCCGGAAGCACCGGAGGACGGCCTGCTGGAGGAGCGCGCCCAGTTCGTCGAAATGGTCGCCAACCTGATCGGGCAGAGCCTGAAGCTGTCGCTCGACGTGCAGCAGGAAAAATCCTCGTTGCTGGAAGAGCGCGATTCGCTGCGCCGCACGGTCCGCCACCAGTTCGGTTTCGAGAACATGGTCGGCCGCTCGGCGGTGATGCGGCGGGTCTTCGATCAGGCGCGGATGGTCGCCAAGTGGAACACCACCGTGCTGATCCGCGGCGAAACCGGTACCGGCAAGGAACTGATCGCCAATGCCATCCACTACAACTCACCACGCGCGCGCAATGCGCTGGTCAAGCTGAACTGCGCGGCGCTGCCGGAAAACCTGCTCGAATCCGAACTGTTCGGCCACGAGCGCGGCGCCTTCACCGGCGCCGTCGAAGCGCGCAAGGGGCGCTTCGAACAGGCACACGGCGGCACCATCTTCCTCGACGAAATCGGCGAAGTTTCGCCGGCCTTCCAGGCCAAGCTGCTGCGCATCCTGCAGGAGGGCGAGTTCGAACGGGTCGGCGGCAGCAAGACGATCAAGGTCGACGTGCGCGTCATCGCCGCCACCCACCGCGATCTGGAAACGGCCGTCGAGATGGGCGACTTCCGCGAAGACCTCTTCTACCGGCTGAACGTGATGCCGCTGTTCCTGCCGCCGCTGCGCGAGCGCATCGAGGACATCCCGGAAATCGCCCGCCATCTGCTCGGCAAGATCGGCAACGAGCAGCGCCGCAAGCTGACACTGACCGACATGGCCCAGCGCCGGCTGGCCAGCCATGACTGGCCGGGCAACGTGCGCGAGCTGGAGAACTGCCTGGAACGCGCCGCCGTGTTGTCCGACGACGGACGCATCGACGTCGATCTGATTCGCTTCCCGAGCGCCCGCGAACGCAGTTCGGCACGCCCGTTGAAGACTGCCCCGCCAGCGGCCGGTACGCCGGCCGCCCCGCCACCGGAAGTGGACATCAACGATCCGTCGCTGTCGGAGCGCGAACGGGTGATCGCCGCGCTCGAACAGGCCGGCTGGGTGCAAGCCAAGGCAGCCCGCATCCTGGGCATGACGCCGCGCCAGATCGCCTACCGCATCCAGACGCTGAACATCGAAGTCAAGCAGTTCTAGCGACCGACAGCGGCCTCAATGGCCGCCGCCGGCGCCCTGCACGGTGAACGGCGGCCGGGCAAACCAGATCGGCACGACCAGCGCGAGCATGATCAGGCCGCTGGCCAGCTGGACATCGTTGGTTGCCATCAGGTAGGCCTGGGCGTTGATCGTATTGTTCAGCGAAGCCCAGGCCTGGTCGAGGCTCAGGCCGGCGGCACGCAGGGCTTCCAGATAGCGGTCGGTGGCCGGATCGTAGTCGGTGACCCGTTCGGCCAGATCCGCATGATGGGCGATGCCGCGGTGGTCCCACAGCGAGACCATGATCGCCGTCCCGAAGCTCGACCCGAGGTTGCGCATGAAGCTGGACAACCCGGAAGCGCTGGCGATCCGTGACGGCGGCAGGCCGGACAGGTTGATCGTGATGATCGGCAGGAAGAAACAGCTGATGCCGATCCCCATCAGCAAGCGGGAGATGGCCACCGTCCAGTAATCCACGTTGGGGGTGAAACCGCTGCTCCAGAAAGCGACGACGGCGAACACCGTGAAACCGAAGCTGGCCACCAGACGCGCATCGATGCGATGGATGTTGGCGCCGATCACCGGCCCGAGCAGCATTGCCAGCACGCCGCCAAAGGCCACCACCTTGCCCGCCCACAGCGGCGTATAGCCTTGATAGCTCTGCAGCCATAAGGGAATCAGCACGACGGTGCCGAAAAAGGCCATCGAACCGAGCAGCAGGCATAGCGAACCGACCAGGAAATTGCGCCGGGCGAACAGCCGCAGGTCGACCACCGGGTGCTCGTCGGTCAGTTCCCAGGCCACGAAGAACAGCAGCGCGACCAGCGCGACGCAAGCCAGTGCAACGATCTCGGACGAACCGAACCAGTCCATCTCGTTGCCCTTGTCGAGCAGGATCTGCAAGGCGCCGACGCCGATCGCCAGCAGGATCAAGCCGACATAATCGACCGGCAGCCGGCGCCGCTCGCTCTCGCGGTCGCGCAACAGCAGCCAGGCGCCGCCGGCCACGGCCAGGCCGAACGGCAGGTTGATCAGGAAGATCCAGTGCCATGACAAGGCCTCGGTCAGCCAGCCGCCGGCCAGCGGACCGACGATCGGCGCCAGGATCGTGGTCATCGCCCATAATCCGAGCGCCAGGCCGCGTTTCTGCGGCGGATAGATGGTGGTCAGCAAGGCCTGCGACAGCGGAATCATCGACGCCCCGAACACCCCCTGCAGCACGCGCGCCGCAACCAGTGCCGGAAAACTCGGCGCCAGGCCGCACAGCGCCGAGGCCAGCGTGAACAGCAACGTCGACATGACGAACATGCGGACCTGTCCGAAACGCAGCGACAGCCAGCCGGTCAGCGGCATGACGATGGCTTCGGACACCGCATACGAAGTGATCACCCAGGTGCCCTGGGTATAGCTGACGCCCAGATCGCCGGCAATCGTCGGCACCGACACGTTGGCGATCGACATGTCGAGGATGTTGACGAAGGAGCCGAAACCCAGGGCAATGGTCGCCAGGATCAGCCGCGCCCGCGACATCGGCTGCGTCGTTGCGACTGCGTTCACCTGCGTCCCCGCCGGTCGCGGCACGACCGTTGCCAGGCGGACGGCGACGCGCCCGGCCCGGCTTGCCTGCGGTAAAGGCTCATGCCTTGCCGTCCTTGCGGTCGACCAGCGCGCGCGGCATTTTTTCCGGCATCGTCGCACCGCGGTTGCCGGCGATGATGCGCTCGATCAGCGCATCGGCTTCCCGTCCCTGCGCGGCGAACACATCGGTGGCGATGCCGCCGGCCGGGTCGGCGGCCGGCGACAGCAGCGCTCCCGAACTGTCGCGCGTATCGACGCGGGCCCGCATCGACAGGCCGACACGCAGCGGGCGCGCCTGAAGCTCGGCCGGATCGAGCGAAATGCGCACCGGCACGCGCTGCACGATCTTGATCCAGTTGCCCGACGCATTCTGCGCCGGCAGCACGGCGAACGAAGCGCCCGTACCGGCGGCCAGGCCGAGCACCCGGCCGTGATACTGCGTGCCGTCGCCCCAGAAATCGGCGCTCAAGGTCACCGGCTGACCGATGCGCACATCCTCCAGATCGGTCTCCTTGAAATTGGCATCGACCCACAGCTGATCGGCCGGAATCACCGCCATCAGCGGGTTGCCGGCCGCGATGCGCTCGCCGAGCTGAACCTTGCGCCGCGCCACATAGCCGTCGACCGGTGCCACGACGCGGGCCCGGCTGAGCGCCAGCGCCGCTTCGCGCACCCGGGCGGCGGCGGCCATCACCTGCGGATGCGCTTCCAGCGTGGTGTGATCCACCCGCCCAAGCGCACCGGTTTTCTGCTCGCGGGCGGCGTCGACCGCAGCCGTCGCCTGCGCAATCGCCGCGCGCGATGCCGATGCGGCAGCTTCCGCCGAACGGACTTCGGTCTGCACCATCTGCAACGCCTCGGCCGAGATGAAGTTCTTGCGCCACAGCGCTTCCTTGCGCGTGAAATCGGCCTTGATGCGGGCCAGTTCGGCATCGGCGCGGGCGGCATCCTGGCGCGCCCGGTCGACGTCGGCCCGGCGTTGCTCGACCACCGCCGCCGACTGATCGGCACCGGCGTAAAGGCCGCGCACATTGCGCACCACTTCGGCCAGATTGGCTTCGGCGGTCTGCAAGGCGATACGGGCATCGGCATCGTCGAGTTCGACCAGGATCTGGCCGGCGCGGACGAACTGCGTGTCGTCGGCGCGCACCGCCGTTACCGTGCCGCCGACCGCCGCCGTGATCTGCACCACGTTGCCGGACACGTAGGCGTTGTCGGTCGTCGCCGTACCGCGCGCAAACAGCAGCCACCAGGCCAGCGCCGCCAGCGCCAGCAGCCCGACGATCACCGCCAGACCGCCAAGCACCCGGCGCCGACGCCCGTTGCCGGCGAGGTTCACATCATCGCTTCGTTCGTTCATTGCTTCGTTCCTTCCAGACCTTCCCCACCGGACGATTCCAGCGCCAGCAGCCATTGGCGCAGCAGGCGATCCAGCCCGCGCACCTCGTCTTCGGCAATACCGCCGGTCAATTGTTCATAGCGCTGCCACATGACCGGCAACAGGCTATCGATTGCCGCCTGGCCGGCCGGCAGCAAGCGGATCTTCACGGTCCGCCGGTCGTTGTCCTCGCGCACCCGCTCGACCCAGCCGCGCGCCACCAGTTCATCGGTCATTCGCGTCATGTGCGGACGCGACTGCCGCAGCACCTCGCTGGCACACGACGGATGAATGCATTGCGCCGGATCGCTGTAGATCAGCATCAGCAAGGCCCATTGCGAATGGGTCAATTGCCGGTCGGCCAGCCGCGCTTGCAAAGCGTCTTCCAGACGTCGCTGCAAAAAGCCGATCATGCGCACCAGCGTCACCGCCTGATCGGGCAATTCAGGGTGCAGCATTTTCAGACTGGCGACCCGCTGTTCGTAGGCCTGCAGGCTCAGCATCGGTACTTCCCCGGGAAATAGTTACTCAGGTAACTATATGGAGAAAGGCGATGGCACGCAAGTCGTCGCCGATTGTCGCAAAGCGGACAATGACAACCGAGCGCAAACCTTTGACGAAAAAGCCTTTTTCACTGGCACTTCCCTTGCATGGAGAACCGCATCTTTCAGGAGAACTTTCATGCCAAAACCGAAAAAGCACGTCCTCGTCTGCGTCCAGGGCCGCCCGCAGGGCCACCCGCGCGGCTCCTGCCAGGAAAAGGGCTGCGGCCAGACCTGGCAGGCCTTCTCGGACGAATTCACCGCCCGCAACCTGTGGGCCTCCGGTTACCAGCTGACCAACACCGGCTGCCTCGGCCCCTGCAATCTCGGTCCAAGCGTGCTGGTCTACCCGGACGGCGTGATGTACACCAACGTCAAGCCGGAAGATGTCGCCACCATCATCGACGAGCACCTGCTCTTCGATCAACCGGTCGAACGCCTCAAGGCGCCGGCCGATGTCTGGGCCTGAGATCATGAGCACCGTTCAATACGAGATCGGCGACATGGTTTACGCCGCCGAAGACATCCTCAACGACGGCACGATGCCCGGCATCGACGAGGAGGAAGGCCTGATCGTGGCGGCCGGCGCGCGCGGCGTGGTGGTTCAGTTCGGCCATTCCGAATTCGATCCGAGCAAGGAAATCTACCTCGTCCGTTTCGAGAGCGAACCGGGTGGCGACCTCGGCAATCCGGTCGGCGTGCTGCCCGACGAACTGACCCAGGAACCGGCTGCGGTCGACGCCTGAACCATGGCAAAAATCGGCATCTTCTTCGGTACCGATACTGGCCGCACCCGGCTGGTCGCCAAGCAGATCGCGAAGAAGCTCGGCGAGGCAGCCGCGGCGCCGGTCAACATCGGCCGCACGACGCTCGTCGAGTTTCTCGCCTACGACCGCCTGATCGTCGGCAGCCCGACGCTCGGCGACGGCATGCTGCCCGGCGAATCGACCGGCCTCAGCCAGCCGAGCTGGGAAGAATTCCTGCCGCAACTGGCCGACGCCGACCTCACCGGCAAGACCTTCGCCATTTTCGGTCTCGGCGATCAAAAGAAGTATCCGGACGAATTCGTCGACGCCATCGGCATCCTGCACGACGCCTTCGTCGCACGCGGCGCGACGGTGATCGGTCGCTGGCCGGTCGCCGGCTACGATTTTTCGGCATCGAAGGCCGTCGACCGCGACGAATTCCTCGGCCTGGCGATCGACCAGCATCACCAGGCAATGCAGACCGAAGCGCGGATCGACGCCTGGCTGGCCCGGATCACCCCGGCATTGCAGCCATGAATGCCAACCCCTGGGCCCTGGCCAAGGACCGCGCCCTGCGGCGCCTGCTGCTGTCGCTCGACGAACGTGCCGGCGAGCATTGCGACATCGACCCGGCCGACGGCAGCGACCCGCGCATCGTCACGCTGCGTCACCCGGAACTGTCCCGGCTGCGCGCCCACGTCTACCTGCACGGCCAACGCCCGGGTACCTACGGCGTGTTCTACGAATTTCCCCACCCGGTGCCCGGCATGCTCGAAACCGAGGAAAACCTGCCGCTACCCGCCGCCCTCGACAGCCTGGCACTGCATTTCGACACCTGAGCCGCCGCTGCTGCGGTCGACGGGCTAAAATGCGCTTTTTTCCTGCCCCGACAATGTTCGATCCCGACGCCCCCCGCATTGCCGCAGTCGTCTCCCGGCCAGGCCAGGCAACCGACGCGGTCGTGCGTGATTTTGTCGACGGCCTGCGGGCCAAAGGCATCCGCGTGCAGGGCCTGCTGCAGGAAATCTGCCCGAATCCGGGGCACTGCAAGTATCAGCTGCAGGACATCGTCACCGGCAAGCGCTACCCGATCTCGCAGGACCTGGGTAACGACTCGGGCGCCTGCGCGCTCGATCCGGCCGGCCTCGCCGAAGCCAGCGAAGTAATCCGCCGGGTGGAGGACGCGACGACCGATCTCGTCGTCTTCAACCGCTTTTCCGGCCTGGAAGCCGAAGGCCAGGGCTTTGCCCAGGAAATGCTGGACATCATGAGCCGCGGCCTGCCGGTCCTGACCATCGTCCGCGAATTCTGGCTACCGGCCTGGCGTCGCTTCACCGGCGACCTGGCCGACGAGATTCTCCCCGAGCACAACGCCCTGAACGCCTGGTTCCGGCAAAGCCACCCCGAACGCTGAGTCGACTCACTGCGGACAAATTGTCGGCTATCGTTATATAGTCGACAACACATCGTTGCATTGACGACAAAGAGCCGGCAAACCGCGCAAAAAACCGAGTAAATACCTGGCACCGGTCTTGCAAGGCATGGCCTACGTTATATATCTATTTATACAAACATGAACGCCCTGCATTCATCGAGCCGCCCTGCGGCAACGCAGCACACGCCACCCGGCCAATGCGACGAGATCGAACGCACCTGGAACCGCCATCTGCCGGCCGACTGGAGCGATGCGATCGACGCGCCGCTGTATTTCCGCCACCACCACGAATACGAAATCGCTGCCCGCCGTTCGCTGGGTTACGACGCCGACGACCAGCCGTGCTTCATCACCCATCGTTACGTGCTGACCCGGCCGGCTACCGACGACGACGAAGAGTTCTACGAGGAAACGTTGTTCAGCGAGGAACTGCACGCCTGGCGGCTGCGGGACGAACGCTGGCTGGTGTATCGCATTCATCAGGTCGGTCATTGCAATTCGCCGCGAGGTTTCTATGCCATCCATCCAGACATGCCGCGCTGACGCCGAAAACACCACGCCGCTCGGCGAACTCCGCCGCGAGCTCGGGCTGTCGCAGATCGCGCTGTCGGCCAGCCTCGGCATCAGCCAGCCCCACGTGGCCAAGATCGAACGGCAGCTGGACATGCACATCTCGACCTTGCGCCGCTACCTCGCCGGGCTGGGCGGGGAACTGCACCTGGTCGTCACGCTGCCCGGACAAACGCGCGAGGTCGACCTCGGCAAGGCCATGAAAACGGCACCGGACTTCACCGAAGAATTCAATCAAACACAGGGAAACAAGGGGGTTTCATGCAATCGACCAAACATCCGGCTCGTCTGAGCATCCTGGCCGGGACCATCGCCGGCCTCATCGGCAGTGCGCCGAGCTGGGCGGCGGATACCGCTTCCGTCTTCGAACTGGGGACCGTCCTGGTCACCGGACAGGCTACCGCCACCGGCGAAATCGAGTCGGAACAGGTGGCCTCGGTGGTCACCCGCAAGGACATGGACAGCTTCAACCGCGAAAACGTCGGCGATGCGGTCAATCTGCTGTCCGGCGTCTCGATCTCGACCAATTCGCGCAACGAGAAGATGGTCTACGTGCGCGGCTACGACGCCCGCCAGGCACCGCTGTTCATCGACGGCATCCCGGTCTATGTGCCGTACGACGGCTATGTCGACATGAACCGCTTCACCACCGCCGACCTGTCGGCCATCCAGGTGGTCAAGGGTTTCAGTTCGGTCGCCTTCGGACCGAATGCGCTCGGCGGCGCCATCAACCTGATCTCCCGCAAGCCGCGCAAGGCACTGGAGGGCGACATCAGCGCCGGCATCGCCTCGGGCAACGAGCGCAAGGCGGCATTCAACGTCGGTACCAACCAGGGCATGTGGTACGCCCAGCTTGGCGCCTCCTACATCGAATCCGACTACTTCAAGCTGTCGTCCGACTTCACGCCGACCGCCACCGAGGATGGCGGCCGCCGCGAAAACTCCAGCCGCCAGGACAGCCGGGTCTCGCTCAAGCTCGGCCTGACGCCGAACGCCACCGACGAATACAGCCTGAGCTATTACAAGCAGAACGGCCAGAAAGACCAGCCGCCCTCCACCGTACCGACCGCCCGCTACTGGCGCTGGCCCTACTGGGACAAGGAGAGCCTTTATTTCGTCTCGAAGACCGCGCTCGGCGGCAAGGAAACCCTGAAGGTCCGCGTTTTCGGCGACAAGTTCGACAACGACCTGCGCATCTACAGCAACAATACCTACACCACCTACAACCCGGTGACCGGGGTCAGTGTCTATAACGACAAAAGCTATGGCGCCTCGGTCGAACTCAGCTCGGTCCGCCTGAGCCATCAGGAAATCAAGCTGTACACGCTGTACAAGGTGGACAAGCACGTGAACACCAACGGTGCCGGCGCCACCGACGAGTCGTTCAAGGACATCCTGACCAGCGTTGCGCTGGAGGACAACATCCGCTTCTCGCCGCAGTGGCTGCTGTCGCTCGGCCTCTCCCACCACAGCCTGCGGGCCGACCACGTGTACAAGAGCGGCTGGCCGGCCTTCGACACCTCCGACAAGAAGACCGCGACCAATCCGCAGGCCGCGCTCTATTTCGATCTGAACGACAGCACCCGCTTCTACGCGAGCATTGCCGAGAAGACCCGCCTGCCGACCCTGAAGGACCGTTTCTCGCTGCGTTTCGGCAACTATGTCGAAAACCCGATGCTGAAAGCCGAAACCTCGCTCAATTACGAAGTCGGCTACCAGGGCACGCCCTGGGCCGGCGCCCGGGCCGAGGCGGCCGTCTTCCATAGCCGGATCGACGACAAGATCCAGACCGTCTATCAGCCGGGCACCGCCAACTGCAGCCCGGCCACGCCCTGCCAGATGCAGAACGTCGGCAAGGTCGACTCGACCGGCATCGAACTCGGCCTGCGCACGCCGATCGGCAACAACCTGGAAATCGGCAGCAGCTACACCTACATCAGCTTCAGCAACAAGAGCAATCCCGGCATGCGCATCACCGACATTCCGCGCCACAAGCTGACCGCCTTCGCCATCGCCAGACTCGGCAGCCAGGTCGATTTCATTCCCTTCGTCGAATACGACTCGGGCCGTTGGGCGTCGAACACCGTCAAGCTGGACAGCTTCACCACGCTCAACCTGAAGCTGGCCTGGCGCCCGCTCAAGGACGTGACCGTCGAAGGCGGCGTAAACAACGTCACCGACGAGAACTACCAGCTCGCCTACGGCTTCCCCAACCCCGGCCGGAACTACTTCGCCAATGTCGCCTACCGCTTCTGACTTTTCCCCGATCCGGCGACGCCTGCTGCTCGCCGCCGCGCTCGCCGGACTGCCCGCCCTCGGGCGGGCCGGCGAGCCGGCCAGGCGCCAGACAGTGACCGTCGTGACCAGCTATCCGGACGAATTCGTGTCGCGTCTCGAGGCCGGCTTCGAAGCCGCCCATCCGCAATACCGCCTGCAGGTGATCTGGCGCAACGCGCGCGATGCGGCCCCCTTCCTGGAACAACCCGGGCACGGCGGCGCCGATGTCTACTGGTCGCCGTCGCCGCGCAATTTCGCCCGGCTGGCCGCCGCCGGAATCTGGCGTCCGCTGCCGGTCGACCGCAAGCCGCTGCCCGCCCGCATCGGCAACACCCGGCTGGGCGACGCGGAAGGTTTCTACACCGCCAGCGAAATCGCCGGTTTCGGTTTCGCTTACGATCCCGCGTGGTTTGCCGCCCGGCAGATGCGCCCGCCAACCGACTGGGACCAGTTGACCGATCCCCGCCTGGCCGGCCTGATCGCCCTGCCGGTACCGCAACAGGTCGGCTTCGCGCCACCGATGGTGGAAATCGTGTTGCAGGCCTGGGGCTGGGACAAAGGCTGGGCGCTGTGGAGCGAAATCGCCGGCAACGCCTTGCTGGTCGACCGCGGCGCCACCTTCGTCACCGACCACATCGCCGACGGCCGCTGCTGCCTCGGCCTGTCGATCGACTTCTTCGTCAACTCGGCCATTGCCAACGGCGCCCGCATCGGCTTCGCCTACCCGCGGCACACCGGCCTGAACCCGGCGCACATCGCGGCGACGCGGGACAGCGCCAATCCCGACGGCGGCAAGGCCTTCATCGATTTCGTGTTGTCGCCGGCCGGCCAGCGCCTGCTGCTGCACCCCGACATCCGGCGCCTGCCGGTCCGCCCGGACGTTTATGCCGACCTGCCGGAAACGCAGTACAACCCCTTCCAGGCCGCCGACCGGGGCGGACTGCAGTTCGACGGCAACCGGGCGCGCGACCGGCTGGCGATCAGCAGCGCGATCTTCCAGCACATGCTGGCCGAGGTACACGACGAACTGCGTCCGCTGTGGCAGCGCGTCCATCGCCTGGAGGCGAGCGGCCGCGACCTCTCCGCGGTCCGTCGGGCGCTGAGCCGCCCGCCGATCGACGAAGCCGGCGCCGATGCCCCGGAACTGCGGAAAATCTTTGCCGACAACGAGAAGGGCGAGCGCGGCCTGATCGCCGGCTGGCGGCTGAGCTGCGCCACCCAGCGCCAGGAAGCACGCCGCCTGCTGGCGGAGATCGAGGCATGAAGGCCCGGCATCGCCTGCCGCTGCTCGCACTGCTCGCTGCCGTGCCGCTTTTTGCCGATCCGGGCACGGTCGACCGCGACATCCTGAGCCGCCCGTTACCCGGCCTGGACGAAACGGAAATGGCCAGCTTCCTGCGCGGCCGCAGCCTGTTCCGGCAGAGCTGGGTGATCGCGCCGGCCAGCGACCGCGAATTCGACGGGCTGGGACCGCTGTACAACCGCCTCGCCTGCATTTCCTGCCACCCGAAGAACGGCCGCGGCGGCGCTCCCGAAGGCCCGGCACAACGCATGCAGACCATGCTCGTGCGCTTGTCGGTAAAAGCGCCGGGCGGTGCCAGGCCGCACCCGGTCTATGGCGACCAGTTGAACGAGGAAGGCATTCCCGGCGTTCCCGGCGAAGGGCGTGCCGAAATCCGCTGGCAGACCCGCCACGAAAAGCTCGCCGACGGCACGCTCGTCGAACTGCGCAGCCCGCTCGTCCGCTTCACCGAACTGGCCTACGGGCCGCTCGGTCCGGTCATGACCTCGTTGCGCGTCGGCCCGCCGGTGGCCGGCCTCGGCCTGCTCGACGCGGTGCCCGACAGCACCTTGCTGGCGTTGGCAGCGGCCGCCAAGCCGGACGGCGTACGCGGCCGGGTCAACCGCATCAACAGCCCGCAAGGACCGGTCGGCCGCTTCGGCCTGAAGGCCAATGCCCATGACCTGGAATTCCAGATCGCCGGCGCCTTCCACGGCGACATGAGCATCACCTCGCCGCGCTTTCCGGAAGAAAACTGCACGCCGGCCCAGCGCGCCTGCCGCCAGGCGCCGGATGGCGGCCGTCCGGAACTGAGCATGCAGCAACTGAGCGACATCACCTTCTACGTCGCCCACCTTGCACCGCCGCCACGACCGGACAACCGCAATCCTGCGGTCGACCGCGGCGCCGCGCATTTTTCCGCCTTCGGCTGCCAGCTCTGCCATCTGCCCAGCCTGCGCACCGGACCCGGCGCGTCACGTCATCTGGCCGAACGCGAGATCGCCCCGTACACCGACCTGCTGCTGCATGACATGGGCGCCGAGCTCGCCGACCATCGCCCCGATCACCAAGCCACCGGCCGCGAATGGCGGACGGCACCGCTGTGGGGCATCGGTCGCCTGGCAGCGATCAACGAAAAGGTCGGTTACCTGCACGACGGCCGCGCCCGCAACTTCGAAGAAGCCATCCTGTGGCACGGCGGCGAAGCACTCGCGGCGCGCCAGCGCTATGCCGCCGCCGACCGGCAGACCCGCGACGAACTGATCGCCTTCCTGAACGCCCTGTGACCCCGCCCCGAAAGGAGACCGCATGAACCGCCCCACGCTCCCGCTTACCCGCATCAGCCCCGGCGCCGCGATGGCCCACGGTTGTTGCGGCGGTTTCCGGATGGCCCGTCCATTGCCGTCGGCCGAGATCATCCACGTCGACTTTTCGGCGGAAAAACCCGCCGGGCAAACCCTCACGCCAACGGACGAAACCCCTCCGACACGGGACGCCGAATCGTGAGCGCCCTGCATTTCCGGCTGCAGCGGACGCTGGCCTTCGCCAGCGGATCGTCCCGGCTCGATGTCGAATTGACGCTCGGGCCGGGCGAATGGCTGGCCCTGCAAGGCCCCTCCGGGGCCGGCAAGACCTCGCTGCTGCGCCTGCTGGCCGGGCTCGAATCGCCGGAAAGCGGATTCATCCGAGTCGGCGACGACTGCTGGCTGGACAGCGAGCGCGGTATCGTCCTGCCAACCCGGCTGCGCCGCATCGGCTACGTCTTCCAGGAACATGCCCTGTTCCCGCACATGACGGCACGCCAGCAGCTGGCCTTCGCCCGCCGCCCCGAAACGCCGTCGGCGCGCCTCGACGAGCTGCTCGAACTGGTCGGCCTGGCGCAACTGGCGGATCGTTACCCGTCGGCGCTGTCCGGCGGTCAGAAACAGCGGCTGGCGCTGGCCCGGGCACTGGCTGCCGAGCCGCGCATCCTGCTGCTCGACGAGCCGCTGTCGGCACTCGACCCGGAACTGCGCCAGGCCATGCAGACGCTGCTGCAGACCGTGCGCGAAGCCGGCCTGGCCGACCACGCCATCGTCGTCACCCACGACCTGCCGGAGGCCCGCCGACTGGCCGAACGCATCGTCCGCCTGCATCGCGGCCGGATCTTCAGCGACGGCCCGGCGCACGACCTGCAATCCATTCATCCGCCACTCTTCGTTCCCAAGGAGCCTCCATGCGCCTCTGTCGCCGCCTATTCCTGACCCTCGGTCTGCTGGCCGCCCTGCCGGCTTTCGCCGATAGCCTGCTGATCGCTGCCGGTGCCGGCTACAAACGGCCGGTCGCCGAATTGTGCGAAGCCTTCCAGAAGCACAGCAGCCAGAAGGTCGACCAGATTTACGGCAACATGGGCAACATCGTCGCCCAGATCAGGCAGAGCGGCGAAATCGCCGTCGTTTTCGGCGACCACGCTTACCTGGCTGCGGTCGACGGCCTCGACGTGGCGAATTATCTGCCGCTCGGCAACGGCCGCCTGGTCGTTGCCTGGCCGAGCGGCGGCCAGCTGGCTGCGGTCGACGACCTGAAAACGGCAAAATTCGCGCGCATCGCGCTGCCCAACCCGAAAGCCGCCATCTATGGCATCGCCGCCAGCGAATTCCTCGAACGCAGCGGCCTGGCGGCCCCGCTCAAGGACCGGCTGCAGGTCGTCGCGACGGTACCGCAAGTGTCGGCCTACCTGATCAGCGGCGAAGTCGACGCGGGCTTCATCAACCTCACGGAAGCGCTGGCCATCCAGCCGAAGATCGGCGGCTATCGCGAAATCGACGCCAAACTGTATTCGCCGATCCGCATCGTCGGCGGCGTCCTGCGCAACCATGCGCAGCGGCCGGAAGTTCAGGCGCTCGGCCGTTTCCTCGAAACACCGGAAGCCAAGGCCATCCTCGCCAGGCACGGTCTCTGAGTGGGCGAATTCGCCAGCCTGCTGGTCAGCCCGGAGACGCAGCAAATGCTCTGGCTGACGGCCCGGGTGGCGCTGGCCGGCAGCCTGCTGCACGTCGTTTTCGGACTGGCGCTCGGCTACGCGCTGGCCCGCCCCGGCTGGCGCGGCCGAACGGCGCTGGATATCGCGGTGACGCTGCCGCTGGTCTTTCCGCCGATGGCCACCGGTTTCCTGCTGCTGATGATCTTCGGCCGCCGCGGTCCGCTCGGCGAGCCGTTGCGCGAGCACTTCGGCATCGACCTGATCTTTTCGTTTTCCGGCCTGGTACTGGCCGCCTTCGTCGCCGGCCTGCCGCTGGTCGTCAAACCGGTCCAGTCGGCGTTCGAAAACATCCCGAAAATCTATGCGGAAGCGGCCAGGACGCTGGGCAAGACGGAATGGCAAATCTTCTGGTTCGTGCTGTTGCCGAACCTGCGCAATGCGCTGATCGGCGGCCTGGTGCTGGCTCTCGGCCGTTCGCTGGGCGAGGTCGGCATGACGCTGATGCTTGGCGGCAACATCGAAGGACGCACCGTGACCGCTTCACTGGACATCTACAACGCCGTGATCAACGGCGAATTCGAACGCGCCGCGGCCATCTCCGTCCTGCTCGGCCTGGTCACCGGCGGGCTGTTCGTCGTGCTTCGGCGCAACGCCCGGGCGCCGCTCGGCTGGTGAGTCGTTCAGCCACGCACGCCGAGAATGACGTCGCTCGCCTTGATCATCGCGGTCGCGGGAAGTCCCGGCTGCAAGCCCATGTCGCGTACCGCCTCGTTGCTCACCACGGCATGCAGCAGACTGCCGCCGGCCAGGCTCAGCGTGACCTCGCAGTTCAGGGCGCCGCGGATCAACTGGCGCACCGTTCCGGTCAACCGGTTGCGCGCCGAAAAACCCGGCGTGCCGGCCTGGCCGCCGCTGATCAGGATGATCCAGGGCGCCTTGACCCAGGCCATCACCTCGCACCCCGGCTGCAGCCCGAGGCCGCGGAGGCTTTCCACTGTCGCAATTGCGACAAGCGTATCGCCCCCCGACAGATCGACGGCGACCTCGACGTTGACCAGACCTTCGGTCAATGCCGAGATTTTCCCTTTAAAAACATTGCGTGCACTGACATTCATCGCATCGCTCCCGCAGTACATCGTTTTCTGGCCCATTTTTCGCTATGTACGAAAGTAATAGCCCGGCTTTTTCACTTTCCCGACAATCCCGCGATATTCCCTATTCGTAACCAAGCATAGCGCAAGCCGAACAGACCCAGGTTTTTCCGGTAACATCGACCACCGTTATATACACAAACACCCAATCCATGGACCAATCCGCCCCTCGCCTGCGTGGCAAACTCGAATTCGACGGCCAGTTCGGCACCTTCCTCGGCGACACCCGGATCCGGCTGCTCGAGGCGATCGACCGCCACGGTTCCATTTCGCAGGCCGCCAAGGCCGTGCCGCTGTCCTACAAGGCAGCCTGGGATGCCGTCGATGCGATGAACAATCTGGCCGAACAAGCCCTGGTCGTCCGTTCGACCGGCGGCAAGCACGGCGGCGGCACGCAACTGACCGCCTACGGGCACAAGATCATCGCGCTCTACCGGGCGCTGGAAGCCGAATACCAGTCGGCGCTGGATCGCCTGACGGCCAGCATGAACGATGGCCAGGCCAGCGACCTGCAGGGCTTCAAGCGACTGCTCCGGAACATGTCGATGAAGACCAGCGCGCGCAACCAGTTCGTCGGCCAGGTGGTCGGCCTGCGCGAGGGGCATGTCGATTTCGAGGTCCGCATCAAGCTCGACGAAGAAAACGAGATCGTCGCGATCATCACCCACGACTCCGCCGAGATGCTCGGTCTGAGCATCGGCTGCGAGATCGCTGCGCTGGTCAAGTCGTCGTCGGTGCTGCTGCTCAACGACCCGACGATCAGGACTACCGCCCGCAATCATCTGTGGGGCGAAATCACGCGCATCCACGAAGGTCCGGTCAACTCGGAAGTCACGCTCGAAATGAAGAACGGCAAGTCGGTCTGTGCCGTGGTCACGCACGACAGCATCGAACGGCTCGGGCTGGTCGTCGGCGGTCAGGCCTGCGCGGTATTCAAGGCCTCGTCGGTCATTCTCTGCAAACAGATCTGATCCAGTTTTCAACCACCTCAGGAGATCCTCCATGAAACGTCTTTCCACGCTCATCGTCGCCCTGCTCGCCGCCGCCGGCGTACACGCCGCCGAAGTCCAGGTGGCCGTCGCCGCCAACTTCACCGCTCCGGTCCAGCAGATCGCCGGCGAATTCGAACGCAAGACGGGTCACAAGGCGGTACTCGCCTTCGGTGCCACGGGCAAGTTCTACGCCCAGATCACCAACGGCGCGCCGTTCGAGGTCTTCCTCGCAGCCGACGACACGACGCCGGCCAAGCTCGACAAGGAAGGCCAGACCGTCCTCGGCAGCCGTTTCACCTATGCCGTCGGCACGCTGGTGCTGTGGTCGTCGAAGCCGGACTTCGTCGATGCCAAGGGTGATGTCCTGAAGAGCGGAAAATTCAACAAGCTCGCCGTCGCCAACCCGAAAACCGCACCCTACGGCGCCGCGGCGATCGAAACGCTGACCCGGCTGAAACTGCTCGACGCCGTGCAGCCGAAGTTCGTTCAGGGCGAAAACATTTCGCAGACCCACCAGTTCGTCAGCACCGGCAACGCCGATATCGGTTTCGTCGCGCTGTCGCAAGTGTTCAAGGACAACAAGCTGAACAGCGGTTCGGCCTGGATCGTACCGGGCGAAATGCACGAGCCGATCCTGCAGGACGCGGTGATCCTCGCCAAGGGCAAGGACAACCCGGCGGCCAAGGCATTCATGGAATTCCTGAAGTCGCCCTACGCCCACGCGGTGATCAAGTCCTACGGCTACGCGCTGCGCTGAGCGGATAGACGCATGCTGACCGATTCCGACCTGCAGGCCCTCGGACTGACCGTCCGGCTGGCCGCCACAACGACGACGATCCTGTTCATGCTCGGCACGCCGCTGGCCTGGTGGCTGGCGCGCAGCCGGGCCTGGTGGAAACAGCCGATCGGTGCCGTCGTCGCGCTGCCGCTGGTCCTGCCGCCGTCGGTGATCGGTTTTTACCTGCTGATCACACTGGGCCCGAACGGCCCGGTGGGTCAGTTCACCCAGTCGATCGGCCTGGGCACCCTGCCGTTCACATTCTGGGGGCTGGTCGTCGCCTCCGTGTTCTATTCGCTGCCCTTCATGGTCCAGCCGCTGCAGACGGCGTTCGAAGCCGTCGGCGACCGGCCGCTGGAGGTTGCCGCAACCCTGCGCGCCTCGCCGCTCGACACCTTCTTCAGCGTCGCCGTGCCGCTCGCGCTACCCGGCTTCATCACCGCCGGCATCCTGTCGTTTGCCCACACGGTCGGCGAATTCGGCGTCGTGCTGATGATCGGCGGCAACATCCCCGGCGTCAGTCGCGTGGCCTCGGTCCAGATCTACGACCACGTCGAAGCCCTGGAATATGCCGACGCCCATCGTCTGGCCGCCGTCATGCTGATCTTCTCCTTCCTCGTCCTGCTCGCCATGTACGTCTGGCGCCCGGGCGCCCGCAAGGGAGCCTGAGCGATGACCCCGATCGAAGTCCGTTTCAAGCTCGACTGGCCAGGCTTTGCGCTGGATGTCGACCTGTCGCTGCCGGCCAGCGGCGTCACCGCCTTGTTCGGCCACAGCGGTTCCGGCAAGACGACGCTGCTGCGCTGCATCGCCGGCCTCGAACGCGCCGGTCGCGGTCGACTGGTCTTCCGCGGCCAAACCTGGCAGGACGAAAAAACCTGGCTGCCGACGCACCGCCGGCCGCTCGGTTACGTGTTCCAGGAAGCCAGCCTGTTTCCGCACCTGTCGGTGCTCGGCAACCTGAATTTCGGCCGCAAGCGCACGTCGACCGCAGGACGCATCGCGCTCGACCAGGCGGTCGAACTGCTCGGCATCGGCCATCTGCTCGAGCGCAAACCGGATTCGCTATCCGGCGGCGAACGGCAGCGAGTCGGCATCGCCCGCGCCCTGGCCGTCAGTCCCGAAATCCTGTTGATGGATGAACCGCTGGCCGCGCTCGATCTCAAGCGCAAGCGGGAAATTCTCCCCTATCTCGAACGGCTGCACGATGAACTGGACATTCCGGTCATCTACGTCAGCCATGCGCCGGACGAAGTGGCGCGGCTGGCCGACCACATCGTCGCCATGGAAGGCGGCCGGGTCGTCGCCCATGGGCCGATCGGCGAAACGCTGGCCCGCGTCGATCTGCCGATCCGCCTCGGCGAAGACGCCGGCGTCGTGCTCGACGCGACGATCAGCGCGATCGACCCGACCTGGAATCTGGCGCGCGTCGATTTCGCCGGCGGCAGCCTGTGGACCCGCGACCGTGAACTGCCGATCGGCAAGAAGGTCCGCGTCCGCGTGCTCGCCCGGGACGTCAGCCTGGCGCTGGACGATCCCGGTCGCAGCAGCATCCAGAACGTTCATCCGGCGATCATCGAAACCATCGCGCCGGACGATCACCCGGCCAACCACCTGGTCCGCGTCAGACTCGGCGACAGCCGGCTGCTGGCCCGGCTGACCCGACGCTCGGCCGACCAGCTCGGCATCGCCGCCGGCCAGCCGGTATACATCCAGATAAAATCGGTCGCCCTGATGGAGTGACGCGATGAACCCCTACACCCTGCCCGATGCCGAACTCGACCGCCTGCTGGGCGAGGATGTCCCCAGCGGCGACGCCACGACGGCTGCGCTGGCCATCGGCGAATGCCGCGGTCGACTCGATTTCCGGGCACGTTTCGACATGGTCGTCTGCGGCAGCGAGGAAGCGCAACGGATGGGCGAACTGCGCGGCTTGCAAGCGGTCGGCCCGCGGCTCGCCAGCGGCAGCCGGGCCGCCGCCGGCACCCTGCTGCTGTCGCTGGAAGGCCGGGCGGCAGCGCTGCATGTCGTCTGGAAGACCGCGCAGACGCTGATGGAATACCTGTCGGGGATCGCCACGGCGACGGCCGATATCGTCGCCGCCGCGCGGCAAGGCGACCCGGACTGCGCCGTGGTATGTACGCGCAAGAACTTCCCCGGCACCAAGGCGGCAGCGGTCAAGGCGGTACTCGCCGGCGGCGCCACGCCGCACCGGCTGAGCCTGTCGGAAACCCTGCTGGTCTTTGCCGAACACCGCGCCTTCCTCGACGAAGCCCCGGCCGACAGCGTGCGCCGGCTGCGCCGCCAGTGGCCGGAGCGCAGCCTGGTCGTCGAAGTCGCCGACGAAGCTGAAGCCTTGCGCTGGGCAGCGGCCGGTGCCGACATCCTGCAACTGGAAAAATGGCCGGTGGATGCGGTCGACCGCATCGCCCGGCAAATTCCGGGCACGCGAATTGCTGCAGCGGGAGGCATCAATGCCACCAACGCAGCCGCCTATGCCCGCGCCGGAAGCCGTATCCTGGTCACCAGCGCGCCGTATTTCGCCGGTCCGCGCGATGTTGCGGTGAGCTTGTCCGCGTCGTAGCCCCTGTCATCTTTCCGACAAGACCGTCATGAAGATCGCCATCGCCACCAAGAATTTCCTCGAAGTCAGCGGCCACGCCGGCCAGTGCCGGCACTGGCTGCTCTACGACCTGAGCGAACACCGCAGCGGCCAGCTGCTGCCCGCCCCGCTGCGCATCGAACTGGACAAGGACGAGGTGCTGCACGTCTTCGCGGACGACCGGGCGCATCCGCTGGACGGCATCGACATCGCCGTCTGCGCCAGCGCCGGCGACGGTTTCATCCGCCACATGCGCCAACGCCGTTGCGACGTGCTGCTCACCGGCGACAGCGATCCGACGGTGGCGATCTCCCGGATCCTGGCCGGCGAAGCGATGCCCGACCCGCGCTTCGACATCACCACGACGCTGTGCAAGGTACGCGACCTGTTCTCGCGCCACTGACGGCGCCGGACAGCGTCAGCCGAACAAGCGGCGGATGAAGCCTTCGACATAGGCCGGCCGCAGCGGCTTCAGGATGTAGCCAACGGCGCCCAGCCCCGCCGCCTGCGCGACCATCGTCTTGTCGGCCTCGCCGGTGACCATCACCACGGCGGTCTGCGGACTGGCTTCCTTGATCAGCGGCAGGGCATCGATGCCGCCCATCACCGGCATGTTCACATCGAGGCAGAGCAGACCGGGCTGATGCGCTTTCGCCGCAACCACCGCTTCGTTGCCGTTCGAAACCATCTGCACCACCTGCAGCCCCGACTCTTCCAGCAGGGCCTTGAGCACCAGCCGCACCGAACCGTTGTCGTCGGCAATCACCGCCGTACCGCGGCGGCCCTTGCGGGCCGCACCGCCCGAAGCCGCGCGCTGTGCCGAGGCCTTTTCCAGCTTGCGGGTTTCCTCGACCGCCTTCAGTTCGGCAATGATCTGTTCCTGGCCAAATGGCTTGCGGATGAAGCCGGAAGCCCCGGCATCGGCCGCCTTGCCCTCGATGCCGGCTTCGCTGGAAGCCGTCATGAACACCACGTCGATTTCCGGCGCCATCGTCTGGATGGCCCGCAGGATGCTCAGGCCGTCGCGGCCCGGCAGGTGGTAATCCAGGCAGACCAGATCCGGCGCGGTCTGCTGCACCGTCGATTCGACAGCGCTGCCGTCCGGCAGTGCGGCCACCACCTGATGCCCGAGGCTGGAGAACAATGCCGCCAGCACCTTGCGCATCGAGGCGTTGTCATCGACGATCAGAATCCGCATCTTTTCCGTCACTCCGCACTGGCTGTTTTCCCGACCTGCGAGATTACCAGAAGCGCTATGACAAAGCATGGATAAAATCGTTTTTTTCCTTGTCGGGCCTGGGTTTGCGGACTTTGAAAGCGAATTCAGTCGAGCAGTTCGATCTGCCCGCTGACCGTCGTCAGCACCTGGCTCTCCCCCGCTTCCAGCGGTGCCGCCATTGCGTCGGCAGCCAGCATGCCCTGGGCCCGGAACACCGGCATCGGCGCCGATCCGCCCTGCTGCACCGACAGCGACTTGATCTGCCAGCGCTTGCCGAGCGCACCGGCAACGACCTCGGCACGGGCCTGGAACGCCTTCAGCGCATCGCGGGTCGTTTCATCCTCGACCTGACGGCGGGTTTCCGGCGCCGGCGACTGATTGACCGAGGCCACGCCGAGCTTCATCTGCTGCAATTGCCCCAGCAGCTCGGAAACGCTGGCCAGATCGCGTGATTCGATGATCAGTTCGCTGCGCATGCGCCAGCCTTCGATCCGCTGCTCCCGGCCGTACGCCGGCCAGGTCGATTGCGCGCCGCTCTTCACGGTGACCCCGGCCCTGGCCTTGGCCAACCCGAGCGCCACAGCGATCTCGCCGTTGACCTTGCGCGCCAGCGCCGCCGGACTGGCGCCGCTCGCCTCGCTGAAAACGACCGCCCTGACCAGGTCGTTGGCCGCCGGCCGGGAGGCCTCGGCGGCAAGTTCGACGGTGCTCGCAGCCCGGGCCGGCAGCACCGCACAGCACAGCAGCAGGGGCAACAGGTAGCGGATGTTCATGGCTTTCTCCAGACAATCAAAACGGCATATTAACGGCAGTGGACCGTAACAATCGACCCGCACGACGGTAAGAAAATGTTGCACGGCGAAGCGCGGGTGCACTTGTAGCCGACTCTGCCTTTTGTAATACTCCGCCAACCATGATCAATGTGCTACGACTGGACCGCGTGCCGAACAAGGACGACCACCCCGAGGAAGGCACCCGCCGCATCATCGCCGGCGAGGAGCGTGTTTTTTACGACGGTTACTGGATCAAGACCTACCCGGTGCCGGCCGATACGCTGGAGGCGAAAAAACGCCTGATCGACGCGTTGACCCGACGCCTGTTCAACCACACCGAGCACGGACTGAACATTCCCGGGACCCGTCTGGCCGAAGCCCGGGCCACTTACGAAGGCGAAACCGATCCGGCGCGCAAGCGCGTCAAGGGTGCCATGCTGGCCGGGGCGATGTTCAACCGCGCCGCCGACATCTTCCGCAAGCTGGTCGAACTGCAGGCCTGCGGCATCGAAATCCTCAGCGACAACCCGCTGATGCGGGAATGCGGGCGCTGCCTGCTCGAAGCCATGGAGCTCGGCCGCAACGTCCTGCACCGCAGTGGCGAGGAAGGCATCGACGAATTGTGGGGCGAACCTTTCCGCGCCTTCTCGATTCCGCTCGAAGACTTCTACGAAAGCCGCTACATCAAGATCGGCCAGACGATGCGCGACATCGACCGGATCGCCGGCGCGATGCTGCACAATTTCGCCTGCCTGCCGGCCTTCGCCGGCATCGATACGGCAATCCGAGACCTGGCCAATGCGGCCAAGATCAAGACCGAAACCTTGCGCACCGATCCCGATATTTTCGACGTCTGGGCGATCATGGCAACGGCCGGCGAACGGCTTGCCAACCTGACGCCGCATCCGGCATCGGCCGATGCCGACGCCGTCCAGCATGACGTCACCCAGGGGCTGCAGTTGATCCGCCAGGGCCGCGACCTGATCTTCTACATCACCCGCGCCCGGACGCCGATGCCCAAGAGCACACAGGATTTCATCGAGCGCTGCGAAACCTATCTGAACACCGGGCACGTGCCGCTCTGCCCGACCTTTCTGCCCGACTGATCCCCGACGGGAAAGGCCGTGACGACGCTGCGACCGGCCTTCCTCTTTCCCTTCCCGCGCGGCATCGCGCACTTTGTCGCGGGCCTCGGCCTGCTGCTCGCCTTGTGCCTGCCGGTCGGCATCGCTACGGCGGCCGAACGCTTCGGTGAAGTCTGGCGACTGCATGGCGAGATCACCAGAACGGGCCAGGACAGCCCCAGCCAACCGTTGAAGGCCGGCGACGCCGTATTTCCCGGCGATCGGATCCGCAGCGGCCGCACCGGCGAACTGGTGATCCGGACCCGCGACGACGCCTACCTGGCCCTGCGCCCAAACAGCGAACTGCGGATCGACAACTACGCCACCGACGAAACCATGCAACCCGATACCCAGGCACTGCACCTGGCCACCGGCGCCCTGCGGGTGATCACCGGCTGGCTGGGACGCCTGAAACCGGAGCGGCACCGGCTGACCACCCCGACGGCGACCATCGGCATCCGCGGCACCGATCACGAGGTATTGATCCTGTCCGATGGCGCCTCGGGCAAGCCGGAACAGGCGGGAACCTACGACCGGGTCAATCGCGGCGGTACGCGACTGGCGGCCGGCGGCGGCCAGGTCGATATCGATGCCGGACGGACCGGTTTCGCCCGCGATCCGGCATCGGTGACGATCCGCACACGCGCCCTGATGACCTTGCTGATGCCGCGCCTGCTCGAAAAGACCCCCGCCTTCTTCGTGCCCGGTCGCTTCGATGGCGAACTCGACCGGCTGAGCGGTGCGGCGCCCCCGCCGGCACAGGAAAACGCACCGACGCCGACAACCGCCGAAGGCCTGCGGTCGACGCACTGCGATCCACAAAAAACCGGCCGGGAATGGCTGACACGACTGGACCGGGCACTGGCGCGCGGCGACGCCCCCGGGCTGCTGGCCCTGTTCGCCGGCGACCTGGAAGCCACGGCCAGCGTCATGCTGGAAAACGGCGACCTCGACACCCGGACTTTCCAGCGCGACGACCTGGTCGCCAGTACCCTGCAGGCGGTCCGCAGCCTGAAAGACTACCGCCAGCAACGACCGCGCACCGACATCGCACCGCTTGGCGCAGCCGATGGGCGCTGTCCGCGCATCGAGATACGTTCGCGCTCGATCGAACAGGGCCGGATGGACGGCCGCAGCTATCGCTTCGAATCCGAGGAGCGCTTCGTCCTCGAACAACGCGACGGCGTGTGGCTGGCCATTTCAGCCAGCACCCGCCAGCACTGATCACCCCCGGCCGTCGCCGACCAGTACGAAAGGCGCCCAATAGGCGGGATGAGCGTATTTTCCGCCCTCGCTGCGCATCAGTTCGCGCATCGAACGCCGCAGCGCCTCGGCCCGGGAAATCTCGGGATGTTCGACCTGCTGCCGGAAAACGCCGGTGGTCAGCAGCCGGGCCGAAACGGTTTCGACCGCCCAGTTGGACACCAGCAGACTGCGCGCGCCGGCAAAGAAAAAACCGCGCCCCAGGCCGGACAGCGCCTCGCCCTGGGCGCCATCGGCAGCCCCGGTATTGCACGCCGACAGCAGCACCCACTCGGCGTTGAGGCGCAGGCCGAGTACCTCGTCCAGCGTCAGCAGGCCATCGTTTGCCCGGTCGTCGGCGAGGCGCGGATTGGCCAGCGCCAGTGCCGGCTGATCCAGGCCGGCGACCTCGCCGGGCACCAGACCGTGAGTGGCGAACGCCAGAATCCGGTAATCCGCCAGACGCAAGGTCTTGGCATTGCGTTCGCTGGCCTGTGCCCCGAGGAACAGGGCCTGTTCCGGCGCCCCCAGTACCCGGGCGATCTCCTTCAGTTCGCGCTCGGTGTCCGGCAACTGGGCCAGGCGCACGAAAGGTTCCTCGTTGACCGGCGGCCGACCCGCCGGCAAGGTCATCAAACGCAGGCTGCGAACGCCGCCGCTTGCCGACGGCGGATTGCCGAAAGCCGGATCGCCGAAACCGGCAAAGGCCTGCTGCCCAGGCGCTAGGCGAACCTGGCGCCGCAAGGCGAGGAAGCTGCTGACCGAGGCCTGCTGAGTCAGCGCGATCCGCTCGATCAGCCAGTCGTCGCGCTTTGCCGCCTTGCTGTCCGACGTCGGCAACAGGCCGAACGGCAGTTGCCCCAATGCACCGTGCGGCACCACGTCGAGCACTGTTGCGTCCTTCCAGAGCGCTTCGTCCGGCGCCAGCCACCAGCGGTACTGCGCCAACGCGGCGGCGGCGTCGAAGCGGGGCAGCCGGCCGCCAGACAGGTCCAGCCCGCCACGCAGCCTGCTCACCTCCCGGGCAACCCTGGCCGCATCGACCGGCACCACGCGGAAGCTGGCGACCGTCCGGCGGACGATCCACACATACGATTGATCGTGAGCGCAATAAATCACCACGACCGCCTCGTCGCCAGCGATTTCCTCCTGCACCTGCGCCAGCGTCGGCGGTTGCGGGTCGATCAGGTTGAGGTAATCGGGAAAGCGGCTGGACAGCGTACGACGCAATCCGGCCTGACTTTCCTCCAGCCTACCGATGTCGCGCTGCAGATCGCTGAAAATCCTTCCCTCGCCCTTGCCGGTCGACGCCAACCGGGCGAGCAGGCGCACCAGCGCCGCCCGGCGCTGACCGAAATCCTGCTCCCGGCGGGCCAGTTCGGCGAGTTCGGGATCGGGCAGACTGGCCCGGGCGACGCTCGCCTGCACTGCCCGTTGCACCGTCGAGCGGCGCAGGATGTCGGCAACCCGGAAAGCCTCGGCCGCTGCGCCGGTACCGTCGATGGTTTCCTGTCGGACATGCATCCGGGCCAGCAACGCCAGGTAGGATTCCAGAATGTTGCTCAGCCGGAACTGACGCCCCGCGCCCCATGCCTCGTCGTCGCCGTCGCCGGCGGAAAGACGCTGCAGTTCCGGCAAGGCCTCGCGAAACAGCGGCAAGGCCTCGCCATCGCGATGCGCGGCGGCCAGTGCGACCGCCAGATAGCCCCGGGCCCGCGCGACCAGCATCGGGTCGGCGTAGGGCTGACGGCGATAATAGCCGACGATGCGCTGCATCATGTCGATTGCCGCGTCGTTCCGGCCCGTCCGCACCAGCGCGTAAGCCCAGTCGGTCCGCAAGGTGCCGACGCGGGCCGCCTGGGCGGCATTGCTGCGCAGGCCGCGTTCGCGCGCCTCGAACAGCAGAACCGACTCCTCCCAGCGCCCGAGCAGTTGCAGCGTGAACCCCAGTTCGGCACGCAGATCGGCCAACAACGGTGATGACGCACGCACCTGTCCCTTTTCGATATCCCCCAGGGCCTGCCGTGCCAGGCGCTCCGCTTCGCCGAACTGCCCCTGCTCGCGCTTGATGCGGATCAGCACCAGGCTGACCCGCGCCATTTCCGGCGAATCGGCCGCCTGTAGTTCGCCCAGCTCGCGCAGGCTCTCGCGGACCAGCCCTTCTGCTTCGGCGAAACGCCCCTGCGCGGACAGGGCGCTGGCCAGCAGCCAGCGGGCCGAAACGATGTTGCTGCGCGCGACGCGCCGCAACTGTTCGTCTTCCCGGGCCCGCCCGCGCTCCAGCGATTCGCGGTAAGCGATCGCGTGCGCCAGCGACGCACGCCGCAGACGTTCGGCTTCGGCGTAATTGCCGTTGAGCATCTGGTAATAGGCCTGAGCCAGCGTCCACTGGTTCTGGATGTTTTCCGCCTCGCTTCGCCAGCTGCCCAACTGGCGCAACGACGGCAGCAGCGCTTCGGCCTGCTTCATCGTCTCCTCGGCCGAGCTCAGCATGCCGAGATCGACATGGTCGTACATCAGCCAGATCAGCGTGAAGAAATAGCGACGCGGGTTGGTCGCCCGCCATTCCGGGCCGATCTGCTGCAGGAAGGCCACGCGGGCCAGCGGATCGCCGATCTGTCGGTATATCTTGACCTGCAGGCTATGCATGCGCCAGCGCTCGCACCAGCCGTCATCGGTCCTGTCCGGCGGACGGGTCGCCGCGAAGGCTTCGCGCAGTTCGGCCTGCGCTTCTTCGCCGCGGCCGAGGCGACTCAATGCCGCAGCCCGGCGATGCAGGAAAGCACAGCGTACCAGCGGCGATGCCGGGTCGGGCAGCACACGCTGCAGTACCGCTGTTTCGTCGCGCAGCAGGCTGACCGAGGCATCCTCACCGCCCTCGTCGTCGTCAGGCGCGGCAACCGACGGGTTGCAGAGAGCGAGCGACAGAAGCACCCACGGCAGAATCCAGCGCTTGGCGTTCATCGGGTACCCTCCCTGGCGAGCAAGCCCGACAACACTAGCAGAGCACGCCCCCGGCGGGCAATCGGGCGCTCAGTGCAAGGCGCGGGCCAGCAGCACGGCGACGTGCACCGCGTCGCGGCCGCTGCCGTCCTTGATCTGATGCCGACAGGAAAAACCGTCGGCGACGATGACGGCGTCGGCCGACGCGTTGCGCACCGCCGGCAACAGCGCCAGTTCGCCCATCGCCCGCGATGCTTCGTAATGCTCGCTTTCCATGCCGAAACTGCCGGACATGCCGCAGCAACTGGCATCGACGATGTCGAACTCGAACTGCGGAATCCAGCCGAGCACCTTCCTGACCGACTTCATCGCACCGAAGGCCTTCTGGTGGCAATGGCCATGCACGACGGCGCGGCCACCCGGGATCGGTTTGAGATCGAGTTTCAGCCCGCGGTTGCCTTCACGCATCAGGAATTCCTCGAACAGGAAAGCCTGTTTCGACAGCTGGCCGACCTCCGGCCCGAGCGACAGGCTGTAGAACTCGTCGCGCAACGCCAGCAGGCAGGACGGCTCCAGCCCAACGACCGGCGTACCGTCGGCCAGCGCCGGGGCCAGCGCCGCCATCACCCGCTGCGCTTCCTGCTTCGCCTCGTCGACCAGCCCCTGCGACAGGTAGGTTCGCCCGCAACAGAGCGGCCGATTCGGTTCGCCGTCGGTTTTTGCCGGTTGCAGCACGTCGACCGCATAACCGCCGGCACGCAACACCTCGATCGCCGCATCGGCCACTTCCGGCTGGTAGTAATGCGTGAAGGTATCGACAAAAAGCACCACCTTGCCGCGTTGACCGCAGGATTCGGCCGGCGGGGCGAGATAGCCGTCGGCGACGATTTCCGGGATCGGCCGCTGCGCGCTCAGCCCCAGCCAGCGTTCGGCCAGCCGGGCCAGCCACGGCCAGGCATTGCGCCGGCGTACCAGGAATTTCAGCGTCGGTCGCCATTCGTGGAGCCAGCGCGGCAAGGCGGCGATCAGCCGGATCCGCCGCGAAACGCCGAGCCGGGCGTTCTTCTGCGCCAGGTATTCGGTCTTGATCAGCGTCATGTCCACGGCGCTCGGGCATTCCTTCTTGCAGCCCTTGCACGACACGCAGAGCTCCATCGCCGCCGCCAGATCGGGATGGGCGAAAGGATCGTCGCCGAGTTCGCCGTTCAGCGCCGCCTTGAACGCCTTGACCCGGGCACCGGTGGAATGGGCGGGATCGTGCGTGATGCGGTAACTCGGGCACATCACGCCCTTGCCGTCGCGCTGACACTGGTGATTGTTCATGCAGACGGCCACTGCCTTGGCGTAGTTGCCGCCGGTGGCCGGAATGCCGGCATAGGCGTCGCCGACCCCGTAGGTATCGTAGGCCGACCAGTCGAGATAGGTTTTCATGACAAAGCGGCACGCAAAACCAGTGCCAATGAGAAACCTTCTCAAATCATACATTTACGTACGCAAACCGCTGTCGCGTTTGCGACAAGGCCCCGACAGGCAGACCACCGGAAAAAGCTAAACCCCTGTTTTTCCATCGATTTGACCTCTGGCACAGCGATTGCTGAACAGGCTGCGTACCGATCATTGAGGAGCTTTCATCGTGGAACTTCCAGTCATCAGCAGCAGCGCGCCGGCAGCGGAAGGCGGCGGTTGCTCATCCAGCGGCTGCGGCACCGCACCGGACGCGCTGGCCCACCTGCCGGAGCACATCCGGGCCAAGGTGCAGGACCATCCCTGCTATTCCGAGCAGGCGCACCACTACTTCGCCCGCATGCACGTCGCCGTCGCGCCGGCCTGCAACATCCAGTGCAACTACTGCAACCGGAAGTACGACTGCTCCAACGAATCGCGGCCGGGCGTCGTCTCGGAACTGCTGACGCCGGACCAGGCAATCAAGAAGGTGATGGCCGTCGCCGCCGAAATCCCGCAGATGACGGTACTCGGCATCGCCGGACCCGGAGACCCCTTGGCCAACCCGGCCCGCACCTTCGAGACCTTCCAGCAACTCTCGGAAAAAGCCCCGGACATCAAGCTCTGCGTGTCGACCAACGGCCTCAACCTGCCGCAGTATGCCGACGAGATCGCCAAGCACAACATCGATCACGTGACGATCACGATCAATTGCGTCGATCCCGAGATCGGCGCCAAGATCTACCCGTGGATCTACTGGGAAAACAAGCGCATCTTCGGCATCGAAGGCGCGCGCATCCTGATCGAGCAGCAGCAGAAGGGGCTCGAAGCGCTGACCTCGCGCGGCATCCTGGTCAAGGTGAACTCGGTGATGATCCCGGGCGTCAATGACGAGCACCTCAAGGAAGTCTCGAAGATCGTCAAGGCCAAGGGCGCTTTCCTGCACAACGTGATGCCGCTGATCGCCGAAGCCGAGCACGGCACCTACTACGGCCTGATGGAACAGCGCAGCCCGACCGACGAGGAACTGCAGGCGCTACAGGACGAATGCGCCGGCGACATGTCGATGATGCGTCACTGCCGCCAGTGTCGGGCCGACGCGGTCGGCCTGCTCGGCGAGGATCGTGGCGACGAATTCACCATGGACAAGATCGACGTGATGGATGTCGATTACGAAGCCGCGATGGTTCGCCGCAAGGCGGTGCACGACGAGATCATGGTCAAGCTGGACGCCGAACGCGGCATCGTCAAGCCCAAGCCGACCGGCATTCCGGAAGGTTCGCGACCGGTGCTGATGGCGGTGGCCGGCAAGAACGGCGTCGTCGCCGAACACTTCGGCCATGCCAAGGAGTTCCTGATCTACGAAGCCTCGCCGGACGGCGTCCGCTTCATCGGCCATCGCAAGACCGAGCTGTACTGCGGCGGCATGGACAGCTGCGGCGACGGCGACGTGGTCGGCGCGGGCGAGACCGAATCGCTGCTCGACCGCAACATCCGGATTCTTTCCGGCTGCGAGGTCGTGCTGTGTTCCAAGGTCGGCTACGAACCCTGGGCCAAGCTGGAAGCCGCCGGCATCGCGCCGAACGGCGAACATGCGATGGAGCCGATCGAGGAAGCGGTGATGAAGGTGTACGAGGACATCGCCGCCACCGGCAAGCTGCTGCCGCAACCCGAAACCCTGAAGGTGGCGTAAATGGCACTCCAGATCACCGAATCCTGCGTCAATTGCTGGGCCTGCGTCGATGTCTGCCCGAACGACGCGATCTTCCAGGACAAGCCGCACTTCCTGATCGACGACATGAAATGCACGGAATGCCTGGGCGATCACGCCGATCCCCAGTGCGCCGCGATCTGTCCGATCGAGATGGCCATCGTCAACGAACTGGGCGAGTTCCTGAACCCGCCCGGCTCGCTGACCGGCATCCCGATCGAAAAGCTGAAGGAATTCGGTCTGTGGCGCGAGGCGGCCTGATGGCAACCGTCACCTTCTACGAGAAACCCGGCTGCAAGGGCAACCTGCGTCAGAAAACGCTGCTCGCCGCAGCCGGGCACACCGTCCAGGCGAAAAACCTCAAGGGCGAACCGTGGACCGCAGAACGCCTGCTGCAGTTTCTCGGCCCGCTGCCGGTTGCCGACTGGTTCAACCGCGCCGCGCCGGCGATCAAGGCCGGCGAGATCGTTCCCGAAGCCCTCGGCTTCGAGGACGCGCTGCACATGCTGCTGGAGAACCCGCTGCTGATCCGCCGCCCGCTGATGGAAGTCGGCGAGACGCGGATGGTCGGCTTCGACACGGCTGCGGTCGACGCCTGGATCGGACTGAAAAACGTCGAGTTGCCGCAAGGCAACATCGAGGCCTGCGTGCATGGACCGGAAGGTCACGGCAAATGCGGCAGCGCCGAACACGAGGAAGAAGGGGAGCATGCCGGCTGCGGCACTCACTGACAGCGCCGTTGAAATCGCCCCGGGCGTCCACTGGGTGGGCGCCCTGGACCCGCATCTGCGCAGTTTCGACATCATCCTGAAGACCGCCAACGGCACCAGCTACAACAGCTACGTCGTGCGCGGCGAGACCGGCGTCGCGGTGATCGACACGGTCAAGGAAAGTTTTGCCGACACCTTCTTCCAGCGTCTCGAATCGGTCGCCCGCTACGACGAGATCACCACCATCGTGCTCAACCACCTCGAGCCCGATCACAGCGGCGCGCTGCCCGAACTGCTCAAGCGCGCGCCGCAGGCCAAGGTCTATCTATCGAGCCGCGCACAGATGATGCTGAAGGCACTGCTCAAGCCAACCGGCGAAGCACCGCCCGAGTACATCCCGGTGACCACCGACGATACCGTCGACCTCGGCGGCCGTACGCTGCGTTTCCTGCACACGCCCTACCTGCATTGGCCGGACACGCAATGCACCTATCTGGTCGAAGACGGCATCCTGTTCTCCGGCGACGTGTTCGGCTGCCATTTCTGCGATGCGCGACTGTTCAACGACCAGGTCGGCGATTTCCGTTTCTCGTTCGAGTATTACTACGCGCACATCATGCGGCCGTTCCGCGAGTACGTGCTCGACGCCATCGCGCTGATCGAACCGAACGAACTGGCGATGATCGCCCCGGCACACGGCCCGATCCTGCGCCACCAGCCGCGCGACTACGTGCATCGCTACCGCGAACTGGCGACGCCGCGGCTGTTCAACGAGGCACGCAACGAGAAGACACTGGTCGTCTTCTACATCTCGGCCTACGGCAACACCCGCCGGATGGCCGAAGCGCTGGCCGCCGGTGCCGAACAGATCGGCGGCGTGCGCGTTTCGCTGTATGACCTCGAAGGCGGCGAGTCGGGCGTGTTCACCGACCTGATCGAGGAAGCCGACGGGCTGGCCTTCGGCAGCCCGACGATCAACGCCGACGCGGTCAAGCCGGTGTGGGACGTGCTCTCGTCGCTGACCACCGTCAACGTCAAGGGCAAGCTCGGTGCCGCCTTCGGATCCTACGGCTGGAGCGGCGAAGCGGTGCGGCTGATCGAGGATCGCCTGCGCGGCCTGAAGCTGCGCGTGCCGGTCGAAGGACTGCGCATCAAGCTGGTGCCGGACGCTGGCGAACTCGACGCCTGCCGCGAACTCGGCGACAAGCTGGCCCGTCACCTGACCGGCCGGGTCGAACATCGCGAAGTCGATATGGCTTCGCTTGCTTAACCACAGGGAGAAAACAACATGCCCAAGGCAAAAGTCACTTTCGAGGATATCGGCGTATCGGTCACCGTACCGGCCGGCACCCGGCTGATCGAGGTTTCGGAAAAGGTCGGCGCCGGCATCACCTACGGCTGCCGCGAAGGCGAATGCTGCACCTGCCTGACCAAGATCGTCTCCGGCGGCGAAAACCTCGCCCCGCCGAGCATCCTGGAAGACCAGGTGCTCAAGGACAACATGGCGCCACGCAATCATCGCCTGGCCTGCCAGGCCCAGATCATCGGCGGCGAAATCGTCGTCAAGCCCGCCTGACGGGCAACCCAGGACAAGATTAAAAGCACGGAACGCCCGGCCACAACAGAGAAACTCGAAACCACCGCTCAAACAACGGAGATACAAGCAATGGCTCTCATCACTTTCAGCAGCCCGATGCACAAGGACAAGACGGTCTACGCCGTGGCTGGCAGCCACACCCAGACCATCCTGTCGCTGGCCAAGGAACATCACATCCCGATCGATTTCGGTTGCCAGGAAGGCAACTGCGGCACCTGTCTGGTCAAGGTCTCGTCGGTCGATGGCAAGCGCCGTCCGATGGGTGGCCCGCTCAACCCGCGCGAAGTCGCGGCGCTGCTCGAGCTCGGCCACATCACCAAGGCCGAGGTCGAGCAGATGTACGTCGACGACATTCCGCCGACCCAATGGCGCCTGGCCTGCCAGATGATCGTCCGCGACGAGGACATCCTGGTCGAGTACCCCAGCAAGTAAGCGCGACATGAACGGTCCGGATCGCCTGCCCTACCGCATGCTGCTGCAAACCGAGCTGCTGGCCGCGCCAGCGGCCGGTGCGGCGGCACGCGATCCGAACCGTCCCCTGCTGGCCAGCCTGATCGCCGGCCAGGCCGCCGGCTACGGCTGCCTGCCGGCGCATCTCGGGCTGGGCGAGCAGCGCCACACCGAACTGATGCACCACCTGTTTCCGGGCTGCCTGCCGGACTTCGCGCCGACGGCTGCGGTCGACCTGCCGGAAAGCGAAGAATTGCAACGCCTGCTCACCGACCACCGCGCCCACGAGTTCGCCAGCGAGACATGGATGATCGACATCCTGGTCGCCGCCTGCGCCGGCAAGGACCATCTGTGGCAGGATCTCGGCCTGAACGGACGCGACGAACTCTCCCGCCTGATGTGGATCAACTTTCCCGCCCTGGCCCGCGCCAACACCGGCGACATGAAGTGGAAGAAATTCCTCTATCGCCAGTTCTGCGCCCGCGAAGGCATCTACGTCTGCCCCGCCCCCTCTTGCGGCGTCTGCGCCGATCACGCCAAATGTTTTGGACCGGAGAACTGATCGCCCGCAATGCGCCGGTCCGGCGCCGGGCGGCACGCCCGCCGCGGGTCGAGCGTGCGCTGGCCGCCTACCTCGGACTGGCCATCGGCGACGCGCTCGGCGCCACCGTCGAATTCATGACACCGCAGGAAATCCGCACCCAGTACGGCGTCCATGACGAAATCCGCGGCGGCGGCTGGCTGCGTCTGAAAGCCGGCCAGGTCACCGATGACACGACGATGTCGCTGGCGCTCGGCGACGCCATTCTCGGTGTCGGCCGCGTCGATGCGCTGGCCGCCGCCCACGCCTTCGACGCCTGGATGCGCGGCAAACCGGTCGACATCGGCAACACCGTACGGCGCAACCTGATCGCCTTCCGACGCAGCGGCGATCCGCAGGCGCCGGCCTCCGAACACGATGCCGGCAACGGCGCCGCGATGCGCATCCTGCCGGTGGCACTGGCCACCTGCGGTCAACCGCCGGAAACGGTGATTTCCGCCTGCCGCGCACAGGCACACGTGACGCACCACAACACGGTATCCGACGCTGCCTGCGAAACGCTGGTCTTCATGGTGCAGGACTTCCTGCTCGGCGGCGATGCGTTGACCGTCGAACGCGAACGCGCCGGCCGCCTGGTCGGCGATTTTCCGGTCTTCACCTGGGACCGCAAGCCGGTGGAAAACCCTTCCGGCTACATCGTCGACACGATCCAGGCGGTATTCCAGTCGCTGTTCGCCACCGAGTGTTTCGAGGACTGCCTGATCGATGTGGTCAACCGCGGTGGCGACGCCGACACCACCGGCGCCATCGCCGGCATGCTGGCCGGCGCCCGTTACGGCCTGGCCGACATCCCGAAGCGCTGGCTGCGCAACCTCGACGAGACGACCCGCGCGCGCTGCGAAAAGCAGGCCGAAGCCCTGCTGCAACTCTCGGGTTCGTGCTGAAACCCTGTCACCGTCCGGTCATCCGGCGAAAAGCTGTGCTATACATACGGCCATCATTGCCCTGCCGGAGTGCCCGTTCATGAATCCTCCCACCCATCCCGCCGTTTTCGGCACGGAAGACCTGCTGCGCGGTCTGTGCGAATCGGTGACCAAGGTTCTCAACTTCGCGACGCACAGCGAAATCCGCTACTCCGGCATGGTCCAGCGCATCACCAAGACCTGCCTGAAGCCGGATATCGGCTGCTTCGTGCTGTTCGATGGCGGATTCTCCGGGTTGGTGGTGATCAATTTCTCGGCCCAGGCGGCGATGGAACTGTACGCCGACTACCTGCTGAACATGGGCATGGCCCGCGAGGAACTGGCCACCAGCCATACCTCGGACGAGGTCGCCAACGTCATGGGCGAATTGATGAACCAGATCGTCGGCGACTTCACCGGCAAGGTCGGCCGCGAACTGCAGACGCACATCACCCAGAACCAGCCGAAGATGCTGGCCTTGAACAAGCAGGTCATCCTCAGCGTGGACACCCATCTCGACCATCCGGAAGCGCGCCGCGTCACGTTCTACACCGGTCGCAACAACATTTTCTATCTGGAACTGGCGACCGACCGTACCGAATTCATCAAGCTCTACGATTTCGAACCCAACGAAGTGCCCGATCCCGACGAACTGATCGCCCAGGCCGGCAGCCCGTCGGGCGTGGCCAAACCGGCCCCGGCGGCTGGCGACGACCACGAGGACCTGCTCAAGTCGCTGGGCATGTGATCAGCGGACAAACTGCCCGATCAGGGCAGTTCTGAGGGTTTCCAGCGCCGGCAGCACCGGGGCGTCGCGGTGCACGATCATGCCGGTCGGCACCTGCGCGATTTCCGGCGGCAAGGTCTCGATCACCAGATCCGGCAGATGCAGGGACTGTTCGACGCTGCGTCGGGGCATCAAGGTCCAGCCCAGACCGACTGCCACGCAACCGAGAATGCCCTCCAGCGTACCGAACTCCATGGCCTCGCCGGCGGTGAATCCCTGGGTCCGCTGCCAGGCCAGCGCCCGCGTCCGGTAGGCGCACCCCTCGCGGAACAGGATCAACGGCAGCAGCGCGGGATCGGCATCGGCCGCATGGACCTGGACCAGTTCCTCGACCGCCGTCTGGGCGAAACTCAGCGCCGGATGCGCCACCGGCCCGGCGACGAAGGCGCAGTCGAGCTTGTGATGCAGGACCTTGTCCGCCAGCGTCAGGCTGGTATCGGTATAGACGCGCAATTCCAGCCCGGGATGCGTCGTCCGCATCACCTTCAGCGCGGCCGGCAGGTGCAGTGCGGCAAAGGTCTCCATCGCCCCGATTCGCAACTCGCCGGCATTCTCGCCGGCCAGCCGGACGGCGCTGGCGGTCTGCCGCTCGAGCATCAGCATGCGCCGCGTGTAATCGAGCAACACCCGCCCCGATGGCGCCAGCTCCAGACCGCGTCCCTTGCGGATGAACAGTTCGGTGCCCAGTTCCTCTTCCAGTTTGCGGATCCGGCCGGTGACGTTCGACTGCACGGTATTCAGGCGACGCGAGGCGGCCAGCACGCCGCCTTCCTCGACGACGGCCTGGAAAGTCTTCAGCGCGAGCAGTTCCATACCATTCTCCAAAAAAGAATATTTCATTCTTGATAAATCAATTGTACAGATATTAATCGCCGTTTATCTTCTCCCCATCGACTCAAAACAAGGACAACAAGCGATGAACCCCGAACAAAAAGCGCGTCTGAAGGTGATGGGGGCCGGTATCTGCAGCCTGGTACTGGCCCTGGGCATTGCCCGTTTCGCCTATACCCCGCTGCTGCCGCTGATGCAGCAACAGGCCGGTCTGGGCATTGCCGAAGCCGGCTGGCTGGCGGCGATCAACTATGGCGGCTACCTGTCCGGCGCGCTGCTCGCCGCATCGATCAGCGACCTGACGATCAAGGACCGCCTGTTCCGCATCGGCATGCTGGTTGCCGTGGCCAGTACCGTGCTGATGGGGCTGAGCGACAGCTTCGCGCTCTGGGCGATCTCGCGTTTCGTCGCCGGCCTGAGCAGCGCTGCGGCGATGCTGCTTGGTACCGGGCTGATCCTCAACTGGCTGATCCGCCACGAACACCGCGCCGAACTGGGCATCCATTTCGCCGGTATCGGCCTGGGCATTGCCGGCTGCGCGCTGGCCGCCGAAGTCATGCGCCATTTTCTGGATTGGCGCGAACAATGGTTCGCGCTCAGCGGCATCGGCTGCCTGCTGGCAGTGATCGCCTTGCGCTGGCTGCCGGCGCCGGACAGCAGCACGGTCAGCAAGACCGGCCAGAAACTGGAGGACAACCCGCCGTCCGCGCTGTTCCTGCGCCTGTTCATGGCCACCTATTTCTGCGCCGGCGTCGGCTTCGTAGTCAGCGCCACCTTCATCGTCGCCATCATCAACCAGCTGCCGGGCATGTCCGGCCTCGGCAACATCGTCTTCCTGGCGATCGGCATCGGTGCCGCGCCGGCCTGTTTCAACTGGGACCTGATCGCCCGCCGCACCGGCGACATCAACGCGTTGATCCTCGCCTCCCTGCTGCAGATCGTCGGCATCCTGCTGCCGGTCGTCGTCGGCGGGTTGATCGCCTCGCTGCTCGGCGCGCTGCTGTTCGGCGGCACCTTCGTCGGCATGGTCAGCCTGGTGCTGACCATGGCCGGGCGCTTCTACCCGACCAAGCCGGCCAAGATGATGGGCAAGATGACGATTTCCTACGGCGTCGCGCAGATTGCCGCGCCGGCGCTGACCGGCTGGCTGGCGACGCATTTCGGCGGTTATGTACCGGGACTTTATCTGGCGGCGGGCGTGATGGCCGTCGGCACGCTGCTGCTGTTCGTCCTGAAGTCGGTGCAGCGCCGGGAAAGCGCCGCCCTCGCCGTCGCCTGAGGATTCAGGCGGCGGTCGTCGCCTTCAGCCGCGCGGCAAGCGCGGCATCCATCGTTTGCAGATGGGTGGAAAACCAGCCGGGCAGGCCGGCAACGTAGCTGCGCGCAGCCATCAGCCGGCCGGCGGCAACGCTGCGCGACAGTTGCGCCATTTCACCGAGTACCCGCAGATGTTCGCTGTTGTGCTCGCCGGTCGCCGGGAAGCGGCAGGACTTCATCAGCCGCCCCTCGTGCTCGAAATGCAGCCGGGTATGTTCGCGCAATTGCGCGAACTGTCCGGGAAAACTCGCGTCGTCGGCCCCGCGCAATGCTTCGAGCAGTTCGACGAATTCGCGATGGGTGGCGTCCATGTCCGCCACCCCGAGCGCCATGTGCGCTTCCCAAGGCATCAGACGGCGCCGTGGTTAACGCGCTTGTTGCTGTTGGTCTTGGTCAGTTCGAGCTCGACGGTCGATTCCGGATACTTGTACTTGTTACCCTTCAGGGCGTCGTACATGGTGACGACCTTTTCAGCGGCCCCCTGCCCCTTGAAGTCGCCCTTTTCCAGCGCAGCCAGATCGCCCAGTTCATTCCAGGTCATGCCCTGGACCAGCGGAATGAAGACCGCCTTGGCGCCATTGACGTCGGCGATGAAGGGATTGTCGATATTGACCACAAACAGGATGACCAGGGTGTCGGCCGTGATGTCGGCACCAAACTTGTCCATGAAGCCGTGGAAGTACTGGAATTCGTCGAGCGAACCGGAAATGAACTTGAGCTTGTCGCCGTCGGCCAGCACGATGGCCTGCTTCATGACTTCGACCGGCGGCTTGCGACGGCCCTGTTCGTCGGTGATTTCGCCTTCCTTGACGATCAGTTCGCCGCGATAGGCGGCAACGGCGCCACTGAAGACTTCGCTGAAGTTGGCGTTGAAGAAGAGATGTTCGTAGCGATCCAGCAACATTTTTGTATTCCTTCCCTGAGATGAAAATGGTGTTCGAACCCCTGTCGAGCAATTTCCTTGCCGGCCGGGAAAACCGCATGGTTGCGTGCTTCCCGCTTTCCTGCCGGAAGCCGTTTGTCGGATTTGCGACACTTTTGCGGTCGACCGCGGAAATCGGCAAAAAACGGCGGTCGACCGCAAAAGGAAAGCCCGCCGCGGCGTTCCGGAGAACGACCGGCGGCGGGCCGGTACAACGGCTTGCGGCGCTCAGGCGGCGACGGCGGCGCCGATGAATTCGAAGACGTCTTCCTCGAGGATTTCCAGGCCGACCTTGCGGCAGAAGCGACGCTCCTTGTCGGTCGGTTCCTTGATGAACACCCAGCCGGACGGTTCGGCCGCCGAGTAGATCATGTCGGCCATCACCATGCGCTCGGTATCGCGGTTCAGGCGCATGCCCATCAGCAAATACTGCTTGCCCTTGCGCAGTTCCTTGACCTCCGGCGGAATCGAGAAACCGCCCATCAGCTCGGTGATGAAGTCGACGTAATCGGCGTCGGAGGCGATATACACCGCCTCCGGCCGCGGCGTGCCCATCGGCTTGAACAGGATCGGCTTGCTCGTATCGATGGTTTCGACGCGGCGGTAGGCGCTGCCGTCCCAGGCGTAGATCTTGTAGCGGTAATCGGTGCCGCCGATGCGCGCGATGCCGACGATCAGCGTGTGCGGCACGGCGGCGTAGGAATCCTGCAACTGCGTATCGCGGTTGATGTCGATCACGTAGTGCGGGGCGATCTCCTTCAGCCAGTCGTGCAGCGCGCCGCGCGTCCAAGGCGTCTCGCCGTAGGTGCGGGTCAGGAACTTGGTCACCGTGGTCCGCCCGCGCTTCAACTCGACGTTCATCGCGGCGCGCGGAAATTCGTACATCAGCTTGGGCGCCATCGGCTTGCCGTCGTTCATCGCATAGATCAGCGAATCGCTGTCGGCAGGAATCGGCGCGCCGGTAACGGCATGCTTCACGTCGGCGAGAACGCCCGGTCCGAGGTAGGGAACGATGCTGCCGTCCTGAAGGCCGGCGAGCAGTTTGGAGCGCATTTCTGGTGTCATGGTTTTTTGCTCTGTTTACGGGGTGGACCGTAACTCAGCAAAATCCAGGCCCAATGCGAAACGACCGGAAGAAGCGGGTTTCCGGCGGGCATGCCGGAACGGGGTCAGCGGGGATGTCGACTTTGCGACAGGCCGTTCAAAGGAACTCGACGCGATTGCGGCCGTTTTCCTTGGCCCGGTAAAGCAGTTCGTCGGTCCGCCGGAACAGCAGCTTGACCGCACCGGACGCCGGCGTCATGCAGATGGTACCGACCGAAATCGTCACAACGCCGTAACCGGCGTTTTGCACATGCGGAATCTGCATGCCGGCCACTGCTTCGATCAGCCCGAGCGCGATACCGGCATGAACGCCATGCGGCGCGTCCGGGATGATCACCGAAAACTCCTCGCCGCCGTAGCGGGCGACGAAGGCGCCGGGGGCCGTCTGGTCGGCGTTGACGGCGTCGACCTCCTTCTGCAGGCACTCGGCGACCCGCCGCAGGCACTCGTCGCCGGCCGGGTGGCCGTAGTGATCGTTGTACTTCTTGAAATTATCGACGTCGATCATCAGCAGGCTGAACGGCTTGCCCTGATGTTCGGCGATTTCCCACAACGTATCGACCCGCAGGTCCATCGCCCGGCGATTGAGCAGACCGGTCAGCGCATCGCAATTGGCCTGTTCCTGCAGCTTGCCATTGGCCAGCGCCAGCCGCGTACGCAAGCGGGCGATACGCGACATCGCCTTCATCTTGGCCTGCAGCACGCTCTCCGGCACGGTCTTGGAGATGAAGTCGTCGCCGCCGGCCTCGATGGCGGTCACCAGATTGGTATCGGTATCGGTCGCGGTGACGAAGATGATCGGCGTCCAGGCCCAGGGCTCATGCCCTTCCAGCGCACGGATGCGGGTAGTGGTCTCGAAACCGTTCATGCCGGGCATTTCGATGTCCATCAGCACCAGATCGAAATGCTCCTTCTGGAACAGTTCGATCGCCGTCGGGCCGTCGATGGCGTGGCGCACCTCGTGGCCGAAAGATTCGAGGCGTGCCGTGGTCACCATGGCAATGGCCCGGGAATCGTCGACCAGCAATATCTTCATGGGAATCGGGACCTGACGGAAAGGCAACAGCCGCTAGGATACCCTGCACACCGGGCAAGGTGTAGTACTTAGGTACTATCGGCGGACGAATCTTTGTCGACAATCACAATGTCGACAGTGCGACATCGACCACGCCGCCGATCACCAGGAACTCGTCTTCGCCCTGCAGCACGCCGGGCAGAAGGCCGCAGTGGAAGAAAATCTTGGTCAGCGGCACGTCGACCGCAAGAATGTAGTCGCCGAATTCGCAAGCCCGCTCGCGGCTGCAGGTGAACGAGCCGAGGTTGTTGAGCAGGAGGGTGTAACGGCCGGCACCGTGATCGGCGAGGATTTCGTGATCGGCCACCCGGTTGACCCCGCGATACAGCGTGACGTGGCGGGCGGCCGGATGGCGGCGGGCCAGTTCGTACTGACAGAAGGTGTACACCAGATCGAATTGCGCTTCCAGCGCATTGGTGCCGTACAACCCCTGGCAGCGCATCTCCATGTAGCGGGCGTAGGCTTCGTCGCCGGGATCGCGGATCGGCTGGCCATGCCAGCGCGGGATCAAGCCGAAACGGGACTCGACCCAGGCTTTCAGGACGGCCCCTTCGCGGCTGTCCGAATCGAAGCTCCAGCCACGGATCATCCGCACATAGTTGGCCTTTGCCCGGGCCTTGCCGCCACCGGTGTAACCCATTTCCTCCAGCCACTCGAGCTGGAACCGGACCGTCATGTAATCGCGGAAGACTTCGTCGTGCCTGTCCTCCGGCGCGATCGACAGACGCCGGAACAGATCGTGATGCAGTTCGGCGACGCCATCCAGCAGCAGCGGCGACGGATGCCGCTGGAAGGTCAGGCTACCGAGCACGACGGCGGGCAGATTGCAGCGATTGATCGGCAGGCGGGCGTCGCGCGGCAGGGAGGCTTTGTCGCCACCCCTACAAAGCGTAGGGCTTTTGTCGTGAGTGTCGGATGTCAGCGCATCCGGCAAAACCGGGCTATCGGGATATTTCATTGTTGATTCAGTCGCTTACTGACTGCCAGTCGACCTGGCACGGTCCGTGCAGAAGGTGAGGTGCGACTCTCACTGATTCCTCGCAAATCGACTGACAGACTAAGGAGATTACACCATGGCAAAACTGCGTCAATGCGCCATCTACGGCAAGGGTGGTATCGGCAAGTCCACCACCACTCAAAACCTGGTGGCCGCCCTCGCCGAAGCCGGCAAGAAGGTCATGATCGTTGGCTGCGACCCGAAGGCCGACTCGACCCGCCTGATCCTGCACAGCAAGGCTCAGACCACCGTTATGCACCTGGCTGCCGAAGCCGGCTCCGTTGAAGACCTCGAACTCGAAGACGTCCTGTCCGTCGGTTTCGGTGGCGTCAAGTGCGTTGAATCCGGTGGCCCGGAACCTGGCGTTGGCTGTGCCGGCCGCGGCGTCATCACCGCCATCAACTTCCTGGAAGAAGAAGGCGCCTACGACGACGAACTCGACTTCGTTTTCTACGACGTGCTGGGTGACGTCGTGTGCGGTGGCTTCGCCATGCCGATCCGCGAAAACAAGGCTCAGGAAATCTACATCGTTTGCTCCGGCGAAATGATGGCCATGTACGCGGCCAACAACATCGCCAAGGGCATCGTGAAGTACGCCAACTCCGGCGGCGTCCGTCTGGGCGGCCTGATCTGCAACTCCCGCAACACCGACCGCGAAGACGAGCTGATCATGGCTCTCGCCGCTGCCATGGGTACGCAGATGATCCACTTCGTGCCGCGCGACAACGCCGTGCAACACGCCGAAATCCGCCGCATGACCGTGATCGAATACGATCCGAAGCACAAGCAGGCCGACCAATACCGTCAGCTGGCCATGAAGGTCCTGAACAACACCAAGCTGGTCATCCCGACCCCGATCGAGATGGAACAGCTCGAAGACCTGCTGATGGAATTCGGTGTCATGGAACAGGAAGACGAGTCGATCGTCGGCAAGACCGCCGCCGACCTGGCCGCCTAAGCACTACCCGCAGGAAGGTGGGAGCTTGGGCTCCCGCCAATTTCAACCAGTACGTCGGTCACAGATTGGTGGCGACGTCAGGAGGAAAACATGACGACTCTGTCTCGCGAAGAAACCGAAGCCCTCATCGCCGAGGTGCTTGAGGTTTATCCGGAAAAGGCTCAAAAGGATCGCAAGAAGCATCTTGCGGTCAACGATCAATCCGTCGAACAATCCAAGAAGTGCATCACTTCCAACCGCAAGTCCCTGCCGGGCGTGATGACCATCCGTGGTTGCGCCTACGCCGGTTCCAAGGGCGTGGTCTGGGGTCCGATCAAGGACATGATCCACATCTCCCACGGCCCCGTCGGCTGCGGTCAGTACTCGCGCGCCGGCCGTCGTAACTACTACGTCGGCACGACCGGTATCAACTCCTTCGGCACGATGAACTTCACCTCGGATTTCCAGGAAAAGGACATCGTCTTCGGCGGCGACAAGAAGCTCGCCAAGCTGATCGAGGAAGTCGAACAACTGTTCCCGCTGCACAACGGCATCTCCGTGCAATCCGAATGCCCGATCGGTCTGATCGGTGACGACATCGAGTCCGTCTCCAAGAAGGGCTCCGCCGCCATCGGCAAGCCGATCATCCCGGTTCGCTGCGAAGGCTTCCGCGGTGTTTCGCAGTCCCTCGGCCACCACATCGCCAACGATGCGATCCGCGACTGGGTCCTCGACAAGCGCGACGGCCAGGCTTACGACAGCACCCCGTACGACGTCGCGATCATCGGCGACTACAACATCGGCGGTGACGCCTGGGCCACCCGCATCCTCCTCGAAGAGATGGGTCTGCGCGTCGTCGCCCAGTGGTCCGGCGACGGCACCCTGGCGGAAATGATGAACACGCCGAAGGTCAAGCTGAACCTGCTGCACTGCTACCGTTCGATGAACTACATCTCGCGTCACATGGAAGAGAAGTACGGTATTCCCTGGATGGAATACAACTTCTTCGGCCCGACGAAGATCGTCGAATCCTGCCGCAAGATCGCCGCCTTCTTCGACGATTCCGTCAAGGAAAAGACCGAAGCCATGATCGCCCGCTACCAGCCGATCATGGATGCCGTGATCGCCAAGTACAAGCCGCGTCTGCAAGGCAAGAAGGTCATGCTCTACGTCGGCGGTCTGCGCCCGCGTCACGTGATCGGCGCCTACGAAGACCTCGGCATGGAAGTCATCGGCACCGGCTACGAATTCGCCCACAACGACGACTACGACCGCACGATCAAGGAAATGGGTGATGCCACCCTGCTCTACGACGACGTCACCGGCTTCGAACTGGAAGAATTCGTCAAGCGCCTGAAGCCCGACATGGTCGGCTCCGGCATCAAGGAAAAGTACATCTTCCAGAAGATGGGCATTCCGCTGCGTCAGATGCACTCCTGGGACTACTCGGGTCCGTACCACGGTTACGACGGTTTCGCGATCTTCGCCCGTGACATGGACATCGCCCTGTCCAACCCGACCTTCAAGAACCTCGTCCCGCCCTGGAAAAAGGTCGAAGCCGAGGAAGTCAAGAAGGCCGCCTAAGCACCAGGAAATTGGAACCGGCCGGCGACGGCAGATGATTGCGGACTGCGTGTCCTTCATCTGCCCGGCCGACCGGGACCGAATCGACAACCTTTCGCCGGGTGCCGCAAATGGGCGGACCGGGCAAGGAGCTAGCAATGCAAACCGCAGACAAGATCAAGCCGTGTTATCCGTTGTTCCGCGACGAGGACTACAAGAAGAACCTCGCCGAAAAGCGTGACCTGTTCGAAGAAGGCCATGCCGCCGACAAGGTCAAGGAAACCTTCCTGTGGTCTACGACCAAGGAATACCAGGACCTCAACTTCCAGCGCGAAGCCCTGACCGTCGATCCGGCCAAGGCCTGTCAGCCGCTCGGCGCCGTGCTCTGCGCCACCGGCTTCCACAAGACCCTGCCCTACGTGCATGGCTCGCAAGGTTGTGTCGCCTACTTCCGCACCTACTTCAACCGTCACTTCAAGGAACCGTGCTCCTGCGTTTCCGACTCGATGACCGAAGACGCCGCGGTGTTCGGCGGCCAGAAGAACATGTTCGACGGCCTGGCCAACGCCAAGGCGCTGTACAAGCCGGACATCATCGCCGTGTCGACCACCTGCATGGCCGAAGTCATCGGCGACGACCTCAACGCGTTCATCAACAACGCCAAGAAGGAAGGTCACATCGAGCAGGAATACCCGGTTCCCTTCGCCCACACCCCGTCCTTCGTCGGTTCGCACACGACCGGCTGGGACAACATGGAAGAAGGCATCCTCAAGTACTTCACGCTGAACGACATGGAAGGCAAGAAGCCGGGTTCCAAGGTGTCGATCAACCTGGTCCCGGGTTTCGAAACCTACCTCGGCAACTACCGCGTGATGAAGCGCATGCTGACCGAAATGGGCGTCGATTACACCATGCTGTCCGACCCGACCGATGCCTTCGACACGCCGGCCGACGGTGAATACCGCATGTACTCGGGCGGCACCACGATCGACCAGATCAAGGATGCACCGAACGCCATCACCACGCTCCTGCTGCAACCCTTCCAGCTGGAAAAGACGAAGAAGTACGTCGAGAACACCTGGAACCACGACGTGCCCAAGCTGAACATCCCGATGGGCGTGGAATGGACCGACGAGCTGCTGATGAAGGTCGCCGAACTGACCGGCAAGCCGATCCCGGCCTCCCTGGAACTGGAACGCGGCCGCTGCATGGACCTGATCTCCGACAGCCACGCCTGGCTGCACGGCAAGAAGTTCGCCCTGTACGGCGATCCGGACTTCGTCATGGGCATGGTCAAGATCCTGCTGGAAGTCGGCGCCGAGCCGACCCACATCCTGGCTCACAACGGCAACAAGCGTTGGGCCAAGGCCGTGCAGAAGGTGCTCGACGCCAGCCCCTTCGGCGTCAATGGCAAGGTGTATGCCGGTAACGACCTCTGGCACATGCGCTCCCTGTGCTTCACGGACAAGCCGGACTTCCTGATCGGCAACTCCTACGGCAAGTACATCCAGCGCGACACCAAGTACAAGGGCGACGAATTCGAAGTGCCGCTGATCCGCATCGGCTTCCCGATCTTCGACCGTCACCACATGCACCGTGCCACCACGCTGGGCTACGAAGGCATGATGTCCGTGGTCACCCAACTGACGAACGCCGTCCTTGAGCAACTCGACAAGGAAACGATCGGCATGGGCACCACCGACTACAACTTCGACCTGGTCCGCTAAGCCGGTTCCAACGGTACCCCGACAACCCGCCCGGGTTGCGGGGTACCGCCGCGTAAGCGACTTGCCAAATACACAGGGAGCATAAAATGGCCAACATCATGATCCGCCAGGGCGACAAGGGTCTCGTCTTCTATCTGCCGAAACGCGACTTGGAAGCTTCCATCGAGTCCATCGAATTCGACAGCCCGGAAAAATGGGGCGGCGAACTCAAGCTGGACAACGGCGGTGCCTACTACATCGACCCGATGGCCAAGCCGGAACGGCTGCCCATTTCCCTGCGTGCCAAGCGTCTCGGCGCTGCCGAAGACTGAGAGTCCGTTGAACCAGCCCGCCCAGCCAAAGCTTTACAGCCAGGTCAAGGCGGTTTGAAAGGAGAAGCATCATGGCAATGAAGATTGATTCCGATATGTGCACCGCCTGCGGTGACTGCAAACCGGTCTGCCCGACCGGCGCAATCAGCTCCGGCAAGATCTTCTACAAGATCGACGGCGGCACCTGCACCGAATGCGACGGCCACGCCGATTCGCCGCTGTGCGTCGACGCCTGTCCGTCCGGCTGCATCAGCCCGGCCTGAGTCTTGAGCCGAGCGTCGCCGGGAATCAACTTTCCGGCGGCGCTCCACTGAAGACCCTCTCAGGAGCCCATCATGTCGCCCTCACCCGTCGCCTCCCGTGAAGCCGCCCTGCGCATCGCACTGGCCGCCCGCACCCTGAACGGTCTCGATGTCCGTGCCCTGGTCGGCGCCCTGCTCGAAAAGCTCGAAGCTCCGCTCACCGAGAGCAAGCTGGCAAGCCTGACCGTCGAGGACCTGCGCAGCATCCTGGCCGGCGACTTCGCCGAACAGGGCTGCCATGTCGGCGTCGAAGGCGAGCAGCTCAAGGAAGCCGTCCGCCTGCTCTGGGGACAGGGCATCGACAACCATGACTTTCCTGCGGTCGACGCCTATGCCGAAGGAGAAATGCCGGGCTCGATCCGCGTTGCCGTCGCCGCCAACCGCGGCCAGAATCTCGACGGACACTTCGGTTCGTGCGACCGTTTCCTGATCTATCAGGTCGGCCAGGAAGCGATCAAGCTGATCGACATCCGCAGCACGGCCGAAGCCGATGCCGCGGAAGACAAAAATGCTGCCCGCTCGGCACTGATCGGCGATTGTCAGATCGTCTACGTCCAGTCGATCGGCGGCCCGGCCGCCGCCAAGGTGGTGCGTGCCGGCGTCCACCCGGTCAAGAAGCCGGGCGGTGGCCAGGCGCGTGAAGTGCTGGCCGAGCTGCAAGGCCGGCTGACGAACCCGCCGCCCTGGCTGGCCCAGATCATGGGTGTCCCTGCCGCTTCCCTGGCCCGTTTCGAGGAAGGCCTGGCCGCCGAGGAGGAATCCGCATGAGCCCGGAACTGCTCGAACGCATCGCCGGCGCGGCGCGCAGCGAACCGAATCTGGCCGCCTTGCGGGCCGCTTTTCCGGAGCAGCATTTCACCGAGTGCAGCGAAGACGATGTGTCGCCCCGCTACCGCCCGGCCTGCGAACTGGAAGCACACGCCATCTATCTGGTGACCGGCGCCAGCGGTCACTGCCTCGAACTGACCAACGATGTCGGCATGGCAACCGGCATCCTGCTGGCCAGCAAGGTCGATGACGATTGAACAGAAAACCGCCGAAACCGGCGTCGGCAAACAGGGCCTCTGTTCGGGCTGCAACTACAATCCCGACTACCTGAACAGCCGCCGCTGCATGCCCGGCGACGCTTGCATCCGCGCCCACAGCGGTCGGCAGATCGATCGTTTCCTGCGCCAGAACCGCGATGAAGCGGTGCATTTCCTCGACGACATTTTCTGGGAGCGACGGGCAATCGCCGCCCGCTATTCTCCGGTCGACACCATTTTTCGACTGAAATCCGACCCCGACGAAGTGGTCCGCCGCGTCGTCGTCACCCGGCTGCCGGTCGAACAGCTCGAGGGGATGATCGGCGATCCGGATCGCGAAGTCCGCTTGTCGGTCGCCTCCCGCCTGCCCGAAGGTCTGCTGATACGCCTCGTCGATGACCCCGATTACCTGATCCGTGCCACCGTCGCCCGCCGCCTGCCGCATGGCCTGCTGTCCAGACTGGCCCGCGACGACGAACGCGAGGTACGCAAGGTGGTCGCCTCGCGGCTGCCGCCGTTCGCCCTGCACCTGCTGGCCAGGGACAGCGAACCGGAAGTGCGTGCCATCGTCGCCGAACGCGCCTTGCCCGGCCTGGCCGCCAGCCTTCTGCAGGATCAGGAATGGTGGGTGCGCCTGGCCGCTGTCGCCAACGCGCCGGTCGATTATCTGCCCATGCTCGCCGACGACCCCGAACCCGAAGTGCGCGATGCCGTGAAGCAGCGGCTCGCCGATTCACAAGCCGCCTGACACCATAGGAACGACTCATGAAAACCGCCCAGGCCTGGACCGAATACTGCAAATCCCTGGCCCCCGCCATCGTCGAAACCTGCAGCCACACCCCGGTCAGCGCCGGCCCCGGCGCACTGGTCAAGGGACTCGGCAGTGCGCTGCCGGAATGGAAATTCCGCCACGCGCTGGCACGAGGTGGCTGGTATCGCCTCGGCGGCATTGTGGACGGTGACGGGCAACGCATCAGCGACAGCGTCGAACAATGGATCGAACAGGAACTCGATGCCCGTGACGGCGATATTGCCCAGTTGATCGACGATCATGCCGATCGTGCGCTGTACGCCACCCGCCTGGTCGGCCAGACGCATTACCTGGTCGCTGCGGTGGGCGACGGTGCCGACGATTTCCTGCAGCTTGAAATCGAGGACCTGCAGGAAATGCGCGCCCACCGGCTGTTCGCCAACGAGCCGGCGACGATCGAGGAACTGGTCGACCCGCGGATCGGCCAGGCCGCGCTGCAGCCGATCGGCCTGCCGGTTTACACCTTCCGTCGCCTGCAGCACGTCGGTGCTTTCCTGGCGCGCATGCTGACCCAGAAACCCGAACCGGCGGCGATTCACCGGATGATCGAAGACTGGTCGAAATCGAGTGCCGGTTCGGCTTCCGACTACACCAATCACTGGGTCATCTCGACCCGCGAACATCTCGATCGCTATCACCAGCCGGTCTTCCGCGCCCAGCCGATCGCCACGCTGGCCGGCGAGCCGCCCGAATTCGAGGCCGAAGCCGGAAACAGCGGCCTCAAGCTGCACGAAGCCCTGCAACATTTCGACCGTCACGCCGGCTATCCGATGGCCTGGTACTTCCACATGCTGGGCAGCAAGGCGGTACCGCACTGGGTTGCCCAGACCGTTGTCGAGGACGCGCTGGCCGGCTTTGCCTACCTGCCGCAGAAGGATGTCGACGTCGTGCGCGGCTGGCTGCACCGCCCCTACGCGATCTGATCAGGGAATGAAGGGCATTTTCAGATCGGCGGTGTGACGGGCATCACCGCGGATGTGCAGGCAGAGTTCGCGAAACACCTGGCCGGCCCGGCCGGCGTGGCGCGATGCATGACTGACGATGTAAAAGCTGCGCCTGAGATCGAAAGCCGGTGTCGGCAATTCGACCAGACTGCCCCGTCTCAACGCTTCGCGCAGCGCCAGCCGGGACAGACAACCGATGCCCAGCCCCGACTCCACCGCCCGCTTGATCGCCTCGGTATGTTCCAGTTCCAAGCGCAACCGGAAACCGGCGAGATGAGCGCCGATCGAGCGGTCGAACTGGCGACGCGTTCCCGAGCCCCGTTCGCGCAGGATCCACGGCTGATTATCGAGATCGGCGGCGTCGACCGCAGCCTTGCCGGCGAGCGGATGCGTCGGCGCACAAAACACGACCAGTTCGTCTTCCATCCAGGGTTCCGCCGCCAGATCCGGATGACTGACTTCGCCTTCGACCAGCGCCAGATCGCATTCGAAAGCCAGCAGGCGGTCGAGCACCGTCTGGGTATTGGCGACCTGGAGATGAACGACGGCATCGGGATGCTGGGTCATGTATTCGGCGATCAGCAGCGTCCCCAGATAATTGCCGATGGTCAGCGTCGCACCGACCGTGATCGGTGCCAGTCCGTCGCCGCCAAGATAGGCTTCGACGGCTTCCGCCTGCGCCAGCAGGTTTTCCACCTGCGGCAACACCCCGCGCCCCAGCGCATTGAGATGCAGGCTCTTGCCGATCCGGTCGAACAAGGCTTGCCCGATCTGCCGCTCCAGCTCAACCAGCGCATTGCTCGCCGCCGACTGGGACATGGCGAGCTGCGCTGCGGCACGCGAAACGTTCTGCAGGCGAGCCACTGCCGAGAAAATCGCCAGTTGGCGCAAGGTAAATTTCATATTCAAAAAACAGATAATAGATACAAATATTATCCGCTTTTATATATTTTCCGGCGCGCTACACTCAGGGAAAATTTTCCCGGAGCAATCGCCATGAGCGCCTTCAATCACGAAACCGTTCTGTCCGTTCATCACTGGAACGACAGCCTGTTCACCTTCCGCACCACCCGCGATCAGTCCCTGCGCTTCATCAACGGGCAATTCGTGATGATCGGCCTCGAAGTCGAGGGACGACCGCTGATGCGCGCCTACAGCGTGGCCAGCGCCAATTACGAGGAACATCTCGAATTCTTCAGCATCAAGGTGCAGGACGGTCCGCTGACCTCGCGCCTGCAACACCTGAAAGCCGGCGACAAGCTGCTGGTCAGCCGCAAGCCGACCGGCACCCTGGTCCTGCGCGACCTGAAACCGGGCAAGCGCCTGTTCCTGTTCGCCACCGGCACCGGCCTGGCCCCCTTCATGAGCCTGATCCACGATCCCGAGACCTACGAGAAGTTCGAGAAGATCATCCTCATCCACGGCGTACGCTGGACCAACGAGCTGGCCTATCACGACTACATCGAGCACGATCTGAAGGAACACGAATACCTCGGCGAGGAAATCCGTGAAAAGCTGATCTACTACCCGACCGTGACCCGCGAGCCCTTCCGCAACGAAGGCCGGCAGACCGACCTGATCCTCTCCGGCAAACTGTTCGAGGATATTGGCGAGGCGCCGCTCGACCCGGCCACCGACCGCGGCATGATCTGCGGCAGCCCGGCCATGCTCAAGGAAATCTCGGCAATGCTCGACAATTTCGGTTTCCGGATTTCGCCGCACATCGGCGAACAGGGCGACTACGTCATCGAACGCGCCTTCGTCGAGCAGTAGGCACCGGCTTGTCGCTTTCGCGACATCCATCAAAACCGGATAAACCTTCATAAACATGAAGTTATAAAAAAACTTCGCGTGGCATCGATCTTGCTGACCTGATAGTCAGACAACGCGGGAGATGCCCATGAAAGCCAGCGAAATCCAGGCCCTGCTCGACGAACCGGCTTGCGACCACAACAAGAAGGAAAAGTCCGGCTGTGCCAAGCCGAAACCGGGCGCCACGGCCGGCGGCTGTTCCTTCGACGGCGCCCAGATCGCACTGCTGCCGATCGCCGATGTCGCCCACATCGTGCATGGGCCGATTGCCTGCGCCGGATCGTCCTGGGACAACCGCGGCACGCGCTCGAGCGGCGTCACGCTGTACCGCATCGGCATGACCACCGACCTGTCGGAAACCGACGTGGTCATGGGCCGCGGCGAAAAGCGGCTGTTTCACGCCATCAAGCAGGCCGTCGACAGCTACTCGCCGGCCGCCGTCTTCGTCTACAACACTTGCGTCACCGCGCTGATCGGCGACGACGTCGACGCCGTCTGCAAGGCGGCCGCCGAGCGCGTCGGCGTGCCAGTGGTGCCGGTCGATGCGGCCGGTTTCTACGGCACCAAGAACCTCGGCAACCGGCTCGCCGGCGAAGCCATGTTCAAGCACGTCATCGGCACCCGCGAACCGGCCCCGGCCAAGCCGCGCGCCGACGGCCTGCCGACCTACGACATCAACCTGATCGGCGAATACAACATCGCCGGCGAGTTCTGGCACGTCGCGCCGCTGTTCGACGAACTGGGCCTGCGCATCCTGTGCACGCTATCCGGCGATTCCCGCTTCCATGAAGTACAGACCATGCACCGGGCCAAGGTGAACATGGTGGTCTGCGCCAAGGCCCTGCTCAACGTCGCCCGCAAGATGCAGGAAAACTACGGCATCCCTTATTTCGAAGGCAGCTTTTATGGCGTCCAGGACGTGTCGACCGCACTGCGCGACTTCGCGCGGCTGATCGGCGATCCCGACCTGAGCGCCCGTACCGAGGCGCTGATCGCCCGTGAGGAAGCCAAGGCGCACGCCGCCCTCGAACCCTGGCGTGCCCGCTTGAAAGACAAGCGCGTGCTGCTCTACACCGGCGGCGTCAAATCCTGGTCCATCGTTTCCGCCCTCCAGGATCTGGGCATGAAGGTCGTCGCCACCGGCACCAAGAAGTCCACCGAAGAGGACAAAGCGCGCATCCGCGAACTGATGGGCGAGGACACCAAGATGATCGACGACGGCAGTCCGAAGGCACTGCTGTCGACCTATCACGAGTACAAGGCCGACATCCTGATCGCCGGCGGGCGCAACCTGTACACCGCACTGAAAGCCCGCATCCCCTTCCTCGACATCAATCAGGAACGCGAATTCGGCTATGCCGGCTATGCCGGCATGAGCGAGCTGGCCCGCCAGCTGGCGCTGTCGATGGAAAGCCCGGTGTGGCAGGCCGTCCGCCGACCGGCGCCGTGGGCGCGTCAGAATGCGGCAGGAACGGTGCTTGCGGCCTGACGCGATTTAACAAAAACCTACACGCCATCACGATCCGGGCACAGACCGACAGCCGGCAAAAGCGCTAAGATTTCACCCGCACCCTCCGGGAGAAAGACATGTCCTCGCAACTCTTGCTGATTCAGGCGATCCGTAGCGGAAAGCTGGCCGAAGTCCGCGCCGCGCTCGACGCCGGAGCACCGATCGAACAGGCCGACGATCAGGGCGATCCCGGCCTGCCGATGGGCATGGCCTGCTTTCTGGGTTACGTGGACATCGTTCGCGAACTCGTCCAGCGCGGCGCCAGGATCAATCTGGCCGACAATCGCGCTTCGATCTCGCCCTTGTCGATGGCGATACGCGGCAAACGGGTCGAAGTCGTGCGCACGCTGCTCGAACTGGGTGCCGAACTGCCGGCCGGCATGGCCACCGGCCTGACCGACAACGAAGTCCTGATCGCCCAGTGGAAAGCCCGGCGCGACGGATGCTCGGCCGCACCGGTGCTCGACCCGGCCGACCTCGACCACATCGAGGAAATCGACATGACCAAGTGCGTCGGCACCGACACCACGGTGCTGGAAGCCGACGCCCTGCGCATCGCCTCGCAGATGCGCTGATTCAGCTGCGCAGACTCTGCGCCATGCTGGCCACCGACAACAACGTCAGCATCGGTGCCCCCCGCGCTTCCGAGACCTTGACCAGCGAGGCGAGCACCGGCGTCACGCCGACATAGATGCTGGAAACGTCCGCGATGGCATCGAGCGGCACTTCCGGAATCTCGCCCAGCGCATCGACCAGGATGCCGAAACAGGCGCCATCCTCGCCGCGGATCACCACCACCTGCCCCCGGACGCCCTCTTCGGGCGGCGCCGGCAGGCCGAGTGCCGCGTGCAGATTGTACAGCGGCAGGGTTTCGCCGCGATGCAGGAAAGCACCATAAACCTGCGGCGGGGCATTGGGCAGGCGAGCCGCGCTGATCAGTTCGACCGCCTCGACCACGACGTCGATCGGCAAACCCAGCCAGTAGCCGCCAAGGTGGAAGGTAGCGATTTCCTGGCTGGCCTTGCCGGCTTCGACCGCCGCCCGCTGCCGCCCGACTTCCGCATTCTCCGCCGGCAGCACCGCCAGCGGATCGAATGCGCCGAGCGGCATGAACACCAGTGCCGTCACTTCGTTGCGATAACTGTCGTCGACTCCCTTGTACTCGCGATAGCCGGTCGACCGCCGGGCACCGACGGCCATCACCTGGCCGGCGAATTCGATCAGCGTAGCGTGTCCCTCGGCCGGCGGGGCAAGCAATTCGGACGGCAGATCGACATGCTGACCGGGCTGCCAGTCCGCCGTGGACGACGACACGACATTGCCGGCGGGATCGACGAACAGCGCAAAGCTGCCGGCCACCGTTTCGCCGGACGTCTCGTGCGGCAGCGCGTCGGCCAGCATGGCGGCGAATTGCGGCGCGCTGTCGAAGACGATGGCAATGCCGCCGACCACTTCATGCGCTTCGGGCGCGCGCAAGGCGGCCAGGTAGGCATAGGTCGGCCGGCCGGCGTACAGCGGCGTCGGCGCAAACGGCGTGACCGCGTAACGCTGGCTGTCGTCGAGTTTCAGGCAAGCCTCGACCCACGGTTCGCCGAGGACATGCCCGACCAGTTCGCCGTGCGCCGGATTGGACACCGCGACAACGACGCCCGCCGTATCGAAGACCAGCAGGTTGTCATACACGGTGTACAGGCCGTTGATGTAACCGAGCACCCGCTCCAGCCCTTCGCGCCGCGCGCTGCCGGAAGCCGTGGCCATCAGCCGGCGCATCGTCGGGTCGAGCGCCCACCAGCGGCAGTCGTTGGCGCGCTCGTAGAGGTTGCGGTCCATGATGTCGATGGCCAGCGACGCAAAATGGCGGCAATCGGCGAGCAGCGACGAGAGTACCGTCGTCTGCAGATTGCCGATCGAACGGGCGAACACCTCGCGCATGCGCATCGCCGTACGGCTGATTTCCCACAGCAGGATTTTCGAGAATGCCGGATTGCTCGCCGTACTCGCCGCGCTGCTGTGGCGGACGGTGCCGTTCCATACCGAGCGGTTGAGGTCGCGCTGGATGGCATCGGCCTTGCGCGGAATCGCCCGCAGGCTTTCCGGAAAGGCCCGGCCGGCCAGTACCGACGGCAACAATCGTTCGGGCACGCCCCCACGCGCTTCTTCCTCCTGGAATTCGAAAGCCTGGGCCAGCGGCAGCATCACCAGTCCGCGCCAGCCGGGCCCGAAATATCCCTGATAGCCCTTGGTCGGACAGGCGACGGCCAGATAGCTGCGTCCGGCAAAACGGATGCGCTGAACGCCGCCGCGCGGAATGTCGATTTCCGCTCCCAGCGGCACCTGCCAGCGGTCGCTGCAGGCGATCACCTGCCCGTTGCAGTCGAGCAAGGCCAGCACGCCGGGATCGCCGGCCTGTGACAGGCTGCGGAAGATGCGCTGCATTTCGTCGGCAAAACGAAAACTCAGCGCCAGCACGCCGATCGTCTCGCCGCTGCTCGACGCAATCCGGTAGGCATAGATCAGCGCCGGCGGACGCCCCGGAAACAACTGGCTGCGCCCGTAACGTTCGACATAGCCCTGGCGTGTGGTCAACGCCTCGCGCACCCAGCTTTCGCCGATGGCGCTGACCTGCGCGTCATCCTGCAGGCGAACCAGGACTTCGCCCCCCGACGACAGCAGCACGATGTCCTCGTACACCGAGTACTTGGCGACGTATTCGCGGAAGCGCTGCTGCAACCGCAAGGGATCGGCCGGCCGCAGCGCAAAGCTGCGGATATCGTCGTCGGTCGCCAGAAAACCGATGTCCGCCGTCCGTTCGAACAGGTTGCGGATCAGGATGTCGATGACCATCTGCGCCTTGGCATCCATTTCCTGACAGCGTTTGGCCAGCGTCCTTTCGGCCAGGCTGTTCAGCAGGTCGCCGGTCAGCGCCGAGAACGCCTCGCGCGTGCTGCCCATTTCGGCCGTCGTCCCGGACAACTGCCCGAGCAGGTTCAGGTTGTCCCAGACCGCCTGCAGCGCCTGCAGCGATTCGCGGTAATCCTCGACCATCGCCATGTGCGGGAGCAAGGGACGGACCGTATCGTCCACCTCGATACCTTTGTAGTTCGCCATTGGTTGTCTCTCTGAGCGTTGCTTTCCTTTATCCAGCAAGCCGCGTGCCTGTCGGCCGGTGGCGCCGCGGCGTCCTCCAGACCACGGGCATGCCCGCCGGCTGTGCTCTGGCTGCGGTCGACGCACCAGTACAGTGCATTTTGCCGACCAGAAGCCAACGGCATCCGGGTCGTGGATTTTGCCGTCCTGTCATGCGCCTGAAATACAAGCGCAACAAAATGAGAGGCTTGAAGCCTATACTTGAGAAATCGCTTCCGGAGCGCCCCGATGAGCCTGACCGCCCACCATCCCCATTTTCCTGCCGAAAACTACCTGAACCGCGAGCTCGGTCTGCTTGCGTTCAACCGCCGCGTGCTGGCCCAGGCGCAGGATGAACGCGTGCCGCTGCTCGAACGGCTGCGCTTTCTGTGCATCGTTTCCAGCAACCTCGACGAATTCTTTGAAATCCGTGTCTCCGGCCTCAAGGAGCAGATCCGCGCCAAGACCTCGGTGGCCACCATCGACGGCAAGACCGCGCAGGAAACCTTCCGGCTGGTCTCTGCCGAAACACACGCGATGGTCACCGAGCAGTACCAGCACCTGAACGAGGTGATCCTGCCGGCGCTCGCCGAACAGGGCATCCGTTTCCTGCGCCGGTCGACCTGGAACGACGCGCAGCGCGAATGGATCCGCAACTACTTCCTGCGCGAGATGGTGCCGGTGCTGACGCCGATCGGGCTCGACCCGTCGCACCCCTTCCCGCGCGTGCTCAACAAGAGCCTGAATTTCGCCGTCGAACTGGAAGGCAAGGACGCCTTCGGCCGCAGTTCCAACATCGCCATCGTCCAGGCCCCGCGCGTGCTGCCGCGCGTCATCCAGCTGCCCGAGGAACTGGCCGGCTGTGCCTACGGCTTCGTCTTCCTGTCGTCGATCCTGCACGAATTCGTCGGCGAGCTGTTCATGGGCATGAGCGTGCTCGGCTGCTACCAGTTCCGCGCCACCCGCAACTCCGACCTGTTCGTCGACGAAGAAGAAGTCACCAACCTGCGCACCAAGCTGCAGGGCGAACTGCCGCAACGCCATTTCGGCAACGCCGTGCGCCTCGAAGTGGCCGACAACTGCTCGCCGGCGATCACCGAATTCCTGCTCTCGCAATTCGGCCTGCAGCCGGTCGATCTGTACCGCGTCAACGGCCCGGTCAACCTGGTCCGCCTGATGCAGGTGCCGGACTGGGTCGACCGCCCGGACATGAAATTCCGCCCCTTCGTGCCGGGCACCCCGAAGGGCCTGAGCAAGGGCGCCAGCATCTTCGACAGCATCCGCAAGGGCGACATCCTGCTGCACCACCCCTACCAGTCGTTCGCCCCGGTCATCGAACTGCTCAGCCAGGCGGCGACCGACCCCAGCGTGGTGGCGATCAAGATGACCGTGTACCGCACCGGCACCGACTCGGTGCTGATGGAATCGCTGATCCGCGCCGCCCAGAACGGCAAGGAAGTCACCGTCGTCGTCGAACTGATGGCGCGCTTCGACGAGGAAGCCAACATCAGCTGGGCAACCAAGCTCGAACAGGTCGGCGCCCATGTCGTCTACGGCGTCGTCGGCTACAAGGTGCACGCCAAGGCGCTGCTCATCGTCCGCCGCGAAGAAGCCGGCCTGAAGCGCTACGCCCACCTCGGCACCGGCAACTACCACCCGCGCACCGCCCGCCTCTACTCCGACTTCGGCCTGCTCACCGCCAACGAGGAAATCACCCACGACGTCTCCGAAGTCTTCAAGCAGCTCACCGGCCTGGGCAAGGCCCGCACGCTGAAGCACCTGTGGCAGGCGCCGTTCACGCTGCAGCCCAACGTCGTCGAAGCGATCCGCGCCGAAGCCGAAGCGGCGCGCAGCGGCCAGAAGGCACGCATCGTCGCCAAGATGAACTCGCTGGTCGAACGCGAAGTGATCCAGGCGCTCTACGAAGCCTCGCAGGCCGGCGTCGACATCGAACTGATCGTGCGCGGCGTGTGCATGCTGCGGCCGGGCGTGCCGGGGCTGTCGGAGAACATCCGCGTTCGCTCGATCATCGGCCGTTTCCTCGAACACCACCGGGTGATGTACTTCCATGCCGGCGGCAAGGAAAACGTCTATCTGTCGTCAGCCGACTGGATGGACCGCAACTTCTTCAAGCGCATCGAACTGGCCTTCCCGGTCCTCGATCCCCGACTGAAGAAACGGGTGATCACCGAAGGCCTCAAGTTCTACCTGGCCGACAACCAGCAGGGCTGGGACATGAACAGCCACGGCGTCTACCAGCGCCGCCGCTCGCCGCGCAGCAAACCGCACAGCGCCCAGGGCGAACTGATGGTGGCGCTCGGCGGCTGATCCGCAACAGCACCGACAAACAGGGGAAGCCAGCCGGCTTCCCCTTTTTCCTGCCATTTTCACGGTCGACCGTCAGAACAGACGAAAAACCGCGACAGCAGGAGAAGCCAGCAGGATGACAGACGGGAATGCCGCTGGCACAATCCGGACATCACTGGCCCGCCCCCTGCCTGACTGCCATGCATTCCCGAGAATATTCCAGGAAACCTTCGAGCAGCCTGTTTTGGCAAGGCTGCCGGAGCGTTGCGCCATTCAGGATATACGGTGGGCTGCCAGCCTATATGGCAATAGTGCCGTCTACTTTTAGTTAGGGAATTTATGCCATTGGCACGAATTGCAATTGGTTTAGTTCTCCCCCTTGGGCCTATCGCGATATTTCTGTTCGTTTCCGCATTTCCAGGCATTTTCAGTAGTAACACCATCCTTATGTGGCACTACTTGTCTGCATTTGGCCTTGTTCTCACTGGCCCCATCGGCTTTATTCTCGTAGTCACCGGAGTGATTGAGCTAATCAAATCGCCACAAAGAAACGCACATGACAATCAGACATCTCAATCCTAACAACCAGCTCAAGGCGCAGCCTTCGGCTGCTGGGACGTCCCGAAAGCGGGCCGCCCCTTACCTTGCACGTTGGGCGTCTAATGATGCGTAGGATTATCGTCGCCGCGCTAGTGGTTGCATTCTCGTGCCCGCTGATGTTCGGTCTCGGATTGGTACTCTCAGAATTTATGCCTAGCTGCCAATGGGCTGCAAGTGCTCCGGCAGGAGGGTGTTTGCTTTTCGGTATCGACTTAAACTGGCTAATAACAGCTTCAACTATCGCGTTCGTTGGTTCATTTTTCTCTATTCCTCTCGGCCTTGCTATCGTAATCATTGGTCGCGCTCAAAGTAGGATAGAACATGCCGGCCAATAGCTTTTACTTCCAGCCAGTACATGTAACGCCCAACAATACGCTCCAGCCAACCGTCAAAAAGCTACACTTTTTGCCATCGGCTGAGCTTCCACATTAGAAGGCGTCTTATGCCATCCCATTCTTGGCTGTGCCCGTCCTGTAACGAAGAAAACCCTCCATTTATAGAGGTATGTCGGTCTTGTGAAGAACCTGCACCACCGAATACCCCACGCGCTCGCACTAATCCAAAAATCATTAATTATTTGGTCATTGCCCTTTGCTTGGCACCATTTGTTCTATTCGTTTTCATTGGCTTCTTAACTCGCAGTTCTCACTAACCAACATGAATCCCCTTCTAACATCACGCTCCAGCGGACCGTCGGCCAGCTACGCTGTCTGCCGTCGGCTGAGCTTTCACGTTAGGCCCCAGATATGCTGCCTCAGGCGCCCTTCGCTGTTAGCGACACCAACGAACTCAATGCCCTCTTTCGCGCGTTGATTCAGGCCAAGTTTCAGCCCGCCATTCCGGATCGCGATCTTTCCGGCAGTCCATTTGTTGTTGCCATGATTGAACGCATATTTGAGGCAGTGCGAAATGAAGCAATCGCCTCCGGAAACGAAACGATGGTATCGAACTGCGATAGATGGAAACGTGCAGAGGAAAACCCAATTCTTGTTGCGGCTGTGCGCGAAAGAATTAGGGAGTGCCCGCAACGCGTCTGGTCAAAATGGTCTCGCGAAGAGCGCACCCATTTCGTCCAACAACTTCTCAGCCCTCTGCACGCGGAGGAGCCACTGATCAAAGAGCTTCTAAATGAAACTCCTGGAGCCTAACACTACAATCCACCGGACCTCCGGCAAGCTGCGCTTGCCTGCGTCCAGTGATTTTCAACGTTAGAGCGCATGAATATCGCTACTCTTCGCAAGAAAGCTCAAGGAGGGCTGCTAGAGGTCGAGGACCTACTACAGGCCGCAATTGAAAAGCAGCCTGGCCTATCGGGAGAACTGGTTCGCTTGGCGACGGTGTATGGTTGGCAAACGCAGGGGCTTCAGTCCAACGGCACACGGGTAGTCCCTCTCGCGAAGTGGGCCGCAGTCGCGAGTGCATATGCAGATAGTGGATTCGATGGTCTTCGAGCACAGGTTCAAGAGCCACAAGACATTCCGTTCGTTTTAGGTTTGGCTGAAGAAATCAAGTCCTCCGATGCAGTAGCCTTCGTTTTAGAAATATCCGCTCAGTACCTTAGAGGTGAAGCCTCTGAAGAGCTTGCTGTCCGGATCGCGTCCGCGTTTAATCTATTGCTTTCCTTCAAACAAGCCGCTCCCGTCTCTGCCGCCCAAACCGCAGCAATTCAAAATTTCTTGATTGGTGTGTATCCCGATCTTCGAGCTGAAGCCAAGCGGGCCACATGCCTACTGGCGCTTCGGGGCGTTGGAGATCGGAGTGCAATTCAGTTTGTTGAGGCTGCGGCTGATTTCAAAGAGCCGTGGAGTGATACAAAATCCGTTGTGTTGCGCGCCATTCGAAAACGGCTCAAGGCACATGCGCTCTAACAGTTCCGTCGAGAGGGACCGCCCACAAGCTGCGCTTGTGGGTGCCCTTCGCGGCTTCGCCGCTACAGCGGCCCCTCACGTCAAACGTTCAAACTGTAAAAAAACTCTTCCCCCCGGATTTCAAAAAAAATGGCGCGAGGTTTCCCCGCGCCATTTTTCATTTTCCTGCCGTTCTCACGGTCGACCGCAAAATCCGGCAATTTTCCAAAGGCTCAGGCCAGGCTGGCCATGTCGATGACGAAGCGGTACTTGACGTCGCTTTTCAGCATTCGCTCGTAGGCGTCGTTGATCTGGTCCATGCGGATCATCTCGATGTCGGAGACGATGCCGCGCTCGGCGCAGAAGTCGAGCATTTCCTGGGTTTCGCGGATGCCGCCGATGAGCGAGCCGGCGAGCTGGCGGCGGCCCATGATCAGGCTGCCGACCGAGGGCGACGGGTGCGGTTCGGCGGGGATGCCGACCAGCGTCATCGTGCCGTCGCGGCGGAGCAGGCGCAGGTAGTTGTCGAGCTTGTGCGGCGCGGCGACGGTGTTGAGGATGAAGTCGAGGCTGCCGGCGAGCCGGGCCATCTGCTCGCGGTCGGTCGAGATGCAGACTTCGTCGGCGCCCAGGCGCAGGCCGTCGGCAACCTTGCCGGCCGAGGTGGTGAACAACGTCACCCGCGCGCCCATCGCCTTGGCGATCTTGACGCCCATGTGGCCGAGGCCGCCGAGGCCGACGATGCCGACGCGGCTGCCCGGCCCGACCCGCCAGTGGCGCAGCGGCGAGTAGGTGGTGACGCCGGCGCAGAGCAGCGGTGCGACCGCGGCGAGGTCCTTTTCCGGATGCCGGATGTGCAGCGCGAAGGCGGCGCGGACGACGATGGCCTGCGCGTAGCCGCCGTAGGTGTTGCCGCCGTCCGGGCGCGCCGGCCCGTTGTAGGTGCCGGTGAAGCCTTCGCCGCAGTACTGCTCCTCGCCTTCGGCGCAGGCCGGGCAATGGCCGCAGCTGTCGACCATGCAGCCGACGCCGGCGAGGTCGCCGGGCTTGAAGGCGCTGACCGCGCTGCCGACGGCGCGCACGCGGCCGACGATCTCGTGGCCGGGGACGCAGGGATAGAGGGTGTTGCGCCATTCGTTGCGGGCGGTGTGCAGGTCGGAATGGCAGACCCCGCAGTAGAGGATGTCGAGCGCGATGTCGTCGGCGCCGAGCGGGCGCGTTTCGAAGGCGAAGGGGGCCAGCGGGCTGCTGGCGTCCTGGGCGGCGTAGGCCTTGGCGAGAGTCATGCTTTGCTCCTGTGCTCGGGATGGGTCGCGGACATCTTAATGCCGTCCGGCCTTCTGCAACACCCTGTCACGCAATCGCCGGGCGAGCTGCGGTAAGATCGGCGACTCGTCTCTTGCCGCTCCGCACCGACCCGCCCGATGTCCGATTTCCGCCGCTCCCTGCCTGTCGCCTGTCTCGCCGCCGTGCTGCTGGCCGGCTGTGCCGGCAAACCGGCACCGGCCTGGCGCAACGAACAGTTCGACGCGGACAGCCCGTTCCAGTTCCACAGCGACCTGCCGCCGCTGATGCTTTGCGAACTGGGCAAGCGCGCGCTGCTCAGCCAGGGCTACGAGGTAGACAGCAGCGCGCCGCAGAGCATCCGCGGCGCCAAGCACTTCCAGCCGGAATCCGAATACCTGGTGCAATTGCGCCTGACGCTGGTGTGCATGCCGGGCAAGGAAGATTCGATGATCTACGCCAACGCGCTGCAGACCCGCTACGAACTCAAGTCCAGCGGCAGCAGCACCGGCCTGTCGGTCACCGGTTTCGGCTCGATCTCGCTGCCCTGGCCGACCGACAAGAGCTCGCTGGTCAAGGTCGGCGAGGAAACCGTCACCGATCCCGAGTTCTACCGCCGGCTGTTCACGCTGATCGATACGCTGCAGCAGTAAGCCGACCGCTCAGCCCAACGCCTTCAGGAAAACCTCGCGCGCGGCCAGCAGGTCGGCCCGTCGGCCGTCGTCCACCAGCGGCTCGCATTGCGCGAAAAAATTCTCGAACGCGCGCAGCGCCCGCTCGCGCTCGATCATCCCGCGCCCCTTGCGGGCCGGCTCGGCGGCCGGCAGATCGAGCGGCCGCAACACCGCGTAGCGCGGAATGATGCGCTGCCCGCCGTTCTCGGAACTTGCGGTCAACGGTCCGGTTTTGACGAAAACCTCGCCTTCGTATTCGAAGCGGGCGCCGATCGCGAGATGTTGCAGTTTCATCGGCTTACCTCAGCCAGACCGACAGCGCAACGATGACCACCACGACATTGCCCACCGCCAGCGCCAGCAACCGCCGACGCGTCTTCTCGACGCGGGCGATCAACTGCGCGTTCTGTTCGGCCAGCGACTGGATCACTTCGCCGGCCGTCTGCATCTGGCCGTGCAGTTCGGCGACGCGCGCTTCCAGCGAGGCCAGCCGGCCTTCCGGCGTATCGTCGGCCGGCGCCGGGGCGGTGCTTGCGGTCGACGCCTTGCCGCCGACCTTTTTCCACAGTTTCTTGGCGCCCTCGGCAACCGCCGGCGCGTTCTTGATCACATCCGACCACGGCACATTGGCCAGTATGGTTCCCCAGCCGATCGGCATTTTCGTCACCTCAAAAAGACTTCGCCCTGCGCGAACACAGGGCGAAGCATAACAAGGCCGGCGCGAATCGTCAGAACAGGTCGGCGGTCAGCAGGCCGGCATCGCCGGCGCGCACACTGGCGGCATGGGCGGCGGCGAACGGCAACTGCTGCTCGGCGTAGAAACGGGCGCTGGCCAGCTTGGCGCGGTAGAAGGGATCGCTGCTGCCGCTCGCCAGTTGCCCGGCGGCGGCCAGCGCCGATTTGCCCATCAGCCAGCCGCCGCAGACGGTGACCGCCAGGTTCAGGTACGGCACGGCTGCGGTCAACACGCCGGACAGGTCGTTTTTGGCATTGGCCGCCAGCCATTCGGTGGCGCCGATCCAGGCCTGCAGCGCCGGGCCGAGTTTGCCGGCGATGGCCTGCAGGTCGGCGTTGTCGGCCGCGGCCAGCGTCTTGACGGTGGCGTGGATGTCGGCGAACAGCCGGCGTGCGGTGGCGCCCTGGTCGCGCATCAGTTTGCGGAACAGCAGGTCGTTGGCCTGGATGCCGGTGGTGCCTTCGTAGATCGTGGTGATGCGCGCGTCGCGCCAGTGCTGCGCGGCGCCGGTTTCCTCGATGAAGCCCATGCCGCCGTGAATCTGGATGCCGAGCGAGGTGACCTCGATGCCCATTTCGGTGCTGCCGGCCTTGACGATGGGGATCAGGAATTCGGCCAGGTAGAGCGCGCTTTTTGCCGCTTCCGGGTCGTCGACCGCATGCGCCCGGTCGAGCAGGCCGGCGGTGGTGTAGGTCATCGCGCGGCAGGCTTCGACGCGCGATTTCATGCTCATCAGCATGCGCCGGATGTCCGGGTGGCGATCGAGCGTGACCAGCGCCTCGCCGGTCAGCGCGTCGCGCCCCTGCTGGCGCTCGCGGGCGTAGGCCAGCGCCTGCTGGTAGGCGCGCTCGCCGAGCGCAACGCCCTGCAGGCCGACGCCGAGGCGCGCCTCGTTCATCATGATGAACATGTACTCCAGCCCGCGGTTGGCTTCACCGAGCAGCCAGCCGGTGGCGCCGCCGTGGTCGCCGTAGGCCATCACGCAGGTCGGGCTGGCGTGGATGCCGAGCTTGTGTTCGAGCGACACGCAGTGCGCGTCGTTGCGCGCGCCGAGCGAGCCGTCGGCATTGACCAGGAATTTCGGCACCAGGAACATCGAGATGCCCTTCACGCCCGGCGGCGCGTCCGGCAGGCGGGCGAGCACCAGATGCACGATGTTGTCAGTCATGTCGTGGTCGCCGTAGCTGATGAAGATCTTCTGGCCGAACACCTTGTAGCTGCCGTCGGCCTGCGGCTCGGCGCGCGAGCGGATCAGCGCCAGGTCGGAGCCGGCCTGCGGTTCGGTCAGGTTCATCGTGCCGGTCCACTCGCCGGACACCATCTTTTCCAGGTAGATCGCCTTCAGTTCGTCGCTGGCGCAGGTGAGCAGCGCCTCGATGGCGCCGGTGGTCAGCAGCGGGCCGATCGAGAAGGCCAGGTTGGCCGAGCAAACCATTTCCTTGACGGCGATGCCCAGCGCATCCGGCAGGCCCTGGCCGCCGAATTCGGGCGAGGTGGTGATGCCGTTCCAGCCGGCTTCGCGGAAGGCGCGATAGGCTTCCTTCCAGCCGGCCGGCGTGCGTACGCCGTCGGCGCCGAGCGTGCAGCCGGCGCGGTCGCCGACGCGGTTGAGCGGTGCCAGCACTTCGCCGGTGAATTTGGCCGCTTCGTCGAGCACGGCGTCGGCAACGTCCGGCGTCGCCTCCGCATAGGCTGGCAGCGCGGCGATCTCCGGCAGGCCGGCGATTTCATCCATGACGAAGCGCATGTCGCGCACCGGGGCAATGTAGTGATCCATGGTTTGTCTCCTGTTTTTTTGCTGTTTTTTGCGGTCGACCGCGGAAATGCGGGAAAAAGCGACTAGAAGGCGGCAGCGCCAAGCCGGCTGCGTGCCGCGGCGTATTCGCGGCCCAGTTGCGCAATCACCTCGGCCGCCGGTCGAACGTCGTCGATCCGGCCGACGCCCTGACCGGCGCCCCAGATATCCTTCCAGGCTTTCGGCCCGGCGTCGGCAGCCGCGCCGAAATTCATCGCCGACTTGTCGCGCTGCGGCAGGTTGGCCGGATCGAGGCCGGCGGCGACGATGCTCCGCTTCAGGTAATTGCCGTGTACGCCGGTGAAATAAGGCGTGTACACCACGTCGACCGCAGCCGCGTCGACCAGCGCCTGCTTGTATTCCGGCACCGCGTTGGCTTCGTCGGTGGCGATGAAGCGCGTGCCGATGTAGGCGAAATCGGCGCCCATCGCCTGCGCGGCGAGGATCGCATCGCCGTTGGCGATGGCGCCGGACAGCGCGATCGGGCCGTCCCAGAACTTGCGAATCTCGCCGACCAGCGCGAACGGACTCAAGGTGCCGGCATGGCCGCCGGCCCCGGCGCAGACCAGGATCAGGCCGTCCACGCCGGCTTCGATGGCCTTCTCGGCATGGCGCACCGAGATCACGTCATGGAAGACCTGGCCGCCGTAGGCGTGCACCGCCGGCACGATTTCGGTCGGCGCCGACAGGCTGGTGATGATCAGCGGCACCTCGTGCTTCACGCACAGCGCCATGTCGTGCTCCAGCCGGGTGTTCGAGGCGTGGATGATCTGGTTGACCGCGAACGGCGCAGCCGCCGGATCGGCTGCCAGCTCGCGCTTGATGCGCAGCAGCCAGTCGTCGAGCAGGTCGGCCGGACGCGCGTTGAGCGCCGGAAACGAACCGATGACGCCGCTCTTGCACTGGGCGATCACCAGGTCGGGATTGGAAACGATGAACATCGGCGCGCAGATCACCGGCAGGCGGAGATTGCGGTTCAACGAGGTGGGAATCGGCATCAGCCTTGCTCCTTCAAAGCGCGACGCAGGATCTTGCCGACGTTGGTACGCGGCAGGTCGTCGCGGAATTCGACGTGTCTGGGAATCTTGTAGCCGGTCAGCAGGCCGCGGCAGTGCTCGATCAGATCCTGTTCGGTAACCCGCGGGTCCTTGCGCACGACGAAAATCTTCACCGCCTCGCCGGAGCGCTCGTCGGGCACGCCGATGGCCGCCACATCGATCACCCCCGGATGCATCGCGACGGCTTCCTCGACCTCGTTCGGATAGACGTTGAAGCCAGACACCAGGATCATGTCCTTCTTGCGGTCGACCAGGAAAACAAAGCCGTTTTCGTCGATGTAGCCCATGTCGCCGGTGCGCAGGTAGCCATCCGGATGGAAGGCATTCTCGGTTTCGCCGGGACGGTTCCAGTAGCCCTTCATGACCTGCGGCCCGCGAATGCAGATTTCGCCGACCTGGCGGCCGGGCACGTCGATGCCGTCGTCGTCGCGGATGACGATTTCGGTCGACGAGATCGGCAGGCCGATGGCGCCGTTGAACTCGTGCATGTCGAGCGGATTGATCGTCGCCGCCGGGCTGGTTTCGGTCAGCCCGTAAGCCTGCAGCAACGGTACGCCGGTGGTCTGCAGCCAGCGCTCGGCGACCGGCGCCTGCACCGCCATGCCGCCGCCGAGCGTGACGCGCATGGTCGAGAAATCCAGTTTGTGGAAATCGTCGTTGTTGAGCAGCGCGTTGAACAGCGTGTTGACGCCGGTCACCACGGTCACCGGGTATTTGGCCCATTCCTTGACGAAGCCGGGGATGTCGCGCGGATTGACGATCAGCAGGTTCTTCGCGCCGATCATCAGGAAGGTCAGGCAGTTCGCCGTCAGCGCGAAGATGTGATACAGCGGCAAGGCGGTGACGATCAGTTCCTGCCCCTCGCGCACCACCGGCGAAATCCAGGCATGCGCCTGGACGACGTTGGAGGCGATGTTGGCATGCGTCAGCATGGCGCCCTTGGAGACGCCGGTCGTACCGCCGGTGTATTGCAGGAAGGCGATGTCGTCGCGGTCCAGCGCCACCCGCTTCCAGCCATGCGCCCGGCCGGCGGCCAGCGCGGCGTTGAAGCGCAGGCTGCCCGGCAGGCTCCAGGCCGGCACCATCTTCTTGACGTGGCGCACCGCCAGATTGACCAGCGTGCCCTTCAGCGCCCCGAGCATTTCGCCCAGCGGCGTGACGACGACGTGCTTCAGCGCGGTATGCCCGATCACTTGCTGCAAGGTCGCGGCAAAGTTCTCGACGATGACGATCGCCGTCGCCCCCGAATCCTTCAACTGGTGCTCCAGTTCGCGCGGCGTGTACAACGGGTTGCAATTGACCACCACGCAGCCGGCACGCAGCGTGCCGAACAGCGCCACCGGATACTGCAGCAGGTTGGGCATCATCAGCGCGACGCGCTCGCCCTTCTGCAGGCCGAGCGATTGCAGCCAGCCGGCAAAGGCCCGGCTGTCCTCGTCGAGCTGCCGGTAGGTCATTTCCTTGCCCATGCTGATGTAGGCGACCTTGTCGGCGTACTTGCGGCAGGCGTCCTCGAACAGCGCGACGAGCGACGGAATGTGCTCGATGTCGATGTCGGACGGTACGCCCTGCGGGTAACTCTTCAGCCAGATCCTGTCCATGATTGTCTCCTCCTGATGGTTTTTATTGACCGAGCAGTGCCTTCTTGAGCGAGGCATCCGCCGGCTTGTCGCCGAGCCAGACCTTGAGCAGCGCCCGGGCAAACGCGGCGCCGTGCTTCGCGTCGCGCACCTCGCCGCGCGCCTGCCCGTTGACCGAGACGGCAACGCCGTCGCCCGGAAAATCGAGGGCGATGATGTCGCCCTCGCGGGCCTGGCCGATGCCCTTCATGATAGCCGCCAGGGCGTCGGCCTGCGGCTGGATCGCCGCCAGCTGGGCCGGCGTGTGGTTGTCGCGCAGGCCGTCGGCGAGCGCCGACTGCAGGCTGCCGGCATCGAGGTCGCGCAACAGGCGCAGGCTCATCCGGCGCGGGCCGGCGCCGTCGAGCAAGGCTTCCGGCGACGCGGCCTTGCGCTCGACGTAGAGCGCGCCGACATAGACCTTGATGAACAACTTGCTGCGCAGGCCGGCGCCGTTGAGCAGCAGTTCGCGGTCGCCGACACGCTGCACGTCGGGCACGCGGACGCCGGCGACTTCCGCCGCCTGCAGTCCGGGTACGGCGAGCAAGGCCGCCAGCAAGGCGGCGCGGCGGACGGTATGGGATGCAATCATGGTTTGTCTCCTCCACCGGTCTTTTGCCGGTAGTGATTTTTTTCAGCGATATAGACGGTCCGTTCAACGACGGTATGGACCGTGCCGTGGATGTCCTTCAGTTCGACCGTAAAAGTCCGCTCAAGCTCCGGACATTCGAGCAAGGCGCGGCGGATGTCGATCAGCGTCTCGTCGGTCAGCCTGAAATCGGCGAACAGCGTGCTGTAGCCGGGCTTGCGGTAGCGGATGCTGGCTGCCTTGTCCCAGACGATGTAGCCGTCGCCGAGCGCCGCCATCAGCATCATCGGATGCGCGCCGTCGGTGATGGCGAACAGCGAGCCGCCGTACAGCGAGCCGACGATGTTCTTCGTCTTCCACGACAGCGGCAGGGCGACGCGGATGTGGCGCAGGTCGCGCGCCACGTGCACGACCCGCCCGCCGGTGCCGCGAAAGGCCGGATGCAGGTTGAAGCCCAGGCGCACCATGCGGGCGCGCCAGGCCGGCGAGAGCTTTGCCAGCCAGGCGGGTTTCACACCGCCTCCGCCAAACGACGGACGCCGGAAAACATCGCCGATCCTGCGGTCGACCGCAGCATTCGGCCATTTTTCCGGAACACCGGCCCGCGCATCCTCAGACCCGCTCGAAAATGCCGGCGGCGCCCATGCCGGTGCCGATGCACATGGTCACCATGCCGTACTTGCCGCCGGTGCGCTGCAGGCCATGCACCACGGTCGCCGTGCGGATCGCGCCGGTGGCGCCGAGCGGGTGGCCGAGGGCGATGGCGCCGCCCAGCGGATTGATCTTCTGCGGATTCAGGCCCAGCTCGCGGATCACCGCCAGCGACTGCGCGGCGAAGGCTTCGTTGAGCTCGATCCAGTCGAGGTCGTCCTGGCTGATGCCGACCTGCGCCAGCACCTTCGGAATCGCCGCGATCGGGCCGATGCCCATGATCTCCGGCGCGACGCCGCCGACGGCATAGCCGGCGAAACGGGCGAGCGGCGTCAGGTTGTGCTCCTTGAGCACCTTTTCCGAGACCAGCATCACCGCCCCGGCGCCGTCCGACATCTGCGAGGAATTGCCGGCCGTCACCGAGCCGCGCACGTTGAACACCGGCTTCAGCTTGGCGAGCTTCTCCAGGCTGGAGTCCGGGCGCGGGCCTTCGTCGTTTTCGACCAGACGTTCGGCGAGGCGCACGACGCCGCTGTTCAGGTCGGGCAGGCTGGCGCGCACCGTATAGGGCGAAATCTCGGCCTTGAAGTGACCGGCGGCGATGGCGGCGCTGGCGCGGCGGTGCGATTCGACGGCGAAGGCGTCCTGGTCCTCGCGCGAAATCTGCCACTGCTGCGCGACCTTCTCGGCGGTCAGGCCCATGCCGTAGGCGATGGCGACGTGCTCGTCGGTGAAGAAAGCCGGGTTCATCGCCATCTTGTTGCCCATCATCTGCGGCATGATGGTCATCGACTCGGTGCCGGCGGCGATCATCACGTCGGCCAGGCCCAGGCGGATCTGGTTGGCGGCGTCGGCCACCGCCTGCACGCCGGACGAGCAGAAGCGGTTGATCGTCAGCCCCGGGACGGTGATCGGCAGGCCGGCCAGCAGCGCGCCGATGCGGGCGACGTTCATGCCCTGCTCAGCTTCCGGCATGGCGCAGCCGACGATGACATCGCCGATGCGCGCCGGATCGATGCCCGGCACCTGCGCGACGACCGAGCGGATGGCGTGGGCCAGCATGTCGTCCGGCCGCACGTGCTTGAAAGCGCCGTTCTTCTTGGCCACCGGCAGGCGGGTGGCGGCGACGATGTAGGCGTCTTGAATCTGTTTGCTCATTTTTGTCTCCTCGTCCGGTCAGTTGCGCAAGGGCTTGCCGGTGTCCAGCATGTGCTTGATGCGGGCCTGGGTCAGCGGGTTCTTCAACAGCTCGACGAACAGGCGGCGCTCGACGGTGATCAGCCATTCCTCGTCGACCAGGCTGCCGGTCTCGACCTCGCCGCCGCACAGCGCGATGGCGGCTGACTTGGCGACCAGATAGTCGTGCGCGGAGATCATGCCGCCTTCCTTCATGTTCACCAGCATCATCTCGAAGGTGGCGATGCCGGTCTTGCCGGCCACCGGCACGGCGCGCGCCAATTGCGGCGGCGCGTAGCCGGCCTCGGCCAGCGCGCGGGCTTCGCGGATGGCGACGAAGAGCAGCTCGTGGGCGTTGAACAGCACGGTATCGGTCGGCTTGGCGAAGCCGAAATCGATGGTTTCGTGCGCGCTCTTGGCCACCTTGGCCATGGCGATGGTCTGGAAGGCCGGCTGCAGGAAGTTGAACACCTCGCCCGGCGTCGCCGATTGCGCGGCCCAGTCGGCGGCGCGCACGGCGAATTCCTTGCAGCCGCCGCCGGCCGGGATCAGCCCGACGCCGGCCTCGACCAGCCCGACGTAGCTCTCCAGCGCCAGCACGCGCTTGGCGGCGTGCATGACGAACTCGCAGCCGCCGCCCAGGGCCATGCCTTGCACCGCCGCGACCACCGGCACCTGTGCATACTTCAGCGTCTGCGAGGCGCGCTGGAATTTCTCCACGGTCTGCTCCAGCAGGTCGAAACGGCCGGCCGCGATGGCTTCCGAGACTTGCTGCAGGTTGGCACCGACGGCGAAGGGCGCTTCGTGCCAGACGACGACGCCGTCCAGCGTGCCCTCGGCCTGGCGCACGGCGGCGATCACGCCGTCCAGCACCTCGTCGCCGATGGTGTGCATCTTCGACTTGAAGGAAAGGATGCCGATGCCGGCGTCGACCGTCGGCAGACGCCACAGGCGCACGCCCTCGTTCTCGAACAGCGTCTCGCCGGATTGCGCCGGGCCGGCCGCCGTCTCGCCGAGCACGCGCTCGGGGAAGAGCTGGCGCTGATAGACCGGCAGCGTCGAGCGCGGCACGTAAGTGTTCTTGCTGGCGGAGTAGGAGCCTTCGGCGCTGTGCACGCCGTTGCGTCCGGCTTCCAGCGCCCAGGCGGGCAGCGGCACGGCGGCCATGGACTTGCCGGCGGCGATGTCGGCGGCGACGGCCTGGGCGATGTCGGCCCAGCCGGCGGCCTGCCAGGTCTCGAACGGCCCCTGCGCCCAGCCGAAGCCCCAGCGCATGGCCAGATCGAGGTCGCGGGCGTTGTCGGCGACGTTTTCGAGCTGCACGGCGCAGTAGTGGAAGACGTCGCGGAAGATGGCCCACAGGAACTGCGCCTGCGGATGGGCGGAGGCGCGCAGCGCGGCGAATTTCTCGGCCGGATGCTTGATCTTCAGAATCGCCGCGACTTCCTCGGCGACTTCGCCGGCCGAGGCGCGGTAATCCTGTGCGGCCAGGTCGAGCACCTGGATTTCCTTGCCTTGCTTGCGGAAGATACCGCAGCGGGTCTTCTGGCCCAGGGCGCCCTTCTCGATCAGCAGGCTCAGCCAGGCCGGCACCTTGAAGTGGGCGTGCCAGGCGTCGCCAGGCAGCGTGTCCTGCATGGTCTTGACGACGTGCGCCAGCGTGTCCAGGCCGACCACGTCGGCGGTGCGGTAGGTGGCGCTCTTCGGGCGGCCGATTTTCGGGCCGGTCAGCGCGTCGACCGTGTCGAAGCCGAGGCCGAAGGCCTGCGTGTGGTGCATCACGGCAAGGATGGAGAAGACGCCGATGCGGTTGGCGACGAAGTTCGGCGTGTCCAGCGCGCGGATGACGCCCTTGCCGAGGCGCGAGGTCAGCCAGGTTTCCAGCGCGTTCAGCGTGGCGGCGTCGGTGCCGCGCGTGGCGATCACTTCGACCAGATGCATGTAGCGCGGCGGATTGAAGAAGTGGATGCCGCAGAAGCGCGGGCGCAGCGCGGCCGGCAGGGCCTCGGCCAGGGCGTTCATCGACAGGCCGGAGGTGTTCGAGGCGACGACGGCGGTGGCCGACAGGTGCGGGGCGATCTTGGCGTAGAGATCGGTCTTCCAGTCCATGCGCTCGGCGATGGCTTCGATGACCAGGTCGCAGTCGGCGAGCAGCGGCAGGTGCTCGTCGTAGTTGGCGGCATCGATGTGCTTGAGCACCGACTTGCGCGCCAGCGGCGTCGGGTCGAGCTTCTTCAGGCCGTCCAGGGCCTTGTTGACGATGCCGTTGCGCTCGCCTTCGCGGGCCGGCAGATCGAACAGCACGACCGGGACACCGGCGTTGGCGAGATGGGCGGCGATCTGCGCGCCCATCACACCGGCACCGAGCACGGCGGCTTTTCTGACGATCAGTTTGTTCAAGGCTTGTCTCCTTTCGCTTTCTTGTGGGTGACGTCCGAAAATAAAACGAACGTTTGAATTATAGAATCGACACTGCTGCGGTCAACGGGTTTTTTGGGAAAGTTTTCAAAAAAATCCCCGGACGAAGCCGGGGACGAAGACGCAAGCCTGGCAGGAACTCAGAAGTTGTAGTTGAGCTGCAGGGAGTAGAGATCCGCCTTGGTCTTGAAATCGCCATGGACGGTTTGCAGCGTGGCCGTTTCAGTTGTGTTCATGACCGCCCGTGCGGTCGACGCATCCTTGAAGAAGATATGCGCATAACCCATGTCCAGCGACAAGGTCTTGGACAAGTGCCAGCGGGCACCGAAGGCCAGCCAGGTCCGATCGGAATCCGGCACGGTCATTGTCCGGCTGGCGTCGTCGGGCACCGGCGTCTCGTCGTAGGCAACCCCGGCGCGCAGACTCCACGCATCGTTCAGACGGTATTTCGCGCCCAGACCAAAACGCCAGGTATTGTTGAAGTTGTAGCGCAGCGGCGCAGTCGCCCGCTGACCGGTTGCCGCAACGATCGGCGTCAAGGCATTGACCGAACTCCAGCCGGTCCAGGTGGCGTCGGCCAGCAATTCGAGGCGATCGCCGATCTTCTGGCTGATCGCCAGCGAAAAGTTGTCCGGCGTTTCCAGTTCGGCAGTGATCGCCTGGTGCAGGTTGATCGGCGCCTCGACCGTCTGATTGCCTTCCAGCTTGAACTTGATCTTCGAGCGATAACTCACGCCGATCCGGGTTTCCGGCGTCAACTGGAACATCGCCCCCAGGTTGTAGCCCCAGGCGGTATCGTCCCCTTTCAGAACGCCGAGCGGCGCGCCGACGAAAGGCGCATTCTGGCGAAACTCGATTTCGCTCTTGGCGAAATTGATGCCGCCGCCGATCGAAATCATGTCGTTGATGCGATACGCCAGCGACGGGTTAATGTTGATCTGATGAATCGACGTATAGCGCCCGGAGAAACGCCCGGCAAAATTATCGCCATACTCGGTTTCGCTGCCATAGGTCACCGAAACGCCAAGACCGGCGCGCAAGGCCGGAGAAATCGCATAGCTGTAGAAGAAGGCCGGCACCAGCGATGCACCGCCACCATCGCCGCCGTTGTCACCGACCGGGTGGAAGGCGCCGGTCGGCAAACCGGTCAGCGGGTTGATCACCGGCATCGGGGTCGTCCCCGTGTCCCGGAATTTCACCGAACGGTCGATCACCGTCCCGCCCAGCGACAGGCTATGTCCGAGCGGCAGATAGGTCATCCCGGCCGGGTTGAAGAAGATCGTGCTGGCATCTTCCGCGCTGGCCGCAGCACCGGCATAGGCAGTGCTGGTTCCGGCACCGTTCTGGTTCTGCAACTGGAAACCGGCGGCCAGGGCGCTACCGGAAAAAGCCATGCCGACCAGGGCCGGCAACAGACGCAAGGTGTGATGTTTCATTGATAGTCTCCTCGTTATGTTTATTCGGGAATGATTCCCGGTACTGCTGGCTTGATTGAACAACAAACAAACGTTTGAAATATTGTTTGATTCAAAAAAACCCGCTGGGGATGTTGTTTGAAAACAACAAGCTCAGCGGGACGAATTCAGGCGGTTCAGCGGCCCTCCCGTAAACGGTGCAAAACCGGTGCCAAAAATGACGCCGGCGTCAGCCAGATCGGCGTCGGCGACGATGCCTTCGGCGACCAGCCGCTGTGTGCGGTCAACCAGCGGTTGCACCAGTTTTTCGGCCAGGCCGGCCGGCACGGCAGCCGTCGCCCCCTTCTGCGGTCGACCCTGCTGCCAGGCATAAAACCCCTGGCCGCTTTTCTTGCCGAGCTGACCTTTCTCCACCCGCTGCAGCAGGCAGCGCGGCGCTTCGGCGCCGTCGGCGAGCTGCCGGCCGGCGGCCATGGCGATGTCCAGGCCGACAGTGTCGACCAGTTCGATCGGGCCCATCGGCATGCCGAAAGCCAGCATGGCTTCGTCCACCGTTTCCGGCGCGACGCCCTCGTCGACGGCGCGCATCGCCGCCAGCATGTAGGGCGCCAGCACCGCATTGACCAGGAAGCCCGGTGTGCTTTTCACCGGCAGCGGCAGCTTGTCGATCTGTTTGACGAAGGCGCAGGCGGCGCGCACGGCGGCCGGATCGGCGCCTTCGGCCTCGACGACCTCGACCAGCGGCATCATCGCCACCGGGTTGAAGAAGTGGATGCCGACCAGGCGCTCCGGCCGCGCCAGCGCCGTGCGCAGGTCTTCGAGCCTGAGGCTGGACGTGTTGCTGGCGAGGATGGCGCCCGGCTTCATGCGCGGTTCCAGCGAGCGGAACAGCGCGTGCTTGGCCTCGACGTTCTCGAAAATGGCCTCGATGACCACGTCGGCATGGGCGACGCCTGAGCCGGTCGGGTCGGGAATCAGCCGGTCGAAGGCGGCGCGTGCCTTGAGCGGTTCGCGCAGCTTCTTCTTGAACAACGTGTTGGCCCGCTGGATGGCCGGCGCGATGCGCTCCAGGCTCTGGTCCTGCAGCGTCACCGTCAGGCCGCGCAGCGCGCACCAGGCGGCGATGTCGCCGCCCATGACGCCGGCACCGATGACGTGTACGTGCTTCGTCGCAAAGTCACCATCCTTGCCGAAGCCCTTCAGGCGTTCCTGCAGGCGGAAGACGCGCAGCAGGTTCTTTGCCGTCGGCGAGGAGATGATGCGGTCGACCACCTCGGGCGCGGCCAGCGCGTTGCCGCCGTGCTGTTGCCACAGGTCGATGATCGCGTAGGGCGCCGGGTAATGTTCCGGCCGTGCCTTCCTGGCCACCTGTTTGCGCGCGCCGTTGGCGACGACGCTTTTCAGCGGACCGGCCAGCAGCTTCTGCATGAAGGGCAGCGGCCGGCGCGGCTGGTTCGACAGCAGCAGTTGCCGCGCCGCCATCTCCATAACGCGTGGCGGTACACAGTCGTCGACCAGCCCCATTTTCTTGGCTTTTTTGGCGTCGACCGTGCGACCGGTCAGCATCATGTCCAGCGCCGCCGCCGGGCCGACGCGCTGCGGCAGGCGCAGCATGCCGCCCCAGCCGGGGAAGATGCCGAGCATGACTTCCGGCAGCGCCATCTTCGTGCCCGGTTCATCGACGGCCAGGATGTAGCGGCAGGCCAGTGCCAGCTCCAGGCCGCCGCCAAGGCAGTGGCCGCGCACCAGCGCCAGCGTCGGGTACTTGACCGCCGCCAGCCGGTTGAACAGGTCCCAGCCGCGGGCGACCAGCGCCCTGCCCTTTTCCGGCGTGTCGAGTTGCGAGAATTCGCCGATATCGGCGCCGGCGATGAAACCGGCCGCCTTGGCCGAACGGACAATCAGGCCCTTGGGCGGATACAGTTCGAGCTGGTCGAGAATCTGCGCGAATTCGTCGGTGACTTCGGTGGACAGCGCGTTGGTCGACTCGCCAGCGCGGTCGAGCACGGCGACGACGATGCCACTGTCTTCCTTGTTCAGTTGCCAGTGTTTCATGCGCGGCCTCCGGGCTGAGTGGCCGCGTGGCGGCAAAATCCTGCGGTCGACCGCAAAAATAGGCAAAAAATAGTCATTGGCAGGCCTCCACCAGCATGGCGCCGCCCAGGCCGCCGCCGATGCAGATCGTCGCGACGCCGCGCTTGGCCTGGTTGCGCCGCAGCACGTGCAGCAGGTGCAACACGATGCGCGCGCCCGAGGCGCCGACCGGGTGGCCGATGGCCACGGCGCCGCCGTCGACGTTCAGACGGTCCTCGTCGATCTTGCCGAAGGCGCCCGGCAGATCGAGCTGCTCGCGGCAGTAGGCCTCGTCGTTCCAGGCCGCCTGGCAGCCGAGCACCTGCGCGGCGAAGGCTTCGTTGAGTTCCCAGTAATCGACGTCGGCCAGCGTCAGGCCGTGGCGCTGCAGCAGCGGCGTGGACGCATGCACCGGACCGAGGCCCATCTGTTCCGGTTCCAGCCCGGACCACTGGCTGTCGACGATCTTGCCGATGGGTTGCAGGCCCCATTGCTGCACCGCTTCTTCGGAAGCCAGCAGCACCCAGGCGGCGCCGTCGGTGATCTGCGAGCTGTTGGCGGCGGTGATGTTGCCGTATTTCTTGTCGAAGAACGGCTTGGGCTTGGCCATGCCGGCGAGGTCGGCATCGGCGCGCACGCCGTCGTCCTCGGCGTAGACCTTGCCGTCGCCATCGACCAGCGGGACGATTTCTTCCAGATGCCCGGCCTGCCGCCCGGCCATCGCACGCTGATGGCTGCGCACGGCGAATTCGTCCATCTGCTTGCGGTCGATGCCGAACTTCCAGGCCAGGTTTTCCGCCGTCTGGCCCATCAAGAGGCCGACGACCGGATCGGTCAGGCCCTTCATCAAACCAATCACCGGCTTTAGCAGTTCACCGAACGGCAATTTCAAAAAATGGCCGATTTTCTGGTTCACCGTGCGCATGGACATCATGCCGGCGAACCAGCGCACCATGGCGTCGGAGTACAGCAGCGGCGCCCGCGACAGCGCATCGACGCCGCCGGCCAGCACCAGCTCGGAACGCCCGCACTGGATGTTGGCGATGGCCGAATCGATGGCCTGCATGCCGGAAGCGCAGTTGCGCATGACCGTCCAGCCCGGCACCTTCTTGCCGCAGCCGAGACGCAGTGCGACCATGCGGCCGATGTTGGTTTCGTCCGGCGACGGCGCGGCACAGCCGAGGATGACCTCGTCGAGATCGCTCGGCGCGAAGGGCTGGCGCAGCAGCAAGGCGCGGCCGGCCTGCGTGGCGAGGTCGGAGGCGGCGAAGACGCCCGGCCCTTTCTGGGCCTTCAAAAATGGCGAGCGGGCGCCGTCCACCACGTAAATCGTTTTGCTCATGCTCACGCCGCCATCCGGCATTCGGCCGGCTTGTTGGCCGTCGCCACGCCGTAATCGAAGGGGAAATCATCGACATGCACGACGATGTCGCGCAGGTGGTTGCGCCGCTTCATCACCTCGTATTCGGCGGCGTTGATGACCCCAGCCTCGAAAGCAACGATGGCGATGTCACGGACATTGGCCTGCGGATTGCCGTCAAAGCGCCCATCCTTCTCGGCGGCGCGGATCTTGGCCTCGATCTGCTCGGCTTCCAGCGTTGCCTTCAGTGCCAGTTCGATGGCACCGACCGGCTCGTTTTCCTGGAGCGGCAGATAGCACTCGGCGGTCAGCCGGTCGCGCGTCGCCGACGGCGCGATCAGCGCCTTCGCCACCTGGTGGCCGACTTCGTCGGACGGCACGACATACGGGTGGCCCCAGGGGAAGATCAGGCGATTGACGGCGGCGGCAATGAAGCGCACCGGGAAATTGGCAATGACGCCGTCGAAGGCTTGCTGCGCCTTGTACATCGCGTCCCAGATCGCCCAGTGGGCGAGCGGCGCGTCTTCCTGCCTGCGGCCTTCGGCTTCGTAACGCTTGAGCGTGCAGGAAATCAGGTACATCTGGGCGAGGATGTCACCGAGGCGCGCCGACAGCTTTTCGCGGCGCTTGACGCTGCCGCCGAGGACCAGCAGCGAGACGTCGGAAAGGAAGGCAAAGGCGGCCGAGAAGCGCGTCAGTTGCTGGTAGTAACGCTTCATTTCCGGCGCCACGTCGGTGTTGACCGTGACGAAGTGCGAACCGGTCAGGCCCTGGCGGAAAGCGCGCCAGCCGTTCTTCATGGTGAAACCGATGTGGCCGAACAACGCCCGGTCGAAATCGACCAGCCCCTGGCGAACGTCCGGATTCTGCGCGGCGCGCATTTCCGGCAGCAAATACGGATGGCAGCGGATCGCACCCTGGCCGAAGATGATCAGCGAACGGGTCAGGATGTTGGCACCTTCGACAGTGATCGCCACCGGAATCTGCTGGTAGGCGCGGCCGAGGAAGTTCGACGGGCCAAGACAGATGCCCTTGCCGCCGATGACGTCCATGCCGTCATTGACGACGACGCGGGCGCGCTCGGTGACGTGGTACTTGGCAATCGCCGAGACCACCGACGGCTTCTCGCCAAGATCGACGGCGCCAGCCGTCATCTTGCGCACCGCGTCCATCATGTAGGTGTAGGCGCCGATGCGGGTCAGCGCTTCCTCGACACCTTCGAACTTGCCGACCGCCATCTTGAACTGCGAACGCACGCGGGCGTAACCGCCGACGGCGCGCGCCGTCATCTGCGCCATGCCGGTGTTCGACGACGGCAGCGAGATCGAGCGGCCGGCGGCCAGGCACTCCATCAGCATGCGCCAACCCTGCCCGGCCATCGCCGGGCCGCCGATGATGAAATCGAGCGGCATGAAGACTTCCTTGCCGCGCGTCGGGCCGTTCATGAACATGGCGTTGAGCGGGAAGTGGCGGCGACCGGTATCGACACCCGGATGATCGTAGGGCACCAGCGCGCAGGTGATGCCGATATGTTTCTTGTCGCCGAGCAGGCCGTCCGGATCATAAAGATGGAAGGCCAGGCCGAACACTGTACACACCGGTGCCAGCGTGATGTAGCGCTTGTCCCAGGAGACGCGCATGCCGAGCACTTCCTTGCCCTGGTAGATGCCCTTGCAGACGACGCCACTATCCGGAATCGACGCCGCATCGGAACCGGCCCACGGACTGGTCAGCGCGAAGGCCGGCACCTCGATGCCCTTGGCCAGACGCGGCAGGTAGTGGTTCTTCTGCGCTTCGGTACCGTAGTGCAGCAGCAGTTCGGCCGGGCCGAGCGAGTTCGGCACCATCACCGACACCGACAAGGCGGAGGAGCGCGTGGACAGCTTGGTCACCACCTGCGAATGGGCGTAGGCCGAGAACTCCAGGCCGCCGTACTTCTTCGGGATGATCATACCGAGGAAGCCCTTGTCCTTGATGTAGCGCCAGGCTTCGTGCGGCAGGTCGTAGAGCTCGTGGGTGACTTTCCAGTCATCGACCAGACGGCAGGCTTCCTCGCACTCCTTGTCGAGGAAGGATTGCTCCTCGGCGGTCAGCGTCGGCACCGGGTAGGCATGCAGCTTCCGCCAGTCCGGCTTGCCCTGGAACAACTCGCCTTCCCACCAGACGGTGCCGGCTTCGAGGGCGTCGCGCTCGGTGTCGGACATCTGCGGCAGGACCTTGCGGTAGGCGGAAAAAATGGACCGGGTGAGTAACGCGCGACGGAGCGCTGGCAGCGCCAGGATCAGCAGCACGGTGATCAGCAGGGCAAGCAGTCCGATCAGCAGGGTTTGCATGTTTGTCTCCTTTTTCAGGTCTTTTTTATCGATTTCTACGGTCGACCGCAGAAATTCATGAAAATTGCGGCAATGGCGCGCGCAGGCCGCCGATCAGGAAAGACATCAGGCGCGGCACCAGGCGATCGAGCCGGTCGACCGAGTCTTCGGCCTCGATCTGCCAGTCGGTGACCAGGCGCAGCGCATCGGTCCCGGCGATGGCGTAGGACGTGGCACCGAGCATGAAATGGAAGCGCCAGACGATCTCGGCCTTGGGCACCTCGGGCAGCGCGCGGAACAGCGCCTCTTTATAGCGATCCATCACGTGCTGGTATTCGTGCGCCAGAAAGGCGCGGATGAATTCCGACGGATCGGTCAGCGTACGACCGAGCAGGCGCAGGAAAGTCATGCCGCCCCGCGATTTGTCGTCGGCCATGCGCAGCAAGGTGCCGAAAAAGGCATCGACGATCAGCGACGGTTTCACTGGCTGGCCGGCGGCTTCGGCTTCCAGGTGGTCGAGCACGCGCATCCGTTCGTCGTTCAGCCAGTCGAGCCGCCGCCGGAAGACCTCCTGCATCAGCGACTCCTTGGAGCCGAAGTGATAGTTCACCGCCGCCAGATTGACGTTGGCTTCGCTGGTGATCTGACGCATCGACGTGCCGTCGTAGCCGTGCGCCATGAACAGGCGCTCGGCGGTATCCAGAATGCGTTCGCGGGTATCGATGTTGCGGACTTCGGCCATGCTTTCCTCAAGTGATTCATACGTTCGTTTGAATCATAGGAAAAGCAGCCCGGCAACGCAAGCCCTTTCGCTCAGAAATTTCGTTGCCTGATGAAAGCCAGCACCTCATCGGCCGGCAGCGGCTTGCTGAACAGATAACCTTGAACCAGATCGCAACCCTTGTTCTTCAGGTAGGCCAGCTGGGCTTCGGTCTCGACGCCTTCGGCGATCAGCCGCAGCCCGAGGTTGTGGGCAAGACCGATGGTTGCATCGCAGATGACCTGACCATCGATGTCCTGGCCGATTTCCTCGACGAAGCTGCGATCCAGCTTCAGATGATCGAGGGCGAACATGCGCAGGTAACTCAGCGACGAATAGCCGGTACCGAAATCATCCAGCGCCAGCGTCACGCCCATGTCGTGCAGGACATCGAGTGCACGCACGGTTTCATCCGGCTGCTCCATCGCCACCGATTCGGTGATCTCGAACATCAGATCGCCCGGATTCAGCGCAAACGCCTCGATGGCCCCCCTGGCCAGTACCGGCAGGTTGCCATTGCGCATCTGCACTGCCGAGATATTGATGCCCATGCGGACATCGTCGATTCCGGCCGCCCGGAAATCGGCCAACTGGCGACAGGCCGCCCAGAACACCCATTCACCCAGCGGCTGGATCAACCCGGTTTCTTCCGCCACACCGATGAACACGCCCGGCGGCAACAGGCCACGCTCGGGATGCTGCCAGCGAACCAGGGCCTCGACGCCTTCCACCCGGCCGCTGCGGACGTCGATGACCGGCTGGAAATGCAACCGGAACTCGTCCCGCCCGAGGGCCTGGCGCAGCGCATGCTCGATGCTCAGTCGCTCCAGCGCTGCATCGTTCATCCGCGCGTCGAAGAACTGGAAGTTGTTCCGTCCCGCCGTCTTGGCGTGATACATCGCCGCATCGGCATTCTTCATCAAGGCATCGCCGTCGTTGCCGTCGACCGGGAAAATGGCAATGCCGATGCTCGGCGTTGCATACAGCGTATGGCCGGACACCACGTAAGGCTCGCCGAGGCTGCCGATCAGCTTTTCGGCGATCAGCGCAACAGCGCTGGTGTGCTCGATGTTGCACAGCATGACCACGAATTCGTCACCGCCGAGGCGGGCCACCACATCGCTTTCGCGAACGCCGGAACGCAGGCGATTGGCCACCTGGATCAGCAGTTCGTCACCAACGTGATGCCCCAATGTGTCGTTGATCACCTTGAAACGATCGAGATCAATGAACATCAACGCCAGACGGCCGCCCTGCCGACGACTGACGGCCAGCGTATGGTCGAGGCTGTCCTTCAGGCTGAAACGGTTGTAGAGACCGGTCAGCATGTCGTGGTGCGCCATGTGGTGCAGTTTGGCCTCGGCCGCTCGCTCCGCTGAGATATCGGTGAAATGTGCGATGTAGTGACGGACACCGCCATCCTTGTTGCGAATGACGGAAATCGACAGCCATTTGGGGTAGACCGCGCCATCCTTGCGTCGATCCCAGACCTCGCCCTGCCAGAACCCGGTCTCACGGATCGCCGTCCACATCCGCTCGTACTCGGCCTCGCTGGTCCGGCCGGCGGAAAGCACCCGGGGATTGCTGCCGCGCACCTCGTCGAGCACATAACCGGTCAGCCGGGTGAAGGCCGGATTGACGGCGACGATGTTGTTGTTCTGATCGGTGATCACGATGGCTTCACCGCTGTACTCGAACACGCTGCCCAGCAGCTCCATCTGGGATTCCATGCGGCGCAGGTCGGTGATGTCCTGCGTGGTGCCGATCGTCCGCAAGGGATTGCCGGCATCGTCGTACTGGGTTTCCCCACGCTCCCGGATCACCTTGATCCGCCCGTCGGGCATGATCATGCGATGTTCCACCTCGTAGGCCTGGCGATGTTTCAAGGCCCAGCGATAGGCATCGTCGACCCGCTGCCGGTCCTCCGGGTGAATGCTGTCGAGAAAGCGTTGATAGCTGTAGGGACCGAGCGCCGGATCGGTCTCGAATATCCGGTACAACTCGTCCGACCAGATAAGCCGACCCGCCGGAATATCCAGCGCCCAACTGCCTACCTGAGCCAGCCGCTGGGCTTCGCGAAGCTGGCGGCGATGCGTCTTCAACTCGTCAAGCGCCCGCCGCTCCTGACGCAGCACCCGCGCCATCCAGACGACCAGCCCGGCCAGCGCGACAAACAGGACGATGCCGACGAAACTCGACAGCAACACACGGTTGCGCCAATCCGGCAATCCATCGGCACGCGATACGCCGACGACAATCTCGAAGGGATAGGCCGCCAGACGTCTGAACGCCAGCACATGCGCGCCGGCATCGTCCCCCTGCCCCACGGAGCGCAGCACTCCGGCATGCTCGCCGCGGGCGATCCGTCCGGCCAGTTCTTGCGGGTCGGGCTGGGCGCCATCATGCAGACCGGGACGCGATGGCTGCCGGACCAGCAGTTCGTGCTCGCCGCCCAGGATGGCGATGAAGCCGGCCGGTCGCTCACGCAGCGTTTCCATCCGCTGTTCGAGATAAGCGATATCGATGGCAGCCGCCACCACGCCGGCAAAATCCCCGCCGGCATCGCGCAAGGCACGGGCCGCGACGAAGGTATGCCGACCGTTCATCCGCGAGGCAACCGCACCGGAAAAAACCAGTCTGTCGCCGGAAGACTCCTGCAATTCCCGGAAATACCCCCGGTCCGCAAGTTGAATGTACGCCCCCTCGCCGGCCAGCAAGCTGACCCGCCCTTCGCGATCCATGACCCGGAGATTGGAAAGCTCGGGAAAGCCCTTCAGCAAGGCGCCCATTTCCTGTTCGAAAAGGGCACGTCCAGCTTCATCGTGACCGGCCAGCAGCTGGGGCAATTGCTTGCGCGTGGCAACCAGGCCCAGGGTGGCGTCAATCCGGCGCAAGGTCGCATCGAAATAAGTCTCGAAAGCCAGCGATTGCGCAAGCGCCCGCTTGCCGGCTTCGTCCGCAGCGTCCCGGTAAGACGTCCACAGAACATAGGCAAGCAGCATGAAACCGCCCACCACCAGCGCAGCGAGCAAGCCCCAGAGACGGCGATCAATACGGATTTTCAGCCAGGTCGGCAACACCTTGAATCTTCCCAGGAATTGGCGCCCCCATTCTGCGCAACGAACCGGCAAAGATCAATCACGGTCGACCCGGTTTTCGGGGGGATTTCTGGGCGTAGCAAAGAAAGCGGCAACGAACCGGCTGCGCGGACTTTCGCTCGAGATAGGTCTCGACCCGCTCGTCCAGCACCTGCCATTCGTGCAGCGGAATCTCCTGGGGAAACAGGGTATCGCCCGAAAACTCGCGTTCGATGCGAGTCAGATAAAAGCGCTGACAATACGGCCAGGCTGCCCGATAGACCGATGCTCCGCCAATCACGAACACTGCTTTCCCCGTTGCCAGCGCCGCCAGCAACGCTGTTTCGACGGACGACTCGCGCCGACAACCGGTGCGCGGCACCCAATCATCCCTCGACGAAATGACGAAGGTATCCGGCGGCACTTCGGGCATCGATTCATAGGTCAGCCGGCCGACGACCAAGGCGGCACCGGCTACGGTGCGCTCGAAATACGCCAGTTCTTCGGGAATATCCCAAGGCAGCCAGTTTTCCAGCCCAAGCATGCCGTTGGCCGAAACAGCGGCAATCGCGGCAATCACGAACGCATCTTCCGCCAGCGCTCGCGCGTCAGCCTCAGCGAAATCGCCGGCATCCCCTGGCCGTTATAAACATGGGGCTTGTGCATTGAAACGAAAGCGGAACTGACGATGGAAATGGAAAAGATGGCATCCATGACCTTCAGGATGCTCGATTCCAGACATTCGGCATGCGGGTCGGCCTCAAGGGCGCGGATGGCCAGGAAGATCACTTCATAGTCGACGACTTCGCGAATGTCGTGCGGATTCCCGACCGATTCGATCGGCGCCCAGGCATCGGCATGCACGATGACGGCCTGCGGCCCATGCTGTTCAAGCGGATTGCAACCAGTCCGCAACTGGATGGTCGCATCCACCGATGCACACCAGTGATTGTCCTGCATTTTTTCCTCGACAGACGGTCGACCGCAAGTCTGCGGCCAGACGAAAAAAAAGCGCTTGCGCGCCGCGGGAAAACGATATTTCAGGCAACTCAGGCGGTCACGTCGATCAATGCCCCCGCCGAACCCTGCGACTCGGACACCCCGGCACTGCCCGAGGTTCCCGACGCTGAATAAACCCCGCTCGACAGATCGCTGACCACCTTGCCAATCTGGGTCCGCATTTCTCCCAGTCCCTGCTGAACTTCGTTCAGCGAGGCCAAGGCAACGGTATTGCGCTTGGCCGACGAAGCATCGTTCTGCGCCTGATCCGAGCGGACATTCAGGTCGCGGGCCCTGGCCTGAGCCTGATCAGCTTCGCCCTGGGCATTCTGGGCCTCGGCTCGCAGTGAACGCGCACGCTGCTCGGCCTGCTCGGCACTACGCTGAGCCTGCTGTTGCTGCATCTGGCCCCAGACAGCAGCGCCGGCCGTCGACGCACTGGAAATCATGATGCGCCCCTGGAATCCCGAAACCTCAGGCCGTCACGTTGATCGTCGTGCCCGTCTGCTGTCCTTGGGCGTTCGTGACCGGACGTGCGGTGGACTCGGTCTGCTCGACAGGGCGTTCCTGACGTTGCTGTTCGCGACGCTCGACCTGCTGCTGCTCCTGAGCGGCAGGCTGGGGGCGGGCCGATTGAACGGTGTTGTTGCTGTAGGCGCCGGATGCGCCAACGGATGCGACTTCCATGATTGCCTCCACAAAACCTGAAAACACACTTTGACTTTACACCATTTCCGGAATCTTGCCAGCCGCGAGTCACTTTGCGGCTGGCGGATTCAGGCACTGATCGAAGCTTCCAGATGCTTGACCAAGGATCGCAATTCGACGGAAGTATCCCGCAGGTCGCGGGTTGCTGTGCCAACGGTGGAAATTTCGTGGCTACTCGTTTCCACCGACGATGAAATCTCTTCCATGGAATTGGCGATTTGATGCGACGCGGCAGACTGCTCTTCAAGCATCAGCGTGATCTCCTGCGCGAATTTTGTCGCCTGTCGGCTGGCTTCCTGAATCAACGCCAGATGCCCGCCGTTTTCCTCGATGGCTTCGCGACTCATCGTCGCATTGCTCACCACCTGACGCATGGTTTCGACCGCCACTTCCGATTGCCGGGAAATGTCCGACACCAGCCGGCCGATTTCCAGCGTACTGGTCGCCGTTCTTTCGGCCAGCGTGCGCACCTCGTCGGCCACCACCGCAAATCCCCGCCCCTGATCGCCGGCCCGCGCAGCCTCGATTGCGGCGTTCAACGCCAGCAAGTTCGTCTGATCGGCGATATCCCGAATGATCTGCGACACACGCGTGATTCCTTGAATCGACGTATTGACTTCGCCTATCCGGGCCTGCGACTGTTCGACCGTTGCCGTCACCTGATGACTCAGACGCACCCCCTCATTCATGCTGTTCATGCTCGACGTCGATTCGGTCTCGGTATGCGTGGCAGCATCCAGAGACAACTGCGTGTTGCTCGATATTTCGTTGATCGAGACGCTCATCTGCTCCATGGTCGCAGCCATCTGCATGATGCGTTCCCGCTGCCGCCCGGACTCGGCAATCAGTGTCGCCATCGCCGAATCCAGGCTGTGCGCCCGATCTTCAACCGCCCGTGCGGAAACCAGCACATCGGCAAAGATGGCACGCAGATGAATGCGTGTCGCCTCGAGTTGCGCCGACAGACCATCCAGAAAACCACCGAGCCGGATCGGACGATCCAGTTTGCCTTCGTCGAGTTGCCGAACTGCGGTGGATACATTGTTCAATGGCCGGAACAACTGAAACTCACAAACAACGGCAAGTAGCGGAAAACTCAATGCAGCCGCAACACCGCCCAGCATCGCTGCACCCTGCCCCAGCGCCGCCGCCACAACGGCACTGGCGCCGCCGGCCAGGCAAATCGCAAACACGCCACGCCGCAAGCCGTTGAATGACCTCGGCAGACGCGTCGCCGGCAACATCCCCCGACCTGCGCGCAGTTCGGCATACAGACGTTCCGCGGCATCCACCTGCTGACGTTCCGGCGTACTACGGACCGACATGAAGCCGACGATCCTGCCGTCTTCGGTAATCGGCGTGACGAACGCTTCCACCCAGTAATAATCGCCGCCTTTCGTGCGGTTCTTGACCAGACCGCGCCACGGCGCCCCCAGGCGGATCACTCGCCATAGATCGGCAAAAGCTTCGGACGGCATGTCAGGATGCCTGACGATATTGTGATTCGCTCCGATCAGCTCCTCCCGGGAGAAACCGCTGATCCGGACGAAAGAGTCGTTCGCATAGATGATCCGCCCTTGCAGATCGGTTTTCGTCACGATGGGCTTACCCGGTTCGAGGAAGCATTCCACAGGAAGATGTGCAACCTTGGCGTCCATTTTTGGCTCCAAAATTCATCAAAAACAACAAATATTATTGTTGATTTTTTGATTTTCGCCAATTAATTTTTGCAATTCAATATACTATTGCCATAGAAAATGACATGAGAAAACCCAAATAAACAGGGGCGAGGCCCAGCACGCAGTTACCGGACATGTTCAGCGAAACCAGATCAACCAGGAGGCTTTCGGACACCATGCAGGAGCCAATCTCGCCAAGGAAATTCGCTATTGCGCCTTCACTTCAGTTTGCTGAATCGAGCAAGAGAAAGGGGTGCAGGAACCCCCTGGCGACACCAGCAAAACAAGTGAACGGCAAACAAAAAACCCGCCGAGCCAATAGCTGAGCGGGTCCAAATCAATTCTCAAGAAGGTGTCCCTGGTGGGCGGTACTGGGATCGAACCAGTGACCCCTGCCGTGTGAAGGCAGTGCTCTACCGCTGAGCTAACCGCCCCCTTGAGAGGCGCGCATTTAACCACAAGACGGCGGGCCGGTCAAACCCTGCGTCGGCTAGAATAGCGATCTTTTCACGTAATCACAGAACGCCTCATGAAGCCCGTCCGTACCCGTTTCGCTCCCAGCCCCACCGGTTACCTGCATATCGGCGGTGCCCGCACCGCGCTGTTCTCGTGGGCCTACGCCCGTCGTCATGGCGGCACTTTCGTGTTGCGTATCGAGGATACTGACGTCGCCCGTTCGACGCCCGAAGCGGTGCAGGCGATTATCGACGGCATGGCCTGGCTGGAACTGACGCACGACGAAGGCCCGTTTTATCAGATGCAGCGGATGGACCGCTACAAGGCGGTGATCCAGGAGATGCTGGCGGCCGGCACGGCTTATTACTGCTACACGACGCGCGAGGAACTCGACGCGCTGCGTGCCGAACAGGAAGCGCGCAAGGAAAAACCACGCTACGACGGACGCTGGCGTCCGGAGGCCGGCAAGACGCTGCCGACGCCACCGGCCGACATGCCGCCGGTGATCCGCTTCAAGAATCCCAAGGACGGCGTCGTCGCCTGGGATGATGCGGTCAAGGGCCGCATCGAGATCGCCAATGCCGAGCTCGACGACCTGATCATCGCCCGCGCCGACGGCACGCCGACCTACAACTTCTGCGTTTGCGTCGACGACTGGGACATGGGTATCACGCACGTCATCCGCGGCGACGACCATGTCAACAACACGCCGCGCCAGATCAACATTCTCAAGGCGCTGGGCGCCGAGGTGCCGACCTATGCTCACCTGTCGATGATCCTCGGCGACGACGGCGCCAAGCTATCGAAGCGCCACGGCGCGGTGTCGGTGATGCAGTACGACGAGGACGGTTTCCTGCCCGAGGCGGTGATCAACTACCTGGCCCGCCTCGGCTGGTCGCACGGCGACGACGAAGTCTTCTCGCGCCAGCAGTTCGTCGAGTGGTTCGATCTCGATCACATCACCGCTTCTGCCGCTCAGTTCAACACCGAAAAACTGTTGTGGCTGAACCAGCAATACATGAAGGCGCTGCCGGCCGCGACGCTGGCAGAAAAGGTCAAGCCGCGCCTGACGGCACGCGGCATCGACAGCAGTACCGGTGCAGATCTGGAAAAAGCCGTCGCGCTCTATGTCGACCGCAGCAATACGCTGAACGCGCTGGCCGATGCGATTGCGGTGTTCTACCAGCCAGTGGCGCCGTCGGCCGAATTGCTGGCTCAACACCTGACCGACGAAACCCGCCCGGCACTGGCCGACTTCGCCGCCGGCATCGCTGCGGTCGACTGGGAAATTCCGGCCATTTCGGCATTGATCAAGGAAACCATCGGCAAGCACGGCCTGAAAATGCCCAAGCTGGCCATGCCGTTGCGTGCCATCCTCGTCGGCCAGACGCAGACACCGTCGGTCGATGCAGTGATCGAACTGATCGGTCGGGATGCCGTGCTGACCGCCCTGAAAAAATATCTCTGAAAAACGTGAAAGGCCCTTTACAAGGGGAAAGTCGGTCCCTATAATGCGGCCTTCTTTCGCGGCGGGGGTATAGCTCAGCTGGGAGAGCGCTTGCATGGCATGCAAGAGGTCAGCGGTTCGATCCCGCTTACCTCCACCAAAGCGCGAAAGAAAACGTCCGGGTCCCCATCGTCTAGAGGCCTAGGACACCGCCCTTTCACGGCGGTAACCGGGGTTCGAATCCCCGTGGGGACGCCAAGAATTTGGTAGCAACAGGTTAAAGTGCGGAGTGGTAGTTCAGTCGGTTAGAATACCGGCCTGTCACGCCGGGGGTCGCGGGTTCGAGTCCCGTCCACTCCGCCAGTTTCACCGAAACCGGAAGTTTCCGGTTTTTTTTTCGGGTCGACCGCAAAAGCGATCGCCCCGGAAGCAGAAGGTTCGGCTGTTCTCCGTTGGGGGTATAGCTCAGCTGGGAGAGCGCTTGCATGGCATGCAAGAGGTCAGCGGTTCGATCCCGCTTACCTCCACCAGGCAACCGAACCGACAAGTTGCAGAAGTCCGGGTCCCCATCGTCTAGAGGCCTAGGACACCGCCCTTTCACGGCGGTAACCGGGGTTCGAATCCCCGTGGGGACGCCAGCAGGTCAAAGCGCGGAGTGGTAGTTCAGTCGGTTAGAATACCGGCCTGTCACGCCGGGGGTCGCGGGTTCGAGTCCCGTCCACTCCGCCAACCCTTAAAAAAAACCAGCTTCGGCTGGTTTTTTTCTTTTCATCTCCCGTTTTCTCCCTAGGCGGGGCAGCAGGGATCGCTGCCCGGTTATAATCGCCCCTTCGCCCGTTTTCCGAAAGCGTCAGGAGCCCCGCCCATGCCGTCATCCCACGTTCGGTCGCTGCACCGTTATCTGACCGGACTCTGCCTGGGATTCCTGCTGCTGGCGACCGGCCCGGCCCGAGCCGACCTTGAGCTCCGCGCCCAGGCCACCTTCGACAGCCTGCTCAAATCGATGCCGCCGTCCGCCGGCGAAGGCCTGGTCGTTCAGGAACTGCCGGTCGTCCCGATCCTGCCCAGCACGATCGATCTGACCGCCCAGACCAGCAATCTGTGGGAGCGCATCCGCAACGGCTTTGCGATGATCAACCTGAACGACGATCTGGTGCTCTACTATCAGCAGTACTACCAGAACCGTCCGGAAGCGCTGCGCCGGATGATCGAGCGCAGCCGGCCTTACCTGCACCACATCGTCGAGGAACTGGAAACCCGCGGCATGCCGACCGAACTGGCGCTGCTGCCGATGGTCGAGAGCTCTTTCAATCCGATGGCCAATTCGCCGGCCAAGGCCTCCGGCCTGTGGCAGTTCATTCCCTCGACCGGCAAACGCTTCAACCTTGAACAGAACTGGTGGAACGACGATCGGCGCGACATCGTCGCCTCGACCAACGCCGCCCTCGACTATCTGCAGACCATCTACGACATGCACGGCGACTGGCACCTCGCGCTGGCTTCGTACAACTGGGGCGAAGGCGCGGTCAAACGGGCGATCGAGAAGAACGAGGCGCGCGGCCTGCCGACCGACTACCCGAACCTGACGATGCCGAACGAGACGCGGCACTATGTCCCCAAGCTGCAGGCGCTGAAGAACATCCTCGGCAATCCCGTCACCTTCGCCCGTCTCGGCCTGCCGGACATCGCCAACGAGCCTTATTTCACGACTTTCTCGACGCACCGGCCGATGGATGTGGCCACCGTCGCCCGGCTGGCCGACATGTCGCTCGACGAGTTCCGCCGGCTGAATCCGTCGCACAACCGGCCGATCATCAAGCCGGACACCGCGGTCGTGCTGCCCACCGACCGCGTCGCGCTGTTCCGCCGCAACCTGCAGAGCACCGATGCCCCGCTGACCCAGTGGCAGGCCTATGCCGTCAAATCGACCGAGCGCGTGGACCAGATCGCCGCCCGCTTCAACATTTCGACCAGCGAACTGATCCGCGCCAACAGCCTGCCCGGTAACGTCCGCCTGGCCGCCGGATCGAAGCTGCTGGTGCCGGGACACGGCAACCAGGAAAGCCTGCAGCGCATGCTCGGCATGGAATCGTCGCCGGCCATCATCCAGCCCGAACCCGCGCCACGCGGCAAGAAGGGCAAGGCCACCGCCAGGGACGGCAAGGGCAAAGGCAAGGTCGCTGCCAAGGAAAGCCCGGCGGGCAAAGCGAAAACCGCCGGCAGCAAATCTGCCGCCAGCGGCAAGTCGGCCGCAAGCCCCAAGCCGGCCGCCAAGAAGAGCGCCGACAAGAAACCCGTCAAGCGGAAATAAGCGCCCTCAGTCCGGGTGATGGCAGGCGACCGCGTGGGTCGCCGAGCTCATGACGACCGCCGGATAGACCTCGCGACAACGCGCATCGGCCTTCGGGCAACGCGGATGGAAATGGCAGCCGCCCGGCGGTTTTGCCGGCGACGGCGTTTCGCCGGCCAGCGCAATACGCTGCCCGCCACCATCCAGCCGCGGCACCGGCACCGCCGACAGCAGCGCCCGGGTGTACGGATGGCGCGGCCGGCCGAGCACCTCTTCCGCCCCGCCCTGCTCGACGATACGACCGAGGTACATCACCGCGATGTCGTGCGCCAGGTACTCGACGACGGCGAAATTGTGCGTGATGAACAGGTAGGCGACGCCCAGCTCGGCCTGCAGCGTCTTCAGCAGGTTGAGGATCTGCGCCTGCACCGAGACGTCGAGCGCCGAGGTCGGCTCGTCGCAGACCAGCAGTTGCGGCTGCACGGCCAGCGCGCGGGCGATCGCGATGCGCTGGCGCTGGCCGCCGGAAAATTCGTGCGGGAAACGGTCGACCGCATCGGCCGGCAGACCGACCTGGGCCAGCAGTGCGGCGATCGCCACGCGCGGCCCGGCGGCGTTTTTGCCGCCGACGGCGAGCGCCGTCAGCCCCTCGCCGATGATTTCGCCGATGCGCAAACGCGGATTCAGCGACGCAAACGGATCCTGGAAGACCATCTGCGCCAGGCGCCGGGCATCGCGCAACCGGCGGGCGTCGGCCCCGACCAGTTCGTGGCCGGCCAGGCGGACACTGCCGGCGGTCGGCCGGATCAACTGCAGCAGCGCCTTGCCGACCGTCGTCTTGCCGCAACCCGATTCGCCGACCAGCGCCAGCGTGCGCCCCGGCGAAATGGCCAGCGACACGCCGTCGACCGCACGCACTTGGCCGACCGTCCGTTGCAGAATGCCCTTGCGGATCGGGAAATGCACCTGCAGCGCATTGATCGCCAGCAGGGGCTGAGGCGGAATTTCCGAGGGATTGCTGCGGTCGACCGCAGCAATGGCGGCTTTTTCCCCGGTCGCCGGCGGTGCCTGCCAGTGACAGCGCACGACATGGCCGTCCGCCACCTCGCGCCAGGCCGGCGACTGCGTGCGACAGACCGGCATCGCCTGCGGACAGCGCTCGGCAAAACGACAACCGGCCGGCATCGCCGCCAGCGACGGCACCTGACCGGGAATCGTCGCCAGCGCCGCGCCCCGGCGCGAAACCTCCGGCAAGGCGGCGAACAGCGCCTGGGTATAGGGATGGCGCGGCGCGCTGAAGAAGGCCTCGCGGCTGGCCACCTCGACCAGCTCGCCGGCGTACATGACGCCGATGCGCCGGGCCATGCGGGCGACCACGCCGAGGTCGTGGGTGATCAGCAGCATGGCCATGCCGCGGTCGACCTGCAGTTTGGCCAGCAAATCGAGGATCTGCGCCTGCACGGTGACATCAAGCGCGGTGGTCGGCTCGTCGGCAATCAGCAGTTCCGGCTCGCCGGCCAGCGCGATGGCGATCATCACCCGCTGCTTCATGCCGCCGGACAGCTGGAACGGATATTCGTCGAGCCGTCGCTCGGGATCGGCAATGCCGACCTGGCGCAGCAAGGCCAGCGCCTGTCCGCGGGCCGCGTCGCCGCGCAGGCCGCGATGGCGTTCGAGCACCTCGCCGATCTGCCGGCCGACGGTTAGCACCGGGTTGAGACTGGTGCCCGGTTCCTGGAAGATCATCGCCAGCCGGCCGCCGCGATAGTCGCGCAATTCGGCTTCCGGCAGCGCCAACAGATCGACACCGTCGAATTCGACACGCCCGCCGGCGACCCGGCCGGCCGGCGGCAGCAGACGCAGGATGCCCTGCGCGGTCGCCGACTTGCCGCACCCGGATTCGCCAAGCAGAGCAAAGGTTTCACCGCGCGAAATCGTGAAAGAAACGCCGTCGACCGCAAGCAGCGTGCGTTCTCCCACCGAAAAGCCCAGACGCAGGTCGGCAATCTTCAACATCAGGCGGCCCTCGGATCGAACGCGTCGCGCACCGCGTCGGCAAACAGGTTGGCCGCCAGCACCAGCAGGAACATGGCGGCAAAGGCGGCGGTCAGCGACCACCAGACGACCGGTTCGCGGCCGAGCTCCATGCGCGCGTTGTCGATCATCGTGCCGAAGCTGTTGGTGGTCGGATCGACACCGATGCCGACGTAGGACAGCACCGCCTCGGCCAGCACCAGCCCGGAGAAGTCCATGACCAGCGAGATGATCACGATGTGCATCAGGTTGGGCAGGATGTGGCGCAGGATGATGCGCCCGCTCGACACGCCGAAGGCCTGCGCTGCCTGGATGTATTCGAGCTCGCGCAGCTTCAGCGTCTCGCCGCGCAGCAGCCGGCACAGGCCGGTCCACGACGTCACGCCGAGAATCAGGCACAGGGCCAGCAGGCGCAGGTCGGCCCGCTCGGCGGCGGTGGCGAACCATTGCGGATGGGTGTCGATCAGCACCTGCATCATCAGGATCGCCGCAGCGATCAGCAGCACGCCGGGAATCGAGTTGAGCACCGTGTAGACGTACTGGATCAGATCGTCGACCCAGCCGCGGAAATAGCCGGCAACGATGCCCAGCAGCACGGCCAGCGGCAACATCACCAGCGTCGTCACCAGACCGATGATCAACGCCGTGCGCACGCTCTTGAGAATCTGATAGAGCACATCCTGCCCCACCTTGTCGGTGCCGAACACATGGTAGTCGCCGGCCAGCGCGAACATGGGCACGAGCACCAGCAGCAACCCGCCCAGCGCCGCCAGCACCGCGTTCCAGGCAAACGGCGTGCGTCCCTGCCAGACCTGCCGCCAGCCGCCCTGCCGGGCAGCCACGGCCGCCGCCACGGCCAGCCAGGCGAGCACCGCGAACAGCGTGGCGCGGCCGGCGGTCAGCGCGATGTCCGCCGGGGCCAGCCGGGGATCGGCCAGATGCGCCCCGCCATGCTTCAACCGGGGAAACTCGCGGACGCTGCCGACGCCCGGCACATCGACGGTTTCCCTGGCGAAGGCATGCGTCGCGAAAGGCGCCGAATAGCTCTTCTCCTGCTGCGTCCGCAACCGCACCGCCAATGCATCGAGCGCCGACAGCACCTCGACTGAATAACGCAACGGCTCGCCCGGCTGGCCATCGAGCGCCGGCCGGTAATGCAGCGAATCGAGCAGGCCGACTGCGGCAAAAGCCAGCAGCACGGTGGCCGCCGCCATGCCCAGGCGGTTGGCGCCGACCCGTCGCCAGGCAGCGAGCAGCGGCGGGGTGCGGACAATCAGCACGGCAATGCCGACGGCCGCCGCGACCAGCAGCCAGACCAGCAGGTCCGACCACAGCATGACGAACTGCCAGTCCTTCATGAGAAGCGGATCCTCGGATCGACCAGCGTGTAGGAAATGTCGGTCAGGATCAGCCCGACGATATAGAGCAGCGAGCCGATGAAGACCATCGAACGCACGACTGCGAAATCCTGGGCGCCGATCGCGTCGATCGTGTAACTGCCGAGCCCGGGGATGCCGAAAAAGGATTCGGTCAGCAGCGAGCCCATGAACAGCGTCGGGATGACCACCACCACGCCGGTCAGGATCGGAATCAAGGCGTTGCGCAGGATGTGCCGGAAGAACACCGCATGTTCGCCCAGCCCCTTGGCGCGCGCCGTGCGTACGTAATCCTTGCCGACCTCCTCGAGAAAGATCGTCCGGTACCAGCGCGTCGACCCGCCGATGCCCGACACGACGCCGATCAGCACCGGCAGCACCAGGAAACGCCAGGCGTCGAGGCCATCGGCGTAACCCGAGATCGGCACCAGCCGGAACAGCTTGGCGAACAGGAACTGGCCGCCGATGATGTAGAACAACCCGGACACCGACATCGCCGCGACGCACAGCACGACACCCCAGACATCGAGCGGCGTGGCGCGGAAGAAGGCTAGCGCCAGCGCACTGACGACGGCGACGAACAGGCCGAGCACGAAAGTGGGCAGGGCGATGGCCAGCGACGGCCCCATCCGGGTGGCAATTTCCCGGGCGATATCGCGGCCGTCTTCGGCGCGCCCGAAATCGCCGACGAACATGCGTGCCGATTTCTCGAAAAAGATGGTGTCGGTCACGGTCGACAGCCCGCTGGCGGCAGAATTCACGAACAGCGGCTTGTCGTAGCCGCGCTCCGCCTTCCACTGGACAATGGCGTCCGGGGTCACGCGTTTGACGCCGAGTTGCATGCGCGCCATGTCGTCGGGCGTATTGACGACGAAGAACAGCGCGAAGGTGATCAGGTTCACCCCGATCAGGATCGGAATCGCGTACAGCAGGCGACGGACGAGATAGGCGAGCATCGGCCGGATTATGGCAGAACTCGCCGGCCGTACGGCGCACCGCCGGCCGCGCGGAAATGCGGATTTTTGCCAGCCCGCCGACTTCGGGCACAATGACCGCCGGAAAAACACGAGGACACCCCCGCCATGACGGCCACGGCCGCCGCCCTTTCCTACCGGCAAACCCCCGAACGGACGACCTGCCTGCTGGCCGGCGACTGGCGGGCGGACGCCCGGCAGCCGGAGACCGCGCCACCGTCGTGGCAGGCCGGCACGGCGCTCGACTTCGACTGCAGCGCCCTCGGCGAGTGGGACAGCAGCCTGCTCGCCCGCGTGCTGCAGATCGCCGGCGCCGCCGGCGCGGCTGGCTGCCAGGTCGATCTGGCTGGGTTGCCGGGCGGACTGGCGCGGCTGGTCCGGCTGGCGGCAGCCGTCCCGCGTCGGGAACAGCCTGTCCCCGTCCATGAAAACGGCGTGCTCGACCACGTCGGCCGGGTGGCGCTGGCGATCTGGTCGAGAATCCCGCAGACCCTGGCCTTCGTCGGCGAACTGAGCCGCTCGCTGGCCCGGCTGGCCGGCGGCAAGGCCGGCTTCCAGCGCGCCGACCTGCTGCTCTTCCTCGAAGACGCCGGACCGCGCGCGCTGCCCATTGTCTCGCTGATCAGTTTCCTGGTCGGCACCATCCTGGCCTACATGGGCGCCGCCCAGTTGGCCATGTTCGGTGCCCAGATCTACATCGCCAACCTGGTCGGCGTCGGCATGGTGCGCGAGATCGCCGCACTGATGACCGGCATCATCCTGGCCGGCCGCACCGGCGCCGCCTACGCCGCCCAGCTGGGCACCATGCAGGTCAACGAGGAAATCGACGCGCTGCGGACCTTCGGCCTGCCGGCCAGCGACTTCCTGGTACTGCCGCGCTTCCTGGCGCTGGTCGCCATGGCCCCGCTGCTGACGCTGTACGCCGGCCTGGTCGGCATCGTCGCCGGCATGCTGATTGCCACCACGGTATTCGACGTCGGCGCCTATGCCTATTACACGCAAACCCTGCAGGCCCTGTCGCTGACCCACATCGCGGTCGGGTTGATCAAGGGAACCGTCTATGGCGCACTGGTCGCCGTCGCCGGCTGCCTGTGCGGCATGCGCTGCGGACGCAGCGCACAGGCGGTGGGCGAAGCGACGACGGCGGCGGTGGTGCTCGGCATCCTGCTGATCACCGTTTCCGCCTCGTTGCTGACCATCCTGTTCCAGCGGCTGGGAATCTGAGATGCAAGCGATCGACGCCGCCATCGAAGTCGACGCGCTGACCATGCGCTACGGCGACCGCCTGATCCAGCGCGACCTCAGCTTCACCGTTGCGCGCGGCGACATCTTCATCATCATGGGCGGCAGCGGCTGCGGCAAGAGCACGCTGCTGCGCCACCTGATCGGCCTGCAGGAACCGGCCGCCGGCCGCGTACGCTTCGCCGGCCGCGATCTGTGGCACAGCGACGAGGCAACGCGCAACGCCATCCAGCGCCGCTGCGGCGTGCTGTTCCAGAGCGGTGCGTTGTGGAGCTCGCTGACGCTGATCGAAAACATCATGCTGCCGATGAAGCGCATCGGCGGCTTCGACGATGCACTGGCGCGCGAACTGGCTGAGGTCAAACTGGCGCTGGTCGGGCTGGCCGGTTTTGCGGAGTTCTATCCGTCGGAAATCAGCGGCGGCATGAAGAAGCGCGCCGCACTGGCCCGTGCCATGGCGCTCGACCCGGACATCCTGTTCTTCGACGAACCTTCGGCCGGCCTCGACCCGCTCAGCTCGGCCCACCTCGACGAACTGATCCTCGAATTGCGGGCCAGCCTGGGGGCCACCATCGTCGTCGTCACCCACGAACTGCCCAGCATCTTCGCCATCGGCAACAACGCCGTCTTTCTCGACGCCGACAGCCGGACGATGATCGCCACCGGCGACCCGAAAATCCTCGCCGAATCCGGACCGGATACCGTGCGCGCCTTTCTCAGCAGGGGGAAAACCACTTGAGCCAGAAAACCCATTCGACCCTGATCGGCGGCTTCGTGATCGGCGCGCTGGCGCTGGCCATGGCCGCCATCTTCCTGCTCAGCGGCGGCGATCTGTGGAAGAAGAAATCGCGCTACGTGATGTATTTCGAAGGCTCGGTCTATGGTCTGCAGGTCGGCGCGCCGGTCGTCTTCCGCGGCGTGACGATCGGTACCGTCAAACACATCGGCATCGCGCTCGACACGGCATCGCGGGCCTTCTACGTCCCGGTCGAGGCCGAACTCTTCTCGACCTCGGCTTCCGACCTCGAGGGACGCACGCTGGAAATCGACAGCGTGATCACCGGCGAGCAACTGGTGAAGAACGGCCTGCGCGCGCAATTGGCCATGCAAAGCCTGTTGACCGGACAACTCTACATCGACCTCGATTTCCACACCGACACCGCCGACACGCTTCGCCTGCAGGGCGACGACGGCATCCCGGAAATCCCCACCGTCCCGACGCCGGTGCAACGGCTGAAGCGGCATTTCGAAAACATCGACGTCGAGAAGTTGGTGCAGGACATTTCGGCGGTTGCCGCCAGCTTGCGCAGCCGCAGCGAAAGCAAGGAACTCGACCGCAGCCTGGCGACGCTGGCCAGGACGCTGGACAACATCGAGAAGCTGACCGCCCGCCTCGAACAGGGAAGCGGACCGCTGCTCGCCGACGCCCACGACACGCTGAAGGAAACCCGCCAGGCCATGCACTCGGCGCAGGAAGCCATGCGCAACATCTCGACGCTGGCCAGCGAAATGCGCGAGAGCACTGCCGACAACTCGCTGCTGCAGCAGAACATCCACCGTGCGCTCAAGGAAACCACCCGGGCCGCCACTGCCGTCCGGCAATTGTCGGAATCCATCGAACGCCAACCCGAGTCGCTATTGCGCGGCCGCACCGGAGAATGAGATGACCAAGGCCATCCTCGGCGCCCTCGCCGTCACCCTGCTTGCTGCCTGTTCGACGACGCCGCCCAGCCGCTACTACGTCCTCGACACATTGGCCCAGCCGGCGGCCGGCAGCCGCATCGACACCGGCAGCCTGGGCATCGGCATCGTGCGCCTGCCCGAATACCTTGCCCGGCCGCAGATCGTCGCCCGCAGCGACGGTGCCCGGCTGCAACTCCACGAACAGGATCGCTGGAGCGAACCGCTGGAAGATGGCGTGCGCCGGGTCCTCGCCGAAAACCTCGGCCGCCGGCTCGGTCCCGGCCAGGTCCAGCAATTGCCGCCGCCCCCGGGGCTGTCGATCGGCCAGCGCCTGCAGGTCGATATTTCGCGTTTCGATACCGGCCCGGACAACGAACTCCGACTCGATGCACGATGGACGCTGAGCCGCGGCAAGCAGCAGGCCGACGCCCACGAAAGCCGGATCCGCATCGCCACCGACGGCGCGACGCCCGCGGCCACCGTCGCAGCGATGAACCAGGCGCTGGCCCGGCTATCCGACGAAATCGCGGCAGTGGCCGGCGCAACACCGGCCGGCTCGCGCTGATCCTGCGGTCGACGCCCCGTTCGCGGCAAATTCTGAAAAATGGTAAAAGCGGCCCGGCCAAGCGCCGGGAATCTTATTGATCAGGCATAATCGCCCCGCTTCGTCTCACGCCGGACCGACCCGATGAATACAGTGCAGCAGAAAACAAAAAAGCGTCCCGGAGGACGCTTGTTCGTAGGGCCGCTGGCGGAGAGGGAGGGATTCGAACCCTCGGTAGGCTCACACCTACGCCTGATTTCGAGTCAGGTACATTCGACCACTCTGCCACCTCTCCGCGGCGGGGGCGAATCATAACACAACAAATGCGCCGGATTCATAGCTTTTTCCTGCTGATCGCCCTTTTGCCGGTGCTCGCCTGTAACCGGACGCCGCTGCCTTTCCCGACGCCGGGCAAGCAGGACCTGGTGGTATTGACCCGCCCCGGCCCGCTCAGCTACCTCAGCGACGAGGCCGGCAACATCAGCGGCCTGGAGCACGATCTGGTCAGCGCCCTGGCCGCCGACCTGGGTGTGCGGGTGCAGCACCAGCTGGCAACGCCGGAAACGCTGCAGGCCCAATTGCAAGACGAGCAGTACCACCTGGCCGCCGCCTGGCTGTCCCCGCCGGACGACGGCAGCCAGCAGGCCAGCCTGCCGCTGTTCGAAACGCACGACGTGCTGGCCCAGAACGAAGCCTCGTTGCCGCTGACCGAACTGTCGCAACTGGCCGGCAAGACCGTGCATGCGATGGCCGGCTCGCGCCAGGCGGCCACCATCCGCCGGCTGGCCGCGACGATTCCCGAGCTGCGGCTGGTCGAAGTCGGTCAGGGCGACGTACTCGACCTGGTCGAAGCGCTGGGCGAGCACAAGGTCAATTACGTGGCGATGGATGCCCGGCTCGAAGACGTGGCCAACCAGTACGTGCCCAACCTGCGCGCCACGCTGGCGCTGAGCGAACCGGCGCCGATCGTCTGGCTGCTCGGACCGGCACCGAATCCGGAGATGAAGGCGCGCATCGAAGCCTTCATCGAACGCATCCGCAGCGACGGCACGCTCGATCGGCTGGAAGAACGCTATTTCGGCCATGTCCGGCGACTCAAGCAGGCCGACATCGTCAAGTTCCTCGGCCAGATCGAAAGCACGCTGCCGCGGCTGCGCCCGCATTTCCACGCCGCCGAGCGACTGACCGGCATCGACTGGCGACTGCTGGCCGCGCTGGCTTACCAGGAATCGCACTGGGACCCGTTCGCCACCAGCTACACCAACGTCCGCGGCATCATGATGCTGACCGAGGAAACCGCCGACCGGCTCGGCGTGGAAAACCGGCTCGACACCCGCGACAGCATCATCGGCGGCGCGCGTTACGTGAATCTGCTGAAGGACATGCTGCCGGCCGACATCCCAGAACCGGATCGCACCTGGCTGGCGCTGGCCGGCTACAACATCGGCCCCGGCCACCTCAGTGCGGCGCGCACCATCGCCCGCCAGCAGAAGGCCGATCCCGACGCCTGGTACGACATGAAACGCATCCTGCCGCTGCTCGCCAAACCGCAGTACTACAGCCGGCTCAAATCGGGCCGCGCGCGCGGCGGCGAGGCGGTGATCCTGGTCGAGAACATCCGCAGCTACTACGACATCCTGGTTCGCAACGAGCCGCCGCTGCCGGCGCTACCGGGCAAACTGGCGGAAATCCCGGGCAGCGCGCCCGGGCTCAAGCTCAAGCGCTGAAGGGACGCAAAGGACTGGGGCGGACGACACCACCGCCGACACGAGCCGAATGCCTGCCACCGGCCGCGCCTGCGGCACTGGCCACGCGCCAGGCGCGGCCAGCCCGCGCCGCAACGATCAGCGCGCCGGTTCCAGCAGTTCCAGACCGCCCATGTAGGAACGCAGGGCGGCCGGTACTTCAACGCTGCCATCGGCGCGCTGATTGTTTTCCAGAATGGCCACCAGCGTACGACCGACGGCCAGGCCGGAGCCGTTCAGCGTATGCACCAGCTCCGGCTTGTTCTTGTCATTGCGGAAACGCGCCTGCATGCGGCGGGCCTGGAAAGCACCGAAGTTGGAGCAGGAGGAAATCTCGCGGTAGGTGTCCTGCGCCGGCAGCCAGACTTCGAGGTCGTAGGTCTTGGCGGCGGAGAAGCCCATGTCGCCGGAACACAGCACGATGCGGCGGTACGGCAGTTCGAGCGCTTCGAGAATCGCTTCGGCGTGGCCGGTCAGTTCTTCATGGGCTGCGGTCGACAGGTCCGGATGGACGATTTGCACCAACTCCACCTTGTCGAACTGGTGCTGGCGGATCATGCCGCGCACGTCGCGCCCGCCGGAGCCGGCTTCGGAACGGAAGCACGGCGTGTGGCAGACGAGCTTGAGCGGCAGCGCCTCGGCGGCGAGGATTTCGTCGCGGACGATGTTGGTCACCGGCACTTCGGCGGTCGGGATCAGGTAGAGCGGGTCCTGCTCGCCGCGCAGCACCTTGAACAGGTCTTCCTCGAACTTGGGCAACTGGCCGGTGCCGTGCAGGCTGGCGGCGTTGACCAGGTAAGGTGCATAGAGCTCGGTGTAGCCGTGCTTTGCGGTGTGCGTGTCGAGCATGAACTGGGCGAGCGCGCGGTGCAGGCGGGCCAGGCCGCCCTTGAGCAGCGAGAAGCGGGCGCCGGAAATTTTGGCGGCGGTGGCGAAATCGAGCTGGCCGAGGCCTTCGCCGACATCGGTGTGATCCTTGACCGGGAAATCGAAGGCCTTCGGCGTGCCCCAGCGCTTGATCTCGACGTTGGCGCTTTCGTCGGCGCCGACCGGCACCGAGTCGTCGGGGATGTTCGGCAGCGCGGCGAGGATCGCGTTGAACTCGCCGAGCAGTTCGGCCAGCCGGGCTTCGGAAGCCTTCAGTTCGTCGCCCAGCGCACCGACCTGCGCCATCACTTCGGACGCGTCCTCGCCCTTGCCCTTGAGCATGCCGATCTGTTTGGAGAGGCTGTTGCGCTGCGCCTGCAGTTCCTGCGTGCGCGTCTGCAGCGTCTTGCGCTCGGCTTCGAGGGCCGAGAAGGCGGAAAAGTCGATCGGCTTGCCGCGCTTGGCCAGGCCGGCGGCGACGGTATCGAGGTTGGCGCGAAGTTGTTGGATGTCGAGCATGGCTTTTTCCCTGATTGTTGCGGTCGACCGCAGAAAAGCCCGAAAAAAGGCGCCGCGGCGAAAGCGCGGATTATACGCGAGGGCCGTCGATGGCCGGCGCAGCCGACGGGCCGGTTATCATTGCAGCTTTGCCGTTCGCCCTGCCCCGCCATTCGTCATGCGTCTGCCGTTTTTCATCCTTGCCTGCCTGCTGGCCCGCCCCGTGCTGGCCGATCCCCTGATCCACACCTGGTGCCATGAACTCGACCAACGCCTGCGCAGCGTTTCCGGCGAACAATGCCGGCGCCAGGGCTTCGTTGCCGATCCGACGGTACGCACGCCGGGCGGCCGCGCGCTGGTCTGGCACGACGTCGCGCCACGCGGTCGCGAACCGGACAAGGCGCCGCACGTGCTGGTCATCGGCGGCATCCACGGCGACGAACTGACCTCGATCTCGGTGGTCTTCCGCTGGCTGCAGTGGATCAAGGACCCGGCCGCCGGCAATTACCACTGGCGCATCGTGCCGCTGGTCAACCCGGACGGCCTGATGCTGCGCCCGCCGACGCGCGCCAACGCCAACGGCGTCGACCTCAACCGCAACTTCCCGACGCCGGACTGGGACAAAAATGCGGAAAAATACTGGGTCGACCGCACCAAGCGCGACCCGCGCCGTTTTCCCGGCAAGGCGGCCGGGTCGGAAATCGAAACGCAATGGCTGGTCAAGCAGATCGACGAGTTCCAGCCCGACCTGATCATTTCCATCCACGCGCCCTACAACCTGCTCGACTACGACGGCCCGGCGCCGCAGCCGTTGCGCTTCGGCCGCCTGGCGCTCAACCGGCTGGGCGTCTACCCCGGCTCGCTGGGCAACTACGGCGGCCTGCACAAACAGATTCCGGTGATCACCATCGAACTGCCCAACGCCGCCACCATGCCGCAGCAACGCGAGCAGCGGCAGATGTGGGAAGACATGCTGACGTGGATGAAACGGACCATCGAGCCACGCAAGAAAGCGCCGATTCCTGCGGTCGACCGCAAGTAAGCGGCAAAAACTACTTCTTGCCCGCCTTGCGATCGAGTTCGCGCAGGTGGGCCAGCTTCTCGCCGATCTTGCCTTCCAGCCCGCGCGGCGTCGGCTGGTACCAGCGCGGCTCGGCCATGCCGTCCGGCAGGTAGCTCTCGCCGGCGGCGTAGGCCTCCGGCTCGTCGTGCGCGTAGCGGTATTCCTTGCCGTAGCCGAGTTCCTTCATCAACTTGGTCGGCGCGTTGCGCAGATGCACCGGCACCGGTTTCGAAGCCTCCTTGGCGACGAAGGCGCGGGCCTGGTTCCAGGCCATGTAGCCGGCGTTCGACTTGGCCGCGACGGCCAGGTAGATGACCGCCTGGGCCAGCGCCAGCTCGCCCTCGGGCGAACCGAGGCGCTCGTAGGTGGCGGCGGCGTCGTTGGCGATCTGCATCGCCCGCGGATCGGCCAGGCCGATGTCCTCCCAGGCCATGCGCACGATGCGCCGGGCCAGGTAACGCGGATCGGCGCCGCCGTCGATCATCCGCCCGAACCAGTAAAGCGCGCCGTCCGGGCTGGAACCGCGCACCGACTTGTGCAGTGCCGAAATCTGGTCGTAGAAGGCATCGCCGCCCTTGTCGAAACGACGCAGGTTCTGCGCCATGGTTTCTTCGATGAAAGCACCGTCGACCGCAGCAACCCCGGCCGCCCGCGCCGCCGTGCGCACCTGTTCGAGCAGGTTGAGCAGGCGCCGGGCGTCGCCGTCGGCCAGCCCGGTCAGGCGCGTCTTCGCGTCGTCGTCAAAAGCCAGGTCGGCCAGCGCCCGCGCCTGGGCGCGGTCGAACAATTGCCCCATCTCGGCTTCGTCGAGCGACTTCAGCACATAGACCGACGCCCGCGACAACAGCGCCGAATTGACCTCGAACGACGGGTTTTCGGTCGTCGCGCCGATGAAGGTGAACAGCCCGCTTTCGACAAAGGGCAAAAAGCCGTCCTGCTGCGACTTGTTGAAGCGGTGGATTTCATCGACGAAGAGGATGGTCCGCTTGCCCTGCGCCTTCCACAGCTCGGCCTGGGCCACCGCCTCGCGCACCTCCTTGATCCCGGAAAACACCGCCGACAGCGCGATGAACTCGCACTGGAACTGCGTCGCCATCATCCGCGCCAGCGTGGTCTTGCCAACGCCCGGCGGCCCCCACAGGATCATCGAATGCGGCTGGCCCGACGCGAATGCCAGGCGCAGTGGCTTGCCCGGCCCGAGCAGATGCTGCTGGCCGATCACCTCGTCCGGCGTCTGCGGGCGCAACTGTTCAGCCAGCGGCGCGGAACGGTCAACTTCGTTGGTGGAAAACAAATCGCTCATGAACTCAACCCCAGGCGCGCGAAAACACTTCATCCAGCGCGGCAACGATGGCCTCGCCCTCGCTCGCCAGCGAAGCGACACAAGGCCCCAGCGCATCGAGCGGCACGGAAACCATCTCCAGCGGATTCAGGATCACCTTGCGCCCCTCGACGAAAAACGCCGGCGTCACCCGCGACGCCGGCAAACTCACCTGCTGCTGCGCCACATCGCTGGCCACCAGCGGCACCACGACCCGGCGTCGACGCTCGTCGAAGACCGCCGACTGCACGACCACGACAAAGGGAATCAGCGCCGCGTGCCGCCCGGCGTTACGATGCACATCGAACTGGCTCATAGCGTCGAATGCTCGTCGGCAAACGAACCGTTCAGCGCCTCCAGGCGGTTCCACGCCTCGGCCACCGCCGCATAATGCTGGCGCTGCTCATCGCGGCGCAGGCGCTCGCGCTCGACGAACTCGGCCAGCAAGGCATCGACCGTGGCCGACAGATTGGCGGTGTACTGCCGCGCCCGCTCGACGTTGCCCTCATTGAGCAACAAATTGACCGGGCGCTTGGCCGGCGAGGTTTGGGGCAGCGATTTCATCCGGCAATCTCCTCTGCGCATGGTATGCGCAGCAAACAAATAAATCCACTCAGCGCACCGCATCCAGCGGCGACACCACACCCCGCCCGCCCCGGTTGAGTACATGCGTGTAGATCATCGTCGTCGACACATCCGAGTGGCCCAGCAGTTCCTGGACGGTACGGATGTCGTAGCCCGATTCCAGCAGGTGGGTGGCAAAGGAATGGCGCAAGGTATGCGGCGTCGCCGGCTTGACAAGAGCAGCCTCCCGGACAGCCTGCTTCATCGCACGCTGGAATGCCTGGTCAAGGAGATGATGGCGCCGAACCTCGCCACTGCGCGGATCTTCCGACAACCCGGCGGCCGGAAACACGTACTGCCACCCCCATTCACGCCCTGCCCCCGGATACTTCCGCGACAGGGCATAAGGCAAGAAAACCGGCGCCACAGCATCCGCCAGATCACGCTCATGCAGTTCGCGAACCCGCAGCAAATGCGCCTGTAGCGGTTCAATGGCGGAGGCGGGCAGCATGGTGACCCGATCCTTGAAGCCCTTGCCATCGCGGATGAGGATTTCCCGCCGCGAAAACTCGATGTCCTTCACCCGGAGACGCAAGCACTCCATGATGCGCATGCCCGTGCCATACAACAAGCCACCGATCAAACGATGGGTTCCGACCAATCGATTCAGGACGGCATGCACCTCATCCCTGGTCAGGACCACGGGCAAACGTTTCGGCGCCTTGGCACGCTCGACGTTATCCAGCCACGGAAGGTCCATTTCAAGAACTTCGCGATACAGGAACAGCAAGGCGCTTTTGGCCTGATTCTGCGTCGACGCCGCCACCTTTCCCGCCACGGCAAGATGCGTCAGAAATGCCGCCACCTCGACAGCACCCATCCCATCAGGATGACGCTTGCCATGATGCAGGATAAATCGTCTAATCCAATCGGTATAAGCCTCTTCGGTACGCAAGCTGTAGTGCTTCAAGCGAATTTTCTCGCGCACTCGGTCAAGCAATCTGGGGGCCGTAGTGCCAAGAGGCTTCTGCAACGAAGGATTCAAGATGTTCATCGCGCCCCCCTAAAATCAGCCAAGTCACTGAAACAACATGATACTGTTTTTTTATCCAGCGTATATGGCGGATAGCTTCCCGTCAATTAGGTTCCACATTTAACGTTATGCATCATGACTGAATACACTTCCGAGCATTGGGAACCGTACTTCGACGAAGAAGAGGCGAAAGCCGTTATTGGCAAGCACCTTCTTGTGGGTGTCACGCATCGAAACCACAGCGAAGAAGTCACAGGCCTCGAACAGTTTCACGGCGAGATCATTCGTGCCAGCCGAGAGGAAGGGATCATCCTTCGTTTGAGCGGCTCAGACAAAGAGCGCTGGGTGCCGCCCGACCTTTCCCGCCTAGAGCCAGCGACTCCGGGCAACTACAGACTCAAAGACTCAGGCGAGGTGGTTGTTGATCCAGACCTCCTTTCAACGTGGACGGTTTACCCGCCAAAACAATCACAGTAATGTGCCGCCCGATGCATAACCCTTCGCTCGACCACGCTCCCCTCGGTCGCTGGACGCTGCGCGATAAAGCCGCGCAGCGCCGGTCAGCTACACGTTAGGTGTCAGCCCTCTATGCGCGAAGCTCTCGTCGTTGTTTCTGGCTTGCTAGCTGGCGTTGTCCTGTGGATTCCTTTCGGGGTCGGGTTAGCGGCTCATCGTTACAAGCTCGGAGGGGCAATCTTAAAAAGTACCAATAAGTGGGTTCTGCTAGCCGCTGCTCCCCCAGGTAGTTACTCGCTACTCGGGAAACTTGGCTTTGTCGTACTTGTGCTTATTTGGCTGGTTGTTTTTTTCGGTGCTATGGCTATCCCTGCGCTTGTCGCCAAACTACTTCAAGTTCCAGAGGCATCGCCCTCCGTTATGTACGCTGTCTATGCAAATTTATTAATTGGTGCTGTCGCCTTTATTGCAGGCCCAGCTATTTGGCGTCGTCTTGCACTATGACCCCTAACATTTCGGTCAAGGCGCGGCCTTCGGCCGCTGGGACGTCCCGCAAGCGGGCCGCCCCTTACCTACAACGTTAGCCCGCACACCATGAGCATCGAGCCGTTATCGTCAATTGAAGAAGTGGTTCCTTTTCTCGCCGAGTGCGCTTTGCCTGTCGCCGATATTTCGCCATCGCCGTTGCTTCATTTCTTTGGCGTTCGCGTCGGTGGTGGTTTAGTCGCTGTGGTGGGGATCGAACTCTATCCGCCCTTTGCCTTGCTGCGTTCCCTCGCTGTCGTCCCTGCGTTTCGGGGTCGCGGTCTTGCTCATGAGTTGGTTGGGTACGCTGAGTCGTTTGCGGCCGCGCAAAATGTTGAAGCGGTGTTTCTTCTCACAACCACCGCCGAAGGGTTTTTTCTGCGGCTTGGTTACTCGCCCGCTTCTCGCAGTTCGGCGCCATCGGTCATTCGGGCCACGTCGCAGTTCTCGGGTCTTTGCCCGTCTTCGTCAGCGTTTCTGTCAAAGCGGGTTGCGCCAGTGCGGGCTAACCCTGCGGTCAACCCGGACCTTGCGCAGAAAGCCGCGCAAGGCCGGTTACCTTGAACGTTAGGCCTCGGCGGAAGCACTTTCCACTAACCACTGAGATGCGCGTCTTCATCGACATTTCGCTACTTACACCTAGCACGGCGATCGGCCGAGTGTCCGGGCCAATGGACTTTCCATCACTCCCGCGTACAGGAGAGCTTGTCTCGCTCAGCAGCGCCGTTGTTCCGAATGCCGGTTTCTCTGGGCAAATCGCCGTACAGCAAGTCATTCACAGTCCCACAATGTCGGGGCAGGAACCCATGCTCTCCCTCGCAGATATCGTTTCGCCCACGCCAGAAGCGGCAGCGTCTATTGGTCAGGCACTGGAGCAGTTCTACGGCCTGTTCTTCGAGGCATACGAGAAATGAGGCCCATCGTGTACTGGCATTTCTCCCCGTCACACAGCCAGGCATTTCTTGCACGAGAGCCGCGGCCTAACCCGCCGCTCCAGGGGACGCCCGAGAAGCTGCGCTTCTCGGTTCCCTCCGGCCTTCGGCCTCCGGTCGCCCCTGAGCTAGCACGTTGGGCGTCATGAAAATCCCCGCGAAATTTGTTTCGTTATCGCTCTTGGCACTATCTGTTGTGGGAGTGGCCGCTTGTTCATACATCGTGTCTCGGTACGAGCAAGCCTTCGAGGCTACCACCAATGGGGACCCGTACTCTCTTGTCGTGAAGCGTTTCGGCAAGCCAAGCGTCACCGAATATCCTGCACAACCATTTCTACGCTATGCCATGCCGTCCCAAGCCTGTAATACACCATGTGCATTCAGAGTGTGGTGGGAGCATCCAGTGCTCAAAGGCATGGTCGGTAGAGTTCAACGACAAAAACCAAGTCATTCACACTGCCCATTGGCTGTCTCCATGACATACACACCCAACACTACAATCCACCGGACTGTCAAAAAACTGCGCTTTTTGCCATCCGGTGATTTTCAACGTTGGGCGTCATGAGATTCGAGGTCATTAAACACAATAGGCGAGGAAGCCAAAAAAACTGGTGGCATCGCTATTTTTGGTCGCAGCACGAGTACTGGGCGAAATTCGCTGTCAGCAAGGCGGCTCACAAAGCTAAAGCAGCAAAGTTATCTGGTAGCGGCAGCTACTTCTTTTGGAACCAGGTTTCATTGCGGGCAGCAGCTTTTTGCGAGCGCACTTTTGGGCCGGTTCCCAAGTTGCTGACCCAGCGCCCAATAAAGCGCAGCCCTTTTGCTCTTTCGTCGCCCGAGGTAAGCCGCTGGCTTCATGTTCAGCCCCCATTTCACTCGCGGAAAAGAGGGTATTTGTGCCAATAGCAGCGGCTTTAACGCCCAACAATCCGCTCCACCGGACTGTCGGCCAGCTTCGCTGCCCGCCGTCCGGTGAGCTTCATCGTTGGGCGTCATGATCAAGGACTCTCCACCGATCAATGAATCTCAAGCCCTGGCGCGTGACCAGCTCGTGTCGCTCTGTCGGCAAATGCTCAATGGTGAATTGTCATTCTTTGAAGGTGCAATCCAAGTCTGCTCTCTTCGCTCCAGCATCGGTGTGTCGGAAACTGACTCTGACCTCCTGGCGTTCGTGGCTATCGAATCCGAAACTGATCATCTTCCTCCACGGCAAATCCAGCATCGCTGGTCCAGCGAGGCGCTCCAGCGGGTACAGCCTGAATTTGAGAAAACCGAAACCTGGGCGAAGGAGTTTGCCAGTCAGGCATGCCAAAACCTCATTGAAAGGTTTTCCCTGCAATGACGCCCAACATCACAATCCACCGGACCTCCAGCAAGCTGCGCTTGCCTCCGTCCGGTGATTTTCAACGTTGGGCCGCATGAAAGACGTTCCGATTTCCATCGAACCGGAAGGCGAAGAGTTCTCGACTCTGTGTTCCTGCTGCAGCCGACCCATTTATTGGGGGCACGGCTGGCTCATGTCTGAAGGCCAGTCACTGGCGGCATTTTGGTATCAATGGTCTGAGGGGCATCAGGGGCGATTCAGCTTGGCTATAGCGCGCTTCGACGATGATGATCTCTTAGTCCCAGGGGTTGCTTGTGTTTCAGCCAGAATTGAAGCTCACGTACTCGTCTATACCATCCTTGAACCCGAAGCTGCTCCTTGGCCCGACTTTGGAGCTTTCGGCGCAATTGCTAATCGCGAATCGGCGTTGGAAGATGGCCAAAGAGTCTTTGCGCTGGTTGATGCTATTGCTGCGAATGACAGCCGTCTCTCAACAAGAATTCTCGCAACTGGGCTACAAGCGTAGGCAGAGTTAAATGCGGCCCAACCCATCCATCAACCCGGACGCTGCGCGATGAAACCGCGCAGCGCCGGTTATGTCAGACGTTGGGCGTCATAAACCATGTACCCCGATCTACGCGGAATTGAGTTCGATTGGTTTGCCACGGACCTTGATGGCAACGTTGCTCTCTTCGCTACCGCAGGCGAAGGGTTCTTCCCTGAATCGGTCGCCGAACACCACGAAGATCATTCATCACTCTCGGAGTCGCTGCCTGCACCGAGAACCGGAACGCCGGAGGTTTGGAAGGACTATGCCGCTCTTGGCCTGTACGTGTTCGACTGGGCACTTCCAGGCGGCCCTTACGAAATGCGAGCATCCCCGACGTCATCTGCTGCCCGCGCGCTAATCAATAAGGTCATGGCTGTGCCGGAGCTTCCAAGATTCAAGGGGTCGTTCTCTGGCCTAAGTTCGCTGGAGTGTTGGCAATGACGCCCAACCCTGCGGTCAACCGGACCTTGCGCATAAAGCCGCGCAAGGCCGGTTACCTTGAACGTTAGAGCTTCTCAGCATGAATCCTGAATGGACAAGTCGTGGCAAAACAATTGCGCAGTTAATTGAGGAGCTTCGTTCCTTTGAAGATCAAAGCCTTGAGGTTCGTATCTCCTTGGATGCTGGCTCTACCTCGTATCCAATATCACTGGTTGCGAAAAGAAATGGAAAGTACGCGATTCTTGAAAATAGCCAAGACGAGCCAACAGCCATTCAACATGACGCAACGCTCTAACAATTCCGTCGAGAGGGACGTCCGCAAGCTACGCTTGCGGTTCCCTTCGCCTGCGGCTCCAGCCGCCCCTCACGTCAAACGTTAGCCCTCTCATGAAGATTCCCACTTTCATCCTCGGTTGGTTCTGCCTCATATCGAGTGCTCTCGGTCAGACATCCCTTGTCGAAGGGGGCCTGTACTCGACGCGCCAAGAAAACGGAAGCTATTCAGTGCTCAAGATTCTCAAGCTCGATCCCGATGGTGTCCACGTTCGCCTCTATAGCAACCAGTTCCCCAGCCATCCGTCGCAGCTTGACGAGAAATCGCTCTACATAGCCGGTATGAACCGAAAGCCCAATGAATCACTGGGCATGGGCCACGCTCCAATAAGTCGTCGTTCATTTTCATCTTGGGGGGCCCGCTTCATCAAAGTCGTTCCGGTTACTGCTGACGAATTTGAGGGCTACAACATGTGGAAGGAGGCAGAGGGTGGCTATTTCTAGAGCGAGGGCTAACCCGCCGCTCCAGGGGACGCCCGGCAAGCTACGCTTGCCGGTGCCCTCCGGCCTTCGGCCTCCGGTCGCCCCTGAGCTAGCACGTTAGGCCGTATGACCATGTCCATCCGCAAAATATTTGCTGTCGTCGCGCTGATCGGGGTCGCCTTCGTGGCTGGCGGCATTACCTGCTACTCGTACTTCGTCGAAAAGATCGTTCGTCAGGTCGATACCACTACTGAAGATTTGCTGCTTGAAAAGACAATGGTGTTGCAGCTCCTGCGGGAAGGCCATCTGTCCGATGCCGATGCTCAGCTCGATTCCATCGCGTGGAATCAGATGGTCAGCCTTGGCCATAGAGTAGAAAAAGGTCAAAGTGTCCCCGTGCGGCTGCGTCCGGCGGTCGAGTACAACTGCAACTACTTCCGAGCCAATGAACCAACCCCTTATGCAAGGCCTGCCGAGCTTCGGTCCTATTGGTGCACTCTTCTTCAAAAGAAATAGGTGCGGTGTTTAAGGTGCGGCCTAACGCTGCGGTCAAGGCCGCTCCGGCCTTCGGCCTCCGCTGGACGCTGCGCGATAAACCGCCGCGCAGCGCCCCTTACCTCCAACGTTAGCCATAATGAACGATCTCTGGGGACCAATTGACGAAGCCATCTGGCGACACACACCTTGTGTAGCCGGGCGCTGCGCTACAGAAAATGATGTGGCCGCTGGCCGCGCGGTGTTTTACGTGCCAAATGGATCTGAGCCCGCTCAGGTCCCGATCCCAAGTTGCGCGTTTCAGACTCTCGATGACGGCTCCGAACTACCCGTTGTCATCATTCAAGCCGAATCTATTTCTACTGGAACCGCAGTTGGTGTTCGCCCCTTAGCTGGCGGCAATAGCGTTTGTCTTCTCTCCGAGGTTCGCATCTTGCCCAGCGGCTTTCAGGTCAAAAATGCTGGCTAACCCATCCATCGAGAGGGACCGCCTATCGGCGGCCCCTCATGTCAAACGTTAGATGCTATGTATAGAGTGACGCTAATCTGTACAGGATTGACCGAAACCGAGGGTCGCGGTGCGATATCAGATCTCCTCGAAGAGTTTTCTCATCGCCCTTGGCACACAGATGCTGCGTTTAAGTGGAAAGAAGGAACCCTTCGTTTTTTGGCAACCAATGACTTTGATAAAAATGGCATGGCACTACTCGATGAGTATGGCGATGCAATAAATGCCTGCATTAATTATTCTGGCAATATTCACCTTGAGGTGGAGCCTGTTCGCGATGTGTAACCGTTTTACATCTAACCCTACGCTCAAGTTCGCTCCCTCCGGTCGCTGGGACGCGCCTTCGGCGCGCCCCTTAGCTGCACGTTAGCCACCCAAGCCATGCGCCTTCTCTACCCTTGTGATCCCTTCAACAAGAAGGACCCCGACGAAACCTATGCTGAGGAGTTCTTGGCCGCTCAGACTGCTGGCATGGCGTGCTCGCTCTACTCAGCAGAGGATTTCGAGTCCGGTGATTTCAAGCCGCGTCCGCTCTTCGCTTCAGAGGAAGAGGTCCTCTACCGTGGATGGATGCTAAACCCGAACGGCTATGGGCAATTGCTGGACGCAATTGAGTGTAACGGCGCTCGTGCAGTTACTTCCGTTGCGCAGTATTGCCTCTGTCACTACCTCCCAGAGTGGTACTCACTCTGCAAAGATTTCACTCCCGAAACCATCTTTGTAGAGAAGGGCGCAGACTATGCAGCCGCCGTTGCTAATCTTCATTGGCCCGCCTTCTTCGTCAAAGACTATGTGAAGTCGCTGACCACAAACCGGGGCTCGGTCGCGAACTCGGTCGGAGAAGTCGCAGAGGTCGTCTCGCTAATTGAGAAATACAGGGGCCAAGTTGAGGGTGGCGTCTGCATCAGGAAATTTGAGCACTTGGCTCCCGACACCGAAGAGCGCTACTTTGTGTTTCGAGGCAAACCTTATGCACGCAACGGTGTTGTACCTGAGATCGTTCAATCTATCGCACCACGAATCGACAGCCCATTCTTCTCCGTGGACGTTGTGCTCTCCGCCGATGGTACGCCGCGCCTCATCGAGCTCGGCGATGGTCAGGTCTCCGACCGAAAGCAGTGGCCTGTTGAACGCTTTCTGGAGATATTTCGTGGCTAACCGGGCGGTCGAGGGGACGGCCTGCAAGCTGCGCTTGCAGGTGCCCTCCGCGCTTCGCGCTCCGGCCGCTCCTCACCTTCAACGTTGGGCCTCGCAAAGCATGCGGCGTCTCTTTGCATTCTCTTTCACAGCGGTCATGTGTGGCTCCTTGGCAGGTTGCTGTGCCTTCATGCCATGCCACCCCGCCACTTCGCTTGTCGGCGCAGTTCGGGACACCAACGGTCTTCCTGTCGCCAATGCGACGGTCACAATGTATGGTGCTACGACCGCCACTGACTCGAGAGGCTGCTTCAACGTGCATCGTGCCGATGCGATGCCGTTCACTTTTTCGGTTGCGGCGGCTGGCTACCAGTCCGCCCAAGTTGAAGCACAGGCAGGTTTCTATCGGGTCAGTGCCAAACTTGCGCGTACGCAGTCGCCGGATCAAAGCCAAATCGAGTGGGTTGCCATTTCTCCAAACGAGTACAGCTCATCTACGCCATGCGAACACTAAGTTTTGAGCTAGTCGTCAAGCGCGGCCCAACCCATCATTCCACCGGACCTGCGCGAAAAGCCGCGCAGGCCGGTGAATTCAGACGTTAGGCATGCACCATGGTGGCCTTCCTTTACACACTTGCCGCTGCTTTCATCTCTCATCTCATGGCCATCGTTATGCTCGTAACTTGGCTGCTCAAAAAGAGATGGCGGCATTTTCTAATCGCCGTCGCAAGTGCTGTTACTGGTGGAGTGGCCGGGTTCATGGCTCCGTCTAGTGGCATGTCGTTTTACGCCATTAAGGCCGACGTGATCGGTTTCTTTCTGGAGTTTTCCCTTAGCGAGGCACGTGCCACAATCGGGTCTGCGCTTGGCCTTTTCCTTAGCATTTCGCTTATCGTCTGGTTCTCCAGGCGTAAAGTTCATGCCTAACCCATCGATCGAGAGGGACCGCCGAGAAGCTGCGCTTCTCAGTTCCCTTCGCGGCTTCGCCGCTTCGGCGGCCCCTCATCTCAAACGTTAGAACTCAAATGCACATCCCACTCAACACTAAGGGCCGTATAAGCAATAGCGAGCATCGCGGACATTGCGTTCTAGTACGAGATGACAGAGAAAATTCAGGTGGTTTTCTCGTTATTGAGTGGTGGGAAAACTCGACAGGGCCAAATGCAAATGGGGCGTTTGATTCCTGGGTTGAAAACATCTCCTCGCTTAAACAGTTCTTCGCCGAATCAGCGTGGGTAATAGAGTGGACCAGCTAATTCAATCCCGGCCCATGAGTTCTAACATTCCGGTCAAGGCGCGGCCTTCGGCCGCTGGGACGTCCCGCAAGCGGGCCGCCCCTTACCTACAACGTTAGGCCACTGTCCCGACTATGCCTGATCTCTTACTTCCACTCGCTGTCTTCGGGGTGCTTCTCGCGGTTGTGTTTTCGCCAGTTCTCGTCGCGCTGGTGCTGGTCGCCCGAGGAGGGAGCGCTGTGCCCAAGCGCAGCACATTTGTCTTCGTAGCCTCCGCCCTAGCGTATGGTGCCGCGCTTCTGCTTTGGCTCATCGTCACCGTGCCAATTCGTCTGTTTGTCGCATATGTGTATCCACAGTTGGGGCTGAGCTTTCCTTCAACTCGTGCCTGGGAATCGCTCTGGGTTATTCCCCTCTATCGCATTGGCGAGTTTCCGCAGTATGTCTTTCCCGTTCTACTGCTTGCGCTGGGTTGGGCCATGGTTGTATTCCTTTGGTGTCGGTGGCCGCAAATTGCACGCGCTCTGGCCTAACACTGCGGTCAAGGCCGCTCCCTCCGGTCGCTGGACGCTGCGCGATAAAGCGCCGCGCAGCGCCCCTTACCTACAACGTTAGAGCTCCTCAGCATGAATCCTGAATGGACAAGTCGTGGCAAAACAATTGCGCAGTTAGGGAGTGTGGACAATCAGGCGAGCCAAATCAGAGCGGCGGCGATAGAAATGAATGCTTCGAACCGGGTGTCGAGTTTGTCGTAGCGCGTAGCGATACGGCGAAACTGCTTCAGGCGGGCAAAGAACCTTTCGATGAGATTTCGGCTTTTATAAACATGCTTGTCATAGCTTCTGAGCACCTTCCGATTGGCTTTCGGCGGAATGACGGCCGTGGCGTTCATTGCCTCGATACAGTCAATGAGGCTGGTGGCGTCAACCGCCTTGTCGGCTACGACAGCGCCCACGTTCTCCATGCCATCGATGAGATTGGCGGCTTCGGTGATGTTGTTAGCAACACAGTAAAAATGACCCAGGGCATCAACTGAAAATTGACCCACCTCACTTTTTTCAGAAACGCCTAGGTCGCTTCTCCATACTGTCCCTACGGTATGGAGACAGCATGTTAAACGCTGAACAATCAGTGGAGATTACTGTGTTGCATCGTCACGGCATGAGCATTCGCGCTTTGGTCGATATCACCGGCTGCGCGCGAAACACCATACGGAAGTACCTGAGATCCGAGGGCAAACCTGCTCTCAAGGAGCGCGCCAAGCGCACCGAGAAGCTGGACCCTTTCAAACCCTATCTCATCCGGCGCATCGAGTCGGCCAAACCCGACTGGATTCCAGCCACCAGCCTTCTCGAAGAAATCCAGAATCAGGGGTACGAAGGTGGTATAACCCGCCTCCGCCAATTCCTGGTTGACTACAAGCCTGCTACGGCGCCGGCTGAACCGGACAATCGTTTTGAGACCGACCCCGGCAAGCAGATGCAGGTGGATTGGGTTGTTTTCCGTCGCGGCAAGGATCGCTTGTCGGCCTTCGTCGCCACGATGGGCTACTCCCGCGCCAGCTTCGTGGAGTACGTCACCGACGAGAAGATCGAAACCCTGTTGGCTTGCCACGAGCATGCTTTCGAGTATTTCGGTGGCGTCCCCAAGCAGGTGCTCTACGACAACATGAAGACGGTTGTCATTGAGCGGGATGGCTACGGGGAAGGCAACCATAAGCTCAACCCGCTGTTCCTGGACTTCGCCAAGCACTGGGGCTTCGTTCCCAAGCTTTGCCAGCCTTATCGCGCCCGTACCAAGGGCAAGGTGGAACGCTTCAACCGCTATTTGCGTCGTACCTTCCACGTTACGCTGGCTAGTCGGCTGAAGATGAGCGGCATTCATCTGGACAAGGATACTGCCAATGTCGAGGTACGCCGTTGGCTGCGCGAAACGGCGAATGTTCGTATCCATGCCACGACCAAGGAGCAACCGGATAAACTGTTGAAGGCTGAGCAGCCTCATCTGCAGGCCTTCCCCCCAAGCTATACCGGCGTCTCGGTCCGCGAGCAGTCGCTGACCAAGCCGGTGGCTCATGTGATTACCCCGTTGCAGCGTCCTCTGTCGTTTTACGACGAGCTGGTCGCCGCTGCCGCTTGAGGAGGAACCCCATGGATATTCAAGCAGAACGCATCCGCGCTTCCTGTGAGTTGTTGGGCCTTGATCGAGTCACTGAAATCTACCCGGTGATCGCCGAAGCGGCGATCAAGGCCGAACAGGGGTTTGCTGATTTCCTCGAAGCGCTACTTAAAGAGGAAGTCAGTGGCCGGCAGCAACGCAGTCGAACCGTATTGACCCGACTCGCTGGGTTCCCCGCCATCAAGACGTTCGATAGCTTTGACTTCAAATTTGCCAGCGACATCCCGAAGGCGCGCATCCAGGAGTTGTTCAGTTTGGCTTTTGTCGAGCGTACTGAGAACATCATGCTGCTTGGGCCTTCTGGTGTCGGCAAGACCCACCTGGCGATTGCCTTGGGCTACGCCGCAACGCAGGCGGGGATCAAGACCCGTTTTGTCAGTGCGGCGGACCTGGCGCTGCAACTCGCGGCAGCTCAGCGCCAGGGGCGTCTCAACGAAGTGATGAAACGCAATGTGCTTGCCTACCGCCTGCTGGTGATCGACGAAATTGGCTACCTGCCGTTCGGGCGGGAAGAATCAAACCTGTTCTTCCAGGTCATTGCCAAGCGGTATGAGAAGGGATCGGTGATCGTTACGTCCAATCTTCCGGTTGGGCAGTGGGGCTCTGCTTTCAATGGCGATGACACCCTGACCGCAGCCCTGCTGGATCGGCTCCTTCATCACGCCCACATCATCCAGATCAAGGGCGATAGCTATCGGCTGAAGGACAAGAAAAAGGCGGGGTTTGTTGGCACACAAGGGGGCGCAAGCAACTGACTCGGCAGCATCCTGAGCCGTTCTGTGAAGGATGGCTCAGGCAAGGTGCCCTACGACCGCAACGTGCCCGTTGCTGTCACTTCCCCCGTGGAAATGGCTACCCGCAACCGGCCATTCGTGACATGCGGGCCCCGACCCCAAGCAGCCAGTCAGTTTCTCCTATGCAGCCATTCGGCTATAGATGCCTTACACCGCCTCCAGCGCGAGCAGTTCAGCCACCGTCTGCCTTCGTCGAATAAGCCGGGGCTCACCATTTTCCATCAGCACTTCGGCAATCAGCGGGCGCGCGTTGTAGTTCGATGACATGGAGGCACCATACGCACCGGTGTCGTGCAACACCAGCAGATCTGACACCTGCGCCTGCGGCAAGGACCGGTGCAACACCTCGCCACCTTCTCCCTGCGTAAACACATCTCCCGACTCACACAGAGGTCCGGCAACCACCGTGTCAAACTGCAGGCCATTAACCGCTGTGCCATCAGAGTGGATCAACTCCATGCCGTGGTAAGAGCCGTATAGGGCCGGGCGAACCAGATCACTGAAGCCGGCGTCCACCATCACAAAATGGTTGGTGCCCTGTTGCTTCGTGGCGCGTACCTCGGTGACCAGCACGCCGGACTCGGCCATCAAATAGCGGCCCGGTTCTATTTCCAGTTGTACTGGATGCTCCAGCAGTTGTTCCACGGCATGACGCGCGGCATCCCATAATGCAAAGTAGTGCGCCGTATCAATCGCGGGTTCACCGGCCTGATAGGGAACGGACAGACCGCCGCCCGCAGAGATGGCTTGCAGGTCCAAACCCTGCGCATGCACTATTGCTACCAGCTTTAGCATGGCACCGCACACTTCCTGCAGGTGCGCGTAGTCCACGCCTGAGCCGATATGCATGTGCAGGCCCTGCAAGGCCAGACCGTTGAACTTGATCTTTTCGCAGGCGCGTACCAGGTCGCCATGCCAGATGCCATGCTTGCTATGCTCGCCTCCGGTATTTGTTTTCTTGGAATGGCCATGCCCGAAACCTGGGTTGATGCGTAGCCACACCGGGTGCCCGGGGTTGACCGCACCCAATTGGTCCAGCATGTCCATGGAGCCGCAGTTCACTGGAATATGGAGTTCCACCACGCGCGCAAGCGTAGCGCGGTCCAGCAGATCGGCCGTGAACACGATGTCTGCGTGCCCGTTGTGCAAGCCCGGCGTAAAACCACTAGCCAACGCGCGTTCGATTTCACCCAAAGACACCGAGTCCACCACTGCGCCCTGTCGCCTCAGAAGGCGAAGGATGTGTGTATTGGAGTTGGCTTTCTGAGCGAAGCGCACGACGTCAAACAACCGCAGAGCGGCAATCTGGCGTGTAATGGTGTCGGCATCATAGATCCACAGCGGGGTACCGAACTGCTGGGCCAAAGGAGCGATGGTAGCGGGAGTAAAAGGGTTCATGGGTGGATGATCCCGTCCATAGTTAATTCAATCAATGCTATTCTTGTTACGCACCTATTCAATATTGATATGAATTTAACTCATCGCCAGCTGACGATGTTTCGCGCCATCATGCTGCACGGCAACCTGGGGCGTGCCGCTGACGCGTGCGCGTCAAGCCAGCCCACTTTGAGTCGCGAGCTGGGTCGTCTGGAGCAGTTACTGGGGTTTAACCTTTTTGACCGGGTGCGTGGCCGATTACGACCTACCGTGCGGGCACTTGCGCTGATGCAGGAAGTAGAACGCTCGTTTATAGGTTTGGAACAGATCGCAGCGCGCGCCAGCGAATTGCGCACGCAAGCGACAGGTCGCTTGCGCATAGCGTGTCTGCCGGCATTGGCCCATGCCTTGGTACCCCGCGCACTGGTATATCTCTCACATGCACATCCTGAACTAGGAGTCAGCGTGCATCCCTTAGAGTCGCCCTGGCTGGAGCAAGCCATGAGTGAACAGCGTTTTGACCTGGGACTGAGTGAAATCCAAGAGGCACCTGCTGGAGTTGCCTTGCAGCCCTTACTGAAAGTCAATGAAGTCGCTGTTTTGCCACGTGATCACAGCCTGTGCCGCAAGGCGCGACTGCAACCACGCGACTTTACAGGCGAGCGCTTCATCAGTCTCGCGGTTGGCGACCCGTATCGAACCGCCATTGATGCGATGTTCGACGACGCTAAAGTACATCGCGCAACCCCGCTTGAGACCACGAGCGCAGTGGCCGTCTGCGCCATGGTGCGTCAGGGCCTGGGTGTTGCCATCGTAAACCCGCTCACCGCACTGGAACTCAGTGGACCGGACCTAGTAGTGCGGCCGCTTACCGTTGCCATCGCTTACCAGGTGAATATGCTTCTTCCGGAAATCGCAGCTCCGCACCCCCTGCAAGGCGTTCTCGCAGACACCGTGCGCAAAGCCTGCGCCGCCTTGAACTACCATCACTCTCTATGAGCCCCAAGGGCATATCCCGGATTTTGTGTAAAGCTGCCATCGGCGGCTCTTCCACCAGATGGCGGCTTTGGCCGAGAAGCCCGAATTGACCATCCGGCAGGTTTCGGAGTGGAGCGGGCCTCTGAGGTCGGCTATAGCGAATAGGTGTCCGGCCGCTTTGTGCCCTGAGATGGTCGTCAAGTGTTTTTTTCAGGTTGCGAGCGATGCAAGCAGAGGTGACCCTCGGCGCTTCAGGGCGTTTAGGTAGGCCGATTCGTCGTAGGGTGTGTGAGTTAGCCAACACCGGTACAGGATTCTGACCCATTTGAAGGCCAAGGATCGGATAGCGGCCTGATGGGCACAACCTCTTGCCCGTTGCTGGCGATAGTAGGCCTTGGCCCAGAACGAGCGTGGAATCGTCAAGGCGGCCCATTCGACAAAGGTCTGACGCAGGAAAGTGGGACATTGCATTCGCCAGTGTACCCAGTGCTGCTTGCCGCTGCTCTCGGTCACCGGAGCTATGCCCGCATACATCTGGAGCTCGGCGGCACTGGCGTATCGATCACGCTGCTCACCAAAGGCAACGAGCAAGCGCGGCGCCAACGTGGGACCTGCGCCTGGCAATGCATGAAATAGTTCGTAGTCCGGTAGTGTCGGCGCCAAGCAGGCGATCGCGGCATCAAAACGCTCGATGCTCTTCAAGGTGGCTCGCAATTGCTCCACCAGGCCTTCAACCAAGAGTTGTTTCGGCCGGATGATGGCAGGATCTTCAGTAAGTGGAGCGGCATTCCTGACCGCCGCCAGCCGCTCTTCAATCAGTTTAGGGTGATGGCAATTGTGAGCTCGAAAGAAGGCCTCCAGGGTTGCTCTGCGGGCCTGGTGCAACTGTTTGTAGGTTGGCCAGCGAGTCAGAAAATCGCAGAACAGGATCGTCCCTTTGTCCTCGAACCAATCATGGGCCAGCGGGTAGTAATGCTTCAGATTGCTGATCAGGCGATTGATGATGCGCCTTTGATCATCGACGACCTGGCGCCGCTCTTCTAGCAGCATGGCTAATTCACGGACAGCAGGGCTTTGCGGCTGCAAAGCCTTTAACTTGTCACGGTGGCCTAGAAGAATCTCAAGGGCGATTTGCGCATCGGTGGGATCGGCCTTGGCCCGACTGGGCTTGAAGGCCTGACGGTATTTCGCGAGCGTAGCTGGATTGATTGGAAACAGAACAATGAAGTCATACTTCTGGAGCGCATAGACCAAGGCGCCGCGAGATGTTTCTATGCAGACTGCCACCCGGTTACCGTGGAAACGTCGTCTTAGCGAGCCTGCCCATTCGTCGATCTCTTTGGGACGATGCGGTAGAACAGAAAATTCACGCTGACTGCTCTCGGCGGCCTGCAAGCAAATGTCGTGTTTCGTGTCCGCCCAATCGATGCCGATAAAAGCGGCGAATTCCTGTTCAGATTGCCCGGTCGTGTGCGTCTTCATGGCTGACCTCCGAAGTGCTAAGGTAAGCGTACGGGATGTGCCTGCTTGAGCGCTGCGAAGGCAATATAGAGAGCCGGTGCAACGGCAAGCCCTGAGTATTCGTTGTCGCGCTCAAGCGCACCTGCGAATTCGAAATCAAAGCGGTGAACATCGGATGTTTTGGCCGAGTAATTCGTAATCCGCAGGTGCATATCCCGTTTTCACCAGCAGCTACCTGCTGGCTGTGACCAGTATCACGGAAAACAGGATGGACTAACTATAATGGCCGACAGCAGAAGGAAGGTCAAAACCACCCAACCAGAACGATGCGTCAACCACCCCATGTGGGTCAATTTTATGTTGATGGGTGTTGTCTTAGCGGGTCAGTTTTAGGTTGTTGTTGACAATGTCGTGTCGTTCGCCTCCTGTCAGACGGAAACGCGCCAGATTGCCCAGACCATCAACCGCTGCATGAATCTTGGTGCTCAAGCCCCCACGAGAACGGCCAAGACTTTGTTGCCCGTTTTTTTGGGGGCGCCGGCAGCATGCTGGTGCGCCCGCACAATCGTGCTGTCGAGAAACACTTCCTCAAAGTCCGCGTCTTCGCAAAGCTTGGCAAAGAGTGCCTGCCAAACACCTTTGTCCGCCCAGCGAGAGAAGCGCCGAAAGGCCGTATTCCATGGCCCGAAATCGGCAGGAAGATCACGCCAAGGCGCACCTGTTCTTGCCATCCAGAGAACCGCTTCAACAAACAAGCGATTATCTGCGCCGCTGCGCCCACGATCTCCTACCTTGCCATGCAGCATCGGTTCGATTCGTAGCCACTGGTCGTCACGTAACAGCAATCTCGGCATCCCGTCCTCAACCCAAAAGACAGGATGTAAACACAATCAACCCTTTGTGAACAGCCTCTTAATCACAAATGTCCACACGCTCTAGCTTCTGTAGGAACCCAAGGTATGCCAGTGATCCGATGGCCCCTCTGCGTGATATCGTCCAAAATTGGCCAGCATCAAGCGATGAGACGATCAAACTGAACTACGATGCGCTTTGGACAGTTTTTTCTGCAACCAGCGGCTCTTGGAATCAGGACCAATTCTCCGAAGTCATTGGTGCGGTACTTAGTGCGCCCGGCATTGAACCAAGCTTCCTCGGAGGCTTGGCTGAGCGTATGGCAGCCAGCTTTCTAGAGAGGGCAGCTCAGTCACAAGATCCTTACAGAAGGGCTCAAGTAGCAGCAAGCATCGCAGTTTGCCTACTCCCGTATATTGAGTCGGAAGCGGTTGAAGCCAGCGCACAACGGCTATTAGGCCAATGCTGCTCAGCGTTAATAAAAGCGAATGCATCTCTACTTGCCGACCTTCAATCTAATAGATACGCCTTGTTGGCCGATACAGGGGGAGGACTTTGCGACCTATATCTGTTACCTCAGCGCGTTGCTAAAGTGCTTGGATGGGCGGCTGTTTCGATGTTGCTATGTCAAGAGGCGGCTGATCGGGCTGAGGCGGAGCTTCAGTTCAGTTCGCTGTTGAAGTTAACTCTTGAGTTATACAGTGGTTCCGTCGTTGCTCTTAGCGATGCGCAGGCTCCATTGTGGTGCGTAGCTCTGTCGAGTGCGGCCACGCTAGGCTTGCAGGAAGCGGGTGAGCAGCTTGCAGGATTGGTATTTCACTCGCTAGTTCGGTGTTCGGGGAACTTAGCAAGATGGGATCTGCCGCCGGAGCGAGCATGGGACTACCTCCTTGCGCGACGAAACAACGACTATTCGGCTTGTACGGACTTGGTAGAACGCCCGATCGAAACCCTTACGGTTTTGCTAAAAGCATCAAGCCTTTTTGGGATAGAGGAAATCTTCGATGAAAGTCTCTGGATGTTGGATGGAGTTTCCTTCTCCGCCTACATCCCAAGTGACTATATGCAATTCAACGCGCTGACGATGGAGGGAGGGCAGAACTTGGTTTGGTCGATTGGGCATGACGTGTTTAGAACTGAAGACCTCAAAGCGACTTGGCCATCCTCAATACCGCTCCCCCAATCTCCCACGGTAGCCGCGTTAGCAATTCTCGCTTCGCTTCTCTCTCGGGATCGGCAACCATGGTTCTTGTTGCATAAATGACTATTTGACAGGCCGGTTTTTGGGAGCGCAGTTCCCTTCAAGCAACGCCAAGAGTTAACTCTTGGCTGGCGAATCCGTAGCCGGATGGTCTCTGCTCAGCTTTTGCTTTCAAAGGGTGGAAATGGGCGCTTACGCTACAACAAAGATCGCAGGGATTGATGGAGCGCGAGTGGACTGGAGTCGATTCAATGCAGGCTCCGGCTACATCTCTGCAGGCACAAGAAGAATACTGGTACGTCTTTGGGGCGAAAACAAGAAGATGGGGCTTCCAATTGGAACTCCAGTCGGAAAGGTCGAAACGTATGGATGCGTCACTTTCGAAGCGCAATTAAGCAGAAGCTATGTGGCCTCCACTGTAGTCAGCGACTCAGGTTACGTCGTTACCATTGCTGACGTGACAGACGAGTCCAAAGATAGGACAGTTATTCACACTACCGTCGTTCCATTCGACAGTGCGGCCACGCTACAAACTTGCAGGCCGCTTTCGAATTGAAAAAGACGCATAACCCGGCAGTCGCCCCCGTTCCCTTCGGTCACTGGACGCTGCGCGATAAATCCGCGCAGCGCCGGTCACTTCCACGTCAGGCAATCCCTATGGCATCGGCCTTATTGTTTCTTTTAGTCACTTTTGCTGCAGTCGCCGCAATTCCTGTATTGCTTAGCGTGTTTGCTGTGGTTATGACTAAACGCGAACATTCCGAAGCTATCAGGCCTAGCAGTGGGATACCTACGCTATGGAAAATTGGAGCAGCCTGCTTCATTGCTTACCTAGCTATGTTCTTTGTGCTCAAGCTGCTGTTGGTTGCTGAAACCTTCAACCACTTCTACTTTCCGGCCTTGTACCATCCTCAACTAGGCTCATTCTCTGTCGTTGCAAATTCGCTACTATTTGCACTCGGCATTCCCATTCCGTTTCTCTTCGATACCTTTGCGCGAGAAACATTTGTACACCTATCCGCACGCCATACTCTGTTGCTATACCTCGCCAACGGGCTACTTCTGTCGTGCCTCGCAACCTATGCATTCGCCAGGCTGCACAAGATCAAGGGCTCAAATGCCAATACAAATTCCACCTAACACTCCGACCTTCGGCCTCCGCTGGACGCTGCGCGATAAAGCTCCGCGCCGCGCCCCTTACCTATAACGTTGGGCATCACATCAAAGACATATGCGTACCCTTATTTTTCTCACAGTGTCCGCCGGACTATTCGGCTGTGCCACCAGCATCAATCAGAAGAACGCTAATCGCTACTACGAGGCTGGCCTACAGGCCGAGTCCCAGGGCAACTGGCCTCAAGCGAGGGAAATGTACTCCCGTGCTTTGGTTAATGCGCGTTCTAGTGGCGCAGCTCCCGAGTATGTTTCAGCAGTTACCTATAACCTCGGCCGCGCGACTGGATACACATGTGACTTTGATCGCGCCGAATCATTGCTTAGGGAGGCGCTCGAACTGGAGCAGGCGTTGCCAAAGCCGAGCGCTTCCAATATCACTAAGCGCTGGTCAGAACTCGCTCGCCTCAATTTCGATCAAGGCAAATACGAAGCCTCCGCGCGTTGGTACTCCCTTGCCGTTCCCGAACTTGAGCGCATGGGCATACTCACCATCGACCCCATTGGTTTTGCGGGATACCTGGGAGAACAAGCGGACTCAGAAGAAAAAAGCGGGCGGCCGCAGCAGGCCATTGCAATTCGTCAGCGTGCTGCAGCAATCCGCGACGCCGCAGCCGGGCGTTCGGCGAAATATGTTCCTATCCACTTCCGCCAAATTTGCAGCGGTCGCAAGTGATGCCCAACATTCCAATCCACCGGACCTCCGGCAAGCTGGCTTGCCTACGTCCGGTAATTTTCAACGTTAGGCCGCTATGCCGCTCTACGCTTGGGTCTGTCATGCCTGCCACGCCACCAATCCCGCAGGTTCTGAAGCATGTGGCGCTTGTGGGTGTCCCGCGGTAGCCTGTATCGCTGACATCGAGGAAGCCAAGACCGGTGTCAAACAACCGCCGCGCTTGTCTCGGAAGGAATGGCATGTTTTGCGGCGAGCCGAAATCTCAGTACTTCCTTTCTGGAAGAAGCCTGCTGCCCATGCCCTTCAAGCAATGCGTGTGGTTGGTGCGTTCTTCATCTTGAGCGGCATATTTGATTTCTCACTTAGTGCCAGTCTCAGTGGGCTTGGCATTGTCCTTGTCGCCGAAGTTTTGTTCAGTCTGCTCAAGGGGCGCCCGTATATTTGGCAGGGCAGGTAGCAGTCGCCCTTCTCGGATATTCATCCGAGTTTGCGACTGTTGCCGGAAGAAGATTCCTTGGGTATCAGTTCAAACCAACTTACGAAGTGCCGGGCATTCTTGGAATGGGCGCCGCTAGCGCCACTCGCTGCCACCAGCGCTGTCGCAATGACAGGCACTCCTGCGTGACAACTTTCCAATTGTCATCGGAAACAGCGATTTGGAATACACTCTTGGCAAGATCTTTCGGACGCCTTTCGTCGAAACCCGACGCCCATCCCCATGAGCACAGGCATCGCTTATTTGGCGATGAAAAGACGAGGGAGTCCATCCCATCACTCGAGCAAAACCAAAACTGAAAACACATGAAAATCAAAACGGTTATTACAGCTTACCTCATCTCTCTGGCCATAACAGTTCAAGCAGGAGAAGAGCGATTCGACATAAAAAAAGAAATCACCTCCAGCGATTTCAAAGCGCAATTTGAAACCGAGGTTTCATTATTCCTGAGCGGCGATAAAACACCAAAATTCCCCGAAGTGGGACGTCCGGAAACCTACACCGCAGTGAGCATTAGCCTCAGTCCGTTTGGAGGCAGTCGCCGCCATTGTCTTGATGCCTTCCAAAAAGCGGTGAAGTCCATGATCGATACCGCTATCTCGCATGGTTACGATGCCATTTTTGAAATCAAGCAAGCCGAGAGTGAATCACCAAAAAACGAGCCTGGAATTTTGAAATGCGAGCCTGGTTACAAGGTAACCACGGTTTCCATATCAGGAACGATGGCATTGTCCGCATCAGCTTTACAAAGAAAACTGGATGAAGAACACATCTTCATCAATCTACCTTCCCGGGCGCCAGCGACAGGAGCCATATTTATTGCCATGGATCAGATATTCGAATCTCCGGAAGCCAGGAAAATCCTGAGTCACGGATTATCAGCACACTGGGGGAAAACCTCTCCAGAATTCAAGCATCGATCGGGTCCGGACGACTATTCGGACGAAGCCGAAATCACGGCATCAGGTGCCGAAAACGCTTGTCGGTCAGCAACGCTCAAAGCACTTTCCCAAATTGCCAATGAGGCAAAGGAGCGAAACTTCAATGCGATCATAAAGTTGCGTAGCCACTGGGAAGGAGAATACGTTCAACCAGGAACGCTTGAGTGTCTAGTCGGCAAGAAAAAAGCCTATGTAACCCTTCAGGCAACTTTGGCTGAAATCAATTGACCCCCATTGAACATGCTGATCAAGAAAATCTCCGATACCTGTAAATCATTGTTTGTGTGCAGCCTTTTGATTGCCATTTCCAGCTGTGCCGTCAACTATCCACATCCGGACACAGTCGTTCTTGAACAGCCAAAACCGGGAGAGTCGCTGATCTATTTTCTTCGCGCCCCTCACGATAACGAGGCATTGGTAATCGAAAGCAGTGAAAAACGAACCGTTCGACTACCACCGGAATCATACGTTGCTCTATCACTACCACCAGGAAATTACCAGTTCACAACAAGGCACGGTGGCTTTTTCAGCACAGCAGAGGGAGCTGAAAAAATAGAAGTTTCTCTTGCAAAAAATAGCCGAAGATTTTTCCACATATCCGGCATTGAAGAAAACCGGCCAAGCTATATAGGATTTATTGGTACAGGATTTACGCCACTATACGCTCGAAAATCCGTGGTAATAAACAGGGTCTGGAAGGAATGCTCAGAACTTGATGCTAGAGGCCTTATCACCATTTCCCGGCGGGTTAACATTGAATAGCCACAGGAAAAATTTTGAATTTTTGGAAATGACATTCGAGATTTATTTTTTAACAGCACGAGAAATTTCGCTGGTGCTCCATACGAAGATCATTTTTCTGCCAACTCCCCATCATCGCCTCAGCGGTTTTTGATAGCATCCCGCCCCAAACCTGCCCCCACCTGCGGAAGCTGTCATGCGTTTTTTCCCCCTTTTTGCCGTTCTGTTTCTCAGCGCCTGCGCGACGGTTGCCGCACTGCAGCTTGACGATCGCTTCGGCCGGGCCGATCCCGCACGTTTCGACGCGCCACCGCAGCCCGTGGCGGGGGCGCCGGATTACTGGCGGGAGGTGCGGCCGATTCTCGATCAGCGTTGCGTCAGCTGTCACGCCTGCTACGACGCTCCCTGCCAGTTGAACCTGACCAGTTACGCCGGTGTGGTGCGGGGCGCCAATCCGCGCCAGGTTTATGGCAGCAACCCGCGCCTGCTGGCCGACCGGCCGACCCGGCTCGGCTTCGACGCGCAAAGTACGCGCGCCTGGCGCGATCTCGACTTTTTTCCGGTGCTCAACGAGCGCGAGCAAAGCAGCGAGGCCAATCGCGTCGGCGGCGTGATGTATCGCCTGCTGGCGCTCAAGCAGACAAACCCGGGGCCGCAAGGTGGGCGGATCGACGACCCCGATCTCGACTTTTCGCTCGACCGCAGCCAGCTCTGCGTCGCCGGTGAAGGGCTGGATCAGTACGAGCGCCAGCACCCAACACGCGGCATGCCATTCGGCCTGCCGGCACTGGCTCCCGACGAACACCGGACGCTCAGCCGCTGGCTGGAAGCCGGCGCCCCCTACCGGCCGCCCTTGCCGCCGGCACCGGCGGTGCTGCGCCAGATCGACACCTGGGAAACCTTCTTCAACGCCGACGACCTGAAGTCGCAACTCACCGCCCGCTACCTGTACGAGCACTGGTTCATCGGTCATATCTGGTTTGCCGAGCAACCCGGCCAGTACTTCGAGCTGGTACGCAGCAAAACACCACCCGGCCAGCCGATCGACGTCATCGCCACCCGGCGGCCATTCGACGATCCCGGCGTGGGGCGCGTCTGGTATCGACTGCGGCCTAGCGAGGCAACGCCGCTGGCCAAGACCTTGATGCCGCTGCAGTTCGATGCCGCCCGGCTGCAACGGCTGCGCGACTGGTTCATCGCGCCGCCCTACACGGTCAGCGCCCTGCCCGACTATGCGCCGGAGCGCGCGGCCAACCCCTTCGTCACCTTCCGCGAACTGCCGCTGATCGCCCGCTATCGCCTGCTGCTCGACGAGGCGCAATTCACCATTGCCGGTTTCATGAAGGGGCCGGTCTGCCGCGGCCAGGTAGCGCTGAATTCGATCAACGACCATTTCTGGGTTTTCTTCGTCGCTCCGAACGAGAAGGCGGCCAACTTCATGGCCACGATCATCGATGCCGCCAGCCCGGTCATGACCCTGCCGGCCGAGCGGGAGAGCACGGCCAGCCTGCTCGCCTGGCGGGAATACGCCAGGCTCGAACGGCAATACACCGAAGCACGCAGCGCCGTCACCGCCAGGCTGCACGTCAAGGGCGAACGCCCGCTGCTCACCGATATCTGGGACGGCGACGGCCGGAATACCAACGCCACGCTGACCATCTTCCGCCATTTCGACAGCGCTTCGGTGGTCAAGGGGCTGGCCGGCGAACGCCCGCAAACCGCCTTCGTGATGGGCTACCCGGTGCTCGAACGCATGCACTACCTGCTGACCGCCGGTTTCGATGTGTTCGGCAATGTCGGCCATCAACTGGCCACCCGGCTGTACATGGATTTCCTGCGCATGGAAAGCGAACTCAATTTTCTCGCCCTGCTGCCGATCGGGGACCGGCAAGCGGTGCTCGATCGGTGGTATCGCCAGCGCAGCCAGCCGCACAACGAGTATCTGGCCGATGCGACACGTTACTTCCCGCTGGAGACCGGCATCCGCTTCCGCCAGAAAGACACCCTGGGCGAGTTGTACGGGATGCTCCGCAAGCACACGGCAAAGGCGGCGGATCATAGCCGCGACCTGGAAAACACCGGTCTGCCGGCCGCCGACATCGCCCAGTTGCAGCGCCTGTCGGCCGTCAAGGGCCTGGCCGCCTCGTCGATGCCGGAAGACAGCCTGCTGCTGGTGACCCCGCGCCAGGGCCAGCCGGCGGTAATCGCGCTGCTACGCAACAGCGCGCATACCAATGTTGCCGAACTGTTCAACGAGGAAGACCGCCGCTTGCCGCAGGAGGACACGTTGCTGGCCCTCGGCGGCGCCGTCGGCGCCTATCCGAACGCCCTGTTCGCGGTCGATTCGGCGCAGCTGCCGGCTTTCGCCGACGCGGTCCGGAACCTGGACGGGCCAGCGGCGCTGACCCGCCTGGTCGATCGCTTTGGCGTGCGCCGCAGCGACCCGCGCTTCTGGGCCGTCAGCGATACCATCCACGCCCGGCAGAAAGCGATCCGGCCGCTGGAGTACGGGATTCTCGACTACAGCCGGCTGGAAAACCGCTAGGCCCGGCCAGCGGCCCCTAGCGCGGACCTGGTCCGCCGGCGCCGCTGCCGCGCAGCGCACCGTGCAGGATGTCCATCTCCGGCCGGTAGACTTCGCTTTCGATGTCGAGAAAGCCGAGTACCGTGTGGAAAATGTTGTCGTGGCTGCGCGGCAGTGCGGCCTGGGCGCGCAATTTTTCGCTATCGATCCGGTTGACCGCGCTACCGAACCAGAGGATGCCGGGCACGTGAGTCTGGGCGGCCGGCGCGATGGCCTTGGGCATGCCGTGCAGGAAGATGCCGTTCTCGCCGAGCGATTCGCCGTGATCGCTGAAATAGAACAAGGCGGTTTCGAACTTGTCGTCGTTGTGCCGCAGGACCTCGATGACCTTGCCCAGGAAACGGTCGGTATAGGCGATCGCATTGTCGTAGGCGTTGATGATCTGCGCCTGGCTGCACTGCCCGAGATCCTTGTCGCGGCAAGCCGGCTTGAAACGCTCGAAGGATTCGGGATAGCGCTTGAAATAGGCCGGTCCGTGATTGCCCATCTGGTGCAGCACGATGACCACGTCGCCGGTGGGATGGCGATCGACGATTTCCTGGATCTTGCCGACCATGCCTTCGTCACGGCATTCCGTATCGCAGACCGGATTGACGTCCGGCGAGCGGAAATCCTGATAGTCGACGCGACTGGCCACGCCCAGGGAACTGGAATTATTGTCCAGCCAACTGACATGCACGCCGGCGTGAACGAGTACATCGAGCAGGTTTTCCTCCTTCTTGGCGCCTTTCGGCGTGTAGCGGGCAGCGCCGGCGCTGGAGAACATGCAGGGAACCGAATAGGCGGTGGAGGTGCCGCAGGATTCGACCTGGCTCAGGCTGATCACGTTCGCCCGGCGCAGTTCCGGCGTCGTGTCGCGGGCATACCCGTTGAGGCCGAAATGGTCGGCACGGGCGGTCTCGCCGACGACGATCACCAACAAGTCGCGGGCGGTGTCTTCCGGGGCGACCAGCGCATCCTCGCCGATCTTTTTCGGCGGCTGACGGTCGTCGCCACCCTGCGCCTCGGTCGCGAACTTGACTGCGGCGTAGACCGGATACAGCGGATTGGCATGAATGCGGATCGCCTTGTCGTTGCGGGCAAAGGAAGCCAGGAAACCGCTGTTGGCGAACACGAAAGGCAAACCGAGCAGCAACAGGGTTGCCAGCAGGCGGGCGCGGCCGGCCAGTTCCGCCCGCCAGCCGCGACGCGGCAGTTGCCAGCGCCAGACGAAAACCGCCGGCAACACGCCGGTCACCAGACATTGCGCGACGAAGCGCCAGTTCATCAGGTCGGCGGATTCGGCCAGATTGGTATTCGCCGCATTGCGCATCATCTCGACGTTGAGCACGACGCCGTAGCTGTCCATGAAGGCAGCGCAAACGGCCGAAATCAGCAGGAGCACCACCAGCACCGGCCGCGTCGCCCGCCCCCAGGCCAGTAAGCCGAGGAAGATGCCGAGCAGGCAGAAGAGCAGCACGGCGACGGTCAGCCAGTCGAACAGATGCGGCCACTGCAGCGGATAACTTTGGGCGAACAGCGAGAAGAAGGCGAGATTTCCGGTCGCGCAAATCCACAGCGCGCTCAACGCAAGCAGCAGACCGCTGCGGCCCTGGCCGGCGAACCAGCGTCGGAAAAAATCGGGGAACGAAGGCATCTGACCTCGGTTGATCGCTTGGCGTGTTTGGTGAGCGGGCATTCTAGCCGGCTTGCGACTGCGACGGATCGCCAGGAAGCTTGCTTCGTGTTGACCGCCGTCGCCGGCTCGTCCAAGCTGCCGGTCTGTTGCCCGGTTTCGCATACGCATGGACATCCTGATCGAGATCATCCTGAAAGCCGGCCGCTCGGCGGTCGAACTGTCGTTGTTCGTCCTGTTGCCCGTCATGGTGGTCATGCTGTCGCTGATGCGGCTGCTGGAAGCGCGCGGCGCGCTGGACCGCGTGGTGGTCTGGCTGGCGCCGCTGCTGAAGCCTTTCGGGCTGACCGGGCTGGGCGTGTTCGCTGCGTTGCAGATCAACTTCGTCAGTTTTGCGGCACCGCTGGCGACGCTGACCATGATGGAGCAGCGCGGCGCTTCCGACCGCCACCTGGCGGCGACGATGGCCATGGTCTTTGCCATGTCGCAGGCCAACGCCGCCTTCCCGATGCTGACCATGGGACTGGATTTCGGTACGACGCTGCTTTTTTCGCTGCTCGGCGGGTTGACCGCAGCAGCGGCCACTTACTACTTGTTCGGACGCAGGCTGTCGACGGCCGAGGCGACACTGGACGAAACCCTGCAGCACCCGGTCGCCGAGAGCGCCAAGGGCGTCCTCGACGTGATCAACCGGGCCGGCGCCGAGGCGTTCAAGATCGCCGTCGGCGCGATCCCGATGCTGGTGCTGTCGCTGGTCGCGGTGACGGCGCTCAAGCAGTTCGGCGCCATCGATCTGCTGTCCGGCGTACTGACGCCGGTATTGCGGCTGGCCAACATCGATCCGCTGCTGATCCTGCCGTCGCTGACCAAGTACCTGGCCGGCGGTACGGCGATGATGGGCGTGGTCGACGAAATGCGGCGCGCCGGCCAGATGAGCGCGGAACTGCTCAACGCCAGCGCCGGCTTCCTGATCTCGCCGTTCGACCTGCCCGGCGTCGCCGTGCTGATTTCGGCCGGCAAGCGCGTCGCCGCAGTGTGGAAACCGGCGGCTTTCGGCGCCTGCGTCGGCATTGCGCTGCGCACGGTCGGCCACGTGCTGGTCGCCTGAACATGCGGCGCCGTCATTTCCTGCTGGCGGCCGGCAGCTTCGCGCTGAGCGCGGGCGCGCTACGGGCCGCGTCCTTTTCTGCGGTCGACCGCCTGGCCGGGCTGGAAAAGAAGGCCGGCGGACGGCTCGGCGTGTTCGCGCAGGATACCGGCCGGCCGGCCCACATCGCCTGGCGGGCCGACGAACGCTTCGCGCTGTGCAGCACCTTCAAGCTGCTGCTGTGCGGCGCCATCCTGCAACGCGCCGCCGGCGACGACGGCCTGCCGGCCCGACGGATCGGCTACGCGGCGCAGGATCTGGTCGCCTGGTCGCCGATCACCGAAAAATCCGTGGACCAGGGGCTGAGCGTCGCCGAACTGTGCGCCGCGGCACTGCAGTACAGCGACAACACCGCGGCCAACCTGCTGCTGCGCGAACTGGGCGGGCCGGCCGCCCTGAACGCCTTCGCGCAAGGGATCGGCAATCTCTCCTTTCGCCTGGATCGCTGGGAAACCGACCTGAACAGCGCCATTCCCGGCGACCCGCGCGACACCGCCACGCCGGCCGACATGGCGCACAGCCTGAACGCGCTGTGCCTGGGCGACGCGCTGCCAGCCGCCCAGCGCCGACAACTCAACGACTGGCTGCTCGGCAACACCACCGGCGGCAAACGCATCCGCGCCGCGCTGCCGGAGGGCTGGCAGGCCGGCGACAAGACCGGCTCCGGCGATTACGGCAGCGCCAACGATATCGCCGTGCTCTGGCCGCCGCACGGCGCGCCGCTGGTCCTCGCCATCTACTACACGCAGGAACGGGAAAAGGCGCCCTGGCGCGACGAGGTGATCGCCGACGCCACGCGCATCGTGCTCGACGCACTGCGCTGAAACGGCCGGCCCGCGAGCCGGGCACGGACCTTGCGATTGAAGGGCTGTCTTCGACCACCGCAAACCCAGTCCGGATCATGGAAATCAACAGTCTGGCCGCCTCCGCGGCACTTTCCCTGTTTTCGTCGATTAGTCGCGGCAGCGCGGCTTCGGTCCGCAGTACGGCAAGTTCGGCCGCCACCGCGGAAAATTCTGCCGTCGCCACCATTTCGCAGGCTGCCCGCGACAAACTTGCCGCAGAGCCCCCTAAAGCAAGCAGCAGCGCCGAATACGACACTTTCCAGGGCAGCCAGCCGATCGATATCGACGCCTATTTCACGCCGGACCCCTCGCGTTCGCTGGAAGACACGCCGCTGCTGGCACCGACCCAGCGCAACATCGACGCGCTGAGCCGGCACGTTTCCGCCGCGATGCCCGACTTCCTGGCCAGACACGGCATTCCGGAGGCACCGGCGAGCATCCGCTACGATGCCTACGGTCAACCGCAGTTTCCGGCCGATTATGCCTACGCCAAGGAGTTCCGCGCCGCGCTCGACGACGAACCGGTGCTGGCACGACAGATGTCGACCGTCGCCGCGCTGACGTCGCACAAGGTCGAAATGGAAAAGAGCCTGCCGTTCATTACCGAATACCAGGCCGCTCAGAGCCAGGCCGAGATCGCTGCGGTACTCGCCAAGTACCGCTACCTGTTCGACGGCACGAACCCGTCGTCGCAGATCGCGCTGAATTTTGACGCCCAAGGCCGGTTGACCGTCAGTGCCGACGGCAAGCCCGTGGCAGCGGCCTGACGATGGCGTTCCCGAAAATCGCCATCCGCCCGATGCGCGTGGCCGACCTCGACGATGTACTCGACGTCCAGCGCAACTGCTACGTACCGGCCATGAACGAGCCGGGCGAAGTGATCCTCGAACGGCTGACGCAGGCGCCGGGATTTTGCTGGGTGGCGGCGGTCGACCGCAGGATTTGCGCCTATCTGGCGACCTATCCGTCGCAGCTCGGCAAGATCACGCCGCTGGGCGGCAGCTTCGAAATCGCCGAAGCACCGGACTGCCTGTACATCCATGACCTGGCCGTCGCACCGCAAGCCGGCGGACAGGGCGTCGGCGCGGCGTTGGTCCGGCATGCCCTGAGCGGCGTACCGGATTACCCGGCCGCGCTGGTCTGCGTGCAGGATGCGCTGAATTTCTGGCAGCGAGCCGGTTTTGTCGAACACGCCGTCGACGACGCGGTGCAACGCACCCATCTGCAGGCATATCCCGGCACGCCGCGCTACATGGTGCGCGCGGCCGAGGCAAGCGGACTGTCGGCGGCCAGCAAAGCCCGGCCGACCTGCCGGACAACGCCCGCCCAGTCGCCTGGCCGCGCCTGACGGAACAGGCGCAACGACGGATACCACACGCTGTCGCTACGCTCGCGCTGCCAGCGCCATTCGCTGGCATGACGCAGCAACAGCCAGCAGGGTTTGCCGAGCGCACCGCAAAGATGGGCGATGACGCTGTCGACGGTGATCACCAGCGCCAGCCGGTCGATCAGGGCAGCGGTATCGGCCAGACTGCCAAACGCCGGGAATCGACGCAGCGGCGACCGTTCGAACGCGGCCGCATCGACCGCTGGCACGCCTTGTTGCAGCGACACCCAGTCGAATGGCAGATCAAGCAGCAGACGCAGTTCGGCAAACGGCAGATCGCGCGTCGGATTCGCCCGCCAGCCCTGACGGCCGGCCCAGGCAAGACCGATCCGCGGCCGATCGGCCAGCCCCAGTTCTGCCAGCCAACGGGTACTGCGCTGTGCATCGGCATGGAGATAAGCGCCGACCGCCGGAGGCTCGGCCAGATTCAGCGCCTGCGGCAAGCTGAGCAAGGAACACTGAAAATCGTGCTCGGGCAGCGGATCGATATCGGCCACCCGTACGCAGTCGACGGCCAACGTCGCCGCCAGATCGAGCAAGGCAAGCGGCAAACGCAGTACGACCCGACCGACCCAGGGACGCAGAAAAGCAACATAACGCAGGAACTGGATCGCATCGCCCAATCCCTGTTCTGCCCAGACCAGCAGCGTCGCCTCGGGCCTCGGCCCCAGATTCGCCGACCACCGGGGCCGTTCCCCGCGCCAGGCGAACGGCGCCAGCTGGGCCGTCTGCCAACGAGACTCATAAGCAGCCCAGCCCGCCGCGAAGTCCCCGGTCGACAGGTCGCAATGCGCCATTTCCAGCGCCGCTTCCGCGAATGCCGGAGAAGCTTCCAGCACCTGCCGATAAGCGATCCGCGCCTCGTCGAAACGAGCCGTTTGTTGCAACACGTTGCCGAGATTGAAACGGTAGTCTGGCCGGTCCCGCACCTCAAGCGCCTCACGGTAAGAGACGATTGCCGCTTCCGGCCGCCCGAGATCGATCTGGCAGTTGCCCTGAAGATTCAACGCGGCATCGTGCCAGGGATTGACGGCGAGCAGACGCCGGCAATCGGCCAGCGCCGCGCCGGCCTGCCCTGCGCGCCAACGCAGATGAGCCCGGCGCAACCGACATTCATCGTCGGCGGGTTGTCGGCGCAGGGTGTCGTCCTGGCGACGCAGAGCGCGGTCCAGGATTTCGCCGTACAGTGCCGCAATGTCATCGTTGCCGGGAAGACGGCACAGGAAACCTTCGAGATCACTCAGCGCGGTCTCATAGTCGCCCAGCGCATCGCTGACGCTGGCGCGCTCGACACGGGCCGGCAGGAAATCCGGATCGGCGTCGAGCAAGGCATCGAGCAGCCCGCGTGCTGCGGAAAGATCGCCCGCCAGGCGCACTTCGGTTGCCTGCAGCAAGCGCAGCAAACTGGCTTCCGGGGAGTTCATGGCGCATCAGGAAAGGAATCGCAGATGCCGCCGATTCTTGTCGGGCGATGCGTTAAATGCGGTTAGCCACCGGTTAAAGGGGGTAAATCGCCGGGCTTACTCGCCGATGACGTCCGTCCCTGCCGGCGGCGTGAAGCGGAACAGACCGGCGGCCAGCGCCGGATTGCGTTCGCCGCGCGAGAAGCGGATGTGCGTGGTCTGGCCGAAGTTGTCGAACAGCTCCATCGCTTTCAGCTCGTTGCCCAAGAGGCCGATGCGCACTTTCTCGAAGCCGCTGTCGCCGCGCTTGGGCGTCGCCTCGACCCAGCTCAGGCCTTCCGCATCGCCGGTTTCGCGCAGCGTGAAATTCTTTTCCAGTTCGTTGCTGCCGGCGAGCAGCGCGGCCGGCGAGCCGCCGATCGCCTGACCGGCCTTGCGCACGGTGACCTGTTGCAGTTCCGGATCGTGAATCCAGATCTTCTCGCCGTCGCCGACCACCAGTTGCGGATAAGGCTTGAGGATTTCCCAGCGCAGCTTGCCCGGCCGGGCAATGGCGACGGTGCCGGAGGATTGCTGCGGCTTGCGCCCGTTGCGCGCAACCACCGCCTGATCGAAGTCGGCGCGGTAGGTGCGGGTGTTGTCGAGGAAGCTGCGCAACTGGTCGATGCTGCCCGCCAGGGCAAACGGTGAAGCGAGCAGCGCGGCTGCGGTCGACAGGGTCAGGAACAGTTTTTTCATGCGGGGCAGCTTAGCGCGGCCGGCGACGCACCGCTGTTGCAGGGTGTAACCGATCATTCGGCGGGCTTCTTCATCAGCACCTCGCGGCCGCCGCGAGCGTCCATCGTCGACACCAGGCCGGCCTGTTCCATCGCTTCGATCAAGCGCGCCGAGCGGTTGTAGCCGATGCGCAGGTGACGCTGGACCAGCGAGATCGAGGCGCGCTGGTTTTTCAGCACGATGTCGACCGCCTGATCGTAGAGCGGATCGCTCTCGGCATCGCCGGCGCCGCCCTCGCCCGCTTCACCGCCTTCGTCGTCGCCGCCGGCACCGCTCAGGATGTCCTCGACGTACTCCGGCGCACCGGTCGTCTTCAGATGCTCGACAACGCGGTGCACCTCGTCGTCCGACACGAAGGCACCGTGCACCCGGGTCGGGTAGCCGGTCCCCGGGGCCAGATAAAGCATGTCGCCCTGGCCGAGCAGCGCCTCGGCGCCCATCTGGTCGAGGATGGTCCGCGAATCGATCTTGCTGGATACCTGGAAGGCGATACGGGTCGGGATGTTGGCCTTGATCAGGCCGGTGATCACGTCGACCGACGGCCGCTGCGTCGCCAGTACCAGGTGGATGCCGGCCGCGCGTGCTTTCTGGGCCAGACGGGCGATCTGTTCCTCGACCTTCTTGCCGACCACCATCATCAGGTCGGCCAGTTCGTCGATGATGACGACGATGTACGGCATGTTCTTCAGCGGCTCGGGCGCTTCCGGCGTCAGGCTGAGCGGATTCGGGATCGATTCGCCCTTCTTCTCGGCATCCTTGATCTTGCCGTTGAGGCCGGCGATGTTGCGCACCCCCATCGCCGACATCAGCTTGTAGCGCTTTTCCATTTCGGCGACGCACCAGTGCAGCGCGTTGGCCGCCTGCTTCATGTCGGTGACGACCGGCGCCAGCAGGTGCGGAATGCCTTCGTAGATCGACAGTTCGAGCATCTTCGGGTCGACCATGATCAGGCGCACCTGATCCGGCTCGGACTTGTAGAGCATCGACAGGATCATCGCGTTGACCCCGACCGACTTGCCCGAACCGGTCGTCCCGGCCACCAGCATGTGCGGTGTCTTCGCCAGGTCGGCAACCACCGGCTGGCCGCCGATGTCCTTGCCGAGGCTGACCGTCAGCGGGCTGCTCATGTCGTTGTACGGCTTGCTGGAAATGATCTCGGACAGCTTGACCATCTGGCGTTTCGGGTTCGGCAGTTCGAGCGCCATGCACGACTTGCCGGGCACCGTCTCGACGACGCGGATCGACACCATGGCCAGTGCCCGCGCCAGATCGCGCGCCAGGTTGACGATCTGCGAGCCCTTGACGCCGACCGCCGGCTCGATTTCGTAGCGGGTGATCACCGGCCCCGGCATCGCCGCCAGCACCTTGACCTGGACGCCGAAGTCGGCGAGCTTGCGTTCGATCAGGCGCGAGGTGTATTCGAGGGTTTCCGGGCTCACCGTTTCGGTGGCCGGCGGCGCCGGATCGAGCAGGTGCAGCGGCGGCAGCGTGCCGCCGACCACCGCCTCGGGGAACAGCAATGCCTGTTTTTCGCGCTCGACACGCGCTTCGGCCTTCTTCGAGACCGGCACTTCAACCGGCGCCGGCGGCTCGATGAAGACCGGTTCGTGCAGTTCGACGCGCCGTTTCTCCTCCTCGACGACGACCTCGCGCTGCTGGGCGATTTCCTTGCCGATCCGGCGGTCGCGCCAGGCATCGATACGACCGTAGACGAAACCGAACAGGGCTTCGAGGATCAGGCCGAGTTTTTCGAAGGCCCACAACCAGGACATGCCGGAAAAGGCGCTCCAGGCCGCGGCGATGGTTCCCAGCAGCAGCAGCGTGGCGACCGTGTAGCCGAGCGCCTCGGCCAGCACGCGACCGGTTTCGAGACCGATCATGCCGCCGGGCGCCAACGGCAACTGGGCGTCCATGCTGTAGAAACGCAGCGCTTCGAGGGCGCTGCTGGCGACCAGCAGCACGACGAATCCGGGCAGCGCGAGGTAAGGCGACGGCAGCGGATGGTCGTTGCCGCTATGCAGTTTGCGGAAGCCCCACCAGACGACCATGCCGAGCAGGATCACCCACCACCAGGCCGACAGGCCGAACAGGTAGAGCATCAGATCGGCCACCCAGGCGCCGGCCTTGCCGGCCGGATTGTGCAGACCGCTGCCGTTGACCGCATGCGACCAGCCCGGGTCCTCGCGGCGGAACCCCCACAGCGCCATGATCAGGAAGACCGCCAGCGCACCGACGCCGAGCCAGCGGGATTCCTGGAGCAGGCTGCCGATTTTCTCGGGCATCGGACTGGGATCGTTTCGTTTGGCCATCGGCTTTCCCCTCATTCGATCCCCGAAGGCGCGGGAATCGACATAAATCTTTTGCTTCATACAGTTAGCGAAGGATTATAAACCTGTTTGGCAATTCGGTTACGTGCGCAGACAAAACAGCGCTGTATCAGCAGGCTATAATTTTCCGACTCAATCCGAAGGCAGAAGAAGACATGACGACCCGTCACACCCCGCTGATCATTCTCGGTTCCGGCCCGGCCGGACATACGGCCGCCATTTACGCAGCACGAGCCAATCTCAAGCCGGTGCTGATCACAGGCCTCGCAGCAGGAGGTCAGTTGATGACCACCACCGAAGTCGACAACTGGCCGGCTGATGTCAACGGCGTCCAGGGGCCGGAGCTGATGCAGCGTTTCGAAGCGCACGCACGCCGCTTCGACACCGAAATCATCTTCGACCACATCCACACGACCAAGCTGACCGAGAAGCCGTTCACGCTGATCGGCGACGCCGGCACCTACACCTGCGACGCGCTGATCATCGCCACCGGCGCTTCCGCCATGTACCTCGGCCTGGAATCCGAGCAGGCCTTCCAGGGCAAGGGCGTGTCCGCCTGCGCCACCTGCGACGGTTTCTTCTACCGCAACAAGCCGGTCGCCGTCGTCGGCGGCGGCAACACCGCCGTCGAGGAAGCGCTCTACCTGGCCAACATCGCCAGCCACGTCACGCTGATCCACCGCCGCGACAAGTTCAAGGCCGAGAAGATCATGCAGGACAAGCTGTTCCAGAAGGAAAAGGAAGGCAAGGTCACGATCCTGTGGAACAGCACGCTCGACGAAGTGCTCGGCGACGATTCCGGCGTCACCGGCCTGCGCGTCAAGAGCACCCGGGATGGCAGCACGCAGAACATCGACGTGCATGGCGTGTTCATCGCCATCGGCCACAAGCCGAACACCGACATTTTCGAAGGCCAGCTGGAGATGGACCACGGCTACCTGGTCACCCAGGCCGGGCGCAACGGCAACGCCACGCAGACCAGCATCCCCGGCGTGTTCGCCGCCGGCGACGTGCAGGACCAGATCTACAAGCAGGCCTGCACCTCGGCGGCCAGCGGCTGCATGGCGGCACTCGACGCCGAGCGCTACCTCGACAACCTTGGCCACTAAGCCGGGAAAATCCAGCCTCAAGGACGGCCTGCGGGCCGTCTGGCGGTCGGGACAGGTGGCCACGCCGGCCATTCGCCCGGCCGCCCCGGCAGCAATCGCGGCGACACCCGCCCTGCCGGAGGATGACGGCAAGGCGGCCTTCCGCCGCGCCGTTGCCGACGCCCGGCCGCTGCCTGCGGTCAACCGCGTCGAACTGAGCAAAAAGCCGTCGCGCCGCATTGCGCCGCCGCGCCCGCAAGACCCGCCGGCGCAATCCCGGACGCGCCACGACGATGACGATCTACCAGCGTTCTGGCACAACGATCAAGCGCCGCGCCGACTGCCAGACGATCCCGAACAGGCCGCCTTCCTGCGCGCGATGAGCGGCGTCGAACCGTTGCCCGAGCGCAACCTGGCGAGCCTCGACAAACCGCCGCCGGCGCCGCGGCCGAAACAGTCGCAGGCGGACCGCGCCGCGGTACTGCACGAAAGCCTGCACGCACCGATCGCGTTGCAGGACCGGCTCGAAGGCGGCGACGAACCGGCCTACCTGCGTCACGGTCTGGCCAACACGGTGTTGCGCGACCTGCGGCGCGGTCGCTGGGTGCAGCAGGGAGAAATCGACCTGCACGGACTTGATCGCGAACAGGCTCGCCAGTCGGTCGCCGGCTTCCTGCAGCACAGCCTGCAGCAGGGCTGGCGCTGCGTGCGCATCGTGCACGGCAAGGGCCATGGCTCGCCGCAGAAACTGTCGATCCTGCGCCAACTGGTCCGCGGCTGGCTGGCCCAGCGCGAGGAAGTGCTGGCCTATTGCCAGGCCAAACCGCAGGACGGTGGCGAAGGCGCGTTGCTGGTGCTGCTCCGCTCGCCGAAAAAACCCGGGGCAGCCTGAGCCGCCCCGTCGGAAATCGCGTGAATCCTGCGGTCGACCGCAGGATTCGGCAAAAAATCAGACCGCCGATTCGTTGGTTTCGCCAGTGCGGATGCGCACCACCTGTTCGACCGGCATGACGAAGATCTTGCCGTCGCCGATCTTGCCGGTGCGCGCCGCCTTGACGATGGCATCGATCGCCGGTTCGACGTTGTCGCCGGTAACGACGATCTCGATCTTGATCTTGGGCAGGAAATCGACGACGTATTCGGCGCCGCGATACAGTTCGGTATGCCCCTTCTGGCGGCCGAAGCCCTTGACCTCGGTCACCGTCAGGCCGGTGATGCCGACTTCCGACAGCGCTTCACGCACTTCGTCGAGCTTGAACGGCTTGATGATCGCTTCGATTTTCTTCATGGCAGTGCCCTCTCTCTAGGTGTCTCAGTATTCGTCGGGGTAACGGTTGGTGATCGGATAGCGCCAGTCCTTGCCGAAACCGCGCGGCGTGATGCGGATGCCGACCGGCGCCTGACGGCGCTTGTACTCGGCGATGCGCAGCAGCCGCACGACCCGGTGGACAGCGTCTTCCGGCAACCCGGCGGCGACGATCTCGCGCGGGCTGCGGTCTTCTTCCATGTAGGCGCGGACGATGGCGTCCAGCACCTCGTAATCGGGCAGCGAATCCTGGTCCTTCTGGTCCGGCTTCAGCTCGGCCGACGGCGGCCGGACGATGATGTTCTCCGGAATCACCGGCTCGCCGGCACACAGCGAATTGCGATAGCGCGCCAGGCGATAGACCAGCGTCTTGTAGACGTCCTTGATCACCGCAAAGCCGCCGGCCATGTCGCCGTACAGCGTACAGTAGCCGACCGCCATTTCGGATTTGTTGCCGGTCGTCAGCACCAGCTTGCCAGTCTTGTTGGACAAGGCCATCAGGAGGTTGCCACGGATCCGCGCCTGGATGTTCTCTTCGGTGGTGTTGCCGGGCAGGCCGGCGAACAACGGCGCCAGCATGCCTTCGTAAGTGGCCATCGCCGGGGCGATGGCGATTTCGTCGTAGGCGCAGCCGAGCTGGCGGATCATCTCGCGCGAATCGTCGAGACTCATCTGCGCGGTGTAGGGCGAAGGCATCATCACCGCCCGGACTTTTTCGGCCCCCAGCGCGTCGACCGCAACACACAGCGTCAGCGCCGAATCGATACCGCCCGACAGGCCGATGACGACGCCCGGAAAACGGTTCTTGCCGATGTAGTCGCGCACGCCGAGAACCAGCGCCGAATAGGCTTCGGCTTCCAGCGACAGCGGTTCGACCCGGTCGGACGAGATCAGCCGCGGCCCGTCGACGTCGACGATGCCGACGGCCTCGTCGAACTGCGGCAGGCGCATCGCCACCTGGCGCCGGGCGTCGAGGGCAAAGGAGCCGCCGTCGAAGACCAGTTCGTCCTGGCCGCCGACCAGATTGCAGTAGATCGCCGGGATGCCGGTGGCCGCGATGCGGTCGCCGAGTACCTGCAGACGCTCGTTCTGCTTTTCCAGATGGCAGGGCGAGGCGTTGAGCGCCAGCACGATTTCCGCACCGGCCGCACAGGCGGCCTCGAAGGCGCCGGTTTCCCAGATGTCGGCGCAGATGTTGATGCCGCAACGCACGCCGTCGATATCGACGACGCAGGCCGAATGGCCCGGTTCGAAATAGCGCTTTTCATCGAACACATCGTAGTTGGGCAGGCGATTCTTGCGGTAAACCGCGATGACACGCCCTTTTTCGATGACCGAGGCGGCGTTGTGGCAGGCGCCGTCGGCTTCTTCCGGATGACCGACGATCAGCGCCAGGCCCGGCGCGACGGCGGCAGCGCGCGCCGCCAGGTCGACCAGCGCCTGCCGGCAGGCGCGGTAGAAATCCGGGCGCAGCAGCAGGTCTTCCGGCGGATAGCCGCTCAACGCCAGTTCCGGCGTCAGCAGCACCCGTGCGCCGCGGGCTTGCGCCTCGGCAGCACGGGCCAGGATGCGTTCGACGTTGCCCGTCAGGTCACCGACGACGGCATTGAACTGGGCAACGGCAATACGCAGCATGGATTACTTGGCAGCCTGGTAACGGGCAACGCCTTCGTTGATTTCCTTCTTGGCGGAGTCGATGCCTTCCCAGCCCAGCACCTTGACCCACTTGCCCGGCTCGAGGTCCTTGTAGTGCTCGAAGAAATGCGCGATCTGCTTGCGCAGCAGCTCGGGGACGTCTTCGAAGGTCTTGATGTCCTTGTACAGCGGGGTCAGCTTGTCGACCGGCACGGCCAGCAGCTTGGCGTCCTGGCCGCCTTCGTCTTCCATGGCCAGCATGCCCAGCGGACGGCAGCGGATGACGACGCCCGGCGGCAGCGCGAACGGGGTGATGACCAGCACGTCGACCGGATCGCCGTCACCGGCGATGGTGTGATTGATGTAGCCGTAGTTGCACGGATAGTGCATCGCCGTACCCATGAAACGATCGACGAAAACGGCGCCGGAATCCTTGTCGACTTCGTACTTGATCGGGTCGGAATTGGCGCTGATTTCGATGATGACGTTGAAGTCGTCGGGCAGCGATTTGCCGGAAGGCACGTTGTTCAGGGACATGTCTGCGCTCTCTGCGTTTGGTTTGGAAAACGGTAATTATAGCGCCAGTACGGCGGCGTCATTCGTGCCAGGCGGCGAGAAACTCGCGCCAGTGCACGGCATCGATTTTCGCCAGTTGCCCCTGGATGAAGGCCTGCTCGGCACGCTCCTCGTCGGCGCTCAATTCACCGCGCATGCGCCGGAAACGGTTGTAGACCAGGTAGGTATTGACCACGTCGGTTTCGCAGTAATCGCGGATGTCGGCGGCCTGCCCGGCTTGCCAGGCATCCCACACCTTGCTGCCGTCCATGCCGAGCTTGCCGGGAAAGCCGAACAGCTTGGCCAGCTCGTCGAGCGGCGCGTTGGCGCGGCCGTTGTACATCGCCAGCAGGTCCATCAGGTCGAGGTGACGGGTGTGGTAGCGGCTGATGTAGTTGTTCCACTTGAAGTCGCGCGAGTCGGCGTAGTCGCCATCGCCCATGTCCCAGTAGCGCGGCGCCGACACGCCGTGCAGCATGCCGCGGTAGTGCAGCACCGGCAGGTCGAAGCCGCCGCCGTTCCACGAGACGATCTGCGGCGTGAATTTCTCGATGCCGTCGAAGAAGCGCTGGATGATCGCGCCTTCGTCGAGCTCCGGTTCGGCCAGCGACCAGACGCGAAACCCCTCGATGGTACGCAATACGCAGGAGATGGCGACGATGCGCTGCAGGTGCAGCGGCAGGAAGTCGCTGCCGTTCCTGGCGCGGCGCTGCTGGAAGGCCAGTTCGGCGACCTCGGCGTCGGACAGTTCGGCCGGCAGGTCGTTGAGGCGACGCAGGCCGGCGACATCCGGAATGGTTTCGATATCGAAGACGAGTACGGGCTTCATGGAAAAACGGGAATCCGTGAGGTTTTTTGCCGAAAACTGCGGTCGACCGCAGGCGCGGGAGAAAAATCCCCCGCGGGAGCACGATGTTACGCCGGAAAGACGCCGGTCGACAGATAGCGGTCGCCGCGGTCGCAGACGATCGAGACGATGGTCGCGTTCTCGACCTGGGCGGCGATGCGCAAGGCCACGGCGAGCGCGCCGCCGGACGAGATGCCGGCGAAGATGCCTTCCTCGACGGCGAGCCGCCGGGTCATCGCCTCGGCGTCGGCCTGGCTGACGTATTCGATGCGGTCGACATTGGTCGGCGAATAAATCTTCGGCAGGTAGGCTTCCGGCCATTTGCGGATGCCGGGAATCTGGCTGCCGTCATCCGGCTGGCAGCCGACGATGGTGATCGCCGGATTCATTTCCTTGAGGTAGCGGCTAGTGCCCATGATCGTGCCGGTGGTGCCCATGCTCGACACGAAATGGGTGATGCGGCCGCCGGTGTCGCGCCAGATTTCCGGGCCGGTGCCTTCGTAGTGGGCAACCGGGTTGTCCGGGTTGGCGAACTGGTCGAGGATGATGCCCTTGCCCTCGTCGCGCATCCGTTCGGCGACGTCGCGGCACAATTCCATGCCGCCGTCCTTGGGCGTCAGCACCAGTTCGGCGCCGTAGGCGCGCATGCTCTGGCGGCGCTCGACGCTCTGGTTCTCGGGCATCACCAGGATCATCCGGTAGCCCTTGATCGCCGCCGCCATGGCCAGCGCGATGCCGGTGTTGCCGGAGGTCGCCTCGATCAGCGTGTCACCCGGCTTGATGTCGCCGCGCGCCTCGGCGCGCTGGATCATCGACAGCGCCGGCCGATCCTTGACCGAACCGGCCGGATTGTTGCCTTCGAGCTTGGCCAGGATGACATTGCCGCGCGCCTCGTTGATGGCACCGGGAATGCGCTGCAGGCGAACCAGCGGCGTGTTTCCGACAAAATCCTGCAGGGTTTTATACATGGGCATGCAGCCAGTCGATATATTGGGAAACGCCCTCCTCGACCGTCGCCATCGGCGCAACATAGCCGGCGTCGCGCAGTTTGCTCAGATCGGCCTGCGTGAACGCCTGGTACTTGCCCTTCAACGCCTCGGGGAAGGCGACGTATTCGAGCAAGCCCTGTGCCCGGAGTTCAGCCAGCGCCAGCGGCGCCTCGGATTTTGCCTTGCGGCAGCCGTTGACCGCAGCCACGGCGACGTCGTTGAAGCTCTGCGCGCGACCCGAGCCGAGGTTGAAGATGCCGGACTTTTCCGGGTGATCCAGAAAGAACAGATTGACCTTGGCGACATCGCCGACGAAGACGAAATCGCGCATCTGGCCGCCATTCTCGTAGCCGTGTGAGCCTTCGAACAGCTTGACCTTGCCGTCGGCGCGGAACTGGTTGAAGTTGTGGAAGGCGACCGAGGCCATCCGCCCCTTGTGATTCTCGCGCGGACCGTAGACGTTGAAGTAGCGGAAACCGACGATCTGCGACGACGGCTGCTGCGCCAGACGCTGGCGGACGACCTGATCGAACAGGAACTTGGAGTAGCCGTAGACGTTGAGCGGCCCCTCGTACTGGCGCTCTTCCTTGAACACGCTGGACGCGCCGTAGGTCGCTGCCGACGAGGCGTAGAGGAACTGCACGTCCTGGTCGAGACACCAGTCGAGCAGGATGCTGGAGTAACGGAAGTTGTTCTCCATCATGTAGCGGCCGTCGGTTTCCATGGTGTCGGAGCAGGCACCCTCGTGGAAGATGGCGTCGACCTCGCCGTCGAAATGGCCGGCCTGGATGCGCTCGATGAAGTCCTGCTTGTCGATGTAGTCGGCGATTTCGCAATCGAGCAGGTTCTTGAACTTTTCCGCCTTGCTCAGGTTGTCGACCGCGATGATCTTGGTCACGCCGCGTTCGTTGAGCGCCTTGACGATATTGGAACCGATGAAGCCGGCAGCACCGGTGACGATGGTGTACATGTTCTCTCCTTTACAGGGCGCCGGCGATTTCGTCGCGGGTGACGACGGCAGTGCCGAGTTTGCCGACGACGATGCCGGCGGCGATGTTGGCGATACGGATGGCCTCGGCCCAGTCGGCGCCGGCGGCAAGCATCACGGCGAGCGTGGCGATGACGGTATCGCCGGCACCGGAGACGTCGAAGACCTCGCGCGCCTGCGCCGCCTGGTGGAAGGTCTGGCCGTCGGCGAAGAGCGTCATGCCCTCCTCGCTGCGGGTGACCAGCAGGGCCTCGAGGCCGAGTTCGCCGCGCAGCTTGTCGGCCTTGGCGAACAGTTCGGCATCCGACGACCAGCGACCGACGACGTCGCGCAATTCCGAGCGGTTCGGCGTGATCACCGTCGCCCCGGCGTACTTGCCCCACTCGTCGCCCTTGGGATCGACCAGCACCGGCTTGGCGGCAGCGCGGGCGAGACGGATCATCTCGGCGATGTGGGTGAGACCGCCCTTGCCGTAGTCGGACAGGATGACGATGTCGCAATCGGCCAGCCGGCGCTCGAATTCGGCCAGCTTGGCCTGCAGCACCTCGTGCGACGGCGCCGTCTCGAAATCGATGCGCAGCAGTTGCTGCTGGCGACCGATGACGCGCAGCTTGACCGTCGTGGCGATGTCACGGTCGACCTGCAGATCGGCCGAAATTCCGCCCTCGGCCAGCAGGCGACCGAGCGAGCTTCCGGCCTCATCGTCGCCGACGACCGACAACAGGGTCGTCCGCGCGCCGAGCGAGGCAGCATTGCGGGCGACGTTGGCGGCGCCGCCGAGGCGTTCTTCCATGCGCTCGACCTTGACCACCGGCACCGGCGCTTCCGGCGAAATCCGGCTGACCTCGCCGAACCAGTAACGGTCGAGCATGACGTCGCCGACGACAAGCAGGCGAACCTGCGACAATTTTTCCAGCATGACAAACCCTAGATGGATTGATCGAATTCTTCGCTACGCCGCGGCGGCGTGCTTTCCCAACCGCCGCAGGCCGGACAGCGCCAGTAGAACTGGCGGGCCTTGAATCCGCAATTATTGCACTGATAGCGGGCCAGGCGACGGGTGTAGCCCTGCACGATGGTTCTGGCCAGCTCGAGGTCGGGACGCATTTCCGGCGAAGCCATCGGCAAACGGGCGCTGATCAGCCGGTCGAGGCCGAGCATCGTCGGATTGCGCTGCAGTTCGGCACGCACCAGGTGATAGGCGACTTCGTTGCCATCCCGTTCCAGAATCAACTGGTAGACCACCTCGAGCAGGTCGAGCGAAGGATAGCGCTCGAGATACGCACTGAGCAGGGCCGCCCCCTCGTCCGTCCGGCCCAGCTTGCGATAAGCCTGCAGCAGGCGCTGCGCGACCAGCGCCAGATAGCCCGGATCCTGCTGTTCGATACGCTGCCAGGCTTCGATCGCGGCCGCCGGATCGCCTTCCTGCAGCAGCAAATCGCCCAGTAGCAGATTGGCCCGCACGCACTTGCGGTTTTCCTGCAATGCCGCTTCCAGATGACGCCGGGCCGTATCGCCGCGCGAGCGCATGATCTCGCCGGCCGCCAGTTCGCAGTGATACTCGGCCACATCGCGGCCGGAAGCGGCGTCCGGCAGTTCGCGGGCAATGTCGATGGCCTTCTGCCATTCCTTGCCCATTTGATAGATCTCCAGCAGATTGCGCTTGGCTTCCTCGCGCCATTCTGCGGTCGACAGCAATTTTTCGAAGATTTCCTCGGCGCGGTCGAGCAGACCGGCCTTCAGGAAATCCTGACCGAGTTCGAAGAGTGCCTGCAGGCGCACTTTCTCCTCGATGTCCGGCATGTCGACCAGGTTCTGGTGCATGCGGATCGCCCGCTCGGTCTCGCCGCGCCGGCGAAACAGATTGCCCAGCGCAAAATGCAGTTCGGCGGTCTGCGAATCGACGCGGGCGACTTCGAGAAAGGAGTCGATGGCCTTATCGGGCTGTTCGTTGAGCAGGAAATTGAGCCCCTGGAAATAGGAGCGCGGCAAAGCCCGCGATTCATGGACAACCTGACGGATGTCGACCCGTGCGGCCATCCAGCCCAGCCCGAAAAAGGCCGGGATCAGCAGCAACTGCCAGTATTCGAAAAATTCATTCATAAGACGGGAGGTTGCACGACCTCGGACGGCACGACGACCGGCGCATTCTGCGCGCGCTTGAGACGGGCGACTTCGCGACGCAGGCGAAAGATCACGCCAAGCAGCGACAAGGCACCAAGCACGGCACCTGCGGCGAAAAAGGCCAGCAGCAGGATGACCAGCGGCGCATCCCAGAGATAGCCGAACAGGAAATGCAGGGTGACGGTTTCGGTGTTGCCGATGGCGAAGACCACCAGAAAGGCAAAAATGATCAGCCGTATGGCCCAGGTCAGAGCAGTCATGACGATACCAATGAAAAGGGGCAGTGAATTATCACTGCCCCGAATCTACCACACGGCACAAGTCCGCGGTCCAAGCCCGGCGTCAGATCGACTGATCGACCCGTTCGCGCAACTCCTTGCCGGCCTTGAAGTGGGGAACCCACTTCGCCGGCACACTGACCTTGTCCCCGGATTTCGGGTTACGGCCGGTGCGCGGTGGCCTGTAGTTGAGCGCGAAGCTGCCGAATCCGCGGATCTCGATGCGGTCCCCGCGCACCAGCGCTTCGGACATCGCATCGAGAATCATCTTGACTGCGAAATCGGCGTCCTTCGCCACCAACTGCGGAAAACGCTCCGCCAGCCGGGCGATGAGCTCGGATTTGGTCATGTTGCCTGCCTATCAGCCTTGCTGGTTCAGCTTGGCCTTGAGCAGCGCACCCAGGTTGGTCGTACCGGCGGAAGCGGACGAATCGGCAGAGAACTTCTGCATCGCTTCGTGCTGTTCGGCCTGGTCCTTCGCCTTGATCGACAGGTTGATGCCACGGGTCTTGCGATCGACGTTGATGATCATCGCTTCGACTTCGTCGCCCACCTTCAGGTGCTGGCTCAGGTCCTCGATACGGTCGCGGGCGAACTCGGAGGCACGCAGATAGCCTTCGTTGTCGCCTTCCAGCGCCACGACGGCACCACGGGCGTCAACCGTCTTCACGACACCGCGCACGATGCTGTTCTTTTCGTGCGTGGCGATGAAGTTGGCGTACGGATCACCGTCGAGCTGCTTGATGCCCAGGGAGATACGCTCCTTCTCGACGTCGATGCCGAGCACGACTGCCTCGACTTCGTCGCCCTTCTTGAAGTTGCGGATCGCTTCTTCGCCGGTTGCGGACCAGGACAGGTCGGACAGGTGAACCAGGCCGTCGATGCCGCCAGGCAGGCCGATGAAGATGCCGAAGTCGGTGATCGACTTGATCGCACCGCGAACCTTGTCGCCCTTCTTCTGGTTCATCGCGAACTCGTCCCACGGATTCGCCTGGCACTGCTTCATGCCCAGCGAGATACGGCGACGCTCTTCGTCGATCTCGAGGATCATGACTTCGACTTCGTCGCCCAGCTGGACGACCTTGGACGGATGAACGTTCTTGTTGGTCCAGTCCATTTCGGAGACGTGCACCAGACCTTCGATGCCTTGTTCGATCTCGACGAATGCGCCGTAGTCGGTCAGGTTGGTGACCTTGCCGAACAGGCGGGTGCCGGCCGGGTAGCGGCGGCCGATGCCGACCCACGGATCGTCGCCCAGCTGCTTCATGCCCAGGGAGACGCGGTTCTTCTCGGCGTCGAACTTGAGGATCTTGGCGGTAACTTCGTCGCCCACGGCCAGCACTTCGGACGGGTGACGGACACGGCGCCAGGCCAGGTCGGTGATGTGCAGCAGGCCATCGATGCCGCCCAGGTCGACGAATGCGCCGTAGTCGGTGATGTTCTTGACGATACCCTTGACGGTGGTGCCTTCCTTGAGGTTCTCGAGCAGCTTTTCGCGATCCTTGTCAGCGGTGGCTTCGAGCACGGCACGGCGGGACATCACAACGTTGTTGCGCTTGCGGTCCAGCTTGATGACCTTGAATTCGAGGGTCTTGCCTTCGTACGGCGTGGTGTCCTTGACCGGACGCATGTCGACCAGCGAACCCGGCAGGAACGCACGGACGCCGTTGGACATGACGGTGAGGCCGCCCTTGACCTTGCCGGTGATGGTGCCGGTGACCAGGGAGTTGTCGTTCAGGGCCTGTTCCAGGAAGTTCCAGGCGGCGATGCGCTTGGCGCGGTCGCGGCTCAAGCGGGTGGCACCGTAGCCGTCTTCCAGCATTTCGATGGCAACTTGAACGAAGTCGCCTTCCTTGACTTCGATCTCGCCCTGATCGTTCAGGAATTCTTCGAGCGGAACATAGGATTCCGATTTCAGGCCGGCATTGACCACGACGAAATTGTGATCGATGGCCACCACTTCAGCGGTGATGACTTCGCCTTGACGCATTTCCTGGCGAGCCAGGGATTCTTCAAAAAGTTGAGCAAAAGATTCCATTACGGACTGACTTTCATGCCGCAAACCTTGCGGTCCACAGCGGGTTGAGGTTGAAAACCATCGCCGGCACCAACCGGCGACGCCTTGCTACGGCGCTTCCGCCACCCACGCCAGCACCTGGTTCACCGCCTGTTCGATGGTGAGGTGCGTGGTGTCGAGCAGCTTTGCATCCGCCTCCTGTCTGAGCGGCGCCACGCTGCGCTGCGAATCGCGCGCATCGCGTTGTTGCAAGTCTGACAGAAGGTCCGCGAGATTAGCAGAGAAACCTTTTTCGATCAACTGCTTATAGCGACGCTCGGCGCGTGCTTCGGCACTGGCGGTGAGGAAGACCTTGAGACCCGCCTGCGGGAAGATCACCGAGCCCATGTCGCGGCCGTCGCCGACCAGGCCGGGCGCGGTGTTGAAGACGCGCTGACGGAACAGCAAGGCCTCGCGCACGGCCGGCAGCGCCGCGACTTTCGAGGCGCCGGCCGAGATTTCCTCGGTGCGGATGGCATCGCCGACCGGCACGCCGGCCAAGCGGATGTCGTTCTCGGTGAAGACCACATCCAGCCCGGCGGCGATTGCCGCGACGCGCGGCTCGTCGTCCCAGGCAACGTTCGCCCGCTGCGCGGCGAGCGCCGTCAGCCGGTAAAGCGCGCCGGAATCGAGGTAGGAAAACCCAAGCGCCGCGGCAACGCGCGCCGCCACCGTGCCCTTGCCGGAAGCCGACGGGCCGTCGATGGCGATCACCGGTGCGGCGCGGGTCACCGCGGCGAAACGGGTGAAATAATCCGGGAAGGTCTTGGCCACGCAATTCGGATCGTTGATGCGCAACGGCGTCGCGAAGGCGGCCAGCGAGAAGCACATCGCCATGCGGTGGTCGTCGTAGGTATCGATGGCGGCGGGTTTGACGGTCGACGGCGTGATCTTGATGAAATCCGCGCCCACCTCGACTACCGCGCCGAGCTTGCGCAATTCGGTCGCCATCGCCGCGATGCGGTCGGTTTCCTTGACCCGCCAGCTGGCGATGTTGCGCAAGGTGGTCGTACCCTTGGCGAACAGCGCGGCCGTGGCCAGCGTCATCGCCGCATCGGGAATGTGGTTGCAATCGAGGTCGACCGCGACCAGACCGCCTTGCGGCGCACGCGCTTCCATCCAGTTCGGCCCGGTTTCGATCAGCGCGCCCATCTGCACCAGCGCTTCGGCAAACTTGACGTCGCCCTGGATCGAATCGGCGCCGACGCCTTCGACACGTACCGGCCCGCCACCAATCGCGCCGAGCGCCAGGAAATAGGACGCCGACGAGGCATCGCCCTCGACATAGACCGTGCCCGGCGAGACGTAGCGACTGCCAGCCTTGACGGTGAAGCGCTGCCAGCCATCGCGCTCGACGACAACGCCGAAGCGGGCCATGATCGCCAGCGTGATCTCGATGTAGGGCTTGGAAATCAGCTCGCCGACGACGTCGACCGTGACCGTCTCGCCAGTCAGCGGCAGCGCCATCAGCAGGCCGGTCAGGAACTGGCTGGAAACGTCGCCGCGCACCTTGATCGCGCCGTCCGGGCGGATCATCGCCGGCTTCAGCTGCAGCGGCGGATAACCGTCGTTACCGAGGTAGGTAACGTCGGCGCCGAGCTGGCGCAAGCCGTCAACCAGGTCGCCGATCGGCCGCTCGTGCATGCGAGCAACGCCCTTCAGCACATAGTCGCCGCCAGCCAGCGCCAGCGCCGCGGTGAGCGGCCGGAAGGCGGTGCCGGCATTGCCGAGGAAGAGTTCCGCCTGCCTGACCGGGAAACGACCGCCGCAACCGACGATCCTCCAGGCTTCGCCGCCCAGGGAGGTGACGCCGACACCCAGCGTCCTGAGCGCCTCGAGCATGCGCTCGGTGTCATCGGACGCCAGCAGGTCGCGCACCTCGGTCTCACCGTCGGCCAGCGCGGCGAGCAGCAAAACGCGATTGGAAATGCTCTTCGAGCCGGGCAGACGGACGGTACCGGCAGCGCCGGTCAGTTGCGGAAGATCGAGAAAGGTCATGCGGATGAAGTTCCTGTTTCGTAGGGTTTCAGGCGTACTGGCGACCGATCCAGTCGCGGTAGGCACCGCTGGTCACGTCATGTACCCAGGCCTGGTTGTCGAGATACCACTGCACCGTCTTGCGGATGCCGGTCTCGAAGGTCTCGGCCGGTTTCCAGCCCAGCTCGCGTTCGAGCTTCGTGGCGTCGATCGCGTAGCGCCGGTCGTGGCCCGGACGGTCGGTCACGAAGGTGATCTGCGTCCCGTACGACTGGCCGTCGGCACGCGGGCTCAGTTCGTCGAGGATGGCGCACAGCGTGTGCACCACGTCCAGATTGGCCTTTTCGTTCCAGCCGCCGACGTTGTAGGTTTCGCCCAGTTGGCCGGCTTCGAGCACGCGGCGGATGGCGCTGCAGTGATCCTTGACGTAGAGCCAGTCGCGGATCTGCTGGCCGTCGCCGTAGATCGGCAGCGGCTGGCCGGCCAGCGCGTTGTGGATGACCAGCGGGATCAGCTTTTCCGGGAAATGATAGGGGCCGTAGTTGTTCGAGCAATTGGTGGTCAGCACCGGCAGGCCGTAGGTGTGATGGTAGGCGCGCACCAGATGGTCGGAGGCCGCCTTGCTCGCCGAGTACGGGCTGTTTGGCTCGTAGCGGTTGGTTTCCCGGAAGGCCGGGTCGTCCTTGGTCAGCGAGCCGTAAACTTCGTCGGTCGACACGTGCAGGAAACGGAAGGCGTTTTTCCCGGTTTCGTCCAGTTGACCGTACCAGGCGCGCACCGCTTCGAGCAGCCGGAAGGTGCCGACGATGTTGGTCTGGATGAAGTCTTCCGGCCCGTGGATGCTGCGGTCGACGTGCGATTCGGCGGCAAAATTGACCACCGCGCGCGGCCGGTGCTCGGCCAGCAGCTTGCTGAGCAGTTCGAAATCCCCGATGTCGCCATGGACGAAAATGTGCCGCGCATCGCCGTCGACCGTGGCCAAGTTCTGCCGGTTGCCGGCGTAGGTCAGCGCATCGAGGTTGATGACCGGCTCGTCGCACTGCGCCAGCCAGTCGAGGACAAAATTGCTGCCGATGAAGCCGGCGCCGCCGGTGACCAGGATCATGTCGGAAAATCCGCCAGGGAAAAGCCGGCAATTTTAGCGCAGCCGCCGCTCACTCGTCGCGCACCCGCAGAAAACTGGCAAACCGCGGCAGGCCGCGCGAAGTCAGCTCGCGGTAACGGTAGGTCACGGTCGCACCGAGCGGCGGCGGATCGCGCCGCTGGTCATCGCTGAAACCGGTGCCCAGATTGAATTCGCGGCCGTCCGGCAGCCGCAGCCGAACCGCGCCAAGCATGCCCGCATATTTGCCCTTGCCCGGCAGATGCGCGACGACCACGCCTTCGGCGTCGAGCCAGGGTTTGAGCTTGAGCAGGGTATCGCTGCGCCCGGTTTCGTAAGGCGCATCGGCCCGGTGCAGCATCAGGCCTTCGCCGCCGCCGGCCAGGACGTCGGCGAGCATTTTCTGCAGTTTGTTGCGGTCGACCGCAGCAAACTGGGGAATTTCCCGCAACCACGGCACGTTGGCGGCACGCACCAGGGCCGCGATGCGCTGCGCCCGTTCGGCGAAGCTGCCGTCGGCGCCGGGCAGTTCGAAGATCATGTAGCGCACGTCGCGCCAGTCGGCATCGAGCGGCTCCGCCTTGCGCACGATGCCGGACAGTCGCTCGAACTGACCGCGGCCGATCCACAGTTCGCCGTCCAGCGGCTGCCCCGGCAAGCCGGCGACAAACCAGGCCGGGGCGGCGATCGGATGGCCGGCACGGCTCAGTAGTTGGTGACCATCCCAGTAGGCGCGCACACCGTCGAGTTTTTCGCTGACCAGGTAATGCGCCGGATCGAGACCGTCGCGATAAAGATTGGCCAGCAGCAGTTCGGGCGGCGCCGGGAAAACGCAGATCGGCCACGTCAGCGCCAGCCAGAGCAGCAGCGCGCGCAGCCCGGACATGCTCAGTCCTGACCGCCCCAGGCCCGCCGCCGCTGGCGGGCGATGTCGAAGACCGCCTCCAGCCGGGCACCGTCGCCGGCAGCCAAGGCATCGTGCAGATCGGCCAGCTGGGCGCGATAGCTATCGAGTTCGCCGAGCAGCGCCTGCCGGTTGGCCAGACAGATGTCGCGCCACATTTCCGGATGGCTGGCGGCGATCCGCGTGAAATCCCGGAAACCGGACGCGGCAAAGGTGAAGAACAGATCGGCGTCGTCGCGTACCGCCAGATCGTGCACCAGTGCGAACGACAGCAGGTGTGGCAGATGGCTGACGGCGGCAAACACGCGGTCGTGCTGTTCGGGCGTCAGTTCGTAGATATCGGCGCCGCACAGCGACCAGGCGCGCTTGATGCGGTCCAGTCGTTCGTCGTTGTTTTCCGGCAGCGGCGTGACGACGACCTTCTTGCCCCAGTAGAGGTCCCAGCGCGCAGCCGACGGGCCGCTGTTCTCGGCGCCGGCGATCGGGTGCGCCGGCACGAACTTGCCGATGTGTCCCTTGAACGCCGTACGCGCCGCGGCAACCACGTCGCCCTTGGTCGAACCGCCGTCGGTGACCAACGTGTTCGGCCCGAGATAGGGCGCAATGCGGGCGAAGATTTCCGGCATCTGGGCGACCGGCGTGGCGACCAGCACGATGTCGGCATCGGCGATTTCATGTGCCGGATTGATCCCGGCGCGGTCGATCACACCGAGTTGCTGCGCGGCGCGCAGCGTCGCCGGCGTGCGGCCGAAACCGACGACTTCCTCGACCGCCCCGGCCTGCTTCAGGCCAAGCGCAAAGGAACCGCCGATCAGGCCGGTGCCGAAAACGACGACCTTGGCGAATTCGGGCTCGCGGGCGGCCATCGCTTCGCTCACTTACAGCGCCTTGGCCAGTGCGTCGAGGAAGCTGGCGTTCTCGGCCGCCGTACCGACCGTCACCCGCAGCCAGTCGGGCAGACCGTAGCCGGCGATCGGCCGGACGATGACGCCCTGCTCGAGCAGCTTGCGATTGACCGAGGCTGCATCGGCGACGCGGAAAGCGACGAAATTGCCGTAGGACGGAATGTATTCGAGCCCGAGGCCTTCCAAAGCCTCGACCAGCTGGGCCAGGCCGCGCCGGTTCAGGTCGTGGCTGGCCTGCAGGAATTCATGATCGTCGAGCGCCGCGTCGGCCGCGGCCAGCGCCAGATTGTTGACGTTGAACGGCTGGCGGACGCGATTCATCAGGTCGGCGACTTCGTCCGACGCCAGCGCGTAACCGATGCGCAGACCGGCCAGACCATAGATCTTCGACAGGGTCCGGCAGATCACCAGGTTCGGAAAATCGGCCAGCCAGGCCGCCGTATCGACGCGTTCGGCGGGCGGAATGTATTCGTTGTAGGCCTCGTCGAGCACGACGAGCACATCCTTCGGCACGTCGGCCAGGAAAGCCCGGAGTTCCGGGTAAGGCAGGAAATTGCCAGTCGGGTTGTTCGGATTGGCAATCCACACGACACGGGTGTCCGGCCGGATCGCCGCACGCATCGCCGCCAGATCGTGGCCGAAATCCTTGGCCGGCACCTGGAGCGGCTCGCCACCGGTCGACAGCGTGGCCAGCGGATAAACGGCAAAGGCATATTGCGCAAACACCGCCGACCGCCCCGGCGCCAGAAAGACGCGGGCGACCAGGTCGAGCAGATCGTTCGAGCCATTGCCGAGCACCACTTGCTTGCGGTCGACCCGGCAACGTTCGGCAATCTTGGCGATCAGGCCGAACTGGTCCGGGTAGCGCTCGACACCGGCAATGGCCGCTGCCACCGCCGCTTTCGCCTTGGGGCTCATGCCCAGCGGATTCTCGTTGGAAGCCAGCTTGACGATACGGTCGACCGGAATCCCCGTTTCGCGGGCCAGTTCGGTGATCGGCTTGCCCGGCTGGTAGGGCGAGATGGCGCGGACGTAAGCGAGGGCCTGATCGGCGAGGCTCATGGACATTCCTCAGTAAACGGCAACCGGGTAGGAGCCGAGAATCTTCAGGTAGGCGGCATTGGCGGCCAGCCGGTCGAGTGCGGCGGCAATCGGCGCTTCGCTGCGGTGGCCTTCGATATCGACATAGAACACGTATTCCCACAACGCATTCTTCGCCGGGCGCGATTCCAGCCGGCACATCGACACGCCGGCTACGGCCAGCGGCTGCAACAGTTCGTGCAAGGCACCGGTGCGGTTCGGCGCCGACATGATCAGCGAGGTCTTGTCGCGCCCGGTCACACCGGCGTCGTGCTTGCCGAGGATCAGGAAGCGCGTGGTGTTGTTCGGCTCGTCCTCGATGTTCTCGGCGAACATCGGCAGGCCGGTCTGTTCGCTGGCCGCGCGCCCGGCAATCGCCGCCGCGCCCGGCTCGCCCGCCGCCATCTGCGCCGCCAGCGAGTTGCTTGCCACCGACACGCGCGGCACGCCGGGCAGGTTGCGGTTGAGCCATTCGTGACACTGCGCCAGCGACTGGGCATGCGAATAGACCTTGGTGATCTCGCCGAGCGTCGCCGCCCGCGTCATCAGGTTCTGATGGATGCGCAGCACGACCTCGCCGCAGATCTTCAGCGGCGTGCCGAGCAGGATGTCCATGCTGCGACCGACGGCGCCTTCGGTCGAATTCTCGATCGGTGCGACGACATAATGCGCGCGCCCCGACTCGACTTCGCGGAAGGCGTCGTCGATCGAGGCCTGCGGCAGCAAGCGCGCGGCATGGCCGAAATGCTTGGTGGCGGCAGCGCAGGTGAAGGAGCCGAGCGGCCCGAGGCAGGCGATGGACAGCGGCTGTTCGAGCGACAGACAGGCCGACATCACTTCGCGGAAGAAAAAGGTGATGTTCTCGTTCGGCAGGGGACCCGGGTTGAGTTCCTGCAGGCGGCGCAGCACCTGCGCCTCGCGCTCCGGCCGGTAGATGAAGCCGGCGTCGCCGAATTCGGCCTTGATCTCGCCGACCTTCTGCGCGCAGCGGGCGCGTTCGTTGAGCAGGCGCAGGATGTCGCCGTCGATCCGGTCGATGTCCGCGCGCACGCCGGACAACGCGCTCTGCAAGTCGTTCTGCGGGTGCTCGCTCATGCGGTCAACCGTTCCTCTTGGCAAAATCGTTCATGAATTCAACCAGCGCACGAACCGAACCCAGCGACACCGCATTGTAGATCGACGCGCGCATGCCGCCGACCGACTTGTGCCCCTTCAGGCCAAGCATGCCGGCATCCTTGGCGGCGACCAGGAAAGGCGCGTCGAGCGCGGCATCGGCCAGCACGAAGGGCACGTTCATGCGCGAACGGCAGTCGGGATCGACTGGATTGGTGTAGAAACCGCCGGAATGGTCGATGCACTCGTACAAAATCCGCGCCTTTTCGGCGTTGACCGCATCGATGCCGGCCAGGCCGCCCTGCTGCTTCAACCACTGGAAGACCAGGCCGGCAATGTAAATGCCGAAGGTCGGCGGCGTGTTCAGCATCGAGTCGTTCTCGGCCATCACCGCGTAATCCATCACCGTCGGGATGGTCAGCGGCGCCATGCCGAGCAGGTCGCGATGAACGATCACCAGCGTGACGCCCGAGGGACCAATATTCTTCTGCGCGCCGGCATAAATCAGGCCGAATTTCTCGACATTGACCGGCCGCGACAGGATGTGCGACGACATGTCGGCAACCAGCGGCACACCGGTGTCGGCGATCCGCTCGGCGGGAATCTCGACGCCGTGGATAGTCTCGTTGGTGCACACGTGCAGGTAGGCAGCGAACGGGTCGAGCCTGATTTCCTCGGCCGTCGGCAGTCGGGTGAAACCGCTGTCCTCGGTGCTCGCGGCGACGCGGACGTTGCCGATGCGCTGCGCTTCCTTGACCGCCTTCTTCGACCACGAACCGGTGACGATGTAGTCGGCCGAGCGGCCGGCCAGCAGGTTCATCGGAATCTGGGCGAACTGCTGCGTCGCGCCGCCCTGCAGGAAGAGCACCTGGTACGGCTCGGGAATCCCCATCAACTCGCGCAGGTCGGCTTCGGCCCGCTCGAGGATGGACATGAACTCCTTGCCGCGATGGCTCATCTCCATGACGCTGCAACCGGCGCCCTGCCAGTCGAGCATTTCTTCCTGCGCCTGGCGCAGGACTTCCTCGGGAAGTGCAGCCGGACCGGCGCTGAAATTATGCTGGCGGGCCATCTCAGTTATCCCCTTCGGTGCCTTCTGCGGTCGACGGCGTTTCCGGTGCATTTTCGGCGTCGACCGCCGCATCGTCATCGGCGCCGACTACCGATTCGGCAACCTTCTCGAGGCCGGCCAGCTTTTCGCCCTCGTCGAGCGAAATCAGCGTGACGCCCTGCGTTGCCCGGCCCATGCCGCGGATTTCCGAAACGCGGGTGCGGATCAGCACGCCGCCGGTGGTGATCAGCATCACCTCGTCGTCGTCGCCGACCAGTTTGGCACCGACCACGACGCCGTTGCGCTCGGAATCGGCAATCGCCTTGACGCCCTGCGTGCCGCGACCGGAGTGGCGGAAATCGGCAAGCACGGTGCGCTTGCCGAAGCCGTTTTCGGTGGCGACCAGCACCGTCTGCTGATCGTCTTCAGCAACCAGCAAGGAGATGACAGTCTGCCCTTCCTGGAGTTTCATGCCGCGCACGCCACGGGCGCCACGGCCCATCGGGCGGACGTCTTCCTCGTCGAACCAGACCGCCTTGCCGGCGTTGGAGACGAGCACGATGTCGCTCTGGCCGGTGGTCAGTTCGACGCCGATCAGGTAGTCGTCGTCCAGCAGGTCGATGGCGATGATGCCGGCCTTGCGCGGGTTGGAGAAGTCGGACAGCGGCGTCTTCTTGACCGTACCGGTATGGGTCGCCATGAAGATGAACTTGTCGTCGGCGAATTCCTTGACCGGCAGCACGGCGTTGATCTTCTCGCCCGGCTCGAGCGGGAACAGGTTGACGATCGGCTTGCCGCGGCTGTTGCGGCTGCCTTGCGGCGCTTCGTAAACCTTCAGCCAGTAGCAACGGCCACGGTTCGAGAAACACAGGATGTAATCGTGCGTGTTGGCGACGAACAGGTGATCGATGAAATCCTCATCCTTGATCGCCGCCGCCTGCTTGCCGCGGCCGCCGCGGCGCTGGGCACGATAGTCGGCCAGCGGCTGCGCCTTGACGTAGCCGCCGTGCGACATGGTGACGACCATGTCCTGCGGCGTGATCAGGTCTTCGATGCCGAGTTCCTGCGTGTGCAGCACGATCTCGGACTTACGTTCGTCGCCGAACTGCTCGCGTACCGCCTTCAGCTCGTCGACAATGATTGCGGTGATGCGTTCCGGACGGGCCAGGATGTCGAGCAGATCGACGATCTTGTCCATCACTTCCTTGTATTCGCCGACGATCTTGTCCTGCTCCAGGCCGGTCAGGCGCTGCAGGCGCAGTTCCAGAATGGCCTGGGCCTGTGCATCGGAGAGACGATAGCCTTGTGCGGACAGACCGAATTCGGGCAACAGACCGTCCGGCCGCGACGCGTCGGAGGCGGCACGCTGCAGCATTTCCTCGACCACCGGGCTGCGCCACTGGCGCGCCATCAGGCCGACCTTGGCATCGGCCGGCGTCGGCGCCGCCTTGATCAGTGCGATGATCTCGTCGACGTTGGACAGTGCGACGGCCAGACCTTCGAGGATGTGGCCGCGTTCGCGCGCCTTGCGCAATTCGAAGACGGTACGCCGCGTCACCACCTCGCGGCGATGCGACAGGAAGCATTCGAGCATCTGCTTCAGGTTGAGCAGGCGCGGCTGGTTGTCCACCAGCGCCACCATGTTCATGCCGAAACTGTCCTGCAGCTGCGTCTGCTTGTACAGGTTGTTGAGGATGACCTCGCCGACCTCGCCGCGCTTCAGCTCGATGACGATGCGCATGCCCGACTTGTCGGACTCGTCACGGATGTCGGAAATGCCTTCGATCTTCTTGTCGTTGACCAGCTCGGCGATCTTCTCGATCAGGCTCTTCTTGTTAACCTGGTAGGGAATCTCGTCGACGATCAGCGCCTGACGATCGCCGCGGCCGATGTCCTCGAAATGCGTGCGGGCACGCATGACGACGCGACCGCGACCGGTCTTGTAACCTTCGCGAACCCCCATCACGCCGTAGATCAGGCCGGCCGTCGGGAAGTCCGGCGCCGGGATCAGGTCGATCAGGTCGTCGATCGAGGTGGCGGGATTCTCCAGCAGCGCCAGACAGCCGGCGATCACCTCGTTGAGGTTGTGCGGCGGGATATTGGTCGCCATGCCGACGGCGATGCCGGCGGAACCGTTGATCAGCAGGTTGGGAATGCGCGTCGGCAGCACCGACGGTTCCAGTTCCTTGCCGTCGTAGTTGGGCACGAAATCGACGGTTTCCTTGTCGATATCGGCGGTCAGGTCGGAAGCGATGCGGTCCAGGCGGCATTCGGTGTAACGCATGGCGGCGGCGTTGTCGCCGTCGATGGAACCGAAGTTGCCCTGGCCATCGACCAGAGTGTAGCGCAGCGAGAAATCCTGCGCCATCCGGACCAGCGTGTCGTAGATCGCCGAGTCGCCGTGCGGGTGGTATTTACCCATGACCTCGCCAACGACGCGGGCACATTTGACGAAAGGCCGGTTCCAGACGTTGTTCGTCTCGTGCATGGCATAAAGCACGCGGCGATGCACCGGCTTCAGGCCGTCCCGCGCATCCGGCAGCGCCCGGCCGACGATCACGCTCATCGCGTAATCGAGATAGGAACGCCGCATCTCGTCTTCGAGGCTGATCGGCAGGGTTTCTTTGGCGAATTGATCCATGTCTCTCTGTCCGCGCAGGGCTGGCCCACGCCGGTTTGGTTGTAGCACGCGTAATTTGTTAGTTTACCACGCCGATCCTGGCCTGCCGCTGCCCGTTTCCCATGCAACACACTCCCCAAGCCATCGACCTGTTGATTGAAGCCCGCTGGATCGCCACGGTCGACACCGGCGAAGTCCTGAAAAACCATGCGGTGGCCGTCGACCGCGACAAGATCGTCGCCGTCCTGCCGGCCGGCGAGGCGCGTAGCCGCTTCTCGGCGGCAGAACACCGGCAGTTGGATAATCACCTCCTGATTCCGGGTTTGATCAATCTGCACACGCATGCCGCCATGACACTGATGCGCGGCATCGCCGACGACCTGCCGCTGATGGAATGGCTGCAGCAACACATCTGGCCAACCGAAGCCGCGCATGTCTCCGCCCAGTTTGTACTCGACGGCACCCGCCTTGCCTGCGCCGAAATGCTGCGTGGCGGCATCACCTGCTTCAACGACATGTACTTCTTCCCGGATGCCGCCGCCCAGGCAGCGACGGAGTTCGGCATGCGCGCGGTGCTCGGCGTGACCACGCTGGAGTTTCCGACCAATTACGCCGCCGACGCCAATGACTATCTGAACAAGGGTCTGGCCGTTCGCGAGCGCTGGCTGACCAACCCGTTGATCAGCTTCAGCCTGGCGCCGCATGCGCCTTACACCGTTTCCGACGCAAGTTTCGAACGCATCGCGATGCTGGCTGCACAACTGGGCTTGCCCATCCACTGCCATCTGCACGAAACCCGCCAGGAAATCAGCGACGCGCTGCAACAGGATGGCCGCCGGCCCGTCGCGCGACTACGCGATCTCGGTCTGCTCGGCCCCGGGCTGATCGGTGTCCACGCGGTTCATCTCGATGATGCCGATCGACGCCTGCTGGCTGAAGCGAACTGTTCGATCGCCCATTGCCCGACGTCGAACCTGAAACTGGCCAGCGGCCTGGCCGATGTCGCGGCGATGCAACAGCGTGGCATCAATGTCGGCCTGGGTACCGATGGCGCAGCCAGCAACAACCGGCTCGACCTGTTTCAGGAAATGCGCCTCGCCGCACTGCTGGCCAAAGGCAGCAGCGGCAACGCCGCCATCGTACCGGCCAGCGAGGCTCTCCGAATGGCTACCCTGAACGGCGCGATCGCGCTCGGCATGGGCCATCGCCTGGGTTCCATCACTCCCGGAAAGCAGGCCGATTTATGCGCAGTGGATCTGGGCACACTTCACGCCTCACCCTGCTTCGACCCGGTTTCGCATCTGGTATACGTCGCCGGCCGGGAGGATGTCTCGGATGTCTGGATTGCCGGAAAGTGTTGCGTACACCACAAAAATTTACGCTATGACTCGCTCCCGCAACTGGAAGCGACTATTACCCTATGGCAGAATGCTCTCCAATTCCGCGGCCAATCCTGAGTTTGCCGGTTGCGGAGTACGAGTTTGCTGACATTTTCTTCAACGAGGGAAAACAATGATCCAAAACATCGTCAAGAAGTCTCTGGCCGTAGCGCTGCTTGCCGGCATCGGCTTCTCCGCCGTCGCCCAGGAACGCGTCTATGTGATTGACCAGCGCGACGTCGTCGCCAAGTCGGGCTTCGGCCTGTGCTGGCGTACCGGCTACTGGACCCCGGCCGCTGCCGCCGCCGACAAGGCCGGTTGCGAGTGCGACAAGGACCTGCTGCCGAAGGAAGCCTGCGAAGCCAAGACCGCCGCTGCTGCGACGGCCGCTCCGGCCGTCGCCGGTCCGAAGCCGACCGGTGAGAAGATCACCGTCGCCGCCGATGCCCTGTTCGACTTCAACAAGGCCGTGCTGCGTCCGGAAGGCAAGGCCAAGCTCGACGAGCTGGTCTCCAAGGCCAACGCCATCAAGCTGGAAGTGATCCTGGCCGTCGGCCACACCGACCGCATCGGCGGTGCCGCCTACAACCAGAAGCTATCCGAGAAGCGCGCTGCCGCGGTCAAGGAATACCTGGTTGCCAAGGGCATCGAAGCCAACCGCGTCTACACCGAAGGCAAGGGCAAGACCCAGCCGGTGACCGGCGACAAGTGCAAGGGCAACGTCAAGACCAAGGCCCTGATCGACTGCCTCCAACCGGATCGTCGCGTCGACATCGAAGTCATCGGCACCAAGTAAGACGCCGCTGCTACAATGCAAAGCCCTGCTTCGGCAGGGCTTTTTCATTTCCGTGACCGAAACATGAGCACACTCAACGCCGATCCGGCCGAACTTCAGAAGTTCGGCGACCTTGCCCACCGTTGGTGGGATCCGAACAGCGAATTCAAACCGCTGCACGACATCAACCCATTGCGCCTGGCGTGGATCGACCGTCATGTCGGTCTGGCCGGCAAGCGTGTACTCGACGTCGGCTGCGGCGGCGGACTGCTGTCGGAAGGAATGGCCGACTACGGCGCGACGGTAACCGGCATCGACCTGTCGGAAAAACCATTGGGCGTGGCCCGTCTGCACCTGCTGGAAAGCGGTCGACAAGTCGATTACCGACAAATCGCCGCGGAACAGCTGGCCGACGAAATGCCGGGCAGTTTCGACGTCGTCACCTGCCTCGAAATGCTTGAACACGTGCCCAACCCATCGAGCACCATCACCGCCTGCGCCCGCCTCGTGAAACCCGGTGGTCAGGTCTTCTTCTCGACCCTGAACCGCAATCCCAAGTCATATTTGTTCGCGGTACTCGGTGCTGAATACATCCTGCGCATGCTGCCCAAGGGCACGCACGATTACGCCAGGTTCATCAAGCCATCCGAACTGGCGCGCTGGGCCAAGCTGGGCCAGCTCGAACCGCTCGAACTGATCGGCATGAGCTACAACCCCTTCAGCAAGACATACAGTCTGGGCGCCGACACCAGCGTCAATTACCTGATGCGGACCATCCGGCAAGCCTGACCGGCCGCCGGTCTGTTGAAGCCGGGCTCACCGCCCGGCCGAGCGCTCCCGCCGTCGGTAGGCAAGTACGGCTGGCAGGAACGCAGCCAATCCCAGCGCGGCGATGATCAGCAAGGGCCAGCGCGACGGCGTGTTCCACTGGCGTCGCGCCTGCTCGCGGTCGGCCGGGTCGATGCGCTGATACTTGAGCGTATTGTTGGCCACGTCATTCGGCTTGCGGTTCCTCACCCAGCGATGGCTGAGCGTATAGCTCTTCTGGTGGAAGCCGAAGACCCAGGGCGCATCGTGCTGCAGCAGGGCATTCATGCGACGGACAAGCGCCAGACGTCGCGGCGTGTTGTCCATGTATTTCATGGTGTCGAACAGCCGGTCGAATTCCGGATTGACGTAGTTCGACGAATTCTCGCCACCCGAGGCAACGCGCGCTTCCGGCCCATGCAGCAGGAAGAAAAAATTCTCCGGATCCGGATAATCGGCGTTCCAGCCGAGGTAGTACATCTGCACGTTGCCCTTGCGCAACTTGTCCTGGAAACGATTGAAATCGCTCGGTCGGACAACCAGCTGGATGTCGATCTTGGCAAATTGCCGGGTCAACCAGTCCAGCCGGGCCTTTTCGCCCGGCCCGCCACCGGTCGAATCGAGGTTGAGGACGAGCGGCTCACCGCTTTTTTCGTGCCGCCCGTTCGGATAGCCGGCCTCGACCATCAAACGCCTGGCGACCGCCACCGACTTGCGCTGCGGCTTGCCATCCAGCCAGTCGTAAACACTGGGGTTGATTCCCGCTTCACCGGTTTCGTAACCGAAGATACCGGGCGGCAGCGGTCCTTGTGCCGGGATTCCTCGTCCGTTCAGGAAAATGGAAATGAACTCCTCCTGATCAATGGCGATGGAAATGGCCTGCCGCAAGCGCGTCGACCGCGCGTCCAGCCCGCCGACGACAGGATCGAGCATGTTGAAGCCCATGTAGAACGTCGACGTACGCACCGAGGTCAGCAAGCGGATGCCGCGCGCCCGCATGTCGTCGGTCAGCGAGACATCGCCATCGGCGCCGATGCGCACCGCCTGATCGAAACTGTCGGAAGAAATGCCGGAAGCGTCGTAATAGCCTTGCAGGAACTTGTTCCAGTAAGGAATCGCCTCCTTCTCGCGCGAGAACACGACACGGTCGATCTGCGGCAGAGGCTTGCCGCAGTCGGCCAGCAGCCCGGCCGCAGCATCCTCGGCATCGCCTTCGCAGGGGTAGCTTTCGCCGTGAAAGTTGGGATTCCGGGTCAACACCATGCGCCGGTTCGGATCGTTTTCGGTCAGCATGTAAGGACCGGTGCCGACCGGCCACCAGTCCAGCGTCAGGTTCTTCTCGCGCATGCCGGGCTGGGCGAAGAAACGGTCGACCTCGCGCGGCACCGGGGCAAAGAAATGCATCGCCAGCCAGTAGGCAAACTGCGGGTACTTGCCCTTGATGCGAATTCGCCAATGGTAGGCGTCGATGCGCTCGACGCCGCGCAAGGGGTAAGCGTCGAGGTCGATCCAGGCGTCGGCCGGCAGTTGCCGTGCGTCGGCCCGCAAACGCTCACCGAGTTCCTGCAGGCCGACGATCTTGGCCGCCATCATGCCGTAGATCGGCGAATGCAGACGCGGATGGGCCAAGCGCTTGATCTGGTAAATGTAGTCGTCGGCGTGCAATTCGCGCGTCGCGGTCTCCGGAAAGTCGGCGATCGTCTGCCGGCCCGCCGCGGCATTTTCGCCCAGATAGCGCGGTCGACCGTCGGTATCGAGCGCAAATGCCGGATGCGGCTGATAACGGATGCCGGGTTTCAACTGCAGGTCGTAGATGCTCTCGGCGATTGCCGCCTCCGGCGCGTTCTCCGCCAACGGACGTCCGGCGGCGTCGACAAAGCGGACCTGCGGCATTTCGCTCAAGGTGGCCGGTATCAGCGTATAGGGGCGCTTCAGGTAGTGGTACTGCAGCGGCGGCTCGTAGATCTGGGCATGGAAAACCGCCTCGTCCTCGGTATAGGACTGCGCCGGGTCGAGATGCTTGGGGCGGTCGACAAAGGCGGTGTAAAGAACGTTGCGCCCGGCATCGGCCGACGGATAGGGATTGTTCCAGGCCTCGCCACAGGCGGCGAGCATTGCGGTCAACGCGAGCAGGACGACGAAATTGCGCATGGCCGCAGTGTATCAAGGCTTGACCGCCGCCGTGCCGTCCGAACACAATGGCCTCAACGACAACAACAGGACGCAACCATGCTCGACACCGCTGTCCCCGATTTCTCCCTCCCCAGCACCGGCGACAAGACCTTCACGCTGAGCGAACAACGCGGCAGGATCGTCGTCATCTACTTCTACCCCAAGGACAGCACCCCCGGCTGCACCACCGAAGGCCAGAACTTCCGCGACCTTTACGAACAGTTTCTTGCGGTCGACGCCGTTGTTCTGGGCATTTCTCGCGACAGCCTGAAATCGCACGAAAACTTCAAGGCCAAGCAGTCCTTCCCGTTCGAACTGGGTGCCGATACCGACGAAGCCGTCTGCAAACTGTTCGGCACGATCAAGGACAAGGTGATGTACGGCAAACCCTGCCGCGGCATCGAGCGTTCGACCTTCGTCATCGACCGTGCCGGCGTGCTGCGTCGCGAATGGCGCGGCCTCAAGGTGGCCGGCCATGCGCAGGAAGTCCTCGATTTCGTCAAGTCCCTCTGATCCCACTCCGCCAAAGGCCCCCTCCATGCCGCGCCAACCCGCAGCCAAGAAGCCCGTCCCGACCAAGATCTTCGTTCTCGACACCAACGTGCTGATGCACGACCCCAGCTGCCTTTACCGTTTCGAGGAACACGACATCTTCCTGCCGATCATGACGCTGGAAGAACTCGACAACCACAAGAAGGGCATGTCGGAAATCGCCCGCAACGCCCGCCAGGCCTCGCGCATGCTCGACGAGATGCTGGCTGGCGACGATGTGGATATCGAGGAAGGCATCGCCCTGTACGGCCCGTCGAACAAGCTGGCCAGCGGCCGGCTTTTCCTGCAGACGGAAGCGATCAGCGGCGAACTGCCGCAGGGCCTGCCGACCTCGAAAGTGGACAACCAGATCCTGTCGGTGGTCATCCATCTGCAGAAGAAATTCCCGAAACGGCCGGTCATCCTGGTGTCCAAGGACATCAACATGCGCATCAAGTCGCGCGCGTTGAACCTGCTCGCCGAGGATTACTTCAACGACAAGGTGCTCGAGGATACCGATATCCTCTACGCCGGTACCCGCGCCCTGCCCGAGAACTTCTGGGACAAGCACGGCAAGGGCATGGAATCGTGGAAGAAGGACTCGAAGACCTATTACAAGGTCACCGGCCCGCTCTGTCCGCAGCTGCTGGTCAATGAATTCGTCTGGCTGGAAAAGGACGGCTTTGCTGCAATCGTCAAGGAAACCGCCGGCAAGACGGCGGTGCTCGAGACGCTGATCGACTACACGCACCCCAAGAATGCCGTCTGGGGCATCACCGCGCGCAACCGCGAACAGAACTTCGCGCTCAATCTGCTGATGAATCCGGACATCGATTTCGTCACCCTGCTCGGCCAGGCCGGCACCGGCAAGACGCTGCTGACGCTGGCCGCCGGTCTGACCCAGACGCTGGAGAGCAAGCAGTTCGCCGAGATCATCATGACCCGCGTCACCGTGCCGGTCGGCGAGGACATCGGTTTCCTGCCCGGCAGCGAGGAAGAGAAGATGGCGCCATGGATGGGGGCCCTGGAAGACAACCTGGAGGTCCTCACGCACACCGAGGAAAACAGCCCCTACGGCGGCGACTGGGGCAAGGCGGCAACCAACGACCTGATCCGTTCGAAGATCAAGGTCAAGTCGCTGAACTTCATGCGTGGCCGTACTTTCCTGAAGAAATACCTGATCATCGACGAGGCGCAGAACCTGACGCCGAAGCAGATGAAAACGCTGGTCACCCGGGCCGGCCCGGGTACCAAGGTGATCTGCCTGGGGAACATCGCACAGATCGACACACCCTACCTGACCGAAGGCAGTTCCGGCCTGACTTATGTGGTCGACCGCTTCAAGGGATGGACGCATTCCGGTCACATCACGTTACAAAGAGGCGAGCGCTCGCGCCTCGCGGACCACGCCGCCGACGTGCTATAGTTGCCGCAGAAATAACGGGGCCGTGTCATCGACACGGCCTTTTCGTTTGAACCCGAGTGCGCTGGAGTAAGAGTTTGAAACGCAGAGATTTCCTGGCTGCGGCAGCGGCCTTGCTGACGGTTGACGCCATTGCGGCACCGGCAAAATCGTCCAGTAACAAGAAAAAAGCGGGCAGCACCGCCAAGCCTGCCGCGACGAAGAGCAAGAAAAGCACCGCCACCACCAGCAAAAAGAAACCCGCGACCCGCAGTAGCGGCACCAGCTACCGGCCAGCCGTCCAGTCCGCCGAAAACTCGGTGGTGGACAACCCGCCGGAAGGCACATCGGCATCACGCCTGCCGCCGGTCAGACCCCCCGAACTGCCCAGCGACTGGCGAACCTTCGAAATCGTCACCACGATCAACCTGAAAGCGGCACTCCAGGCCAGGACACGCCTGTGGCTGCCCCTGCCCTTCGCTCAGGACACGCTGTACCAGCGCACCTTGAGCCACGCCTGGCAGGGTAATCCGCTCAACGCGGCGATGCGCAGGCAACCCGACGGCGAACTGGAAATCCTTGTCTGCGACTGGCGCCCCGAAGACGATGCCAGCCTGCGCCTGACGACGCACGTGACCACCGCCGACCGACATTTCGACGTTACCCGTCGCACGGTCGCACCGGAGCGCGACGACATTTTGCGCCGTTACCTGCAATCTTCCCGCCACATCCCGAACGAAGGCCTGTCCCGCCAATTGGGTGAACGCATCGTCGGCCGGATCAAGGATCCGGTTGCCCAGGCAAAGGCCATCTACGACTGGGTCGTCGAGAACAGCATCTATGATCCGACCCTTCCCGGCTGTGGCACCGGCGACATCAACAAGCAACTGATGAACGGCCGCTACGGCGGACGTTCGGCAGACATCAACGGAATGTTCGTCTCGCTTTGCCGCAGCATCGGCATTCCCGCCAGAACGGTCCAGGGGCTGCGCGTCGGCCGCTCCCGGCTGTTCCAGAGCCTCGGCCTGCGTGGCGACGAAGCCACCCGCGCCCAGCACGTCCGGGCCGAGTTCTACATTCCCGGTTACGGGTGGATTCCTGTCGATCCCAGCGATGTCCGGCGCGCCATGTCGCGCGAGGTGCTATCGGACACCGACAGCCGCCTGATTTCGCTGAAACGGGTGCTGTTCGGCGTCTGGGAAATGAACTGGATCGCCCTAAACATCGGCAACGATGTGCGTCTGCCGGACCATAACGGCGTCCTGCCCTTCCTGCTGCACCCCAGGATGACCCAGGGCAACCAGTTGCTCAGCGACGAAAACCCGGCCACCACGCCCTACACCATCAGCGCCAGACAGGTCGAACTCTAAATCTTGCGGTCGACCGGCAAAAAACGCAGAAATCTGCCGTCGACCGCAACAACGGGAATGATGGCAGCAACGCCCGAGGTCAATCGCGGGCGTCCTGGAAGCCGCCGCTGGCCAGATTCTCGAAGCGGGTGAATTCGCCGAGGAAGGCCAGCCGGACGGTACCGGTCGGACCGTTACGCTGCTTGCCGATGATCACTTCGGCCATGCCCTTGTCCGGCGAATCCGGCTTGTAATACTCGTCGCGATACATCATCAGGATCACGTCGGCATCCTGCTCGATGGCGCCGGATTCGCGCAAGTCGGACATCATCGGCCGCTTGTCGGTACGTTCCTCGACCTTTCGCGAGAGCTGCGACAGCGCAATGATCGGCACCTGCAGTTCCTTGGCCAGTGACTTGATCGAGCGGGAGATTTCAGAAACCTCGGTCGCCCGGTTCTCTCCCGCCTTGTTGCCGGACATCAGCTGGATGTAGTCGATGACCAGCAGGCCGAGCTTGCCACCGTACTGACGCGCCAGACGACGCGCCCGGGCACGCAGGTTGGCCGGGCTCAGGCCGCCGGTTTCGTCGATATAGATCGGCGCTTCATGCAGCTTGCCCAGCGCGAAGGACAAACGCGACCATTCATCGTCGGACATCCGGCCGGTACGCAGGTTCTGCGAGTTCAGGCGACCGATCGACGCCAGCATCCGCATGGCCAGCTGGGCGCCGCCCATTTCCATCGAAAACACGCCGACCGGCAAGCCGGTATCGACGCCGACGTTCTCGGCAATGTTCAGGGCAAACGCCGTCTTGCCCATCGACGGGCGTCCGGCAACGATGATCAGATCTCCCGGCTGGAAACCCGAGGTCTTCTGGTCCAGATCGGCAAAACCGGTCGGTACGCCGGTAATGTCGGAGGGGTTGTCGCGGTCGTGCAATTCCTGAATCCGCTCGACGACCTGGGTCAGCAAAGGATTGATGTGGACGAAGCCCTCGGTATGCCCGGCACCGGCTTCGGCAATCTTGAAGATCTTCGATTCGGCTTCGTCGAGCAGGCTTTCCGCATCGCGGCCAAGGGGATTGAGTGCATCGGCCGCGATCTCGTCGGCGGTGGCAACCAGTTGCCGCAGCACCGCGCGTTCGCGCACGATCTCCGCATAGCGTTTGATATTGGCGGCCGAGGGTGTATTGGCGGCCAATTCACCGAGATAGGCCAGACCGCCGGTCTGGTCGCTCTCGCCCGCGGCATCGAGCGCTTCGGCCACCGTCACGACGTCGGCCGGCTTGGCTTTCTCGAGCAAGCCGCGAATCTGCCGGAAGATGCGGCGATGCTCGTCGCGGTAAAAGTCGCTGTCGGTGATCAGGTCACCCATGCGGTCCCAAGCCTGATTATCAAGCAACAGGCCGCCGAGCACCGACTGCTCGGCTTCGATCGAATGCGGCGGGACCCGCAACTGATCGATGGCGGCATCCGGCGTTCTGGGTTTGGCTGGGCGTTGGTTCATGAGATCACAATGAAAAAGGCCCCGCATTTGCGAGGCCTTGAAGCGTAAGTGAAAGCGACTTACTCGGCAACCACGGACAACGTGATGTTGGCCAGCACATCGGTGTGCAGGGCAACTTCGACCGGAAACTCGCCAATTGCCTTGAACGGACCTTCCGGCAGACGGACAGCCGACTTGTCGATGTCGAAGCCGGCAACCTTCAGCGCTTCGGCGATATCGGCATTGCCAACCGAGCCGAACAGGCGACCGTCCATACCGGCCTTGCGCGACACGGCGACGGCCAGGCCGTTCATCTTGTCGGCAACACCCTGAGCAGCAGCCAATTTCTCGGCAGCCGCCTTTTCCAGTTCGGCACGACGGGTTTCGAACTCGGCCAGAGCTGCCGGGGTGGCGCGCTTTGCCTTCCTTTGCGGGATCAGGAAATTGCGGGCGTAGCCGTCCTTGACCTTGACCACGTCACCCAGGTTACCCAGGTTGACAACCTTCTCGAGCAGAATGATTTGCATGTTTCGTCTCCCTCGAAATTACTGATGGTTGTCGGTGTAAGGCAGCAGGGCCAGGAAGCGGGCGCGCTTGATCGCAGCGCCCAGCTGGCGCTGGTAGCCGGCCTTCGTGCCGGTCAGACGAGCCGGCATGATCTTGGCGTTTTCCTGGATGTATTCCTTGAGGACGTCGACGTCCTTGTAGTCGATCTGTTCAACCTTCTCCGCGGTGAAGCGGCAGAACTTGCGGCGCTTGAACAGGCTGTTGCCGCGACGCTTTTTCTTGTCGTCAGTCTTCTTCTTGAAGAATCGTGCCATTTTCGTTTCCTTCCAAATATTCGATAGTGTTCGCGTGTATCACGGGAGTTCGACTGTTTCTGCCTCGTGCGGCTAGAAATCCCTCGACGCTTACTCGGCTACCCAGTGGGGCGGCTTCCAGCCAGCGTGCGGCATCTCCCAGCGCAAACACGGCTATCTCGACTTCCACCAACCGGGGCAATCCATTCTCGATTAACCCGGATTCATGTTTCAGCCTGCCTTCACTGACCGCCACCCCTGCCGGGGTGTAGCGCAGGTTCTTGCGCTCGATCAGTTGGCCCGACAACCGGACGCTGTTCAGTCTAAATCCCGCGAAACGTCGATTAGGCGGCCTGCTCGGCGGACTCAGCCTCGCCGGAAAGCAGAGACTTGGACTTCTCTTCCTTCATCATCGGCGACGGGGCGGTCACGGCAGCCTTCATCTTGACGGTCAGATGGCGCAATACGGCGTCGTTGAACTTGAAGGAATGCTCAAGTTCGTTCAGCGTCTCACCATCGCATTCGATATTCATCAGCACATAGTGTGCCTTGTGAATCTTCTGGATCGGGTAAGCCAGCTGGCGGCGGCCCCAGTCTTCAAGACGGTGCACGACACCACCCTTGGCAGTGACGATCGAACGGTAACGCTCGACCATGCCGGGCACTTGTTCGCTTTGGTCCGGGTGGACGATAAAGACGATTTCATAATGGCGCATGCAAACTCCTTTTGGGATGAACCCTCCGCCATGCGTTTGCGGTAGGGCAAGGTTGAAAAGCCCGCGATTATATCAGAACTGCACAGCAGAAAAACAAAAGCGACCCGAAATAGGCCGCTTTTCGTACAGGCAATCGCCAATCAGAAATCAGCCTGCCGCATCACCCGGTCCCATGCGATTGACCGTCTCTTTCAACTCGATCAGGAAGAGAATCTCCTCAACCACCGGCAGGGCAAAACCCAGGCGCTGCCCACCCCGATTGTCACGTAACAATTGATAGAGATACCCAACAACATCGCCCTCCTGCCACAACTCAGCGACCGTTGCCATAATTCGTGGCATATCTTCAAGCCCCTGGGGTTTGCGTAACGCGGAATCCTCAGCTTCCTGCACCGGCGAATCCAGATCGAGGTCGACCGCTTGCGCAGCCTCCCAGCGCTGCACCTCGACGTTGAAGTTCTGATTGAGGTTGCGGGAAACCGCTTCGAACTCATCCCGCATGCCCGCCATCCGATAAACATCCATCAAACGAATCCAGGGCTGCAGTGCCTCCTGGGGATTGTTATCGATATATTCCTGCAAGGCTTGAGCAGCCCCCTTCACTCGACCGAACGAAAGCATGATGTCAGCCAGTTCCATAACGGGATTGGCTTCAAAATGCTCGTCGACCGTAGTAGCACTAATCGACAGCAGTGAATCGGCCGCACCTGCCATCGTCGCTTTCCCGACTGGCGAATCCTGTATGGCACGAGCACCACCATCAAGTTCGACATCAACCGGCAGAGGCCCACCAGTCGCAGCATCGACCGGCAAGTCGACCTCGGCCTCGCCTTCATCTGCCCTCGGAACTACCGCATGCCCATCATATTCGCTGGAAATGACCTGCCCTGCATGCGGCAAAGGATAATCACCATCATCGTCAGTACGACGCCGTTTCCAGAGGAGCCATCCTGCGCCGCCGAGCACAACGCCAAGCAACAGGCCGTACAACCCCCAGTCGGAAAACAGCGAATCGTCTTCTTGCGGCGATTGTGGCGAAGGGAGCACTTGCTGAGGAGGCACGCCGGCCGGTGGAACATTCTCGGTCTGCCGAACAAGACCGTCGGCCTTGGCCTTTAGCTCCCCCAACGTAGACTCCATGGCACGCAGCTTCTCCGCTGCTTCCAGCTGATTGGTGGCTTGCTCCTGAAGCGCCATCAACATGCGAAATTCCAGACGAAGCATTTCGCGCTGCGCGGCAAGCGTCTCACTATCAGGAGCCAATGGGGCCAAAACATCAGTCAGCGCCAGCGCAGGATCGCCGGCAATCACGCCGCTCGAGAGCAACAAACGATCTCCGCTCGGCATGGCAGAATTGGTGGCCGGCGGAATTGGAGAATCAGGCGTAACACGAGCCTCCCGCGGAACCGCCTTTGTCGCCTTCGCCTCCTTGCTCCGCCCCCCGACCGAAGGTTTCAGGCGTTGCGCCGCCTGGGCTTTTTCGAGTTTTACGGCGGGGACGCCCGGCTCTTGCTCCGGATCAGCGGCAAAACGCGGGGAAGCGAGCAATGTATATTCGCGGTTCAAATCCTGCCCGCAACCAACCGCAACCGCAATTTGTATCACCGGCTCACGCAAAGGCGCATTCGACGTGATCTCTAGATAAGGCGGGGTTCCCTGCTGCACGGCCAGATCGGCCTGACGCAACCAAGGCAAGTCGCCGCCTTTCGGTCGAATCAACCGAAAACAGCTCGCATCCAGCAAAGGCTTGCCAATGCCCAGTAAATCGACACGCAATTTGAGCTTGTCACCGAGTGCGGCCTGCCCTCGCAACTCCCCCAGCCCAATAGCCGACACCTGGCTAGAAACAGCCAGCCCAAAGACACAAAGCAGAACATGGAAAACCCGTCGATTCAACGACTCAGCCCTCAATGACAAAATTTTTCTGAATTGTAGCGCTTATTTGCCGGATAGATAACGAGAATCTTCAAACGAACTAACCCATTGCGGCCGATAGATGACAAAAAGCGTCATGAGCATGCCACTGAGCCAGGCCTCCGAAAATGCCAATAGCAGAAAATAAGGCAAGTACTCATCAAATAAATATGAAATTTCATAAACTTGAGCAGCGGATAGCAGAGCCGTTGAGACAACGCCTATCAAAACAACAACAATGGCCGAAGAAATAAAACTATTGATAAATACATAAACAAAGAAATGTCTGGGCAGGAAGGACGAGAAAATCCTGAACAAGAAATGGCTCAAAAGAACGCCACACCCTGCCAACAGCAGCGCGTTCAAGGCATAGGCGAAGTGCCCGGCAGCACCGTTCAACGTCACCCCCAGCAACACCAGGCACAACCCAACAAAGGCAAGGTGAGGGCCAAATGCCAAGGTAAACAGATTGGCACCCAGCAGATGCAAGGTCAAACCTGGCTTGACGCCCGCCTTTAAGCTCCAGACCAAAGTCAGAAGAACGATCATGCCCAACCAAAGATTCGACTGCTCGGACACCTTCAGACGCCCCCAAGGAGCAGCCCAAACAGAAAAGGCGAAGCAAGGTATCCAGATGGCCCAAGCCACCCAGTACCATGCTTCGCCCAACAGGTTATCGGTCAGATTCACATGGCCATTTTAGCCGAGTGCCTGAACCAGTTGCGGAACCACCTCAAAAAGATCAGCGACCAGACCATAATCGGCCACTTGGAAAATCGGCGCATCCGGATCCTTGTTGATGGCAACGATCACCTTGGAATCCTTCATGCCGGCCAGGTGCTGAATTGCACCAGAAATCCCTATGGCCAGATACAACTGGGGAGCAACAATCTTGCCGGTTTGCCCGACCTGAAAGTCATTCGGTACGAACCCCGCGTCCACAGCCGCCCGGGACGCTCCCAGTGCGGCGCCGAGTTTGTCAGCCAGCGGCTCAAGAAGGCTGTGGTAATTCTCACCACTGCCAAGACCCCGACCACCGGAAACGATGATCTGGGCCGCACCGAGTTCGGGACGCTCAGATTTGGTCAGCTCGCGCCCCAGCATTTCCACCTGTCCCGTCGCAGCAACCGGCGAAATATTTTCAAGCTCAGCCGACGCCCCCGAGCCGACCGGATCGAACGCTGTGGTACGAACCGAAACGACCTTGATTGGATCAACGCTTCGCACCGTCGCCAATGCATTCCCAGCGTATATCGGGCGCACGAAAGTATCGGCCCCTTCGACAGCAACGATATCTGAAATCTGTGCCACATCCAGCACAGCAGCGATTCGCGGTAATAAATTCTTGCCGAAGGAAGAAGCCGGCGCCAGGATATGACCATAACCGCCGCTCAGCCCGACCACCAGCGCAGCCAGATTTTCGGCAGTCTGCTCGGCATAGTGAGGCGCATCCGCCACCAGCACCTTGCTCACACCACTTAAACCGGAAATCTGTTGTGCGACAGCAGCACAATCGGAGCCGGCAACCAAAACGTGGATATTCCCACCAATCTTCTGCGCTGCGGACAGCGTATTGAGCGTGGCGGACTTGACCTTTCCCTGGTCGTGTTCAGCAATGACAAGAATAGCCATCAGATCACCTTTGCTTCATTCTTGAGTTTCGCCACCAGCTCGCCAACGTCAGCGACCTTGACACCAGCCGAACGCCCCGCCGGCTCGACAACCCTGATCGTCGTCAGACGAGGTGCCACATCAACGCCAAGCACATCCGGCGTAAGCACATCCAGCGGCTTTTTCTTTGCCTTCATGATATTGGGCAAAGTCGCATACCGAGGTTCGTTCAGACGCAAATCCGTCGTGACAACAGCAGGTAACGTGATTTTCAAGGTTTCGAGGCCACCGTCAATTTCACGCGTAACCACAGCCCGTGCATCAGCCACAACCACCTTGGACGCAAACGTTGCCTGCGGCCACCCGGCGAGTGCCGCCAGCATCTGGCCGGTCTGATTGGCATCATCGTCGATCGCCTGTTTGCCACAGATCACAAGCTGGGGCAGTTCCCGGTCGCAGACGGCCTTGAGCAGCTTAGCCACAGCCAGTGGCTGCAATTCAACATCGGTTTCGACCAGCAAGCCGCGGTCGGCGCCGATCGCCATGGCCGTACGCAGGGTTTCCTGGGCCGCAGTGACACCACAGGAAACCACGACGACCTCCGTTGCCACGCCAGCTTCTTTGAGACGAACAGCTTCCTCGACAGCAATTTCGTCGAACGGATTCATGCTCATCTTGACGTTTGCAAGATCCACGCCGCTTCCATCAGCCTTGACGCGGACCTTGACGTTGTAGTCGATTACCCGCTTGACGGGAACCAGAATTTTCACAGGACTCTCCTCTTTGGTCAGACTATTCCAGCAAACCATGACGGCGTTTGACAGCGACCAACCCACGCCGCACAATGACCATACTGTGTCGTATGGGAAGCATACGGTAGCGTATGGAAAAAGCCGCTGTCAAGACCTCTAGCACTATCACACCTTCAGGAAAGACGCGCAAGGCGTCGACGGTACGCACCCAGCTCGACCAGGAGCGTTGGGTCGACATGGCAACCGATGTACTCGCCAAAGAAGGCATCTCCGGCCTCCGCGTCGAGGTGCTGGCCAAGCGCTGCGGCGTCACCAAGGGCAGCTTCTATTGGCACTTCAAGGATCGCCAGGCGCTGCTCGACGCAGTGCTCGAACGCTGGCGGGCCGGACGCATCCGGGACATCGAAAAAACCACGGCCGTCCAGCCTGGACACGAACGTGAACAACTGCATTACGCCATTGAGGTTTACGGGGCCAGCCGTAACAGAAAAGGCATGTCGATCGAACTGGCCATTCGAGACTGGGCACGTCGTGACGCCAATGCTGCCGGCGTTGTCGAATCCGTGGATCTGTACCGCCTCGAATGCACGCGCCGCCTGTTTACCGCGAGCGGAATGAGCGACAGCGAGGCCAAAAGTCGTAGCCTGCTGCTCTATGCCTGCGTATTCGGTCTCTCGCTGATGCACTACGACGGATTCGACAACAATCTACTCGAGATCAAGCAACGCATCGCTCAGCGTATCGTCGAAACCTAGGCGGAAACTGCCGACCTGATACTTTTTTGGCGTACCAGAAACTCCCGACCGACCTGCCGCCAGACCACCGCCTCTTCACCCAATGCCGCGGCCGTCCAAGGATTGCTGCGGAGCCACTCCGCCGGCAACTCAAGGGCAAACCCCTTTTCCGTCCCCCTGACCTGCCAGGCGGGCAAAGCTCGATCATCGCGTGTCCGATGCAGGGCAACCGCAAGCCGGAGGCAGAAAACCAGCTTCCAGAGCGTGTCGACCGCAGGCAGGGCACCCAGCTTTTCCAGTTTTCCCCGATGCCCAAGCACCAGCATTGCCAGCCTTGCTTGGTCTTTTTTCGAGAATCCGGGCATGTCGGCATAGGTCAGGATATAGGCACCGTGCTTGTGATAGGCATTATGGGCGATCGAAATACCAATCTCGTGCAAACGGCAAGCCCACGACAAGAACTGGACATCCTCTTCGAACGGAGCCCCCGCACAAAGCTGGGTCAGCGCGGAGAGGGCCGTCGCTTCCACGCGTTCAACCTGATCGCCCTCGACCTGATAGCGGCGACGGAACTGCCTGACCGTCGCATCGCGCATGTCATGGTGATGGAAGCGTCCAAGCAGATCGTAGAGCACCCCCAAGCGCAAGGCGCCATCGGCATAGGTCATGCGATCAATGTCGAATTGCTCGAAGATCGCCGACATGATCGCAATCCCCCCCGGCAACACCGGCAGACGATCGGTCTTGACCCCTTTCAGGTTCAGGTTTTCGGCACTACCTGCACGCAGCAGCATGGAACACAGACGGTCCAGACCTTCCCGGGTAATCCCGCTATCCCCACCGGGATTCAAGCCATTCAGCTCAAGCAGGTCGGCAATGGCGCGAGCCGACCCCGAAGAACCGACCGCCTCCTTCCAGCCCAAGCGCTGGTAATCGCTGGCAATCAGTTCGATTTCCTTGGCCGCCGCCGCCTGCGCCTCGCGAAAACGCTTCTTGTCGATTCGGCGATCTGGAAAATACTTCAATGTGAAGCTGACGCATCCCATGTACAGGGATTCCATCAACTGCGGCTCATGGCGTTTGCCGATGACGAACTCAGTCGAACCACCGCCGATATCCACGACAAGACGCTTATGCGCAGCTGTCGGCAACGAATGTGAGGCCCCCAGATAAATCAGCCGTGCTTCTTCCCGGCCCGCAATCACCTCGATTGGAAAACCGAGGGCCGCCTCGGCCTGAGGCAGGAATTCGGAGGCATCCTTGGCCACGCGCAAGGTATTGGTTGCGACAGCCCGCACCGCCCCGGACTCCATCCCTCGCAGACGCTCGCCAAAACGTTTCAAGGCCTCCAGGGCGCGCGCCCTGGCCGCAGCATCAAGGCGCTTGTCTTGTGTCAATCCGGAAGCCAAACGAACCGGCTCTTTGAGCGAATCAAGCGGATAAATCTGATCGTCCACAACCCGACCGACCTGCAATCGAAAACTGTTCGATCCCAAATCAACGGCGGCTACGGTTTCGTAAATCATGAAGGCGGATTCAGCGGTTCAGGCAAGGAAAAATTCTAACACCCGCCCCTCATGGATATTCTTACAAGTGTCAATAAAAAGGCCCACCGATCTGCATCGGCGAGCCTTTTCACTATTGCACCAAGCAAGCGGCTTAACCGGCGACCAGCAGCTTCTTGATGTTTTCCAGCGTGGACGGGTCCTCGATCGTCGTCAGATCGCCCGGATCACGGCCTTCGGCCAGCGCCTGCAGGGAACGGCGCAGCATCTTGCCGGAACGGGTCTTCGGCAGGCCAACGACGAAATGTACGCGGGCCGGACGGGCGATGGCGCCAAGGATGCCGTCGACGGTGGCGAAGACTTCCTTTTCCAGCGCCTTGACCAGTTCCGGCGTGGCGATCTTGGCGGCGTCCTTGACCACGGCGAAGGCCATCGGCATCTGGCCCTTCAACTTGTCCTCGACACCGACCACGGCGACTTCGGCGATGGCGGCGTGGTTCTGGATCGCTTCCTCGATTTCGCGGGTGCCCAGGCGGTGGCCGGCGACGTTGATGACGTCGTCGGTGCGGCCGAGGATGGTGAAGTAACCCTCGTCATCCTTGATCGCCCAGTCGTAGGACGAGTAGACCAGCGGCTCCTTGAACAGCGTGAAGTAGGTCGAAACGAAGCGCTCGTCCTGGCCCCAGACGGTGGACAGGCAGCCCGGCGGCAGCGGCGGCACGACGGCGGCGATGCCCTTCTCGTTCGGGCCGCACTCGGAACCGTCCTCGCGGAAAATCTTCAGGTTGTAGCCATAGACCGGGAAGGACGGCGAACCGAACTTGATCGGCGTCTTCTCGACACCGTGCAGCGCGGCCAGCATCGGCCAGCCGGTTTCGGTCTGCCAGTAGTTGTCGATGACCGGCTTGCCGGTCTCGTTCTGGAACCACTCGTGCGTCGGCTGATCCAGCGGCTCGCCGGCCATGAAGATGTGCTTCAGGGACGACAGGTCGTACTTGTGCATGTACGCCGGATCCTGCTTCTTCAGTACGCGGGCGGCGGTCGGCGCGGAGAACATCACGTTGACCTTGTACTTCTCGACGATCTGCCACCAGATGCCCGGATCGGGGCGCAGCGGCGTGCCTTCGTACATGATCGTCGCCATGCCGGCGATCAGCGGGCCGTAGATGATGTAGGAGTGGCCGACCACCCAGCCGATGTCGGACGTGGAGAAATAGGTCTCGCCTTCGCCACCACAGTAGATATGCTTCATCGACGAGGCCAACGCCACGGCGTAGCCGCCGGTGTCGCGCTGCACGCCCTTCGGCTTGCCGGTCGTGCCGGAGGTGTAGAGGATGTAGGACGGCTCGGAGGATTCCAGCCATTCGCACTCGACCTTGGCGTCGATGAACTGCTCGCGCAGCGCCGCGTAGTCGACGTCACGCCCGGCGACCTTGTTGAATTCCGGATCGAGACCGCGGTTGACCATCAGCACCTTGGCCGGCTTGTGCTCGGCCAGCTCGATGGCCTCGTCCAGCAAGTGCTTGTAGGGCACGGCCTTGCCGCCGCGCATGCCGGCATCGGCCGAGACGATCAGCGTCGGCTTGGCGTCGTCGATGCGGGTCGCCAGCGAGCCGGAGGCGAAGCCGCCGAACACCACCGAGTGGATGGCGCCGATACGCGCCGCGGCGAAGATCGCGAAGGCGGCCTGGGCGATCATCGGCATGTAGATCAGCACGCGGTCGCCCTTCTTGACGCCGAGGCTCTTGTAGATCGCCGCCATGCGCTCGACTTCGGCCTGCAGTTCGGCGAAGGAGTAGACCTTCTCCTCGTTGGTCTCGGTGGAGATGTAGATCAGCGCGCGGTCGTTCGGCCGCTTGGCCGCATGACGGTCGATCGCGTTATGGCAGAGGTTGGTCTTGCCACCGACGAACCATTTGACGAAGGGCGGTTTCGAGTAATCACAAACCTGGGAGAAAGGCTCCTTCCAGTCAATCAATTGCGCTTGTTCCGTCCAGAACTCGTTCGGTTTCTCGATCGAATACTGGTGAAAATCCTTGTACGTCGTCATAAAACTCCCTCTACGTTTAGTTTTCCTGCACTTGAAATCATGAAAAATGACTTATTCTTTTTCTGTGTCATCCGGCTGAACACTGCGAGACGTGAGCGACGCGGGCAGGTTCAGGCTCAGTTCCTTGTCCATCAACGCGAGCAAAGGGCGCAATTGATGCAACAAAGCCTCAAGATGAGGCAGAACCACGCCTGAACGCCCTGCCTGCAGCAGCTCGACGGCATGTTGAAGCGAAATCGGACGAGTTGCCGGAAGCACCCCACCCGAATCCGTACGATTTCCCCCCGCAATTTCGGCGGCACGCATACGTTCGCCAGCCAGATCCAGCAAGGCGCCAGCAGAGCTGACCAGGTCCGTCGGAACACTCGCCATACCGACGCTGACTGTCAACGACACCGTCTGCCCCTGTACGCTGAGCTTGGCCACCTCAACCGCCTGCCGCACGCGCTCGGCAAAAGTCGCACAGAACTGCGGCGCTGTTCCTGGAGACACAACGGCAAACTGACCCGGACCGAAATGACCCAGACTGTCCTCGTGCCGCATTTTTCCGGCAAGCATTTTTGCGAAACGATTGGCCACCTCGTCGGCAACCACGGCACCAAGAGAGCCGCAAAGCACATCGAAACCATCGAAGCCCAGCACCAGCACGCTGACGTCGCCACCATGTCGAGCCGCATGCGACAAGGCCTGAGCCGTCTGCAACTCCAGATACTTACGGGTATAGAGTCCGCTCTCCGGATCGCTGACCATGTGATCGCGACCCGCTTCAACGTTCTCCCTCGCCTCCTGCAACGCCAGCAGATTGCTCAAACGCGCCAGAATCTCGTTACTGCCCGAACCTTTACCGATGAAATCCGAAACCCCCAGCGTCCTGGCCTTTGCCCGTTCTTCCTCACTTTCCTCACCGGAGACCAGGATGAACGGCATTTGCTGCAACCGTCGCAGCTTGGAGCCACGCAAGCGCTCCAGCAATGCGAAGCCATCCATCTTCGGCATCTGCAGATCGGAAACGACGGCCCGGATCGACTGATCCAGCACCAGCGTCTGCCAGGCGGACTCGCCGTCAGACTCTTCGCGCACCTCGAAGTGGCCGCGCACATGCTGCATCAGCGAGACTCGGCCGACCCGGGAATCGTCGACGATCAGGACGCGCGGCAGCCCGGACATCTCAGGCACCACCCAGCGTGACGACGACACGCCCCCTGGCTTTGCCACCGACATACTCTTCAAACAGTACCGGCAGTTCGTCGAAAGCCACGCCGCGCGACATGCTGGCGAGGTGCGGCGGCCGCAGATCGCTGGCCAGACGTTGCCAGACGCCACTGCGGTAGGGCTCACCGATATAACCGGAATCGATGCCAAGCAGACAGGCACCCCGCAAAATGAACGGCGCCACCGTGGTATTCAGCGACATGCTGGCGGCCAGACCGATACTGGCGATGGTGCCGCCCTGCTTCATCCCGGCGGCAATCCAGGCCAGAATGTCGCCGCCAAGATTGTCGACCGCACCCGCCCAGCGAGCGCTCTCCAATGGACGGATTTTCGCGAGATCAAGCTCCTGGCGCAGCAGGATTTCTGCCGCTCCCAAGCCACGCAGGTACGTCGCTTCACTTGCCTTGCCGGTCAACGCCACCACGTGATAACCCCGCTGTGCCAGCATGTCGATGGCCAAACTGCCCACGCCCCCAGTCGCACCGGTGACGATCACCGGGCCCTTGGCCGGGCTCAGTCCGTTTTCCTCCATCCGGATAATCCCGAGCGCCGCCGTAAACCCTGCCGTACCGAGCGCCATCGCGTCGAACAGCGACAAACCATCGGGCAACGGCACGACCCAGTCGGCGGGCACACGGGCATATTCGGCGTAGCCGCCATGATGGGCAACGCCGATATCGAAACTGGTGGCAATCACCGGATCACCGACCTTGAAACGAGGATCCGCACTCTCGACCACCGTGCCGGACAGATCGATGCCGCCGACACAGGGAAAACGCCGGATGATCTTGCCGGCTCCCGTTGCCGCCAAGGCATCCTTGAAATTGACGCTGGAATAGGCGGTACGGATGAGTACATCGCCCACATCAAGATCGTCGCGCGTCATGCGCACGAAACGGTGACCGACCTTGCCATCCTGGCTATCGATCAGAAGCGTTTTGAAAGACTCCATTGTTTCAGTGTCTCCTCATTTTTAGGGTTCAAATTGTATTCATAATTACAGACGATGAACATACCACCGGCTCAGGGTAGTACTTTTGTCTGATTCAGACTTTACAAGCGAGGCAAAATTAAATACATTGCGGCGCTATGCATCGCAAGATCACTTCCCTTTTCCTCGCCCTGCTTCTTGCCATCGGGCCGGTAGCGCCCTCCGTGGCGCAGGACGTCGCCGCCGCCGAACCACGCTCGCTGCTGGAACGCTACACCAATGCCACGCAGGATGTGATTCTCGAAGGCCTGAAGCTGGTCGGTGTCCGCTACAAATTGGGCGGTAATGACGCAGACCGTGGACTGGACTGCAGTTCTTTCGTCCAGACGGTTTTCCGCGAGAGCATTGGTGCCTACCTGCCCCGTACCGCCCGCGAACAAAGCGAAGTCGGGCAGCAGATCGACATCAACCAGTTGAAGCCCGGCGACCTGGTGTTCTTCAATACGATGCGTCGCACCTTCTCGCATGTCGGTATTTATCTGGGCGACAATCATTTCCTGCATGCGCCGAGAACCGGTGCCGAAGTTCGCGTCGAAAACATGGCCAACAGCTACTGGATGAACCGTTTTGACGGTGCCCGGCGCATCATCGAGACCCGCTGAGCGGAAGCATCCCGAAAAACGCGGCGAAAGCCGCTTTTTTTTCGCCCGCCATCGTCCCGACGGCCTCCCGCAGGCCAGCCACGCGAAGTTTCCGGTACTCGCCAGTCAGCCCTGCTTGTCTTAAAATCCGGCAATACGAGGCTTGAACGATGAGTGCGAAAAATCTCAAATCCAGCGAGTTGATCGAAGCAATCCGGACTTCGAACCTGAATCAGGTCATTGCCGCCCTTGATGCGGGTGCAGACGTGAATGAAGCGGATATCCACGGGCATGCCGGCTTGCCGCTGAGAACTGCGTGTTTCAGCGGCAACGTACCGATCATCCGTGAATTGCTGGACCGCGGCGCAAACGTCAATGCGACGACGCCGGATGGCAGCGGCGCGCCGATTCGCCTGGCACTGCGTGCCGGCCATCGCGAAGTTGCCGCGTTGCTGATCGCCCGCGATGCCGAAATCCCTTTGGGCATCGACGTCGACCCGGCGCTTCTCGAGCGCGCCGAAATACTGGCCGGCCGCGTTCCGGAAAACTACATTCCGGACCTCGAATTCGAAGCGGTCTCCTTTGGCGGAGCCGCATCGAAAGTGTCGGATACCCCGCCAGCCGCCGACCTCGACAATGTGCTGGAATTCGTCAGCGCGCTGCCGGAGCCCGAAATCGTGCAGGTCGACGTCAAGGGCGGCGCCTATGGCGTCGACACCAATGTCCTGGCACTCGACTTCGAGAAGGCATCCGGTTCCTGGGAAAAGGTGGAGCGTGCGGCCCCCTCCAAGGATGACGGGGCCGCTTCCTGAACGAAGCCGGTCGCAGCGATGACGCCTGCAGACCTCGTGTCCCCGGTGACGGGCTGACCGTCCAAGCATGCTGACCTACCTGCGGCCGGCCGACCCTTTCCCGCCCGTCACCTCGGCGCAAGCGGAAATGGGCGGCCTGCTCGCCGTTGGCGGCGGACTGCAGCCGGATCGCCTGCTCGAAGCCTATCGCCGCGGCATCTTTCCCTGGGGCACCGTCGAAGGACATCCGCTGTGGTACAGCCCGGCCCCCCGCATGGTGCTGTTCCCCGCCGAATTCCGGCTGACCCGCTCGCTGCGCAAGACTTTGCGGCATGCTGGCTTTACGGTGCAGTTCGACACCGATTTCGCCGGCGTGATGACACGTTGCGCAGCCACGCCCCGTCCCGGACAGGACGGCACCTGGATCACCCCGGAAATGCTTGATGCCTACGTCCGGCTACATGAACTCGGCTGGGCGCACTCGGTCGAAACCTGGGCCGGTGGCGAACTGGTCGGCGGGCTCTACGGTCTGGCGATCGGACGCATGTTCTACGGCGAATCGATGTTCGCCTTGCGCCGCGACGCCTCCAAGGTCGCCTTCGCACATCTCGTACGCTATCTTGTCGAAAACGACTTCACCATGATCGATTGCCAGATGCACACCAGCCACCTCGCCTCGCTCGGCGGCCGCGAAATTCCCCGCACCGACTTTTTGCGCCAACTCGAGGCGTCGACCGCAAAAGGCATCGAGCGCGGCCCCTGGGCAACGCGCCACGCCGACTGGACCTGGTAACGATGGCGCTTCCCGACGACGCCGAACTGCCCTATTCGCTGCTGCAGTTCTACGCGACCTCGCCCTACCCGTGCAGTTACCTCGACGACCATATGGCGCGTTCGCAGGTCGCAACCCCCGCCCATCTGATCGACGAACGGGTGTACAGCACGCTGGTCAGACGCGGCTTCCGGCGCAGCGGCATCTTCACCTACCGGCCGCACTGCGACACCTGCCAGTCCTGCGTTCCGGTGCGCCTGCCGGTGGCCGACGTCCAGCCGAACCGCAGCCAGCGGCGGGCCACCCGACACCATGCCGGGCTCGTCGCCCGCGAAATGCCGCTGCACTTCATTCCAGAACATTACGCGCTCTATGTCCGCTACCAGAACAGCCGCCACCCCGGCGGCGGCATGGACGACGACAACCACGAGCAGTACGCGCAGTTCCTGCTGCAGAGCCGCGTCGATACCCGGCTGGTCGAGTTCGTCGAGGATGGCGAACTACGCATGGTCAGCGTGATCGACGTGCTCGACGACGGGCTGTCATCGGTCTATACCTTTTTTGACCCGGACGTACCGGGCGCCAGCTATGGCGTCTATAACATCCTGTGGCAGGTTGCCCAATGCCGGGCACTCGACCTGCCTTACCTCTACCTCGGCTACTGGATCGCCGAAAGCCGGAAGATGGCCTACAAATCGAAATTCCGCCCCCTCGAAGGCTTGATCGACGGCCATTGGCGCCGCCTGCCGGAGCAAGCATGAAACGATCAAGATTCCGCACGGCCGCCTTGTTGGCGCTTTTTTCCCTGAACGGACTGTCGACCGCAAATGCGGCGCTGATCGCCTACCACTGCGCCGACGGCTCGTCGCTACAGGTCGAATTCACCGCCGATGCCGCGCTGCTGGCCGGACCGGGCGGCAAGGTCGAACTGCCGCAGGTGGTTTCGGCGTCCGGCGCCCATTACCAGCGCGGCCCGCTGTCGCTGTTCACCCGGGGTCGGGAAGCCACCCTGGACAATGGCCGCGACGCCCCACGTCAATGCCGCAGCCTCGAACCGCTCGGCCATTTCGTCGAACTCTCCGGCAGCGTTTCCTATCTGGCACGCATCGCCCTGCCGCCCGATGCCACGCTGACGCTGCGTCTACGCGACGAGAAACGCCGACTGACGCTGGTCGAGCAGGATTACGAACTGGCCGGTGCGCAAGTACCGATTCCCTTCCGGCTTGCGGTCGACCGCAGCCTGATCGGAAAAACCGTCGGACTGGTCTTGAGCGCGCGCATCGAAGCTGGCGGCCGGCTGCGCTTCGTCAACGAGCGCACCGCCGTCAGGTTGCGCGACGGCGACGACGCTCACATCGATCTGCTGCTGCGGCCGGCTCGCTGACCGATTACTGGTAGCGCAAGGCCTCGATCGGATCGAGCCGCGCCGCCTTGCGCGCCGGATACCAGCCGAAGAAGATGCCGACGAAGGCCGCCACCGCAAAGGCGAGCAGCGCCGCCGAACCGGAGATGACGACGACCATGCCGGTGAAGGCGTTGATCGCCAGCGCGATGCCGACGCCGAGAATCAGGCCGAGCAGGCAGCCGGCAAAGGAAATCATCACCGCCTCGAGCAGGAACTGCGTCAGGATGTCCTGCTGACGCGCACCGATCGCCATCCGGATGCCGATCTCGCGCGTCCGCTCGGTCACCGACACCAGCATGATGTTCATGATGCCGATACCGCCGACCAGCAACGAGATCGACGCGATGGCGCCAAGCAGGATGGACATCGTGCGCGTCGTCTCGGCTTCCGACTCGGCCGCTGCCGACAGGTTGCGCATGAAGAAATCGTCCGGCATGCCGTCGCGCAAGCGATGGCGCTGGCGCAGCAAGGACGAGACGCTGGCCATCGTCCGGTCCATGCCGTCGGCCGCCGCCGCCTGGACCATGATCATCCGCACCGAACCCAGGAAAGGCGTACCGAACACCTTGCGCTGCGCGGTCGACAACGGAATGATCACGGTATCGTCCTGGTCGCGACCGTCGAGGTTCTGCCCCTTCGGCGCGAGCACGCCGATGACGATGAACGGGCTTTGCTGGATGCGCATCGTCTTGCCGACCGGATCCTCGTCGCCGAACAGGTTTTCGGCCACCGTCTTGCCGATCACCGCCACGCGCGTCGCCGAGCGGACGTCGGAATCGCCGAAGCCGGCGCCGTTGACCACGTTCCAGGCGCGGGCTTCGAGATAATCCGGCGTCGTGCCGATGACCTGCGTACTCCAGTTCTGCGCGCCATAGACCAGTTGTCGCGACCCCATGTGCGTCGGCGCCGAGGCAACGACGCCGTCCAGTTCGGCGATCGCATCCGAATCGCCCACGGTCAACGTCGGCCCGCCGCCGCTGCCGCTGCGCACGCCGGAGGCGGTGAACGAACCGGCGAGCACGATGAACAGGTTCGACCCCATCGTACTGATCGTCTGCTGCACCGCGTACTGCGCGCCCTGGCCGATGGCCAGCATGATGACCACGGCACCGACGCCGATCACCATGCCGAGCATGGTCAGCGCCGAACGCAGGCGGTTGGCCCCCATCGCCAGCCAGGCTTCATGGAACATCGGCCGGATCAGCGTCATCGCACAACCTCCGTCAGCCGGTCGTCGACGATACGGCCATCCAGGAAACGGACCTGACGCTTGGCGTGCTCGGCGATATCCGGTTCGTGGGTGACCAGCACGATGGTGATGCCGGCCGCGTTCAGTTCGCCGAACAGCGCCATGATGTCCTCGCTGGTGTGGCTGTCGAGGTTGCCGGTCGGTTCGTCGGCCAGGATCAGGCTGGGATCGTTGACCAGCGCCCGGGCAATCGCCACCCGCTGCTGCTGGCCGCCGGAAATCCGGTTGGGCAGCGACTCGGCATAGCGACCGAGGCCGACCCGTTCGAGCAGCACGCGCGCCTTGGCCCGGCGCGTCGGCTGATCGACGCCGGCATAGACCAGCGGCAACGCGACGTTATCCTGCAGGCTCATCCGCGGCAGCAGATTGAAGCCCTGGAAGACGAAGCCCAGCGTACGGTTGCGCAACCGGGCCAGCGCATCGCCATCGAGCCCGGCCACGCGCTCGCCTGCCAGGAAATAATCGCCCCGGGTCGGCGTGTCCAGACAGCCGAGCAGATTCATGAAGGTCGACTTGCCCGAGCCCGAAGGCCCCATGATCGCGATGTACTCGCCGGACTCGACCGTCAGGTCGACCGAATGCAAGGCCGTGAAGTCGCCGGCGGCAGTCACGTAGGACTTGCCCAGGCCGAGCACCCGGATGACCGCCTGCGTCATCAGAACATCCGCATGCCGACCGACGACGGCGGCTTGCCGGCCCCGCCGTTCTCGCCGACGACGACGCGCGTTCCCGGCGCCAGTTCGTCGCCGAGCAGTTCGGTATTGCGGTTGTCGGTAATGCCGAGGCGGACGTTGACCGGTTTCAGTTCGTCGTTCTCCAGGACGTAGATCTGCCCTTGCTGACCGTCACGCTTGCGCGGCTTGCCGCCTTGCGGCATCCCGGCCGGGGCGCCGCCGGCCGGCGCTGCAGCACCTGGCGCGCCGTTCGGCGGCCCGCCTGCGGTCGACGGCCGGGCCGAGCCGTTTTCCGGCTTCTGCGCGGCGTCCGCGAGCTTGAAGCGCAATGCGGCATTCGGCACCAGCAGCACGTCGTTGCGCTGCTGCACGCCGATCGTCACGTAAGCGGTCATGCCCGGCAGCAGGATCTGCTCCGGATTCGATACCGAAACACGCACGTTGTAGGTGACGACGTTCTGCTGGTTGGTCGGATTCAAGCGAATCTGCTGGACGACGCCCTCGAAATTCCGGTTCGGGAAGGCGTCGACCGTAAACTTTGCCTTCTGCCCCTCGCGGATGCCGCCGATGTCGGCTTCGGCAAAACTGGTGTCGATGCGCATCTCGGACAGATCCTGGGCGATCTTGATCAGGGTCGGCGTCTGGAAACTGGCAGCGACGGTCTGCCCCAGATCGACGACACGGTCGATGACCACGCCATCGACCGGCGAACGGATCACCGTGAAATTCAGGTTGGCGCGGTCGCGGGCGTTCTGCGCCTGCGCCTGCGCCAGTTGGGCACGCGCCGATTTCAGCACCTGCGCCGCCTGATCGTATTCCTGGCGCGACACGTATTCCTGGGCGAGCAGCGCCTTCATCCGCGCCTCGCTGGCCTGCGCCAGTTCCAGCGCCGCCTGCGCGCTGGCGATGCTCGCCGCGCTCTGGCGCTCGGTGGCGGAGACCAGCGCATCGTCGAGTTCGAGCAGCGCCTGCCCCTGCTTCACCTTGTCGTTGAAATCGACGTACAGCTTGCGCACGGTGCCCGACACCTGGGTACCGACGCTGACCAGGACCACCGGGTTCAGCGTGCCGTTGGCCGACACGGTCTGCGTCACCTCGCCCTTGACGATCTCGGCCGTCCGGTAGCGCTTGGCCGGATCCTGCGCCGAACGCTGCTTGCCGTACCAGACACCGGCGCCGATCGCGCCGACCAGGAGCAGCGCGACGATCAGCCGCCCTTTTCCGAATTTCATGGATTTCCCTCCGCGGCCTGCAACAGCCGGTAATCGAGTGTGCCGACCGCCTGTGCCAGCGTGGCCCGCGAAACCTGCCAGTCGAGTTCCGCCTGAATTCGTTGAACCCGCGCACTGGCCAACGCGCTCTGTGCGCTCAGCAGATCGAGCACGCTGCCGACGCCGGCCTTGTAACGACCAAGGGCGACGCGCTGCGACTGTTCGGCGCTGGCCAGCAGATCGCGCGTCGTCTGCAGGGACTGATTGGCGGTTCCCAGGTTCTGCCAGGCTTTCCAGACATCGAGCGCGACCTGCTGCTGCAGTCGATCGCGTTGCGCCATCCGGGCATCGACCTGGGCCTGCGCGGCGCGGACCCGGTAAGTGGTCTGGAAACCGTTGAAGAAAGGCACGTTCAGCGTCAGGCCGACGCTGCCGCCGTCGTTTTCGAGCGGTCCGGTCTTCTGCCAGGTCGGCCCGGCCGCCAGCGACACCGTCGGCCGGCCCTGGGCCCGGGCCAGATCGGCGGCAGCCTGGGCGGCTTCGACCTGGGCCTGTGCCGCCTTGAGGTCAGGCCGCCGGGCCAGCGCGTCGCCGATCAGCGATTCGACGTCGCGCCGCCAGGCGTCGATCGCCTGCAGGTCGGCCGCCTCGGCCAGCGTCAAACCGGTCTGCGCCGGCAAACCGAGCGTGAACGCCAGCGCGCCGAGTGCATTGCGCGCATCGCCTTCGGCGCGTTGACGGTTGAGCGTCGCCTGCGATGCCGCGGTCTGCGCCTGCAAGCGATCGGCGGGGGCCGCCGCGCCGACCTGATAGCGCAATTCGGCGGCGGCCAGACTTTCCCTGGCCGCCCGCTCGGCTTCCACGGCTGCACCGACAGCGGCACGCGTGGCCTGGGCCGTGTAATAGGATTGCAGCGTGCTCAGGAACAGGTTCTGTACCGTCGCATCGCGCGTCGCCAGCGCCGCATCGAGCAGCCGTCCGGCATTCTGCTGGCTGGCCGAACGCTGGCCGAAATCGAGCAGCAGCCAGGACAGCGTCAGCGCTGCGCTGCGCTGGGTCAGATCGCCGCTGTCGGCAAAACTGCGGGCAATCGCGGCACGCCCATCGAGCGAGGGCAACCAGGCGCCGCGGGCAACGCCGACCTGCGCCGCCTGCACCCGCGCGTTGGCCCAGCTTTCACGGGTTTGCGGGTTGCGGCACAAGGCGATGTCGACCGCATCCAGTGCGGTCAACGCCCCTTCGGGGAGATTTTCGGCGCAGGGCGCTTCGCCCACCCGGGCGGCCAGTTGATGCGCCGACTGCAAGGGCAACAGGGCGTCGGTGGCCAGCGGATCGCGCACGCCCTGAGCCAGTGCCGGCAGGCTTGCGGTCAACAACAGGCAGATGGGAAGAATTCGCATGTGCAAGAGTGTAGCGTAAGCCGATGCGGGACAGCTGTTACCGATTGTTTCGCGAGATGTCGGCGAATCGCCGGCGTGGCGGGGCGATACGGTAAAATCCGCGGCATCATGACTTATCCGCTCCTCCGCCAATGCCTGTTCGCGCTCGACGCCGAACGGGCCCACGGCATCGCGCTGAACGCGATGTCCTTCCTTGAATCCACCGGTCTGCTCGGGGTCGTCGCCCAACCGGCGCCGGCCTGCCCGGTCGAGGTCATGGGCCTCCGTTTCCCGAATCCGGTCGGCCTGGCCGCCGGGCTCGACAAGAACGGCGATCACATCGACGCGCTGGCCCGGCTCGGTTTCGGCTTCATCGAGATCGGCACGATCACGCCGCGACCGCAGGACGGCAATCCGAAGCCGCGGCTGTTCCGGCTGCCGGAGGCGCAAGGCATCATCAACCGGATGGGGTTCAACAACGCCGGCGTGGACCGCCTGCTGGAAAACGTGCGTGCCGCGCAATTTCCGAAACGCGGCGGCATCCTCGGCATCAACATCGGCAAGAACGCGACGACGCCGATCGACAAGGCCGCCGAGGATTACCTGATCTGTCTCGACAAGGTCTACAACGAAGCCAGCTACATCACCGTCAATATCTCGTCGCCGAACACCAAGAACCTGCGCGAACTGCAAAAGGACGAGGCGCTTGATGACCTGCTGGCGCAACTGAAGGCTCGCCAGCTGCAACTGGCCGATCGTCATGGCAAATATGTGCCGATGACGCTGAAGATCGCCCCCGATCTCGACGACACGCAAATTGCCGCGATCGCCGACGCGCTGCGCCGCCACCGTTTCGATGGCGTGATCGCAACCAACACCACGCTGTCGCGCGAAGGCGTCGAACACCTGCCGAACGGCGGCGAAACCGGCGGCCTGTCGGGCAAACCGGTATTCCTGCGGTCGACCGAGGTCCAGGGCAAATTATCGGCGGCGCTGGCCGGCGAAGTTCCGGTGATCGGCGTCGGCGGCATCTTCAGCGGTGCGGATGCGCTCGCCAAGATGCAGGCCGGCGCCAGCCTGGTCCAGGTTTACAGCGGCTTCATCTACCGCGGTCCGGCACTGGTCGCCGACTGCGGAAGGGCGCTCGCCGCACGGCACGGGACATCGCCGGGATAAGCCTATAAAAATCGTATAGTTGTCCGGTCCGCAGCGAAGCCCGATAATAACGCCCTTCCTCGGATCTCTATATGAGCCATTACTTATTCATCCTCGTCGGCGCGGTGCTGGTCAACAACGTCGTGCTGGTGAAGATTCTCGGCCTGTGCCCCTTCATGGGCGTTTCCAAGAAACTGGAGACGGCCTACGGCATGGGTGCCGCGACCACCTTCGTGCTGACGCTGGCCACCGGCGCCAGCTACATCATTGACCATTTCCTGCTGCTGCCCTTCGGGCTGGAGTACCTGCGCACGCTGTCGTTCATCGTCACCATTGCCGCCATCGTGCAATTGACCGAGATGGTCATCGCCAAGACTTCGCCGACGCTGCAGCAGACGCTGGGCATCTATCTGCCGCTGATCACCACCAACTGCGCGGTGCTCGGCGTACCGCTGATCAACATCGCCAACGGCAACGGCTTTGTCGAATCGCTGCTGTTCGGCGCCGGCAGCGCCGTCGGTTTCTCGCTGGTGCTGATCCTGTTCGCCGGCATCCGCGAACGTATCGAGGGTGCCGACGTGCCGCTTCACTTCCGCGGTGCCGCCATCGCGATGGTCACCGCCGGCCTGATGGCGCTGGCCTTCATGGGTTTCGCCGGCCTGGACAAATACCAGTAATGGACATCCTGCTCGCCATCGCCATCATGGCCCTCGGCGCCGTCGTGCTCGGCGCGGCGCTGGGTTACGCGTCGATCAAGTTCAAGGTCGAAGGCGACCCGCTGGTCGACAAGATCGACGCCATCCTGCCGCAGACCCAGTGCGGCCAGTGCGGTTTTCCCGGCTGCAAGCCCTACGCCGAGGCCATCGCCAAGGGCGAGGTGGACATCAACCTGTGCCCGCCGGGCGGCATGGAAGGCGTGCAGCGCCTGGCCGATCTGCTCGGCCGCGAGGTCAAGCCGCTGGATGCCGAGGAAAAGCCGAAGCAGATCGCCATCATCGACGAAAACACCTGCATCGGCTGCACGCTGTGCATCCAGGCCTGCCCGGTCGATGCGATCGTCGGTGCCGCCAAGCAGATGCATACGATCATCGCCGGGCAATGCACCGGCTGCGAACTCTGCCTGCCGCCCTGCCCGGTCGAATGCATCCGCATGGAAGCGATCGGCGAAAACATCGACAACTGGAAGTGGAAATACCCGGTGGTCGAGATCAAGGCGGCCGATGCCGCCCGTCCGGCCATCAAGGAAGCCGCCTGATGCTGCACCAGTTGTTCAAATTCAAGGGCGGCGTCAAGCCGCCAACCAACAAGACCCAGTCGGTGACCCTGCCGATCGCTGCGGCGCCCTTGCCGTCGCGCCTGATCGTGCCGCTTCATCAGAGCATCGGCGGTACGCCGCGACCGGTCGTTCAGGCCGGCGACAAGGTGCGCAAGGGCCAGTTGATCGGCGAGGCCGACGGCTGGATTTCGGCCGCTGTCCATGCCCCCACGTCGGGCACCGTGCTCGCCGTCGCCATGCAGCCCCAGCCGCACCCGTCCGGGCTGGATGCGCTGTCGGTGGTCATCGAGCCCGACGGCCGCGACGAATGGATCGACCGCCAGCCTTTCGACTACGCCAACGCCACTCCCGACGATACCCGCCGCTATCTACAGCAATCCGGCGTCGTCGGCCTGGGTGGCGCGGTTTTTCCGACGCACGGCAAGTTGACCGCATCGCGCAGCGTGGCGATGGACGAACTGATCATCAACGGCGCCGAGTGCGAACCCTACATCACCTGCGATGACCTGCTGATGCGCGAACGTGCGGCGGACATCGTGCGCGGGATCGGCATCTTCCGCGACCTGCTGCAACCGAAGCGCGTACTGATCGGCATCGAGGACAACAAGCCGGAAGCCGCTGCCGCGATGCGGGCCGCCGTCGCCGAACTCGGCGAGAACTTCGAAGTCGTCAGCGTGCCGACGCGTTACCCGGCCGGTGGCGCCAAGCAGTTGATCCGCGTGCTGACCGGCAAGGAAGTGCCGGCCGCCAAACGCTCGACCGACCTCGGCGTACAGTGCTTCAACGTCGCCACCGCCTACACCGCATGGCGTGCCATCGCTTACGGCGAACCGGTCGTTTCGCGGATCGTCACGGTAACCGGCAACGTTCACGCCCCACGCAATTACGAAGCGCTGATCGGCACGCCGATGGACGAACTGCTGGCACTCGCCCAGCCGCATCCGGACACCGACGGCACGGTGATGGGCGGGCCGATGATGGGCTTTCTGGTACCGACGCCGGACGTGCCGGTGGTCAAGGCGACCAACTGCCTGATCGCCCACGCCGACCGGCTGTTCCCGCCCAAAGCGCCGGAAATGCCGTGCATCCGCTGCGGCGCCTGCGCCGACGCCTGCCCGCACGAACTGCAGCCGTTCGAGTTGTACTGGCACGCCCGCGCGAAGAATTTCGGCAAGACCCAGCAGTACCACATCTTCGATTGCATCGAATGCGGCTGCTGCTCCTTCGTCTGCCCGTCGCGCATCCCGCTGGTCCAGTATTTCCGCTTTGCGAAAAGCGAAATCTGGGCACGCGAGCGCGAAAAGAACGCCGCCGACGAAGCGAAAACCCGCTTCGAGTTCAAGCAGTTCCGCGAGGAACGCGAAAAGGCCGAAAAGGCCGAAAAACTGGCCAAGGCGGCCGCCGCGCAAGCCGCCAAGAAGGCGGCTGAAGCGGCCGCCGCGGCGGCAGACAGCAGCCCGGCCGCCCCGGCAGAGGCTGCGGTCGACCCGGCCCAGGCCGCCAAAAAGGCGGCGATCGAGGCCGCCATGGCGCGCGCCAAGGCCCAGCGCGAAGCCGCCCAGCCGAAGAATACCGATACGCTGAACCCGCAACAGGCCGAGGAACTGGCCGCCATCGAGGCCCGTCGCCAGGCGGCCGGCTTGACCGACGCTGCCGCCGGCACTGCTGCGGTCGACGCGACGCGCGAGGCGAAAACCGAAGAATGATGACCGCACCCGCCCCTTTCCTGCTCAAGGACGCCAGCGTCAGCCGGGTGATGACCCAGGTCTGCCTTGCCCTGGTGCCCGGCATTGCCGCCTACGCCTGGCTGGTCGGCCCGGCCGTGCTGATCCAGCTGGTGATCGCCTCGCTCGCTGCGCTGCTCGCCGAAGCCGTCATGCTCCGCCTGCGCGGCAAGCCGCTGGCAATGTTCCTGTCCGACGGTTCGGCCGTCGTCACCGCCTGGCTGATCGCCCTGACTTTCCCGCCGCTGGCGCCGTGGTGGCTGGTCGCCACCGGGACGGTGTTCGCCATCGTCGTCGCCAAGCATCTGTACGGCGGCCTCGGCCAGAACCCGTTCAACCCGGCAATGGTCGCCTTCGCCACCTGCATCGTTTCCTTCCCCGCGCTGATGGCGCAGTGGCCGAGCGTCGGCCTGCAGATGCCGCTGCTCGACCAGATCGACATCATCCTCGGCCTGGCGCCGCGCGTCGATGCGCTGTCCGGGGCCACGCCGCTCGATGCGATGAAGACGGCGCTCAAGCTCGGCGACGGCGAGATCGATGTCGCCCACCTGCTGGCCAACCAGGACATCTACGGCAATTTCGCCGGCCGCGGCTGGGAATTCGTCGCTGCCGGCTACCTGATCGGCGGCCTGTGGCTGTGGCAACGCCGTCTGATCAGCTGGCATGCGCCACTCGCCTTCATCGCGGCCTTCGTGGCGATTTCCGGCGCGCTCTGGCTGTATCACCCGGCCACTTTCGCCAACCCGTTGTTCCACCTGCTTTCCGGCGGCACCATGCTGGGTGCCTTCTTCATCGTCACCGACCCGGTTTCCGGTTGCACGACGCCGCGCGGCAAACTGATCTTCGGCGCCGGTGCCGGCCTGCTCGCCTACATCGTCCGCGTCTTTGGCGGCTATCCCGACGGCGTCGCCTTTGCGGTGCTGCTGATGAACCTGTCGGCGCCGGTCATCGACCTGCTGACCCAGCCGCGCATCTTCGGCATGAAGGACGAATCGTGAGCGAAGCCCGCGCCTTCTCCGCCCCCGGCATGGCCCTGCGCACCGCGGCCATCCTGTTCCTGTTCGTGATCATCTTCACCGCCCTGCTGTCCGGTGCCTACCAATGGACCAAGCCTTCGATCGAGGCCTCGGCGCTGGAAGAGAAGACCAAGCTGCTCGGCGACGTCCTGCCGGTCGACGCTTACGACAACGATCTGATCCGCGATGCGGTGACACTGCCGCCGACGCCCGAACTCGGCCTCAAGGAAGCCAGCACGCTGTACCGGGCGCGCAAGGCCGGCACACCGGCGGCGCTGGTCTTCGAAGCAGTGGCGCCGGATGGCTACGCCGGCCGCATCCGGCTGCTGATCGCCGTGCGCGCCGACGGTTCGCTGGCCGGCGTGCGCGTCACCCAGCACAAGGAAACGCCGGGCCTCGGCGACTACATCGAGCCGAAGAAGGACCGCAACAAGGAACATCCGTGGATCGGCCAGTTTGTCGGCCGCTCGCTGGCCAATACCCCTGACAAGGGCTGGCGTGTGCGCAAGGACGGTGGCGAAATCGACTACCATGCCAGCGCCACGGTCACCCCGCGCGCCGTTGCCAAGGCAGTGCACAAGGCGGTACGCTGGGCCGACCGGGAAAACGCCCGCCTGTTCGCAATGGAGAACGCGAAATGACCCGCGACGAACTGTCCACCATCGCCTGGAACGGCATCTGGAAGCAGAACACCTCGCTCGCCCAGGTGCTCGGCCTGTGTCCGCTGCTGGCGGTGACGACCAATGCGGTGAACGGCATCATGCTGTCGCTGGCCACCATCCTGGTCATGGCACTGTCCAATGTGGCCGTCGCCTCGCTGCGCAATTTCATCCCGCACGAAATCCGCATCCCGGTGTTCATCCTGATCGTCGCCGCGCTGGTCACCGTCGTCGACCTGCTGTTCAACGCCAACCTGCACCAGCTCTACCTGGTACTCGGCATCTTCATTCCGCTGATCGTCACCAACTGCATCGTGCTCGCCCGCGTCGAAGCCTTCGCCGCCAAGAATCCGCCGCTGCAATCGACCTTCGACGGCATCTTCATGGGCGTCGGCATGCTGTGGACGCTGGCCCTGCTCGGCGGATTGCGCGAACTGCTCGGCAACGGCACGCTGTTCGGCGGCATCGACATGGTCTTTCCGTCGCTGCAGCCGATCCAGCTGCTGCCGGCCGATTACCCCGGTTTCCTGCTCGGTCTGCTGCCGCCCGGCGCCTTCATCCTGCTCGGCTGCCTGATCGCCTGGAAGAACTGGCTGGATGCGCGCGCCGCCGCCCGCGCCCGGCGCCAGCCGCCGGCCCCGGCCGCGGCGCTGGGTTGCCACTGAAAATCGCTCGCTCCTGCGGTCGACCGTGCTGATCGGCGAAATCCGCAGCCGGCTGCGCGCCCTGGGCGCCAAGCCGACGCATGAAGCCCGCGTGCTGCGCGCCTGGCTGCAGGCCAGGCCGCTCGATCACGGCACGCGCCGGCAGGCCGCCGCCGATTTCCTGCCGCTCGCGCTGCGTCAGGCGATCCCTGAACTGCAGGCCGAACTGGCCGGCCTCGCCGAGGTGGTTTCCGAACATCCCGGCGGCGACGGAACCCGCCTGCTGGTCCGCCTGAGCGACGGCCAGACCGTCGAAAGCGTGCTACTGCCGCGCGCCGGCGTCTGCGTCTCGTCGCAGATCGGCTGCGCGGTCGGCTGCACCTTCTGCATGACCGGCCGCGACGGGCTGATCCGCCAAGTGGGCAGTGCCGAACTGGTTGCCCAGGTGGTCCTGGCGCGCCAGCGTCAGCCGCTGCGCCGCGTCGTCTTCATGGGCATGGGCGAACCGTCGCACAATCTCGACAACGTGCTCGACGCCATCGATCTGCTCGGCACTGCCGGCGGCTTCGGGCACAAGGAGCTGGTGCTGTCGACGGTCGGCGACCCGCGGGTGTTCGACAGGCTGCCGCAACAGGCGGTCAAGCCGGCCCTGGCCATTTCGCTGCACAGCACCGATGCGCAGCGACGCGCCGAACTGCTGCCGCGGGCACCGCGCATCGCCCCGGAAATGCTGGTCGACCAGGCCGAAGACTACGCCCGCCGCACCGGCTACCCGATCCAGTACCAATGGACGCTGCTGGCCGGCATCAACGACGGCTTCGACGAAATGGACGGCATCGTCCGGCTGCTGGCCGGCAAGTACGCGATCATGAACCTGATCCCGTACAACCAGACGGCGGCGCTCGATTACCGGCGGCCGCCGCCTTTGCGCATCACCGAACTGGCGCGCTACCTGCACGGACGAGGCATCCGCACTACGGTGCGCAATTCGGTCGGTCAGGACGTCGATGGCGGCTGCGGCCAGCTACGCGCCCGGGAAACCGGCGGCGCACCGCTACCGGCACGCGAGATCAGGCTGGCGAACCGTCGCCCGGGCGCGTCGCCGACGTCGTCGTGAACCCCGCCAGACGCGCGGCAAAATCGTCGGCCGGCTGCGGTCGACCGTAGAGATAGCCCTGAAATTGGTCGCAGCCATGCGCCGCAAGGTAACGGCTCTGGGTTTCGCTTTCCACCCCTTCGGCAATCACCGACAGTTCGAGCTCGTGCGCCATCGCGATGATCGCCGACGCCAGTCGCACCGTCTCGCCGTACTCGCCGATCTGGCTGACGAAACTGCGGTCGATCTTCAGCGATTGCACCGGGAACTGGTGCAGATAGCTGAGCGAGGAATAGCCGGTGCCGAAGTCGTCGATCGCCACGCGTACGTGCATCGCCCGCAGGGTCCGCAGCACCTTGGCCGCCCGGCTGGCATTGCGCATCAGCAGCGATTCGGTCAGTTCGAGTTCGAGCAGGTGCGGCGGCAGCCGGTAGCGGGTCAGCATCTGGGCGACGACGTTCGGCAGATCCTGCTGCGCGAACTGCTGGGCCGACACATTCACCGCCACCGGCACGACGCGCAAGCCCGCATCCAGCCAGGCACGCTGCTGCGCGCAAACGGTACGGATCGCCCATTCGCCGAAGGCGTTGATCAGCCCGTTCTCCTCGGCCAGGGGAATGAAGCGGTCGGGCGGGATCATTCCCTGCTGGCGATGGCGCCAGCGCATCAGCGCTTCGGCGCCGATCAGGCGACCGCTTTGCGCATCGACCTTGGGCTGGTAGTGGATCAGCAGTTCCTGGCGATCAAGCGCGCCGAACAGGTCGTTTTCGAGCAGCAGTTCGCCCAGCGACGCGGTGTTGATCTCGGCCGAGAAGAAGCGGAAGGTGTTGCGCCCTTCTTCCTTGGCGCGATACATCGCCGCGTCCGCCTTGCGCAGCAGTTCGGAGACGTTCTCGCCGTCCTCCGGATACAGCGCGATACCGGCGCTGCCGCTGACCGTCAGCTCGTGCCCGGCCAGCAGATAAGGCTGGCACAAGGCGGCGAGCAGTTTGCGGGCCACATGCGCGGCATCCTGCCGCAGCTCCAGTTCGGGCAGCACCGCGACGAACTCGTCGCCGCCCTGCCGGCATAGCGTATCGGTGTCGCGCAGCACGCTCAGGCCGCGCTGCGCCGCCTGTACCAGCAACAGGTCGCCGACCTCGTGACCGAGTGTGTCGTTGATGTTCTTGAAGCGATCGAGGTCGATGAAGATCAGCGCCATCGACCGCGCACTGCGCCGCGACTTGAGGATGCCCTGCTGGATCCGGTCGTCGAGCAGCAATCGGTTGGGCAGACCGGTCAGCGCATCGTGATGCGCCAGATGATGGATGCGCGCCTCGCTCTGCTTGCGTTCTGAAATGTCGGTGAACACGCCGATGTAGTTGCTGGTCTGCCCGTTCTCGTCACGCGCGGCAACGATCGACAGCCATTCCGGGAAAATCCCGCCATCCTTGCGGCGATTCCAGATTTCCCCCTGCCACTGCCCCTGATCGGCGAGCTGGGCCCACAGGTTCTGATAGAAGGATTCGTCCTGGCGGCCGGAGTTCAGGATCGCCGGTGTATGGCCGATCACTTCCTCCGGCGCATAACCGGTTATTGCCGAAAAAGCCGGGTTGACCGCAACAATGCGGGCATTGCCGTCGGTAATGGTCATCCCTTCGCTGGCATGGGTGAACACCAGGCCGTACAGGCGCAGTTCGAGTTCGGCACGACGCTGGGCCTCGTAGCGCTGCGCCAGATCGGCGTGGGCAGTGCTCAGTTCGCGCCGGTCACGTTCGATCCGGAATACCGCGTACAACGCATAACCGACCAGCAGCAGGGACACCGCGTACAGCAGCGTCCGGTAACGCCCGGCACGCTCGCTGGCCGCCTCGTAGTCGCGGATGTAATGGCGGGCGACCGCCTCGTGCAGGCTGGCCGTCGGCGAATGCATGACCTGCTGCACCAAGTCGTAGACTTCCGGCCGCCGTTCGAGAATCTGCCGGGCATGTGCCAGCAGTTGCCGGACGGCCGCTTCCTGCGCCAGCGGCTCGAAGCGCGCCATTTCGGCCAACAATGCCGCGCCGTCCTCCAGACGCGCAGCTCGCCCATAACCCAGCAGGCGCCGGACGAAATCGTGCAGCGCCGGCTGCTGCCGACCGGCCGGGGTACGCATCGCCATTTCGGCGGCTTGCGGCAAGTACAGTTCGGAATTGCGCAACACCGCGTTGGCGCGCTGGAAGCGGTCGATCACCTCTTCCTTGGCCTGCTGGGCTTCGATCAGGCGTTCGATGGCAACGATCAGTTCGAGTCGCTCGGCTTCGTCGAGCGCTGCCGGAATCTGCATCAGGCCCTCGCGATCGCGCCGGATGCTGTCGATCTGCCGGCGCATGCCGTCGTAGTTCTGGACCAGATCGGCATAACTGGCGATCACGCTCGAATTGAGCAGGACGTCCGCCTGCTGGATCTGCCGCAGCGTGCGCAGATAGGCGTAATGCGCTTCCGGCGAAATCTCGTCGGCCTTCAGGAACAGCCAGGTGACCAGCAAACCCAGGGCACCGAGTACGAGCACCAGCAAGCTGTGCCGAACCCAGCCCCGCTGATCGCCGATCCTCATGGCTGGACTCCGCCCGGCGGCTTGCCGGTCAGCGTGTGCAGAAAGGCACTGATCGCCTTGATGTCCTGTGGCGACAGTTCGCGACCCAGCTGGTAACGCCCCATCACCGGAATCGCATCTTCGAGCGTCGCCGCCGAACCGTCATGGAAGTATGGCGCGGTAAGCGCCACATTGCGCAGGCTGGGCACCTTGAAGACATGCCTGTCCTCGTCGCGACCGGTCACGTTGTATCGGCCCAGGTCGGCCTTGCTGAGCGGACGCCGGGCGAAGTAATCGCCCATCACGCCGAATTTCTGGAACATGTTGCCGCCGAACAGCACGCCCTGATGGCAACTGATGCAGCCCAGTTCGCGGAACCGGCGATAGCCCTCCTGCTCGAGCTCGCTCAGTGCCGCCTTGTCACCCTGCAAAAAACGGTCGAAAGGCGAGTCGACCGTAATCAGCGAACGTTCGTAGCTGGCGATCGCATCGGCGATGTTCTTCGCATTCAGCGCGCCGTCCGGATAGGCATTCCGGAACGCCCGGACCAGCGCTTCGTCGGCCGACAGGCGGGCGATGACGTCGGCCCACGACGATCCGAGCTCGACCGGGTTATGGATCGGCCCGGCCGCCTGTTCGGCCAGCGACCCGGCCCGGCCATCCCAGAACTGCACGAAGTTGAAGGCCGCGTTGAACACGGTCGGCGCATTGATCGTTCCCTGCGCGCCGTTGATGCCGGTCGATACCCGCTGGCCGTCGGCCCCGCCGCGCTCCAGCGGATGGCACGAGACACAGGCGAGCTGACCGTCGGCCGACAGGCGGACATCCTTGAACAACTGTTCGCCGAGGGCGACACGGGCGGCCGGCAGATTGACCGGTGCCGGCAACGGGCGGGTCGGCGACAGCGATTCGTCCAGCGTGCCGGATAGTGTTTCGATCGGATCGAGCTGTGCCACCGACTTTCCCGGCATCGCCAGCCAGTAGGCCCCGGCGAAAACGACACATCCCAGCGCCACGCCGCCGAGCCAGCGCATCATGCGCGATCCTCCGCCTGCCGGACGCAGTTCTTGCCGGCGGCCTTGGCCGCATAAACGGCGTCATCGGCGGCGCGCACCAGCGTCGCCGCATCGTCGCCGTGCTGCCATTGCGCAACGCCGATGCTGATCGTACAGCGCACCTCGCGCCCGTCGTCGGCTGGGAAGATCCGGCGCGCAAAGCCATCGCGCAGGCGCTCGGCCAGGCGCCCCGCCGCCAGCCGATCGATTTCCGGCAACAGCACGACGAACTCCTCGCCGCCGCAACGGCAAGCGCAGTCGCTGCGCCGCAGGCATTGCCGGATCGCCTCGGCCAGCCCGATCAGCACGCGATCGCCCTGCGGATGCCCCCAGTTGTCGTTGATCGCCTTGAAATCGTCACAATCGAGCATCAGCACCGACAGCGGATGTCCGTAGCGCTGGCAGCGCGCCATTTCCTCCTGCAGCCGCTCCTGCAGCGTACGGGCGTTGAACAAGCCGGTCAGCGGATCGGTGCGGCTCAGCTCCCGGAAGCGTTCCTCGCTTTGGCGCAGGGCTTCTTCGGCCAGCCGGCGCTCGCTGACGTCCTGCAGGGTCTCGATGGCACCGACCGGCTCGCCCGCGGCATTGCGGATCGGCGCCGCGGTAAAGTACAGCCAGCGGCCGCCCGGACCGAAATGCGGAAAGAAATCCTCGGCTTCGTAGGCACCGGGAATCAACGACGACGGATGAAATTTTCCGTGATACAGGCGGTCGACCGCAGCTTCGCCGACGCCATCCAGCACCAGATCGGCCATGATCGGCCGCGGTGCCGGATAGAACGGCTGCCAGTGATCGCGCGAGCCGATCATCGTCGCCGCCGGCACCCCGGTCAAAGCCTCGCAGGCGCGGTTCCAGTGCGTGACGCGGTGCCCGGCATCGATCACCAGCGTCGCCACCGGCGAACCGTCGACGATCTGGGCGAGCGAGGTTTCGCTCTCGCGCAGCGCACGTTCGGCTCGATGCCGATCGCTGACGTCCTGCAAGGTTTCGATGGCGCCGATCACCGTGCCGGCTTCATCGCGGATCGCCGCCGCCGTGAAATACAGCCAGCGTCCGGCATCGCCCAGCGCCGGAAAGAAATCCTCGGCTTCGTAGGCGCCCTCGATCAGCAGGGAGCGCCGGAATTTTCCGTGGTAGAAGCGGTCGACCGCACCTTCGAGCGCGCCATCGACGATCAGGTCCGCCATGATCGGCCGGGCTTCCGCATAAAAAGCCCGCCACTGCTCGCAATGACCGATCATTTCGGCGGCCGGCACGCCGGTCAGCACGGCGCAGGCGCGGTTCCAGTGCGTCACGCGATGCTCGGCGTCGATGACGATCGTCGCCACCGGATTGCCTTCCACCAGTTGCGAAAGGGCGACCGAATCGCCTTGCAATGAGAGGTGCATAAGCCCCCCGCTGTTTCTCATCAGTTAGAATTATCGTTCTTCCAATATCGCGCATCCGCGCTGTTCTGACAACCTGTTTGCCCGCCCGGAACCGTGAAAAAAGCCGACATCGAACAGTTCTACCGCCGCCTGCGCGATGCCAATCCGGCACCGACCACCGAGCTTGCCTACGCCACCCCGTTCCAGTTGCTGATTGCGGTGATCCTGTCGGCGCAGGCGACCGATGTCGGCGTCAACAAGGCGACCGCCCGGCTGTTTCCCGCGGCGCCGACGCCGGAAGCCATCCTGGCGCTGGGCGAAGCCGGTCTCACCGAATACATCAAGACGATCGGCCTGTTCCGGACCAAGGCCAGGAACGTCATCGCCACCTGTCGCATGCTGGTCGAGCAGCACGGCGGGCAGGTGCCGGAATCGCGGGAGGCCCTCGAAGCCCTGCCCGGCGTCGGCCGCAAAACGGCCAACGTCGTGCTCAACACCGCCTTCGGCCAGCCAACCATTGCCGTCGATACTCATATCTTCCGTCTCGGCAACCGTACCGGCCTGGCACCAGGCAAGACCGTGCTCGACGTCGAACACAAACTGCTCAAGGTCACCCCGGACGAATTCAAGCGCGACGCCCATCACTGGCTGATCCTGCACGGCCGCTACGTGTGCAAGGCGCGCAAGCCGGAATGCTCGCGCTGCGTGGTGTTCGATCTCTGTGCCTACCGGGGCAAGACCGCGTGATCGCCGGTAGCGGCCTGGCCAGCGGCAGCCAGGCCAGCGCGGCGCTGGCGGCGGAAGCGGTTCACCGTGCGCTGGCGCGGGCAGGACTGCAACGCGCCGGACAGGTGATCCTGCTGCTCAGCCGGGAGTTCGCCCGGCAGGCGGACGAGGCACTCAGGCTCGCCGCGAGAACGGCCGGCACGCTGCAGATCGCCGGCTGCACGGCGAGCGGCGTGTTTACCGAGGAAGGCTGGCAGATCGACCGGCCGGCCGCCGCCGCACTGGTAATGGACGCCGGCCGGGAAACGACACGGACCGGGCTGTCGCTGTCGGCCCAGGGAAGGCTGGCCTACGACTGGCTCGACGAGACACCGCGGCATGGCCTGGTCGATAGCGACGGCGCCGCCTGGCAGATGTCGCGGCTCAGCCGCGATGCCCGCGCCCTCTGCCAGTTGCCGGGACGCCTGCGCCCGCTGCTGGCTCGCGGATTGCGCCCATTGGGACAAAGCTTTGCGGTCGACGCGAATGAAGGCCACGAATTGCGCGAAATCGACGGCATGAGCGCCCTTGAACACCTGCGCCGCCAGTTGCCCGGCGTATTGCGCGAACGGCCGCCGCTGCATCGCCTGTGCCTGCTCGCCGAAGCGGAACAACCCGGCATTCCGATCCTGTCGATCAATGCCGACGGCTCATTGACGCTGGCCGAACCGCCGAGCCCGGGTCAGCCGCTGAACTGGGCCCTGCGCCAACCGCTGGAGGCCGAACGCGAAATGCGCGAACAATTGGCCAGGCTTGCGGTCGACCCGACATGGCAGGCAGATTTCGCGCTGATGTTTTCCTGCATCGGTCGCGGCCCGCTGTTCTACGGCGACGACGATCGCGACCTGCTCGCCTTCCGCGAGCATTTTCCCGGCTTGCCGCTGCTCGGCGCCTACGGCATCGGGCAGATCGCCCATACCCGCACCGGCAACCGGATGTTCCACAATGCCGTCCTTACGCTGATCCACGAGAATGACCATGTTCAACCCCACCCGTGACCAGGTCCGGCAGTTCTTCTGCACCGCCTGGAAGAAACACCTGGAACGCCTGCCGCTGGTCGGCGCCGAAGTCGCCGCCGCCGACATCGCCGCCCGCCATCCGGAATATCACGCCCTGCTGGGCGATGCCGAAAACTCGCTGCAGCAGGAATGGACGCCGGAAGACGGCGGCATGAATCCCTTCCTGCACCTGTCGCTGCACCTCGCCATCCACGAACAGACCAGCATCGACCAGCCGCCCGGCATCCGCGCCGCCTACGATCGGCTGCGCAGCCGCCTGGAAGCGCACGAGGCCGAGCACATCCTGCTCGAATGCCTGGGCGAAACCATCTGGCAAGCGCAGCGCAGCGGCCGACCGATGGACGCCGCCGCCTATGTCGAGGCGATCCAGCGCAAGGCCGGACTGCGCTAGACTCGCGGTTCCTGCGGTCAACCATCCTTCCGGAGCAGAAATGTCGCGCCGTCTATCGCTCAAGCGGCTTGCCGCTCTCGCCCTGGCCACCCGACTCGGCGTCCTGAATGTCGCCTGGGCCGCCGGCCGCAAGCTTGCCACACCGGGCATCCAGCGTATCCAGGGCGATGTCCGCATCAACGGACAGCCGGCCCGCGTCGGCATGCCGGTCAAGCCCGGCGACACGGTCAGCACCGGCCCCGCCAGCGAAGCCATCTACGTGATCGGCCAGGACGCCTACCTGCAGCGCGACGACTCGGTCGTCAGCTTCGCAGCCGACCGGCTCAAGGATGGACTGCGCATCATCAACGGCAAATTGCTGTCGGTGTTCGGCAAGGGCGACAAACGTCTGGAAACCGCCACCGCGACCATCGGCATCCGCGGCACCGGCTGCTACATCGAATCGACCGCGGACAAGGTCTATTTCTGCCTGTGCTACGGCATGGCGGACGTTGTGCCGCACAAGGATCCGGCACAACGGGAAACGATCACCACCCGTTATCACGACCATCCGCTGTACCTGCATGCCGACGGCGAGCGGATGATGGTGCCGGCGAGCGTGATCAACCACACCGACCTCGAACTGATCCTGCTCGAGGAACTGGTCGGCCGCCTGCCGCCGTTCTACAACAGCGGCTACAAAGGCAGTTACTGAGGAATCTGGTAGTGGTTCTGGGTCATCAAGTCGACACCGCACTCGATGCCCTCGACCCAGGCAATAAAGTCCTGCACCGCCTGCTTGCCGACGAACCGCGCCCCGTGCTGCGGCACGATCTGCTGGATATCCAGTTGCCGCACCATGTTCGCCCAGTAACGGCAGACCTTGCGGGAAACGATGTAGCGCTTGTGGAAGCCTTCCATGTAGCGAACGTGAGCATGAAAGTCGGTCACCGGTTCGGCCGCCTTTTCGTGCGGCACCAGCGAAGTCCCGAGATCGCCGGAGAACAGGATCTTGGCAATCGGGTCGTAGAACTGGAAATTGCCTTCGGCATGCATGAAATGCGCCGGTAGCGCGAGCAGCTTGCACTGCCCGAGCGGAATCACCGCACCCTGGTCGGGAATGCCGAGAATCCGGTCGGAGACATCCTTGCCGGTCGTGAAGTGCGGGACGAAGCGCGTCCACAGGCTGGAAATCATCACCTTGCAGTGCGACGCGACGAACCACTTGTTGACCGAGGCGATGATGTCCGGATCGGGATGGGAGGCCAGGATGAAGTCCAGATCCTTGGACGAGAAATACTTCTGCATGTCCATCAGCAGCCCGGTGTAAGTCATGTTGCCACCGGGATCGATCAGCGCACCGTGACCGCTGTCGACCACCAGGAACTGGTTGCACTGGACGGCGCCGCCGGGGGAATCATCGACCAGATCGTAAAAGGCATGAACGATGTGATTACCGTCATTGAACAGTTCAACGGCCATGATATCCCCTCAAGTTAAGGGGTCACATTATCCACCCAGTATGATGTCTTGACCAGCGAAACGGACAACACGGATAGCTATTCGTCATCCGATGGCGGCGCCACCTTGATGATTTCCTCGAGTGTCGTCACCCCTTGCGCCACCTTCAAGGCACCCGAAATCCGCAGCGGGCGCATGCCTTCGCGGAAGCCTTGTTCGCGAACCCGCGGAATCTCGGTGACCGGTTTGACCTGGCGGCGTACGTCGGGGCTGTTGAGCAGGATTTCGTAAATGCCGACACGGCCGCTGTAACCGGTCATCCGGCATTCGAGGCAACCGACCGCGTGGTGGAGATGGGTCGGTTCGCCGGCTTTCCAGGGCGCGACGAGCGATCGCCAGGCATTGCGTTCCTCGTCGGTAATCGGCGCTGTCTTCTTGCAATGCGGGCACAGGGTGCGTACCAGGCGCTGCGCCATGACGCCGAGCAGCGTCGAATTGATCAGGTAGGCCGGCACGCCGAGGTCGAGCAGGCGGGTGATCGCCGACGCCGCATCGTTGGTATGCAGCGTGGACAGCACCAGGTGTCCGGTCAACGCTGCCTGAATGGCCATTTCCGCGGTTTCCAGATCGCGGATTTCGCCGATCATGACGATGTCCGGATCCTGGCGCATCAGCGCCCGGACGCCGTCGGCAAAACCGAGTTCGATGGCCGGATTGACCTGCATCTGGTTGAACGAGGATTCGATCATTTCGATCGGGTCCTCGATCGTGCATACGTTGACCTCCGGCGTCGCCAGTTGCTTGAGCGTGGTGTACAGCGTCGTCGTCTTGCCCGATCCGGTCGGACCGGTCACCAGCACGATGCCGTTCGGCGATCCGGTCATCTGCTGCCAGCGCGCCTGGTCCTCTTCGGAAAAGCCGAGCGAGCGGAAATCGCGGACCAGCACCTCCGGATCGAAAATGCGCATCACCAGTTTTTCGCCGAAGGCGGTCGGCAAGGTCGACAAACGCAGTTCGACTTCCTGGCCGCCGGGCGTACGCGTCTTCACCCGGCCATCCTGCGGCCGCCGCTTCTCGATCACGTCCATGCGACCGAGCAGCTTGATGCGGCTGGTCATCGCGTTCATCACCGCCATCGGGATCTGATACACCTGATGCAGCACGCCGTCGATACGGAAGCGGACAATGCCGAGATCGCGTCGCGGTTCAATGTGGATGTCGGAAGCACGCTGGTCGAAGGCATACTGCCAGAGCCAGTCGACGATATGGACGATATGCTGGTCATTGGCGTCGTACTGGCGGTTGCCCTTGCCCAGTTCGACCAGTTGTTCGAAGCTGGACACGCCGGCAGTGACGTCGCCCTTGGCAACGGCCTTCTTGACCGATTTTGCCAGGTTGAAGAATTCGACCAGGTAGCGCGCGATATCCTGAGGGCTGGCCATCACCCGCCGGATATCCTTGCGCAGGATATGCTTCAGCTCGGCTTCCCATTCCCGGACATAAGGTTCGGCAGTGGCAATCACCACGTCCCGCGTCGTCACCTGAACCGGCAAAATGCCGAAACGCGCGGCATAGGCGCTGGACATCACTTCGGCGACGCCGGTGAAATCGATCTTCAGCGGATCGATGTGCAGGTAATCGAGGCCGCAGCGGCCAGCGAACCATTCGGTCAGCGCTTCGAGGTTGAGCACACGGCCTTGATGGCGCCATTTCTGGTCGGCGATGACGACCAGCGGGTGAAGTTTGCCGCCGTGCAGCCGCCGTTCGGCCTTCAGCGCATCGGCATCGGCCTGATCGACCATCCCGTCGGCAACCAAGCCGTCGAGCAATTCGACCAGCGTCAGGCGATGTTCATGAACCGTCTTGTCATTCATGGCCGGCAATATAACATGCCATTAGCCACCGAATTCCGCTGCAACCGGCCGCGGACCGCAGCTTCAGCGCTGCCTCAGGGGCGCCAGCAGGCCGCGCAGATCGTTGTGATCGATCTCGTACATCAAGGCCAGCAGACGTCCCAGTTCCCCCCTGGGAAAGCCCTCACGCGCGAACCAGCCAAGGTAATGTCCGGGCAGATCGGCCAGCAGGCGCCCTTCATATTTGCCGTAGGGCATGGTCAGGCTGACCAGGCACAGCAGGTCATCGGGAGATAGCGGGGTCATGAACGGCCCGGGGTAAAAAATTGAAAATCCTGCGGTCGACCACGGGAAAACCGGTTTTCCGCAGGATTTTGTCCATCCTGCGGCGTCGACCGCAGGACTTCCTTGGGCAAAGTTACTTGCCCGACAGCGCCAGCATCAGGTCGTTGATGCGCTTGACGAAGCCGGCCGGGTCATCGAGCTGGCCACCTTCGGCCAGCGTCGCCTGTTCGAACAGCAGGGCCGCCCAGTCGTCGAAACGGGACTCTTCATACTTCAAACGCAGCACCGCCGGGTGTTGCGGATTGATCTCGAGGATAGGCTTGGCGTTCGGCACCGGCTGGCCGGCCGCCTTGAGCATGCGCGCCAGGTTGCCGGACGGATCGAATTCGTCGGCCACCAGACAGGACGGCGAATCGGTCAGGCGGTGCGTGATGCGCACGTCCTTGACGCGCTCGCCGAGCGCCGTCTTGACCTTCTCCAGCAGTTCCTTGTATTCGTCCGCGGCCTTCTCGGCTTCCTGCTTCTCGGCCTCGTCTTCCAGCGAACCGAGGTCCAGGCCGCCCTTGGCGACGGACTGCAGTTGCTTGCCTTCGAACTCGGTCAGATGGCCGACCACCCATTCATCGACGCGATCGGACAGCAGCAGCACCTCGATGCCCTTCTTCTTGAAGATTTCCAGGTGCGGGCTGTTCTTCGCGGCGTTGAAGCTGTCGGCGGTGACGTAGTAGATCTTGTCCTGGCCTTCCTTCATGCGGCCGATGTAGTCGGCCAGCGAGACGATCTGCTTGTCGCCGTCGCCATGCGTGGAAGCGAAGCGCAGAAGGCCGGCGATCTTGTCCTTGTTGGCCTGATCTTCCCCGACGCCTTCCTTCAACACGGCGCCGAAAGCTTCCCAGAACGTCGTGTACTTTTCCTTCTCGGCCGCATCGTCCGAATTGGCCAGACCTTCCAGCATGGACAGCACCTTGCGCGTGCAGCCGTGGCGGATATTGTCGATATCCTTCGACTCCTGCAGGATCTCGCGCGACACGTTGAGCGGCAGGTCGGCCGAATCGACGACGCCGCGCACGAAGCGCAGGTACAGCGGCATCAGCTTCTCGGCGTCGTCCATGATGAAGACGCGGCGCACGTAGAGCTTGACGCCGTGGCGGGCGTTGCGATCCCACAGGTCGAACGGCGCACGGGCCGGGATGTAGAGCAGTTGCGTGTATTCCTGCTTGCCTTCGACGCGGGCGTGCGTCCAGCACAGCGGGTCCTCGAAATCGTGGCCGACGTGCTTGTAGAACTCCTTGTACTGCTCGTCGGTGATGTCCGACTTGCCGCGTGCCCACAGGGCGTTGGCCTGGTTGACCGTTTCGTCCTCGTCGGTCTCGACCTGCTCGCCGTCCTTCCACTCTTCCTTCTTCATGACGATGGGCAGGGTGATGTGGTCGGAGTACTTGCGGATGATCGACTTCAGTTTCCAGCCGGAGAGGAAATCGTCCTCACCCTCGCGCAGATGCAGGATCACGTCGGTGCCGCGGCCGGCCTTCTCGACCATCTCGATGGCGTACTCGCCCTCGCCGGCCGATTCCCACTTGACCGCCTGATCGGCGGCCAGACCGGCGCGGCGGGAGATCACCGTGACCTTGTCGGCGATGATGAAGGAGGAATAGAAACCGACGCCGAACTGGCCGATCAGGTGGGCATCCTTGGCCTGGTCGCCGGTCAGCGCCGAGAAGAATTCCTTGGTGCCGGACTTGGCGATGGTGCCGAGGTGGGCGATGGCCTCCTCGCGCGACAGGCCGATGCCGTTGTCGGAAATGGTGATGGTGCGGGCTGTCTTGTCGAAGGCGACGCGAATCTTCAGTTCGCCGTCATCGCCGTACAGCGCGGCGTTGTTGAGCGCCTCGAAACGCAGCTTGTCGCAGGCGTCGGAAGCGTTGGAGACCAGCTCGCGCAGGAAGATTTCCTTGTTGCTGTACAAGGAATGGATCATCAGGTGCAGCAGTTGTTTGACTTCGGCCTGGAAACCCAGGGTTTCGCGGCTTGCGGCGACAGACTCAGACATGCTTCAAACTCCTAAATCGAAATATCGACGAAAAGGTATTTTCGAAGATGGAGACTAATCGGGCGTTTTCAAGAGTGCGAGGAGTATCTGAGCGATTATTTTTGGTGTGGACGCGGAGAGGATTTTTTGAGTAGACGCACGGAGGCCCGTTACGTATTTGTAACGGGCCTCGAGTGTTATGGGGAGCCTGGCGGTGACCTACTTTCGCGAGCGGAAGCTCACTATCATTGGCGCGTTGCTGTTTC